>NZ_CP014749.1:0-1795000 GCF_001592395.1 Geobacillus sp. JS12
CAGTACAACCGTACACCCTCTACACTTATGCGTGCATACGGCAGCATGAAACATGAGAAATTCAAATACTATATCTTGAAACAAAAATCCGATGTGTTCGAGGCCCTGAAATATTTCTTCTCCGCAGAAAAAAAGGAGGCCGTTGCCTCTAAATCCTAGGGTAAAGCTGAATCGTAAACTGGTCCTTTTTCGTCCACTCCGGTTTTCTCAGGTATGTCGCTTTCTCAAGCACCGACTTGAGAAGGCGATTTTTCTTTTCTACATCATCGGTGAGGCGGTAGGCGTCGAGCACCTTCTTGACTGTCGGGATGTACTCGTTGATGTTCTTTTCTTTCAGCTGCTCCTTAGTGATTTCCTCCCGCAGTTGATCGATTTCCTCTTTAGTTTTCTTAATCCGATTGACGATCGTGTGCTGGCGTTCCAGGAACGTCTCAATCGTATAGATGCCTCGCTCGAGTAGATCATGCAGTGCATCTTTTTGTTTATGGAGCTCCTGGAGCTCTTTTTCTTTTTTCTCGACGGCTTTTTGCTTTAGCGGGATGACCGAACGCTGCTCTTTTCGGGCAAGAGCTTCCTCCTGCACTTCAAACTGATCGACGAACTCGGCGAGAGATTGCAAGATTTTCTCCTCGACGAGTGGCAGAAGCGCACCCTTTTGCACGCCTTTGCATTTCGGATTTGGGCAACGCACAAGCGGATGAGGGCGGTCTTTACGCGGCTGATACCACATCGTATAGCCACAGACTTCGCATTTCAGCAATCCAGCCAGCGGGTTGGCTAACGGTTTGCTTTCCACCGTAGAAGGGCGCCAGCGGCTCCGATATGCCTTGTTGGCGGCTTCCCAGAGTTCCCTGGACACGAGGGGCTCATGGGCATTCTCTTTGACATACCAGCGCTCTCTCGGCATTTTCTTGCGTTTATACTTGCCGTTTTGCTTAATGTATTTCACCTTGCCCCAGATGATATGCCCGAGATACACCTCGTTTTTGATAATAGCGCTGATCGTCGAAGGAGACCAAAAGGATCGCTTCTCATCGGGCGGTTTCACTCCAAGTCGATCAAGCTCAGCGGCAATTGCCTGGCGTCCGTGTCCGTCGCGCATCATCTCAAAGATTTTTACCACAACCCATGACGTTTCCGGATCAGGATAGAGCTTTAACTTTTCATCGCGAAGATAGCCGTATGGCGGCTTTTTTGAGATGGAACGTCCTTTAGCGGCCGAGTCGCGTCGACCACCTTGGAGGCGCTTCGTAATGACTTTGAGCTCTTCGCGTGACACGATGGACTTTACTCCGAAAACGAGCTCCCATGTCTCGCTTTCCGGGTCATATATTTCCGTCGGGGTGATAATTTTCGTCCCGGAATAGCGAAAGGCACGGTCTAAAATGCCTTGGTCAAGCATATCACCACGGCCGAGGCGGTCGATGTCCATGACAAGCACCGCGTCAGCGATTCCCGTTTCTAGTTCGCGCAAAAGCTTCTGAATCTCGGAGCGTTCAGCGATGGACTCGCCGGACACAATCTCTTCAAAGATGCCGAGTATATTGTGGCCTTCTTTACGCGCTACGGCCAGCAAGTTATCCCGATGCCGTTGCAATGTATCGTATGACGCGCCGGACTCAGCAGCTTTTTTCTCTTCCTCGATGTCCTTGCGGCTTTTGCGAAGGTAGATGAACACGTCCAAGTTTCTCGGCCTATACATAAAACCACCTCTATCCCAGTATATAACTTGCTATCACCATACACAATAAAAGAAATAGTCCACTGTCGGGACTATTGTTTGATCAATATTCGGTTTTTTATTTGTGACAGGCGACTTTTGCATAATTCTGGAGTCACTTTAAACATATTTACCATGTGTTCAATTATGTGCGGCTCGTTCCAATCAATAAACTTCAGCATATGGAACGGAATGGCCGCATACTTGGTAAAGTGATTGGCATCCCATTCCTGGAGTTCACGGAACGCTTCCGGCAGCATGCTTTGCACTCCGGCATGACGAAGCACATGGCACAATTCATGAAAAAAGGCCTCACGCTTTTCTTCAAGAGATAAGCGAGAATCAATGACGATGCAACGGAACCGGCCGACCACTTGATGGGATGACGGAAAAGGTTTCTCGCGCAGGAAAATATTCATCCGTCGAGCTATGTATACCGGATCGATCTGAGAAGGACGGAAAAGACCGAGTCGTTGATACAGGTTCGTTACCCAATCTTCGAGTGCGGTGGTATAGTAATGACGCAAGTCCATATAATCCCCTCCCTAAGGAGATTATACGAACAAATGTTTGTTTTTGGCAATAAGGATAACTTGTTCGCTCATTATTCTTTTAGTGGGCATTTTGTGGTAAAATGAAAATTTGAATAAAGTGTTATGGAGCGATGTATATGCTTACTGATTTTGATATCAGGGCGGAATTGATTAAAAAAATTGAAAAGGAAAATCAAAATAAGCACTACAGAATTATTGAAGAGCTGTCCATTTGCGATGGACGTGCTCGGGCCGATATTGTTGTCGCTAATGGTTTTCTGCACGGGTACGAAATTAAAAGTGATCATGATACGCTAGAGCGTCTTGCTCGACAAATAGAATGGTACGATAAAACATTTGATAAAATAACCATTGTGGTAGGGAAGAAATTTGCTTCAAACATTGTGGAATTGGTGCCAGAACATTGGGGAATAGAAGTTGCCTATTTGAATAAATTCAATCAAGTCTCTTTAAAGAAGATTAGGGCTTGCAAGAAAAACAAAAATGTTTCAGGGGAAAATCTTCTCGACTTATTGTGGAACGCCGAGATTAAGTCTCTTCTCAAGCAAAAAAACGTAAAAAATTTTTCTCGCAAGCCCAAACCGGAATTAAAAAAAATGGTTTTAGAATCGATTAGCTTTAACGATATTAGAAATTTCACTAGAGAAACGTTAAAAACTAGAATTGGTTGGAGAGATAGTTTAGGATGAACACTATATGGTGATTCGTCCCTAACGCTCTCCAAGTTGTTGGGTTGCCAGGTTTATTGACTATACCATGTGCTTTGTCGTATATTTCTTGGTCTGCCCAAGAAAAATCCTTGCCAAGAAAGTAGCTCGAATTTACGAGTTCGTTGCATGCCTCTTGAACTTTCGCAAAATTAAAACCACCTCGTTTGATCGAATCGCCTCGGTAAATTACAAAATTATCATAGTAAGTGTATCTAATGTTAAATGTTACCTGCATACCTGGAACGTATTCAAAATAAGTCCAATGATTCACTCCATAATCAGAATAAACGATTTTAATTCCTTTCTCTTCAAAATGCTGTTTCGCTTTGTTAAAGAACTTACTTTCATTTCTAGGAATGGTCACTAATCTGTATTTATCATAAGTTGAAAGGTTTTCTGGAAATGAGTTGCTAGCAACAATTATTGTCCGAAATTCAGACATATTGTTAATCCTGTTCAATGCTTCTTTTATAAGAGCTGATTTTATGTTTATTTCTCCTGCACTGACAAATTGCACATCTATGATCAAATCGATTTCTTGCAGGTTTAACCGGGAAGTTAAATCTGTAAATAATTTTTGGAAACTATCATCCAAGATTTCGTCTAAATAAATTCTAACGGCAATGCCCTTTTGAACTCTCGTGATAACATTTTCAATTCTGTCCGAATTGTCTGCTAGTTTGATGACAGGGATAACATCCCTTGGCATTTTGTTAGTAGGGAAAGATATTCTTCATCTGATAATTCGCTATAGTACTCTGGAGAGATATCAAAAAAGTATGGACGCTCCCATATCTGTGAAATACTTAGGGATTTTTCCTTTTGGATAACATCAGGAGTAATTTCGAATAAAGGAACCACTTTTTCTTTTAACTCAACGGGCAGTTGATAAAGAGCATCTTTTTCCCCTTGTTTAAATTTCATTATTGGTACATACAACATATTATTCCCCTATAATAAATTTTTATAAATTAAAAAATAGCTATCATGATCAAGGCAATTACGACGATGATAAAAACCCAACATCCACACCCTAAACAGCTGAACTTTGTTTTTTCTCTTGATTTTTTTGTACCTTTGGTATTTTGATGTTGAGGTATGGAGCCTTTAACTACGTGTATTTGCGTATCTTGATTTGCATTTGTAACATCCATTGCTGGTTCTTTATTATTGATTGAATAGACGAAAGTGTTTGTTTTAATCTCGTTAATGAATGTGTTGTCCTCTTCTTTGGGATGCGGATCTAAAATAAGTTTGATATTACAGCCATAAGATTTGTCATCGTATCCTCCAGTAACAGCTGTCACAAAACATGAAACGCGCATCCCTTTATCCATCTGAGGAGCTAGTCTAGATGCTAAGTCTTTATTTATATACCCTAGCTGTTCCCCGTATTCATTCCATACTGAAATAGCGTTTGGGTCATGCTCGTTATCAGGTTCTCTTTCCAAAAATAATTCTTCACCCTCATAGCATTCAGCAATTAGCTCTTGTCGTGATGTACCATCTTCGTTTTTTCGTGTAACGCCTACAATTTTTGTGTTAATGATTCTTTCTATGGTTATCCCCCTCCTGCAAAATAAAAAAGACACCTCGTCTATTTATTCTTCGGTGTCTTTTCTTGGTGACTTATTTTTTTGTGCTGCTTTATACGCTACCCATTCGAAATGTTGAATAATTTCTCTGATTTCGTCTTCGGTTAGATGTTTCCACTTCTCAATATCAAAGAACCCCATTTGCTCGATGCCATACTCTTTGATGAGTTGATTAATCCTCGCCAGCGTACCTAATTCCTCATTGTCGCTCTCTGGTGGATTCGGATCATCCGTGCGACCGAGTAGGTAGTCGGTGGTGACATTGAAAAAGTCGGCGAGTTTTTGAAGTGTTTCTGTATCAGGTGTTCGGTTGCCGTTTTCATATCCAGAGATAGAAACTTTTGTAACATTGATTTTCTTTCCAAGCTCTTCTTGCGTGAGCTTTTTTTCTTGTCTCAGCTTTCTTAGACGGTCACCTAACACATAAAACACCTCTTCGCGTGTACTATAAACTATAAATAATTATAAGTTAACAAATAGATAACCAAAAGGCCTTAAGTTCCTTGTTAACTAAATAGAAATTTTTTTATTAAAAACTCTTGAAAGTTAACCTTAGGTTAATTATAATTTAGTTAACAGCAGGTTAACGACAAAAGGAGGTGGGAGGTGTGAAACTCGAAAGGTTAGAAGCTGTACGTAAAAAATACGGCCTTACTTGCAAACAAGTTGCAGAATCAGTAGGTATCTCTAAGGAGTATTACTGGATGATTGAAAACGGCAAACGAAGACTTACTTATGATTTAGCCGTAAAAATCGCACAAGTCTTTAACGCCCATCCAGATGATATTTTTTTGGACAGTAAGTTAACTGTTAGTGAACAAAAATGACACAAATCCCACTGTCTGTGAAGGAGGTGACAAAGTGCCAGACAAAGAGCAAGAACTCGTCCGTAAGTTTGAGGAACTCGTTCTCACTCTTCCGGCGCATGAGTTAACAGAAATGCTTGAATGCAGTTACAGCATGCTGCATCGATTAAAAGCACAAATTCGCCATAACCATCACAAAAGAGCGGCGATTTCATATAAGGGAGTCATTACCTTGCTATCGCGTTATTTACTCTAAAGTACTTAAGATAATAAAAATCCCTAATCAATGCATCGGGTGAGTCATCTTCTTCAAAGTAAATCGAAACATTTTTGAAATGGTGTTTGTTTTTTAAACGATTGATATCGAAGAATGGTTGTTCAACATCTTCAAGGCACCATTCAAAAAGCACATTAAACAAGATGATGTCGTTTTCCAATAGTTCAGATAGCTGTTTGCGATTTAATTGCTCATGTTCCATGAGTTCGAGGCACTTTTCTTTAGCGGCTGAGAAAATTTCTAATAAGGTCTCACGGTACTTAACAGGGTGATAAAAGAATTTGGTCCCTTTGATAAGCAAAGGCATCCCGTTGGGACATTTTTCTAAAGCATCTTGATACACTTCTTCCCAGCCACAAGGAATAGTACGTAGATCCAAGTGCCATAAGTATTTTCTCATAATGATCATCGCTCCTTGTCCAGTTCGAAATGGCTCCTTACCAACCAGTAAAGGAGGTGAGGCGGATGACGGATCAAGCATCAAAAGAAATGGTTCAAATCATTGAACAATACATCGAACAAGAGTCTGAAAAGTGGGTGCAGCACACTCTTAATAATGCAAAGACGATAAGCGATTTAATGTCAGCCCTCTGGGAGAATGGAAAAGCAAAGAAAGATGGAACCGAAGTTGAACGCATGTTGCATCGGCTTATTTATGAACGTGGTGCAGCTAAGATCAAAAATGTGATTAAAGAAGCCCAGGATCTCACATTGGGGAGGGCACTGTCCCCAGAAGGAGACAGTGCAACATGTTAATTCAATTGCTGAATTTGATCCCTTAACATACGTTCAACAATCTCATGTTGTCCTTTGTAGTTTTCAAATTTTGAGTACAACCAAGATGTATTTCGATCCCGTTGCTCAATCACTTCCTTTAGTTCAAAGTAAACATCATTCCAAAAGTTGAACAGTGAAGTGATTTCATAATGTGCAAGTTCCTCGTTCATTGCCAAAAACAATTTGACTTTTTCACTAAGTGTATAAATCTCTGATAAGGAAACGCTGACGATTGGTGACGGATTTTTAGGATCGTTTACCGTTTCCTGGTACAAAGCATTTGTTTTATGAAAAAGCTCAGTGCAATTGTCCAAAAGTTCTATCAGTCGGTATTTATCCATTTGTTTTTCACCCCTTCCCACCGCATCATTCGACAGGGGGTAAGGAAAATCCTGCAAGGCAGGTGACAGCATGAACACCATTCAGGATCAATGGGCTATGGCCGAGCTGAAGCATCGGTTGCTTTCGCTGATCATGCAGCTGAAGGATGACCCAGCGTTTACGAAAGACGACGCGGCGCTGGAGATCGCCAAAGTGCTCGACTGGCTGAACGAAGCGGCGCCGGCCGTCGATTATCAGACAATGGTGAAACACTATGATGCGAGGTGAAGCGAATGTCATCAAACGCCCCTCATGCTCCGCATAAACATGAACAAAGGGGGAATGCGGGCATGAAGGAATTTAAATATGGCAACACGACGGTGATCGTTCACTCCCCATTGGTACTCATGAGTCCAGAGGAGCGAAAGCAATGGTTTGAACAAGAATGGCAAAAAGGCAATCCGATCCTGCGGCAAATCGCCGAGGCGGTGCTGGATTGCTACCGATCTATGGATACTGTACCACAAAGTCTCAAGGATGATGGTAGAAAGGGGAGCACGGAGGATGAAACGCGGTAGAGCGGCCGATGCGGTGAAAGAGGCGCGGCAGAAAACAGGGATGACGCAGCAACAGCTGTCGTTCGAAATCTATGAATCTCGTGAATCCGTATCGCACCAGGAAAATGGGCGGTACCGAGTGCAGCCGAACATATCGAAATATTTCGCCGAAAAGCATAATAACCCGTGGGTGGCCCTCGAGGCGGCGGCGGAATACACCGGATGGGGGCCAGTGAAGCTGGATGGAGAAATGGTCGATCTTCACCGTGCAAGCGTCACGATGAAAACACGCGAGGAGCTCACAGAAGCCCTCGAGGCGATCGAAAGTGTCTGTGTGGCGAATCATCCCAGGTCGATTCGAGAGTTTGACAAGCAACGCTTGGAAGAGGCAATGATGCAGGCAATCGACGCGATCGTAGCGCTGACACAATACGTTGCGGTCATTTGCATGGATTACGGCTTTTCCTGGTGGAAAATGTGGCAAAAGCATCGCGCGAAACTGCAAGCGAAAGGATTTATCCGACAATGACAAAGGAGGAAAAAACAATGTTTCAACTGCCGAATTTAGCAGAAATGACGGACGTTGAGGCTATCCGTTGGTATACAAGTGAAGTTGTGCGGCTTTCAAAAGAGCGAAAACTCAATAGCGAATATGGGAAAGCACTGCTCGAGTGGAAAAAGAAAATGAACGAACGCCTGGAAAAATCGAGAAAGGAGTGGTGGTAATGTACGTGGTATGGGTAGCCAGTTCGTTAATGACAGCGAGGGAAGTTCGGGAGGTATGCGCCGAGTTGCGCAATCATCCGGAACTGATCGAAGCCATTGAGCAAGAAGCTAAAGCAAAACTTGTCAACATGAAAAAAGCAGCAAGCCCAACGCTCACTGCTTCCTAAAAAACCAGCCCTATCCCAAACATATCATGTTGCGAACCAAAAGGCAAGCTCATGCTTGCCGACTGGAGTACAGGCGGCGGGTGTGCCCCAGCCCGCAAGCGCTTGTGCTTCAGTCGGTGCGCATGAGCGCCGGCCAGGCCGAGCGAGAGCGGGCGACGATCCGAAAGGGGAGCCGCGCCACAATACATGTATGGTCATTGCGACGACGCCTGGAGATCATAACGAAGGAGGAAGGGCAGTGATCAATATGATCGTTTATCAAGAGGCGGATTTGCGGCAAAAGGTATCAAGATGCATCGAGTACATACAGGAGGCGCTGCAAAACCGCGACTATGAAACGATGGCTATTGAAATATCTGAGTTGCAGTATTTAGTCAGACAGTTGCAAGAACTCGAACGAAAAGAAGCCCGGCGTCAGCAGTTGTTGAGCATTATACGAGATATGCAACGACGCGGCATTCAAATTGATTTTGTGAAGCTGGGAGAGGAGCGGAATGCGTGAATAAGCTTGATAAACATGCAAAAAGGCACATCCGGCTGCAAATCTGCGAACTTCTTGATTCGCATTGCCGCACGTGCCCCGAGCGGATCAAATATCGAAGCACCGTATGTTTGCAAGTTTGCCCGGTCAGCCAAGAGATGCGGCAACTGGCAGCCCTTCTTGAAGGTGATTCTCCGGTCGATCCCCAACCTAGAGAACCGGTTGTGGAACAGGCGCAGAACACACCAAAGCGAAAGGGACGGTGGTCGGCAGAGGAAGTGTTCTACCTTTGGCATCATCGCAAGGTATTGACGATTGATGAGCTCGCAAATCGGCTCAATCGAGAACCAAAAGCCGTCTATGAGAAGTTGAAACAACTGTTGCAAAAAGGCGGCATTTCTGATGCTGGTTGAGAAAGGAGGGCCGGAAGCTCCCATTCTACGATATGCTTCCAGGGTGAAGATATGCTATTTGAAGTGGAATTTGTCGTGAAGGAAAACGGCCATTTCGAGACGATCCAAACGGCACTCGTCTACGCGCTCACTGTAACCGAGTGCCGGCGGATCGCTAATGAAATGGCCTCCGAGCTTGAAATTGGCGGGATTCAGTTTTTTATTTCAGAACTCTAGTTTTTATCATGCCATAGCAAAACAGCTTTTTCAAGGGGAGGGGATGACATGGCAACCTTGCTTTTAGATGATCAGCCGTTGGTTATTTTGCCACAACTCGCCGTGGCGATCGGACTGAACGAAAGCATCGTCGTTCAGCAGCTGCATTATTGGCTCGAGAAAAGCGAAAACGTCCATGACGGCTATAAATGGATCTATAACACGTACGAGGACTGGAGGGAGCAATTTCCCTTCTGGTCAGAAAGCACCATTCGTCGGATCATCACCAAGCTGGAGAAGATCGGGATCATCGTCTCGGCGAATTTCAATCGCTCGAGGATCGATAAAACAAAATGGTATCGGATCGATTACGACAAATTGGCTGAATTCGCGTCGTCTAATCAAGATGAACAGACGACTGATCAAAATGACGTTTCGACTGTTCAAAATGAGCAGACGACTGACGAAATCGACAGTCCATCCGGTCAAAATGAACAGTCCATCTGTTCAAATTGGACAGACGAAGCGCTCAATTTGAACAGACCAATACCAGAGAATACTACAGAGATTACTACAGAGAAAAAAGAAGAAGTAGAAGAAGACGCGCGCGCGCATTCCTTCCGAGAGATTATTCAATTCGTTGAACAGAACGGCTTTGGCACCGTCGGCAGCTACATAGGGGAAAAGATCGTTTCTTGGGTCGATGATACGTCCGAGGAATTGGTCTTAGAGGCATTGAAAATCGCGGTGGAGAACGGGGCCAAGACATGGAAATACGTTGAAACCATTTTACGTGACTGGTTCGAAAAAGGCTATCGCACCGTTGACCAGGTGAGAGCGGCACAATTGGCATTTCGGGAGCAACAACTGAAAAAACGTAAAGCCTCAACTGTTTCCGACGTCGGCCGAAAGATGCGGACTCCAGTGCGCACCGAGATCGTACCGGACTGGCTGAAGATGGACTATAGCCAACCGGAGGATGACGACTTTGACGTCGAACAGGCGCGCCGAGAACTTGAGGAACGCCTCAAAAAGTATAAAGACAATCCAGATGGGTGATGTCGATGGGCTATCCGTTATGGATCCGTTTAGAGTACCGAAACGGAGTTGGATCGGTGACTGGATTGACGGCCAGCGTATGCTCGGAGGCGGATTTTCTTGACATTCTCGAGCGATGCGGTGTGACAAGGAGCAACCTGCTGACGGTGCGGATCAATGACAAGGACTATTCTGTTTCACGCCTTGACACGTTGTTTGCGAAGCTGCAAGCCGAAGGGAGGGGATCGGCGTGATGCTGCTCAAGTACGTGCTCATTCAGCATTTGCGCCGGCAAGGCATCTTTTCCGCCAGCGATGGCCGGGCGCTCTCAAAACTGACCACAGAAGAGATTCAGCGTGAATACGAACGAGCGAGAGGTGATCAGTCACATGGATTGGTCCAAGGCGACCGTACAGCAATTGGTGACCATCATTCGCTTTGAAGAGTGCCCGGAAATATATAAGCATCGGGCGCGGCAAGAAATCCGACAACGGTTAGGGGGAGAAGAAGTGAAAAAACAACGCCAATCACTGCACGGACCAGTGAAAATCAGCTATTTAACGCCAGTGGAACTTGAAGCGTATCGCAACCGTCCGCGCAAACGATACTACGATGACGACAACCGCCGAATCATTGACTGGCGCTGGCCAAGATCAAGGGGGACACGCCGATGAAACTGACGAAGTTGTTTAAGATGCAGCGGGAACTAGATGAGCGCATTGTGCGGGAGAAAGGACTAAACGGGCAGGATTTGTTGCCAAACAAGGTTTTAGCTCTGCAAGTGGAACTTGGCGAGCTGGCGAACGAGTGGCAGATGTTCAAGTATTGGAAGGGAGATCCTCGACCAAGAACTGCATCACTCCGCAATCCAGCGGTGATGATGCCTGAGGATCAAGAATGGTATAACCCACTGCTTGAAGAGTATGTGGACTGCCTTCACTTTGCATTATCGATCGGCATTGAAACAGGCAACGACGATTTTACGTTTGTTATGCCAAATACAGACTCAGACATTATATACACATTTATTGAACTCAATGCAATAGCGGCAGAGCTATTAGATCGCCACTTAACGGGAACGCTTGTGGATACAGATATTTTGTACATTGACCTGCTCGAAAAGTTATTTGGATTAGGGAAACAGCTAGGTTTCACATTTGATCAAATTGAGGCTGAATATCTCCGAAAAAATGCGCTCAACCATCACCGCCAGGAATGCGGATATTGAGAGGTGGCGACTACAATGGATGCTCAGCATTGGCTGGATGAACTTAACAAAAATCAAGTCCTCCGCAACGTGCAAAAGTTGCTTGAGACACAGACTGAAAAAGGAATTCAGAAATACGGAACGACTGTGACTCCAGCGCATTATACGTTCACCGAGTGGCTGGAGCATTTACAGCAAGAAATGATCGATGCCGTCGTATATTGCGAGGTGTTGAAGTTTAAATATGCGCACTTAATAACGCTTGAAAAGCTAAATTCGGATGTGAATATTGAATGAAGCGTCGTAAGCGGAAGGCCAAATGGTATTTGTTATATCGCAGAGAAAACCATGATGCAGTTTATGTGTATGAGCCGTTGCGAAAATGTGAGCTGCGAAGCAGGATTCGGCGCGGGTGGAAAGTGATCGAATGAAACAAAAAAGCCGGGATCCCTCCCGACAGCCTCAATATCATTATATCACAGCGGAGGGATCCAAGTGAGAAGAGCGCAAGAATTGCAGATTGATATAGATAACATGACGGTTTCACATCCAGTCGTGCCAGGGAAGGTGCTTGTGATTGTCATTGACGGCGTGCAAGGAAAAGCTAAAGTAGCGGAAGCAGTTGAGCATGGTTTTACGATCGTTGAAACGGCAAAGGGAAAAACGGCGCGGATTAAATTTGAAGAAAGCGAGTTGTTTTGAATTGAAACTGAGGTGATCTAAATGCCAATCATGTTTCCGCCGATATCGGATGACGATGCGTTAATGCTTGAGACATATCTCACCTTTGCAATTAGTCAAATGGGGCGACCAGATAGCCAGACATTGTGTCAATTTATCAACTTCTTGCAGCAAAAGTGTAGAGAGATCGAAGCGAATCGTTGGCGTGCGGATCCGGCAAACTGGGGAGCTTGCTGCCCGTGGCCGGATGATGATTTTCCGTTCTAGGTGGTGAGCACATGCAGCAACTTTCGATTTTTGATTTTCTCGAAGAGGTTGTCGAGGCTGATTCGAAATATATCTTTGACTTAATTAAGAAAAGGGATCACCAATGTAAATGTGGAGGAATTTTGATTCCTCGTTGGAACAAAGAACAAGAACATTATGATTCTGTTTGCGCACATTGCTTTTCAACTAAAGAACGTTTTTATCCGGTAAACATGTGCCAAAGATGCGGCTGCACAACGAACGTTTATCAAGTATGGTTGTACGACTATAACGCAGAAAATGTATGTAAATATTGCATAAGACAGGACATGTTGCTTTCAAAGTTTTTTAAGCCGTCAATAAAGGAATTTAAGGAGGGAGAGAACGGATGAATCATCTGCAACAGGTGTTTAATTACAGCGGCAGCCAGGTGCGGACGATTGTAAAAGACGGGGAAGTATGGTTTGTTGCTAAAGATGTTTGTGAAATTTTAGACATTGCTGATGCAAGGAAAGCAGTCCAAAGACTCGATGAAGATGAGCGGAGTTTAATTCCGGTCACTGATTCGTTAGGAAGAAAGCAAGAAACGTTCATTGTGAACGAACCCGGACTATATGCATTAATTCTAGGGAGCCGGAAATCAGAGGCTAAACAGTTTAAGCGATGGATCACACATGAAGTCATCCCTGCGATCAGGAAAACGGGCGGCTACGTGGCGAATGATGATCTGTTTGTGGAGACATATTTGAAACATGCGGATGAACAGACGAAACTGTTATTCCGCGCCACACTGGAAACGGTCCGAAAACAAAATGAACAGATCGCTGCGATGAAGCCGAAAGCTGATTACTTTGACGCGCTTGTTGATCGGCGATTGCTGACAAACTTCCGGGATACGGCCAAAGAATTGAAGATGAAACCAAAGGCTTTTATCGATTGGCTGCTAGAGAAAAAGTATATATATCGAGACCAAAAAGGAAAGTTGAAGCCATATGCTCAATACGTGCCATCCTTATTTGGATTAAAAGAGTGGGAACGCAATGGACGAGCTGATGTGCAGACACTCGTGACGCCCAAGGGACGAGAAACGTTCCGGATCTTGCTGCAAAAGGCAGCTGTTCTGATATAATGGAATTAAAACCAAATATGTCCAAGACCGAGAGCGTGAGGACACTGATGATACAAGGCGATCCTTGTATGATTGGTGTCCTCTTTTCTTTTGCAATCAGGAGGGGAAACAGATGCGCACCATCCAAGACCAAATGCGGAAATGGATCAAGGCCAATAACATGGCCTATCGGCCGGAGTGGAACCGAAAAGAACGGAAACAAAAATGTGACAAGGAACGGCTAACGGAGCGGGAGATTAAGGAGCTGATGGGCACCTACCGACCAATCTATCGACGAGGCAAAGGCGGCGCATTTCGCCAGCGATAGGAGGGGAGAACGTTGAAAGAGTTCATGCTGCCGGAGATTGATCGTGCGGCCACAAAAAGGGCGGTGGAAGCGGCGTTGGAGAAATACCGCGTCTACTTGCTGACGCTTCGGCTGGATGAAATGCCGAGGGTCACGCAGTGTTACTCGCTTGTGCCTGCATCGTCCAATCAGTTTCGCTCCTCAACAGAAAGCATCGCAATCCGTAACGTCGATTATGAGCGGGAGCGGGAAGAGTATATCCGGCGGATCACCAGTGCAGTAAATCGCCTAAGCAAATGGGAGCGTGCCATTATTGTCCGACGATATATGTCGTTTGAAGATGTCTACGACTATGAAGTGTATCCTGAGCTTGGCATGAGCGAGCGGAAATATTATCGGTTGAAATCAAGGGCATTTTACAAGCTTGCCTTCGCTTTGAAAATTGAAGTGTACCGTGAGGAGGTGGCTTCATCATGAATTTTGTCCAGCCTATTCGAGATCCGGAAAAGATCGCGGCGATGAAGAAATATTTGCTGCAACGAAGCAAACGCAACTACATCCTGTTTGTCCTCGGCATCAACACAGGACTGAGAATATCAGACCTACTGCAATTGAAGAAGGAGGACTTGTTACAGACACACTTGAAACTGCGGGAGAAGAAGACGAGGAAGGAAAAGAGGATCCGAATTCCGCCGGCCATACGAAATGAGCTGATCGAATATGCCAAGACGCTCAAAGACGGCGAGTATGCCTTTCGAAGCCGACAAGGAGGAAATCGGCCTATTGATCGCTCGACAGCCTATCGCATCCTTCGTGAGGCAGCCGAATATGTGTCGTTGGACGAGGTGGGAACGCATACACTTCGCAAGACATTCGGTTATCACTTTTACCAGCAGACCAAAGACGTGGCTATGCTCCAAGAGCTGTTCAACCATTCCAGCCCTCACATCACGTTGAAGTACATTGGCGTCAACCAAGATGCGATGGATAAGGCGATGCTGAAGTATAAAATTTAATTTTTTATCCTGTAGTACATCATAAAAAAGCGTGTGGTGCACTCATAAAACAAAAGGCGATGAAACTAGAAATATCAAGGGGTTTCTGATTTTGGCGAGTGCATCAGTCTGTAAATTGAAGTGAACTCATTGGAGGGAGAGCAAGTGTTAGTCGAGGAAGCGAAAAAGCAAATTGAATACTTGCAAGAATACATTCGGAAGATCGAAAACTACACGCCCGCCACGATGGAAGAGGAAGCCGTCTACTTATATGTGCAGCTGGAAAGTGTCACGAAGGTGGTGCAGGAGCTAAATAAAAAGGGATACCGGATCGGGAAGCGGAGGCTCACGACAGTGGACGTGTCGAACATCATTCGCAGCAAACCGAAAGATGAAATGCATGAGATGGCCAAGCGGATGTTTACAACGAATAGGAAGCGGGGGAGCCGGCATTGGTGAAGTAGAGTTGACATAATAGTGGCAGAAAAACGGCAGATTTTTGGCATACTGTTTGGTCGTGGAGGTGATATGATGGTAGTATAGGGCGGGTTGAATAAAGCTTAAATTCCCCTTCACTTTTTTATGCAGCGCCACTCTGACCGGAGTGGCGTTTCTGTTTCAAGGAGAGAAATCGGGAAAGTGACCTTAATGGTTATTTTTCTTTTCGTACGCCTTTAAATGGTTTGTTATCGGATGTTTTAACATCCATAAAACGTCCATCTTCACCGCGTTTAATCCAAGAATCGATTTTGGGATTATATACTTGGGAGCGGTCTCTTACTGCTCCCTTTCTATAACCGTCCCCAGTGTTCTTTGCCAAGTTTACCAACTCCTTAATTCCCGATTTCTCTCCCTGTGTGTATTTATTCAACATACTGAGTACAAATACCTATTCCTTGTCGGAATTTGACGAACGAATGTTGTAGGAAGATGCCTCCTTTTGCCGAATTGAGTAGGCGGAAGGGGGATTATTAAAAATGAGAGATCACATGAAATCATTAAGGTTGGAAAATGCGGCACGCAGGGCATTGAATTTGGATTCAAGAGGTGGAATTGCTGGAGTCATTGATGCCGATTTCATTGACCAAAGAGGAGCGTTTACAGTATTAGTCGCTGCTCTTTCTCCATACTATAAAGATGCTAGTCCAGAATTACAACAAAGAATTGACCAAATTGTTGATTCGTTCTACTTCTTACATGATGATATTTCTGATGAGGAATACTTCGAGGGAGTAGAAAGAGCGGCAGAAGTGTTAAATGAATTTGTAAGAGAAATCAGTAGACAAGCATCCGAATAATCGGTTGCTTTTTTATTTGGAGTGATTTTATGCCGAGTAGACCGAAAAAGCCTTGCTCCGTTCCAGGTTGCCCGAACTTAACACAAGGACGATACTGCTACGCTCATCAGCAAAAAGAGCAACAAAACAAATACGAGCGCCATCGCTACTATGACGAATACGTACGCGATAAAAAGACTCGTGAGTTTTACCACAGCAAAGAATGGCAGCGTATTCGACATGCAGCATTGGTTCGTGATCATTATCTGTGCCAGCATTGCCTTTCTGAGAAGCGCATCACGCCAGCTGATGTAGTAGACCACATCGTACCGATACGTGTTGATTGGTCACTACGTCTATCACTAGGCAATTTACAATCGCTTTGCAACGCCTGCCACAACAAGAAAACAGCTGAAGACAAGAAAAAGTATGGGGAGGGGCGGGTCAAAAATTTTTAGCCGGACGGCTATGGACCGCGCGGGCCCCTCGGCGTGCACAAAGTTCCCTTTTTGGCGTAAAAGGGGGTTAACAGTTTTTGGGCAAAATCTAAATGAAAGGTGGTGTTGAAAATGGGCCGACGTGCAAAGCCGGTCGACTTGATTTTAATTCAGGGGACAAAGCATTTGACGAAAAAGGAAATCGATGCCCGGAAGGAGGCCGAGGCGAAGCTCCGGCCAAATGACGACAAGGTGAGACCGCCAAACTGGCTCGATGATGTGGCAAAGAAGGAGTTTAAACGGATCGTGAAGGAGCTGAAAGAGATCGGGTTGGTCACAAACGTCGATGTGAATGCTCTTGCCTTGTATTGCGACGCCTATGCCAACTATGTTAAGTGCTCGCAGATCATCGAGGAAGAGGGGCTCATGGTTGAATACACCAATAAAGCGGCGGAGACGAATAAGGTTCCTCACCCTCTCCTCACGAAGAAAAAGCAACTGCACGAGCAAATGAAATCGCTGGCCGTTGAATTTGGGTTAACGCCAAGCTCTCGTGCGAAACTTGCTTTGCCGAAGGAAGAACCAAAGCAGCAGACGCCGTTTGAACAGGAGTTTGGTGATGTATGAGCCTAAAGCAATGGCTTATTGATTACTCACATGACGTCATTGATGGTCGTGTGATTGCCTGTCAGAAACATAAATGGGCGTGCATGCGGTTTTTACGGGATATCGAACGTGAGGGAACCGACGCCTTCCCCTATATCTTTGACGAAACGAAAGCGATGCGTTTTCTCAAATGGATGACGCTTTTCAAACACACCAAAGGCGTATTAAAAGGGCAGCATATTCGTCCACATGAAATCCAAGTGTTCGTGTTCGCCAATATTTACGGCTGGGTGCATAAGGACACGGACTATCGGCGTTTTAAAAAGGCGTATTGGCAGGTAGGCAGAAAAAACGCAAAGTCGCAAAGTTTGGCTTGCGTAGCCTCATATGAGGCTATGGCATTCGGCGAAAACATGTCGGAAGTATATATCGGCGCGACGAAAACGGAACAGGCAAGGATTGTATGGAAGGAAACTGAAGCTATGTTGGCCGGTTGCCCGGAACTCAAAGGGAAGTATGAAGTGAAATACGGGGCGATCCATCACCCGAAAAGCCGGTCTATTATTCGGCCACTTTCCAAAGAGGATCGGAAGACCGGTGACGGTTTAAACCCGCAATGCGGGATTATCGATGAGTATCACGCCCATGACACGGATGAGATTTACAATATTCTTGACTCCGGTATGATCGCTAGGGCGCAGCCGTTGCTGATGATCATTACGACGGCCGGCGCAAATTTGAACAATCCGTGCTATCGAAGTGAATATCAGTATGTTTCAAAGCTATTAGATCCGAACAGCCCCGTTGAGAACGACCAATATTTCGCGATGGTCAACGAACTGGATAAAGACGAGGACGGAAATTTGATTGACGACATTAAGGATGAAAAAGCATGGCTGAAAGCGAACCCGATTGCGGCTTCCTATCCGGAAGGGGTAGAAAATATTCGTGCCAAACTCAAAGAAGCGCTTGAAAAACCGGACAAAATGGATGATTTTTTAACGAAAAACATGAATGTCTGGATCAACAAGCGGGAGCAAGCCTATATCTCTGCCGAACGCTGGGCGGCCTGCGGCGCGGAAAACTTGCCGGATATCAGCGGATTGGATGCGTATGTAGGTGTTGACTTGTCGGCGACGACCGACTTAACGAGCGTTTCCATCGAAATCCCTTTGAATGACGGCAAATTTGTCGTCTTGTCCCACTCGTTCATACCGGAAGAAAAGCTCGATGAGCGGGTTAAAACCGATAAAATGCCGTTTGATCAATGGGCTCGCCAGGGCTGGATCACGGCCACGCCGGGAGCGGTCGTCGATTATACGTTTGTGCGTGAATATATCAAGTCAATTGAGCCGACATACGGCGTTGTGGTAAAGGAAATTTGCTACGACAAGTACAATGCGCGGCATTTAATGCAGGAACTTGAAGCAGATGGATTTACGACAGTAGAAATTCCACAGGGTATTCGTTATTTGACGGAGCCTACGAAAAATTTACGGACGAAAGTCTTTGAAAAGAAAATCATTCATAACAAAAACCCTGTTTTAGCGTGGGCGGTTGGCAACGCGGTGACACGAAAAGATGCTCAAGAGAACATCATGTTGGACAAGTCGAAGAGCACAGACCGGATTGACCCATTGGCAGCGCTCATTAACGCCCATGCCCGGGCGATGTTTGCGAATGCCGAATCGGTTGACGTATCGGAATTTGCAACTGATGATTTTTTAGACAAATTGTGGGGTTGATAAAGTGAAAAAATTACGGAAAATCTTTCGTGATTATGCGGAAGATTTTTTTATTTTCATTGGCCTGATACTCATTAACATTGCAACTTTCCGGTTAAGCGTGACGGCAGGGCTCTATGTGCTTGGTTTTTCTTGTTTAGCCATCGGTGTCTTTGCAATGCTTCACCCGCCGAAGCGTTATCCGCCGTGAGGGAGGTGAGAACTGAATGTTTTTCCGACGTGCTTTAGAGCGAAGAAGTACTGATTACATGGAATACAGTCTAAATGATCCAGCGCTTTTAGATTTTCTCGGCATTTCTCCTAGTGAGGTCAATGTTTATGGAAAAAATGCGCTGAAAGAAGCGACCGTTTACGCCTGTATTAAAATTTTAGCTGAATCGCTGTCCAAACTCCCTTTAAAGATTTATCGCGAGGACGAAACCGGCGTCAATAAGGCAGTGAAACACTATTTGTATAAGCTGCTGAAGCTCCGTCCCAATCCGTATATGTCAGCTTCTGACTTCGCCAAGTGCAATGAGACGCAACGGAACATATATGGAAATGCGTACGTCAACATCGAGACAGATGAAAAGGGCCGGATTGTGGCGTTTTGGCCTATCGATGCGAGCAGAGTACGCATTTGGATTGACGATATCGGCCTTTTCAGCAGCAAAAACCACATCTGGTATGAAGTCGATGTCGGAACCGAGCGGCGGAAGCTCATGCCAAACGAAATTTTGCACTTTAAAAGTGGTGTGACACTCGATGGCATTGTCGGGGTTCCTCCTCTTGATTATTTGCGGGCGACTGTGGAGAATGCGGCGGCGGCCGGACGGTTTATCAATAATTTTTACAAGCAAGGGTTGCAAGTGAAAGGGATCGTTCAGTACGTGGGCGATTTAAACCCAGAAGCGCAGAAGAAATTCAGGGAAAAATTTGAGGAAATGTCATCAGGGCTAAAAAACAGCCATCGGATTGCACTCATGCCGATCGGGTATGAGTTCAAACCCATCAGTTTAACGATGTCCGATGCGCAATTTTTAGAAAACACAGAGCTCACGATCCGGCAAATCGCCACAGCGTTTGGGATTAAGATGCACCAGCTGAACGATTTAAGCCGGGCAACTCATACGAATGTAGCCGAACAGCAACGGCAGTTTTACGTGGATACATTGCTGCCGATTTTAACAATGTATGAGCAAGAGATGACGTATAAATTGTTTCTTGACAGTGAAATTGACGCTGGATATTACGTGAAATTCAACGTTGACAGCATGCTTAGAAGCGACATTAAAACGCGTTATGAAGCGTATGGCATCGGAATTGAGAAAGGTTTTATTACGCCGAACGAGGCGAGGGCATTAGAAGAGAGGCCACCTTTACCTGGCGGTGACCAGCTTGTATTTAATGGTAACGTTATTCCATTGACGATGGCCGGCCAACAGTACATGAAAGGAGCATTCCCGTTAGGAGCTTTTCCGGGGACTTGATCAAAAAAAGCCCTCTTGGTATGATGCAGGGGTGTCAAACACATCACTCACCATACCAAGGAGGACTTCAGATGAATTGTACACAAAACTATAAAATTGATCAAGTCACCGAACAAACGCTTGTGGTGGGCATCGATATCGCGAAACGAACCCACTACGCCTGCTTCGTGGATGACCGGGGGCGTGTGCTTCGCAAATCGTTCCCGATCTTCCAGTCGAAAGAGGGCTTTCGCCAGCTGTATGAAGCGATTCAGGAGGCGATGCAAGCGTTCGGGAAGTCAGAGGTGATCGTCGCGGTGGAGCCGACCGGGCACTACTGGTTGAACCTCGCCTACTTCCTTGAGGAGCACGAGATCCCGTTGGTCATGGTCAATCCGGCGCATGTGTGCCGGTCGAAAGAACTCGATGACAACCTGCCGACGAAACATGACGCCAAAGACGCCCTAGTCATCGCCAGACTGGCGAAAGACGGACGATTCCTCGTCCCCCGGCTGCTGCACGAGATCGAAGCCGATTTGCGCGTCGGGAGCACGCTCAAAGAGAAGCTCCGCAAGGAACAGACGGCGGTGAAAAACGCGATCGTCCGCTGGACCGACCGATATTTTCCAGAGTTTTGGACGGTGTTTCGCGACCTGGGGAAAACGGCGCTTTCGGTGCTGGAGTGGACGCCGCTTCCAGCCGATATGGCCGGCCGGACGGTGGAGGAGCTTCTTGAGGTGTACCGGCAAAGCGAAGGGCTGAAATGCCCGCAGAAGGCCAAAATTCAGGCGTTGATCAACGCCGCGAAGGACTCGATTGGGGTGACGGAAGGGACGACGATGGCCCGGTTTGAGATCGCCGCGCTCGTCCGCCGATACCGCCAATTGGAGGCTGAGATCGCCGCGTTGGACGCCGAGTTGAAGGCGTTGGTTCAAACGACGATGGAGTATCAATGGCTGAAAACGGTCGACGGGTTGGGAGACGCCACGATCATCGATCTGCTGGCGGAGATCGGCAGCTTCGCCCACTATCGGGACCCGCGTCAATTGGTGAAGTTGGCGGGCCTGACGCTCAAGGAGAACTCCTCCGGCCAGCGCAAAGGGCAAAAGCACATCTCCAAACGGGACGGAAACGGCTGCGATCGGTGCTGTTTCGGGCGATGATTCCGCTGATTCGGCACAACGAGGCGTTTCGCGAGCTGCATGAGTATTATACGACCCGCCCCGTCAATCCGCTGACCGGAAAGCAGTCCATCGTCGCCTTGTGCCGGAAGCTGTTGAATGTGCTGTTTGCGATTTGTACGAAGAAACAAGCCTTTGACGCGGAGCGAATGAAACAGGACGTCTTGTCCCAGGTGCAACGGGCGGCCTAAGGCCTCCCCCTGCGAACGGAAGAATCGTTGGACAACAGGATGACACCGGAGAAGCTGGCGTGATTGTATCCATTCGACCTTGAGTCCCCAAAGGAGCTTGGCCGGCCTCCGCCTGATGACGAGACCGAACGAGGGAATGTTGGCGCAAAGACGCCCGGAGACATGGGAGGGTTCGTCCTCATCAGCGACGCGGAGATCCAAAGGGTGCATCGAATACGCTTCCTCCCACGGCAGGAAAATATGTCCAGCCGTGGCCGCGAAGCGCACCCTAGGTCTGTAAGATATCCACAAAACTGAAAAAGAATGTAAGGGATTTTGTCGAAAAATATTTTTTGGACACCCCTGAGGGGCCGAAAAGCCTTGATAAATCAACATTTCTAGAGGGAGGTGGTGACAGTGGGCAATCAAGCACCGAAGGAAACAAAGGAAATCCGGGCTCTTCCAGTGAAAATTGAAGTCCGTCAATTGGCCGAGGGGGAAGAAAAACGCACCATCTCCGGATCGATCAAGTACAACACCGAGAGTGCAGAGATGCGGGACTGGTGGGGCGACACATTCGTCGAGGAGATCGCGGCCGGCGCGTTTGATGAAAGCCTAAAAACACGCGGTGTCGTCGGTCTCTGGTCGCATGACACGTCTAAAGTGCTTGGAAGCACGAAAAGTGGGACGTTGCGCCTGGAGAGCACGGAGAAGGAGCTTCGTTTTGAGCTGGATTTACCGAACACCACAGTCGGCAACGATGCCTGGGAGATGATCAAACGGGGAGATGTCGATGGTGTATCGTTTGGCATGCGAGTCACGAAAGACAAATGGTCACAAGTCGATCGCGACGGAAAAAAAATCTACAAACGTTCCATTTTGGACGCGGAGCTGTATGAAATTTCTCCTGTTGCTTTCCCTGCTTATCCGGCCAATGAAGTGTCGGTCCGGTCGCTTGATGAGTACCGGGAACAACAAAAACGCGCTTCGAACGAATACAAAAAACGAAAACTAGCCATTGAGTTAGAGCTGATATAAAACGGCTCTTTTTATTTTGACTATAGGAGGTTGAAAAAGTATGGATAAAGAACTGCGCGAAATGTTACAAAAGCTGGAGCAGATGAAAGCCGAAGTCCGCGCTCTCTTAGGCGAGGATAAAGTCGATGAAGCTGAAAAACGAATGGAAGAAGTGCGGGCGTTGCAAAAGAAAATTGAAGTACAGCGGCAATTGGAGGAAGAAGAACGTGGCGGTCTAGGCCTGGGCGGCGGTTATTCGGTTGGCGGCGAAACTCGTGCTGTCACAAAGGAAGATGCCGAGTTGGAACAGGAGTATCGGCAAATCTTTATGAAGGCGATTCGTCGCCGTCCTGTGTCTTCTGACGAACGAAGCATCATCGCGGAATATGAAAAACGCGCCGTCATGAATGAGGGCGGAACCAATCCAGCAATTTCGGATGGGGACTCGTCTTTAATTGTTCCGAAAGACATCCAGACGCGCATTTACGAAGTGATGAGAGCGCAAAACGACTTGTCTCAATATGTTCGCGTCGAGGAAGTGACCACCTTATCGGGATCTCGCGTGTTGGAGAAAGATGAAACGATGACGCCGTTTGCGTTGATTGATGAATACGGCGTGCTCCCGGAAACGGATAATCCTAAATTTGTGGCTGTCTCGTACTCTGTGAAAAAACGCGGCGGCATCTTGCCGATTACGAACGAGCTTTTAGCTGATAGCGATCAGAACATTATTAATTACATCACGCGTTGGATTGGTAAGAAAGCCGTCGTTACGCGTAACAAGTTGATTACGGATCTCCTTTTGACTATGACTCCGAAAGATTTAGCGGATCTTAAAGCGGTTAAAAAGGTATTCAACGTTGATTTAGATCCGGCCATCAGTTTGAGTTCTATTGTATTGACCAACCAAGACGGATATAACTGGTTAGATAGCCAACAAGATGCGAACGGTCGCTTCTTGCTGCAAGATGATATCACACAGCCGGGGCGGAAGCTGTTGTTTGGCCGTCCAGTTGTCGTATGTTCCAATCGCTACTTGCCGTCGATCACCGGAACGACGAACAAGGCTCCCATTTTCATTGGGAATCTTGAAGAGCTTATCGTATTGTTCACGCGTCGATTCTTTGAATTGGCGGCAACGAAAGAAGGCGGCGATGCATTTAAACGCGATACGACGGATTTACGCACGATTATGCGTGACGACATTAAATTTTGGGATACGGGCGCGGCTGTATACGGCCAGTTGGCGCTGAGCTAATGACGGGGGCAACCCCGTCCCCTTTTATTGGGGGTGATCGTTTTGATTATTACGCTCGACGAAGCGAAGCAATGGTTGCGCGTTGAGCATAGTGACGAGGACGGCTTAATTAGTACGCTGATTAATGCGGCAGAAAAATACTTGTTCAATGCAACAGGGAATACGTTTGACAGTACCAATGAGTTGGCTAAGCTGTTTTGCTATGTGCTAGTGACCGACTGGTACGAAAACCGCGAGATGATCGGCAAAACGAGCGAAAAAGTGCGGCATACGGTTGAAAGTATCGTAGCGCAATTGGCCTATTGTAGCGAAACGACAACGTAGAAAGGAGGAAGATCATGAGCGAGAAAACGGAAAAGCGTGTTGAAAAAGAACTGAAAAGTCTTGTTTTGGTGTCTCCGTCGGGACACAAGTACGAGGTGACGGTGTCGGATACAGGGAATTTGATTGTGACGTATAAAGCTAGTGAGGCATGATAAGGTAGGGGTTTTGATGGATCCAGGTCTTTTCCGTCACCGCATCACATTTCAGCAATACGACGAGAATGCTACAAACGAAAACGGCTTTCCTCTTGAAGACAGCCAGCGATGGCAAGACGTAAAAACTGTCTGGGCGATGATAAAGACGCTTCAAGGTCGTGAATATTACCAGGCTGCCACAACACAAAACGAGAGTACAGTTCGTTTTGTCATTCGATACACAACCGGTATCAATCCAGATATGCGTATCAAGTATAAGGACCGGATATTTGATATTTTGTCTGTCATAAATGATGATGAGCGTAATGTCACGATGACGATTGTGGCAAAGGAAGTGATGTGATGGGCTTTAAGTTAGAAGGAATGCAGGAGTTGCTAAAAAAGTTGGAGACGTTAGGGAGTGAAGCTGAACAAGTCAAACAAGAAGCACTTATAGCTGGTGCAAAAGTTGTGCAGCAAGCAGCCTCACAGAAAGCACCACGAGATACGGGAAAACTTGCGGAAAACATCGTCATTTCTGATATCAAGGAAGATGGAACAGTAGATATCGGACCGGATCGTGACCGTTTTTATGGGCTGTTTGTCGAATTTGGTCGAAAAGCAGGAGAGAAAAAAGGACGAAAATATACGAAAGCAGACCCTCATCCTTTTTTGCAGCCAGCTTTTGAGGAGAACATTGATCGTGTGCAAGATGAAATGGCCGATGTCATTCGGCGGGAGTTGAGGTTATGAGCTTAAACAAGATGATCATCGATACACTCAAACCTCTTGGTGTTCCAGTAGCATTTCAAACGTATGAGGGAAAAGAAAAGACGTATATCACCTTTTTCGAATACAATCAGTTTTCCGCGCTAAATGCGGACGATGAAGAGCAACAAACGGCACACTTTTTTCAAATTGACATTTGGAGCAAAACGGACTATACCGATCTAGCACAACAAGTCAAAGAAAGAATGGTAGCAGCAGGATTTCGACGCACATCGGAAGTGGATTTATTCGAGCAAGAAACAAAAACGTACCATAAAGCAATTCGATTTTCTTATGTTGGTTAGGAGGGAATACAATGGCGGTAATCGGTTTAAAACATCCGTATGTGGCCAAGTTGATTAAAGATGATTTCACCGGCGTTCAGTACGATACGCCGAAGCGATTAGCGAAAGCGATTGAAGCAAAAATTAGCCCAAAGGTAAATACAGAAACGTTGTATGCGGATGACGGACCGGCTGAAGTTGCATCGTCGCTTGGTGAAATTGAAGTAGAAATCGGAGTGGATGATATTTCAACAGAGATGCAGGCATTTCTATTAGGCGCAACGATTAATGATGATGGTGTCGTGATTCAAAAAAGCGGTGATACAGCGCCATATGTCGCGCTTGGATTTATTCTTCCTCTTTCGAACGGAGGGCAGAAATATGTGTGGCTGTACAAAGGGAAATTCGAATTGCCGGAAGAGCAATACAAAACAAAAGGTGAGAAAGTCGAATTTCAGACGCCAACGTTGAAAGGGAAATTTGTAAAACGAGAATTTGATGAGGCGTGGAAAGCATCGGTCAATACGAAGGATCAGGGTGTTGATCCAGCAGTCATTCAAAACTGGTTTAGCGCTGTATATCAAGAAACGCCGTAAAGGGAAAGGGGAAGCCCTTTCCCTTTTTCATTTCATAATGTGGAGGGATGAACATGCAAATTACATTATTAATCGATGGTCAAGAGAAAACATTCACTGTTCCATTCGTCAAAGCACGTATGTTTCGTCGAGCGTTAGAACTTCGCAAAAAATATGACTTTAACAATATTGATGTGGAGGCGTTGGACTCTATCATTGCTTTTATTGTTGAATTGTTTAACGGACAATTCACAGTCGATGAATTTTACGACGGCATTGCGGCGGAGCGCCTCATTCCAACCATTTCAGATTGCATGAATAAAGTCATTGGAGTGGCCAAAACGAGCGACCCAAACGTGTAACGGGGTCTGAAATGGACCCGTATGACGCGGTGAAAGAGTTTTACTTAACACACATTAAGAACGGCGTACCGATGTATCTCGTGGATGAGATGGACATCGGTTTTTATTTTGAACTTTTGGACTACGCAGAAGAAAAAGAGACACGGAAAGAACGGCTGATGGTTGAACAGCTGTTGTAAAGGTGGTGAAACGATGGCGGAAGTTGGTACGTTGCGAGTGTCGCTTGGTTTAGACAGTGCGAACTTCACGGCGAGCATTGAAGCAGTCAATCGTAAATTACGGCTCGTTGATGCTGAGTTTAAAGCGGCTACTGGCGGTGTGAAGGATTTTGAAAATAGTTTAGAAGGATTGCAAATTAAGGCGGATTCCCTCACACAGAAGCTACAGTTACATGAGGCGAAAGTCGCTGAGTTAAAGCGCAGATATGAAGAAAGTGCCCAAACGAAAGGAAAAGACGCAGCCGAAACCGAGAAATTGCTTATTGCCTACAACAAAGCTGTCGCAGAAATGAAAAAGACAGAGGCACAGTTACAACAAACAAATAAAGAGATTGAAAAGCAATCAGACGGCTTTAACAAGTTAGAGCAAGCAGTAACGCAAAGTTTGCAAAAAATTGACCAGCAGTTGAAAGTGATTGATTCTGAATTTCGTGCTGCAACAGCAGGTATCGAAAATTTTGGCTCAACGTCTGAACAATTGCGTACGAAAACAAATAGTTTGGCGCAAACACTGGAATTGCAGAAAACGAAAGTATCAGAATTAAAGCAATTATATGATGAGAGCGTAAAGGCAAAAGGAGCGGATGCGAAGGAAACGAATGAACTGTTAATCGCTTATAACAAAGCGACAGCAGAAATGAAAGAAACCGAGGCGCAGCTACGGCAACTAAACCAAACGATTCAACAACAAGCAACAGCTTGGGGACAACTCCAAACAAAATTGAACGAAACCGGCCAGCGCTTGCAAGACGTCGGAAATAACCTTCAATCGTCTGGAGCGCAAATTGCTGCCTCATTCGGTGTAGCAAGCGCAGCGATTGGCGGAGCGCTTGGTGCAGCAATGAAAAAGTCAGCAGATTTTGAAGCGCAACTTTCAAGGGTTGGTGCAGTCGCAAATGCAACGCCAGCAGAACTAGAAAAGCTAAAACAATCGGCGCTTGATCTTGGTGCGACGACTTCCAAGTCGGCAACCGAAGTCGCACAGGGAATGGAAATTATGGCCGCAATGGGATACAACACGAATCAGATTCTGGCGGCCATGCCAGGGATTATCGCAGCGGCAGAGGCGTCGGGAGAAGATATGGCTTTAGTTGCTGACACAGTATCATCAGCACTCAATGCATTCGGCCTTGAAGCAGGAGAGGCGGCAAGAGTAGCAGATGTTTTAGCACAAGCGGCAAATGATTCTGCAGCTGGTGTGCAAGATATGCAGTACACGTTCAAGTATGCTGCCCCAATCGCAAAAACATTAGGAATTTCACTTGAAGAACTTGCAGCGGCTACAGAAATTATGGCGAATAACGGTATCCGTGGCGAACAGGCTGGTACAACACTGCGTGGAGCCCTCATTCGATTATCTGATCCACCAAAAGAAGCGCGAGAGGCGTTAGCTTCATTAGGTATCCAAGTGACGGATTCTCAGGGTCGTATGCTACCTTTCGGCGACATTATCGGTCAACTATCTGAGAAAACCAAAAATATGAGTAATGCGCAAAAACTTGCGGCGCTTTCTACTATTTTCGGAACGGAAGCAGCTAGTGGAATGCTCACGGTCATTGAAGCTGGACCACAAAAATTAGACTCCTTGACGAAATCCCTTCAAAACTCAAGTGGGGCATCGAAAGAAGCGGCGGAAAAAATGAAAAACAATTTAAAAGGTGCGCTTGAGGAATTAGGTGGCGCTATCGAAACGGCACAAATTTCTATCGGGGACGCATTAGCGCCAGCTATTCGGGTAGTTGCAGAGGCATTACAAGGCTTATTTAATGCTTTTAATAGCCTCCCAGAAGGAATGAAACAATTCATAGCAATCGGAGCTGCTATTTCAGCTGTGCTACTCGGAGTTGTCGCAACAATCGGTGTGGTATTGTCGATTGTAGGAACCGCCATGCAAGGGTTTGGGGCGTTGGCAAGCGTGCTTGCTAGTGCTGGTGGAATGGCAGGGGTCTTTTCAAGCGCGATAGCTGTTATTACCGGTCCGGTCGGGGTTGCGATCGGAGCAATTGCTGGATTAGTAGCTATCGGTGTTGTGCTGTATAAAAACTGGGATGAAATCAAAGCGTTTCTATCGGCAACGTGGGAAGGAATAAAAGCAGTAGCTGTGGCGGTCTGGGATGGGTTAAAAACGTATTTTACAACGATCTTTAATATTTATAAAACGATTTTTACAACCATATGGGAAGGAATTAAAACGGTAGTCACAACGGTTTGGGAAGGACTAAAAACAGCGGCTACAGCTATCTTTGAAGGAATAAAAGTGTACTTTACGACTGTACTCAACATATACAAAACAATCTTTGCGACTGTTTGGAACGCAATTAAGACAACTGTTATCGCCGTTTGGGATGGACTAAAAGCAACGGCAACGACTATTTTTAATGCAATCGCGTCATTTTTATCGAATGTGTGGAATGGTGTCAAAACGAGCGTTAACAATATCGTTAGCAGTTTATCTTCTGCTGTACAAAGCACATTCAACAGTTTAAGAAGTGCTATTTTCAACATCTTTGGCGGTGTAAGAGATACGTTAATCAATATATGGGAAGGTATCAAAAACACCGCGAGAAGTTGGGCAAGTAGCTTTGTAGAAATCGGGAAAGACTTGCTTCGTGGCATATGGAACGGTATGAGCAACATGGCAGATTGGCTATGGGAAAAGGTTAAGTCGATGCTTTCTGGACTAACCAATAAAATTAAAGACTTTTTCGGCATTCGCAGTCCGAGCCGTTTGTTTGCGGAATATGGCGGATATTTGTCACAAGGTTTAGCGATCGGTATTACTGACGATGCAAAGCTCGCTGAGAATAGCGTTGTTGATATGGCAAAACGAGTAGCAAAAGCCGGTCAACAAATCGGAAACATCGCGCTACCGAACATAAAGCCAGCGGCGATTCAGCATGTTGTTGAAACGAATGTGGTCGGTAACGTTATGTCAGGCGCTTCGAGCGGAGGACCGACAATCATTATCGAAAACATGGTCGTTAGAAACGACGAGGATATATATCGCATTTCGCGCGAGTTATACTCGATATCCCAATTCTCCCGTAAAGCAAGGGGGATGAGGTAATGTCTAAGGGGTTTTCTTTCAATGGAAAACACTCAAGGGAAATGGACATTCTTGTCACAGATTTAAAAATGCCACTTGTGTCAAATATGAAAGATACCTACGAGTCTGTGCCCGGACGCGATGGGAATATACTCTTTCCGGGATGGTTGGAAGATAAGCGAATTGAATGCATGCTCGGTGTTCGTTGTGTGCGATCTGAACGAATCGCTAAACTACGTGAAGTGGCACAATGGCTCTATACGCGAGAACGAAAGCAACTTATTTTTGACACGTCGCCGGATGTGTATTATATGGCGAAGGTGGCAGGACAAGTGGACGTTGAGCATTTGCAAGGGATATCGCTTGTGAAGGTGGCGTTTCAAGCGGAGCCATTCGCATATAGCGTCAATAAGAAGAGCGTGTCTAAGCAAATCACTTCAAGCGACAAACAAATCACTCTCGCTAATAACGGAACATATGACGTGTTTCCGATAATAAAAATATCGAACGCTAATACAAATTCCTTGTCTTTGACGCTCGGGGGCGACAAACTAACTATTTCAAATACCCTCCAATCAAGCGATGTACTGACAATCGATTGTGACGAAATGACCGTTTTATTGAACGATACCAATATTTTAGACAAAACGACGGGCACGTTTTTGTCTTTGCAGCCGGGCACAAATGTAATGACCGTCGAGGCGCAGAATACGCTAAACGTATCGGTGGAATGGCGCGAACGATTCTTGTAGGAGGTGAGAATGTTGAGCTTTTCAAGAAAAATCGAACACCAGATGGTGCTATATGACCTTACTGGCAAGCCACTCGGTGTTCTGAAAAATGCGTACAACATTGAACATGAAGAGACACTAAATGACGCAGAAGTGCTCACGTTCTCACTTCCTCGTGATGATCGTCTTGCCCGAGTGATGATGAACGACATGGAAATCATCTACATGGGCAAGCGCTTTTTTATTGCCGAAATGAACGATGGACGCGATGCAAATGGAAAACCGATTTTCGATGTTGTCTGTCCATCGTATTTCGTGAAATTGCTCGATACGTTTCTAATTGAGATTACCATTGACCGCAAGACGCCGAAAGCTGGGCTTGAACAGATCGTTGCTCGCACGGGTTGGGTAGTTGGGCGTGTAGAGGCGCTGTCGTCACAAGAAACACAGCACTCGATGAGTGAAAAGAGGAAGTCGGCGCTCTGGGCGATTCGGCAATGGGCGAAAATCACAGGGCATGAAATTCAATTTGATACGGTGAAAAAAGAGATTAACCTTGTTAAACAGATTGGAACGAATCGCGGCTACGGATTCCGATATCGAAAAAACTTGAAGGAAATCAAGCGGACGATTCGTGCACCGGAAGCGACAGTCCTCTATCCATACGGCAAGAATGGGCTGTCTATTGAAAGCGTGAACGACAACAAACCGTATGTCGAAGATTACTCTTGGTATACTAGCTTGGGAATCCCGTTGATTGAGGCAAAACAAAAGTATCGCAAAGAGTATGTGTGGGAAGATGAGCGTTTCTTGCTTGCTGGAGACCTCATGCGTGCGGCACAAGAAAAACTGAAAGTATTGTCGCGGCCGGTGATTTCGTATCAGTGTAAAGTCATCGACTTATCTGCATTGACAGGAAATTCACAATATGAGTTTTCTGTTGGTGACTACGTGAATGTTTTCGATGATGAACTTGGAATCAACGTTCAGACACGTATTGTTCGTATGCGGCGTTTTCCCGATGAACCGTATCGAAATGAAGTGGAGTTGTCGTATATTATCCCAGGCATTCATACACAGGAACAAGATCAACTCACTTCATCTGATGTTTCGTTGTCACAGCCTTCCTTCATTGTTGGAACGAATGAAAAAACACTCTCGATAGGTACATCCGTGCAAACAGCTCTTTCGCTTGTTATTACGAACTTTAGTTCAGCAAACGCACAAGTAGGGCTATCGCTTATCGGACAAGCATCGACGACGATGACCGTTGAAATATCATTTATGTACGGCGGGAAACCGACATTTAATACAATCAAGCAAACATGCCAAGCTGGATTTGTGACAATCGGCGTTCCGTTTCTAATATTACAAATGCCTCCCGGCTCGGCTTTTTTGGATGTGCAAATGAAAACAAACACAGGAACGCTGACAATTGACCCACGCGGGCTACAAGTGTTTGTGTATGCAGCAAATTTACTTGGTGGTATTTCTGATCGCTTGCCGCGTGCGAATGTGACGGAAGAAATTCAATGGAAAACCGCAATTTCACCATACACAAGCCGTTTCCAATCGGTTGTTAACGGTCAAATTGTCAGCACACAAGTCGTTGTTCCTGTATCTGCGAATATCGTTGAGTCTATATCGCGATGGCGGAAACATGAACAAATTCGTCCGTTTCCAGCGGTGTCAAGTACAGTACAAATCACATTGAAATGAGGTGAAGGCGTTGGAATTTGATGTCGAACGAGCATATCACTCGCTCGCGAGAAAAGAAAATTTCGTGACTGGTGAAGTTATTGAAATGTTGAAACATAAAGTCAGTTCCATTCCGATTCGCGGTTTTACAAAAGTTGAACTTTTCGATGAGAAACGATTCGGGAAAAAAGTTGAAGAAGTCACGGCAGAAAACTTTATTTCGATTAATATGAAAGATTATCTTGAGTATATTTTGATGGTTGAATACTCAAAAATTGGAGCATGGTCTACTAGCGGAAAATCTTTTTCTGAATCGGATATGAGACCTGTCACAAGTAAAAACTTACCATTCGACACGATCGCCCTCACGACAGATTCCAGACCTGAAAATCCACAAAATGAGCGTGTTGTGATGGGGATATCGTCGGCTATGCCTTCAAAAATGAGTATGTCGGTACAGATACAAAGCGCGGGACAATTAACGCGACCGAGAGCTACGTAGATAAAGGGATTGCCCATTTTGTTTTCGATTTTTCTACACAAGCGGCGAATGGGACATTTTCGTCGGTAGTGTGGTATTCAGACATAGGAAGTACCTCGTCAATATCAAGTCAGCGATACTACCAGAAAAATTACGGATGGTATGTAGCGTTAAAAGGGAATAACGGGATAGCGAATAACTCCGATTGTAGAGGTGGTCTCTGTTTTGACGGTTCTAGTTTTTGGACGATGGAATCAATCGGAAGTGGAGCGAAAAAAATAGTTGAGGTACTGGTTACACCGGGGACGAACGGAAAAAATGCAACTTTTACACTTGGACGCGTTTGGGATACAAACTTTTTGTCAGTTTATGATGTCGCTTATGATATGACTTATGACGCAGATTTTATCTATTACGTGATGGCGAATAAAGGGAGTTATAATACAATCTATAAAATCAAAAAGTCAGATGGAACAAAAAGCACCATCACACTTTCTGGATTCCAGTATTTGTACGCAATAGAAAGAGTAGGAGCATATTTCTATGTATTAGGACAATCAGCCACACAAGCAAATGGACAATACCCGTTGCGATGGGCAAAATACGATAGCAATTTTAATATCATTGAAGCAAAAAATATTTTCGATACAAGCGTTGTTGCATATGGAATGGCACATAACCAGCAGAAAAACGAAATTGCTGTTCGGACAAGCAATGGTATGTTTATTTATGATTTATCGATGAACAGGCTGTCATATGCAATTTCACAGCCGAGCTCGCCGTCATCCTATCCCGGAATAGCTGTGAAAGATGGAGAGTATTTCTTGCGTGATGAATATTCATTTTATATGGCCGAGCTAGGCTCGCTGGGAGCACGAAACCTTCTCCCGACACCGGTAACAAAGACGAGTACAAACACGATGAAAGTGACCTATGATTTTATGTTTGTATAGGAGGATGCACATGGAACGATTCGATGTCATTTATAAAACCGCCGCGGCTGCGGTTGGGGCTGTTGTCGGGTATCTTTTCGGCGGATGGTCAGAACTGCTCGGTATTTTGCTTGCGTTTGTGATTCTTGACTATGTGACAGGTGTACTAGCTGCCAGTCGCGAAGGGAATCTGCGAAGCGCAGTTGGTTTCAAGCGCATTCCGAAAAAAGTCATGATTTTCGCGCTAGTTGCAGTCGGCCATCTCATTGATCGTGCGGTTGGAACAAATGGACTGTTCCGAGACGCAACGATCTTTTTTTATTTAGCGAATGAGCTACTTTCGATCATTGAAAATGCCGGACGAATTGGACTTCCTGTGCCAGAACAAATCAAGCAGGCAGTGGAAGTGTTGAAAGGGAGAAGCGAGAAAGGAGAAGGGAAAAATGTCTAAAATCTACTGGGATAAAGGGCATGGCGGCGATGATCCTGGCGCGGTGGCAAATGGACTACAGGAGAAAAACTTGACTCATAAAATCGTAGAATATGCCATGGTTTATCTCGAAGCTAACTACACAGGCTTTGAACAACGTGTCACTCGTACAGGAGACCAAACACTGACGTTGTCCCAACGCGCCGACATGGCAAACGCATGGGGCGCGGACGTATTTGTCAGCGTGCATATCAATGCTGGCAAGGGCACAGGGTTTGAAAGCTATGTCCATCCTAACGCATCACCACAGTCAATTGCATTGCAAAACGTGCTGCATGGTGAAATTTTATCCGCAATGCGGGGATTCGAAGCTATTACAGACCGTGGAAAAAAGCGAGCGAACTATGCAGTACTTCGAGAAACAAGAATGCCTGCCGTGTTGACAGAAAACTTGTTCATTGATTCAAACGACGCCAAGCTATTAAAAAACGAGGCGTTTCTCAAAGCAGTAGGTGAAGCGCACGCACGTGGCATCGCAAAATTCTTGGGGTTGCCGCAAAAATCAAAACCAACACCGTCGCAACCTCAACCTCAACAAAAATCGTCTGACGGAAAACTCTATCGCGTGCAAGTCGGGGCGTTTACTGATCGCGAGAACGCCGAGCGGCTGGCGGAAGAATTGAAGAAAAAAGGGCATCCGGTGTTTATTACAGATTGATCCCCGATGTGTAGCAGTTTTTTTATTTGGGTTGATAAACTTGATAAATTATAATAACCCCTTGCAGACCTAGCAAGGGGTTATTGTTCGATAAATTGTTCAGCAGCTTCAAATATAGGCATGGCAATGCGGAGCATTTCATTTTCTCCGTAGTTTTTATATATGACTAAATTTCCGTCTCTAGTTAGCAATGTTTTTATTGCATCTTCTTCTTCGCCTGTTACGGGAATATCGATTCTCAAAGCAGAAATTGTTCCGCCACTTGTTTCATATCGCTCCCAATCATCACTTTCAGTTACAGAGCCTCCACCTAAATAAGCAACTTGAACATTTTCAATTTGCATACCTCTAAACCAGCCACCTTTTATGTCACCTTCCCTGGATTGTTCAAGGTATTCTTTAAATGCAACAAGATCAATCTTGACGCTCTTGGCGATTAAATGATTATCTGGTTTATTATGCCGTCGCAATCGTTTTAAGGCCTGTTCAGAGATAATCCTTTTCCCTGATGTATACAAAAACTCTCGATTTTTTATGAAACAAGGGAACTGTTCCTCTTTAGAGATTGCTACTAGCTCGTGAATTGATCCGTCTTCTAAAATTCCTTTCCCTTCGAATTTATCAGCAATCTCGTGAATAATTTGTACTTTTTCCAAGTCGATTCGTGTATATTCACTTTTTCCGAGATACTTTACAGTTGTTCTGAATGTATTTTGAGTATACCCAGGATTTACCTCTGCAGAATGCACAGGAAATTCATTGGGATATTTTTCGATTTTATATAGCTTTATTGATTGCGGCATTTAAACTACATCTCCTTTGGTTTATGGTTTATGATTCAAGATAGTCTTAATAACATATTTCTTATCGAGCCATTTAATTCCTCTCGACGGTTAGTGGTTAAACTCAAGTATTTTTCGTTAACCTCCTCATTAGCCCTTGGGTTTTTGACCTTTATTGAGAATCCATCCACTTCGTCTTGTGTAAATTCATTAATAAATTGTTTTATTAAGAAGTTTCTCGGCATGTCTTCTGGCTCGATCTTAAAGGAATATTTTTGCTCAATCGGTTTATAGTGTTGCTCGAAAAAGAAATAAAAATCTAACAATATTCCGTTAATGGCTTTGTTGTTATCTTTAAATCGCAATGATGCATCGGTTTTAATGTTAACATATACAAGGTCATTCCCATCATCGTCAACAAAGTCGGCATCCGTAAGTGTAACGTTGAGATACATGACATATTTCTTTAGAAATAGTTTCAAATTTTTTAACTTATCAAACGAAGGCTGAACTGCATCTGGCTGTTTTGAGTCTAATCCATTGTTTTCCAAAGCTTTTCTGGCTATCTTTTCGAGCTCGCTTTCTTGAGAAGTTAGAGAAGGTAACCTGTCTTTTCGCACAGTGAATACAGCGTTTGCTTCCCATTTAAACATTCCAAACCCTAAAAAGTACTTAATTTTCCTAAAAAACTTCTTAACGGATCTGGAATTATTATAAATAGTTGCACATAGGGCTATGGATAGACCTATCCCAGAAGAAGTAAAAAGCACTCCCCACCCGTTTTTATATATTTGTATACACAGAGCTATAAGATAGATGATCACCAAAATAAACCATTTATTGTGGGCTACCCATTTTTTTATATCCACTGCAAATCACCGCATTTCTTAATAAATAATTGATGATCAAATACCTAATTCATATTAAACAATTATGAATAAGCTTAAAACAAGCAAAATGATCATAAAAATTCCGTTTATGGGCTGAAACTTGTCGCCTTTAAAGCCCTTTTTTTATCCATATCTCCTCAAGCGGTCTCTTCAGTTCCGCACAGATTGCATAGGCCACATCGAACGATGGTAGCTGCTTATCATTAACGATGGCGCTTAGCGTTCCAGGGCTAATATTGATCCTCTTAGCGAATTCCCCGTGTTTAATGCCCTCTTGGGCTAGGATCACCTTTAACATACATTTATATCCGGTCATCGAATCCCCTCCGATTTTTCATTTCGCCGTAAGACCGTTCCGATCCTTCTACAAAGGATAAGCTATATCAGAATTTTTTTTGATGGACAAGATAAACGGACAAACTCCGGCACATAGGCTAATAACACGAAAGCCCCACAGTAGCAAAACTGCCCCTACACTGTATTAGACGTCCTAGCACCACTCTCGCAACATGATTCTGAAAGTGTTGCACGTTCGTTCCGAACACTTTTCCTACACTTTTTCTCTAGCGCACTTGTTACAGGCAGAAAGATTTATGCGACAAGGAAGCCAGCGCGTGTTAAGGAGTGAAGCGACGAGGCGGAAAGAAGGGGGAGCGCGATGGGGGGAGAAAACCACAAACACAGGAGGTGAGAGGCAGTGTTTTTCAAACGTCAGACAGAAATCATCCCGTTTCGAGAATTCATGGCTGGGAAACAGATGGCTGGAAAACAGACAAAGGCAGATGAAGTTGTCTCGGCATTGTTCCCGGTCATTACTCCGCATCATTTATTTCCTGTTCAAGATCCCGATTTTGCCTTGCTGATGACGGGAGTCGGATCCATTACGCTGGCGGCATTTTTGGAGCGAGGGCTAGTCATGATGGGGGCGACCGACTTAGCTGAAAAGGTCGTCGGTTGCGGCCGCATTGTATTTCCGGTAGTCGTTTACGGGGCGGTGTTGTGGTTATTTTTTAACCTGGGAGGGCTGTGATGTGATAAAAGAATGGCTGCAAAAACAACGAGCGAAGTCTCAGTTACGAAAGGCATTTCAGGCGGCCGGGTTGTATGTGACCTATCGGAGTGGCGAGCGGGAGCTAAAAGTGTTTCCGAAGATTCACAGTGTAATAAATGATATCGATCGGATTGAGTATGTGTTTACTCTCATTAGTGGCATGGATCCAAAAGAGGTTTTGAAAAAAGAATATGTGTTTCAACAAGTGTTCGGTCAGCATGTTCAATTGGGGGGAGATTATAAAAGATTTACGCTGACCATTTATCATCGAGGGTTACCCAATGAGCTTTCCTATAGCTTTGAAAAGATCAAACCGCATCTCGAGGGGTTAGCGCTTCCGATTATTTGTGGAATGGATCGATATGGACAGTATATCGCCTATGATGCGATCCAAGAGCCGCATTTGCTGATCGCTGGCGAGAGCGGAAGCGGGAAGTCAACGCAGCTGCGTTCAATCCTCACAACACTTATTCAATACTACGATGATAGTAAACTCCATATTTACTGCGCTGATTTGAAGATGTCAGAGTTTCATATTTTCAAACGCTGCCGGCAAGTGATGGCAGTTTGCACGACGCCGGGGCAATTAAAAAAGATGCTATCGCTTATTCAGATCGAAATGAATCGGCGCAGTCAGCTTCTTAATGAGAAGGAAGTGGCTCACATAAATGATTTACCAGAGTCGGAACGCCCCCCTATCATTCTCATCTGTATCGATGAGCTAGTCGTTGTGAAAGACGAAAAAGATATCATGGACACGTTGGTTCAGCTTGTAGCAATCGGCCGAGCGCTCAATATGATTGTGATTTTATCCATGCAGCGGCCGAGTCACGACATACTGGATACAAAAATACGGGCCAATTTAACGGTGCGGATGGGCTTCCGTGCGGCCGATCTATCGAATGCGAAAATTATTGGCACACCTGGAGCGGAAAAAATCAGCATTGAACAGCGAGGCCGTTTCCTGCTGAAAAGGGAAGGATTGACGGAGATACAGGCGCCGTTTTTGTCTATGGAACGAGCGAAGAAGATTCTCGCGGCATACAAGGTGGCAGACCGTGGGAATGTATTGCAAGCTGGTTTGGATATGACTGACCCTCAGGATCATGTCAGTGAAGAAATGATTTTAGGGGTGTTAGATGATGGCTCTAACCAAACGTGATAAAGCGATCATCGCCGATTTGCAACGGTTTCGGGTGATGAGCCGAGACGACATCGCCGATATCCATTTTCGAGGATTGAAACGGCCACAAGAAAGCGCCAATAATGTCCTATTGCGGCTGGTTCGCGACGGGCATATACAGCGATCCACGGCATTTGTTCCGTACGTGTATTTTTGCGCTGACAGCAACATCAAAAAGAACGGTTCATCACCAAAAGATGCACTTGACTTTTAAAGACAAACATGATAGCAATGTTGCTCAAAGAGATGTGTGGTATAAAAAGGAAAAATGCTGTTTTGATTTTCTCTATCATAATCGTCTTTCTTTGTCAAGTACACTTTGTGGTGAAGAGCCAAAAGAACTCGCAAAAAATCCCGCACTACCTCGAAATTGTCAAGGTGTATAAAGAGATCATTTCAATTGGACCGGTGGAACAGTTTATCGTCGAGCCGAAATATCGAAAAGGGCTGGCTGAACCCGACGCGTTTTTTATCTATCAGCGGACGCCGTTTTTCCTCGAGTGCCAACGTACTTTTTACACTGAAAAAATGATCGAGGAAAAACTAAGCCGGTATATCGCACTATACGAAAGCGGGCTGATCGCCGAAGAATCTTGGCAGCCGGCAGGAAAAGTAGTATTCCCGTACATTCTCATACTGTCAGACACAAGGTATGCTCTTGATCGGCCATATCCTTTCCGGGTATTCCAGGCGCCGTCGTTTCTGGGGTTCTTGCGGTCATTGAAACAGCCTCAACAGTCGCAGTCGTCCTACTCTGACATAAAGGTTGCTGGTGCGCGATTGAAACTCCGGGATCAATGAGGAGGGGAAACTGCGATGGATAAATTAATAGTAAAACTGCTTGTTCTACACGCTTTTGTCGCTGATCAGAAAAGGGAATATGCTAAAATGGAAACAGAAGACGTTGTGGAACAGGCTTTTGCCGAGGGGGTCGTCGCGGCGTGTGAGTTTTTTGAAGAGGCTTTAGAGCATATGATGGATTATAGATAGCGAGGCCGATGTGTATAGCGTGTATAGTTGTATCAGTACAACCGCCATTCCACGCTCATGTCGGCGTATCGCAATATTAAAGACGAAAAATTCCGCTATTATATTTTGAAGCAAAAATCGGATGTGTTCCATGCGATGAGAACATTTTTCCGCAAAGAAGAAAGCAAGCAGCTCGTTTGACCCTCTTCATATGGCGAAAAGAGGGTTTTTCTTTTTGGAAAGGCGGGAGGGCGAGGCCCTCCCTAAAATAAGTTATTGCTTTTGCAGTGTCCCCGCCATGGCGAGTACGGCGCCAAGCACGTCTTCGTTGCTTGGAGCGTGCACGGTCAATAGCATCGGCGTTGGTTGGGCGCTGGCGATGACATGAACGGTGACACCGTCCGCTTGGGCAGTGTACCAAACGGCATCAGCGAACGGCTTAGGCAATCCGTTCGTTTGTTGGCGGGCGGCGTTGGCGTCAACCGCTTGGGCATGTTCTTGCGCTAGTTGCTCGTAGTTTGTTTCCCCCTCCGAAAGCAAGCGGATGCGGGCGAATGCGTCGCCATGAAGCAAGACATCGGCGCCCGGTTCTTCGGCGTCAAGGGTCCATCCTTCCAAAACATAGAGGGAAAAATGTTGATTGTCGCTCGTTTGCAGCGTTGCCGTTTTCGTGATGGTTTGTTTCCCTTCTTGATAGGACAAGGAAACGGTCGGTTGTGAAGCAGCAGATTGCTCTTCTTTTGTCGTTGATTGCTCTTCCTCTTTCCCGGTTGGTGATGTTTGCTCTTTTGCTTCTTTCGAGGAAGAATGTTCTGTGGATGACGGCGCATCAGACGATGGTTTTGGATCGTCGGCTGTCTGCTCTTCCTTTGCCGCCTGTGTCGTCTCGTGCTCTTTCGTTCCACAGCCAACCAGCAAGACGGAGGCGACAGCGAGAGAGAACAACAGTTTCCAGTATCGAATCATGTTCATTCCTCCCTACGTTCCATATACCCCCCATTATACCAATTAAAACGGTGGAAACAAACAGACTCGTTTCCCTATTTTTTTGTTTGTTTCGCGTGCAAGGCGATATGCGCCCCGCCCCAAACAGCGGCGACGAGCAGAATGAGTGAAGCCAATCCGCAAAGCATGCGGTCACCTCCTCGTGTATACTAGAACTAGATGGCAGGATGAATGTAATGTATGAAACGCGTTTCAAGTCAAGAGCTTTTATGGAGGGAAGTGGGAACGTGGCGAACATCCGTGATTTGGCGAAAGAAGCGGGTGTGTCGGTGGCCACTGTATCGAGGGTATTGAACGGATATCCGTATGTGAGCGAGGAAAAGCGGAAGGCAGTTTGGGAAGCAGCCCAGAAGCTTCAATATGTGAAAAATATTCAAGCCGTTCACTTGGCGAAGGGAAGAACAGCGATTGTCGGGGTCATGCTTCCGTACATTCACCATCCTTATTTTTCCGCTGTAATCGAAGGGATTTCCAAAGAGGCGCTTCGTTATGGTTACCAGTTGCTTTTGTTTCAGACAAACTATGAGGTGGAAAGGGAGCTTGAGGCGTTGGAACGGCTGCGGATGAAGCAAATGGATGGGTTGATCGTATGTTCCCATGAAGTGGACTGGGAAGCGTTTGCGGCTTATCAGGAAGACGGTCCCATTGTTTTATGTGAGCAGGTGGAAAGGTATGATTTTTTCACTGTCTATATCGATCACTACCAAGCGTTTGTCCAAGCGCTTCGCTACTTGATCAAAAAGGGGCACCGGCGCATCGGTTATTGCATCGGAAGAATGACCGGGCCGAACAGCCAAGCGAGGGCAGGGGCGTACCAGGATGTGTTGCGTGAAGTCGGCGTCCTTCCTCGTCGGCAGTGGGTTTTCGATGGTTGTCTATTTCTTGAAGATGGAAAGCGGGTTATGGAGCAATGGATCGCGATGGAGGAGAGGCCGAGCGCGTTGCTTGTGACGAGTGACCAAGTGGCGGCCGGAATCGTGCTCCATGCGCGCCGAATCGGGGTGCGCATTCCAGATGAGCTTGCCGTTATTGGTTTTGATAATGATCCATTGGCCGAAATGCTGGGCATTACAACCGTGGCACTCCCCATTTTACGCTCGGGGAAAGAGCGTTCCGCCTTCTTCACCATTGGCTGGAGACAGGCCGTGTGGCGCGAAAACAGGAAGAGCTGCCTGCCCGGTTGCTGGTGCGGGATACGGCATAATAAGGCCTGGCTTTCCGTCTCTGACAACCAGCTTAAAGCCAAGTGAAACGGCGCCGTGTTATGTTGCTTTCAGATGGTACCGATTCACTGGTCGTCCGACGCCGCCGTATTGAACATCGAGCACGACTTTTCCTGTTTTCTCAAGGTACTCCAAATAGCGGCGGGCGGTGACGCGGGCGATGCCGACTCCTTCGGCCACTTCCTCGGCGGAAACAGGGAAGCGGTGCCCGCGCAAATAGGCGATCACTTTTTCCAATGTGACCTCATTCAGTCCTTTCGGAAGCTCGGAGGACGGTCCGGCCGGTTGTTCAGCCGCCCGCCTTAGGGCATCGAGTTCCACCTGGGTGAGCGATTCCTTTTCCGCAAGCGACCGGCGGAACGTCCGATAATTTTCCAACGCCTGTTTGAGCCGTTCAAATTTGAACGGTTTCACAATGTAATCGAATGCGCCGTTTTGCAGGACGCGGCGCACCGTTTCAATGTCGCTCGCCGCGGTAATGGCGATGATATCGACTTCATGGCCGCGGGCGCGGATTTGTTTTAATGTTTCAAGGCCGTCCAGCTGCGGCATGTAAATATCGATCATTGCTAAATCCGGGTGCAGCTCGTCGATGAGGCGGAGTCCTTCTTCACCGTTTCCAGCGAGACCGATGATGTTGAAGCCGTCGACTTGTTCAATCATTTGCCGATTCACTTCTTGCACCATCGGGTCATCCTCGATCAACAACACGCGATACATAGCCTTTTCCTCCTTCGTCTCGACGGGGGTGTCTTTCGCGGCCGCCGTTGCCTAAATGGACCTCACATGTCAAAGGTCACCGTAAACACCGTTCCTTTCCCCTTTTCCGACTGCACATCGATGCGCCCGTTTCCCTTTTCCACAATTTGCTTCACCAAATACAAGCCGATGCCTCGACCGCTCTCCCCTTTGGTTGAAAAGCCTTCATCAAAAATGCGGTTGATATGCTCACGGGCAATGCCTTGGCCGTTGTCTTCGACCGAGAGGGAACAAATGTCTTCATTTTGTTCAATGCTGATGTAAATTTCTTTTTCCCGGTCGGTTACATCACGGAACGCATCGAAGGCGTTTTCAATTAAATTGCCAAGGAGAACAACGAAATCATGGTGATCGAGATGCGGCGGAAAGCGGTGCAGCCGGCTGTGGCGATCGATGGTCACGCGGATGCCGAGCTCCTTGCCGCGGCGGATTTTGCTTAAGAGCAGTCCAGAAATGCTTTCGTCCTTAATGTTGCGGCTTAAAAACTGCGTGAGCTCCGCCTGCTCTTCCGTGGCTTGGAACACGTACTCGAGCGCTTTTTCGATATGGCCGAGCTGGATGAGGCCGGCGATTGTATGGAGTTTGTTCATATATTCATGGTTTTGCACGCGCAAGGCGTGGACAAACGCCTTGACGCCCGTCAATTCTTCAGCCAGCCGCTTCACTTCCGTCCGGTCTTGGAAAATGGCGATGGCGCCGACCGTTTTCCCGTTGACTTTGATCGGGATGCGGTTGCTCCAAATCGTTAAATTGCCGATCTGCAACTCCTTATTGTAAATCGGCTTGTTTACTTCCAAGATTTCCGGAAGGTGTGTGTCTGGAATGACGGAACGGATCGACCGGCCGATGACATCCCCTTTGACGCCGAGCATTTGTTTTGCCCGGTCGTTGAAGATGGTAATGTTTTCATCGCTGTCAATGGCGATGACGCCTTCGTGCATGGCGTTAAACGCTTCCGTCCGTTCGATCAGCAGCTTGGCGATCTCATGCGGTTCCAGCTCAAACATTTGCCGCTTGATATGGGAGGCGAGCAGCCATGCACCAATTCCACCGACAACGAGCGACAAAACGACCGCTACGGCAGCTTCTTCTTTCAAAGAATCAATGGCTTCAAAAAACGTCGGCAACCGGTAGGCGGCGATGACGACGCCAATTTGTTCGTGATCGCTGTTCATAATGGGAACGAAGGCGCGAACCACTGTCCCGATTTCCCCGCGGGCTTTGGAAGTGTACGTATGTTCGGCAAATGCCGGCCCCTCATCAGCACCGCGGGAGATCGTGCCGATCATTGCCGGAAGCGGATGGGAGAGGCGCACTTTGTTCATATCGAGAACGACGATATAGTCGGCGCTGTGAATGACGCGCACCCGCTCGACGACCGGATTGATCAGCGCCCGGCTTTGTTTGTTTCCGACAATATGGCGCCTGACTTCGGGCAGCTCGGAGACGGTGCGCGCGGTCAATAAGGCGCGCTGGCTGAGTTCCTCCTCCTTTGTATGGAAAAAGTCGCTGATGATGAATGCACCGCTCAGCAACATGGAAAAGCTGACGATGGCGAAAATCAACATCGTAATTTTCCAGCGAATCGGCAGCCGGTTCATGGCGGAACTCCTTTTTGGCAGTCGTGATGGCTGTTGGACATGCCATATGAATCGGGAAAGGAATAAATCAACGTTTTTTTTTATTATACCAAATCTTCTTGAATGGAAAGAAACGAAAGGTGTAAAATGGCGGTGGGGAACAAATATTCTGCCCGCCAGCATAGAAGATGGTGCATACGTAAGGCGTGGCGATTGCTGCTTTCAAACCGAATCGGTGGGCTCCAGCCGCTTTTTTGCTTCAATGATTCGAGTCGGCGGGGAGCATTCCGTTGGAGTGCCATTTTAGCAATAGGATGGAAGAATGGTGTGAACAATGGGGAAAAAGTGGAGAGCATGGACAATCCTTTTGTTTGTCGGCCTCGGTCTAGTCGGCTGGGCAGCGAGCCGTCAACTGGGACGTGAACCACTTGTTTATGACGACGAGCAAAAGGGGTTGAAAAAGCAAATCATTATTTATTTCAGCCATGTCGTAGCAGAGAATACGCCAAAAGGGTTGGCGGCGCAAAAGTTTGCCGAGCTCGTCGAGCAAAAAACAAACGGCCGCGTCAAAGTCGAAGTGTTCCCGAACGGCTCGCTTTATTCGGATGGGGAAGAGCTTGATGCGCTGTTGCGCGGCGACGTGCAAATGATCGCGCCATCATTTTCAAAGGTGACAGAGCTTGTCCCCGAATGGCAAGTGCTCGATTTGCCGTTTTTGTTCCGCGATGAGGACGACGTGCGCCGCGTGTTTACTGGAAAAGTGGGCGCCGAGCTGCTTCGGATGCTGGAGGCAAAAGGAATGAAAGGACTGGCGTTTTGGAGCAATGGATTTAAGCAAATGATGAGCACAACCCGTCCGCTCATCGCCCCTGACGATTTTCGCGGCTTGCGTTTTCGCATTATGCCGAGCGAAGTGATTGAAAAGCAGTTTCGCTTGCTTGGCGGTGAACCGATTGCCGTTTCATTTGACCGCGTTTATCAGGAGCTTGAACAGCATAAGTTTGATGGGCAGGAAAATACGATTTCCAATATTTATTCGAAAGGGTTTTACAAATTTCAACCGTATATTACGATCAGCAATCACGGATATCTCGGGTACGCCGTCATGATGAATCAGTCATTTTGGGACCATTTGCCGAAAGACATCCAGCAAAAAATAACCGAAGCGATGGCTGAAGCGACGCGTTGGAATTTAGAGCAGTCGAAAGAGCAAAACGAACGGGAGCTCAAGCAGCTCGAGCGGCGTGAAGATGTCTTCCTTTACCGGCTGTCGGAAGAGGAGAAACGGAAATGGGAGCAGAAGTTTGCCCCGCTGTACGACGAGTTTACGAGGCAGTTTGGTTCCAGGCTTTTGAATGAAATGAGAGGATCGCAATAGGCTTCCGCGGGCGGAAGCTTTTTTTGTTTTTGAACAGCAAAAAAGTGGCTCTTCACCAAAAGTTGTACTTGATTTTTTCTGAACATACCCTATTTACGCTTGTGAAGGAAAACCAACAAATCCGTGATTTTGGCACATCTTTGTGCAGGAAACCGTATTGCTTGTCAAGTAACATGTTGTGGTGAAGAGCCAAAAAAGGTCAAGACCAAAAAGACCAAAACGACCATTATCACCATAATATTTTGATTTCAACGATTTTTCTTTATGATAATGTTGAAAGCGTTGCCAAGATATCGAAAGGAGTGGGAGAAATGCAGAGAAAACTGAAAAACTTGACGGTGCAAGTCATCATCGGCATTATTTTAGGGATCATTGTCGGATTTGTATTTCCGGAATTTGGCGCGAAGTTGAAAGTATTGGCAGACGGATTTATTAAGCTGATTAAAATGGTGATCGCCCCGATCATTTTCTTCACCGTCGTCATCGGAATCGGCAATATGGGCGACTTGAAAAAGGTCGGCCGCATCGGCGGCAAGGCGCTCATTTATTTTGAAATTGTCACGACATTTGCGTTGGCGATCGGGATTGTCGTCGTCAACCTTGTCAAACCAGGGGTCGGGTTTAACACCGATGCCGTAAAAGGCGGCGACATTTCACAATACACGAAACAAGCGGAAGAAACAAGCCACGGTTTTGTTGATTTCATTTTAAGCATCATTCCTGACAACGTTGTTGCCGCGATGGCGAGCGGCCAACTGCTTCCGGTGCTCTTCTTCGCCGTGTTGTTCGGTTTAGCGGCTGCCGCGCTTGGGGAAAAAGCAAAACCAGTGATTTCCTTGTTTGAACGGCTGGCGGAAATTTTCTTCGGCGTCGTCAACATGGTAATGAAGGTGTCGCCGATCGCCGCGTTCGGCGCGATGGCGTACACGATCGGCACGTTCGGCCTCGGATCGCTCGTGTCGCTCGGTAAATTGATGGGTTCTGTTTACATTACGATGGCGCTCTTCATTTTCGTCGTGCTTGGCGGGATTGCCAAGTTTTATGGGTTTAACATCTTTCAGTTTCTCGCTTATATCAAAGAGGAACTGTTGCTTGTTTTGGGCACGTCTTCGTCTGAATCAGCGTTGCCGCGGCTGATGGAGCGACTCGAAAAATACGGGTGCTCGAAATCGGTTGTTGGTCTTGTCGTTCCGACAGGGTATTCGTTTAACCTAGACGGCACATCGATTTACTTGTCGATGGCAGCCATTTTCATCGCCCAAGCGTACGGCATTGATTTAACCATTTGGCAAGAGCTGACGTTGCTTGGCGTCTTAATGCTCACCTCGAAAGGGGCAGCAGGGGTTACCGGTTCCGGCTTTATTACGCTGGCTGCAACGTTGGCAGCATTTCCGATGATTCCGGTCGAAGGCATCGCCTTGTTGCTTGGGGTTGACCGCTTTATGTCGGAAGCGCGGGCGATTACGAATATTATCGGCAATGCTGTGGCGACTGTTGTCGTTTCGAAAATGGAAAATGAGTTTCATCCTTCTGCTGAACAAAATCTAGCGGAAGGGAAGATGACAATCGCAAAGTAAGGAACGGGAATCTGCTCCTAAGGGCCGCGCGGATGGCCTTTGGGGGCGGTTTTTTTGGTAAAAATATAGGAAAAACGAGCCCCAAAACGCACCGCACATTGCAAACTGGCGGATGAAACAAGGAGGCAGCGAGACGGTGAGGGGATATTTTCCTCGTTTTTTGTGCATATATTTTGCTTTTTCCTGGTCGTTTTCCCATAATAAAGCTATATCGATGTTGGAGGGGGAAGCAGAGTGAACAGTTTGCAAGATTGCGCGGTTTTACATAACGGTGTGAAAATGCCGTGGGTCGGTCTTGGCGTCTACAAAGTGAAAGAGGGGGACGAAGTGAAAAGCGCGGTGCGCACCGCGCTGGAAGTTGGCTACCGCCACGTCGATACAGCCGCTTTTTATGAAAACGAAGAAGGTGTCGGTCAAGCGATCCGCGAATCCGGCATTCCTCGCGAACAAGTATTTGTGACGACGAAAGTATGGAATACCGACCAAGGGTATGAAACGACGCTGAAGGCGTTTGACAAAAGTTTGAAAAAACTCGGGTTCGATTATGTCGACTTGTATTTGGTCCACTGGCCGGTGAAAGGGAAGTATAAAGAGACGTACAAGGCGCTGGAAAAGTTGTATAAAGACGGCTATGTGCGCGCGATTGGAGTGAGCAACTTCCAAATTCACCATTTGCAAGATGTGATGGCTGACTGCGAAATTAAGCCGATGGTCAACCAAGTCGAGTATCACCCGCGCCTGACGCAAAAAGAGCTGCTTACGTTTTGCCGGGAAAACGGCATCCAGCTTGAGGCATGGTCGCCGCTCATGCGCGGGGAAATTTTAAGCGAACCGACGATCGTTGACATTGGGCGCAAGTACGGGAAAACGCCGGCGCAGGTGGTGTTGCGCTGGGATTTGCAACACGGCGTTGTGACGATCCCGAAGTCGGTGACGCCGGCGCGGATCAAGGAAAACGCTGATATTTTTGATTTCTCGCTGACCGACGAAGAAATGAAACAGATCGACGCGTTGAACTTGAACAAACGGGTCGGTCCTGACCCAGACAATTTCAATTTTTGATGTCCCCATCAGCCAAATAGCGCCTCGATGCAGGCGCTGTTTTTTTTTTTTTTTTTGAAACCGGAGCGGGCCGTTTGACGTATGAAAAGGTGAGCAAGTACAATAAATAATAGTATACACATTTGATGAACATTGAAAAAACGGAGGGTGCTGTGATGCTATTCCATCCGATGGATATTTTCATTTTTATCGCCTTCCTGATATCGCTTTGGGCGCAATGGAAGGTATCAAGCAATTTCAATGCCTGGTCTGAAGTTCCAGCCTCATCGGGGTTGACGGGGGCGGAAGTGGCGCGCATGATTTTAGACCGCCACGGGCTGCACCATGTGCCGGTGGAGGTCGTGCCAGGTAGATTGTCCGACCATTATGATCCGATTTCCCGCACGGTCCGTTTGTCGGAGCCGGTCTTTTATGGGCGTTCAATCGCTTCCATTTCCGTTGCCGCCCACGAGGTTGGCCATGCCGTTCAACACCAGCAAGGCTACGCGGCGCTCGTCCTTCGCCACCGGATGTTTCCGATTGTGAACTTCGCTTCGGGCGTTGCGCCGTTGTTGTTGCTCGTTGGATTTGTGCTCCATCAATTTTCGCTGATTGGACTCGGCATTTTGTTTTTCTCGCTGGCGGTGGCCTTCCAAATCATTACCTTGCCGGTGGAGTTTAACGCGAGCGCACGGGCGAAGCGGTTTATGCTGGCTGAAGGGTTGATCGCCCCAAATGAAGCGCGAGGCGTAAACAAAGTGCTTGGCGCGGCGGCGCTGACATACGTCGCGGCAACGTTGATCGCCGTGTTTGAACTGCTGAAATATGTGCTCATTTTCACCCAAGGGAACAATAATGAGGAATCGTAACATATTGGGCCGCCTAAGGCGGCCCAGCGGCATCATCGTCTATCAGTTGCAATGGAAACTTTTGTGTGCAGGAGGTGTAACCTGGGCGCTTCATCCGCGCTCGGAGACGAATTGGATATAGCCAGTTTGCTGTTGGTGGCGTTTCTCATCGCTTGCACCGCCTTTTTTGTCGCTTCTGAATTTGCGATCGTCAAGGTGCGCAGCTCGCGCATCGATCAGCTTGTCAATGAAGGGAATCGACGGGCGGTCGCGGCGAAAAAAGTGATTTCGAATTTGGACGGCTATTTATCGGCGAACCAGCTCGGCATTACGCTCACCTCGCTTGGCCTTGGCTGGCTCGGGGAGCCGACGGTGGCGCGGATGTTGCTGCCGCTGTTTGAACGCCTCCATTTATCGGAATCCGTCTCCCACTTTTTAGCGTTTATCATTTCGTTTTCGCTCATCACCTTTTTGCATGTCGTCGTCGGTGAATTAGCGCCGAAGACGTTTGCCATTCATAAGGCGGAAGCGATTACGCTGTTTACGGCTCAGCCGCTCATCTGGTTTTACAAAATCATGTATCCGTTCATTTGGACGCTCAACAACTCTGCGCGGCTCGTGACGCGCCTGTTTGGCCTCAGGCCGGTGGCGGAGCATGAAATCGCCCACTCTGAGGAGGAGTTGCGCCTCATTTTATCCGAAAGCTACAAAAGCGGGGAGATCAATCAGTCAGAGTACCGCTATGTCAATAACATTTTTCGTTTTGACGACCGCATAGCGAAAGAAATTATGGTGCCGCGCAAAGAAATTGTGGCGCTCGATATTAACAAAAGCGTCAAGGAAAACTTGGACATCATTCGCGAAGAAAAGTATACGCGCTATCCGGTCATTGACGGCGATAAAGACCATGTGCTTGGACTCATCAACGTGAAAGAGGTGTTTACGGACTTTATTGCCAATCCGTCCAACGAAAAGCAGATGAAAGACTATATCCGCCCGATCATTCAAGTGATTGAATCGATCGCCATTCACGATTTGTTGGTCAAAATGCAAAAAGAACGCATCCATATGGCGATTTTGGTCGATGAATACGGCGGCACGTCTGGACTGGTTACAGTCGAGGACATTTTGGAAGAAATCGTTGGCGAAATCCAAGATGAGTTTGATATTGATGAAACGCCGCTGATTCAAAAAATGGACGATCGATTGATCTTGGATGGCAAAGTGTTGATCAGCGAAGTGAATGACTTGCTTGGGCTGGACATTGACGATGATGACGTCGATACGATCGGCGGCTGGATTTTAACGAAGCATTATGATATCAAACCAGGCGAGAGTGTCGAAATCGATGGCTACTTGTTTACGGTGAAGGAAATGGATGGCCATCATGTGAAATCGCTGGAAGTGGCAAAAAAAGAGCCGAACAAAGAGGAGGAGGCGGCAGGCGCCGAAGAGGAGGAGTTGCGTTTGTAAGGCAGACGGGGGCGTCTGCCTTTTCTCGTTTCGGCCGAAAAATCCCCTCCTCCATTGAAGGACGGCGGAGTAGATCAATTGTAAATGCGCGAAAGGTCGGTGGGAAAATCGCTTGTTGGCGCGAGACAAATGACCTCTTCGTTTGTAAACGGATGGCGGAACGTTAGCTTAGCGGCATGAAGCGCATGGCGATGAAACACTGGTTTGCCGCCATAAAGCACATCGCCGACGAGCGGATGGCCGAGATGGGCCAAATGGACGCGGATTTGGTGCGTCCGTCCAGTCTCGAGAGAAAGCTCGACAAGCGATGTTGACGGGAATGTTTTGATGACGCGATAGTGTGTCACCGCTTTTGCCCCCGTCTTCGAGACGCGCCGGCGCGTTGGATGGTGGCGGTCGCGGCCGATTGGCGCGGAAATGGTTCCTGATTTCGGGGACAAACGACCGTGAACAAGGGCGACGTACGTCCGTTTGATGGCACGGTGGGCGAGCATCCGATCGAGCGTCGCACCGGCAAGCGGGTGTTTGGCAAATAAAATCGCTCCCGACGTGTCGCGGTCAAGTCGGTGAATGTGGCGCACTTTTGTTAAAATTGCCTGCGACTGCAAATAAAACGCGACCGCATTGGCGAGCGTCCCGGTTTGCTCCGGTTCGGACGGATGAATGTCGATGCCGGCTTCTTTGTTCAAGACGAGCAGATGGTCGTCCTCCCATAAAATCGAAAGCTCCCGATATTCTGGAACGATGAACGACGGCTCGGGCTCATATGCGTAAAGCTGAAGCCGGTCGCGTTCGTTGAGCACCGTCTTCCAGGGAACAGCCTGGCCGTTCAGTTTGACGCCGTGTTCCATCCGCCAACGGTGGGCGAGCTTTTTCGAGGCGGCCCATACGTCTTTCAGGAGCTGTTCAATCGTCAAACCGCTCCACCAGCTAGGGATGATGCATTCCAGCCAATCGCCTTTTCTTGTCCACAAAGGTTGTCACACTCCCAATTGTTTGTTAGCTGTGGAAACACTTTCTACCCCTATCCTTGCGCGAGATATGGTACACTCATAGTATCGTCTTCATGATGGAGAACGCAAGCATTGCGGCGAGAAAAGGTGGTATGGACGTTGAAAATGATGTATGCAGCGACTCCGGAACAAGAGCATTACATGCAGTATTTGTTCAACTACTTTTATACCGATGTGTTCCCGTATTACTTCGATGACGAACAAATCCGTCAATTTGAGGAATGGGGCATTCTTTCGTTAGATCACGAACATGTGGCATATAATGGAACAATGAAGGAGGCTTTCCAAATCATTTCGGCGCTGCAGTCGCTCATTACCGTCATCGAATATATGGGGGAACATGGAGAGTGCGACCAATATGAATGGCTGTTTGCCCGCAACCAAAAAATTTTGGCTCGTCATGGCATCACCTTTCCATTTCGGGCCAAGCAGTTTCTCCATAAGCGGGCGATGCCGTGCAGCATGTATGTTCACGCTGTGAACCAGTGGGTGATGTAGGGCAAGGGGCTGCGTCTTGTAAAAGGCGCAGCTCCTTATTTTTTTGGCATTGGCAGTGAGGCAAACCATCGGCGAAACGTTTTTTCATCATGGTATCCTTCGATGCGTTTTGCCTCTTTGCCGTTTTCATAATGGACAATGGTCGGGGTTGCTTCAATATGGTATATGTCCCAACCGTCTTCAAATTCGAGCAAGTTGAACAGCTTTAAATCGATGCCAAGCTCCTTTGCTAGCGGTACGACGATCGGCGTTGTCCGCTGGCAGTGAGGGCATGTCGGGCTGTAAAAGTAAACGGTGAGCGTCTTGCCGTCAGCCAGCTGCTGTTTCAGCTCCGCGGGCAAAATAATGTTGCGGTAGTTCGGGTCGTCAAGTTGGGCGATGGTGGCTGGGTTGAGATCACTTTTATGGTAAGGATTGTTGCTTGCGGCTTCTTTTTGTTCGTACATCGTAATAAACGCGATCGCAGCGAACAGGACGACAATGATGCCGCCAAATGCGAGCAGTTTTTTCAACGTTCGCTCTCCTTTCTTTGCTGGCGCATGACGGTCCAACTTAACAAAATAATGATCATAAAGGCAGTGAACGCCAAAAATGGAATGGTGATAAATCCAAGCCAGTTTATATATTGCCCTGTGCACGGAATGCGGCCGCAGCTGATGGCGTATTCTTGAAGCAGCGGAATTTTTTGCAATCCATAATGATACAGAGAAATACCCCCGCCAATCAATGACAGTGTGAAGCTATAGCGAGCTGCCGCAGCGTCTTTGCGCACGATGGCGATTCCTAAAATGATGACTTGCGGATACATAAAAATGCGTTGAAACCAGCACAGGTCGCACGGAATGTACCCAAGCACCTCCGAAAAATAAAGGCTTCCGAGGGTGGCGATGAGCGCGGTCGCCCATGCGGCCAAAAGCAAGTGTTCCGCGCGTTTTTCTTGTTCCATCCTTCTCCCCTTCTTCCGTTGCAGACACCGTTGCCCGATCTTACACTGTTCAGCTCCATTATAAGGGATGGAAAACGGAACGTCCATTCATAACCGGCAAAGGGCAGGAAAGAAAACAACATTTTCTATCTATATCGCTCGACAAACGAGCCATACTAATCGGTGAAAGGGGAGGATCACATTGACGAACAACAGCGGAAACAAAGTGCAGGACATTATGACGAAAAACGTCGCAACGATTTCGCCGAACCAAACGGTGCAAGAAGCAGCGCAAATCATGAGCCAAAAAAATATTGGGGCGCTTCCGGTTGTGGAAAACGGGCAAGTCAAAGGGATGATTACGGACCGCGATATTACGTTGCGCGTCTCGTCCCAAGGAAAAGACCCGTCGACCGTCAAAGTAGCGGAGGTCATGACGAACCAAGTCGTCACCGGTACGCCGAATATGAGCGTACAGGAAGCCGCGAATGTCATGGCCCAACATCAAGTTCGCCGTTTGCCGATCGTGGAAAACAACCAGCTTCAAGGCATTGTCGCTTTAGGCGATATTGCGACGAACAGCGCATCGAACGAAGCGGCTGAACAGGCGCTGACGAACATTTCGGAACCGTCGCAGCCGCAAGGGTAATGGGGGAAAAAGGATGTCCCTGTTTTCCGGGACATCCTTTTTCTTTCGGCAGGTATATTGTATGATGGTAGCGAATACATAAACAGGGAAAATGAAAATCAAGGGGGAACAGCGATGGAGTGGAGACAAAAATACGAACAATGGCTGCGTGAGCCGCAGCTCGATCCGGAATTGAAGCGGTTGTTGGAACAACGCCGCCATGATGAACGATGGCTGGAGGATTGCTTTTACAAAAATCTCGAATTCGGCACCGGCGGCATGCGCGGCGAGATTGGCCCGGGGACGAACCGAATGAACATGTATACGGTGCGAAAAGCGTCGGAAGGATTGGCGCGATACATACAATCGTTTGGCGATGAGGCGAAGCAACGCGGGGTCGTCATTGCCTATGACTCCCGGCATAAGTCGCCGGAATTTGCGATGGAGGCGGCGAAAACGTTGGCGACGAACGGCATTCAAACATACGTGTTTGATGAATTGCGTCCAACGCCGGAACTGTCGTTTGCTGTTCGCTATTTGCGGGCGTTTGCCGGCATTGTCATCACCGCTAGCCATAATCCGCCCGAATATAACGGCTATAAAGTGTATGGAGAGGACGGGGGACAGCTGCCGCCTGCTGTCGCCGACCAAGTGATCCGCTATGTCAATGAAGTCGAAAATGAGCTCGCCATTCATGTGGAAGATGAGAAAACGTTAAGAGAAAAAGGCCTTATTCGCATCATCGGAAGCGAAGTCGATGATGCTTATATCCATGCGGTCAAAACGATTTCCATCCATCCGGAGCTCGCTCGGGAAACGGCGATCCATATCGTGTTTACGCCGCTTCACGGCACGTCAAACAAACCGGTGCGCCGCGCGCTCGCTGAGCTCGGCTACCAAAACGTCTTTGTCGTCAAAGAGCAGGAGTTGCCGGATCCGAATTTCTCGACGGTCGCCTCGCCCAATCCGGAAGAACACGCGGCCTTCGCCATGGCGATGGAGTTGGGCAAGCAAGTGAACGCTGATCTGTTGATCGCCACCGACCCGGATGCCGACCGGCTGGGCGTGGCGGTGAAAAATGACAAGGGAAACTATGTCGTGCTGACCGGCAATCAAACCGGCGGCTTGTTGCTCCACTATTTGCTGTCGCAACGAAAAGCTCAAGGCACTCTGCCGGAAAATGGTGTTGTCTTAAAAACGATCGTGACGTCTGAATTGGGTCGGGCGATCGCCCAATCGTTTGGTCTTGAGACGGTCGATACGTTGACCGGTTTCAAATTCATCGGTGAAAAAATAAAGGAATACGAGCAAACAGGGCAATATGTGTTCCAGTTCGGATATGAGGAAAGCTATGGGTATTTGATCGGCGATTTTGTCCGTGACAAAGATGCCGTGCAGGCGGCTGTCCTCGCGGCGGAAGTGTGTGCGTTTTATAAAAAGCAAGGGCTATCGTTGTATGAGGCGCTCTTGCAATTGTTTGACCAGTACGGCTATTACCGCGAGGGACAACGGTCGCTCACGCTGAAAGGCAAAGAAGGAGCAGAGGCGATTGCCGCGATTTTAGCGTCGTTCCGCCAACAGCCGCCGGTGGAGGCCGCGGGGAAAAAGGTGACGGTGATTGAGGATTACAAAACGAAAGAGCGGACGAACACGTTGACCGGCGAAAAAACGGCCATTAATTTGCCGACATCCAATGTGCTCAAGTATATCTTGGAGGATGGCTCGTGGTTTTGTCTGCGTCCATCAGGGACGGAGCCGAAAATGAAGGCGTACTTCGGCGTCAAAGGGACGTCGCTGGGGGACAGCGAAGAAAGACTAGCGCGCTTGGCAGACGCCGTCATGCAACGCGTAAAGGATGTGCTCAGCACCGTTTCGCCTTCTTATGCGCCATGATCAGCACAATCTGCGGGGAATTGACATCAGCCAATTCCCCGTTCGTTTTACGAGTAAAACTGCGCGTACTGCTCGACTCCCATTTTTTGTTCGCTCACTTCAAGCGCATGGTCAATATAGCGAAGCAAGGCGTGCAACCGCTCCTGGATGACGGAGTAGTCATGTTCAAAATTATAAGCGTGGAGAAACTTTTCAATTTTTTTCGACAGAATATCATCAGGCGTACGCACCATTAAAATGAGCAAATTGTCCCATTCGGAGCGATGCGTGTAATAGAGCGCCTTATCATAGTCGACGGTGTTCAAGCGGCATGCCTCCTTTATCAAGAAGGAGTCATTGTTAGTGTATGACGGCGGGGCGTTTTGTTGCCCTGTAAATGTTGCGACAGAAGGCAAAATATAAATTATAACCGAAATGAAAACGAAAAAGGAAAAATAAATGTTGCAATTTTGTGACAAGAATAGTATCCTCAAAGTAAGGGGATGATGAGAATGAACAAACGGCACGAAGGGCAAGAAATGATCAACATGTGCAAATGGATGGCGTCAGTGGGATTGATTGTCGGAGTTGTACTGTTTTTGCTTAGTTTTATCGCAAGCGCTTACAACAAAGACTATTTCTTGACGATCATCAGTCTCGGCATTATCGGGGCCTCGATGTTTATGTTCGGATTCGGCCTGTTTATGGGTCTGCTGACGGAAACGTACCATCGCGGCCCGCGCGAGAACGTATAGCGCGCATAGAGAATGAAAAACACCGGAGATTACCCCGGTGTTTTTCGCTTTTGCTGGATGTACCAATAGAAGATGGCGAAACCAAGAGCGACTAAAAAGACTGGAAATAAGAATGGACGGTAGGCATGGATGTACTGCTTGACGGCCCTCCAGCGGCTTTCAAAATAGGCGCCGATCGTCAAAAAGACAGCGACCCACACCATCGCCCCGCTGTAGGCGAACAAAGCAAACTTTCTCCAACGGTAGGCGTTCATGCCGGCCCAAAAGGCGGCGAGATGCCGAACGCCGGGGATGAAATAGCAAATGAACAATACCGCTGGGCCGAGCTTCGAAAAAAGCGCTTTCGTTTGCTCGAGCCGCTTCTCCGTAAGATGAAGCTTCGGACCGAATTTATGCAAAAACGGCAGCCCGAGCGTAATCCCGAGCATATAGCTGAGCGAGATGCCAATGATGGCTCCGAGCCAGCAGGAAAGAAAAGCGAGCGGATACGAAAACGCCCCCGTTGAAACGCGGTAACCGGCATATGTCAACAGCAGCTCGTCAGGGATCGGCAGCCCGACGATGCCAAGCATGAGCGAAACCATAATGCCGATGTAGCCAAAATGTTCAATGAAATGATGCCAATATTGATGCAAACGATCACCACGCTTTATGGAAATATGTCGTGTACAACACAAATTATAACGGACGGCAGGCAGAAATGGAAAGCATGGGCAATGATTCAACGTATCAAAATTTCTTTTCCCTCATACATTGTGATAAGAGGAAAAAGGGGGAGATGGATGCGGAAGGGCGAGCTGAAAGAGCTGGAACGGGCCATTGCCGAAATTACCGAAATTGCGGAAGGATTTGGCCTTGATTTTTATCCGATGCGTTATGAAATTTGTCCGGCGGACATTCTTTATACGTTTGGCGCCTACGGAATGCCGACGCGATTTTCCCATTGGAGCTTTGGGAAACAGTTTTACAAAATGAAGCTTCATTATGATTTAGGGTTAAGCAAAATTTACGAACTTGTCATTAACTCGGATCCTTGCTACGCGTTTTTGCTCGATACGAATACACTGATCCAAAATAAGCTAATTGTCGCCCATGTGTTGGCCCACAGCGACTTTTTCAAAAACAACGTCCGCTTCAGCAACACGAAGCGCGATATGGTGGAAAGCATGGCGGCGACAGCAGAGCGGATCAAACATTATGAGCACCAATACGGAAAATTGGAAGTGGAAAAATTTTTGGATGCCGTCTTGGCCATTCAGGAGCATATCGATCCCTCGCTCCTGCGGCCGAAGCTGTCATGGACGTGGGAAGATACGGAAGTGTACGAAGAGGAGGAGCCTCCGAAAACATCGACGCCGTACGACGATTTATGGTCGCTTGACGAGCGGAACAAACTGAAAACGCCGCCGCGAAAAAAACGGCGCAAGTTTCCGCCGCAACCGGAAAAAGATGTGCTATTGTTCATTGAAGAATACAGCCGCGAACTGGAGGATTGGCAACGCGACATTTTAACGATGATGCGCGAGGAAATGCTTTATTTTTGGCCGCAGCTGGAGACGAAAATCATGAACGAAGGATGGGCGACGTATTGGCATCAGCGCATTTTGCGCGAGATGGATTTGACGAGCGATGAGGCGATTGAATTTGCGAAACTGAACGCCAACGTCGTGCAGCCGTCGCGCACCGGCATCAATCCGTACTATTTAGGGCTGAAAATTTTTGAGGACATCGAAGAGCGCTGGAACAACCCGACGGAAGAGATGAAAAAATACGGTGTCAAGCCAGGCTCAGGACGGGCGAAAATTTTTGAAGTGCGCGAGCTGGAATCCGATATTTCGTTTTTGCGCAACTATTTGACGAAAGAGCTGATCATGCGGGAAGATATGTACTTATTCCAAAAACAAGGGAAAGATTACAAAATTGTCGACAAGCATTGGGAACATATTCGCGACCAACTCGTCAGCATGCGGGTCAACGGCGGGTTTCCGTATATCACGGTCAATGACGGCGACTACATGCGCAATGGGGAGCTGTATTTAAAACATTGGTATGAAGGGATCGAACTCGATCTGAAGTATTTGGAAAAAGTATTGCCCTACATTTATCAGTTGTGGGGCCGTCCGGTCCATATGGAGACGGTTGTTGAAGAGAAGCCGATGTTGTTTACGTATGACGGGAAGACGGTGCATCGGAAGTATTTGTGATCACGAACGGCAGGGGCATCCTGCTTTTTTTGTTTGTCACGGCAGATATGTGAAAAATGTCACAAATTATTCGAATTTGCGATGGATAAGAGCGGGAAGTTTATGGGATAATAAACACAACTGATTTGTGATGTTTATCACAATTATGTCGTGTAGGACTTTACGGAGGGGAAGGAACGTGTGGAAACGGCAAGAAACGTGGCTCATATGGATTAGTTTTTTGGCGGCGGCCGCCGTGTTCGTTTCGTTGATGGGACGGCTGTTTTCACAGGGGGATGAAATATGCACGAGTATGATTCAGTGTGGCTCAGCCGCGTGCTGACAGAGTTGACGCTGACGTTTCACATCATTTACGCCACGATCGGCGTTGGGATTCCGCTTATGATCGCCATTGCCCAGTGGATTGGGATTCGGAAACATGATATGCATTATATTTTGCTTGCCCGTCGTTGGACGCGCGGCTTTGTCATCACGGTGGCGGTCGGGGTTGTGACCGGAACGGCGATCGGCTTGCAGCTGTCGCTTTTATGGCCGAACTTTATGCAGCTGGCTGGCCAAGTGATCAGCTTGCCGCTGTTTATGGAGACGTTCGCCTTCTTTTTTGAAGCCATTTTTCTCGGCATTTATCTGTATACATGGGACCGGTTTGAAAACCAGAAAAAACATTTGCTGTTGCTCATTCCGGTGGCGATCGGCTCTTCGGCTTCGGCCATGTTTATTACGATGGTGAACGCCTTTATGAACACGCCGCAAGGGTTTGAGTTGAAAAACGGCGAGCTTATCAACATCGACCCGATCGCCGCAATGTTCAATCCGGCCATGCCGACAAAAGTCGCCCACGTGCTGGCGACGGCGTATATGACGTCGGCGTTCGTGCTCGCTTCGATCGCGGCGTGGCATTTATGGAAGGGCAACCGACACGTGTACCATCGCAAGGCGCTTCATTTGACGATGAAAACGGCGCTCATTTTTTCCGTAGCGAGCGCTCTTGTCGGCGACTTGTCAGGCAAGTTTTTGGCCGAATACCAGCCGGAAAAGCTGGCGGCGGCCGAATGGCATTTTGAAACGAGCTCCCACGCGCCGCTCTTGTTATTTGGCACGCTGACGGAGGATGGGGAAGTGAAGTATGCCATTGAAATTCCATATGCGTTAAGCATTTTGGCGCACAACCACCCGGGGGCGGTCGTGACGGGGCTGAACGACATTCCGAAAGATGAGCGCCCGCCGCTTTATATCCACTATTTGTTTGATGCCATGGTGACGATTGGCGTGTTTTTAATGATTTTATCGGCTGCTTATTGGCTTGGATCGATTTTTCGTTGGAAATGGACAGCGAAAAACTGGTTTTTTGGATTGTTGACCGCAGGGGGCCGTTGTCGATGATCGCGATTGAAACCGGATGGTACTTGGCGGAAGTCGGCAGGCAGCCATGGATTTTGCGCGGCTATATGAAAACGGCCGAGGCCGCAACATCGTCTGCCCATGTCGATGTGATGCTTGTGTTGTTTTGTGCGTTATACCTCGTATTAGGAATCGCAAGCGTGATCGTCCTTGTCCGTTTGTTTCGCCAAAACCCGATTGAGCGGGAGCTGGCGGAGCGCGGGGAGGTGGCGCCATGACGCTCGAAGTGGTCGGGATTTCGGTGCTATGGCTGTTTTTGTTCGGCTACATTATCGTGGCTTCAATCGACTTCGGAGCTGGGTTTTTCAGCGCCTACAGCCATTGGGCGAACAAACAACATATTTTGCATCGCATCATCCAGCGCTATCTGTCGCCAGTATGGGAAGTGACAAACGTCTTTCTCGTCTTTTTCTTTGTCGGAATCGTCGGCTTTTTCCCGAAAACGGCGTATTATTATGGCTCGGTGTTGCTTGTTCCGGCCAGCATTTCGATTGTTTTGCTCGCCATTCGCGGCTCGTACTATGCGTTTCACACCTACGGAGGGACGGAGCGGAACTGGTATTTGCTCGTTTACGGATTGACAGGCTTGTTGATTCCTGCCTCGCTGTCGATCGTTTTGACGATTTCGGAAGGCGGATTTGTTGAAAAAAACGGCCATGCATTGGCGCTTGATTACGGTGCGTTGGTTGCCAGCCCGCTGTCGTGGAGCGTCGTGTTACTGAGCGTTACAAGCGTCCTTTACATTTCCGCCGTGTTTTTGACGTATTATGCGAACGCGGCCGGGGATGAGCGGGCGCGGGAGCTGCTGCGCCGCTATGCCCTTCTTTGGAGCGGGCCGACGATGTTGTCGGCGCTGCTCATTATTTACCAGCTGCGCTACCATAATCCGGAGCATTACGCCAACTTATGGAAGATGGCATGGGTGTTGGCTGTTTCATTTTTGTTTTTTGCCGCTACCGTGTATTGGCTTTGGAAAAAGCAACGGTTCGGCCGGGCGTTTATCGCACTGGTGTGTCAATACGCGTTTGCATTTTATGCGTACGGTATTTCGCATTATCCGTATTTGCTTTACCCGCACTTGACGATTTACGATGGGTTCACCAATGAAACGATGGCGGTGGCGTTAATTGCGGCGTTTATCGCGGGGCTGTTGCTGCTCATCCCGTCTTTGTATTTGTTGATGCGCCTCTTTTTGTTCAATAAAGCGTACGTCAAAGGGAAATGGGAAGGAGGGAAAGGATGATGCAAACGTTTTTGATCATGTATGCGCCGCTGATGATTGTTGCCCTTTCCGTCGTTGCCGCCTTTTGGGCCGGATTGAAAGATGCACGGATCAATGACTGAACGCGATGGAGACAAGGATGCATAGTTTGCCGCCAATCGCTCACACTAGCGGATGACAACGAATCAAGGAAGGGTGGGCGATCATGAAAGAAGTGCTGCAACGTGTAAAAGAACAATTGGAGCAGGCATTTGAAGAGCCGCGTTCGACGAGTCTTGACGGGGCGATTCGTGAGCTCGAACGGTTAAAAGCGAGCGCCGGGGACAAACGGCAAATGATCGAAGACGTCATCCAGGCGGTGACTCACGCGCGCAATGCACGAATGGAGCTGGCCGAGGCTGGAGATGAATCGGCGACAAACGCTTTCGCTGAGGCCTATCGGGCGCTCGATCAAGCGATTGAATCGTACAGCGGCGTCGATAACGACCCGGTGTAAGACGGATGGGGGCCCCCTCGGCCTTCATCTGTCGGAAATACGCGGAAGGCGGATGGATTGCAAGCATTTGGCTGATGTGTTATACTGATTGGCAGCCAAGTAAATACAGGGAATGTTTTCTAGGGTTCCGCAGCTGCCTGGCGGCTGGACTGCGACCGAGAGAAAACGCGCGTCATTCTCGCGTACACGGAGCGACAAAAGCCCGGGAGGAGTATCATTTTTGATATTTCTCACGGCTTTTTTATTTTTCGAAAGGAGGAATGAAACATGGCGTGGGTATACTTAGTTGTCGCCGGGATATTCGAAATCGTCTGGGCCATTTCCCTGAAATATACGGCTGGGTTCACCCGTCTGTGGCCGTCTGTCGTCACTGTTGCGGGGATGGCGGCCAGTTTTTACTTTTTATCGATGGCAACGAAAACATTGCCGATCGGCACCGCCTATGCGGTTTGGACGGGAATCGGGGCGCTCGGGGCGGTCATCATCGGCATGCTGTTTTTAAATGAGCCGATAAACGCGCCGCGGATTGTCTTTTTATTGTTCATTCTTGTCGGGATCATCGGTTTAAAGTTCACAGCCGGGCAATGAAAAGGCGGAGGGAATTGTTGCGCTGTTTGGAAAGGGAGTGGAGGCGGTTTTTTGCAACAGATGAAAAAATGGTATTGACAGGATGCACAAACATTGAATATCATGAAATTGCAAAGTGAATATGCATTTGTTAAAGGGGAGTAGCTTTAACAGCAAAGTCGTCAGTTCAGGGCGTGCGCCCTCGGCTTTGTTGGCAACGGCAACGTTGTTAGCGAGACCTTTACCGATGTGGGTAAAGGTCTCTTTTACTTATGAAGGCCTTTACCAAGGATGGTAAAGGCCTTCTTTCATGTCATGAAACAAAAGGGGGGAAGATAATCGTAAAAGAAGATAGGTTCGGCTTCAAAAAGAACAAAAAGCGGAGGGGATGACATGCGCAAATGGTGGAAACGGCTTCGGTTCATCGTCCATGTCCGGCGTTTTCTACCGTTTTTGTTCGAATTTTTCGTTTCTCATGAAGTGCCAATGCGAAAAAAATTGTTTTCCGTCGGTTTGCTGCTTTTGTATATAGCGCTGCCGCTTGACCTCATTCCGGATTGGCTTGCGTTGTTTGGTTTGATCGATGATTTGGCCGTCTTCCTATTTATTTTGCAACAAATCATTAACATGGCACCTATTTCATTAAAAGAAAAATATAACTTGTAAAGGGGGATTGTTCCATGGATGTATTGTCAGCAGAGTTTTGGACGGCGTTGCTGTCGATCGTCATTATTGATCTTTTGCTGGCAGGGGATAACGCCATTGTGATCGGATTGGCGGCCCGCAACTTGCCGAAACATCAGCAAAAAAAGGCCGTTGTCTGGGGAACGGTCGGCGCTGTCGTCATCCGGGCGCTGGCAACGATTTTTGTTGTCTGGCTGCTGAAAATCCCAGGGCTTTTGCTTGTCGGCGGTGTGTTGCTTGTCTGGATCGCCTATAAGCTGCTTGTTGAGGGGAAAGATCATGATGATGTTGAAGCCGGGGGAAGTTTATGGGAGGCGATTCGCACCATTATTATTGCCGACGCGTTGATGGGGCTTGACAACGTATTGGCGGTCGCCGGAGCCGCGCACGGAAGTTTTCTCCTCGTGATCCTTGGGCTGCTCATTTCTGTGCCGATCATGGTGTGGGGCAGCACGCTCATTTTAAAATGGATCGAGCGCTTCCCAATCATGATTACGATCGGCGCCGGTGTCCTCGCCTGGACGGCGGCGAAAATGATCGTCGATGAGCCGTTTTTAAAGGCGTATTTTGCCAATCCTGTGGTGAAATACGGGTTTGAGCTGCTTGTTGTTGCTGCCGTCATTATGGTTGGGACAATGAAAAAAAGAAAGTCCGCCAAAGAGCCGCAACCGAAAGCCGCCAATGAATAATTGGCGGCTTTTGTGGTGGGGCAATCACCAAGCGGATGGCTATTTCCATTTCAGCAGCAGAAATTGTAGCAGCCATCCAATGGAGAGCCCGGGGATGACAGATAAGATCGGCAGCCAAATCGGCCCAAAAAACACGCCGCCGATCGTCACGTGCGCCGAGTACATCAAGCCGACCGTCACAAAGTAGGCGGAGAAGACAAACGGCAAAAACGAGTACGGCGTCCGTCCGCCGCCAGCGTCTTTAAACGCATCCCACATGGCGAAAAAGTATAAACATGGGTAAAACATCAGCCATCCGATATCGGTGATGCGGGCGGCCTCATCCGTGCGCCCCAAGAAGCTGAGGCGGATGGCTTCATTGAAATGAGATTGGGTGTTAATCACAAATTCCAACGCAATAAACAAAATTCCTTTGACATACTTTTTGTTCAACAGTTGCCCGAATCCAGGCAAAGCAATGCTCCATAACAATGCTTCGATCGCCTTCACCTTCTCGAACCCTTTACTGAAATAGTAGTTGATCGTTGTTTTGTCCATTGCGCCGTCAGATGGAGCTGGAGACAATCAATGGGTGCTTCATAGTCAGTTGCTGGTTAAGCCGATGGGTGCAATTACATTTTTTGCGCCAAAGACTTGTTTTATACTTTTGTGAAATAGGAATGGGGAAAAACGTTCCTATAGAACCAAATGATACGTTAGTTGAAGATGAAAAAATATCTTTAAATTTTTCAGAATAATGAATATAATAGTAGCGTAAAGGATTCTGACAAATAAAAAAGGAGGAAGCCGTGTGAAGGGGCTAAAATCGATTTTGTTATGGGGCCTGATTTCCATCCTCGGGGCTGCCGCGTTTGCCATTTTGGCTTTAAGCCGCGGTGAGTCGGTCAACGCGATGTGGCTCATCGTGGCTGCGGTGTGTACGTATGCGGTCGCCTACCGTTTTTACAGCCGGTTTATCGCCCGCAAAGTGTTCGGTCTTGATGATAACCGAAAAACGCCGGCTGAGATGTTCAACGACGGGAAAGACTATGTCCCGACGAACAAATGGGTGCTGTTTGGCCATCATTTTGCCGCTATTGCGGGAGCGGGGCCGCTTGTCGGACCGATTTTGGCCGCGCAGATGGGGTACTTGCCGGGGACGCTTTGGATTGTGATCGGCGTTGTGCTCGGCGGAGCGGTGCAAGACTTTGTCATTTTGTTTGCGTCGATGCGCCGCAATGGGAAGTCGCTTGGCGAAATGATCAAGGAAGAAATGGGACCGGTGACGGGCTTGATCGCAGCGCTTGGCATTTTGGGCATTATGATTATTTTATTGGCCGTATTGGCGCTCGTTGTTGTGAAAGCGCTTGTCGGAAGCCCGTGGGGATGTTTACGATCGCCGCGACGATTCCGATTGCGATTTTGATGGGCATTTACATGCGCTTCATTCGCCCGGGGCGTGTTGCCGAGGCGTCGCTTGGGGATTTGTGCTGTTGATTTTGTCGATTGTGGCCGGTCAGTACGTCGCAGAGCATCCGACGCTTTCGGCGATGTTTACGCTCAAAGGGGAAACGATCGCGATCTTAATGATCATTTACGGATTTGTCGCTTCGGCGCTGCCGGTATGGCTGCTGCTTGCGCCGCGTGACTATTTGAGCACGTTCTTGAAAATCGGTACGATCGTTGGACTGGCGCTTGGCATTTTCGTCGTCATGCCGGATTTGCAAATGCCGGCAGTGACGAAATTTATCGACGGTACAGGACCGGTCTTCGCCGGCAATTTGTTCCCGTTCTTGTTCATCACGATTGCCTGCGGCGCAGTGTCCGGGTTCCACGCGCTCGTTTCATCCGGCACGACGCCGAAGATGATTGAGCTTGAAAGCCATGCGCGGCCGATCGGCTACGGTGCGATGTTGATGGAGTCGTTCGTCGCGGTTATGGCGATGGTGGCGGCTTGCGTCTTGACGCCAGGGGCGTATTTTGCCATCAACAGCCCGGCGGCGGTGATTGGCCAAGATGTGGCGCAGGCGGCAAAAGTGGTATCGTCATGGGGTTTCACCGTCACACCGGATATGCTTGCGCAGCTGGCGAAAGACGTCGGCGAGCAAACGGTGTTGTCGCGCACGGGCGGGGCGCCGACGTTGGCGATCGGGATGGCGCACATTTTATCGAGCGTCATCGGTGGCAAGGCGCTTATGGCATTCTGGTATCACTTTGCCATCCTGTTTGAAGCGCTGTTCATTTTGACGACGATTGACGCCGGCACGCGCGTCGGCCGCTTTATGATCCAAGATATTATGGGGACGTTCTACAAGCCGCTTGGCAAAACGGATTCGCTTGCCTCGAACTTGATCGCCACGACCCTTTGTGTGTTGGCGTGGGTTACTTCCTGTACCAAGGCGTCGTCGATCCGCTTGGGGCATCAACACCCTATGGCCGCTGTTTGGCATCGCCAACCAAATGTTGGCGGGCATCGCCTTGTTGTTTGCGACGACCATTCTATTTAAAATGGGCAAAAAGGCATATGTTTGGGTCACGCTCGTGCCGACGACATGGCTTTTGGTCGTCACGCTGACGGCAGGGTATCAAAAGCTGTTCCATGAAAACGTTAAAATTGGGTTCTTGTCGCATGCGAAAATGTTCCAAGACAGCTTGAGCCAAGGCAAAATTTTGGCGCCGGCCACGAATGCGGCGCAAATGCGGCAAATTATTATGAACGACTACATTGATGCGACATTGTGTGCGATTTTCATGCTCGTTGTGATTGCGATGTTGATCTCGGCGTTGAACATCTGGATCAAAGTGCTGCAAAACAAACATGTGCCGCTCAAAGAAGCGCCGTACGTGCCGCGCGATGGAGAAGGAGCGAAGCATTATGCCTAAATGGCTGCAAACTGTGTTGGCCTATCGCCGGCAGTTTCTTGACTTGCTTGTCGGCGTGCCGAGTTATGAAAAATATGTCGAGCATATGAAAACCCATCATCCGGGTGAGCCGATCAAGTCGCGGAAAGAGTTTTTCTGCGAGGCGCAAGAGGCGCGCTACAATGCCAAGGGCGGCAAAGTGTCGCGTTGCTGCTAGCGGCTGGAAAGGAAGGAGGGGGTCCCCTTCTTCCTTTTTTCAACGTCTGCATCGAAACGCTGTCCATTCCAGCCTAGGCTTGGCTATGAACATGTGGGAAAAGGGGATACATAACATGCGCGTTCTTGTCGTGGGAGCGGGGCGGTTGGCGGCTATTTCGGCGGACGCCTGCTCGAAAAAGGCGTCGATGTGACATTTCTCGTCCGTGAGCGGAGAAAGCGGGAGCTTGAGGAACGCGGGCTTGTCATCCGCAGCGTCCACGGCGATGCAGTGCTCGCGCCGAAACTGATCGCGGCCGGTGAACGGACGGAGCCGTTCGATCTTTTTGTGTTTTCAAACAAGGCGTATCATTTGGCGGGCGCCATCGCTGATGCTAAACCGTACGTCGGTGAGACAACGATGATTTTGCCACTCTTAAACGGCATGGCCCATATGGATGTGTTGCGGGAGTCATTTGGCGATGACAAGGTGTTGGGGGTCTTTGTTTCATCGAAACGACGTTAAACGAAAAAGGGGAAATCGTTCAAACAAGTCCGGCCCATGAAGTTCGTTTCGGCGAGTGGTCGGGAGAACGGACAGGGCGGGTGAAAGCGTTGGAATCGTTGTTTGCCGGCGCCAATGCCCGGTTTCGGTTAAGTGAGCGAATCGTTTCGGACATGTGGAACAAGTATTTGTTTATTGCCACTATGTCAGGGGTGACGACGCTGTTTCGCGCTCCGATCGGGCCGATTCGTTCCGGCGAGTACGGGAGCGTCATCATCAGCCGACTGCTTGGGGAAATCAAAATGATTATGCAAGCGCACGGCGCGCCGCTCACTGAGGAGATGGCCGAACGACAGCGCGTTCAGCTCGAACAGATCGCCCCGACGATGAAGTCATCGATGCAGCGTGATATGGAAAAAGGGCTGCCGATTGAAGCCGATCATTTGCAAGGGTATTTGCTGGAGCTGGCGAAACAGTATGACATCCACGCCCCGATGCTTGAAACCGTCTATCATAACTTGAAAATTTACGAAGCGGGCCGCACCGCTAATGAACGTTGATTATCGTTCGAATCGGCCGTTTGCCAGCATGTCGATCGTCTGGCAAACGGCTGTTGTTTTACGGGCGGCAATTGAAAACAACAGCCTAAAAATATTCATCAATCATTTTTTCGCTAGTCTTGAAAAAGAGAGTTGTATATTGCCGTCATGTAGTGTACAGTGGATAGTGAAAACGTGTGCACAAAGGGGAGGCAGCCTTGAAAAAAACATGGTGGAAAGAAGGCGTTGCGTATCAAATTTATCCGCGCAGCTTTATGGATGCCAACGGCGACGGCATCGGTGATCTTCGCGGCATCATCGAAAAGCTGGATTATTTGGTGGAGCTTGGAGTCGACATCGTTTGGATTTGTCCAATTTACCGGTCGCCGAACGCCGATAACGGATATGACATCAGCGATTATTATGCCATTATGGATGAGTTTGGAACGATGGATGACTTCGATGAATTGCTTGCCCAAGCCCATCGGCGCGGGTTGAAAGTCATTTTGGATTTGGTCATCAACCATACGAGTGATGAGCATCCGTGGTTTATCGAATCGCGGTCATCGCGCGACAATCCGAAGCGCGACTGGTACATTTGGCGCGACGGCAAAGACGGGCGCGAACCGAACAACTGGGAAAGCATTTTCGGCGGCTCGGCGTGGCAGTATGACGAGCGGACGGGTCAATATTATCTGCATATTTTTGATGTCAAACAGCCCGACTTGAACTGGGAAAACAGTGAGGTGCGCCAGGCGCTTTATGAGATGGTCAACTGGTGGCTGGATAAAGGTATCGACGGCTTTCGCATCGACGCGATCTCCCACATTAAGAAAAAGCCGGGTCTTCCCGATTTGCCAAACCCGAAGGGGCTGAAGTATGTACCGTCGTTTGCCGGGCATATGAACCAGCCTGGCATTATGGAATATTTAAGAGAGTTGAAAGAGCAAACGTTTGCGCGATATGACATTATGACGGTCGGCGAGGCGAACGGAGTAACGGTTGATGAGGCCGAACAATGGGTCGGGGAAGAAAACGGCGTGTTCAATATGATTTTTCAGTTTGAGCATCTAGGGCTATGGGAAAGGCGTGCGGATGGTTCCATCGATGTCCGCCGCCTAAAGCGGACGTTGACGAAATGGCAAAAAGGGCTTGAAAACCGCGGGTGGAATGCGTTGTTTTTGGAAAACCACGATTTGCCCCGCTCCGTTTCGACGTGGGCAATGACCGCGACTATTGGGCGGAAAGCGCCAAGGCGCTCGGCGCGCTTTACTTTTTTATGCAAGGGACGCCGTTCATTTATCAGGGGCAAGAGATCGGGATGACGAACGTGCGGTTCGATGACATCCGTGATTATCGTGATGTGTCCGCTCTTCGCCTGTATGAACTCGAACGGGCGAAGGGGCGGACCCATGAGGAAGCGATGACGATCATTTGGAAAACCGGGCGCGACAACTCGCGCACCCCGATGCAATGGTCTGGTGCCCCAAACGCTGGATTCACGACAGGTACGCCATGGATCAAGGTGAACGAAAACTATCGTACGATCAATGTCGAGGCCGAGCGGCGCGATCCGAACTCGGTATGGTCGTTTTATCGACAAATGATTCAGCTTCGGAAAGCGAACGAGCTGTTTGTTTACGGAACGTACGATCTGCTTTTGGAAAACCACCCATCCATTTACGCGTACACAAGAACGCTCGGACGTGATCGCGCGCTTGTAGTCGTCAACTTGTCGGACCGCCCGTCACTTTACCGCTATGACGGCTTCCGCCTTCAGTCAAGCGATTTGGCGCTCTCGAACTACCCGGTCCGTCCGCATAAAAATGCGACGCGTTTTAAGCTGAAACCGTACGAGGCGCGCGTATACATCTGGAAAGAATAAGAAGGAATTTGCCTTTCTGTGTGGAATGAATGAATACGGAAGGGAGATGATCAACATGGGACGGTCGATCCGATTCGCTACCCGATCGGAACGTTTCAAGCGCCGCAGCAGTTTGAGGCTGGGAAGGTGCAAGAGTGGATTGCTGCCATCCGCGGGCTGCCGAACGACTTAAGAACCGCTGTTTCCGGCTTGAACGATGAGCAGCTGAACACGCCGTATCGCGACGGCGGCTGGACGGTGGCCCAAGTCGTCCACCATTTGGCCGATGCAAGCATGAACGCGTTTTTGCGCACGAAATGGGGAGTGACGGAAGACGACCCAACGGTGAAGCCGTTTGCGGAAAGCGAATGGGCGAAAACAGCTGATGCCCGTACATTGTCGATTGAATCGTCGCTTTTACTGCTTGACGGGCTGCATGCGCGCTGGACGGTGTTGCTTGAATCGATGATGGAGGTGGATTTTCACCGAACCATTCGGCCGAAAGGGGCAGCGGGGGAGATGCCGCTGTATGTATTGACCGCGTTGTATGCATGGCATGGGAAACATCATACCGCACAAATTGTGTCGTTGCGCAAACGAAAAGGATGGTAAAGGCTGCCGATTGTTCGGCGGCTTTTTTCTTCATCCTATTTCGCGCAGGAGAATCCCACTTCAACGACCAAAGGGAGTAAGTGGGAGAGGAATGCGCGTTCCCCCTTTCTTTTGTGTATGATAGAATAAAGGCATGGAGAAAACCGTTCAATAAAGGCACTCCCATAACGGCTGCTCGATGGATGGAGTTGGTTGCAGGAAACGTTGCAACCGTCAAACATCGATCGTAGGTCCGTCTGTTGTGTGTGGAAGCCAAGTACTGCCAACAGACACACCGAGAGAATCGGTAACGATGCAGACATGACCTGCGTGGTTGGGCAGTTGTCAACCTGCCCCTGATGCAACCCCAAGTCAAGGAAGGAGGACGAAGTCCGTTTGCACTTCTGGGGAGTTGCAAGCCCTCACTTCAAGCGTTCGCGAAGTGGGGGTAGTTGACGCATCATAGAAGGATGGTGCTGCGCAAACAACACCCGGGAACCGCCGGCTGGGCGGGGCTTTTTTGTCGTCATCTTGCCGGGAGAACAGTGAAATCACATTTTGCTTAAACGGCGGCATAGGATTATGTTATACTAACAAATATTAAGGGACACGAAATACATCGTTCGCAAGGGGATCGGTATGGGAGCGGAGCAGCAGCCGCTTATGGCAGAACAAAAAGAAAAAATATGGACGAAAGATTTTGTTTTGATTTGTTTGGCCAATTTTTTTGTGTTTCTTGGGTTTCAAATGACGCTGCCGACCCTTCCGCTGTTTGTCGAGCATTTGGGCGGCAACGATCAGCTGATTGGCGTTGTCGTCGGTGTGTTTACGTTTTCGGCGCTCATCGTCCGTCCGTTCGCCGGCCATGCGCTTGAGACGAAAGGGCGCCGGTTTGTGTTTTTATTGGGGCTTCTCATTTTTGTCATTTCTGTCGGTTCCTACAGCTTGATCTCAAGCATTTTCCTTCTCTTTTTGATGCGGGTCGTCCAAGGAATTGGCTGGGGTTTTCGACAACCGCTTCCGGAACGGTGGCGACGGACATCATTCCAGCGAGCCGCCGCGGGGAAGGAATGGGCTATTACGGGCTGTCGGGGAATATCGCCTTGGCGTTTGGTCCGTCGCTTGGACTTGTGCTTGCCGCTATGATTCCGTTTAGCCATCTGTTTGCCATTTGTGCGGCGCTTGGAGTTGCTTCGGTGCTGTTTGCCGCCGCGATCACGTATAAAAAAGCGGAAGCCGTGCATGGCAAAGGGGCGAACAGATGGGATTTGTATGAAAAAAGCGCTTTGACCCCGTCGTTGCTGTTGTTTTTCTTGACGGTGACGTTCGGCGGCATCGCCTCATTCTTGCCTCTATATACGGCGCAAAAACAGATCGGCGGCCTGCAGCTGTACTTTTTGCTTTACGCGCTGGCCTTGATGGTGACGCGAACGTTCGCTGGCCAGTTGTATGACCGAAAAGGGCATCGAGCCGTCTTTCTCCCTGGTGCGGGGCTTATTTTGCTGGCGATGCTTCTTCTCGCTTGGCTGCCGGGAGAATGGGCGTTGCTTTTGGCGGCGGTGCTGTACGGTTTCGGCTTTGGCATGGTGCAACCGGGGCTGCAGGCGTGGTCCGTCGAGCGGGCGCCTGCCCACCGCAAGGGAATGGCGAACGCGACATTTTTCTCGTTTTTTGATTTAGGGGTCGGCGTCGGGGCGATGGTGTTTGGCCAAATCAGCCATTGGTTCGGCTATCCGAGCATTTATTTAGCTGCTAGCGGTTCGGTGCTCCTTTCGATGCTTGTCTATCTGTCGGTCTTGCATAAAGAACAATCGCTTCGCCCCAGGGAACGAAAAAACGCTTAGGGATAACCCCTAGGCGTTTTTTCTGCCCAGCGGCGCATCGAAACGGCCTTTGAGAGCGGCTCGTCACCGCCGGGAATGCACTTCGTAAATGGCGAATTTTAAGTAGTCGCCTTCTTCCGCGGCAAGGAGTTTCGGGTGGTCGTAGCCGGCGCCGTTCCAATATACTTGGCGCAGCACTTTTTTCGCGTCAAATGCGGCATCAGCGATCATCTCTTGAAATAGGTGCGGGCGGACGTGGTACGAGCAGCTTGATGTGACGAAAAAGCCGCCGTCTTTGACAAGCTTCAATCCGTTTAAGTTAATGTCTTTATAGCCGCGCAGCGCCTTCGGGACGGCATGGGCCGATTTCGCGAACGCCGGCGGGTCGATGATGACGACATCCCACTGTTTGCCGGCGCGCACCGACTCGCGCAAATAGTCGAAGGCGTTGGCGACGACAAATTCAACGTTCGTGAATCCGTTTAACGCGGCGTTCCGTTTCGCCGTTTCGATGGCATGTTCAGAAATATCGACGGCAGTAGCATGTTTTGCCCCATACAGACAAGCGTTTAGCATAAACGAGCCGGTATGGGTGAAGCAGTCGAGCACGGTCGTCTCCGGGCCGATGAGCGGACGAAGAGCGGCGCGGTTTTGCCGTTGGTCGAAGAAAAAGCCGGTTTTTTGTCCGTTTTCAATATCGACGATGTATTTCACGCCGTTTTCCTCGATTTCGATTTCCGTTTCCGCTTCTCCGTACCAAAAGCCTTTTTCTTGTTTGAGGCCTTCAAGCTCGCGGACGGACACATCGTTGCGCAAATAAATGGCCCTTGGGGCAAACACGTCAAGCAAGCCGCGCAAAATCCAGTCTTTCCGCCTTTCCATGCCGAGCGCCAAAATTTGCACAACAAGCACATCTTCATATTTGTCGACGATCAATCCGGGCAAAAAGTCGGCTTCGCCATAGACGGCGCGGCAGGAGCGAACGCCGGGAATCATCCGTTCACGGTACGCCCACGCCTGACGGATGCGGTCGATGAAAAAGCGCTCATCGAGTTCATCGTTTCGGTTTTGCGTCAAGACGCGGACGATGATTTGCGAAGCGGGGTTGATATATCCTTTCGCCAGCCAATAACCTTGATGATTGTAAACGTCAACGAAGTCGCCCGGCGTCGCATCGCCTTCGATGCGGTCGACTTCACTTCGAAAAATCCATGGATGCCCTTGCTCAAGCCGTTTTTTCCGTTCTCTTTTCAGGATGACCTTCGCCATCGTTTCCACTCCCATTCCGTCGTCAATTGCTGCGTTTCCATCATAGCGGATTGCAACGCATAGCGCAACGTCGGAGAAAAAAAGATTGACAATCGTTCGTGCCATGGTATGATTAAGTGTAAAGAAAACTGAAAATTGCACCATCATCCACTAGGGGGCCTTTAGAAAGGCTGAGATCAAAGTGTGCCTTTGAGACCCTTAGCACCTGATCTGGGTAATGCCAGCGTAGGGAAGTGGAGGAGCAGCACAGCAAGGCTAGGCTTTGCCTTGCCAACGTCGCATGCCCACGCCGCTTTCTTTACGCCAATCGGCAAAGGAAGCGGCGTTTTTATTTTGCCAAAAAGGGGGAAAACGAATGTCATTTGCCAAACAATTGCGTCAAGCGGCCGATCCGATCTGGCAGGCGAGTTTCCGCCATCCGTTTGTTCAGGAGCTTGGCCAAGGGACGCTTGCGCGCGAGAAGTTTCGCTATTACGTGATGCAAGATGCCTATTATTTGCGCCATTTTGCCCGCGTGCAGGCGATCGGGGCGGCGAAATCGCCGGATTTGGCGACGACAGCCCGGTTGGCGCACCATGCACAAAGCACGTGCGAAGCCGAGCTGTCGCTGCATGAAACGTTCGCCGAGCTCTTGGGCATTACGGAAGAGGAAAGGGCGGCGTTCATTCCGGCGCCGACGGCGTACGCCTATACGTCGCACATGTACCGCGCGGCGTACGAAGGGCATCTCGGTGATGTTATCGCCGCCATTTTGCCGTGCTACTGGCTGTATTACGAAATTGGCGAGCGCTTGAAAATGTGCCGCCCGAATGATCCGATTTATGAAAAATGGATCGGCACCTACAGTTCGGACTGGTTCCGCTCGCTTGTGGAAGAGCAAATCGCGTGGCTTGACGACATCGCTGACGAGGTCACCGAAGAGGATCGCCATCGGATGAAGCGGCATTTCCTCATCAGCAGCGAATATGAGTACGAGTTTTGGGAGATGGCGTATCGGCTTGAGCAGTGGCCGTCGGCTGAATTGGCGGCGAGCCGTTGACGCAAGACAAGGAGGAGAACAGGATGGAAGTGAAGACAAAAGGGTTAAAATTGGCGGATATTTTAACGACGATCGTCATTGCGATTGTGTTTGGCATTATTTACAAATTATGGGGCCCGCTATATAGCGCGGTGGGAGCAGTAGGGTTTCATCTCGATCAACTCATTTACGGCATGTGGTTTATCGCCTCCTCGCTCGCTTATTTGCTCATTCGCAAGCCAGGGGTGGCGTTGCTCGCGGAGATTGCGGCTTCGTCCGGCGAGCTGATCATGGGATCGCAATGGGGGCTTGAAGTGCTCATTTACGGGGTCGTTCAAGGGCTGTTTGCCGAGCTCGTCTTTGCCGCCTTCCGCTATCGGCGCTTTGATGTGTTCGTTGTATCGCTCGGCGCGGTCGGGGCGACGATTGGCTCGCTCATCATGGACTTTTACAAAGGCTATATTGAGGCGCTCGCCCCATGGAATATGGCGCTCTTTTTGCTGGCGCGTTTTATCGGCGCCATCCTCATCTCCGGCGTGCTTGCTGTTTCATTGGCGAAAGCGCTCGAAAAAACCGGAGTGACGCAAATGTGGCGGCCGGCCTCGAAAGACGATTACGATGCATTGAACCGGTAAGGCGGCGAATGGCGATGAAACAAGCAATTGCGATTGATCGGCTGCGCCTGAAATTTCCCGGGAGCGACGGGCTGCTGTTTCGCGACTTGTCGCTTTCGATTGCCGAGGGGAGAAAGTGCTCCTCCTTGGTCCGTCGGGATGCGGCAAGTCGACATTATTGCAAGTGATGGCTGGCATCATTCCCCACTCGATCGATGTGCCGATGAAAGCGGAGCGCCTTAAGCGGCCGGAACGGTGGGGCTATGTTTTCCAAGATCCTGATGCGCAATTTTGCATGCCGTATGCGGACGAGGAAATCGCTTTTGCCCTCGAAAATCGAAGCGTGCCGCGCCACGAGATGCCCGTCCGCATCCGTGCGCTGCTGAACCAAGTCGGTTTGGAGATCGCTCCGCATACTGATATTCATACGCTTTCCGGCGGGATGAAACAGCGGTTGGCGCTCGCTTCGGTGCTGGCGCTTGAGCCGGATGTGTTGTTTTTGGATGAGCCGACGGCGCTGCTTGATGAAGAAGGGACGAAGGCGGTATGGCAAACGGTGAAGCAGGTGAGCCGCGGCAAAACGGTCATCATCGTCGAGCATAAAATTGACCATGTGCTCGACTTTGTGGATCGCATTGTCTTGTTCGGCCGCGATGGGCGCATCATCGCCGACGGCGAGGCGAAGGCGGTGTTTTCCGACTATAAAGACGTCATTGCCGCTGAAGGGATCTGGTATCCGGGTGTTTGGGACGACTATGACCGGACGGCAAGGCGGCGAAATCGCCATCAAGGCGAGGAGCTTCTTCGCCTCGCCCGTTTTCGCGGGTTCCGCGGCCGGGAGGCGAAAATCTATGTTCCTAAAGCAACGGTGCACGCCGGCGAATGGATTGCCGTCACCGGAAAAAACGGCGCCGGTAAAAGCACGTTGCTGCACGCGCTTATGCAACTCATCCGCACGGACGGAGAGTATATGCTGCTAGGCGCCGACATCAAGCGGCAACACCCGCTCTACCGCCATATTGCGTTTGTTTTCCAAAATCCGGAGTGGCAATTTGTCGCCCATTCCGTCCGCGAAGAGCTCGCCTACTCGCTTCGGCTTGAAGGGCGGCCGGAAGCGGAAATCGAAGAAACCATCACCCGCCTGTTGCGTGAATTTGACCTTGTTGAGCAGCAAGACCAGCACCCGTACCAGCTGTCAGTCGGGCAAAAACGGCGGCTGAGCGTGGCTGCTTCGATCGTCGCCGGCCAACGCCTCTTTTTGCTTGATGAGCCGACATTTGGGCAGGATGCGAAAAACACGTTCGCGTTGCTGGCGATGCTTGAATCATACCGTGAGCAAGGGGCGGCAATCATCATGGTCACCCACGACGAGCAAATTGTCCGTCGTTTTGCGACGAGACGGTGGGTCGTTGAAGATGGAGCGCTTGTTCGCGATGAGCGCCTTGCTGCTGTGGAGCCTGTATTGGCCGAAGGAGGAACATGGCGATGAACTGGGACATTCAGCGCCGTGAAACATGGCTTTATGAAGCGAACCCGAGTTTGAAGCTCATTGTGCTCGTCATGCTCTTTTTTGCGGTGTTGTTCATTCATAACCCGAACGTGCTGATTAACGTTTCGCTCGCTCTCTTCGTTTTGTTTTGCTTTGGCACCGGCTATCCGGCGAATGTGTTGTTTTGGTTGTTTTTGCCGTTTTTCCTCGTGTTTGTTTCGACGGCTTCATCGATGATGATGTTTGGCGAGGGAACGACGACATGGTTTCGCTGGGGGCTCATCCATGTTACAGCGGAAAGTTTTTGGCGCGGGGTGCACATCGGGTTTCGCGCTTTGGCGCTTGGGCTTCTCGGCTTGATTTTTTCGCTGACGACCCGGCCGGTTCCGTTGTTTTATTCGCTCATGCAGCAGTTGAGACTGAAGCCAAAGTATGCATACAGTTTTTTGGCGGCCGTTCGCCTATTGCCGATTATGCTTGAAGAGTTTCAGGCGATCCGCTATGCGTTAACAGTGCGCGGCGTGCCGAATAAGGGCGTCCTCAGCAAAATGAAGCGCTACGCCATTCCGCTGTTGTCGCAAAGCATCCGCCGCGCCCAGCGCATCGCCGTGGCGATGGAAGCGAAACAATTTTCTGGCAGCGGGCGGCGCACGTTTTATTATGAAATCGGGTTCGGCAAATATGATATTTGGCTTGTCGCCTTGTTTGCCGCTTTGATGTTCGCTGCCTACTATGTCGGTGTTCATTATCCGTATATTTCTATAAGCGATGTACGGTAGAAAGAAAGGGATGGCGATGGGGTTCTCCATTTCGTTTCCACCGGGCGTCAGACGGTTGACGAATTCGCCGCGATTTGTGCGCACACCCATCCGTATGCCGACCTGATTCATATTCGCGAAAAAGGGAAGACGGCGCGTGAAGTGGCGGCGTTTGTCGCGGCACTGCTTCGCGTCGGGGTGCCGCTGCAAAAAATCATCGTCAATGACCGGGTTGATGTCGCCGCTGTCTACGGTGTCAAAGGTGTGCAGCTTGCTTATCACAGCCTGCCGGTGCGCGCCGTCCGCCGCTCGTTTCCGGACTTGACGGTTGGTTGCTCGGTGCACGGGTCGGAGGAGGCGAAACAAGCCGAACAGGATGGCGCTCACTTTTGTTTGTATGGCCATATTTTTCCGACGGACAGCAAGCCCGGTTTGCCGCCGCGCGGTCTGGACTCGCTTGCGGAAATCGTGGCCGCCGTGTCCATTCCAGTCATCGCCATCGGCGGCATTCACGCCGGCAACGCCCGTCGGGTGCTGGAAGCGGGCGCAGCCGGGGTGGCAGTATTGTCGGCTGTTTTTTTCGCTGCTGACCCCGTTGCTGAGGCCAAGCGGCTGTCAGACATCGTGAAAGGGAGGGGATAGGGGATGACGCATCGGTATGACGTCGCCATCGTCGGCGGCGGAGTGATTGGGGCGGCCATCGGTTTTGAGCTCGCCAAGCGGCGGCATCGCGTCGCCATTTTTGAAAAAGGAACGATGGGAAGCGGGGCGTCAAGCGCGGCAGCCGGCATGCTTGGGGCGCAATCCGAGTTTTCGACGTCAACCCCGCTTGTGCCGCTTGCCTTGCAAAGCCGAGCTCTCATGCCGGCCTTGGCTGAAGAGCTGAGGGAGAGGACCGGCATCGATATCGGCCTTGTCGAAAAAGGATTGATCAAACTAGCGACAACGGAAGAGGAAGCAGACGATCTCTATCGCCATTATACATTTTGGCGGGGCATAGGCGAACCGGTGCAGTGGCTCACGAAAGGGGAGGCGCTTGAAATGGAGCCGCGTCTTGCGGCGGAAGCGCTTGCCGGCGCGATGTACATCCCTGGCGATGGGCAAGTGAGCGCTCCGGATTTGGCCGCCGCTCTCGCCTATGCCGCCGCCTCCGCCGGCGCTTGTCTGTACGAGTATACGGAAGTGTTCGACATCCGTTCCGACAGCAGTGGGCATGTGGTAGACACAACAGGCGGGACGTTTGCCGCCGAGGCGGTCGTCATCGCTTCCGGCGCTTGGGCGGCGCGGCTCGGCGCGCGGGTCGGGCTTTCGCTTTCCGTTTATCCGGTCAAAGGGGAATGCGTCATGGTGCGCACTCCGGTTCCGTTGTTAAAAACGACTGTATTTGCGAAAAACGGCTGCTACATCGTTCCGAAATCAGGAAACCGGCTGCTCATCGGAGCGACGTCCACGCCCGGCACGTTCGATCGGCGCGTATCGGCCGGTGGGGTGATGAACTTGCTTCACCGCGCCGCCAGTCTTGTTCCGGACATTGAACAGGCGGAATGGGTGGGGGCATGGAGCGGCATTCGGCCGCAGACCGAAGACGGCTTGCCTTATCTAGGCGAGCATCCGGAGCGGCGCGGCTTATTCGTCGCTGCCGGCCATTACCGGAACGGCATTTTGCTCAGCCCGTTGACCGGTCTGCTTGTCGCCGACTTAGTGGAGCGGAAAGAGACGGCGTTTGACCTTGCGCCATTTTCGTTGACACGCCATATCGGAAAGGTGGGGGTGGAATGACGTTAGTGATTAACGGGGAGGCAGTCGCCGTGCCCGACGAGGTGAAAACGGTGGGCGATTTGCTTGCCCATTTCCGGCTTGAGAACAAGCTTTGCATCGTCGAAGTCAATGTCCGCATCATCCAAAAACATGAGTATGAGACGACGGCGCTATGTGATGGCGATCGCGTGGAAATCGTTCATTTTGTAGGAGGCGGTTGAGATGTTGAAAATTGGCCCATATGAATTCTCTTCGCGGCTGTTGCTCGGCACGGGCAAATATCCGAGCTTGGACGTGCAAAAAGAAGCGGTGGAAGCATCAGGGGCGGAAATTTTAACGTTCGCCGTCCGGCGGATGAACATCTTTTCTCCGGAGCAGCCGAACTTTTTAGAGCAGCTCGATTTAAGCAAATATAAGCTTTTGCCGAACACCGCCGGGGCGAAAACGGCCGAAGAAGCGGTGCGCATCGCCCGGCTCGCCAAGGCATCCGGATTGTGTGATATGATAAAAGTAGAAGTGATCGGCTGCGACAAAACGCTCCTCCCAGACCCGATCGAGACGTTGAAAGCGGCGGAAATGCTGCTTGATGAAGGGTTTATTGTGTTGCCGTACACATCCGATGATGTCGTGCTGGCGAAGCGGCTAGAGGAGCTTGGCTGCCATGCGATCATGCCAGGCGCCTCGCCGATCGGGTCCGGACAAGGCATCATCAATCCGCTCAATTTGAGCTTTATCATTGAGCAGGCGAACGTGCCGGTCATTGTGGACGCTGGCATCGGTGGACCGGCGGACGCGGCGCTGGCGATGGAGCTTGGCGCGGATGGGGTGCTCTTGAACACCGCTGTTTCCGGCGCGGCCGATCCAGTGAAAATGGCGAAAGCGATGAAGCTGGCGGTGGAAGCGGGCCGGCTCGGCTATGAAGCCGGACGCATCCCGAAAAAACGGTACGCGTCAGCGAGCAGCCCAACGGAAGGAATGAGTGTTGTTTGAACGAACGGTATTCCCGGCAGCAATTGTTTGCACCGATTGGCGTGGAAGGGCAAAAGAAAATACGGGGAAAGCATGTCGTGTTAGTCGGCGCCGGAGCGCTCGGCACAGGCAACGCCGAAGCGCTCGTTCGCGCCGGCATCGGCAAATTGACGATCATTGACCGCGATTACGTCGAATGGAGCAACTTGCAGCGCCAGCAGCTTTACAGCGAAGCGGATGCGAAGGAGCGGTTGCCAAAGGCGATCGCCGCCAAACGGCGCCTTGAACAAATCAACAGCGAGGTTGAGATCGAGGCCATTGTCGGCGACGCCGGCCCGGAAGAATTGGAAACGATCGCCCTCAAGCAACGCCCTGACTTATGGATCGATGCGACAGACAATTTTGATACGCGCCTTGTCATCAATGACGTTGCCTACAAGTACAACATTCCGTGGATTTATGGCGCTTGTGTCGGCAGTTACGGTTTAAGCTGCGCCTTCATTCCGAACCGCACGCCTTGTTTGTATTGCTTGCTTGAAACGGTGCCGCAAGGGGATTGACGTGCGATACGGCCGGCATTATCAGCCCAGCGGTGCAAATGGTTGTCAGCTATCAGATGGCTGAGGTGTTAAAAATTTTAGTGGAGGACTGGTCGGCGCTCCGCGGCAAGCTCGTTTCGTTTGACCTTTGGACGAACGAATATGCCGCCATTCGGATTGATGGGGTGAAAAAGGACAGTTGCCCGACGTGCGGGCGTTATCCATCTTATCCGTTTCTTTCCTATGAACAACGGACGAAGACTGCCGTCTTGTGCGGGCGCGATTCCGTGCAAATCCGTCCGCCTGCTTTGCGCCAGTACGACTTGAATGAATTGGCGGAGCTGTTTCGCCGCCAAGGGCTTCAAGCGGAAGCGAACCCGTATCTTGTCTCCGTTTCGCTCGGTGACAAGCGATTGGTTGTCTTTCGCGACGGCCGTGCGCTTGTGCACGGCACGAAAGATGTGCAGGAAGCCAAAGCCATTTATTATCGCTATTTAGGCTAAAGCGAGACCCCATGCATTGGCGGCCGCTTTCGTCTTAATATGGCAATGTCATCAAACTGTCAAATCCATCTCCTTCCTCTCCCCTTTTTTTCGCCATCTATATGGTATGATGAAAGCGGGATGGAAAGGGAGGGAGAAGGAATGGACGAGTGGTCGGTGACGTTCAACATTGCCTCATTGCTTGTTCTTGTGTATTTCATTGGTTCTTGTTGGTTTGAGTCATGATGTGAAGGTGTCCCAAAAGGATCGGGACACCTTTTCTTATTTGTTATTTGCTGTATAAATTCAACACGATCAAAACGATCTATTGCTCCCTGCTTAGGAGAGCACGGTCTTTTAAGACAGCCATGTTTTCATTCAAGAAACTGGATTTATGGTGGAAGAAAAACCGCCAGCTGTAGTCAGTTGGCGAAAAATTTGTTATATTTTAAAGTAAGGAGGGCAACGCCGGCTTCCGCCGGCCGCGCGCTCCGTGCAGCCAACGTTGTTTCCATAAGCATGATTCGGCGGAAAAATGGATATGAATAACATCGTCACCATCCATAGGAGTGTGAAGATTCGTTGGAAGAGTGGCCGTTAAGGTTATTCGGGTGGTTTTTCCTCTCCCTGCTTGCCAATGTGCTGTTCGCTTCAGCAGAAGCCGCGTTTTCCCTGGCAAGCAAGGCACGGTTGCGGCATTATGCGGAAGAGCATCTGCACAATAAGCGCCTCCAAGCGGTGATCGGTCAGCTTGACCGCGTGTTGTTGGCGCTTGCTGTGGCCAACCGCTTCACCAACGTCGTGACGGTCGTGCTGTTTACGGACATCGCCGTTTCGTTGCTTGGGGAACAGATGGGCTTGTTTGCCACGCTGGCGGTGATGACCGTATTATTTGTCGTCTTCGGTGAAATTTTGCCAAAATCGATGGCGAAAGAGCATGCGGAGCAGCTCGCCATCCGATACGCCAGTCTTGCCTATGCGCTGATGAAGTTGATGACGCCGGTTACGGCGTCGCTCCAAGCCTTAAAAGATCGAATCGCCAAGAGGTTCGCCAATGGGGGCTGTGCCGGCTGTGACGGAGGAAGATATTAAAGTGATGGTTGAGCTGAGTGAAGAGGAAGGGTCATTGACAACAAAGAAAAAGAATTGATCCAACGTTCGCTCGATTTTGATGAAATTTTGGTCGGAGAAATTTTCACGCCGCGCGCTGATATGGTGGCGGTGGAAGTGAACCAGCCGATTGAAGAGATTCGCGACGTGTTTTTGGAAGAGAAATATTCCCGCATCCCGGTTTATGAAGGGATATTGACAACGTGATCGGCATTTTGTCGGAAAGCGACTTTTTCAGCGAGCTTGTGCAAAAGCGGGAGGTGCGCATCCGCGATTTGTTGCGCCAGCCGTTGTTCGTTGTCGAGTCCATGAAAGTGTCCGATCTCCTGCCGGAGCTGCAAAAAAGCAAAGTGCATATGGCGATCGTCGTCGACGAGTTTGGCGGCACCGCTGGCTTGATTACGCTCGAAGATATTCTCGAGCAAATTGTCGGCGAAATATGGGATGAGCATGATGAGGCGGTGAAAACGGTGCGTCAAATCGACGAGCACAGCTTCGAGTTCAGCGCCGAACTGCCGCTGGATGAATTTTGCGAAGTGATGAACATCGACGTGCCAAAGAGTGAATCGCATACGTTGGGTGGCTGGATTTTTGAGATGTTTGAGCGCATTCCAGCCGTCGGCGAAACGTTGCAATATGGATCGCTGACGTTCACCGTCCGCCAAGTCGACAATCGCCGTATTCGCAAAGTGCTTGTCTCATTGAGCCAACCGCTTGCCGAGCAGGCGGGAGGCGCCTGATTCGCTCCCCGTTTCCCTATGAAAGCGCCCCGGGCTGACGGCCCGGGGCGTTTGCCATCTATATGAAGTTGTTCGTTAAGGCGGTTATTGAATGTTGCCGAATTGGCCGCCAAGTTGTTGCTGAGCCATGGCGACAAGACGTTTCGTAATTTCGCCGCCGACCGAACCGTTCGCGCGAGAAGTCGTGTCAGCGCCGAGGTTCACACCAAATTCTTGGGCGATTTCGTACTTCATTTGATCAATGGCTTGTTGAGCACCAGCGACTAACAATTGGTTGTTGTTATTGTTGCGTGCCATCGTTGATCATCTCCTCTTAAAAATTTTTGATGGTTGGGGTGGTTGGATTTGCACCAACACTTCACGCTACAAGGCATGTGCCAAGCTTGGCTGAACCCACCGGCCCACCCGCTTTTGGCTTCGCCAGCGTCACTGTTGCAACGGATGGGTGGTTTCGCTGGCGGTACTCATAGTTTGGGACGTTTTTTGCCTGTTATGCATGGGGAGAATATGGGAATTTTTAACGTTTTACCGCTGTCACCATTAGGGAATATGTAAAGATAAGGAACATCCTAGAGGAGGAAGCAACATGAATGTATGCCCGCTGTGCAACGGGCTGCGCCGGGAGACGGTGTATTGTAGCTACTGCCGTCAACCAATGGAAGATCATGGGAAAGTTACAGATTATTTCGATGACTACAGCCCGTACATGGATGCGGACGTCATGAAACTTGTCGACGGCTATTTGCGCACGTATACGAATCATGAATGTGTTCATTTGTTTTACTGTCCGACTTGCCATGAGGAGGAAGTGCGTTTTATCAAGGAATAAGGCTGTTGATGGAGTGGAAAGGAAAGGCGTTCCGTTTTTTTCGGAACGCCTTCGAATGAATCTATATGAACAACAATGGGGGTTACTTTTCATCCGCCGCCCGGATGCGCCGTTCCGTTTCAACGTCAAAGAAATGCGCTTTGTTCATATCAAGCGCCAGGTCAATTCGGTGGCCCGGCTTGATTTCCGTGCGGGCGTCGATGCGAGCGACCAATTCTTGGTTGTCGATGCTAAAATAAATCATCGATTCAGCGCCAAGCAGCTCGGCGACTTCGACGAGAGCGGTGACTTTCGTCGCCGGAGATGCTTCAAGGAAGAGCGGTTCGTCGTGAATGTCTTCCGGACGAATGCCTAAAATCACTTCCTTGCCGACATACCCTTGCTCACGCAGCACTTTCATTTTTCCTTCCGGAATGCCAAATGATGTTTGGCCGACGACAAACTTGCCGTCTTGGAGCGTTCCACGAAGGAAGTTCATGGCCGGTGAACCGATAAAGCCGCCGACAAAAATGTTTTCCGGTTTTTCGTATACTTCGCGCGGCGTTCCGACTTGCTGGATGACGCCGTCTTTCATGACGACAAGACGGGTGGCCATTGTCATGGCTTCCGTTTGGTCGTGGGTGACGTAAATGGTCGTCGTTTCCAAACGCTGATGGAGCTTCGCGATCTCCGAGCGCATTTGCACCCGCAGTTTCGCATCCAAGTTCGAGAGCGGCTCGTCCATTAAAAACACTTTTGCATCGCGGACGATGGCCCGTCCCAATGCCACGCGCTGCCGCTGCCCGCCGGAGAGCGCTTTCGGTTTGCGGTCCAAATATTGCTCGAGCCCAAGAATGCGCGCCGCCTCGCGGACGCGTTTTTCAATTTCCGCTTTCGGGAATTTGCGCAGTTTTAAACCGAACGCCATGTTGTCATAGACGCTCATATGTGGATACAGGGCGTAGTTTTGGAACACCATGGCGATGTCGCGGTCTTTCGGCGGCACATCGTTCATTCGTTTGCCGTCGATGTAAAGATCGCCTTTGGAAATTTCCTCAAGGCCGGCGATCATCCGCAACGTGGTGGATTTGCCGCAGCCGGACGGGCCGACAAATACGATAAACTCTTTGTCTTGAATATGTAAATTGAAGTCTTTGACGGCGACCACATTGTTGTCGTAAATTTTGTAAATATGATCAAGAATGAGTTCTGCCATAACCATCCTCCTCATCGCCGAAATCGTTTTCTTGCCATTAGTGTATAGAAAAATAGGAACATTCGTAAATGGACGAGGTGCACAAAAAATGCCGCCGATTTTCGGCGACATGACAAAAAAGCGGGGGATTACGAACGGCGCCGGTGCAAGATAGCCAAATAGATGGCTGCCGCCCCTTTGAACCGTTTGATGTCAACACCAGTTTGCTCCGCCCATTTATCGATTCGATATTGCAAACTATTGCGGTGCATATACAGCTTTTTCGCTGCCATCGAGACGTTTAAGTTGCATTGCAAAAACGTCTCCATCGCCCGCACTTCCTCTTCGTCGAATCCGTCAAGAAACGAGAGGGTTTGGTGAGCTTTCTCACTGACTGCTCCTTCTTCAAAGAGCGGAAGCGGAATGACGTCTTCCCATTCGTACACCGTTCGTTTCGGCCAAAAGCGCCGAGCGGCGGAAAAACACTCTTTTTCAAGGAGAAACGATTCATATAGCCGTTCATCGACGGAGCGGATTGGGCCGATCAAGAAATGAATGGCCGTATAAAAATCAGCGGCGAGCGCCTCCGCCATGTCCGCTAACGAAGGCGGCTCCGTCGTCCGCTTTTGTTTCGCTTCGACGATCAGCCCGCGCCGATCTTGTTCCCAGACGATGGCAACCGGGGAGGAAAATAAGCCGCGAACGGCGTCAGCAAACTCCTCTTTGTTGGTGATCGGCCGGCTGGCTGTAAAATGAATGAACCGGCAATACGGAGCAGCGAGCCGAGCGAGCGCGGCTGGGTCGCCGGTTGCCATCCATCGTTTCCATGCCCGCTCCTCTTCGCTTTCCGGTTCGCGTCGGCGCTCGGCGGGGTGAAAAAAAGCGCCAGCAATCGCCGCTCCTGCTCTGTCAATCGATGCTTGGCGATGCCGATCTCATCACCATCGGCGGTATAAAACCATTCGTAATCTTCGGGGTGTTCCGGCTGACCGTTGATGACGATGTCCCCTTCATAAAGCGATTCGAGCTCTTTTAGCATCGCGGCGCACCACTTTCCGTCAAGGATGATATCACGCCGAAGAGGAATCGGCGTTGTTTTTATTATACCAAATCCCCGCGAATGGAAAGAAAGACAATGGATGAAAGCAGGAAAGCCGCAGGATGAACGGGCGGCCTGGCCAACAGCGGTCGTTTCGAACGATCCCTGCCTAACGCATTGGCGGAGAGGCTTCATAAAACAAAAGGCCGACTTTCCCGAGGCGGGAAAATCGGCTCCGTTTACTGGCCGGCTTCGTACGGCGGCTCTTCTTTGACAAGATCGCGCGCTTCCTCCATGTTGACGTCATCGCCGTGGCCGTACACAGCACCTCCGGCCATCCCTTCGTTGATCATGCGGTCGATGTCCATATAGTATTCATCGCGCCCTTCGTACAATGAATCCCGGCGCTCGGCTTCATTTCGTTCCATCATCTCGCTCCTTCCTCTCATCGTTTTTCCTAAAGTTTGTCCAAAAGAGGCATACGCTATCCATGCCATTCATATGGATGAAAGAGGACAAGCGGGAAGAAAGGGGCGGCACGCGATGATCATGCTGATCAAAAAATTGCTCGAAACAACCGCTGCGGCGGAAGAAAAAGCCCGGCAGCTCGCTGAGATGGAAACGGATGAGGCATGGGCGGTCTATTTGGCTGAAGCCGAGCGGCAGCGTAAACTTTGGCAATACGTGCATTATTTAGTTGCTGGGGCTAACGCCGACGGTCGAGCGGAAAGAGAGCAAAGCAAAGCAGGCGCACCTCGTTGTGATCTCTTGCAAGCCATGGCGGCGGCTGAGTGGGAAAAAGCGATGTTATGCCAGAACGTCTGCCAAAGCTTAAATGGAGCCGCCAAACAAGCGGTTGATGCTGTGTTCCGCCAGGCGCTTCGCTACAGCGGCCAGTTTCTCGCTATGGCGTACGATGAGCGAGCTCGGCAAACAGCTGATTGAGCCTCTCGAGCCGCCGCGTTTCGATCTCCGGCTCATCAAACACCATCGGCTTGGCGTTGATTTCATAAATGTAAAGCTCGCGTTCGCTTCCGACGCCGATGTCGGCGGAAAACTCGCCGACAAAGCCAAACCGTTCGCCAAGGCGTGCGCCGCTCAAGGCAATAAGCCGCTCGAGCGCCGCTTCATCGATGCGTTCCTTGACTTCTTTGTACGGGAGGATGGTTCCGCCATGAAACACATGGGTCGTCACTGACTCGACGTCGGCCGAACGAACACCGATGCCGGTGATCGTATGGCGGCCGTTGTGCCAATGGGCGAGCACGCGCAAATCGTAGCGGCGTCCATTCCACTCGTCCGTTTCAGCCAATGCTTGGGCGATGTAGCGGCCGGACTGAATGAGTGATGCGAGCGCATCGAGCGAGCAGAACCGTTTTTGGCCGCCCGGATATTCGCAAATGGCTTCCGTCTCCGACAAGGCGGTGAGACGAAACAGCCCCATTCCTCTGGCGCCGTCATCCCGCTTCAAGTAAATGCAGCTGTATTGGCGGAGCCAAGCGCGAAGATCGGCCGCTGTTTGGACAGGCGCCGTCGGCAATAGATGCGGCCAGAGCCGGCGGTCGGACCGCAGCGCGTCATAAACGTCCGATTTGCGGAAAAAAGAGCGGTTGACAAGTGGAACGCCATGGGCGCTCAACTGGGCAGCCGCCGTTTGAAACGGCTCGCTTTCTTCTTCTTCGCGGCTTTTTACTCGATTGTAGACGACATCGGGCAGTGGAGCGGCCGCTTCGATGAAACGATGAAGCGTCGGAACGAATACATATCCGGAGACCGTTTTCTCTCCGATGCCGGCGGCCGCACTGACGACGGAGATGCCGCCGGCTTTGTGGATGGAGCGGATGACGGTTTCAAGCCACGGCTTTTTCCCAGCCAGCAAAGCGGAAAGGGACGAGGCGCTGACCAGCACGCCGACGAGCGGTCCCACCCGTCCATATTGCTCGCTTACGGGAAAGACGAGATCGGGAAGGACAGCGGCGGGAGCAACCCAGCCGCTGCCGAATCGATAAGGGCTGCCCGGACTGTTGCACACCCACTCCCCGATGTCAGGACGGTAGCCGATCGTCAGCATGGCCAAAGCGCCTCGGGTTCGGTGATGGCTGTTTTGCTGAGGTGGACGGCGTAAGCGAGCGGCAACCGCGCTGTTCGTTCGTCTGCGTCCTTTAATTTTGGATGCTTAAAAATCGACCGTCCGGGTTTGGAATTGGCTTCAAACATCCAAATCCTTCCTTGTTGGTCAACGCCAAGGTCAAAACCGATTTCGCCGATCAACGTTTCTGATGCTTCATCAAGGCAACGGCTGAGCGTAAGGGCGGCGTCAGAAAGACGGGCGAGCATGATTTCGCGCTCGACGGCATCCGGGAAAATTTCTTCCAGCGTTTTGACGATGCCTCCGCTGTTCATATGGGTCGTGATGCTTTGTTTTCCAGCAATTTTGGCGGCGATGGCGCTCACTTGCCATATGCCGTGTTCGTTTTTGTTAACGTGAACGCGGAAATCAGCCGGTCGGCCGTTGACGGCAAGAAGCGGAACCGCTTGTTGGATGACATAGCGGTGAAGCGGCGCATGGGCGAGCAAATGATGCCACACCGCCATGGCGGTCGGAAACAGCACTGTTTGGATTTCTCCGCTTTCATCGCGGAACCGGCATTCATAGGCGTTTTTTTTCGCTACATGATAAATGCCGCGGCCGAGGCTGCCGTCGGCCGGCTTGATGTACGCTTCACGGTAGCGGGCAAGAAACTGCTCAATGGTGTGCTGCGTCACGTGGGCGGACGTCGCCGGCAAATACGGCTGCGCCTTCGGATGAAGAGCGAGCCGGCGGTAAATGTCCCATTTGTTGAAAAAACACCCGTTAAAGATCGGGATGCCGTAGGTGGTTTGCAACGTCTTCGTCATCGTTTGAAACGCTTCCTCCTTTTCGACGCGCCGGTTTGGCAGCCGGTTGTAAACGACATTCGGCAACGGCACCGTATGGCGTTCCCAGCCGCGCTCTGTGTAAAAATAGCCGTTCGTCATGCCGTTTTCCCAGTCAATATGGGGCGCGCCAAACAAAAAGGCAAATCCGCCGACTTGCTTTTCTTGCGCCAGCAACTTGGCAAAAAAGAAGCTCCGGCTGCCGACTGGGCGGTGGAGCGACTTTGTGAATCCGGCGGTCAAAATGCCGACAAGCGGCCCGAAGTGAACCGTTTCATCGGTCAAAAAGACATGAACGTCAGCGGCAAATGGGATCGACAAGCATCGGGCAACGTCATGCGACACAATCACACGGTCGACAAGACGGGGGAAGAAATGACCCGGCATGGGGTGACAAGGCTGCCGAACGCGGCTGATGTTTGCCTAGATGCTTGGAGCGTGGCGGGAAGAATCACCGTATTGGTTTGTTTTTCGTCAATGATCAACGTGTAGGTCATTGGCTTTTTCCCCCTCTGGCCAAAAACAAGCAATACCGAAGCGGCGCTTCGTACAGTTCGTTTTGTTGCTCCGGGGCAGAAGATGCGCCACTTTTCTCCCCGGCTTGGAATTGACATCCAAAATCCACACCGCCCCGTTGTCGGTCGCGCCAAGATCCAAGCCGATTTCAAACAAAGGTCCGAACATGTGATCTATATAAACTGGCAGCGTGCGGATGATCGTCTCAACGCCATCGAGCACGAAGAGACGTTTTGAAGAGGAAAGGCGGTCGAGCCACTCGGAAAACGGACGAATGTCCGCGCCGGCGCGGACGTTGGCCACCCATGCCCCCGGTCGGCCGACTCGCACGGCCCGCACCCGCTCCACCCAGCGTCCGTTTTCATCCTTTTGCAAAAGAATGCGGAGGTCAAACGGTTCACCCTCCGGGGTTGATAGCTGAAGCAATGGCTGCAGGACATACTCGCCGCGGCGGCTCCAAGAGGCGAGGAGTTGTTCCAGCTCGCTTCGGCGGGCAATGACGGCCTGTTCTTGACCGTGACTGTCTTGGACGGACAGCGCCTTCCCTTTCTTTTGAAAGATGCCAATACCGCGTCCCCCGGAGCCGTGCACCGGCTTGGCGATGGCGGCTTGTTCGCGGCGGAGAAGCGCAAGCACATCATCGGCGCGCTCAAGACGGACAGTCGGAGGCACGTATGCGGACAAGAGCGGGTGAGAGGAGAGCGCTTCATATACGTCCCATTTGCCCGGCAGGCCATAGCCTAAAAACGTGAGGTCAGGTCGCTGCTTCAACCAGTTCATAATCGGTTTTGCTTTTTTGGACCGCTCATCATGGCCGTAAAAGCAGCGGTCATATAAAAATGGCGGAATGGCAAAGACGGCGTTTGTCCATTCGTTCGTTTCCTCTTGAAAGAGAAAGCCGCGGACGTTTTCCGTCTGCGGATCGATCGATAGCGGTGAAAAGCGGCAGACGGAAATGCCGTAGCGTCTGGCGCATTTCGCCACCTCCGTGCAATACGTGTGGTCTTGCTGTTCGTCAAGGGTGACAAAACCAAGTGAAAGCAAAACGGTTCACTCCTTTTCCTCCATCAATGTCAAACTATAGTCGATGATCGCCTTCGCCGACGGGCGAACCGATTGGTAGGAAGCGGCCATATCCGTCTGTTTCGACGGCTTCGTATTCACCTCGATGATCCACGGCTGGCCATGGATGTCAATGGCAAGATCAACGCCAAACTCTCCATACAGTCCCTCCGCTTCCGAGGCGAGAACGGCGGCGGATTCCAGTGCGATTTCTCTCAGAAGCTGTTTTTGCTGGAACGCGTCAACTCTCGTGTACCACTTCCGCAAGACGTCATTGACCGCCATGAGCTCCCCGCCGCGGGCAAGGTTGGCCACGAATTGGCCGGGCGGCGCGATGCGGGCGACGGCGGAAGTGACGCGCCAATCATGGTGGCGGACGCGATGACAAAGCAGGCGAAAATCGACCGGGCGGCCGTCGAGGGTGCGAAGTTCAAGCCCTTGTTGGATGATCATCGGCGTTCGGATTTGTTGCCGCAAAGCGGAAGCTAAAGCGTCCATCGAACGATATACGGACGTTGAAGCGGAAGTGGAATGGCGAAGACAAATTCCGTCGTCCGAATGTTGGAGGCAGAAAATCCCTCGCCCTTGGCTGCCATAGATCGGCTTGAGAAAGACGGATGGGAAAGCGTCAAGGAACGCCTCAAGCGTATGTTGACCGCTCCAGAGCGCCGTTTTCGGCAAGTGCGGGTGCAAGTACTCGTGCCGCTCAAAATGGCAGTGCACTTCCCATTTATGCAAAAAGCGATGGTTGAACATCATCCCGTTTTCTTCGGCAAGCCGGGCGAGCAGCTCGGCAAACAAAGGGGAGCGTTCGAGCTTGCGCGAGTGAAGGCGATTGTAAACGACATCGGCTGGAGGCACGTCCCGCTTGCCCCATCCGCTTTCGGTCCACTGATAGCCGACTCCCTCTAAGTAAAGCGCCGGCGAGGATACGTAAAAAAAGAGACCACGCTTTCTAGCATATGCCGCCAATTCCTCGCAAAAATGATGGATGGATCCAAAGGCAGCCCGTTCACTTGTTTCATTGATTTCCGTCAGCACAGCCATCGTTCGTTGTTTGCTCATCGCAGTCCCTCATTTGCGCATTCGTCAGGCAAGCTCTATAATGAACAATTAGGCAAACGTTTATATCGCCATCGTATGATGACGGACGCCGTTTGGTGACAGCGGCGGGGACGGAAGGAGAAGAGGATGGAAACGTTCGTTTATTTGCTGTTTATGGTGGCGGTCGGGGCGCTCATTGGCGGGGTGACGAATTTGATCGCCATCGTGATGCTGTTTCGCCCATATGAGCCGATGTACGTGTTTGGAAAACGGCTGCCGTTTACGCCGGGATTGATTCCAAAGCGGCGGCGGGAGCTGGCCGAACAGCTCGGGAAAACGGTCGTGGAGCATTTGGTGACGCCGGAAGGATTGCGGCGCAAACTCATGGATCCGTCCTTTACGGCCGAGATGGCCGAGTGGGGCGGGAATGGCTTCGAAAGTGGCTTGCGCGCAAAGAAACGCCGGCTGAGTTGCTTGAACGCCTTGGTATTCGCTCTCCCGCCGAGCGGCTCGAGGCGATGGCGGCCGAGCAAGCTGAGCGAGCGTACGAACGGTGGAGCGAAACGTGGCGTCTGCGGCCGATACGCGATGTATTGCCAGCGGAGTTGAAGCAGACAATGGAAGCGCGCGTCGAAAGTCTAGCGGGTTATTTGGCCGACAGGACGCTTGACTACTTTCGCAGCGAGGAGGGAAAGCAGCAGATTTCCAGCATGATTGAGCGTTTTTTCCAAGAGCGTGGGATGGTTGGAAATATGCTGCAGATGCTGCTTGGCAATGTCCATTTCGTCGATAAGGTGCAGGCGGAGCTCGGTAAATTTTTGCGCCATGCTGGCACAAGAGAGGTGCTCTTCCGCCTTCTTTGGGCGGAGTGGAACAAATGGTTGGACTATCCGCTTGCAGCCGTGGAAGAGATGATCGGCCGCCGGCGCATCGATGAAGCGGTGCGGTCGGCTGTCCGCCGCTTGGTGCAAAGCGGCGGCTGGCTGCATCGCTCGCTTGATGAGCTGATTGCTCCGTACGAGCAACCATTATTTGACCGCCTGATTCCGCAGGCGGCGGCAGCAGCCAGCCGCCTGCTTAGCGGCAAGATTGAGGCAATCGTGGCGCAGCTTGGTCTTGAAGATATCGTCCGTGAACAAGTAGAGTCATTTTCGTTGCAACGGTTGGAAGCGATCATTTTATCGATTGCCCGCCGCGAGCTAAAGATGATTACGTATTTGGGCGCCTTGCTTGGCGGGCTGATCGGCGCCGTTCAAGGCGTCATTGGCTTATGGCTGTAGGCTGTGGCATATCGCCGTCAGATGGCGCATACGTTAGAACGTGAACGATATTCGTATAGGAGGCTCTTTTTATGTCTGAACCCCTTCATGCGCTCGCTAGACAGCTTGAGCAGGCGATTCGGGCGAGCGAGCCGTTTCAGCAGCTGAAACGGGCATACGAAGATGTCCGCCGAGATGAAATCGCCTATCGAATGTTCGCGAATGTCCGCGACATCCAGCTTCGGCTCCATGAAAAACAGATGCGCGGGGCGGCCATTTTGCCTGATGAAATCGAACAGGCGCAAAAGGCGATGGCGCTCGCCCAGCAAAACGAGAAACTCGCCCGCCTGATGGCGCTCGAGCAGCAAATGAGCATGACGATCGCTGAAGTTCAGCAAATCGCCATGAAGCCGCTTGAGGAGCTGCACCGTTCATTCATGGAAGGAAGATAGGAAAAACACCCGGTCGGGTGTTCTTTTTTTGTCCGTTTCGTCATAGTCATGAAAATGATAAGGAATGCAAAGCCGCCGCCAGCTTGCTGGCGGCGGCAAGAGAGGTTGAGACGGACAAAAGGGGGAGACAGCCGTGTATAAGCTGTTGGCGCTCAACATTGACGGAACGATTTTAAAAAACAACGGCCGCCTGCCGCGCGAAACGAAAGAGGCGGTCGACTATGTGAAGAAAAAAGGAGTTTATGTTACGTTAATCACGAGCCGCAATTTGCTTTCCGCCCGCAAAGTGGCGAAAGCGCTGCGGCTTGATGGGATGCTCATTGCATTCCAAGGAGCGATGATTGCCAGAACGCTTGATGATCGGCTGTTTGACGCCGTGATCCCTGAGGAGCGGACGTTTAATATCGTGCAAATTTTGGAAAACTTCAACTGCAACATCCGCCTCATGCATGAGCGGTATTCGCTCGGCAATCGGAAGAAAGTGAAGAAAAACCTTGTCGTGCAAACGGTTCTCTCCTCAAGCGACCCGTTTTTCTATCCGACCCAATTTGTCGACTCGCTTGGCGACGTGTTGATGGACGAACCGATCGCTGTGCCGAAAATTGATGTATATTTTGCTACAGACGAAGAGAGGGATGCAGCGGCCGCTTTATTGACGAAATCGATTCCGTCCATTGATATGATTATGCAGCCAAACGGAAAAATGGAAATTGTCCCGCAAGGAGTGTCTAAACTAGCGGGGCTGCGCCGGCTTGCTCAATATCTCGGCGTGTCGCTGAAGGAAACGGTCGTCATTGGCGACGGCCTTGACGATCTGCCCGCCATTGAAGCGGCTGGGCTCGGCGTTGCCATGGGGAACGCGCCGCTCGAGGTGAAGCGGGCGGCCGACTGGGTGACGCGTTCGAATGAACAGCTCGGCGTCGCCTACATGGTGAAAGAACATTTCCGCAAACAGCAACGGATCGAGTTTTTGCAAAAACTCAAAACGAAACAGTAAGAAGCTTGAGCGGGGAGCGAACCGTGAGCGGACAACTGGCGCTTGCCGTTTTCACGAAAATCATAAAAATGAGGCCGGAGCGAATGCCCGGCTTTTTTAATCTAGTTGGCCGGGCGGGAGTCATTTCCATAAAGTCGGCGGCAAAGGTGCATTCTTCCGCTTGACGAAGGAAACAGCCGTTCAGTACACTGAAAGAAGTTTGAAAGAAAAGGTGATGAACGTGCGGATTGAAATTCAAGGACTGCCGCATCCGGAACGGTTTCGACGCCCGCTTGAGGTGATGACTGAGCTGTTTTTCGAAGCGCCGGAGCTGTCGTTCGCGCCGCTTCCTGAGGCTGATATGGCCGCTATGTTTTCCGTCAAGGAAGACGGGGGCGTCGCTGTTTCGGGGACGCTGCTTGACAAGACGTCCGGGCGCGTGGAGGAAGCGCGTCATGAATGCAGCACGCCGGCGGATGCTGACGGGAAAACGTACGAAAAACAGCTGAAAAACGCCGTTTTGCATGTCTATTTGACGTTGCTTGAGCGTTCTACCGGCCTCATTCAGCCGTGGGGCGTGCTGACCGGCGTGCGTCCGGTCAAGCTGCTTCATCAGCTTTTGCGCTCAGGCCTTTCGAAAGAAGAGGCGCATCGGAAGCTGGCAGAAGAGTATTTAGTGACAAACGAAAAAATCGAATTAATGCAAGCGATCGTGGACCGCCAGCTCACGGTCGTGCCGGATTTGTACGATTTGGCTCACGAAGTGAGCATCTATATCGGCATTCCATTTTGCCCAACGAAATGCGCCTATTGCACATTTCCAGCGTACGCCATCAACGGCCGCCAAGGGTCGGTCGACGCCTTTTTGGCCGGCCTTCATTACGAAATGGAGGCGGTCGGCCGCTTTTTGCGCGAGCGCGGCATTCGCATTACGACGATCTACTACGGCGGCGGGACGCCGACGAGCATTACGGCTGACGAGATGGACCGGCTGTACGCTCATATGTATGACGTATTTCCAGACGTCGACCGCGTCCGCGAAATCACGGTCGAAGCCGGGCGTCCGGATACGATTACGCCGGAGAAGCTCGAAGTGTTGAAAAAGTGGCGGATCGACCGCATCAGCATTAACCCGCAATCCTACATTCAGGAGACGTTAAAAGCGATCGGGCGCCATCATACCGTTGAAGAAACGATTGAGAAGTTCCACTTGGCGCGGCAGATGGGGATGAACAACATCAACATGGACTTAATCATCGGACTGCCGGGCGAGGGGCTGCCGGAGTTTGTGTATACGCTTGAACAGACGGAACGGCTTCTGCCCGAGTCGCTGACCGTTCATACGCTGTCGTTCAAGCGGGCGTCGGAAATGACAAAGAACAAACAAAAGTACAAAGTCGCCAGCCGCGAGGAAGTGCAGGCGATGATGAAGGCGGCCCAAGAATGGACAAAGGAACACGGTTATGTCCCTTACTATTTGTATCGACAAAAAAACATTCTCGGCAACCTTGAAAACGTCGGCTACGCGCTGCCGGGGAATGAGAGCATCTACAACATCATGATTATGGAAGAGCAACAGTCGATCATCGGCCTTGGCTGCGGGGCGTCAAGCAAATTCGTTGATCCGAAAACGCGGAACATCACCCGCCAGGCGAACCCAAAAGAGCCGAAAGTGTACAACGAGCATTTCGCCGAATATACGGAAGAGAAAATCAATATATTAAAGGAAATATTTGGATAAATAACAACATCCCGGGAACAACCCCGGGGTGTTTTGATTAGCGGTGAAATAAAATGAGCTTGCCGCTGGCATTGACGCAACGGTGTGTTTTGTCCCAACAGCCGCGCTCGCGCAGCTTTTGTTCACCGATTTTTTTCGCTTCTTCATCATTGGCTGCTTCAAACGTTTCATCGAGCAATTTTTCCCCGTTGCGTTCAAAAGCGGTCAACGTATACATCGGCATGTCACCATCTCCTTTCGCTGAATCATCATTCATTTCTCTTTCATTTAGAGGTTGGATCGGCAAATTCCTGCTTCTGTCTGAAACTTTTTTTAAGATTGTACGTTTTAATAATGTGGGTGGAAAATTTGTTTTACGTTGGGGGAATGTGGATGAGTTTAGAGATCATTGAGGTGACGAAACGGTTTGGTCAGGCGACGGCCGTCGACCATTTGACGTTGACGGTTCCAGAAGGGGAGATGTTCGGATTGCTTGGGGCGAACGGAGCGGGAAAAACGACGACCTTTCGCATGATTTTAGGCCTTCTGCTCCCGACGGAAGGGGTGATCCGTTGGCAAGGCGAACCAATTGATGACTCGAAAAGCCATCTGATCGGCTATTTGCCGGAAGAGCGCGGGTTGTACCCGAAGCTGAAAGTGCAAGAGCAGCTTCTGTATTTAGGGCGGTTGCGCGGAATGAAAAAGACGGATCTTCTTCCGGAAATCGACCGCTGGCTCGAGCGCTTCCATATCCGCGATTACGCCAACAAGCGGGTGGAGGAGCTGTCGAAAGGCAACCAGCAAAAAATCCAGTTTATCGCTGCTGTGCTTCATCGACCGAAGCTATTAATCTTGGATGAGCCATTCAGCGGTCTTGATCCGGTGAACGTTGAACTGTTGAAAGAAGCGGTGCTTGATTTAAAACGGAACGGCACGACCATTGTCTTCTCGAGTCATCGGATGGAACATGTGGAAGAGCTGTGCGAACATGTCTGCATTTTGCGCCGCGGCCGCGCGGTGGTGGCGGGAGCGCTGCGTGAACTGAAACGCTCGTTTGGCAAACAAATACTTGTTATTCAAGGCGACGGGCCGTTTGAAGAATTGGCGCGGTTTCCTGGCGTTTTGCAGTGGAAGAGGACGGCGGAAGGGGTGCGGCTGCAAATCGCCAATGAGGAGGCAGCGCAAGCGATACTCGGTCATATAGCAGGAAAATTCGCGGTTCGTCTGTTTGCCTTGGAGGAACCGTCCCTGAATGATATCTTTATTGAAAAAGTAGGTGCGGCGTATGAATAAGTTTTTCCTTGTGGCGGTACATACGTATCAGACGAAGCTGAAGGCGAAAGCATTTTTGGTGACCACTGCCATCACTTGCCTGTTGATCATCGGGGTGGCCAACATTCAGTCGATCATCGAGTTTTTCACCGGTGATGAAAAGACTCATGTCGCGGTCATTGACCGCACGGGATCTTTGTACGGTCCGCTTGAGAAGCAGGCAAACCATGACCAAATCGCGTTGACAAAAATTACGGATATGGAAAACGAAGCGAAAGAAGCAGTCAAAGAAGGCAAATGGGACGGATTGCTCGTATTGTCCAGGGATGCGGAAGGATTGCCGGAAGCGGTGTATTATGCCAATACGATTGTGGACAATCAGACGCCTGAGGAGCTGGAACGAGCGCTGAGCCAGCTGAAAACAGCGCTTTCAGCCGCTAAACTCGGGCTGACGGATGAACAAATGGCGGAGCTTTCCAAACCGGTTCCGTTCCAAAAGGTGGCATTGGAAAAAAACGCGAAGACGGAAGAGGAGCTGAACGAAGCGCGCTCTCTCGTTTATGTCCTTCTGTTCGCGATGTATATGTTCGTTTTGATGTATGGCGGCATGATCGCGACGGAGGTGGCGACGGAAAAATCGTCGCGCGTGATGGAAATTTTAGTGTCAAGCGTCCCGCCAGTCCAACAGCTGTTTGGCAAAATCATTGGCGTTGCGCTTGTCAGCTTGACGCAATTTTTCGTTTTTTTCGCCGTCGCGTTCGCCGCGTTAAAAACGAGCGGGCAGGAAGTGTGGCGTTTCCTCGGATTGGACCACCTGCCGGCATCGATCTTTGTGTATGCACTCGTTTTTTTCTTGCTTGGTTACCTCTTGTACGCGGTGCTGTTTGCCGTGCTCGGTTCGCTCGTCAGCCGGGTTGAGGACGTGCAGCCGGCGATTACGCCGGTCATGATGTTGGTTGTCGCTGCCTTTATGATCGCGATGTTTGGCTTGAATGCCCCAGAGTCGGCGTTCGTGACCGGCGCTTCGTTCGTTCCTTTTTTCGCGCCGATGCTCATGTTTTTGCGCATCGGCCTCGTGTCCGTGCCGGGGTGGGAAGTGGCGCTTTGCCTTGTGCTTTTGGTGGCGACGATTGTTTTGCTGATCTATTTTGGCGCCAAAGTGTATCGAGGCGGTGTGCTGATGTATGGGAGAATGAACATTTTCAAGGATATAAAACAGGCCATTCAGCTAACAAAAAAATAAACAGCGTGACGGGACGTTTGGGCTAATGTTTCCTTGCCGTTTCGGCAAGGCTTTCTTTTTGCCCTCTAACCGTTATGATATACTAGAAAGTACGTACAGAGAAACGGAGGAGAACGAAGTGGCGAAAGGCATCATCCATTATGAGGTTGGGGAACAAGTTGATCTCTTTTTGCTCATCAAATCCGCAACGAAAGGCATCGCCAGCAACGGCAAGCCGTTCTTGACGTTGATTTTGCAAGATAAAAGCGGCGACATTGAAGCGAAACTGTGGGATGTCTCGCCGGATGACGAAGAGCGGTATGTGCCGGAGTGCATCGTCAAAGTGGCGGGAGACATCCATAACTACCGCGGCAAATTGCAGCTGCGCATCCGTTCGATCCGTCCTGCTCATCCGGGCGATGCCGTGCGCATCGATGACTTTTTGGAGAAGGCTCCGCTCGGCCGCGAGGAAATGAAGGCGAAAGTCATGGAATACATATTTGCGATGGAAAATCCGAACATCCAGCGCATTACCCGCTATTTGTTGAAAAAATACGAAAAGGCGTTTTTTGAGTACCCAGCGGCGACGAAAAACCATCATGAATTCATCTCCGGACTGGCGTACCACGTCGTGTCGATGCTTGAACTCGCCAAGGCGCTCATCCATCTCTATCCGTCGCTCAATAAAGATTTGCTTTATGCCGGCGTCATTTTGCATGACCTTGGCAAAGTGATGGAATTATCTGGTCCGGTATCGACGGTGTATACGCTGGAAGGCAATTTGCTCGGACACATTTCGATCATGGTGAGCGAGATCAGCAAGGCGGCGGAACAGCTCGGCATTCAAGGGGAAGAAGTCATCATTTTGCAGCATCTTGTGCTCGCGCATCATGGCAAGGCGGAATGGGGCAGCCCGAAGCCGCCGCTTGTCAAAGAAGCCGAGGTGCTTCATTACATTGACAATTTGGATGCGAAAATTACGATGATCGACCGTGCGCTTGAGAAAGTAAAACCAGGTGAATTCACCGAACGCGTCTTTGCCCTTGACAATCGCTCGTTTTACAAACCGGCGTTTTTGTCTGTTTCAAAGCCAAAAAACGCGGGTAGTAAAGAGTAAGGGGCGGACCAAGGGAGGGATGGATCATGATCGAACCGATCATTGAAATCGTCCCGACGGCTCAGTATGAACAGGCGAAAGAAGAGTTGAACGAGCTGCGCCGACAGTGGAAGAAAGCGAAGAAGAAAACAAAGAAGAAGCGAAACGAAGCATAAGCGTTGTCCCTAAGAAAGAGGCGGCTTTCCCGCCTCTTTCTCCATGCATACTGCCCCTTGTTGCGCGTATAGTGTACTAAGACAAGACAAGCATACAAGGGGGAATGGCGATGCTCAGTTTGCCTTGGTGGGTGTATTTGGTTGTTGCCGGTATTATTTTCAGCGGCTATATGACCGTAAAAACGGCGGCGCGCGAGCGGGAAATTGACGAAGCATTTATTGAAAAAGAAGGGGAGATTTACATGGAGCGCATCCGAAAGGAGCGCGAGCGGCGGAAACAAGCGAAGTCCTTGCAATAGCCAAGGGCTTTCTTTTTTTGATTTTTGAAAACGCTTTTTTCAAAAAATTCTCTTTCTTTTTTTTTGAATCGTGTTAGGATAGTAATATCAACGGACTACCAGGAGGCAAAGTGAGGGATGACAATGAAACGCGCGTACAACTTCAACGCCGGCCCGTCAGCGCTGCCGCTTCCGGTGCTTGAGCGGGCGCAAAAAGAGCTCCTTAATTTTCAAAACACCGGCATGTCGGTGATGGAATTAAGCCACCGAAGCAAGGAATACGAGGCTGTCCATAATGCGGCGAAAGAGCGGCTCAAGCGGCTTCTTGGCGTGCCGGACGGATATGACATTTTATTTTTGCAAGGCGGGGCGAGCTTGCAGTTTTCCATGGTGCCGATGAACCTCCTCACGGAAGGGAAAATCGGCTGTTATGTGCTGACCGGGGCGTGGTCGGAGAAAGCGCTGAAAGAAGCGCAAAAAATCGGTTTGACAACGGTCGTCGCTTCGAGCAAAGAAGCGAACTACACGTATATTCCGCCGCTTGATGACGTCCAATGGCCGAAAAACGCCGCCTATGTCCATATTACGTCAAACAACACGATCTTCGGCACTCAATGGAAGGAATTTCCGAACACGCCGGTTGACTTGGTCGCGGATATGTCGAGCGATATTTTAAGCCGTCCGTTCGATGTCAGTCAATTTGCCCTCATTTACGCCGGGGCGCAGAAAAATCTCGGCCCGTCAGGAGTCACGGTTGTCATTCTCCGCAACGATTTGCTTGAGCGCATTCCGGACGGGCTGCCGACGATGCTTGATTACCGGACGCACCAGAAGAGCAATTCGCTGTACAACACACCGCCGACGTTTGCGATTTACATGCTGTCGCTCGTGCTCGAATGGGTCGAAGAGCAAGGCGGTGTGGCGGCGATGGAAGAGCGCAGCCAGCAAAAGGCGGCCGTGCTGTATGAGGCGATTGATGAAAGCGGCGGCTTTTACAAACCGCACGCCGAAAAGGGGAGCCGTTCGCTCATGAACGTCACCTTTACGCTTCCAAATGAGGAGCTGACGAAAATGTTCCTCGCCGAGGCGAAAGAACGCGGTTTTGTCGGGCTCGGCGGACATCGTTCGGTCGGCGGATGCCGGGCGTCGATTTACAACGCGGTGCCGCTTGAGGCGTGCGAAGCGCTCGCGTCGTTCATGAACGAGTTCCGCCGCCGTTTTGCCTGAAAATTTCTTCTTCACTTTTACACTGCAAAGTGATATAATGATAGAAAAATTCTCGAGCAAAAGATATAGACGAGGAGAGATGAGGAGAGATGAGCATGAATGTGAGAGCATTAGTATCGATGGCGCTGTTAGTCGGAATCGGAGCCGTGTTGCACGCGGTCATTCCGGGGTTATTTTTCGGAATGAAGCCGGATATGATGCTGGCGATGATGTTTTTGGCGATTTTGCTTTTTCCGAACGTCAAAGCGGTCGGCCTTGTCGGCGTCGTCACTGGCTTGATCTCAGCCATGACGACGACGTTCCCGGGCGGACAGCTGCCGAATATGATCGATAAGATCATCACCGCCTTTGTCGTGTTTGCCCTAGCGACTTTGATGAAAGCATACAGCCAAACGGTCATTGGGGCTTCAGTGCTGGCGGCAGTCGGCACGGTCATTTCCGGCGGGGTGTTTTTGGCTGCGGCGCTCTTGCTTGTCGGGTTGCCGGGCGGAGCGACGTTTTCGGCGCTGTTTGTCACCATCGTGTTGCCGACAGCGGCGTTGAACGCCGTGGCGATGGCCGTCATCTATCCGATCGCATCGTCGATTTTCCGACGGATGAACGTGACAGCGCACGTGTAAACGGCGAAAAACCCGATCATGGCTGGTCGGGTTTTTTGCTATCAAAGAGAGAGTAGGAAAAAATACTTATGCTCTCAGGCGTGTTGATTAACCATTAAAAACCAGTTGAAATCGCTCTATTATCAGCTTTTTCTGCCGTAGTCGGCAAGCGAACCGCTTGCCGACTGGGCATGCTGTACGCATGCCTTCCTCGAACAATGAACGCTTTGCGGGCAAATGACATTTGCCCGCCGGCGTTCTTGTTCGAGGGAAGAGGCAGAAAAGCTTGTGTTCAGTCAAATGATTCTGTGCTTTTAGTAAAATAATGGATCATCAACACTCGTGTTATGCTCCATTTGTTTTTAACGCGTATTAGACATAGCTGAGAAGCCAAGCGGTGAGCAAGCAAATGAACGCTATTCCAATATAGCGCAAAGTCCGTTCTTTCAGCAATGCTTTCGGCGGGTACGCCCGCGCTTTCCATAAGGCGAAAAATGCGTTTATAAAAAGACAGAAAAATAAGAATCCGACAGCGATAAGCAGCCATTGTATATACACCATGGCATTCTCCTCCTGTATGCGCTAAGCGCCTTATGCTTACTACTATGAATATGCAAAAAAATCATAAAAATAAATACTTTTGTCTTTATTCCTTTTTGTTTTATTGATATAATGGAGAGTAAAAAATACGGTGAGGGAAGAGTGGGTGGAACGATGAAAGCGACAGAACAGCATTATTCCATCAAAGAGGCGATGTTATTCAGCCAACGAATTGCCCAGCTGAGCAAAGCGCTATGGAAATCCATTGAAAAAGATTGGCAACGGTGGATCAAGCCGTTTGACTTGAACATTAACGAACATCACATTTTATGGATCGCCTACCACTTCAAAGGGGCCTCGATTTCGGAAATCGCCAAGTTCGGTGTGATGCATGTGTCGACGGCGTTCAACTTCTCAAAGAAATTAGAAGAAAAAGGATTGCTTTCGTTTTCCAAAAAACAGGATGACAAGCGCAATACGTACATTGAGTTGACGGAAAAAGGCGAAGAAGTGTTGATGAAGCTGATGGAGACGTATGACCCGACGAAAAATGCCGTTTTCAATGGGGCGTTGCCGTTGCGCGAGTTGTACGGAAAGTTTCCAGAAATTTTAGAAATGATGTGCATCGTCCGCAATATTTATGGCGATGATTTCATGGAAATTTTTGAGCGGGCGTTTGAAAACATTAAAGAAGACTTTATCGAGCAGGACGGCAAACTTGTCAAGCGAAAGCCGAAAACGGAAGAGCACGAGAAAGAATTGGCCAGCCAGGCTAACTGATGGTGCGAATGAGCGTTTTCAGCTCGGTCATCAGCGGGACAAACATTTGTTGGGCCAAAAGAGCGTCAACAGTCTGTTCCAGCGGAAGGTTCGGATGAAGCATCCCAGCAAACTGCACGAGCAGGGGAGTGAAAATCGTCAATCCTTCCGCTTTTTGCTGTTCGTATTGGTCGGCAAGCTCTTGGCAAAACGCCAAGAAGGCGTCGACTTCTTCTTTGGTCAAATCCGCGCGGATGATGAGGGAATAAAATGGTTTTTTCGTTTCGTCGATCATTTCCATCAGCAGAGACTGGTGAAATTCCAGCTTGGCCACTCGCTTTTCCAACGATTCCATATATCGTGCTCCTTTTGGTGACGAAAATGCGACCGTTTTTACGTATATTTTACCGAATTTGTGCGCATTCACCAATAGAAAAATCGGTTTGTGTCCGGAAAAAGAAAAATGATTGATTTCCTGCCATGAACGATGTAAAGTTAAAGCCATGGGCGGCGTTTGGCGAAGAATCAAAGAGGAGGGGAACAGTTTTGGTGCTTTCTTTCATCCTCCTGGCGGTTGTGGTCTTATTTTTTATCAACCAGCTCACATACTCGCTTTGCGCGCAACGTGACATCCCGGAGGAGCAGCAGCCGGCGGTTTTTCGCACGATCAATGTCCTGATTACGATTTTATTAATCTCTTCTTACTTTGAAGTGTTGTTTACATAACTTTTCTCTCTTCTAACGGTTGATGCGGGGATTGTTATGTTTTCCTTTTGATGGAGCGAGTTCCATTGTCGTTGCCTCTCCCTTCGTTTCAAGGAAGGCGGCAAAAAAGGGTGCTCCTTTTGCGGGAGCACCCTCTTTCGTTTAGTAGATGACGCAGGCGCAGCCGACAATGATTAACAAAATAAACAGCACAACAATCAACGCAAAGCCTCCGGAATAAGGTGCGCTCATCGTAACACCCCTTTCGGCAAGAAGAAGCCTGTCGAGCGCTTCATCCTCATCATATGTATGGCAAGCGTGCATGTTATGGGCGGATGACTAAAGCGGAAAGAGGTTTTTTTTTCGATGGAAATATGGTATAGTTATTGTCGTGGCTGAAAAGGCGAGCATGTTGTTTCTTGGGCGCTCTTGGGCGCCATTCGATCCGCGCCGCTTGAAAGCGTGGGAACATTCAATCGAAAAAAGATGTAGGAGTTGTGAAGCGAATGAAAAAATGGATGATGGCCGCTGCCGTCGTTTCGCTCATGGCTTTGTCGGCCTGCAGCAACGACGGTTCGGAAGCGATTGTGGAAACGAAAAACGGCAATATTACGAAAGACGAATTTTATAATGAGATGAAAGAGCGCGTCGGCAAATCCGTCCTTCGTGATTTGATTGACGAAAAAGTGTTGAGCAAAAAATACAAGGTAACCGATGAAGAGATCGACCGCGAAATCGAACGAATCAAGGAGGCGTATGGAACGCAATATGATTTGGCCGTGCAGCAGAACGGAGAAAAAGTGATCCGCGAAATGGTCAAGCTCGATTTGTTGCGGACGAAAGCGGCCGTTGAAGACATAAAAGTGACGGAGAAAGAGCTGAAGGAGTATTATGACAACTACAAGCCGAAAATTCGCGCCAGCCATATTTTGGTCAAAGATGAAAAAACAGCAAAAGAAATCAAGGCGAAGCTTGATAAAGGCGAGGATTTCGCCAAGTTGGCCAAAGAATACTCCCAAGATCCGGGCTCGGCGTCCAACGGCGGCGATTTAGGCTGGTTTGGCCCAGGGAAAATGGTCAAGGAGTTTGAAGAAGCCGCCTATAAGCTGAAAGTCGGCGAAGTGAGCGATCCGGTGAAAACGGATTACGGCTACCATATCATTAAAGTGACGGACAAAGAAAAGAAAAAGTCGTTCAACGAAATGAAAGACGAAATTGCGTTTGAAGTCAAACGGAACAAGCTTGATCCTACGACGATGCAGTCAAAAGTGGACAAACTGGTGAAAGATGCCGGTGTTGAGATCAAAGACAAAGATTTGCAAGATGTAATCGGGCAGCAAGGAAAACAGTAAAAAAACGGAAGCAGAACATCCCTGCTTCCGTTTTTTTTATTTGTGGGCTTGACCTTTCTGCTGTTCAACAACGGGAGATCAGCCGAGCTGTTCGCGAATGGCGGCCGCGATCGCCTGCAGGTCAGCGGGTGTATAGTCGCTTGCATGCGACTTCCAGACCGCGCCAAACCCATCCCCTTTGCCGTAGCGTGGAATGAGGTGAAGATGGTAATGGAACACTGTCTGCCCCGCTTGCTCGCCATTGTTGTTCAGTAAGTTGAGCCCGACCGGGGAAAATGTTCGTCTGAGTGCATTGGCAATCGTCGGCACTGCGCGAAACAGTTGGCTGGCCGCCTCCGACGTGAGGGTGAAAATGTTTTCCGTATGTACTTTCGGGATGACAAGCGTATGCCCTTTTGTCACTTGGCTGATGTCCAAAAACGCGAGCACATGGTCGTCTTCGTACACTTTCGCCGCAGGCAATTCGCCGTTAATGATTTTGCAAAAAATGCAATCGCTCACTGTGGTCACCCTTTCCTTCCTATTTTCTTCATTTTACCATAAAAAAACCGGGATGTAATCCCGCAACGCAGGTTACATCCCGGTTGGTGAAAAGGGGAGAGGATGATTCAAGCAAATGTGCGTTTGATGAACACCCCATTTGCAACAAAAGTTGGTTCGGCGTGAGCGCTTCCTTTGTTCAACGTGACCATCCCCTTTGGACAGGCTCGTTGCTTCCCAGCAACGAATGCGATGGTCGCTTCCTAGGAACGTTTACAACGTTTTGCGGCTCACAACGGTGTCTTTGACGAACACCCCATTTCGGATGGATCGTTCATCAACTTTTTGATTCCTCATCCCCTCTTCGCTATTTATCATGCCCGGCTTGAGTGAGTTTATGCAAAAGAACGGTGTGATCTTTTTTTGGTAAGCGAGGCTATCGTTTGGTACAATGGGGACAAAGGCCAGAACGGAAAGGGAGCGGACGATGACGCTTTTAGAAGTGAAGGATCTATCCGGAGGCTACACGGCGCAAAACGTGCTTGAAGACGTGACGTTTGCGGTCGACCGCGGCGAAATGGTCGCCTTGATCGGCCTAAATGGAGCGGGCAAAAGCACGACGATCAAACATATTATCGGCTTGATGGAACCGCGCCGCGGCGCGATTTCCATTAACGGCTATCGGCTTGCGGACGGGCCGGAAACGTATCGAAGGCAGTTTGCTTATATCCCGGAAACGCCGGTGTTGTATGAAGAATTGACGCTTGAGGAACATTTGCGTCTAGCGGCGATGGCGTACGGGTTGAGCGAAGCAGAGTATGAACGCCGCCTTCCGCCGCTGCTTCGCGAGTTTCGATTGGAGCGGCGGCTTTCCTCGTTTCCGGCTCATTTTTCGAAAGGAATGAAGCAAAAAGTCATGATTGTATGCGCCTTTTTGCTTGAACCGCCGCTTTATATCATCGATGAGCCGTTTCTCGGCCTCGATCCGCTTGCCATTCACGCCCTGCTTGAGCGAATGAATGAACAGAAAGAGAAGGGGGCGGGCATTTTGCTGTCGACGCACATTTTAGCGACGGCAGAGCGGTATTGCGACTCATTTGTGATTTTGCACAACGGCCGCGTCAAAGCCAAAGGGACGCTCGATGACATTCGCCGCCAGTTCGGGCTCTGGGGGGCGTCGCTTGATGAACTGTACGTCGAATTGACAAAGGACGATGCGCCATGATTGACGCCCGCCGTCTTTGGAAGCAGCGTTTCCAAGCGGAATGGCGAAAACGGGTCCGCTACTTGCGCTATATGTTCAACGACCATTTGCTCGTCGGTTTGATCATTGTGCTTGGCGGCATAGCGGTGATGTACGAGCGCTTTGCGGCGGCGCTTCCTGACTCGTTTCCGTATCCGGCTATTGCGGCGGTCGTGTTCGGCTGGGCGGCGGCCGCTGGATCGGTGCGCACCTTGTTCCGCGAGGCGGATGCGGTGTTTTTGTTGCCGGCGGAAGAACGGCTCGGTCCGTATATTCAGCGGGCGTTTTTCGTCTCATGGTTATGGCAGGCGTACGGCCTTTCTTTGCTTTTGCTGTTGGCGGGCCCACTTCACGCTCGCTTTTCTCCGGTGCCATGGCCGCTTTTTTTGTTCGGTCTTTTCTGTTTCAAAGGATGGAGCTTATGGGCCAGTTGGCAAGGAAGCTACATCGCCGATCCGTCTTTTCATCGCTTTGGCGCCTTTACCCGTTTCAGCCTAGCGGCGGTGTTCGTTTATTTGGTGCTGGTTGCAGCCCCATGGCCATTTTTCGTTGTTTTGGTCGGTTTGATGGTTGTTCTGTCCATCTGTTTGTCAAGATCGGCCAGAGGTAAAACATGGAAATGGGAACGGATCATCGCGGAAGAACAGCGAGCAGTCACGGCGTTTTACCGGTTGGCCAACTTGTTTACCGACGTTCCGGAATGGCGGGAGGCGGCGAAGCGGCGGCGCTGGCTTGATTCGCTGCTCGCTTTGATACCGTACGACGAGCGGCATGTGTTTTTTCATTTGTATGCCCGCACGTTTTTGCGCACCGGCGGGTATGCTGGTCTGTATGTCCGCCTCACCGCCATTGGAAGCGTCATGCTGGCTGTGATCGATCACCAATACGGGCGGGCGGGCATCGCATTTTTGTTTCTTTACGCGACCGCTGTTCAATTGGCCGCGCTGCCTTCCCATCATCGCTATTTGCTATGGCCGCGGCTGTACCCGTTGCCGCAGGCGCAACCGGATGCTGCGGCGGTTCGGTTGCTTTCCATTCTGCTGATTGGGCAAAATACGATATTCCATCTCGTACTGTTGGCTGTTTCCCCGCGCCTTCTTTGGCTCGCCACTTGGCTTGGCGGAAATATATGGGGGCTTTGGACGGCAGGGCGGTACGTGCGCCTGCAGCGTGGGCAGAACGCCGGACGCTAGCGCTGTTTGCGCTGGCGCCGGCGTTTTTCATTCTTCAATGGATGGCCAAAGCTTTCACACCTTTTTTCCCGCTTCATATGCTGTAGTACACTGGCCTGGGCGCATGTCCGGCGGTCAGGCTGGAAGTCGGGAAGAAAGGGGAATGAATCATGGGTGTAGAGCTTGTAGCGCTGCACTGGATTTACTTGCTGTTCATCGTGCTCATTATTGGGTTTATGGTCGCCCGCAAAGATACATCGCTCATTTGCATTGCCGGCATCTTTTTATTGGCGGCGGTCGCTACCCATTCGTTGAGCGCGGCGGTCAGCGGAGTGTTTAACAGCTTTATTTACGCCATTACGGAGCTATTGCCGACGATTTTAGTCATCTCCATTATTGTGGCGATGAGCAAAGTGTTGTCGGCCACCGGCATCAATGATGTCATGGTTTCGCCGTTTGTCCGTTTCATCCGTACGCCGGCTTGGGCGTATTGGACGATCGGAATTTTGATGATGATCATTTCTTGGTTTTTCTGGCCGTCCCCGGCTGTTGCTCTCATGGGTGCCGTTTTGTTGCCGGCAGCGGTCCGGGTGGGCTTGCCGGCGTTGGGAGCGGCGATGGCAATGAACTTGTTCGGACATGGCATCGCGCTTTCCGGCGATTTTATCATCCAAGGGGCGCCGAAATTAACGGCCGATGCCGCTGGGCTGCCGGTCGGCGATGTCATCGCTGCCAGCGTTCCGCTTGTTTTTGTCATGGGGGTCGTCACAACGGTCACCGCGTTTTCCTTGCTGCGCCGTGACATGAAGCGAGGGCGCCTGGTAAGCGGGGAGGCGGAAATGGCTGCAACGGTCGATTCGACGCTGGAAAAAACAAGCCATTTCCTGACGGGACAAACGAAAAAATGGCTTGCGCTGTTGATTCCGATTTTGTTCGCCCTTGATGTCATCGCGATGTTTTATTTGCGGTTGCAAGGCGGGGAAGCGACCGCCTTGGTCGGTGGGACGGCGATTTTCATTTTGATTCTCATCTCCGTTCTCGCCCATCGGCAAGAAAGTTTTGCGGAAGTGACCCATTACTTTATTGAAGGGTTTCAGTTCGGGTTTAAAGTGTTCGGCCCTGTTATTCCGATCGCCGCGTTTTTCTATCTTGGCGATGTGGGGTTTTTGAAAATCATCGGCGACTACTTGCCGCAGACATCGCAAGGCATCGTCAACGATTTAGGGGTTGCCTTGGCTCATACGGTGCCGCTGAACAATGAGGTGGGAGCGGTTACACTTACGATCGTTGGGGCGATTACTGGTCTTGATGGCTCCGGGTTTTCCGGCATCTCGCTCGCCGGTTCGGTCGCCCATTTGTTTTCTGTAGCGATCGGCGGTGGAGCGGCGACGTTGACGGCGCTCGGCCAAATCGCCGCCATTTGGGTCGGCGGCGGCACGCTCGTTCCGTGGGCGCTCATTCCAGCGGCAGCGATCTGCGGGGTTGACCCGTTTGAGCTGGCGCGCCGCAACCTCATTCCTGTTGCTGTGGGCTTGGTGGTTACGACCGTTGTCGCCATGTTTCTCATCTGAACAGAAAGCTGTCCCGTGCGGCCGGGGCAGCTTTTTTGCTATAATGGGCATGAACGTAAAAATCGGTCGATTTTTTGACAGTTCGCCTTCTTCTCTATACATTGGGTACGGAAAGCTGTATAGTGAAAAGGAGATAGGCAACGTTTAAAGATGAAGAAAACGCGAAACCATTGACGGGATTGTGAGGAAAGAAAGGCGGATGGAGATGGCTAGACAGATCAACGATACATTTTTGCGCGCCTGCCGCGGCGAACAAACATCGTACGTGCCGGTTTGGTATATGCGGCAAGCCGGACGGTCGCAGCCGGAGTATCGGGCCCTGAAAGAAAAATATTCGCTGTTTGACATTACGCATCAACCGGAGCTTTGCGCGTACGTCACGAGACTTCCAGTTGAGCAATATGGCGTCGATGCCGCCATTTTATATAAAGACATTATGACACCGCTGCCGGCCATTGGCGTGAACGTCGAGATTCAGGGCGGCGTCGGGCCGGTGATCGCGAATCCGATTCGCTCGCTTCAAGACGTCGAGCGGCTTGGGGAGATTGATCCAGAACATGATGTGCCGTATGTGTTTGAAACGATCCGGCTCCTTGTCAACGAACAGTTGGATGTGCCGCTCATCGGGTTTGCCGGGGCGCCGTTTACGTTGGCGAGCTACATGATTGAAGGCGGTCCGTCAAAAAATTATCATAAGACGAAAGCGTTCATGTATGCTGAACCGAAAGCGTGGTTCGCCTTAATGGACAAGCTCGCTGAGATGACGATCCGTTATGTGCGGGCGCAAATTCGGGCAGGGGCAAGCGCTGTGCAAATTTTTGATTCTTGGGTTGGCGCCGTCAATGCTGACGATTACCGGACGTTTATCAAGCCGGCGATGGCGCGCATTTTTGCCGCTTTGCGTGAAGAAAACGCGCCGCTGATCATGTTTGGCGTCGGCGCCAGTCACTTAGTGCATGAGTGGAACGACTTGCCGCTTGATGTCATCGGCCTTGACTGGCGGCTGTCGATTCGCGAAGCGCGCCGCCAAGGCATTGCGAAAGCGATTCAAGGCAACTTGGATCCGGCGGTGCTTCTTGCGCCGTGGGACGTGATCGAAGAACGGGTGAAGCGCATTTTGGACGAAGGGATGGAACGGCCGGGCTACATCTTCAACTTAGGCCACGGCATTTTTCCGGATGTTCAGCCGGCGACACTGAAGCGTCTGACCGCTTTTATCCACGAATATACGTCAACGAACTAAACGAGGGGTGGCACAATAGTGAAAAAAACAGTGGGGCTGCTCGTGATGGCGTACGGAACGCCGTACCGGGAAGATGATATTGAACGGTATTATACGCACATTCGCCATGGGCGCAAGCCGCCGCAAGAACAAATCGAGGATTTAAAAGCGCGCTACCGGGCGATCGGCGGGTTGTCGCCGCTTGCGAAAATTACGGAAGAGCAGGCGAAACGGCTCGAGGAGCGGCTGAACGAAGTGCAAGATGAAGTCGAGTTTCGCATGTATTTAGGGCTCAAACATATTGAGCCGTTCATTGAGGATGCCGTCGAGCGCATGCATGATGACGGCATCAAAGAAGCGGTTGGGATCGTCCTAGCCCCTCATTATTCCACATTCAGCATTCGCTCGTACAATGAGCGGGCGAAAGCGGCAGCAAAAAAGCTCGGCGGACCGACCATTTACACGATTGATCAATGGTATGACGAGCCGAAGTTTTTGCAATATTGGGCAGAACAAGTGCGGGCGATTTTTGCCGCCATGCCGGAACGTGAGCGGGAGCGAGCTGTGCTGATCGTATCCGCACATAGTTTGCCGGAAAAAATTATTCAAGCCGGTGACCCGTATCCAGCGCAGCTCGAAGATACAGCGAAACGAATTGCTGATCAAGCCGGCGTCGCCCACTATGCCGTCGGCTGGCAAAGCGCTGGTCAGACGCCGGAACCATGGCTTGGGCCGGACGTGCAAGACTTGACGCGCCAGCTTTACGAAGAGCGCGGCTATACGTCGTTCGTTTACGCGCCGGTCGGTTTTGTCGCCGACCATTTGGAAGTGTTGTATGACAACGACATTGAGTGCAAACAGGTGACGGAAGAGATCGGCGCCCGCTATTACCGACCGGAGATGCCCAACACGAATCCATTGTTTATTGATGCATTGGCGTCGGTTGTGTTAAAGCGGTGGGCGGAAGAAGGCGATCGACATGAATGAAGGGCAACGGACGGTCGTCATCATCGGCGGCGGCATTACCGGCTTGACGGCTGCTTACTACTTGCAAAAAGCGATTCGAGAGCAACGCCTCCCACTTGCATGCAAACTTGTCGAGGCGACGCACCGGCTCGGCGGAAAAGTGCAGACGGTCGTCCGCGACGGTTTTGTCATTGAACGCGGTCCAGACTCGTTTTTGGCGCGGAAAACGAGCGCGTTTCGCCTTGTGAAGGAAGTCGGCCTTGAACATGAGATCGTTCATAACGCGACGGGAACATCGTACATTTTGGTCAACGGCAAACTCTATCCCATTCCGGGCGGAGCGGTGATGGGCATTCCGACGCGCATCGCCCCGTTTTTAACGACCGGACTGTTTTCCCCGGCCGGCAAGCTACGGGCGGCGCTTGACTTTGTGCTGCCGCCGGTGAAAGTCGATGGTGATATGCCGCTTGGCCGCTTCTTCCGCCGCCGCCTCGGCGATGAGGTGGTGGACAATCTCATCGAACCGTTGCTTTCCGGCATTTACGCCGGCGACATTGATGAGATGAGCCTAATGGCGACGTTTCCACAGTTTTTTCAGCTTGAGCAAAAATACGGAAGCCTTGTCCGTGGAGCGAGACGAACGACGCCGAAAGAGCAAAAAGAGCGGAAAGGGGCGTTCCAGACGTTAAAAACGGGCTTGCAGTCGCTCGTTGATGAAGTGGAAAAACGGCTTGAGCCGGGCAGCGTCATCAAAGGGGTGCGTGTCGAGCGGATCGTTCGCACCGATTCGGCGTATCGGCTGCAACTGAGCACAGGAGAGGTGTGGGGGGCAGACGGCATCATCGTGACAACGCCGCATCATGTTGTGCCCGACATGTTCGCTGACTATCCGTTTTTCGCCCCGTTCCGTTCAGTGCCGCTGACGTCGGTGGCGACGGTGGCGCTCGCATTTCCGGAGGAGGCGATCCGCCAAGACATTGACGGCACCGGGTTTGTCGTTTCGCGCCGCAGCGATTACACGATGACAGCGTGCACATGGACGCATAAAAAATGGCCGCACACTGCGCCGCCTGGCAAGGCGCTCTTGCGCTGCTACGTCGGGCGCCCGGGCGATGAGGAGATCGTCGACCAACCTGATGATGAGATCGTCCGTGTTGTATTGGATGATTTAAATAAAGTGATGAACATCGCCGGCCAACCGGAGTTCGCCGTCATCTCGCGCTGGAAGCGGGCCATGCCGCAATACACGGTCGGGCACCGCGAGCGGCTGGCGCACATTAAACGGCAGATGGGCGATGCGTTGCCGGGGTGTTTTTGGCCGGCAGCTCATACGAAGGGCTCGGATTGCCGGATTGCATTGACCAAGGCGAAAAAGCGGTGCGTGACGTGCTTCTGTATTTGCAGCAAGCGCCAGTCCAACAGACGTCCGATCTGTACAGCAGCGTCCGTTAACCAACGGTTTTCCAACGCCCTAGTCCGTTCGCCGCTCATATTTGGACGTCGGTGCGGCCGCCCGCCGTTTGAAGCGAAAAGCAGCGGATGGCTGTTTGTCTCTTTTGGTTCGTGGAAGTGGTTTCCGTTGCAAAAGGGATGTGAAAAGAACGTGGGAGAAGCTTCAACGGCGCTTCTACCCATTTGCCTGGAAAGGATGAGGGAGCAGGAAGAAATTCCGTCCCCAATGCGACGGCCCTTTACATCCATGTTGTTTGATAGTATAATGGATACGGATTGACCAAATTGTTCATTTAGTCAGTTTGAAGGATGAGGAGTATGGCAAGCGACCGCAAACGGCAAATCATCGAAGCGGCGGCCCAATCGTTTGCTGCCTTTGGCTACAAGGCGACGACGATGGAGCAGATCGCCAAGCTCGCCAACGTCGGCAAGGGGACGATCTATACGTTTTTTAAAAGCAAAGAGGAACTGCTTGATGAAATCGTCTCCGGATTGATTATGGAAATCAAGGCGGAAGCGGAGCTGGCAATGGACTCGTCGCTGCCGTTTTCCGAAAACGTCCACCGCGCCTTGTACCGCATTTTGGAATTTCGCCAGCGCCATCAGCTGACGGCGAAGCTGCTTCAGGAAGTGCGCAATATCGGTACGGCGGCGGTGCAAGAAGTTCTTGCCAAACTGGACCGGGCAATGGTCGAGTTCATTCGGCAAAAAATTGATGCGGCGGTGGAAAAAGGGGAGATTCGTCCGTGCAATTCGGAAATTACGGCATTTTTGATGCTCAAGACGTACATCGCCTTGATTGTCGATTGGGAAAAAGATCATGAACCGTTGACAAAAGAACAAATTGCTGAATTGTTTATGCTCTATTTTTTGCAAGGATTGTCGAGATAGATGATCCTCTTTTTTGTTGGAAATTGACCATGCGGACAATTTGGTCATCTGTACAAAGGAGGGAGCGCCATATGCTGCGAAAAGAGCTGCGGGCCATCGTGCTCCGCCCGAAAGTGTTTGTCCCGATCCTTGCTGTTCTGTTCATTCCTCTTCTGTACAGCGGGTCGTTTTTATGGGCGTTTTGGGACCCGTATGGGCATTTGGACCGCCTGCCGGTCGCTGTCGTCAATGAAGACCAAGGAGCTAAGCTTGACGGCGAACCGATGCATCTTGGCGACGATGTTGTCAAGCGACTGAAGGAAAAACATTCATTTGCTTGGCATTTCGTCAGCCGAAAACAAGCTCTTCAAGGTTTGAAAAACGGAGAGTATTACATGGCCATCATCATCCCCGATGATTTTTCCGCCAATGCGACGACGGTGCAAAATGAAGCGCCGAAGCCGCTTCGCCTCATGTATATTCCAAACGAAGGGGCGAACTATCTTGTCGGAAAAATTGGTGATTCGGCCGTGACGGCCATCAAAGAGGAGATTGCGAAAAATGTCACCAAGGCCTATGCGGAAACGATGTTGTCGAAGATGAAAGAGGCAGGAAAAGGACTGGAAAAAGCGAGCGAAGGAGCTTCCCGGCTTCGTGATGGAATCCAATCGGCCAAACAGGGCAGCCGCAAGCTAGTCGAGGGGATGGATGCTGCTGAACAAGGCAGCGCCCGTTTGGCTGCCGGAGCGGAAAAAGCCAAAGACGGGGCGGTTCAATTATCAGGCTATTTAGCCGAACTCGCTCGGAAATCAGTGAAGTTTGAAAACGGATTGCAGTCCGCAAGCGGCGGGGCAAAGCAAATGCAAATCGGCGCGGTCGCATTGCGAGATGGTCTCGGTAGGCTCATTGATGGCAGCCGACGCTTGGCTGATGGGGAAAAACAAGCGCAAACGGGTGCAGCTATGTTGACGGCTGGGCTCCATGAATCCCTTAACGGTGTGGAAACATTGCAATCCCGGCTTCCCTCTCTAACCGATGGAGCGAACAAAGTTCAGGAAGGAGCTCAGCAATTGTCGCAAGGGATGGCGGTTTGGAAACAAAAAGCGGGAGATGCTGCGGCCGGTGCGGACAGGGTGAGCGAAGGATTGCAACAATACGCCGTCAGACTGCAGGCGTTGGCGGAAAAAGCGAGCGATCCAGAGCAAAAAGCGATGCTTCAAGCATTGGCGCAACAGCTAGAGCCGCTTGTCGAAGGCAGCAAAAGCGTGGCGGCCGGCGTCGGGGAACTAGCTGGTAAAGCCGGCCAGCTTCAAAGTGGTGCGGCCCATCTAGCTGATGGTGCATCATCGCTCGCGAGCGGGCAGCAAGCCGTACAGGAGGGAATCGGGAAGATCGCCAACGGCCAACAGCAGCTCGCAGCTGCGGCTGGTCGATTGGTCGCTGCTCACCAAAAATTAACAGATGGAGCGAACGAGCTGGCCGGGCAGCTCGAGCGGGCTTACCGCGGGGCGCAGACGCTTGCGGAAGGCAGCGGCCGATTGGCTGAAGGAGTGCATGAGCTCGCTCTTGGTTCAGGCAAGCTCGTTTCCGGAACGCGCGAATTGGCCAATGGGGCGGGCGAACTGTCAGATGGTGTCGATGCCGTGGCGAAAGGCGCAGCGTCGCTTCATCAGGGGATGGATCGCCTCCTTGGCGGCGGGCAGTCGTTATCGTCCGGGTTGGGACAGTTGGAGCGAGGATCGGCCGAGCTGGCGAATCGGTTGGATGAGGGAGCGAAAGAGGCGGCTGGCGTTCGGGCGAACGAGCGCGTTTATGAGATGATCGCCGATCCGGTGAAAAACGACAAAGAGCCGCTCCATCATGTGCCCAACTATGGAACCGGTTTTGCTCCGTATTTTTTGTCGCTTGGGTTATTTGTCGGCGCTTTGCTGCTGACGATCGTCTTTCCGCTGCGTGAGCCGGTCGAGCGACCATCGTCAGGCGTCGCCTGGTTTTTTGGAAAATGGGGCGTGCTCGTTTTGGCTGCGGCAGCGCAAACACTCTTGGCCGATGCATGGCTGTTGTATGGGCTTGATTTGCATGTAGAAAGCATCAGGCGTTTTCTAGTGTTCACTTGGATCATCAGCATAACGTTTATGATGATTGTTCAATTCCTTGTCACCGTGTTTGACAACCCGGGCCGGTTTCTTGCCATTTTGCTATTGATTGCCCAGCTAGTTGGAAGCGCCGGCACGTATCCGATTGAGCTCGTTCCGGGTGCGTTGCAGTCGCTTCATCCGTGGCTACCGATGACCCATGCGATCCGTGGGTTGCGAGCCGTCATTTCAAGCGGCGATTTCTTGGTCATGTGGAAGGAAGCTGCGATATTGCTTGCGACAGCCGCGGTCTTTGCCTTGGCGACGCTCGTGTATTTTCTCCTTCGGTATCGCCGCCGTTATGCGGTATGGACGGAAACGGAAACAGCAGCTCAAACGTGATGACTGGCTGCGCTGCCGGCTGGCGCAAAAGCAGCCATTTCTCCGACATGCAAATGAGCAATGCGAAATGAGAATGAAGGAAAGGCGTCCCTCTCATCTTTTTGGGGCGCCTTCTTCTTTTCACATGAATCAAACCATCAACCGGGAATCAATGAGAGAACAACCATTGCTGTGATTGGGGCGGGTGGCTGCTGTTCAAACATGGGGTGATGAGGGTGACGGCCGAAAATGAAAAAACTGCCTCTCAACCAGAGGCAGTCAAAAGAAAAGGCAGGCTGCATTAGGGAACAGCCAAACGCCGGCGGGGCAGCCGACGTCGTGACGCAAGAAGGTATTCCGCTTACCTAGTGGCGGTAAGCGGCGCCAAGGCAATCAGAACATGTGTTGCCGTAGCATTCATGCTGCTCGTCAATCTCTTTGCCGCAGTGCGTACATTTTTTAGGTGGCAAGTTTCTGAAAAATTCCAACACTTTCATCAACATTCCGATCCCCTCCGTTGTCTTGGTAATTTTATTGTATTATAACACATAACAAAATGTCAATATGTGTTTTAAAACAAAAATCAACAAAGATGAAAAAATAGGCGCGGTTGTGTATGATGAAGACAAAACGAATGGAAGGAGAGAACCGAAAATGAAAGTGACGGTCATCGGCTATTGGGGAGGGTTCCCGGCCGCCAATGAAGCGACATCGGCGTATTTGTTCGAGCATGACGGATTTTGCCTGCTCGTTGATTGCGGCAGCGGGGCGCTTGCCAAGCTGCAAAACTATACGGCTGTGGAAAACTTAGATGCGGTCATCATCTCCCATTACCATTACGACCATATCGCCGACATCGGCCCGCTCCAATACGCGCGTCTCATTCATAAAAATTTGGGAGCTGACCTTCCCGTCTTGCCGATTTACGGCCATATGGAAGACGAGGCGGCGTTTTCCCGCTTGACGCACAGCGGCATTACGGAAGGAATGGCCTATGACCCGAATGGGACGCTGGCTGTTGGACCGTTTTCGATCACATTTATGAAAACAGTCCATCCGGCGCCATGCTACGCGATGCGCATTACGGCCGGCGGCAAGACAGTTGTTTATACAGCCGATTCAAGCTATATACCGGAGTTTCTTCCGTTTGCCAAAGGAGCCGACTTGCTCATTTGCGAGTGCAACTTTTACGCTGGGCAAAACGCGGCGCCGGCTGGGCATATGACGAGTGAGGAGGCGGCGGCCATCGCGGAGGGAGCACGTGTCGGAGAATTATGGTTGACGCATTTGCCGCACGTTGGCCGGCACGAGCAGCTGGTTGAGGAGGCTGGCCGGACGTTCCGCGGTGTCATCCGCCTCGCCCGCACTGGCCTCACATGGGGGCAATAGGCCAAAAACAGGGGAGAACAGCAAAGGAAACGCTTTCCCTTGCCCTTTGCTGTTCTTTTTTTTATAATGGATATAGTTCGAATTTTTTTACTTATAAAATGAATGGTCATTCATTCATTTTGGGGGAGGAGCGTATATGAACGTAACGACGCGGTTGGCGCAAATTGCGAAGCAGTTGCCGGACAAGGAAGCGTATGTGTTCATGAAAGAGCGGTGTACGTATCAACAATTGGACGAAGCCATTTCCCGATTTGCCGACGGATTGGCGCGGCTTGGCGTTCGCCGAGGCGACCATATCGCTTTGTTGCTTGGCAACTCGCCGCAGTTCGTCATCGGCTTGTACGGGGCGCTGCGGCTTGGGGCGACCGTCATTCCGATCAATCCCATTTACACGCCCGAGGAAATTTCTTATATTTTGCACAACGGCGATGTCAAAGCGGTGATCAGTCTCGACTTGCTTGCTCCGTTGTTTGTGGAGGCGAAGAAGCGGCTTCCGCTGCTCGAGCATGCGATCGTTTGTGAAACGCCGGAAGGGAAGGAAAAAGGCATTTCCCTGTCGGAAGGAATGAAATCGTTTGCAGAAGTGTTGGCGGACGGCAGCCCAGACTTTACCGGACCTGAACTGGGTGATGACGATGTCGCCGTCATTTTGTACACATCGGGGACGACGGGCAAGCCGAAAGGGGCGATGCTCACTCATCAAAACATATACAGCAATGCGCAAGATACGGCCGATTATTTAGGCATCAATGAAAATGACCGCGTCATTGCCGCGTTGCCGATGTTTCATGTGTTTTGCTTGACCGTGGCGCTCAACGCCCCATTAATGAACGGCGGAACGGTGCTCATTATGCCAAAGTTCAGCCCGGCGAAGTTGTTTCAGCTAGCTCGCGAGGAAAAGGCGACGATTTTTGCCGGCGTGCCGACGATGTACAATTTCCTTTATCAATATGAAGGTGGAAGTGCGGACGATTTGCGGACGCTCCGCCTCTGCATCTCAGGCGGCGCTTCGATGCCGGTCGCCTTGCTTGAAAACTTTGAGAAAAAGTTCAACGTCATCATCTCGGAAGGATACGGGCTCTCGGAGGCATCCCCCGTCACCTGCTTCAATCCGCTCGACCGGCCGCGCAAACCCGGCTCGATTGGAACAAGCATTAAGAATGTTGAAAATAAAGTCGTCAACGAATATGGAGAAGAAGTGCCCATCGGTGAGGTTGGCGAGCTTGTCGTCCGGGGGCCGAACGTCATGAAAGGGTACTACAAAATGCCTGAAGAGACCTCGGCCGCCTTGCGCGACGGCTGGCTGCACACCGGCGATTTGGCGCGCATGGACGAGGACGGCTATTTCTATATCGTCGACCGAAAGAAAGAGATGATTATCGTCGGCGGCTACAACGTGTATCCGCGCGAAGTCGAAGAAGTGCTGTACAGCCATCCGGATGTTGTGGAAGCTGCGGTGATCGGCGTGCCGGATCCAGACTACGGAGAGGCCGTGCGGGCGTATGTTGTCGCGAAAAATCAGGAGCTGACGGAAGCAGAGCTCATCGCTTACTGCCGTGAGCGGTTGGCAAAATATAAAGTGCCGAGCGCGATTGACTTTTTGGACGAGCTGCCGAAAAATGCGACAGGAAAAATTTTGCGAAGAGCGTTAAAAGAGCGGCTCGCGTCTTCCCACGCTTGATGGCGCTGAATTTTCAGCACCTTTTCTTTTTTTTGAATAGTATATTGAAAACAAGTAGAGAAATTTATATAATTTAACACATAAAAGTTTAAAAGGGCTAAACTTTTCTACATAGGGGGATGGGATCATGGGCCAATCGATTCGGCGGCTCGCCGCGGTGTGCGCGGCCGGCTTTTTGTTGCTTGGAGGCTGCGGCGGCGCGAAAGAGACGGGAAGCAGCCAGGGAAGCGGCGGGAAGAGCGAGAAAGAAAAGACGTACAAAATCGGCGTGACGCAAATTGTCGAGCATCCATCGCTCGATGCGGCGCGCAAGGGATTCCAGCAGGCGTTAAAAGACAAAGGGCTGTCCGTTGAGTATGACGTGCAAATCGCCCAAGGCGACCAAAGCAACAACCAAACGATCGCCAATAATTTTGTTTCGGACGGCGTCGACTTGATTTTTGCCAACTCAACGCCAAGCGCGCAGGCGGCGCTCAATGCGACAAAAGACATTCCGATCGTGTTCACTTCGGTGACTGACCCAGTCGGCGCGCAGCTTGTCCAATCGATGGAAAAACCGGGCGGCAATGTGACGGGAACGACCGATACGCACCCGGAGGCCATTCCGAAAACGGTGCAGTTTATTGACAAATATATCAAAGGCAACCGTGTCGGCATGGTATATAACGCCGGCGAACAAAACTCCGTCGCTCAAATCGAGCAGGTGAAAAAGGCGATGCAAGGAACGGACTTGAAAATTGTTCCGGCGTCAGTATCGACATCAGCAGAGGTGAAGCAGGCGACCGAGTCGCTCGTCGGCAAAGTTGATTGTCTGTACATCATCACCGACAATACGGTCGTCTCGGCGCTTGAATCCGTCATTCAAGTGGCGAATGAGCACGACATTCCGCTTTTTGTCGGTGAACTCGATTCCGTCAAGCGCGGCGGTTTTGCGGCGTACGGGTTTGACTATTATGACATCGGCTACGAAGCGGGGGAAATGGCGGCGCAAATTTTGCAAGACGGCAAAAAGCCAGCTGATTTGCCAGTGCAATATCCACAAAAATTGAAGCTTGTCATCAACAAAAAAGCAGCGCAAGAAATGGGCATCAAGCGCAATCCAGAATGGGATTCCATTGCGGAATATATTGAATAAGCGGCCGTCCCTCCTTCGATGAAGGAGGGGGCCAAAGTAGGTAAAAGTGCGTTTTGGCACTCAACGTGTCACATGCGCCTTCGGTCTGTTTCCGAAAAGGTAGGTGAAAAGCTGTGTGGACAGCGATGTTCAGTTCCGTCGAAGCCGGCTTGATTTACGCCGTGATGGCGCTCGGCGTCTATTTATCGTTTCGCATTTTGGATTTTCCCGATCTGACGGTTGACGGCAGCTTCGTCACCGGCGCGTCCGTCGCCGCCGTGCTCATTGTCAATGGAACCAATCCGTTTGCCGCCTCAGCCGCGGCGCTTTTGGCCGGCTTTGCCGCCGGGGTGTTGACCGGGCTTTTGCATACGAAAGGGAAAATCAATCCACTGTTATCCGGCATTTTAATGATGATCGCTTTGTATTCGATCAATTTGCGCATTATGGGCAAATCGAACGTGCCGCTCTTGCAGCAGGAAACGGTCATCACCAACATCACCGCCGCCTGGCGGCAAGCCGGATTGGATGCGGCGCTCAACCGACTCGTTTCCTTCACCGGCTTTGCGCCGCGGACATGGGCGGTGCTTATGTCAATGGCGGTTGTCGCGCTAATGGTCAAAGGGCTGTTGGATTGGCTGCTGAAAACAGAAGTGGGGATCGCCTTGCGGGCAACTGGAGACAACAAACCGATGGTGGCGAGCTTTTCCGCCAACACCGATTGGTTGATCGTGTTTGGCCTTGGGCTGTCGAACGCACTTGTGGCGCTTTCCGGAGCGCTCGTCGCCCAGTACGGCGGATTCAGCGACGTCGGGATGGGAATCGGGATGATCGTTATTGGGCTCGCTTCCGTCATCATCGGGGAGGCTTTGTTTGGCGCCCGTTCGGTCGCACGCGCGACGTGGGCGGTCATCGGCGGCGCCATCGTCTATCGCCTCATTTTGGCGCTTGCGTTGCGCGTCGAGTTTTTGGAGACGGGCGATGTGAAATTGATTACTGCGCTCATTGTGATGATGGCGCTCGTCGTGCCCAACACGTTGGCGGCGCAAAAAGAACGGCAGCGGAAAAAGCGGAGGGTGCGGCAGTTGGAGAGGGGGGAAACCGTTGCTGGAGCTGAAACGAATTACAAAAGTGTTTAACGAAGGAACGGCTGACGAGAAAATCGCTTTGCGCGGCATTGATCTGACGCTTGCCCCCGGCGATTTCGTCACCGTCATCGGCAGCAACGGCGCCGGCAAGTCCACGCTCATGAACATCATTTCCGGACGGCTGTCTCCTGATACCGGCGAAGTGTGGATCAACGGCCGCGATGTAACCGCGCTCAAGGAGCATGCGCGCGCCCGCTACATCGGCCGCGTCTTTCAAGACCCGATGGCCGGCACCGCCCCGCATATGACGATTGAGGAAAATTTGGCGCTCGCCTACAACCGGACAAAGAGGCGCACGTTAAGCCTTGGCGTCACGAAGCAAAAGCGCGAATGGTTTCGGGAGACGCTGCGAACGCTTCATTTAGGGCTTGAAGACCGGCTCGCCGCCAAAGTCGGACTTCTTTCCGGCGGGGAGCGGCAGGCGCTTTCCTTGTTGATGGCGACGTTTACAAAACCGGATGTGCTGTTGCTCGATGAACATACCGCCGCCCTTGATCCGGCGCGGGCGGAGTTGGTCACGGAGTTGACGAAGCAAATTGTTGAGCAGCACCGCCTGACGACGCTCATGGTGACGCACAACATGGAGCAGGCGATTCGCCTTGGCAACCGGTTGATCATGATGGATGGCGGACAAATCATTTTTGCCGCAGAAGGAAAGGAGAAAGAAGAGCTGACGGTCGAGCGGCTGCTTGAGGCATTCCAACGCATCCGCGGCAGCCAATTTGCGAGCGACCGCGCCGTGCTCAGCTCATAAACGAAATGAGGTGTCCTTCTTTGGCTGGGGGACACCTCTTCTGTTCGGCCGGCCGATCAGATATTTTGGGTTTCTCGCTGCGTCGCCTGTCGGTAGGCAACTTGCAGCGCCTTCGTCACCGCCCCTGGCGCGCCGCTTCGGATCACCGTTTCGTCGACTTGAATAATCGGGATAATCGCTGACGTCGTGCTTGTTAAAAACAGTTCGTCCGCCTCCCTAAGGTCGTTGGTGGAAAACGCTTCTTCGACAAATGGAATGCCAAGCTCAGCGCAAAATTCCTTCACTTTCGTGCGGACGATGCCGTTTAAAATCCGTGCGGTGGCCGGATGGGTGTACACCGTTTCATTTTTGACAAGGAAAATGTTTGACGAGCTGCCTTCGGTTACGACGCCGTCGCGATGCAAAATCGCTTCAAACGCTCCGCGCTCAACCGCTTCTTGTTTCGCCAATACGTTGGGCAATAAGTTCAAGCTTTTAATGTAACAGTATTCCCAGCGGACATCTTTCGTCAAAATCGTGCGCACCCCATGTGTCATTTCCTCGGTTTTTCGCGCCATCGGCTGGATGTAGGCGTATAAGTTCGGCCGGTTTTCCGCCGGAAACGCATGGTTGCGCGGGAAGCTGCCGCGCGTTATTTGCAAATACAAAATCGCATCTTCCTGCACATCGTTGAGGCGGCGAAGCTCCTCAAGCTGTTCGATGAGCTCTTCGCAGCCGAACGGAACGGATAGGCGAATGGCGGCCGCTGAACGGTACAGCCGGTCAAGATGCTCGCGAATCCAAACGTATGTTCCGATATATAAACGGACGACTTCGTAGACGCCATCGCCGAATTGCAAACCGCGCTCTTCCATCGGGTACGTGACTTGTTCATAACGGAAAATGCCGCGGTCGGTTAATACATACGGTTTCACTGACATGGACGTGCACTCCTTTTCTGTTGCCGTCAATCATGAATCAGTTTGATTATATCATAGATTAGTCTCTCTCTGTGTTTGTCTCGTGTTTGACGTGAGAGGAAACAATGGATGGACGTTCGGGTTGCGAAATGAGACGAATTTTTAGACAATAAAGTTATCAATCTAGTCAAATGGGGGGATGAGTGAATGGAAACGACATGGACAGACGGCAAGATGGCGCCGTTTCGCCAAGGGGTGCAAGCAGGAACAACGATTGCCATCGGCTACATGCCGATCGCGCTGGCGTTTGGGCTGCTCGCCAAGACAACCGGACTGACATTCGCTGAGACCGTGCTCATGAGCATCATCGTCTTCGCCGGCGCCTCGCAATATATCGCGTTAAGTTTGCTTTCGGCGGGCACCGGAGTGTTTGAAATTGTGTTGACGACATTCGTATTGAACATTCGCCATTTTTTAATGTCGGCGTCCCTTAATGAAAAGGCTGGGCCGGACGCACTTTGGAAAAAAGCGCTGTACGCCTTTGGCATTACCGATGAGACGTTTTCGGTGGCGGCGATGAAAGAAGGAACGATCAACGCCTCATATATGTTTGGGCTCATTGCCATGGCGTATGGCAGCTGGGTCGTCAACTCGGGCATTGGTTATGCCGTTGGGTCCGGTTTGCCGGAAAGTTTGCAAGAAAGTATGTCCATTGCCTTGTATGCCATGTTTATCGGCTTGCTCATTCCAGCGTTGAAAAAACAGCGGAAAATCGTCTGGCTAGCGGGGCTGTCGGCTTTATTCAACTCGATCGGCACGTTTGCCTTTCACTTGTCGAAAGGCTGGTCGATCGTGTTGGCTACATTGTTGTCGGCTATCATCGTCCAATGGCTGACGAAGGAAGGAGGAAACGGCGATGAATAGCGCGATCGTATGGATGATCATCGGCATGGGAATCGTGACGTATTTGCCGCGCTTGTTGCCGTTTTTGTTGCTCGGCGGCGTCGAGCTGCCGTCGTTTTGGCAAGGAGTGCTGAAAAATGTGCCGTATGCGGTGCTTGGAGCGCTCATTATTCCGGACGTTTTTTTCATCCAGGATGATCTTTCGTTCGGTGTCATCGGTTTTGCGGTGGCCATCATTACAGCTTGGCTTGGGGCTAACGTCATGATCGTCGTGCTTGCGGCGGTTGCGGCGCTCAGCCTGTATTCTTTCTTTGTATGAACATGGGGCCGATCCAAAACGCGAGTGCGTTTTGGATCGGCCCCCTTTTCCTTTTGCGACAGGTACGCAAATTCGCTGTTTGGTTATGACAATTCCTCCATAATCGCTTCATATACTTCATCGACATGAAATCGAGATGTCCCCATGCCGATTTGTTTGACGACGCTCCCGTTGCGGCCAAGCAAGTAGGCGAACGTCGTGTGTACGATCATGCCGTTGCCCGGGTCGCGGTATTGAAAGTGGAAGGCGTTCGCTACTTTTTTCGTGTCCGCTTCACTGCCGCGCAAAAACATCCAACCTTGTCCGTCGCTCGTGACTCCAAACGCATTGGCATATGTCTGCAGCTTTTCATTCGTATCGCGCGCTGGGTCGATCGTGATCGTGATGAATTCGACTTTGCTTCCGAACACACCGGCTTTTTTCAGACGATCCCGCAGCTTCGCCATTTGCATCGTTGTATTCGGACAAATATCCGGGCAACTTGTATACATAAATTCAACGAGCCGTACTTTCGGTGGAAGGCCGCCAAACTCGTATGATTTTCCCCATGCTGTTTCCATCGTCACGTCATTTGGAAGCCGCATCGTCGATGGCTGGTAGACAGCAAAGTACAGGATGCCGACGCTGATGCCGATGATGACAAGAGAGGCAGCTAACGTATACCATTTTTTCACTATTCATCACTCCTCAATATGATCATATCAAAAAGATTAGCGAAAAAATCGCGATGTTTATGAACAATATGCGACTATTTTCCCAATTAAAAAAAGTTTCAAAAAAAGGCTTGCACTTTCGTTTTTCTGTTATATAATAAAATCGTAAATATAAACAATGTAATATAACAATAGAGAGATGGGGGAAGGAAAAATGGCGTCATTTGCTGAACGTGTCCGGCAATTAGAAGAAAGTTGGAAAAATGAGGAGCGCTGGAAAGGGATCGTCCGTCCGTACAGCGCGGAGGATGTCATTAAACTGCGCGGCTCGCTTGACATCGAGTATACGCTCGCTCGACGCGGGGCGGAAAAATTATGGAAGCTGCTTCATACAGAGAATTACGTCGCGGCCCTTGGCGCGCTGACCGGAAATCAGGCGGTGCAGCAAGTGAAAGCAGGCTTGAAGGCGATTTATTTAAGCGGCTGGCAAGTGGCGGCCGACGCCAACCTCGCTGGACAGATGTATCCGGACCAAAGCCTGTATCCGTCCAACAGCGTTCCGCATGTCGTCAAGCGAATCAATCAAGCGTTGCAGCGCGCGGATCAAATTCAATACTTAGAAGGCAGCGGGGACGTGGACTACTTTGTGCCGATCGTCGCTGACGCTGAGGCGGGATTCGGCGGCCAACTGAACGTCTTTGAGCTCATGAAGGCAATGATTGAAGCCGGAGCGGCTGGCGTCCATTTTGAAGACCAGCTGTCATCGGAGAAAAAATGCGGCCATTTAGGCGGCAAAGTGCTTTTGCCGACGCAAACGGCGATTCGCAACTTGATTGCGGCGCGGTTGGCCGCCGATGTCATGGGGGTTCCGACGGTGCTCATCGCACGCACCGACGCGAACGCTGCTGACTTGATCACAAGCGACATCGACCCGCGCGATCAAGCGTTTATCACTGGAGAACGGACACCGGAAGGATTCTATCGCACAAGAGCCGGTTTGGATCAAGCGATCGCCCGCGGGCTTGCCTATGCGCCGTATGCCGACCTCATTTGGTGTGAGACGAGCGAGCCGAATTTGGATGAGGCGCGCCGGTTTGCCGAAGCGATTCATGAAAAATTCCCAGGCAAGCTGCTGGCGTACAACTGCTCGCCGTCGTTCAACTGGAAGAAAAAATTGGACGACGAAACGATCGCCAAATTCCAGCAAGAGCTCGGCAAAATGGGATACAAGTTCCAATTTGTCACTTTGGCTGGCTTCCATGCGCTCAACTACAGCATGTTCGAACTGGCGCGCGGCTACAAAGAGCGAGGCATGGCGGCGTATGCCGAGCTGCAGCAAGCCGAATTTGCCGCCGAGAAGTACGGCTACACGGCGACGCGCCATCAGCGCGAAGTCGGCACAGGCTATTTCGACGAAGTCGCCCAAGTGATCTCTGGCGGCCAATCATCAACAGTCGCTTTGAAAGGATCGACCGAAGAAGAACAGTTTACGACAGCTTAATGCAAACCGATCACAAACGAAGACGAAAGCCCGGCGTGGCCGGGCTTTTTTCGTGTATAAAAAGGAAAAAGATGGAGCATCCTATAAGACATAGGGAGGCGATGTGATGGAAAAGAATCAAGGCGACCTGCCGGAGCTGATGCCCGCTGAGTTTCGCGTCAGCACGGATCTTCATGTTGAGCAATGGTTGATGGATGAAGAGACGTATGCTGGCGACTCGGTCGGCGAGCATACCGCGTTGGAACAGGCGAATGAATATTTAGCGTCCAAAGAAATCGGTCAAACGTTTGAAAACTCTTAGAACACCCATGACGATTGTCATGGGTTTTTTTAATGGCTCTTCACCACAAGTTGTACTTGAGATTTTAAGATAGGTATGCATAGGGAAAATAGAGGATACAAAAAATGCGAATTTTCCTGTATGGTAAAGGTGTCCAAACCAAACCATTGGAGGAAAATTCGCATGTACGCTCAGTTTATCAAAGAACTCATCGATTTACCAGATGTTTTGATTCAAAAGGTGCGAAAAGAAGAAGAACGTTGGATTTTCGAACTTTCTCTTCCCGAACAATGCCCGTTATGTCCTGTTTGCTTGAAACGCACGATCAAAATGACAGGAAAAAAGAAGCAATGGATGCATGGGTATGCTCAACGGATCGGCATCTTTTGGGTGGAACTCCCTGTGGAGCGTAGACGTTGTTGTACATGTGGCATGACATTCAGCACGTCTTATCCCGGAATTTCCCCTCGAAGTGCAGCGACGGATGCGTTTCAGCAATGGGTGGCGCAATCTTGCATCGGAACATCCATTCAGGCGGTGGCTCGTATGCTCAAGCTTCCGTACACGACCGTTGAACGCTGGTTTTATACCCATGCCCCTTCCTTCCTATCGAATGACATCCAACCAAAGGCAGTTTGTGTCGATGAGTTTGCGTTTCGAAAAGGACATGATTACGGAGTGGCAGTCATGGATGCCGAAACGGGAGAAGTGTATGCCGTTGAAGCAGGAAAGAACGAGGAAGCCATTGGACGTGTGTTGGCTCCTGTGTCTGGTTCTGTTCAGTATGTCGTGAGTGATTTGGCTCCAGCGATGAAAAAAGCCATTCAAGGGGTGTGTCCGGAAGCGAAGCATGTGGTCGATTATTTTCATGTGATTCAATTGTTTACGGAAGCGTTGGATCGATGCCGCCAATCCTTCGGAAAAGGGAACAAGAAACATGGGCATGTTCGGTATGTTTGCCGCTTATTGACCCAGTGCCCCGAGAAACTCACCGAGGAGGAGCGCCAAACGGTGCGGGAGTGGCAGAAAGAGAGCGATTCCTTGCAGGCTGTCTATCAATCCCTTCAACATTTTCGTTATGTATCCAAAAGCCAAAGCGAGCGACAAGCGAAACGTCGTTTGAACGCCTGGGTTCATCGGTATTTGTTTTGTCCTTGTTCTGCTGTTCGCGCCATCGCAAAATCACTCGTCAAACGAACAGACGAAATCATATCGTGCATTTTATCCCCTTATTCAAATGGGAAAATGGAGGGAACAAATAACAAGATCAAGCTGATGAAACGTCGGGGATACGGATACAGAAATATCCAGCGTTTTGCATTGCGGGTTCGGCTAGAAACAGCTAACATACTTTCATGACAGGTGCAAGTACAACTTTTGGTGATGAACCTTTTTAATAGATTTTTTGCAAAATATAGAAAAATATAACTTCTGATGGTATGATAGGAGTAGAGGGTGAGTTGATTAAGAGAGGAGACGAACGGATGAAAGTCAATGAATTCATTGTCTTGGAGCAATTCATCGTAAGCCGTTATACGATGGCAATTCTCCCATACTTTTTAAACAGCGATGTGTATGCGAAAGTCATTGAGGAGGACGGTGAATATATCATCAAACAAACGCCGATGGACATTATTAAACATAGTTGCGATTACTATGGAAGCAGCTTTCAAGGGAGAAAAGAAGGAACAAAAGCCGTCATTGGCATCACCCATAAAGCGCCGATCGCCATTGAACCAGCCAATGAAATTTACGTATTTCCAACCGCCTCTCCGCGTGACTCCCGCTGCGTTTGGCTCTCGCACATGCACGTTTATCGGTATGAGCCTGCCAAATATGAGCGGACCATCGTTTATTTCCGCAACGGAAAAAGCATATCCCTCGATGTTTCCTGCAAATCGTTCATCAACCAGTTATACCGAACGGCTCAACTGCGGACAAAATTATCCGAGCGGATGGAAGCGAGGGAGCGCAAACTCCAATACATATTTCGCATGCAGCAAGAAAAACAGAGTTAGCTGAACAAATTGATAAAAATGGTTTTTCCTAAAGATGAGTTCAAATTAGGCGCCTGGACGTGTAAAATAAAGATATAAACGGCATTTGAATGGGGAATAGACATGGATATGGAAACAATCAAACAATGGTTCACGCTCGACAGCATCCTTTCCCTGCTCGAACAATACCGCTCTTTCGGCGTGCTTCCCGGCATCGCAGCGACGTTGCTTGAGTCGTTTTTTCCCATTTTGCCCATGTTCGTCTTCGTGATGGCGAACGCAGCGGCGTTTGGACTATGGAAAGGGTTTCTGATCTCTTGGCTAGGCGCTTCACTTGGCTCGCTCATCGTGTTTTGGCTGACGCGGAAAGTGGGGCAGAAGCGTTTTTTTCACTTTGTCCGCCGCCACCCGAAAGTGCGGCAGTTTATGCATTGGATTGAGCGACACGGATTTGGTCCGCTGTTTTTGTTGTATTGCTTTCCGTTCACCCCATCGGCGCTTGTTAATATTGTTGCCGGACTGTCGCGCATCAGCCGCCAGCAGTTTGTATTGGCGGTGCTGCTAGGAAAGATGATCATGGTGTTTACCATCAGTTTTATCGGCTATGACTTGAAGGCGCTCATCCGTCAGCCGCTGCGCACGGCGATGATCGCCGCAGTCGTTCTGTTGCTTTGGTACGCCGGAAAACGGGTGGAAGCGCGATTTTCGTTGACGGAAGAACAAGGCGGCGAGGAGGGCGGGGAGTGACCAAGCAAAAAGAAAAACGAGGCCGCCGATGGCCATGGTTTGTTGCCGTTTGTGTTGTCGCCATGCTTCGGTTGTTCGTGTTCAGCAATTACGTGGTGGAAGGAAAATCGATGATGCCGACGCTAGAGAGCGGCAATTTGCTGATCGTCAATAAGCTTTCCTACGACATCGGGCCTATTCGCCGGTTCGACATTATCGTTTTTCACGCCAACAAAAAGGAAGATTACGTCAAGCGGGTTATCGGCCTGCCTGGCGATCGGATCGCGTACAAAAATGACATCTTGTATGTCAACGGAAAAAAAGTTGACGAACCGTATTTGCGCCCGTATAAGCAAAAGTTGCTTGACGGCAGGCTGACCGGGGATTTTACGCTTGAGGAGGTGACCGGGAAAACACGGGTGCCTCCCGGCTGCATTTTCGTTCTTGGCGACAACCGGCTTAGCAGCTGGGACAGCCGCCATTTTGGGTTTGTCAAAATCAACCAAATTGTCGGCAAGGTGGACTTTCGCTACTGGCCGTTTAAACAGTTCGCCTTTCAGTTTTAACCTTAATCTCGAAAGAAGTCTTCCGCTTCTATAACGAAGTGAAGCTTCAGAGACCAATAAATGGATCCTTCGAAGCGAGGTTGTTCAGTCGTCCGACAGTCGCTGACATGTCGGCTGGATCCACAAAAAGAAACAAACGTTAACGTTTCAGATTGCCTCTATATAACCCGCAGCCGGAAGGGCGTTTTTTTCTTCCCAAAAGCGAACATACGTGCTAAAATAAAACAAATAAAGGAAACGAATGGTGGTGGATACAATGTCGCTGCGGTTTTTGCTCGGACGGTCAGGAAGTGGGAAAACGGCTGTCTGCCTCGAAGAAATTCGCCGCCAGTTGCAAGAGGATCCAAAAGGAAGGGCGATCGTCTATCTCGTTCCGGAGCAAATGACATTTCAATGCGAATACGCGTTGATACATACCGAGGGAGTGGACGGGATGATTCGCGCCCAAGTGTTCAGCTTCACCCGTCTCGCTTGGCGCGTGCTGCAGGAAACAGGCGGCATGACCCGGTACCACATTCATGATGTTGGCGTGCAGATGATGATCCGCAAAATTATTGAGCAACGCAAACAAGAGCTGAAACTGTTTGGCCGCGCGGCGGACAAACATGGGTTTATCGAGCAGCTGAACGAAATGATCACCGAATGCAAACGGTATTGCCTGACGCCGGGCGAACTCCGCCGACATGCTGAGGCGTTCGAGGATGGGCCTGATCAACCGGGCCGCCGCTTGCTCGCTGACAAGTTGAGCGATGTCGCGCTTGTGTATGAGGAACTTGAGAAAAGTCTTATCGGCCACTATCTTGATTCGGAAGATTATTTGCGCTTGCTCGCTGAGCATATTCCGCGCTCAAGTTATTTGCGGGATGCCGATATTTACATCGACGGCTTTCATCATTTTGCGCCGCAAGAATATATGATCATCGAACAGCTTCTTCGCCATTGCCGGCGCGTCACCGTTTGTTTGACGATCGACCGCCCGTATGACGACGGAATGCCGGACGAACTTCATCTCTTTTATTTGCCGGCGCAAACGTACCGCCAGCTGAGGGAGTTGGCGCTAAGCAATGACATTGCGATCGAAGAGCCGATCGTGCTTTCGGCCAACCGACGCCATGAAGACAGGGCGCTCGTTCATCTTGAGGCGCAATTTCACCGACGCCCGTTGCTTCCATATGGTGCAAAGACCGATGCCGTCCATCTTTATGAGGCGTCCAATCGCCGAGCGGAAATCGAAGCGGTCGCACGCGAAATCATCCGCCTTGTCCGCGATGAAGGGGCGCGCTATCGCGACATTGCGCTGATCATCCGCCAGACGGAGGCGTACCGCGATCTGGTGAAAACGGTGTTTTTTGATTTTGGGATCCCGTATTTTATGGATGAAAAAGAACCGATGCACCACCACCCGCTCATTGAACTCGTGCGCGCTGCCTTAGAGACGGTCGTGACGCGTTGGCGATATGAAGCGGTGTTTCGGGCGGTGAAAACGGATTTGCTTTTTCCAACGGACGGCGATCTGCACATGTGGCGCGAGGCGGCCGACAAGCTCGAAAACTATGTGCTTGCTTACGGAATCAAAGGGGATAAGTGGACAAACAATGAGCGCTGGGCGTATCGGCGCTATCAGGCGCTTGACGGTTTGAACGTACCACAAACGGACGAAGAGCGGCAGTTTGAGGACATGCTCAATGAATGGCGCGAGGCGTTGGCCGCTCCGCTTCGCCGGTTGGAGCGCCGTCTGCGCCGGGCGGAGGACGGACGCGGGTTTTGTATGGCATTATATCTGTTTTTGGAAGAATTGCAGATTCCAAAAAAACTAGAGAAAATGAGCGCACAAGCGGAAGCGGACGGCCGCCTCGTTGAAGCGCGCCAGCATGAACAGGCGTGGAACGCCGTCGTCGATTTGCTTGACCAATATGTAGAAATGCTCGGGACAGAATCACTGCCGCTCGCTGAGTTTGTCAAGATTATCGAGGCTGGGCTCGATCGGTTGGAGTTCTCCCTTGTGCCGCCGGCGATGGACCAGGTGATCGTGGCTCAGCTTGATCGCTCTCGTTTAATTGACATCAAGTATGCGTTCGTCATCGGCGCCAACGATGGCGTGATTCCAGCGAAAGTGAAGGAAGACGGGCTGATGGCGGAAGTGGAGCGCGAGCAGCTGCGTGAGTTGGGGGTGGCGCTCGCCCCAGGGGACGGGAGCAGCTGTTTTATGACCCGTTTTTTGTCTACTTGGCACTTGTTTGTCCGAGCCGGCGGCTGTATGTTACATATCCGCTTGCTGATGGAGAAGGGAAAGCGTTGATGCCGTCGCCGCTCATCAAGCAGCTTACGGAACTGTTTCCGCATGCGCCGGTGCATCTGTGCGGCAACGACCCGTTCGACGCCCCGGCAGAAAAAGCAGAGGCGTTCGTGACCGCGCCGCGGGCGACGCAAACGTATTTGATCAGCCAGCTCCGAGCATGGAAGCGCAACTACGGCATCGATCCGCTTTGGTGGGATGTGTATAACACGTTCATCGGCCATCAGGACTGGAAGGAGCAGGTGCGGCATGCCGTCTCCGCGCTCTTTTATACAAACGGAGCGACGCCGCTCAAAAAACAGTGGAGCCAGCGGCTGTACGGCAAAAAAATTCAGGCGAGCGTCTCGCGCATGGAGCAGTTTCAAAAATGCCCGTACGCCCATTTCGCATCGCATGGGCTGCGGTTGAAAGAGCGCAACGTTTTCCGACTTGAGGCGCCGGATGTTGGGCAATTGTTCCATGCCGCCATCAAGCAAATCGCCGACCGGCTGCGCGAACAGCATCTTGATTGGCGCGAACTGTCAAGACCAGACTGTGAACGGCTGTCGGCCGAAGCGATCGAGCGAATCGCTCCGCTCATCCAGCAGCAAGTGCTCTCAAGCTCTCATCGCTATGAATATATGAAACGAAAATTGAAACACGTCGTTGCCCGTACAACCCATGTGTTAAGTGAGCATGCGCGGGCGAGCGGTTTCGTTCCGATCGGACTTGAGCTGTCATTCGGCCCCAATGGCGACCTGCCGCCGCTTCGGTTTCGGCTGCCCGACGGAACAGTGATGGAGCTTGTTGGGAGGATCGACCGCGTCGATAAGGCGGAAAGCAGCCAAGGAGTGCTTCTGCGCATTATCGATTACAAATCGAGCGCGAAAACGCTCGATTTGACGGAAGTATATTACGGTCTGGCGCTGCAAATGCTCACCTACCTGGACATCGTGCTGACGTATGCCGAACAGCTTGTCGGACAGCCGGCCTTGCCAGCCGGGGTGCTTTATTTTCACATCCACAATCCGATCGTTCAAGCGAAGCAATGGGTGGATGATGAGGTGGAAATGGCGAAAAAGCTGCTGGAACCGTTTCGGATGCGCGGGCTGTTGCTCGCTGACGTCGAGGCGATCCGGTTGATGGACAGCCGAACGGAAGACGGACAATGGTCGCTGATTGTGCCCGCTCAGCTTACGAAAAGCGGGTCGATCCATTCGCGTTCGTCGGTGGCGAGTCCATCCGACTTTGCCGCGCTCCGCCAGCATGTCCGCCGTTTGTTCATCGACATCGGCGGGCAAATCGCCGACGGCGTCGTGTCGATCGCCCCGTACAAGTTGAAAGATAAAACAGCGTGCGAGTTTTGCGTCTTCAAACCGGTCTGCCAATTTGATGAGGCACTCTCCGGCAACGAATACCGGAAGCTTGCCCCGCAAACGAAGGAAGCGGTCATCGAAAAACTAGCGGAAGGGAAGGAAGGATAAATGAACGCCACGATTCGCCCGAAGCCGGCTGGGAGCCGATGGACGGATGAACAATGGAAGGCGATCGCCGCGGGCGGCCGAGACATTCTTGTCGCCGCGGCGGCCGGATCCGGGAAAACGGCCGTTCTTGTCGAGCGGATCATTCAAAAAGTGACGGCGGAAGAAGGAGCGGTCGATATCGACCGGCTGCTTGTCGTTACCTTTACCAATGCGGCAGCCGCGGAGATGAAAGCAAGAATCGGCGAGGCGCTCGAGCGGGAATTGGCCAAGCGTCCGCATTCGCTCCATTTGCGACGTCAACTCAGCCTGCTTCCCCGCGCCGCGATCTCGACGCTCCATTCCTTTTGCTTGGATGTCATTCGCAAATATTACTATTTGCTTGATTTGGATCCGTCGTTTCGCATCGCCGATGAAACGGAAATCGAGCTGTTGAAAGAGGATGTCCTTGAAGAGCTGCTTGAGGAGGAATACGGAAAGCCGGACAACGAGCGGTTTTTCGCTGTCGTGGATGCCTATACGGGCGACCGGAGCGATGCGGAGCTGCAGGAGATGATTGTCGCCCTTTATGAATTTTCCCGCTCCCATCCGGAACCAGATGAATGGTTGGCCGGTTTGACCTCGATGTATGATGTCGATGAACGAACAGATATAAAGACGCTGCCAGCAGCCCGCTATATCGCGCAACATGCCGTGATGGAGCTGACGGCGGCCAAACGGCTGATCCGAAGGGCGCTTGAGCTTGCTGAAGAGCCGGGCGGACCGCGTCCGTACGCGGAGCGGCTACGCGAAGATCGAGATATGATCGCTGATTTGGAAACGCGTCTTTCTGGACCGTGGGCCGAGCTGCATCGCGCGCTAAAGGCGCTGTCGTTTGGGCGGCTGCCGGCCTGCCGCGGCAAGGACTATGACGAGCGGCTGATCGACGAAGCCAAATCGCTGCGCGATCAGGCGAAAAAGAAAGTGGAGGCGCTGCGCGACAATGTGTTTTCGCTCGATCCATCCGTTTGGCTCCGCCATATGCGGGAAATGAAGCCGATCGTTGAAACGATCGCTAACCTTGTCCGCCGTTTTGCCGTCATGTTCCAAGCGGCGAAACGGGAAAAAGGAATCGTTGATTTTTCTGACTTGGAACATTATTGTTTGCATATTTTGCGGCGGCGCGATCCGGAAACGAGCGAATGGCAGCCTTCCCCCGCCGCCTTGGAATACCAGGCGCAGTTTGATGAAGTGCTTGTTGACGAGTATCAAGATACGAACCTCGTTCAAGAAGCGATTTTGCAGCTGGTGAAAAAAGGGAGCGAACGAACAGGCAATTTGTTTATGGTCGGCGACGTGAAACAGTCGATTTACCGATTCCGCCTTGCCGAGCCGATGCTGTTTTTGGACAAATACAAACGATTCACCGCCGACGGGGAAGAAGGGGGGATGAAAATCGACCTCGCGAGCAACTTCCGCAGCCGCCGCGAAGTGCTTGACGGGACGAATTTTCTGTTTGCGCAACTCATGGGGGAAACCGTCGGCGAAATGGTTTACGACGAAGCGGCGCAGCTAAAATACGGCGCCGATTACCCGGAAGGGAAGGATGCGGCGCCGGAAGTCATGATCATCAACCGGCAGCGTGCGGCGGAAGAGGACGAAGAGGAAGCGGCTGAATGGGAAGCGGCGGAGCTCGAGGCGCGGCTGATGGCGAAAAAAATCAAAGAGATCGTTTCCGCTCCGTTTTATGTATACGATCGTTCGAGCGGGCAGCCGCGGCGCGCCATGTACCGTGACATCGTCATCCTTGTCCGCTCGATGACGAATGCGCCGCAGATGATCGAGCAGTTGCAGGCGCAAGGCATCCCGGCGGCCGCGGATTTGTCATCCGGCTATTTTCAGGCGACGGAAATTTCGATCATGCTCTCACTGTTAAAAGTGATTGACAACCCGCACCAAGACATTCCGCTCGCCGCGGTGCTCCGGTCGCCGCTCTTTCGTTTTGACGAGAATGAGCTCGCCATGATTCGCCTCGCCGATCCAAAAGGCACGTTTTATGAAGCGCTCTGTTCGTTTCGGCAAAAGCCGGCGGAAACAAAAGAGGAGGCCAACGCCCAAAGGAAAGCGGCGGCTTTCTTAGAGCGGCTCGAGGGCTGGCGTACGATGGCGCGCCGCCGCTCATTAGCTGATCTCATTTGGCAGCTGTACCGCGATACGCAATTTTACGATTTTGTCGGCGCACTGCCGGGCGGCAGGCAACGGCAGGCGAACTTGCGCGCTTTGTACGACCGCGCGCGGCAGTACGAGTCGACGTCGTTTCGCGGCTTGTTTCGCTTTCTTCGCTTCATCGAGCGGCTGCAAGAGCGCGGCGACGATTTAGGGGCGGCCCGGCCGCTCGGCGAGCAGGAAGACGTCGTGCGCATCATGACGATTCACAGCAGCAAAGGATTGGAATTTCCGATCGTGTTTCTCGCTGGGCTTGCGCGTCCGTTTCATACACGTGATTTGCACCACCCATATTTGCTCGATAAAGAGCTGGGCTTTGCCGCCCGCTTTGTCCACCCGCGGCTGCGCATCAGTTATCCGACGCTGCCGCTGTTGGCCATCCAAACGAAAAAGCGGCTTGAACTGCTTGCGGAGGAGATGCGCATTTTGTATGTCGCGCTCACAAGGGCAAAAGAGAAGCTGTATTTGTTGGCGTCGGTCAACGATGCGGCCAAGGAGATTGAAAAATGGAAAAGCGCTGCTTCGGAACGCGGCTGGCTTCTCCCCGACGATGTGCGGGCTTCGGCCCGCTCCTACTTGGATTGGATCGGCCGGGCGCTCATCCGTCATCGGGATGGGGGGGCGCTTGCGGGAACGAAGGCGCCTGAAGAGGTCGCCTCTCACCCGTCTGTATGGCGTGTTGCCATCGTGCCGGCCGCCGATTTGCGCGGCGAAGAGGCTGCGAGGGAGGAGATGGATGACGGCGTGCTTCTTGCCCTCGAACAAGGACGACCCGTTCCCGTGGGAGGAGGGTGGCAGAAGGAGGTCAAACGCCGCTTGTTGTGGCGGTATTCGTATGAGAAAGAAACGGCCGTGCGCGCCAAGCAATCGGTGTCAGAACTTAAAGAACAGCGCGCGCTCTTTGGCGAGCAAGCGGACGAATGGCGGCCGCGACAAGGGACGGCTCCGGTGTTTTCTCGGCCGCGTTTCATGCAGGAGAAAACGTTGACGCCGGCCGAAAAAGGGACGGCGCTCCATGTCGTTATGCGCCATCTCGATTTGCAAGCGCCGCTTGATGAATCGTTGATCCGCAGTCAGATCGTCCGCCTTGTCGAAAAAGAGCTGCTGTCGGCAGAACAAGCCGAGGCGGTCGATCCAGCGGCCATCGCTGCCTTTTTCACTGCAGATCTTGGCCGCCGCCTTTGCGCCGCCCGCGAAGTGCACCGTGAAGTGCCGTTCAGCTTGGGGCTTAAAGCGGCTGAACTGTACGGCGGCGAAGGGACGGAAAGCGGCCGGCGCGTCCTCGTGCAAGGGGTGATCGACTGCGTGTTTGCCGACGAATGCGGCTATGTGATGATTGACTATAAAACGGATGAAGTCGTCCACCGTTTTGCTGGGCAAAAGGAAGAAGCGGCTCGTTTTCTGCTCGGCCGCTATGGGACGCAAATGCGCTTGTACCGGCGGGCCATCGAGCAAATTTGGCGTGCGCCGGTGGCGGAATGCTATTTGTATTCGTTTGACGGCGGGTTTGTTGTGGCTGTTGAGTGATGCAAGGGGGGAAAGAGAGAATGCGGATTTTGCATACCGCGGACTGGCATTTGGGGCGAACGCTTGAGGGACGGAGTCGGATGGCCGAGCAAGAGGCATTTGTTGATGAGCTTGTGGAGATTGTCAAGAAAGAACAAATTGACATCATCCTTGTGGCCGGCGACGTATTCGACTCCGTCAATCCGCCGGCGGCTGCGGAACAACTGTTTTATGAAAGCCTCGCCCGCCTGTCCGACAAAGGACGCCGCCCGGTGGCAGTCATCAGCGGCAACCACGACCACCCCGACCGGATCAGCGCTGCCCGGACGTTGATGTGTGCGCACAACATTTTTCTTTTCGGCCGCCCGCAAGCGGCTGTTTGCCGGATTGACGTTCCATCGTGCGGCGAAACGATGATGCTTGCTCCGTTGGCCTATCCGTCCGAATCGCGCCTCGCCGAGCTGTTGTCATCCGACTGTAAGGAGACGACGATGCGCGATCGGTACGATGACCGCATCCGCGCCCTATTAGCGGCGATGGCCGCCTCGTTCACGGCGGAGACCGTCAATATCGCGATGAGCCATCTTTACGTTGCCGGCGGACGTACGTCCGATTCCGAGCGGCCGATTGAAGTCGGCGGCGCTTATACGGTGGCGGCTGAGAGCTTGCCGAAAGCCGCGCAATATGTGGCGCTTGGCCATCTGCACCGGCCGCAGGATGTCAAGCAGGCAAAGACGGCGGCGCGCTATTCCGGCTCGCCGTTGGCGTACAGCTTTTCCGAAGCCGGTCAAGCCAAATCGGTCACGGTCGTTGACGTGCATCCAGGCAGGAAGGCCAAGGTGGCGGAGATACCGCTCGCTGCCGGCAAACCGCTCATCCGTTGGAAGGCGACAGAGGGGCTCGCTCAAGTATACCGCTGGTGTGAGGAAGGAAGAGACCGATCAAGCTGGATCGATTTGGAGATCCATGTGACCGAGTCGTTGACAATGGAAGAAATTGATCGGCTGCGTAAGCTTCATCCCGGATTTGTCCACATTCGCCCGGTGCTTCCCAATCGGGCGGAAGAGATGATGGAAATGAGCCGCGAGCCGCTTTCACTTGAAGAAATGTTTCACCGCTTTTACGAACGGCAGACTGGGGGACAAACGCCGGATGAAGAGCTCGTCCGCCTCTTTTTGGAGCTGGCGGCGGAAGAAGAGAAGGAAGGGGAGGGAGAATGAAGCCGATCTCGCTGACGATCGCCGGGCTTCATAGCTTTCGTGAAAAGCAGACGATCGATTTCACCGCACTGTGTGAGGGCGGTGTGTTCGGCATTTTCGGGCCGACTGGAAGCGGCAAATCAACGATTTTAGACGCCATGACGCTCGCCTTGTTCGGCAGCGTCGAGCGGGCGGCCAACCGCACGCAGGCGATCATCAACCACGCGGAGCAAGAGTTGTTTGTCTCGTTTACGTTTGAGCTGGAAAATGCGGCAGGAGCGAAACGGTATACAGTCGAACGAAGCTTAAAAAAAGTGGACGAATGGCGGACGCGCAGCGCCGTTTGCCGCCTAATCGAGCATCGGTCCGAGCCGGTCGTGCTCGCCGATAAACTGTCGGAGGTGGACAAGGCGATCGAGCAATTGCTCGGCTTGACGATGGAGGATTTCACCCGGGCGGTCGTCTTGCCGCAAGGAAAATTTGCCGAATTTTTATCGCTCAAAGGGTCGGAGCGGCGGCAAATGCTGCAGCGCCTCTTCCATCTTGAGCGGTATGGCGATCAGTTGAATAAAAAGTTGAAAGACCGGCTTGCCGCCGCTCGGCAAGAATGGGAAAAAATCGAAGCGGAAAAAGCGGGGCTTGGCGATGCTTCAAAAGCAGCGCTCGAGCAGGCAGAGGCGGATGTGCGGGAGCTCGCGGGGCTGTTTGCCAAGCGAAAAAAAGAGCTTGAGGAAGTCGAAGCAGATGTGGAACGAACAAAACAACGATGGGCATGGCAGCAAGAAAAAGAAGCGGTCGAACAAGAGCTCGCCGCGCTGCGCCAACATGAATCCGCCATCCGCGAGCTTGAGGCGAAAAAGGAGCGCGCCGAGCAAGCAGAGCGCATCTGGCCGTATTGGGAGCAGTGCGAGCAGGCATGTCGCTTGCGGGCAGAGGCGTTTCGTCGGTATGAAGGACTGGCGCGTCGGTTAGAAGAAGCCCAATTGAGCTATGAAGAAGCGGCGCGGCGTTATGAACGGGCGCGCCAAGAAAAGGCGCAGCGCGAACCGGAATTGCTCGTCCAGATGGAACGGCTGCGGCAGGCGGCGCAGCTTGAGCAGCAAATGGAAGTGCTTGGACAGGAGCTCGCAGCTCTTCGTGAAGAGAGGAAGCGACTCATTGCCCAGGAGAAGGCAGCTGCACGCCGGTTTGAAGAGGCGTCGGTCTGGTATGAGCGCGGCGCGAAGCGGCAGCGGGAGTTGAAAGAAGAACTGAAACAGCATGAAGAGGCGCTGGATGGAAAAGATGAGGCAGAGCGGGCGTACAGGCAGAAGCAGCATATTGAGCAAGCGGCGTCAGCCATCGCTCGCGTCGATGCCCAACTTCAGCAAAAGGAGGCCGTTTGGCGTCGGGCGAAAGAGGAAAAGTTGGAGCGGGAACGCCGATCAGCCGCTGTCGGCTCCCGGCTTCAAGAGCTGTTCCGGCGTGTGGAGCGGACGTATCGTTTCGTCTGCTGGCGGCAGCAGGACGCTGAAAAACAATTGTATACGTTGCAGAAAACCATAGAGGCGGAGCGACAGCGAGCCGAAGAAGCGCGGACGGCGCAACTCGCCTCCGCCTTGGCTGAGCGGCTCCGTCCCGGCGAGCCGTGTCCAGTGTGCGGATCGCGCGAGCATCCGCATCCGGCCGCCGCACCGCACGATGTCCAACTTGAGCGTCTGTCCGAGCTTGAGGCAGAGCGGCAGCGGTATGAACAAGATTGGCAAATGATCATTTCGTTCAAGGCGCAGCTCGAGCAGCTCGCCGAGCTGGCGGCAGGCCATGAAGCGCCGTCTCTGTTTGCCGAAAGCCGCTCGGTGGAGGAGGCCGTCGACCTCACTGTGGAAGTGCGGGCGCTTGCGCAAGATGTCATTGAATTGAAAGAAGCGGTCTACCGGGTGCTTGCCCAATGGAATGAAGCCGAGTCAGCGCGGCGCGAAGCGGAGAAAGCGTGCCAATGGATAGCGGCGGACATCGAAGCGCTGCAAGTTGAAAAGCAGCGGCTGAAGGAAGAGCGGCGGCAACTTGAACAGCAATGGCGGCAGATGTATCCTTTCCTTTCGCTTGAGACGATCGATGCGGTGTATGAACAGCTGTGTGAACGGGAAAACGTGCGGCGCGACGTGCAAAAACGGCTGGAGGACAGCGTGCTGTTTTTAGAGGAAAAACAGCGGGCGAAAGAGGAAGCGGCCAAAGAGCGGAGCCGGCTTGAGACGGAGCGGGTGCGTCTTGACTCGCTGATTAGTGCCAAACAGCAGCAATGGAACGAATATGAGCGGCAACGGGGCGAGAAGGCGGGGGAAGGTCCTGCGGCCGTGCAGCTTCAGAAGGTGGAGGCCGAATGGCGCCAGCTGCAAAACGGCGAGCAACAGGCGTATGAGGCCTGGCAGCGAGCCCAGCGGGAATATCAAATGCTTGAAAGCGAAACAAAAGCAGCCAAGCAGGCGTGGGAAGAAGGCGTCCGCCGCGAAGAAGAGGCGCTCGCTCGCTGGCGCGGCGCGCTTTTGGACACCATGTTTGCCGATGCCGAACAAGTCAAGCAAGCAAAGGCGGAAAAAGCGCAGCGAGATGAATGGGATGAGGCAATCCGCCGCTATTGGCGCCAAATCGAGCAAGCCGAACATCGCCTCGCCCAGCTGGCCGCCGCCATCGGGGGGCGGCGGTGAGCGCTGAACAATGGGAGACGATGCAGCGTGTATACGCCGAGTTGAAGGGGCAAGTGGAGGCGATGACGCAGCAGCTTGGGGCGGCTCAAGCGAAGGTGGAAGAGTTGAGAAAAAAACATAGCCGCTTTGTTGAACTGGAGGAGAAGCAGACGGAGCTCAGCCGGCGCATCGAGCGGTATAAACAGCTGCAGGCGCTGCTTCGCGGCAACAGCTTTGTCGAATTTATGGCTGAAGAGCAGCTCGAGCAAGTCACCGCCATGGCTTCGGAACGGCTGCAGCGGCTGACACGGCACCGGTATTCGCTCGAATTGGATTCGCAAGGCGGGTTTCTGATCCGTGATGATGCCAATGGCGGCGTCAGACGGCCGGTATCGACGCTCTCGGGTGGGGAGACATTTTTGACGTCACTGTCGTTGGCGTTGGCGTTATCGGCGCAAATTCAGCTGCGCGGCGAGTATCCGCTCCGCTTTTTCTTCTTGGACGAAGGGTTTGGCACCCTCGATGCTGAGCTGCTTGAGACGGTCATTTCCGCCTTGGAAAAGCTGCATACCGAGCGGCTGGCGGTCGGCGTCATCAGTCATGTACAAGAAATTCGCCACCGTCTGCCGCGACGGCTCATCGTCGAACCGGCTGAACCGTCCGGACGCGGCACGCGTGTCTGGCTGGAAATGATGTGAATGGCTCGCCCGTTGAGCTGAACGGGCTTTAGGGGAATAATGGAGAGATGCGGTCGCAAAAGGTTGGTTTCCTTTCGATCAAGCACAATGTATGGTTTTTTAGATATAGAGGTAAATAAGCAAAGGTGTCCGGATCCTTTTGGGACACCTTCTCTTTTTGGTTTCGGCAGCGTTCGGCTGATAAGGTTGATGTTGGCAAATGAAAAGCGAGGGGATTCGTTTTCTGCCATGTTCAGTTGTTGGCGGCCACGTTTTGGTCGGATACATCCGGATCAAACGCGTTTGTAAAGCTGATCGCGTTGTTCGTCATCACAAAATCGCCGGTGTTGAACCCGCCGGATCCGGCTTGCGTTTTCGTGGCGACTTTCGGCGCGATGTACAGACAGTCGCCCATTTGGACGACAGCTCCGCTGCTGACGTTGTTGATTTTAATCGGGCCGACAAACGAAGGCATTATAAATCCCTCCCTCTTGTTGGCGCGCTCGACTCAGAGCCGACCAGCTGGCGGATATGTTTAATTCTTGCCTCTGCCTCCGCTGTCGAGGTCGAGCCGATATGGACGATGGCGGACGAAGAAATGGCGAGCACGCGCACAGACTGAACGGAAATGACCGGGGACTCATGGAGCGTTTGGCGTGCAGCTGTCGGCGGTGGAGAAGTCCAGCGCGGGATCGGCTTCGCAAAAACAGGGAATATTTGTTCTCCTTCTGGGCCAAAAAACAGTTCATATTGCCGCTGAACGGCAAAGGCGCGCGTGCGGGCGGAAATTCGCTCTGAGTCGCCGATTTGCAGCACAGAGCTAATGATGAGCGTTTCGGCATGGAACGTTTGCACAACTGACGTTCGTTTCACGGCGTATCCCCTCGGGCCGGCACGAGCGGGACGAACGGGCCGATGATAAGCGATTCCGGTGGTGTGTCAAACGCGGATGACAAGTGAATCGCATCGGCGTCGCCGATTAAAAACAGCGAGGCACTGGCGACGGCCACGAGGCGGATGTCGCCAACATGCAGATGACGATTGATCACTGTATAATTCACGTCTATCCCTCCTTTGAAGGCAAATGTTTCAAAAACGCATCGAGCGATTGTTCGATATCGGCTTTCACTTTTTGAAAAATTTCATTTTCGACTGCTTCATCGCGGTCGCCGGACGGAACGTAGCCATGGTTGGCTTTCTCTTGCAAATAGAAGCGGATGCGTTCGTCTGTTTGCCGGGCGATGTCTTGCAAAATGAACTGGCGGTACGTATCGTCGAGGCGGCGGCCGTATTGCTGCTCAAGGCGTTTTAACGTTTCCGACGCTTCCCCGTTGAGATAGGCGGCTACTTTTTCTTGAATCGGGCGCATCAGCACCGGTTCCGGCTTTGGAATTACGGTTTTGACCGGTTCGACGGCAAAGTCTTCAATTGTACCGCCGGCTCCGGACGGAGCGATCCCGATGTTTAGCGTTCCTTCGAGTGTTTCCACTTTGAGCTGGTCAAATTTATATTCAATTCGTTCGATCGATGTGCGCGGTTGAGCCTCCATTTCCCGAAGCCGGGCTTCGAGTGCGTGGAGACGGCGTTCCAGAGCCCGTATTTTTTTGTTTGCCATAATAAATAGCGGTGCAGCTTGACGAAATACTCGTAAATGCTCATTGTGCACCATCATCCTCTCCAAAGAGCCCTCTTACTTCAATATATGGACGGCCTTTCGCTCTCATCACTTTTTTTCGCTGAATTTAGCGGGTGGCTGAATGGAGAGGAACGAGAGGAGCGGATGCACCGGGCGGCACGGTCGCCTGTGGGGCCGGACCGGTGAATCCGCCGGTGTTGGCAAGCGTTGAGAGCGCTTGAATGCTTCCGGCGCTGCCGATTTGCAAAACGGATGAATTGGTGACCGAGCCGATCCGCAACTGGTGGATGCAGATGCTTTGGCTGATGTAAACGTGCACCCTCCTTCTCCTCCTTCAAACGTTTCCGACGACATTTTCATCGGCGACATCGGCGTCATTCGTATTGGTATTGCTGTAATAGTTATAGATATGAAGCCCGTCGCCGGTGTTAAACGAACCGGCGCCAGCGAACGTTTTCGTCACGCTTTGCGGGGAAATCGCAAACACATCGCCAATATGGAACACGCCGCTGCTTCCGATGCTGTTCAGTTTAACGACTCCGACAAAAGCCGGCATGTGGGCATGCTCCCTTCCATGTTTTCTTCGTTGATACTAGTGTATGGGCGCAAGCTGCGAAACGTTCGCTTTAATTGTTGGCGGCATTATTTGAGTCGAACACATCCGGATCGCCGTTGTTTGTAAAGCTGACGAACGTATTCGTCTGCAGGAAGTCCCCGTTGTTGCCGCCGCCTGAGCCGGTATTGGATTTCAACGTGCTCTTTGGTGTGATTTGCAAGACGTCGCCGAAATTCACCGTGCCGTCGCCGCTGACATGGGTGATTTTAATTGGACCGCTGATAAATGAAGGCATGAAGAGCCCCCTCCTTTTTCGTCGTGTCGCTATCGTTATTGTATGAAAACGGAGAAAAAACGGTTCAATGCGGGGCGAGAGTCCAATTGAGGAAAGCAGCTCCCGCGTATGATAAAGAAAGGGAACGGGCAGAAAGGAAGGGGAAAGGGGATGCCAGCAATCGTCATTGGTGGGCTCAAAGTGACGAACGTAAGCGGCAATGGCACTGTCAACATGGGCGATGTGCTGCAAATCGCTCCGAAAAGCACCACGAAGTCAAACTCAGGCGCCGGCGGCGGCAATACTGGCGATTTCTTGCAAACGAATACGTTTTGCAGCGTCACGAATACGGTCGATCCGGACGTCTCCGACGCCGGGGTGAAAGGAAATAACTAGCGGTTGTCGAGACGATTCGCCTAGCATTCGTTTTTGGGAAAAAAGAAGAAACTGGGTTCTTTTTTGGCGCAATGGAGCGGACTAGCCAAGAAAGAGGGCTGGCTTCAAAAGTCATTTTACGACTTTTGGGACGGCCCTCTTTTTCTTTATGCCATCTTTGTTATATAATACAATTGTGAATTTTCTAAAACATAAAACAGGGGATGGGAGAATGAATGCGCCGCTCGTGCTCCATCACTTTTTCGATCGCGCCGTGGCTCTCTATGGGGACAAGACAGCCATGATTTGTTTGGGGCGGACGGTGACGTATCGTGAGCTTGGCGAACGGGTGCGGAGGCTTGCCAACGGGCTGCGGGGGCTTGGCGTTCGCAAAGGCGACCGTGTGGCGTACTTGGCGCCCAACACGCTCGAGATGCTCGAAGGGTTTTACGGTGTGTTTGAAGTGGGAGGGGTGATGGTGCCGCTGAATACGCGGCTGAAACCGGATGATTACGTTTTTATTTTGAATCACAGCGAAACGAAAGTGTTGTTTGTGGATCAGGAGCTGTATGGGCTGATTGCACCAGTCAAAAACAAGCTTGAAACGGTCGAGGAGATCATTGTCCACCATAAAACAGAGGCGGCGATTGATGAAACCGTTTACGATGAATGGCTCGCCGCCCAGTCGTCAGCGCCGGTTCCGCGCCCGATGATCGATGAGAATGATATATGCAGCTTGCTATATACAAGCGGGACGACAGGCAACCCAAAAGGAGTCATGCTGACGCATCGGAACAACTATTTGCATGCGCTTGTGACGATGCACCATTTGCGTGTGTCCGACCGCGATACGTATTTGCACGTGCTGCCGATGTTCCACGTCAACGGTTGGGGGGCGCCGTTTTATTACACCGCCAACGGGGCAACGCAAATCGGTTTGCGTAAAGTCGATCCGAAAGTCATTTTTGATCTTGTCAAGGAACATCAGGTGACGGTTATGCATATGGCTCCGACTGTGCTCAATATATTGCTGCAATATTATGAGCAATATCAACCAGATGTCCCGGAAGGCGTGCGGGTCGTCATCGCCGGTTCTGCGCCGCCGCCGGCATTTGTCGCACGCGTTGAGGAAAAGCTCGGCTGGGAGTTTATCCAGGTGTACGGCATGACCGAATCATCTCCGCTCAGCACGATTTCGCTCATTCGTCCGCAGCTTGACGGACTGCCTGTGGAGCAAAAGCAGCGGATCAAGGCAAAAGCCGGCTATCCGATGATCGGCTGTGAAGTGAAAGTGGTCGATGAAAACGGCGACGAAGTGCCTCATAATGGTCGGACGATCGGTGAGGTGATCGTCCGCAGCCATGGCGTCATGAAAGGATATTGGAAAAACGAAGAAGCAACCGCCGCAACGATCCGCGACGGCTGGCTGTATACCGGCGATATGGCGACCGTCGATGAATACGGGCATATTGATATCGTTGACCGGAAAAAGGATATTATTATTAGCGGAGGGGAAAATATTTCGTCGATTGAAGTCGAAGGTGCGCTTTATGAACACCCTGCTGTGCTTGAGGCAGCCGTCATTGCCGCGCCGCACGAAAAATGGGGAGAAACGCCGCATGCGTTTGTCGTCGTCCGCCCAGGGCACAATGTGACAGAGGAAGAGCTGATCGCCTTTTCTCGGGAAAAACTGGCTCATTTCAAAGCCATTACAGGCGTTACGTTTGTCGATGAGCTGCCGAAAACAGCCTCCGGAAAAATTCAGAAAGTACACTTGCGCCGCCAATATTGGGATGCAATTGGAAAATCGGGCCGCTATGTCAACTGATGATACAGGCATGCGCCTTCAGACGGGCAGAGGAGAGCGCGTCGAATGAAATGGATAAGGCGGCGGGCGTGCCGGCAAGGCGATAAAGCGTCGCCGATTGCGCAGACGGCTAGGCGGTAGAAAGAAGGGAGAAAGCGATGATCAGATCGCCCGAGCGAATCGCCGCGGCCGATGTGCTGCGTGGATTCGCTTTGCTTGGCATTTTGCTTGTCAACATGCGTTATGTTTCCTCGCCGGCGTTATACGACGACGGCGTCAAGGACAGTGATTTTGACCGAGTTTTCGTTGCCGTCGTGGATGTGTTGTTTGAAGCGAGCGCGTATCCGCTGTTTGCCTTTTTATTCGGCTTTGGCGCCGTGATGATGTTCCGCCGGCTCCAAAGCCGCGGGGAGCGGCCGATTCCGATTCTGTTGCGCCGCTTCTTTCTTTTGCTTGGGATCGGCATTGCTCATGCGTTTGGCCTTTGGTTTGGCGATATTTTAATCCCCTACGCCCTCGCCGGGTTCATCATGCTTTTCTTTTTCGCCGCCCCGCCTCGTTGGTGGCGGACGGCGGCTGTTGCCGTCTTTTTTCTTTTTCACGGCCTTATGGTGCTGCTAATGGCCTTAAGCATGTGGATAGGAGGAATGAAACCAGTTGAAGGTCATGAGAGAGCGGCGGCCGCAGCGCTTCACAACTATCGAAATGGTACGTTTTCCGACGTGTTTTGGCAGCGGTGGAACGACTGGATGTATATCAACGGCGATGGAGGGCTTTTGCTTACGGTGTTGACCGTGCTGCCGTTTTGTTTGCTTGGCGGCTATGCCGCCGACCAACGTTGGCTTGAAGCCGACCGTCACTCGCCTGCGAAGCTGCGACGCCTGATGAGGTGGGCGCTATGTTTTGGTTTAACGTTGAAAACCATTCCGTATTGGGCTGCGGCCAACGACTTGACCATGTACATCCAAGACAGCTTCGGAGGCGCCGCTTTGGCGGTGTTTTACGCGGCGGCTGCCGTGTTTGTCTGCCGGAAACCAAGTTGGCAGCGCGCTTGGCGGTGGTGGCAAGACGTCGGGAAAATGTCGCTCACCCATTACCTCGCGCAATCGCTCGTTTGTACGTCGCTGTTTTATGGTTATGGGCTTGGGTGGTATGGACGCACAAGCGCATGGCAGGAGATGTTGATTGCGTTTGCCTTGTATGCAACTCAAGTGTGGATAAGCCGCTTTTGGTTTGCGCGTTTTCATTATGGCCCAATTGAGTGGATGTGGAGGTGGGGAACATACGGAACGCGGCCGCCGTTTCGCCGCCGGCCGGGGCAATAAAAACCCCCGCTTACTGAACGGACGGGGAAGGCGATTCCAACATCCTTGTTTGCTGCAAATATTGATTGATCAATTGGTCAAGCTCTTGGCTGCATTCGATCGTCTCTTTGGCCGTGAACCCATACGTGAGCGCCAATTCGATCATTTGTTGTCGTTTTTCTTCAATTTGCAACAGAACCATTTCCTTCACCATCAATTCGTTTGAAATGTTGGTTGAGGCATGCCCGTCGATGCAAGACGTTTGTTGCATGACGAAAGTCGCAATCGACGCCCTAGTGGAAACTAAACATTATTATACATATCCCGACGAAAAAAGGAAGCGATTCGGGAAAATAAGTGATAAATTTCCTAATTTAGACAAAATTCTACAAAAGCAGGACTTTTTCGCCTCGATGGCGAATACCATCCTCAACGCGCCAAAATGGCGAAGGCGGGTGGAAGAGAAGAGTTCACGAAGCGTCCGCTGCATAACAAAGAAAGGGAGAGAGGCACGATGAAACTGATCACCGCACTTTTCGATGGAGAAACGTTTGTTGGAGCCGTGCCGCAAGGAGACGACCGGGCGGTTCATTTGCGCCGCGCCGAACGGACGATGGATGGAACGGAGACGATGCCGACGACGATGCTTGAGGCGATTGCCCAAGGGGAGGCGTTTTTCACCCGAGCACAAGAAGTAGTTGACTGGGCGCTGCGCCACCCGGCACCGGAGTACGTTTATCGCCTCAGTGATGTCCGTCTTTTGGCCCCGATCCCACGGCCGGCGAAAAACATTTTTTGCATCGGCAAAAACTATGTTGATCACGCGCTGGAGCTCGGCGGCGCCGATGTGCCGGAGCATTTGATCGTCTTCACGAAAGCGCCGACAACGGTCATCGGTCATGAGGAAACGATTTTGCGCCATGCCGATGTCACGGATGAAATGGACTATGAAGGGGAGCTGGCGGTGGTCATCGGCAGACAAGGGCGGGCGATCCGCCGCGAAGACGCGCTTGATTACGTATTTGGATACACGATCATCAACGATGTGACAGCAAGAGATTTGCAGGAGCGGCACCAACAATATTTTCTCGGCAAAAGCTTGGATACATTTTGCCCGATGGGGCCATGGATCGTGCCAAGCAAATTTGTGCCAAATCCAAACGATTTGCGCATCGAGACACGGGTCAACGGCGAAGTGCGCCAGCAAGCGAACACGAAACAATTGATTTTTTCCATTGAATCGATCATCGAGACGATCTCAAAAGGCATTACGCTTGAGCCGGGCGACATCATTGCGACAGGAACGCCGGCTGGAGTCGGCAAAGGGATGAACCCGCCGCGCTTTTTGCAGACGGGTGATGTCATTGAGGTGACGGTGGAAGGCATCGGCACGTTGCGCAACAAAGTGGGAGAGTAAACGGTGAAAGTGAGGAAGCTCCCATTGATGCTCAAAAGGCGTCCTTTTGAAAGAAAGGGCGTCTTTCGTTTTCGTGTGAGTAAAATATTTGTGGGTGACATTTCGAAATGATCCCCGACGAGGGTTGCGAACTTTTGTTCGCAACCCTCGTCGGGGCCACCAAGCGAAGCGCGGTAGAACAAGCAAATGTCATGCAAAAAGGACTCTCTCCCTGCTATGATGGTGATTGTCAACATCAACCGAAAACAGGAGGGAGAGAGTCCATGAAACATCTTACCACAGAATGGCCTTTATTAAAAGAGTTGGAGGAACAATTGTTGAGAACTCTTCAAAAGGTGTTCGCTGTCTTGTTGGCGGCCCTTTTGGAGGAGATCGATCAACAACTGGCGGAAGCGCGGGACAAGCGCCGGTATCAGCTGAAAGACAAACGGCCGACTACGATCCAAACGCTGTTTGGGGAAGTGACGTTCCGACGGAACTACTACTATGATCGACAAACGGGGGCGTATACGTTCTTGCTGGATGCCGAACTGGGCTTTGATGGAGCGCAGTCGATCAGCCCTTGCCTCGAGGAAACGGCGGTCGAGTTGGCCGTCGAGTGCTCTTCCTACCGCAAAGCGGCTCGCACGCTGGAGTCGATCGTGGGGTATGCGGTCCTCAGCCACGAGGCGATTCGCCAGTTGGTGCTCGAGGCCCCTGTCTCGCTGCATCACCCTGTTTCCAAACGGCACGGCCGGGTGCTGTTTGTGGAGGCCGATGGACTGTTTATTTCCCGCCAGGGGAAAGGGAAACGGGCGAAAGAAGAGAAAATCCTGGCGGTTCACGAGGGATGGAGACGAAACGGGTCGCAGCTTGAGCTGGTGAACCGGCGCCACTATCTCCATGAAGGGACGGGGGACGTGTGGGAACGGTTTGAGGAGTGGCTGATGAAGGAATATGCCTATGATCCGTGCCGAGACCTATTGGTCATCAACGGCGACGCGGCGTCGTGGATCACGGCCTGCCGGGAGTATTTTGGGAAGCGGGCGTGCTTTCAGCTGGATCGATTTCATGTGGCGCGGGAGCTGCGTCAGTGTCTGTCCGGCCATCCGCGTTGGCGGGAGGTGCGGAAGAAGCTGGCGAAACAAGATGAAGAAGGGCTTCTCGTGGAGCTGAACAGCGCGGTCGGCACGTTGGAGGACGAAGCGAAAGAGAAGCAGCTGGCTGCCATGATCCGCCGGATCGAGTCGATGCCGGGATGCATCCGGGACTATCGGGGGTGGCTGTCGGAGCAAGGGGTGGAGACGACCGGCATGCGTCCGATGGGCCATGCGGAGAGTGTGATGAGCCGGTTTGCGCATCGGGTGAAATCCCGCCGCAGCTGGAAAGACCAAGGGCTTCGGGCGTTTCTGAAGGCGATGGCAGCCCGAATCGACGGGATCCGGTGGAGAAAGGGGCCGTTGGAGGCAGAAGAGCTCCAGTCGGCCGTCTCGGCCTCAACAAAGTCCAAGCGGATCGAACAGGCCAAACGGAAGGCCGGACGGTTGTGGATGGATGTGGTGCGTCAGAATATACCGTGTCTGCAACAGTCATCCGGGACGCCGATCCATCAAGCGTTGTCGGCGCTCCGGGATGGTGGTTGGGTGTAAAAAAATGGAATATCGTATCATCGCCTCAAGATGAGGGATGAGAGTCCGAAAGCGCTTACGATATGAATTCCTGAAAATGGTTCGCTAACTAGTGATTGACAACGCTCGTAGTGAATCGAAAAAATGTTCTCCACAAAGTCTTGACTGACTCGTTTTCGTGAAGTTTGTCAACCGTAAGCCCGCTGTGCTATGATGGGAAGGAACAAGGAATGGTTGGAGGGATGGACGTTGACGCATGCCCATATTACGAGCTGGCTCATCACGATTGTTTTGTTTTTCCTTGCGGTGTCGATGGAGCGGCAAGGGGCGGGCAAAGCCAAGATCGTGCAAATGGTGTTGCGGCTGTTTTACATTCTCACGATCGTGACGGGGGGCTTTTGCTGCATAGCATTGCTTCGATATCCGCGCTTTATTGGCTAAAAGCGCTTGCCGGGCTGTGGGTGATCGGAGCGATGGAAATGGTTTTAGCAGCTGTAAAAAAAGGAAAAAGCGCGGCGGCAAGATGGACGCAATGGGTCATTGCCCTTGTGGTGACGCTGTTCCTTGGCCTGCTGCTGCCACTTGGTTTTGACTTATTCTAAAGCGAAGCGGCAGCCTTCTATTGGTTGCCGCTTTTGTTGAAGATGAAAATATGGTATGGTAAAAGAAATATCATTTTTTGAATTTTTTGACCTTATTGGTCAGCGGAGGGGGCATGATCGTTTATGCGTTGGTTCTGCTGCCGCCGCGCCGAGGAGCTGGATCATTTGCTCAGGGAGCATAGTTCTTCCTTGGATGAGCCGTTGTTTGTCCAAATCGCGGGCAATGATGAGGAAGCAGTGCGCCATGCGGCCGCCGCGTTAGCCCGTCGTTGGCCGCACGCCCATATGGTTGGGATGGCAGGGCCGCTGCCAATGGCCGGGGAGGCGAATCTCGCTGTTGGCGTCGCGTCGATGACGTCTTCAACCGTTTCGTCGTTGGCGCTGCCAGCTGATGAGTTTGACCGCCCGGATGGATTGGCGGCGTTGATCGCGGAGGCGGTCGTTCGTCACGATACGACGTTGCTTTTGTTGTTTACGAATCACCGCTCGGCTTTGCCGCCTTTGCTTCGCCATTTGCCGCTTGCAAACGAACGAATGGTTATCATCGGCTGCGCGCTTCCCGAGGACAGCGTGTTATTTTCGCCCGACGGTCGGCTTGAGCGCGGAGGAATCGCCGTCTCTTTCAGTGGAACAGCGCTTCGCGGCCACTGTGCCGCACCGTTTTTATGGGAGCCGATTGGCTTGGCGTTTTCCATCACGAAAAGCCGCGATCAACAGATTGACGAGCTAAACGGACAAAAAGCGTCGAGCTATTTGGAACGGTATTTAGGAAGAGAGTTTGTCGAACGCCTTCCGTTTTCTGGGGTGGAATTTCCGTTTCTTATCGAACGGAACGGACGCGATGTCTGTCTGCCGATTGTCGCTGTCAACCAGGATGGCTCGGTTGCAGTAAGGGGACATGTCCATAACGGAGAAAAGGTGCGATTTGCTTATATTCATGCCGCGTCCCTTTACTGGAGCGCGCGTGATGTGGCGATGCAAACGGCCAAGCAACCAGCAGAAGGAATGCTGCTTTACTACAGTGCGGCGCTCGGTGGGTATACGCGCCCGCTGTTTGACGGCGTGGCTGCGGCGTTTGGACAGGCAGCGCTGTTTCCGGCCGTCGAGGTGTTGGTGAAAGATGCGTATACGGCGGTGCGGCCGGCCGCATTTGCGGCCATTTCGCTGGCGGAAACAGCGGCCTCGGCGGAGAGCGGCCTACTGTCACCGTGGTCATCGCCGCCAGAAGGGATGATGACATTGGCGCAGCTCATGTCAACATCATCCCGCGACATGGAGCGGCTGCACGTCCGCCTGCAAATGTCGGAGCAACGCTACAAATCGTTGTTTGAGCATAACACGGACATTGTCTATTCCACAGATTTGCACGGCCGTTTGACAAGCGTCAACCCCGCTTTTGAGCAAGTGCTCGGTTACAAGAAAGAAGAGATTTTGTATACGAATTCGCTCAAGTATATTCATCCGAATGATATTCCCCGCGTCACTCGCTATTTTTACCGAGCGCTGCAGGGGAATATCCAAACGTATAACTTGGAAATTCCGGCGAAATCGGGAGAACGGCTTTTGTTTCAAATGAAAAACATTCCCATCATTGTGGATGGCAAAAAGGTCGGCATTTACGGAATCGGACACAACATTACCGAGCAAAAAAAGGCGGAAGAGAAAATCTCTTATTTAGCATATTACGACATCGATACGAACTTGCCCAACCGGACAAAGTGGATGGAATTGTTTTCCGAACAGCTGGATAAAGCCAAGCAGAAGCAGCGAAAGATGGCGGTTGCTTTGATCGATTTGGACCGGTTTAAATGGATTAACGACAGCGTCGGCCATTACGCCGGAGATGACATTTTGCGCCAGCTTGTCGAGCGCATTCGCCGCGTCTTGCCGCCTAGTGCGGAGCTTGGCCGATTTCATGGCGACAAGTTTTGCTTGCTTTTTCCGCTCAAAACAGAGGCCCAGGCGGCGACGGAAGCGGCGCTCCGCATCGTGCGCGAAGTGGCGCGGCCGATTGTGTACGACGGAAAGGAATTTTTCGTTACAGCAAGCGTTGGTCTAGCGATGTTTCCAGATGACGGAGAGGACGAACATGCGCTCCTTAGGCACGCCGATATGGCGGTCAATATGGCGAAAAAAGGCGGCGGCAACCGGGTGGAGCGCTACTGCGCGCAAATGAACGAAGAAGCAATGCACCGATTGGAAATGGGCGGACATTTGCGCAGGGCGATCGAAGAGAATGAATTATTTCTTTGCTACCAACCAATTGTCGACGTACATACGGGTGTGGTGAAGGCGACGGAGGCGCTGATTCGCTGGCGCCATCCGAAGCTTGGGCTTGTGCGGCCGGATGAATTCATCCCTTTGGCGGAAGAGACTGGGTTGATTCATGAGATTGGGCGCTGGGTGCTGAAAACCGCCTGCAGACAGACGAAACAATGGCAGGAAATGACGGGAAATAACCGACTTGCCATTTTTGTCAACGTCTCCCCTGTCCAGTTTCAACACGAGCGGTTTGTAGACAATGTAAAACAAGCGCTTAAGCAGTCACGCTTGTCTCCGTCCTGTTTGCATCTCGAATTGACCGAACATTCGATGCTCCGTTATCTGTCCAGCACGATGCGGACAATGGAGGAGTTGAGGAAGCTTGGCGTCGGCATCGCCGTCGACGATTTCGGCAGCGGATATTCCTCGTTCCATTATTTAAAGCGGTTGCCAGCGACAATATTGAAAATTGACCGTGCCTTTATTGAACAATTGCATGCCAACGCTTCCGATGAGGCCATTGTCAAGGCGATGATTACGATGGCACACGGGTTGGGGCTTGAGACGATCGCCGAAGGGGTGGAAACGCCGGAACAGCTCAACCGGCTTCGCGATTTGCAATGCACGTATGCGCAAGGATACGTGTTTTGTCCGCCGCTTCTCGCTGAAGAAGTGATGCGGTATGTGACGGAAAAGCAAAAGTGATCCCCCGCCCGCGTCGGTTGACAGCTGTCGTCCGTCGGCACTCCGCCTGAAGCAAAACGGCTGCTAGGCTTCGCTTCGGGCGGAAGGATGGCCGGTAAAAAAACATTGACAGCTCGCCGTTGGACTTCGACGACGTGAGGATCAACAGGCGATTCAGCCGATTTGGGCGCAAATGGCTCGCTCACCGCTGTTTAATGTGATTTCAAAACGGTCGCTTGACGCCCGTCCGCGCTCGTAATAATGGTGGATGCTGCCAATTTGTTCGGTGTTGTCGTAAATGATGAAATTCACGCCAGACGATTTGGCAAACAATAGGCCGTTGTAGCAATATAAGCAGTCATACAGCGAAAATCCGAGGCTGTTCAGCCATTGAACAAACTGGAAAAAGGTTGAATCCGAAAGCGCGGCGAGCCATTGTTGATAGGCATACGTTAGCCGTTTGCGGAAACGGATGCGATCTCCGTTTTCGAGGGGAAAGACGCCAAGATCCGTGGCGACCGCGCCCTGATCCTGCCATTGCCCGGACAGCCAATGCCCGCAGTGAAACCATTCGATGCCTTGCTCGGCAATTTCTTCTACTAAAGAGGCTTCCTCTTCTTCTTCGTCGAAGAAGATCCATTCATCGTTGACGAACTCCACTGTTCCATACACATACGCCCGCGGCTGTTCCACAATGCATTGCAGTCGTTCCTCGATGTTCAATGTCTCTCATCCTCCTTGTACTCCTCTGTTTTTCCATTTTTTTGCTGATTTATTCATGCGACGACCGACGTCGGACAATTCATCGAAATGACGGGGGGTGCATAAAATGGAATCATGCCGACGTGGAGAACCATCGTGAATCAAAGGGGCGATCGCTGGAAACGATCGTGAAAAAAGAACGGATGAAATGATGGAAACGGGTGAGAACTTGCCATCTTTGATAAAAGAAAGGATTGGTTTGTATGTGTGGCATTACTGGCTGGGTCCATTTCGGGCGCAATTTGCGCCGCGAGCGGACGGTCATTGACAGCATGACAGAGACGCTCGCCAAACGTGGACCGGATGATACAAATACGTGGCTGGACACTCATGTCGCCTTCGGCCATAAACGGCTTGTCGTCGTGGATCCGGCTGGAGGCAAACAACCGATGGTCCGGCAAAAAAACGGACATCGTTATACGATCGTCTATAATGGCGAGCTGTATAATACGGAAGACATTCGCAAGGAACTGTTGCGCCAAGGCTATCGATTTGATGGTCATTCCGATACAGAAGTGTTGCTTGCCGCATATATGGAATGGAAGGAGAAATGCGTCGATTGGCTCAACGGCATTTTTGCCTTCGCCGTTTGGGACGAGGAGCGCGAGCTGTTATTTATGGCGCGCGACCGGCTCGGAGTAAAACCTTTGTTTTATCGAGAAGATGGCGGGGGGCTGCTGTTCGGCTCGGAAGTGAAAGCCATTTTGGCCCATCCCGATGTAAAGGCAGAAGTCAATTATGAAGGACTCGCCGAAGTGTTCGGCCTCGGACCGTCGCGCACACCGGGGCACGGCGTGTTTGACGGCATTCGAGAGCTGCGCCCGGCACATGCGCTCACGTTCTCTCGCAGCGGGCTTCGCATTTGGCGGTATTGGAATGTCGAAAGCGACGTCCACCGCGACTCGTTCGAGGAAACGATCGAAAAGCTGCGCTTTCTATTGACGGATGCGGTCACGCGCCAACTCGTTTCCGATGTGCCGGTCTGCACATTTCTATCCGGTGGAGTCGATTCAAGCGCCATTACAGGGATTGCCGCCAATGCCTTCGCGGCAGATGGAAAAGGGCCGCTGCACACCTACTCGATCGATTATGAAGGAAACGACCAGTATTTCAAAGCCAACGATTTTCAACCAAACACGGATGCGCCATTTATCGAACAGGTGTCAAACCAATTTCAAACGGTTCATCATCGCTGCGTGATCACGCAAGAAGAACTGTTCCGCCATTTGCATGAAGCCGTCATCGTCCGCGACGTTCCGGGCATGGCCGATGTCGATTCTTCGCTTCTTTGGTTTTGCAAACAAATTCGCGAACGGTTTGTCGTCAGCTTATCAGGGGAGTGCGCCGATGAAATTTTCGGCGGCTATCCATGGTTTCATCGGCCGGACGATTTGTCTCGGAAAGGATTTCCGTGGATGCGTTCGGTCGACGCGCGCATGGGCCTATTAAAGGATGAGTGGCGGCAAAAGCTTCGCCTTGACGACTATGTGCAAATGCGTTATGAACAAACGCTTGCTGAAGTGCCGCGTCTCGAGGGGGAAAGCGCCGAGGAGGCGAAGCGGCGTGAGCTGTTTTACTTAAATATGATTTGGTTTATGACGACACTGCTTGACCGAAAAGACCGGATGAGCATGGGAGCAAGCTTGGAAGTGCGCGTGCCGTTCGCTGACCATCGCATTGTCGAATACGTTTGGAACATTCCGTGGGATATGAAAATGTACGGCGGCCGAGAAAAAGGCCTTTTGCGAAAAGCGCTCGAGGGATTGCTTCCCGAAGAGGTGCTCTACCGGAAAAAAAGCCCATATCCGAAAACGCACCATCCTCTATATACGAAACTTGTCAAGCAATGGCTTGAGCAGTTGCTCCATGATCGCTCTTCGGTTTTGCACGAGTTTTTCGACCGGGAAAAATTGCTGGCGCTCATTGAAACAGAAGGGAAGTCGTTCCAAGTGCCGTGGTTTGGGCAGCTCATGACCGGTCCGCAGCTGCTCGCTTACCTTGGCCAAGTGCACGTTTGGTTTGATCATTACGGCATTCGCATTAAAGAATAAGAGCTGCGCCTACGCGCAGCTCTTATTCGATTTGGCGGCGCTACGCCATTTTTGCTTGTGGCACCATTGTTTTTTTCATCCAGACGCGCGACCGCCAGCGCCAAAGCATCAACAGTCCGCGCAGCCATTCGTCGGCGATGAACGACAGCCAAATGCCGACGAGGCCAAATCCGAGGGCGATGCCAAATACGTAAGCAATGGTCACGCCGACGCCCCACATCGACAAAATGCCCATATAGACAGGGAATTGCACATCGCCAGCGGCACGAAGCGAGCTGATAATCACTAAATTAAATGAGCGCCCCGGTTCAAGGATAATCGTTAACAGCAACAGTTTGCGGCCAAGAACAATCATTGAGCGGTCATCGGTAAAGAGCGACAGCAACGGCTCGGCAAACCAATAGGCGGCTGCGGCCAGCAGCACTGAGATGGCGATGGCGCTGTACAAACTTTTCAAGCAGCGGGCGTAGGCTTCCTCGTATCGCCCGGCCCCGACGAAGTGGCCGACGAGAATTTGCGTTCCTTGGCTGACGGCGATGCCGAATAAAAACACAAACATCATAATGTTTTGCGTGTATATACGGACGGTCAATGCCTCAGCGCCAAGCCATGTAATGAAATACGTAATGACCATTTGCGCCGTATTGTACGAAAGATGTTCCCCGGCTGCCGGAACACCGATTTTCAGCAGTGAGCGCAAATAGTGAAACGGAAGGCGGCGAAACGCCCTTGGTGCGAGCGGAATGTTTGTTCGTTTGCGCAACAAAGCAAGAAGTGCGAGAAAGGCCATGCCACGGCTGGCGGCGGTCGATATAGCAGCCCCTTGGATGCCGAGGGCGGGCAGGCCAAACAAGCCAAAAATGAGGACCGCGTTGCTGATGACGTGCAAAACGTTCATGCCAACCGCCACATACATCGTGTCACGGGTGAAGCCATAGCTTTTCAAAATGGCGCCGACCGTCATCATCAGCGCTTGGATGAACAAAAATCCACCGACAATCGCCAAATAATGGGTTCCTTCATCGAGCAGCTCGGCGGGCAAATCCATCATTCGCAAAATCGGCTCGCTGAATGCGGCGAGAATGGCGCTTAACAACAATCCGAATAACAAATTGGCCACGAGGGATACAAGCGATACGTCAACGGCTTCTTGCTCTCGGCGGGCGCCTAAATATTGAGCAACAAGCACTGCTGTCGCTAAAGCGACGAAGTTGAACAGCACGATCGTTAAAGCGATGATTTGGTTCGCCACCCCGACGGCAGCAACCGCGTGATCTGAATACTGGCTGAGCATCAGTGTATCGGCGTTGCCCATCACCATATAGAGCAGCGTTTCAATAAAAATTGGCCACGTCAAGGAAAACAGTGACCGCGTTTTGGCCTCATGGCGCATGTTGAGACAACTCCTTTTTCTTATTCCGACTTGAACGATATATTCAGTTTAGCTAGTTTGTTGCATAATGGAAAGAGAAAGAAGCGATTTTGCTTGCACATTTCCGACAAAAGAGGGGAGAGGCCGATGGATACGGTCACATTTTCCATGCCGCCGCTGCCGGTGTTCATCAAAGGGGCGGAAAGTGTATTTCTGGAAGGAAAGAAGCATTTCCGCCGCACATTTTCCGTCTTTGATTTGCTTTACGTGAAACGAGGCTGTTTGTATATGACAGAAAACGGGCGCGAGTTTGCGGTTGGCAGTGGACACTATTTGTTGTTGATTCCGGGAAGGGAGCATTACGGACACCGCCCATGCGAAGAACGGACGGAGCTGGTTTGGCTTCATTTTTTGCTGCCAGACTTTGCGGTCGTTTCCGATTGCGGTGTCAGCCGGCAGATCGTGATCGAAAAGGAGGCGACATACACCGAGCCGATCCAATACCGGCTCTCCATCCGTCAATATGGCGAAGTCAAGCAGCGCGAGCGGGTGGAACAGCTGCTAAGTCAAATCGTGGAACAAAACATTCGGCGGGATATCGATCAGCCGCTCCGGCAGCTGCTGTTGTTCATCGAATTCCTTTGGCACTTGCAAAAACAAGAGCTTTCCGTCCCGAGTGCGTCTGAACAGATCAGCGCCGCGGTGGTTGCGTATATCGAGAAACATTTCAGCGAGCCGATTACACTGGACATGCTCGCGCAGGAGCTCCGATTCCACCCGGACTACATCACCCGCTGCATGCAAAAAACGATGGGCATGGGATTTAGCCGCTACTTGGCGCATTATCGGTTGTCAAAGGCAAAGCAATGGTTGGCGGAGACGAACGAGACGATTGAGGCGATCGCCAAGCGGGTTGGCATTGACGATGGCGCCTACTTTTCGCGCCTGTTTAAAAAGGTGGAAGGAATCACGCCGACCGAATATCGGCGCATGGCGCGGCGTAATTGACCTTCTTCTATGCCGGTGGTATAGATGGGGACGGTCAGCAAAAAATCAAACCGGTGCAGCTTGTCCTCTGCACCGGCAACCGATATGTTTGTCCGTAACCGCCCGCTCAGTCGCCTTACCAGCTTTCGACCACGTAAAGCACAAACCCGTACGGCGGCAAGGAGACGCAAAGTGTTTCCGCCTCTGCAGCGAATCGCTCCCCTGTCAGAAGGTTGACCAGCCATTTTCCACGCGCATCGATCGGCATGGGAATTTCTGCTGCTTCGTTGCTCCGGTTGATGATGATCATGACCGTTTCATTGCCATCCGTTTTTTCATAAACAAGATGGTTCGCTTCATCATCGGCGGCGAGAAAAGCGACATCGCCGCGTCGAAGCGCCCGATATTGCTTGCGAAGAGCGATCAGTTGCTTGACATGTTCATACAGTTCTTTGTTTTGCTTCTCTGGATCCCACACCATACATTTCCGGCATTCCGGATCGTTTCCCCCCGTCATGCCGATCTCATCGCCATAGTAAATACACGGCGAACCAGTGAACGTGAGCTGGAACAAAAACAACAACTTCGCTTTGCGGACGTCGCCGCCGCAAACCGTAAGCAGCCTTGGTGTATCATGGCTGCCAAGCAAGTTAAACGCCGCTTCGTTCACATGTTTCGGATACGAATGAAGCAACCGGACCATGATATCGGCAAACTGGCGGGCGCTGATTTCCTCTTTCGCGAAAAAGCGAAGCGCTCCGTCCGTGAACGGGTAGTTCATGACGGCGTCAAATTGGTCGCCGCGCAGCCACGGCATGGCGTCATGCCAAATCTCGCCGAGAATGTACACATCGGGCTTTAGCGCCTTCACCGCCTGACGGAATTCGCGCCAAAATTGGTGATCGATTTCGTTTGCCACATCGAGCCGCCAGCCGTCAATATCAAACTCGCGAATCCAGTACGTCGCGACATCAAGCAAGTAGCGCTTCACTTCCGGATGGGCGGTATTGAGTTTGGGCATTTGCGGCACGAACGCAAATGTGTCGTAATTCGGGCGCGGCTCCGTTTGGAGCGGAAACTCGCGAATATGGAACCAATCTTTATACCTAGACGCTGCACCGTTTTTTAACACATCTTGAAACGGGGCAAACTCATAGCCGCAATGATTGAAGACTGCATCGAGCATGACGCGGATCCCTTTTTCATGGCAGCGCTTGACAAGTGTTTTCAACGTCTCTTTGTCCCCAAAGTGCGGGTCGATTTCAAAATAATCAGCGGTGTCGTATTTATGATTCGACGGCGCGCGGAAAATCGGCGTCAAGTAAAGGCCGGTGATGCCGAGATCAGCCAAATAGTCAAGGTGATCGATGATTCCTTGCAAGTCGCCGCCGAAAAAGCTCGTCGGCGTCGGGTCCTCGCTTCCCCACGGCCGCGCCCCTTTCGGACTGATGGCCGGGTTGCCGTTGGCGAACCGCTCGGGGAAAATTTGATACCATACGGTGTCTTTTACCCAGTCCGGCGCTTGGAATAGGTCGACCCGATGAAGAAAGGGGAAGCAAAAGTAGTAAGCGGTGTCGTCGCTCGGAGCTTCATGGTAAAATCCTTTTTCCGTATAGACCAGTTGTTCGTCCCCAGATCGAAGCACAAACCCATAGCGCAGCCGTCGATATGGCGGTTTGACTTCGGCGAGCCAATAGTCAAACAACCCGTCGCTTCCCGTTTTCTGCATCGGCATCGTTTGAAACTGCCAGGCGCCGTCTTGCCACTCGTACGGGTCGCCGTGCAACAGCTCCACCCGATCAACATCATCTTTTTTTGTCCGAAGCCGAAGATGAAGCGTTTCGCCATCATAGGCATAGGCGAAGTTGTCAGTCGGACGGTGGTGAATGGCTTCTTTTTGCATCATCGTTCCCCCTCTTGAATCCAATTTGGGTAAAAGCAATCGTTTGCATGATAGACTTCCGTTAAACAAAGCGTACGCCAATGTAAAAAAAAGTCAAATTTCATAGAAAATAAGCTTGTAAAATGAAAAATAGACGATATAATAGAGTTGAAAGGTGCAATCGTTTTCATTGGAGTGATTGCGATTTTAATGCGCAAACGGTTTCGCTATGGTTGCACTGAAAAAGAGTCGATCAAAAGAGGAGGGAGAGCATGAAGAAAACATTGTCTTTGTTTCTCATGGCTGTGCTGCTCGTGGGCGTGCTCGCTGCCTGCGGACCGAAACGGGACGTTCAACAGCCGAAAGAAAGTCAAGGAACGACCGAAAAGGCGGAAAAACCGGACAAACTGGTCGTTTGGGTGAACGACGACGAAAAGCAGAAACAAGCATTAAAAGATATTTTCCAAAAGTACACAGAAAAAACCGGAATCAAAATCGAGATGGTTGGGGTCAACATGCTCGATCAAACGAAAAAACTAGCGCTCGACGGACCGGCTGGCAAAGGGCCGGATGTGTTCTACCAGCCGCATGACCGCATCGGCGACATTGTGCTGCAAGGATTGGCCGATCCAGTCGACCTTGGCGATGCGAAAGGCGAGTACAGTCCGACAGCCATCAACGCGGTCACCTATGACGGGAAAACGTACGGCGTGCCGATGGTCGTCGAAACGTACGGCGTGTTCTACAATAAAAACTTAGTTTCAGAAGCGCCGAAAACGATGGAAGACTTGATGAAGATCGCCAAGGAAAAAACGAATGCAGCGAAAGACCAATATGGCTTTTTAATGGAAGCAGCCAACTTCTATTTTGTCTATCCGTTCTTCGCCGGATACGGCGGCTATGTGTTTAAAAATGAAAACGGCAAATACGACATAAGCGACATTGGGCTCGCGAATGATGGAGCCGTCAAAGGAGCCGAGCTCGTCCAATCGTGGTTTAAAAACGGCTACATTCCGAAAGAAATCACCGGCGATATTATGAACGGGCTGTTTACGAAAGGAAATGTGGCGGTTGCCATCACCGGACCATGGAACATCGCGTCGTATAAAGAAGCGTTGGGCGACAAATTGGCGACGGCGCCGCTGCCGGTTTTGGACAACGGCGAGCATCCGAAATCGTTCGTCGGCGTAAAAACATGGATGCTCTCCGCCTATTCGCAAAACAAAGAATGGGCGGTCGACTTCATGAAGTTTGTCACGAACGAAGAAAATTCGCTTCATTACTATGAAGTGGCGGGCGAAATGCCGGCGAACGAAAAAGCGTTGACAAATGAGAAAATTACGAACGACCCGCTGATCGCCGGCTTTGCGGAGCAAATCCAATACGGCGAGCCGATGCCGAACGTGCCGGAAATGTCGCAAGTGTGGGAGCCGATGGGCAATGCGTTGCAATTTATCGCGAAAGGCGACAACCCGAAAGCGGTGCTCGGTGAGGCAGTGAAAACGATTCAAGATAAAATCGCCGCCAGCGGCGCTGGAAAATAGCGCGTGATATCGTGGTGGATAGGATCAGCCCTATCCACCATTCTTATCCATACGATAGGGGGGATTGGAATGCCGGAAGCAAACGTCCGCCATCGGCCGGCGGTGGCGATGGCGCTGTCGCTGTTGTTTGCCGGCCTTGGGCAGTTGTACAACCGCCGGTATGTCAAAGGCATCTTGTTCATCATCATTGAAGCTTCGTTTTTGCTGACGTTTTATAACTTTTTGAACATCGGGCTGTGGGGACTCGTCACGCTTGGCGAAATCCCAATGTTGGATCATTCGATTTTTCTCTTGATTCAAGGATTGGTTTCGGTCATCATCATCGCATTTGCCGCCGCCCTGCATATTGCGAACATCATTGATGCGCGCAACGACGCCCGCCGTCGGCAGCGCGGCGAGCCGTTCCCATCGCTGATCGAATCGTGCCGTCATGCGTGGGATCGGGGGTTTCCGTACATCTTTGTGACGCCTGGGCTTGTGATGCTGTTGTTTATCGTCGTGCTGCCGCTGTTGTTTATGGTGTCGCTCGCGTTTACCGACTACAACTTGTACCACTCGCCGCCGCGCCATTTGTTGAATTGGGTTGGGTTGGAAAACTTCAAAAACTTAGTATCGATTCCGATTTGGAAAAGCACGTTTTTTAGCGTCCTAGCGTGGACAATCGTTTGGACAGTTGTCGCGACAACGATGCAAATCGCCCTTGGCCTGTTGTTGGCGCTCCTTGTCAACGACCCGCGCATCAAGTTCAAGCGGTTCATCCGCACGGTGTTGATTTTGCCGTGGGCCGTGCCAGCGTTTGTCACGATTTTGGTGTTTGCGGCGATGTTCAACGACAAATTCGGCGCCATCAACCGCGAAGTGTTGAGTTTGTTTGGGGTGTCGATCCCGTGGATGACCGATCCGTTTTGGACGAAAGTGGCGCTTATTTTGATTCAAACGTGGCTTGGCTTCCCGTTCGTATTTGCGTTGTTTACCGGCGTTTTGCAAAGCATTTCCCGCGACTGGTACGAAGCGGCCGACATCGACGGAGCGACGCGATGGCAAAAGTTCAAATCGATCACGCTGCCGCACGTCTTGTATGCGACGGCGCCGCTGTTGATTATGCAATATGCCGGCAACTTCAACAACTTTAACATCATCTATTTGTTCAACGACGGGGGCCTGCGGTGCGCGGGCAAAACGCCGGCGGAACGGACATCTTGATCTCGTGGGTGTACGATTTGACGTTCACGACGAACAACTACAACATGGCGGCGGCGATCTCGCTCATCATCGGCTTGATCGTCAGCGGGTTTGCCATTTACCAGTTCCGGCGCACCCGTTCCTTTAAAGAGGAGGGGAACATTTGATGAACCGCAAATGGAAATCGCGCGTGGAAGTAGCGCTTATTTATTTGTTTATCGCCTTCATGTTTGTCGTCATCGCCTATCCGCTCCTTTGGACGATCAGTATGTCGCTCAATCCAGGAACGAGCCTGTATTCGGCGTCGCTCATCCCGGAGAAGTGGTCGTTTGAGCACTATAAGTGGTTGTTTACCAGTCCGAACAGCGATTATTTGCTTTGGTATAAAAACAGCTTGTTTGTCGCGGCGGCCAATGCGGTGTTGTCCGTCTTGTTTACCGCGCTCATCGCCTATGCGTTTTCGCGCTACAAATTCGTCGGGCGGAAAACAGGGCTGTATTTGTTTTTAGTGCTCCAAATGTTTCCGTCGCTCATGGCGATGGTGGCGATCTATATTTTGCTCAATATGCTCCATTTGCTCGATTCGCTGTGGGGGCTCATTCTCATTTATGTAGGCGGACAAATTCCGTTTAACGCCTGGCTGGTCAAAGGCTACTTTGATACGATTCCGCGCGAGCTGGATGAGGCGGCGCGCATCGACGGCGCCGGGCATTTCGGCGTCTTTTTCCGCATTATGCTGCCTTTGGCCAAGCCGATTTTGGCCGTTGTCGCGTTGTTCAACTTTATGGCGCCGTTCACCGACTTTTTGCTGCCGTCGATCGTGTTGCGCGACCCGGACAAATTTACATTGGCGGTCGGGCTGTTTAACTTCATCAGCGACCGGTTTGCGAACAACTTCACCCGCTTTGCCGCCGGCTCGATTTTGATTGCCGCGCCGATCGCCGTCGTCTTTTTGTTCCTGCAACGGTATTTGATTTCCGGCTTAACGGCCGGTGGCACAAAAGGGTAAGAACCGCTATCATAAATAGTGGGCTTACCCGTTTCCACAGGACAAACAGACGGCAAAGGAGGGGAAGGAAATGGGGAACCGGCTCTTTATGCTGCTCGTCCTTCCGTTCCTTCTTTTTTATGCCTGGCCGGTGCAGGCGGCGGAGAAAGAAGAACGGACGTGGCAAGATGAAGCGATTTATTTCATTATGGTCGACCGGTTTAACAATATGGATCCGACGAATGACAAGGGCGTCAATGTCAACGATCCGAAAGGGTATTTCGGCGGCGACTTGAAAGGGGTGACGGCGAAACTCGATTACATCAAGGAAATGGGATTTACCGCCATTTGGCTGACGCCGATTTTTGAGAACATGCCGGGCGGCTATCACGGCTATTGGATCAAAGATTTTTATCGTGTCGATCCGCATTTCGGCACGCTTGACGACTTGAAAACATTGGTGAAAGAAGCGCATAAGCGCGACATGAAAGTCATTTTGGATTTTGTCGCCAACCATGTCGGTTACAATCACCCATGGTTACATGACCCAACGAAAAAAGATTGGTTTCACTCGAAAAAAGAGATTTTCGACTGGAACGACCAAACACAGCTTGAAAATGGCTGGGTGTATGGGCTGCCGGATTTAGCGCAGGAAAATCCAGAAGTCAAGAAATATTTAATCGATGCGGCCAAATGGTGGATTAAGGAAACGGATATTGACGGCTATCGCCTCGATACGGTGCGCCATGTGCCAAAATCATTTTGGCAGGAGTTCGCCAAAGAAGTGAAATCGGTGAAACAAGACTTTTTCCTTCTTGGCGAAGTGTGGAGCGACGATCCGCGCTATATTGCGGAATACGGCAAATACGGCATCGACGGCTTTGTCGATTACCCGCTGTATGGCGCGGTGAAGCAGTCGCTTGCTAGGCGCGATGCGTCACTGCGCCCGCTGTATGATGTCTGGGAATACAACAAAACGTTTTACGACCGACCGTATTTGCTCGGGTCGTTTTTGGACAACCATGACACCGTCCGCTTTACGAAGCTCGCGATTGACAACCGCAACAACCCGATCTCGCGCATCAAAGTCGCCATGACGTATTTGTTCACCGCCCCTGGCATCCCGATCATGTATTACGGGACCGAAATCGCCATGAACGGCGGCCAAGATCCGGACAACCGCCGTCTGATGGATTTCCGCGCCGATCCGGAGATCATCGATTACTTGAAAAAAATCGGCCCGCTCCGCCAACAGTTGCCGTCTTTGCGGCGCGGCGATTTTACGCTCCTGTATGAAAAAGACGGCATGTCGGTGTGGAAACGGCAATATGAAGATGAAACAACGGTTATCGCCATCAACAACACGGGCGAAACGCAGCACGTTCACCTAACGAACGACCAGCTGCCAAAAAACAAAGAGCTGCGCGGCTTTTTATTGGACGATCTCGTCCGCGGCGATGATGACGGCTACGACCTTGTGCTCGACCGCGAAACGGCGGAAGTATACAAGCTGCGGGAAAAAACGGGGATCAACATCCCGTTTATCGCCGCCATCGTATCGGTTTACGTGTTGTTTCTTTTGTTTTTATATTTGGTGAAAAAACGGGCAAAACGGATCAATGAATAAATGGAAAGGAGGGGGCTTATGACCGTTACGATTAAAGATGTGGCGAAACGAGCGAACGTTGCGCCGTCAACCGTCTCGCGCGTCATCGCCGACAGCCCGCGCATCAGCGAGAAGACGAAACAGCGGGTGCGCGAAGCGATGAAAGAGCTCGGCTATCACCCGAACTTTATTGCTCGCAGCCTCGCGAGCCAAATGACGCAAGTGATCGGCATCGTCATGCCGAGCTCCGCCGACCAAGCGCTGCAAAACCCGTTTTTCCCGGAAGTCATCCGCGGCATCAGCAAAGCCGCCCATGAAAAGCGATATGCTTTGCAAATGTCGACCGGAGAGAAAGAGAACGACATTTACGAGCGAGTCGTGGAGATGCTGCAAGGACGGCGCGTCGACGGCGTTATTTTGCTTTACTCGCGGCAAAACGATAAGCTCATGAAGTACTTGTTAAAGCATGGCTTTCCGTTCGTCGTCATCGGCAAACCGCACCAAAAAGCGGAACAAGTGACCCATGTCGACAACGACAACGTCCAGGCGGGGAAAGATGCGGCAAACTGGTTGATCGCTCGCGGGCACGAACGCATCGCGTTTGTCGGCGGCAATCCACAATATTTGGTGACCGTCGACCGCCAAAACGGCTACGCCGCGGCCTTGCAGGAGGCGGGGCTTCCGTACCGGCCGGAATACGTCGTCCATGCAGAATTTTTGCAGGAAGGCGGCCAAGAGGCGATGAAGGAGCTTCTTTCCTTGCCTGAGCCGCCGACCGGGCTCGTTGTCGCCGATGATCTCATGGCGCTCGGCATCTTGAAAACGCTTGATGAAATGGGGCTTGGCGTCCCGGAAGATGTATCGATCGTCAGCTTCAACAACACGCTGCTCGCCGAAATGTCGCGTCCGCCGCTCACGTCGGTTGACATCGGCATTTTTCAGCTCGGCTACGAAGCGGCGAAAAGTTTAATTGAGAAAATCACCAACCCGAATGAACCGATCAAACGCATCATCATCCCGCACCGGCTCGTGGAGCGGGGGTCGTGTGCACAGCGTTAGAAAGAAGCGGTGTTGGCAAAGAGACGTCCGTCGTATTGGCGGGCGTTTTTTCGTTTTCGGGCATGATCACGGTTTCTTTTGGGATCATCATGCAAAAGCATAATGGACAGTGTATGTTCAAGCTTGGAAGGAAGAAACGAAAAAATTAAGGGAAAATTAAGCAACCCTTTGGATAATCGGAGTGTCGATGCTTATTTGAAATGGAGAAAGGGGAATGCGAAGTGAAAAAATGGATCATCGCGTTGGTCGCGATTGTGGCTGCAGCCGGCGCCGGCGGTGCATGGTACTTCACGCAGGCCAAAAGCGAGCCCGCCATGGCTCAGACGGCGACCGCTTCAGTGCAAAAAGGAACGTTGGAAGTGAAAGTGAGTGGATCGGGAACGGTTGAGTCCGTAACGAGCACGGACATTCAAGCTGACGGCAGCAAAGAAGTGGATGAAGTGCTCGTTTCCGAAGGGGAAACCGTGACGAAGGGGGAAGACCTCATTACATTTACTGATGGCAGCGATCCGATTGAAGCGCCAGCAGCTGGAACGATCACCTCGCTCGACGTGGAAGAAGGAGACCGCGTCAATGACGGACAAGTCGTCGCCCATCTCACCAATTACAGCGATTTGCAAGTAAAAGTGCAAGTGGATGAGCTCGATATTCCAAAAGTGAAGGTCGGACAAACCGCTGCGATTAAGATCAACGCTTTTCCTGAGGCGACATATACCGGAAAGGTCACCTCCATCGCCAAAGAAGGGACGGTTTCGAACGGTGTGTCGACTTTCGATGTGACGGTGCACATCGATAAACCGACGAATGTGAAAATCGGCATGACAGCGGAAGTAAGCATTTTAGTCGAAAAGAAAGATAATGCGTTGTATGTTCCGATCGAAGCGGTTCACACGATGAATGATGAAAAGTTTGTGCTTGTCGTCCAACAGTCGGCGGACGGGAGCAGCACGGCTGTGCGCCAAACGGTGAAAACCGGCATTAGCAATGAAGACAACATTGAAATTACCGATGGATTGAGCGAAGGGCAAATCGTGCAGCTGCCGAGCGTTTCTACTTCCTCCAGTACGAATAATCCAGGGCGGCAAGAAAGAATGATGGGCGGGATGCCAGGGATGGGCGGCATGCCAGGAGGCGGAATGAACCGTCAGACAGGTGGCCAGCCATGAGAGGAAGGAGGAGAATCGTATGTTGATGATTGATATTCAAGGGATGACGAAAGCGTACCGTTTAGGAGGAGAAACGGTGCATGCGCTGCGAGGGGTTTCATTGCAAGTCAAACGAGGGGATTTTGTTGCAATTGTCGGTCCCTCTGGTTCGGGCAAGTCGACGCTGATGAATATGATCGGCTGCCTTGACCGCCCGGATTCCGGCAGCTACCGGCTCGACGGGAAGGAAGTCAGAACGATGAAAGAGGATGAACTCGCCGTCATTCGCAATCAAAAAATCGGATTTGTATTTCAAAATTTCAACCTTCTATCCAAACTGACGGCGCTGGAAAACGTTGAGCTTCCCCTCATTTATCGGGGAGTGAAGGTGAAAGAAAGGCGAGCCATTGCCTATGAATGCCTTGAAAAAGTGGGGCTGCAGGAGCGAGTCCACCATTTGCCCAACCAGCTGTCAGGCGGCCAGCAACAGCGCGTCGCCATTGCCCGCGCTCTTGTCGGCCATCCGCCGATTTTGCTCGCTGACGAGCCGACCGGCGCGCTTGACAGCAAAACAAGCAAAGAGATTATGCACATCATGAAGCAGCTCAATGAGCAAGGGCATACGATCGTACTCATCACCCATGATTGGGAAGTCGCCAGAGAAGCGAAGCGGATCGTCCGCATTCAAGATGGCGAGTTGTTGGAAGAAAGAGGTGAGTTCGTTGGGGCTTCTTCCATCCATTAAAATGGCGTGGCGCAGCATTCGCGGCAACAAGTTGCGCTCCTTTTTGACGATGTTGGGCATGATCATCGGCGTATCGTCCGTCATCGTGCTCGTCTCCATCGGTCGAGGCTCAAGTGAGCAAGTGACAAGCCAAATCAATCAGCTCGGAACGAATTTATTGACGGTCAACGTCATGAACAGCGATGAAGTAAAGCTGACGGTTGAAGACATGAACAAGTTTCGCGAACTTTCCGGTGTAAAGGACATCGCTCCTATCGTGTCTGGGAGAGTGAATGTCAAACAAGGGACTGCTTCAGCGCAAGTATCGTTAATCGGCACGACAGCTTCGTATGAAGCGGTTCGCGATGTCAATGTGAGCAGCGGCCGATTTTTATCAGACATCGATATCGAGTACAGGCAAAAAATCGTCGTGCTCGGCGCGACGACAGCGCAAACGTTGTTTGGATTCGGGGATCCGGTTGGCCAGTACGTGCAAATCGATGGGACATCGTTTAAAGTTGTCGGCGTTTTGGCGTCCAAAGGCGGTTCTCTTGGACAAAGCGGGGACGATGTCATTTTGATGCCGCTGTCGACCGCCCAGCGCCTGACAAAGACGATGAACATCCAAACCGTGTATATCCAGGCAGACAAGGCTTCAGACGTCAACTTCGTGATGGTGGAAGCAAAACGGCTTCTTGCCCATTTGTTCCCAAACAATGAAGACAGCTACAGCGTCTTTAATCAGCAGGATTTGATGGAAACGGTCAGTTCCGTAGCCGATACGATGACGCTGATGCTTGGCGGCATCGCTGGCATCTCGTTGCTTGTCGGCGGCATCGGGATTATGAACATCATGCTCGTCTCGGTGTCCGAGCGGACGAAAGAAATTGGCATCCGCAAAGCGGTCGGCGCCAAACGCCGCCACATTTTGCTTCAATTTCTTGTTGAGGCGGTGGTGCTCAGCTCATGCGGTGGAGCCATTGGCGTCGTTCTTGGATTTGGTGTTGGCCAAGTGCTGAAGTCGGTGATGGGGATGACAATCTCCTATTCCCCTTCCGTGTCATTGCTCGCCTTTTTGTTCTCTTTGTTGGTCGGAGTGGTGTTTGGCGTATTTCCAGCGAACAAAGCGGCCAAGCTTGACCCGATTCAAGCGTTGCGCTACGAATAAAAGAAAGAAAAACAAAGCGTTCGCATCATGCGGCGCTTTGTTTTTCCTTTCCCGATACGGCATGTATGGTGCTTAGCTGTTGCCTTTCACTGCGAAGGGAAGTTCCTTACAGCCATAGGTTAAAAAAGAGGAGGGAAGATAGTTGAAGCTGCTTGTTGTCGAGGATCACCACGACTTGCGGGAGGCTATGATCGAGATGCTGGCGGATGAGTTTGAGGTTGATGGGGCATGTGACGGCGATGAAGGGTTGTTTTTAGCGCAGCAAAACATTTACGACGCCATCATCTTGGACGTTATGCTTCCCGGCATCGATGGTTTTTCCATCGTCCGTCGTCTTCGTGAAGACGGAATCGAAACGCCGGTGTTGTTTCTGACGGCGAGAGACTCGCTTGAAGATCGGGTGAAGGGACTTGATTTTGGCGGAGACGATTACTTGGTGAAGCCGTTTCAGTCTCCGGAACTGAAGGCGCGTCTGCGGGCTCTTTTGCGGCGCAGCGGCGCCCTGACGACGAAACAGACGATCCGCTACCGCGGCATCGAATTGTTTGGCAAAGAAAAAGGAGTCTTGGTTGACGGTCAACCGCTGAAATTGACCAGCAAACAGTACGAGCTTTTGGAATATCTCGTTCATAACCAAGGCGTCATTTTAACGAAGGAACAAATTTTTGACCGTATTTGGGGATTTGACTCTGATACGACGATCGCCATTGTCGAAGTGTTCGTTCATCAGCTGCGGAAAAAGCTTGAGCCGTTTGGCTATCATGCAGATATTCAAACTGTCCGCGGCATCGGCTACATGCTGGTGCGGGAGCAGGAGTGAAAATGTGCCATGTTTCACAAAACCCTTTGGCGTTTGACATTCGTCAACTCGCTCGTCGTGTTTTTCGTGATTAGCGCGCTTGGCGTCGTGCTGTACGTGTATATGCAGGAGCGTCTGTACCATGCGGCCGATGTTCCGCTTGAACGATTGGCGGAGCGGATTAGGCAGGGCGGGCCATGGCGTAAGGATGATGCGCTGTTAGGAGATCCGCTCTTTCATGATCCGCTGTTGCGCGACCCGCGGCTGTTGGTGGTCATCTGGAACGAGAAAGGAGAAATGGTCGGCATGACCCGCGACGCTTCTTTTTTCACCGGGCTGCCGCTCACTCCCCAGAAAGGCTTGATGAACTGTATGAGGTGAACGTAGGCCATCTCTATTTTCGGACGTTGGCTGTTGAAGTGAATACGGCGTTTGGCCCGATGACGGTGCAAATGCTGCGTAATACGAACTCTGAACGCGAGCTGCTTGGCGAATTGATGTTCATGATTGCAACTGGATGCATGCTGAGCGCTCTTTTTGCGATAGCCGCAGGCTATTTTCTGGCTGGCCGGGCGCTCGTTCCCATTCAAGCGGCGTGGAAAAAACAGCAGCAATTTGTCTCCGACGCCTCCCATGAATTGCGCACGCCTCTTTCTGTCATTCAGGCAAAAACGGATGCGCTTTTTCGTTCTCCGAAAGCAACCATTGAAGAGAAAAGCGTCGATATTTCTGTGATCGCCAAAGAATGCCGCCGCTTGTCGCGGCTCGTTTCCCAGCTACTCACCTTGGCGCGTTCAGACTCGAATCAGTTGGAAATGCAAAAAGAAGCGTTTCGGCTGGATGAATTGGTCCGCGACATTGGCGAACAGTACAGCGAGATCGCTTCGTACCAGCAGAAAACGATGAGCGTCGAAGCGCAAATCCCTATTGAGTGGGTGGGCGACCGTGAACGCCTCCATCAATTGATCGTCATTTTGCTTGACAATGCCTTGAAATATACGACGGAAGGCGGACACATTCGCCTTGCATGCCATCGTTTTTCCTCATCGGTCGTGGTGGAAGTTGAAGATGACGGCATCGGCATTCCAACTGAAGATCTCCCTCGCATTTTCGACCGCTTTTACCAAAGCGACAAGGCGCGCTCGCAATCGGATGGAGCCGGTCTTGGATTGGCGATCGCCAAATGGATTATTGATCAACACCATGGCAAGGTGATGGTGGAAAGCAAACTCGGCGAAGGAACGCGGTTTCAAGTGATGTTCCCGGCGGCGAGATGGAAATATAAGCGGTCGGGGGATTAAACATTGACGTTCTGTTTATGTTTGTATACAATTGTATACGAATAGGATCAGAAGGAGGGAAAGCATGGAACCGAAGCATCCGCACGATCGCCATGAAGGATGGGAGTTGTTTCGGCAATTAAACCGTTACATGAATGAACAGTTTGCTCCGCAAGATGAAGTGCTTGCCAGCATCCGACGCTCAATGGAGGAAAACGGCCTTCCGCCGATTTCTGTTTCGCCGGCGACAGGAAAGCTGTTGACGATGCTTGTCGCCATCTCCGGCGCCAAAAACGTGTTGGAAATCGGAGCGCTTGGAGGCTACAGCGGTGTTTGTCTCGCGCGCGGGCTTGGGCGGGGCGGGTTGTTGACGTCGCTTGAGCTTGTGGAGGACTATGCCCGCTTGGCAAAACAGAACCTAGAAAAAGCCGGTTTCGGCAGCCAAGTCGTGTATATGGTCGGACCGGCCTTGGAAAGCCTTGAAGCGCTTGTTGCCCAAGGCTCGCGCTTCGACTTCTTCTTCATTGATGCGGACAAAGAAAACTATGTTCATTATCTCGATTATTGCCTCCGCCTCGCCAATCCAGGCGCGATCATCGCAGCGGACAACACCATGGCAGGAAGCGGCATTGGCACTCCGCGCGCCTTGGGACGGCGCGGGGAAATCATGAGGCAGTTCAATGAGGCCGTTGCTCGACATCCAGCGCTTGATGCCTTGTTTCTCCCCATTGGGGACGGTGTGACGGTGGCGAGAGTGAAAGCGGCGAAGGAGGAAAGATGACGGCATGCATGGACATTTTTTTCATGGACATGGACATCCATTCGAAGGCCATCCCGCATGGAAAGGCGCGCATATGCACAAAGGGCCGCATCGCGGCGCCAAAACGTTTCGTCGCGGGCGGGCGCTCGAATTTTTAGCACGGCTTTATGTCAAACGGGAGACATTGAAACAGCAACTGCAATCGCCGGAGCTTCAATCGATTCATCCCGTGCTGACAGGAGAGTTGAAAGCAATCGAGATGGTGATCAATGAATTCATCCAATCGTTTGATATTCATGACGAAGAGCTGAGCAGTATATGGGGAGTTCAAAATCGCGACGGAGATGCCCCTATCGATGAACAGCGCAACGATGAGGACAGCAGTGAACAATAATCGCATCATCATCAACAGAGAAAGGGAGAGGATTTATGTTCGTTCAAATGCGTAAAATCACAGTGGCCGAAGGATTCGCCGACCAAGTGGCTGAGCGGTTTCGAAAGCCTGGGATCATCGAACAGCAAGAGGGGTTTGTTGATTTGAAAATTTTGGTTAAGAAAGCGCGCCGCGGCGATGAGGAAGTCGTCATTTTGATTACATGGGAATCGGAGGAGCATTGGAAAAAATGGGAGAAAAGCGACGCTCATATCGCCGGGCATAAACAGAGACGAAACGAAGCGAAGCCGGAGTACATCCTCAATGTCGAGGTCGGACATTATGAGGTGAAGACGGTGAAACAGGCGGCACAGTCAGCGTCGGCTGAAGATTGAAAAAGGGAAATGAAAAAGAGCTCCTCTTTTCGCTGATGGCATTGGCGTTGAGAGGAGCTGAATGCGGTTATGGTTTTATGTTGCTTGGAATGCTAGGTGTTCCGTACGTATGGAATGTTTCCGCATTGCGGTAGCTGGTGTTTGTACAATGGGGACGCAAAGTTTGTTGAATGCATTTGTCTCGCAATATTATCCCGCCCATGTCCGCTCTACGGGCATTGGATTGGCCAATGGCGTCGGTCGCTTAGGAGGAATGGTTGGCCCGACGCTTGGCGGGGTGCTGCTAGGAATGAAAGCCCCCATTTTCATGTGCTTTGTTGCTTTTGCGCTGCCAGGCGTTATCGCTTCTTTGGCTGTTCTTTGCGTGCGCAAGAAAAAACGAGGCATAGCGGTTGCTGGGCAAGAGGTGGAAACGCTCTTCACATGAGATGGTGAATAGAAAACATGCAGTGGCATTCCCCGAACTATTGACTGCTTAAAACAGAGGGGGAGCCGCGGAGGCATTTTTAGGTTCAACGATCTACCTTTAGTGAACCTTTAACGTGAAAAAAAATCCACCCCATTCCGGAGTGGACGGAGAGAAGAGGGGCACCTTGTAAAGAAGTAGAGGAACATCGTAGCTTTATCGTACTCGTTTTTTTACAATCACGCCATATTTTTGTGAGAAAAGGTAACGCGATTTTGTTAAAAATGATTGGCAACAGCGGTGGCTGCGGTCAATCGCTGATGAACTTGCCGCCATTTACATGAAGCATTTGTCCGGTCATGTACGACGACTCATCGCTCGCCAAAAAGACGTAGCACGGAGCGACTTCGCACGGTTGGCCGGGACGTTTCATCGGGGTGTTGGCGCCGAATGTGGCGACTTGCTCGCTTTTGAACGTCGACGGGATGAGCGGCGTCCAAATCGGGCCTGGGGCGACGCCGTTGACGCGAATGCCTTGGCCGACGAGCGCTTTGGCGAGCGACCGGGTGAAGGCGACGATCGCGCCTTTTGTCGCCGAGTAGTCGATGAGCTGTTCGTTTCCTTCGTAGGCGGTGATCGAAGCGGTGTTAATAATCGCGCTTCCGCTTTTTAAGTGTGGGAGCGCCGCTTTCGTTAGGAAAAAGCAGCCGAATACGTTCGTGCGAAACGTTTTTTCCAGTTGCGCGGCGGTGATGTTGAGAAAGTTCGGCTGCGGGTGCTGCTCGGCGGCGTTATTGACGACGATGTCGAGCTTGCCGAACGCTTCGATCGTCTGTTTCACCGCTTCTTTGCAAAACGCTTCATCCCCGATGTCTCCCGCAATGGCCAGGCACCGTCTTCCTTCCTGTTCGACAAGCCGTTTCGTTTCTTCGGCGTCTTCATGTTCGTTGAGATAGAGAATCGCCACATCGGCTCCTTCTTTGGCGAAATGAACCGCGACCGCGCGGCCGATGCCGCTGTCGCCGCCGCTGATGATGGCGGTTTTGTTGTTGAGCTTGCCGCTTCCTTTATAGGTGTCTTTGATGGTGACCGGCTGCGGGTTCATCTCCGTTTGCAGGCCGGGCTGGCGCGTCTGGTGCTGCGGGGGCAGTGTCGTTTGTTGCTTTGTGACCATGTTTGTTCCTCCTTAGCATGTATTGTCATCGTTAGTATGGGACGGAGGAGGGGAATTATGTGTGAAGAGGGGATGGACCGTGCTGTTCAATAGATCTGGAAATTTGGGGAACATGTTTTTCTCTTCTGTTTTTTCGTTTCTTGCCATAGAAGTCTTGGGGATTAGACAATCTTTACTTTTTGATTAAGCAAAGATAAAATGATTAGCAAAGAGGAAAGGAGGATTCGTGATGAAGCCATCCTCACATGAAACGTACACGTATTACTCCACACTTTCTTCGAAACATCAAGTGACGATTCCAATGAAGATCAGAGAAGTGCTTGGGGCAGAACCGGGAGACCAAGTCGCATTTGTTTATGGGGAAAATCAAGAGGTGACGTTAAAGGTGAAAAAGAAAGATGCGTTGCTATCTTTGTTCGGCACCATGCCGCCTAGGGGGACAGTCGTCCGATGACATGGGAGGATATTCGCAAACAGGCGAAAGAGGAACGGATGTCCAAGAGGGAAAAAGACGTGGAGTAGATGATAGGGAGAAGAGGATAAAACGTGTATATTTTAGACACGAACATCATCATTCGTTTTTTAGCCAATGACGATGAGAAACAATCTTTGGTTGCCTATCGGGTATTTGAAAAGGCGGTCAACGGTGAATTTGCGTTTCTATTGCATCCTCTTGTCGTGGCGGAATGCTGCTGGGTGCTCGAGTCGAAACGGTACGGGTATACGAAAGGAGAAATCGCAAGTAAGCTGAAGCAAATCATGGAGGCTTCTTGTATTAAGACGATAGACAAAGAAGTTGTTGGAAAGGCATTGGACGATTACGCCCGTTGCAGTGTCGATTTTGCTGACGCGTATCTTTCGGCGCTGGCGCAGCACACTTCATCCATCCAAGGGATCATCACCTGGAACGAAAAAGATTTTCGTCGGCTTGGCGTGGAATGCTATATGCCTGAATCCATCATTTGAATCAATGATGGCTGACATTTGAACAAACATCATGATTTTCCCAGATCGCCAATCCCTCGTCTTTTTTGCTGCAAAACGGGAAACATCTCCGCGGCCAAGGGTTGGTGCGTAAAAAGCAAACGAGCTGGTTCACATAGTCCAGCTCGTTTCTCGTTCCCCGCTTATAACACATTGAAATACCGCGCTTCCGGATGGGCGAAGACGATCGCGGAAACCGATGCTTCGGGTTCCATCATATAGCCGTCGGTGAGACGGATGCCGATGTCTTCTGGATGAAGCAGACGGAACAGTTTCTCCTGGTCTTCCAAGTTCGGACAGGCCGGGTAGCCGAACGAGTAGCGCTGGCCTTGGTATTTGGCGGCGAAGCGCTCTTCCATCGTGAAATCCGGGTCGTCCGGGAAGCCCCAGCGGTCGCGCATAATTTGATGGACTCGTTCGGCGAACCCTTCGGCAATCTCGAGCGCCAACGCTTGGATGGCATGGCTTTTCAAAAATTCGCCTTCTTCCTTCCAGCGCTGGGCGAGTTCGCGGACGCCATGCCCGGCGGTGACGGCGAACAAACCGACGTAATCCATTTCGCCGCTTTCTTTCGATTTCAAATAATCGGCGAGGCAAAGATGCGGCGCCCGCGGCTGGCGCGGAAAGTCGAACATCTCGAGCACTGTTTTGCCGTCAGTCGGATCGTAAATGTAAACCCGGTTGCCGTCGCTTTGCGCCGGGAAGAAGCGGTAGACGCCGGCGGGCTGAATCCAGCAGTGCTCTTTCGCTTCGTGGACGAGTTCGTCGATGACCGCTTTTAACGCCAACGCTTTTTCGTCTTTCTCTTCAAGCAGCCGTTTCACTTTTCCTTTCAAGCCGAGGTGGTGGCCGAGCACCATTTGCCAGTTGACGTACGGCAAAATGTGGTCAAGCGGCACGTTTCGCAGCACGTGGCGCTCGAGATCGGCTGGGATGTAGACGGGAACGTCGGTCGAGACGTTCGATTTGACCGCTGTGACCACCATCGTTTGCCGCGTTGGCTCGCTTTCGGCCGTTTCTTTTTTCTTGTAGTCAATCTCGCCCTGCTGGATTTGGTTGGCAAGGGCGAGCCCGTCCATGGCGTCTTTTGCGTACAAGACGATGCCGTCGTATTCGGGCGCGATTTTGTTTTCGGTAAATTTGCGCGTCAAGGCGGCGCCGCCGACTAAAATCGGGGTCGAGATGCCCGCTTGGCGCAAGTCTTGGGCGGTGACGACCATCTGTTGAGCCGATTTCACAAGCAAGCCCGACAACCCGATGATGTCCGGCTGATGTTCGCGCACCGCTTCAATGAGTTGCTGCGGAGCGACTTTAATGCCGAGGTCGATCACCTCGTAGCCGTTGTTGCTTAAAATGATGTCGACCAAGTTTTTGCCGATGTCATGCACATCGCCTTTGACGGTGGCGAGAATGACTTTTCCTTTTGTGCTTCCTTCTTTCTTTTCCATATACGGCTCTAAAAAGGCGACCGCTGCTTTCATCACTTCCGCGCTTTGCAATACTTCAGCGACGATAAGCTGGTTGTTGTTGAACAGCCGCCCGACTTCATCCATGCCGGCCATGAGCGGACCGTTGATGATGGACAGCGGATCGGAGTAGGTCTCAAGCGCCTTTTCCAAATCGGGAATGAGCCCGTCTTTCGACCCTTCAATAACGTAGCGGGCGAGCCGCTCTTCCAAGCTCAAGTTCGTCTGCGCCGGTTTGGCGGCGGTGATTTTGCTTCGGTAAAATTCGATAAAGGCGTTTAATGTTTCGTCGTTTGTGTCAAAAAGAAGCGCCTCAGCCATTCGCACTTCCTCTTCCGGAATCGAGGCGAACCGCTCCAATTTCTCGGTGTTGACGATGGCGTAATCGAGCCCGGCTTGCGTGCAATGGTACAAAAAGACGGAGTTGAGCACTTCGCGTCCGGCCGGCGGCAAGCCGAACGAGACGTTGCTGATGCCAAGCATCGTCAAGCAATGAGGCAGCCGCTCTTTAATGAGGCGGATGCCCTCAATGGTTTCTTTCGCCGCGCCGATGTATTGCTCATCGCCGGTGCCGACCGGGAAGACGAGCGGGTCGAAAATGATGTCGCGCTCGGGGACGCCGTAGCGGTTCACCAGCAAGTCATACGAACGCAAGGCGATTTCAAGTTTCCGCTCAGCGGTGACGGCCATTCCCTGTTCATCGATCGTGCCGACGACGACGGCGGCGCCGTATTGATGAAGCAGCGGCACGACTTTTGCAAACCGCTCCTCGCCGTCTTCCAAGTTGATCGAGTTAATGATCGCTTTTCCTTGCGAATAGGTGAGGGCGCGTTCAATGACGCGCTCGTCGGTCGAATCGATGACAAGCGGCACTTTCACTTTTTTCACGACTTCGCGGACGAACTGCTCCATGTCATGGAGTTCGTCGCGGTCTGGGTCGGCGAGGCAGATGTCGATGACATGGGCGCCGTTTTTCACTTGGGCGCGGGCGATTTCCGCCGCTTCTTCGTATTTCCCTTCGGCGATGAGGCGTTTGAATTTGCGCGAGCCGATCACGTTTGTCCGCTCGCCGACAAAGAGCGGGCGCATCGTTTCCTCATAAATGAGCGCCTCGATGCCGGAGACGGCGTGGACGTCAAACGAAGACGGGATCGCCCGCGGCGGGAGATCACGCACCGCTTCGGCGATGGCGCGAATATGGTCCGGCGTCGTGCCGCAACACCCGCCGACGATGTTGATCCATCCCTTTTCGGCAAAGCGGCGGATTTTCTCTGCCAACATCTCCGGCGTTTCATGGTAGCGGCCTTCTTCATCCGGCAGCCCGGCGTTCGGATAGCAGCTGACCGCCGTGTCAGCGAGCGAGGCGAGCGTCCGCAAATGGTCGGTCATAAACTCCGGGCCGGTCGCGCAGTTTAAGCCGACGGCGATCGGCTTCATATGGCGCACCGAGATGAAAAACGCATCGATCGCCTGGCCGGCGAGCGTCGTGCCCATCGGCTCGATCGTGCCGGAAATCATGAGCGGCACGCGGCGGCCGACCGCCTCAAACGCCTTGGAAATGCCGAGAAATCCGGCTTTTACGTTCAACGTATCTTGGCACGTCTCCAGCAACAGAAGATCGACACCGCCCAACAGCAGCCCGCGCGCTTGTTCTTCATAGGCGGCGACGAGTTCCTCAAAGGTCGCGCCGCCTGTCACCGACAACGTCTTCGTCGTCGGCCCCATCGAACCAGCGACAAAGCGCGGCCAGTCGGGAGTTGAGAACGCCTCCGCCGCTTGTTTGGCGAGCTTGGCCGCTTCGATGTTCAACTCGAGCGCCAAATGCCCGAGGTTGTATTCATCGAGCACAATGCGCGTCGCCCCGAACGTGTTCGTTTCGATGATGTCAGCGCCCGCTTCCAAATACGCTTCGTGAATGCGGCGGATGACAGGCGGGGCGGTGAGGGTCAAATATTCGTTGCACCCTTCATACGCCTCGCCGCCAAAATCGGCGGCTGATAGGTTGGCGCTTTGGATCATCGTCCCCATCGCGCCGTCAATGACGAGAATTTTTCGCTGCAGCTGCTGTTCTAAGGTGATGTTAGCCATGAACAACCTTCCTTTCTTTGGCGGCCGCTTCTTTTTCGTGAATGTAGCGGACGAGCTCGACCGTCATGTCATAGCGCAAGAACGGCGTGATCAAATAAATGCCGTTAAACAAATCGAATGCCGCGTCAATGAGCGATTTGGCGATAGCGATGCCTTCCTTGGCTGCTTGCACCGGGTCACCGCTGCAGGCGGCCATGCGGGCGCGAATCTCGTCAGAGAGCGTAATGCCCGGCACTTCATGATGCAAAAAGTCGGCGTTGCGCGCGCTCACAAGCGGCATAATGCCGATGTAAATCGGTGTGTCAAGATGCTTGGTCGCTTCGTGCACTTCAACGATTTTCTCTTCCGAGTAAATCGGCTGGGTCAAGAAATAGTGGGCGCCGCATTGAATTTTTTTCTCCATTCGCTCAACTGCTTTATCCAAATGGCGGACGTTCGGGTTGAACGCAGCGCCGATCGAGAAGTTCGTTTTTTGCCCAAGCGGTTTGCCCGAGTACGACAGCCCTTCGTTAAACTGGCGGATCAAGCGGATCAAATCGAACGATGATAAATCATACACCGACGTTGCTCCTGGGAAGTCGCCGATTTTCGACGGGTCGCCGGTAATGGCGAGCACATCGGTGATGCCGAGCGTATGCAAGCCCATCAAATGCGACTGCAAGCCGATCAAATTGCGATCGCGGCATGTAATATGCACAAGCGGGCGGATGCCGAGCTGCTCCTTGATGATCGTGGCGACAGCGGCGTTGCTGATGCGCGGCGTGGCGAGCGAGTTGTCGGCCAACGTCAGCGCATCGATGCCGGCGTCATGGAGCGCTTTCGCCCCAGCAAGAAACTTGTCAATCCCCAATTTTTTCGGCGGATCCAGCTCCACAATGACCGAGCGGCGCGTGCGGGCAAGCTCGGGAAGCGGAGTCGGCGCGGGCCGCTCGGCTTGCACCGATACAGATGCCGTGCGCCTCTTCACCGTTTTTTCCGTCACCGGCGTTCGGTCGGAGAGCGCTTTTGCCATCGCTGCGATATGCTTCGGCGTCGTGCCGCAGCACCCGCCGATCAAGCGCACCCCTTGGTCGCGGAACGCTTTGGCTGTTTCCTCGAAATATTCAGCGTTCGTCTCATAGACAAGCCGGCCATCGCGGTAATCCGGGAGGCTGGCGTTCGGATACGCCGACAAAAACGCTCGATTTGGCAGCGGCACTTCCTCGAGCGACCGAAGCATATGATATGGACCGAGACGACAGTTCAGTCCGACGACATCGGCCCCGAGCGCCTCCAGGCGGATAAGGGCGTCCGCGAGCGGCGTGCCATCTTGCAAGACGCCGACTTCATGGAGCGACACATGGGCGATGATCGGCAAATCCGTTTCTTTGCGGGCGATGGCAAGCACCGTCTCCAACTCTTCCAAATCGTAATACGTCTCGAGCAACACGCCATCAACCCCTTCAGCCAGCAGGACAAACAGCTGCTCGCGAAACGTCCGTTTCACTTCTTCGAGCGTGACGACGCTTTTGTTTAACGTGCGCAGCCCCCCGATCGTCCCGAGCACGTACGCCCGCCCGTTCGCCGCTTGTTTCGCCAGCCTTACAGCGGCGCGGTTGATGGACGGCACCTCATCTTCAAGGCCGTAGCGCGCGAGTTTCACATAGTTGGCGCCGTATGTATTCGTCTGAATGACGTCGGCGCCCGCGGCGATATACGCTTCATGAATATGGACGATTTCGTCCGGATTCGATAGATTCAATTCTTCAAAACAACGGTCAATGCCGTGCGAATATAAAAGCGTCCCCATCGCTCCGTCAGCGATGAGAATGCGTTGTTTCAACTCATCGAGCAGCCCCACATTTGATTCCCCCGTTTCCTTAAAGTAAAAGAAAAAAGTCTTCTAAGAAGAAGACTTTTCGTTCGCTTCTTCTTATCTTCCAGGCATCCGCCTGTCTGGATTTAGCACCTTGGCCGCGGGCCAGGTTGCTGAGGGTTCACCGGGCCAGTCCCTCCCCCTCTCTTGATAAGAATGTCCGTATGCAATTGTGCGGTGACGTTTTGATGATTACTATATAATTTAATGTATTTTTCGAAATTATTCAATACGGTGAAGCAAGGAAATTTCAAAAAAGAATTTCTTGGATCAACGCTTACCTTGTACCAAGCTCTTAAAAGCATCTCTGTTTCATTTCAATAGCACGAAATATGTCGAAATGTGTAAAAAAAGGTAAAATTGTCGAACGATTTCTCTTTTTTTTTTTAGAGTCAAGGTGTATGATTAAAATGGATGATATTAACAAGGAATTTACTAGAAACCGCATCGCAGACAGGAGTGAAGTGGGTGAAACAATGGTCGTGGCCGTATTTTATTCTGATTAGCCTGCCGCTTGTTGTGTTGATTGGAGTTGCTTTTCGCCTAAAAGCGGCCAGCATGCCCATCAAAATAGGATTTATTGTATTGGTGCTGCTTTACGGCGGGGTTTATTCTCGTTTAGTGCGAAGGATGAGATAGACACAGAATGTTTTTGAAAAAAGTTTTGATCGATTATCATTTACTGGAAGAAAGTGATAGGTTATGAGTTTGCTGGCGCTTGTTGCCGGGACGCTCGGCGTGTCGCAGTCAATCGCGACGACGGTTGTTTCGATTGTGTTGACCGGCTCCACTCTTATTTCTATTATTCTTGGGATCACCGCTATTTTATCAGGTGGAGTCGACGCCATTTTGGAAATTGGGTGGTCAACTTTTGTCGCGACGGTGAAAAAAATAGTGGCGGAACGAGGAAAAGCGGCAGCGATTGCATGGTAAAAGGCAAAACGGCAGGGGAAAAACTCCCTGCCGTTCCTAATGAGTAAATCAATGTGGGGGAAGAGAAGTGAAACTCGTATGGCTGTTATATCAACAACGACAACGAAGTAGTTTGGCCCCATTGCAGAAAAAATCGCCTTTTTCTCCAAAGATGACCATGTTCTTGGTGGAAGCGGCGAAATGGCTTGTTTCGGGGATATTGGTTGTGATCATTTGCACTCGATCATTTATCATGTTTCGTCCTTCTGCGATTATGGCGTTTCTCTTTTTTATGTCTGTCAGTCCTTTAATAGGAGTTTTGCTTGAGTCCAAAGAGGCATTGCAACGTCAATACCATTATCATTATGTGCGTCTGTCTGGGGTGCGGGATGACGAGGTATGGCGGCGATTGCTCAAAATCCACTATGCTGTGTCGCTTTTGCGGCTATTGCCGATTTGGTTGCCTCCTTCAATTGGGTTGATGGTGATGTTCGGGATCACAGGCGCATCATTAGTATGGTTTGGACATACGATGTTGTTGCTTCTTTATGTGACATCGCATATAGTGCGTGGCTCAACTTTTAGAGCGATGGGCGCATTTTCTGCCTTTTTCTTTCGAATGGCATCATTCGCGATTGGTTATGTCGTGCTTGCGGCGATTATGCCGTTGCTGCAATTGTCCCGCCAAGCGGTTCGAATGTATGGGTTGTCGCTCTCTTATCTTGTGTATATGGATGGTTATGTTGCTCATTGGCAACAGCTGTTTTATGAACGCATGACAAGTTGGGGGGAAGGGTGGTCATTTTCAAGTACAGCTTTATCATTCATCGGTGCTGGATTCGCTCTGTTGGCTTTGATTTGTTTTTCTTTCACTCGTGCGTCTCATTCTGACAAGGCAGCGTACATGCTATATTCATGGCATCAGCGTGTCATAGAGTCGTTAAAAATTCGCAGCACGAATAATGCAATTTTATATAAAGATCTTTGTCTGTTAACACGCCAAGCCCGTGAGTTGACGAAACCGCCTTGGTCGCTATTTTTGCCGGGGGAATGGTTTCTGGTTGCGGGAGCGAATTTGGCGCTGTTGCCGATCGTTCATAATGGGTTGATCATTTTGTTTTTGTTTATGTTTGAAATGTATATGGTCATGACAGGCACGTTGCGAGCCATTACCGACGTCTTTCGCGACATTTTTCAGTTTGAAAGCGAGATGGAGCGTCTCACTGTGTTTCGTCTTCTTTCTCCACCTCCTCTTGTACCGTTAATCGAAGCGAAATGGACGCTGCTTGAGCGATTAGGCGTCTACCCATGCATGACGGCAGTAGGATTGCTGCTTCTCGAATACATAGGATTATTGGGGATGAGTGGAGGGCTTTGGGCAGCAATGGGAGCTGTGGTGATGATGCCCGCCTATTCGCTTGTTGTCAAACGGATTTTGCGCACCGATTATGAAGTGTTCTGTCTCGTTTTAGCTAGCGGCGAGCAGGCGGCATTGACATCTCCACGTGATTATGCGGGGTATATGGTGATTGCGGCTGGAAATCATTCGTTTCATCGCTTATTGATTTACATAACCGTTTTTTCATCGCTTCTTTCTGCCTTTTTTATGCTCTTGAAAGGTTGGAGTTGGGCATGTTACAGCGTTTTGTTTGTCTTGATGCTGTACCTTGTATTATGGAATAGTTCTCAATATGCTCGGCGCACGTGAGGAGGCATTTGCGGTGATCAGACGAGCGATTCACACTCATTTGCCGTATATGTTATTGTCGTTAGGTGTGTACATTGTATGTTTTGCTTTTGGAGCAGTGATTTTTTCACAAAAGCTTACGATTCATCCGACTTCCATGGCGTTTTGGACCACTTTAGGCCACAACTTGATGGTTGGAGCCATTTTGATGGTTGGCGGATGGCTGACGCTAGGAATGGCCAATACCCTTTATCTCGGTTACAACGCAGCAATGCTAGGCGTGATCGTGAGAGGAGTCGCCACAGGATATGGCATGCAGCCGTTGATGACCGGTGTCTTTCCTCACGCGATTCCTGAAATCATCGGCCATATCTTGTTTTGTACATTAGGGTACGAGACATGGCGGTTTCTTCAAATCGTCAAAAAAAGAGCAAGAGGAGAAGAAGAAACGCTCTATATACGGGATATCCTCTTTTTACTAGTGCTGGCGGTCGCGCTGCTCATCATCTCAGCATGGTTGGAATCAACGGTGTCTCATGTATAAAAATAGACGGTCTAAAAAGCAGGAGGCTCTTCACCACAACATGTACTTGACAAGCAATACAGCTTCCTGCACAAAGATTTGAAAAAATCACTGATTTGTTGATTTTCCCTTACAAGCGTAAATAGAGTTCAGAAAAAATCAAGTACAACTTTTGGTGAAGAGCCAAGCAGGAAAAGGGGAAGAAATAGATGGAACCGTTATTTTCATTGCAAAACTTGACGTATCGCTATGATGGGGGAGCCACGATTTTTCAGCAATTCTCATTTTCCATTTTTTCAGGGGAGACCGTGCTTCTCACCGGCCCCAATGGAGTGGGGAAAACGACTCTTTTGCATATTATTTCGGGATTGCTCGATAAAGGAGAGCTGCATTATCAAGCCTTTTATAAAGGCAATCCGATTCAGCTTCCCGACATGCGCGCTCATTTGTCTTATGTGACATCCGAGACTGTCATGTTTTCAAAATTGACGGGTTATGAAAATATCGAATGTTTCCGGCTTTTATGGAAGCTGGATCAACAGTACGTCCGCAAAGCGAACGAATTATGCAGTCTGCTTGGAATGGAGGAGATGCTCCCGCTCCCGGTGGATCAGTATTCATTAGGAACAAAACAAAAACTGCATATTGCGATTGCTTTAGCCCGCCCGGTCGAATTGTATTTGATGGATGAACCGTTCAATTCCCTTGATAGGCTAAGTCGCGATCGGTTGGCGGAGTGGATTCAAGGCGACCGTCAACATGCTTATCTCATTGCTTCTCACGTTCATCAAGAGCGCTTCCCTGGCTCCCGCATAATCTCGCTTACACGTCCAAACAATGAAGATAAAATGGAAAAATGACGGCGGGATCTTCAGGAAAAATTCAGTTTTCATACGTGTGATCAAGGATTTTTCCGTTGCACTTTCCACTCTCCTATGTTCTAATTAGGAATAGTGAACATCAAGAAGACGGGGGGCTGGAAGTGAACGGGGAAGAGATCATCCGCTTCGAGCGAGTGACGAAGGAATACGACGGAACGGTCGTATTGGATGACGTCAGTTTTGCGATGGAGCGCGGGAAGTTTTATACGCTGCTTGGCCCGTCAGGGTGCGGGAAGACGACGATTTTGCGGCTGATTGCCGGGTTTATCGAACCGACGGAAGGAACGATTTATTTCCACGGGAAGCCGATTCAAAACGTCCCGCCGAACAAACGGCAAGTCAACACTGTCTTTCAAGACTATGCGTTGTTTCCTCACCTCGATGTGTTTGAAAACGTGGCATTTGGCTTGCGCGTGAAAAAGATGAAAGAAGTGGACATCCGCCAAAAAGTGAGCGAAGCGCTCCGGTTTGTCAACTTGGAAGGCTATGAGCGCCGCCGCATTCAAGAGATGTCCGGCGGCCAACGCCAGCGCGTCGCCATTGCCCGGGCGATTGTCAATGAACCTGAGGTGTTGCTCTTGGATGAACCGCTGTCAGCCTTGGATTTGAAATTGCGCACGGAAATGCAGTATGAATTGCGTGAGCTCCAACGTCGATTGGGCATTACGTTTATTTTTGTCACGCATGACCAAGAAGAAGCGCTGGCGATGTCCGATTACATTTTTGTTCTGAATAAAGGAAAAATTCAGCAGTTTGGGACGCCGAAAGACATTTACGACGAGCCCATCAACCGATTCGTCGCCGATTTCATTGGCGAATCGAACATTTTGTCGGGGCGCATGATCGACGATTTCCTCGTCGAATTCGCGGGCAAGCGGTTTGTTTGTGTTGACCGCGGCTTTGCCCCGAACGAACCGGTTGATGTCGTCATCCGCCCGGAAGATTTGGAACTCGCAGCGCCGGAAGACGGGCAGATCGTCATCCGCGTCGATTCGCTCTTATTCCGCGGTGTCCATTATGAAATTTGCGGCTATGATGAAAACGGCAACGAATGGCTTGTCCATTCGACGAAAAAGGCCGAAGTCGGGGAAACGGTCGGCCTTCGTTTTGAACCGGAAGCGATTCACGTCATGCGAGTCGAAAGGGAGGATGAGGGCGCATGACGGAACGGGCGTGGCGGAACTGGTATTTAATCCCTTATGGCATTTGGTTGGTGTTGTTTGTCATCGCTCCGATCGTCTTTTTATTATATGAATCGTTTTTGGATATAGACGGACATTGGACGGTGGCGAATTATGAAAACGTGTTGACGCCCATTTATTTAAAAATGATGGCGTATTCGTTTTGGTACGCGTTTTTAATCACGCTTGTGTCGCTGCTCATCGGCTATCCAACCGCCTATTGGCTGACAAAGACGAGGCACAAGCAGTTATGGCTGTTGTTGCTCATCTTGCCGATGTGGGTGAATTTGCTGCTGAAGGTGTATGCGTTTTTAGGGCTGCTCGGCACGTACGGGCTGGCCAACGCCCTGTTGCAGACGCTTGGCATTGGAGCGCGGCAGCTGTTGTTCACCGATTTCAGTTTTGTGTTTGTGTCGGTGTACATTTTTATTCCGTTTATGGTGCTGCCGATTTTCAACGCGCTGGAGGAGCTGCCGCCATCGCTTGTCGATGCCGCCCGCGATTTGGGCGCTTCGGCTTGGACGACGTTCCGCCGCGTCGTCTTTCCGCTCACGCTTGGCGGAGTGAAGGCCGGCTGCCAAGCGGTGTTCATCCCGGCGCTGTCGCTGTTTATGATTACACGCCTTGTCGCTGGCAACCGCGTCATTACGCTCGGCACCGCCATTGAACAGCATTTTCTTGTCACCCAAAACTGGGGAATGGGGGCGACGATCGCTGTTGTGTTAATGATCGCGATGGCGGTCATCGTCGGCCTGACAGGAAGCGGAAGAAAAGAGGGAAGCCGATGAAACGGATGCAGGCATGGGGACGTGTGTACCTGTTAGCCGTGTTTGCCGTGATGTATACGCCGATTGTGTATTTGATGTATTATTCGTTCAACAGTGGCGGGGCGATGCACGATTTTCAATCGTTCACGTTGAAGTGGTACCGCGACGTGCTGTCCGACGACCGCTTGCTCATCATCGTTTTGAATACAATCGTCATCGCGCTGCTGTCGGCGGCGGTCGCGACCATACTCGGGGTCATCGGGGCGCTCGCCATTTACTATGTCAAGCGGCAGCGGACGAAAAACGCTCTTCTCGCTCTCAATAACGTGTTGATCGTCAGCCCAGACGTCATCATCGGCGCTTCGTTTTTGCTGCTGTTTACGATCGCTGGCATTCAACTAGGGTTTACATCCGTGCTGTTGTCCCATATCGCATTCAGTGTGCCGATTGTCGTGTTGATGGTGCTGCCGAAGCTGGAAGAAATGAGCCCGACGCTGATTGATGCGGCTAGAGATTTAGGAGCCAGTCATTGGCAAGTGCTGTCCGGTGTGGTGCTGCCGTTTTTGGCCCCGAGCATATGGGCGGGCTTTTTCATGGCGCTCACGTATTCGCTTGATGACTTTGCCGTGACGTTTTTTGTCACGGGAAATGGATTCTCGACGCTGTCGGTGGAAATTTATTCGCGGGCGCGCCAAGGCATTTCCTTATCGATCAATGCGCTGTCGACGCTGCTGTTTTTATTTACGATGCTGCTTGTCATCGGTTATTATGTGCTCAGCCAAAAAGGCGGCCGAATGTACGGGATAGGGGGGCGAAAGTAGGTGAGACGGCTTGTCCAAGGATTTGCGGCCGTGTTCATCGCGGCGTTCGTCCTCATGTTCATCACCCACCGGCTGAACGAAGCGGAAGGGTACGGCGGAGGCAAAACGGTGACGGTCTACAACTGGGGTGATTACATTGACCCGGCGCTCATTCGTGAATTTGAAAAAGAGACAGGGTGGAAAGTGATTTACCAAACGTTCGATTCCAACGAGGCGATGATGGCGAAAATCGCCCAAGGCGGGGCGACGTTTGATGTCGCCGTTCCGTCCGATTACGCCATCAGCAAAATGATCGAGGAAAAGCTGCTTCTGCCGCTTGATCACCGAAAGCTTCCCAATTTGCAATATATCGAACCGCGGTTTCTCAACTTGCCGTTTGACCCGCACAACCGGTATTCAGTGCCGTATTTTTGGGGAACGGTCGGCATCGTCTACAACCGCGAGATGCTTGGCGGCAAAAGAATGACGAGCTGGAACGACTTATGGGATCCAAGCTTGCGCAATCAAATTTTGCTTGTCGACGGGGCGCGGGAAGTGATGGGGATGGCGTTGAACAGCCTCGGCTATTCGCTGAATGACACGAACAAAGCCCATTTGCAAGAAGCGAAGCGGAAGCTCGACCGGCTTATGCCGAACGTGAAGGCGATTGTCGGCGATGAAATCAAGCTGCTGCTTGCCAATGAAGAAGCAGCCATCGGCGTCGTCTGGTCGGGCGATGCGGCCGAAATCATCGCCGAAAACGACAAGCTCGACTATGTCGTGCCAAAAGAAGGCTCCAACCTATGGTTTGACAACATGGTCATTCCGAAAACAGCGAAAAACATCGAAGGAGCGCACGCGTTCATCAACTTTATGCTCGACCCGAAACACGCGGCGCAAAACGCCGAGTATGTCGGCTACTCGACGCCGAACAAAAAGGCGCTTCGCTATTTGCCAAAAGACATCGCAGGCGATCGGCGCTTCTACCCCGATTTGGATTCAGCAGGGCATCTCGAAGTGTACGAAAACTTAGGAAAACACATGCTCGCCTACTACAACGAGCTGTTTTTGGAGTTTAAGATGCAGCAAAAGTGAACAAGCGATGTCCCCTTTACCAACAAAGCGGGCGCCGTCTTCATTCATGAGGACTGGCGCTCGCTTTGTTGACAGAAGGGCTGAGCGGCTTCTTTTTTGGGATGGTCAGTGTCTCCCAGTGATCGGCGTTCAGATGTTTGGTAATATAGACGATTTGTCTGATATGAATAATGGTGTGCTACAGGTGGTGCGGTAACGGTAAAAGTGAGAGAGCCGTTGCGATGTACTAAAATGATGTGTCGGTGAATGTAGACGAGATTGTATTGGAACGACATTGAGAAGAACGAACATATCCGTGGCGTTGCGTCCTATAAAAGTCGGACAGTGTCAGGATTTTTGTTTGCAGGCAGTGCTCACCATGTTTGCTAAGTGTGTCATTAATCATAGAGGGATTTTCGTCTTGATCTCTCATTCCTCCTTCTCGTGCAGAAAATCAGGAGGATTTTTCATCCAGATGTCGAATGAGTGCTTAAAACAAAAAAGTTGTTGAGCAATAAAAAGAAGACGGCCAATAAGGGGGCACGAGGATGAACATTCATAAGTTCGTGATGCCCGAAGTGATTTTTGGCAACGGTTCCATTCAGCAAGTAGGGGAAAGTTGTCTAAGGCTTGGTGCGACAAATGTGTTGATTGTCAGCGATCCAGGTGTTGCGGAAGCCGGTTGGCTCGATGTTGTCATCAAGAGTTGCAGGCAGGTAGGATTAAAATACGCGACATTTTGTGATGTAACAATAAATCCAAAGGATGAAGAAGTGACAAAAGGCTGTGAAGCATATCTTGAAAATGAATGCGATTCTATCATTGGAATCGGTGGAGGCAGTTCTATTGATGCCGCAAAGGCTGTCGCCATTCTTGCTACAAACGGGGGACAAATTCATGAATATGAGGGAGTGGATAAAATTCAATTGCCCCTTCCTCCTCAAGTGATGGTTCCAACAACAGCAGGATCGGGATCAGAAGTGTCTCAATTTTCTGTTATTGTTGATACAAAAGAGAAAAAAAAGATGACGATCATTTCCCGATCTCTTATTCCTGATATTGCAATCATTGATCCAGAAACATTATCGACAAAAAGCGCTCATTTGACAGCCTCAACAGGATTAGATGTTTTAACGCATGGCATTGAGGCTTATGTAAGCTTAGCAGCTACACCACTTACAGATGTTCAAGCTCAAAACGCTATTTCTTTAGTAGGAAAATATTTACGCCCTTCTGTCGCCTCTAAAATCAACCAAGAGGCAAAAGCAAATATGGCAATGGCGAGTTTACAGGCAGGATTGGCTTTTTCCAACGCGATTTTAGGCGCTGTTCATGCCATGTCCCATGCTGTCGGGGGAAGGTATCCTCTTCTTCATGGGGATATAAACTCTATATTGCTTCCGCATGTGATGGAGTTCAACCTGTTGGCGAATCCGAAAAAATTTGCTGATATTGCTTATTTTCTCGGAATTGATACTCGCGGCATGTCCTATATGGAAGCGGGAAGAAAGGCGATTGAGTATGTAAAACAATTGGCAGAGGATATTGGGGTGCCGCAGCGATTATCTGATATAGGAGTGAAACAAGAAGAAATACGGAAAATGAGTTTGGTCGCCTTTCATGACGCATGTATGATCACCAACCCTCGTGATATCACTGCAGAAGAAATTGAGGGAATATTCAGAAAGGCGTGGTAAACAAAATGAATGACCGGCAACAACTCATTAGCCTTTTAACAGGAGTTCAATCTTCGAAAAAAAGTTATTACACAGAATTAAAAAAGATGGTCACAGAGTTAAAAAAGAAAAATATGCAGTTGGAGATTATTAATGATATTACAAAAAGCTTCAATATTGATATATCAATGGATGAAATGATGAAAAATAGTATGGATAAATTGAAAACAATTTTTCCAGTGGAACGAATCAGCTTATCGTTATGTGAAAATCATAAATTAGTGTTAACAAATGTATATCCCGCCCACTCTTTGTATTTTCCTATTGGTTTTGTTTTGCCAAAAGAGAGGTCGCTCTATTGGAAAGTCGTACAATCGCTCGAAAAAATTTTTTATCAAATAGAAGAAGACGAAGATTTGTATGTTGAAACAGCTGTATATAACGCCTTAGGAGTTCGCAGTGTATTATTGATCCCACTTATTAGCAAAGGAAAGGTGATCGGGGTACTGAGTATAGGAAGCAAGGAAAAAGTGGTGTATGATGAAGATGATCTGTCCTTTTTTCAGCAATTTTGCGACCAACTGGCGGTTTGTATTGAAAATGTCCGTCTTTATAATGAGGTACTTACCAGTAAAAAAGAATGGGAAGAGACATTCCGAGCTGTTTCAGAAATGATATTCCTCGTCGACCTAGAAGGGAATATTTTACGGTGTAATGATGCAGCTAACGAGTTTTTTCAAGTTGACTTGTATAAAAAAGATATATGTAAATTGTTATCAATTAATCCAAAGGAAAGCCCGATCGTGGAAATTTTAGAAACAAAAAAATCTGTTCATCGGCGTATTCATATCCAGCAGAGGGTATGCGAATTGCGTTCTTATCCCGTCTTGAATGAAAAACAAAATATGTACGCTGTGATTATGTATCTTAATGACATTACTGAAAAATTGCAGATTGAAGCCCAACTTGTTCAATCAGGAAAGTTAGCTGCAATTGGGGAAATGGCTGCTGGAATTGCGCACGAATTGAATAACCCTCTCACCGCCATTCTTGGTAATGCCCAGTTGTTGTTGAGGTCTTTTTCAAAAGATGATCGTATATATAAACTACTATTTGATATTTATTCATGCGGGAAACGCTGCAAAACCATTATTCAAAATTTATTGACATTTTCAAGACAAGATGAATATAGGTTTGAAGATTGTTCTATAAATGATGCCGTTGAACAAGTATTAGGCTTAATTGGTGATCAAATTTGCAAACAAAATATTAGTATTCAAAAAAGATTAGACGCTTCCATTGAATTGATTGAAGGAAACCTTCAACAGATAAGCCAAGTTATTTTAAATTTATTAATAAACGCCAAAGATGCGCTTGAAGAGATGGATATTCCAGAGAAAATCATTGTCATAGAAACAAAGTCGATCGTTGAAGCCGGAGAACATTGGGTTGTTCTATCGATCCGTGACAACGGAAAAGGAATAGAAGAACAACATTTGCAGGAAATTTTTAATCCATTTTTTACAACGAAGAGGCCAGGTAAGGGAACCGGGCTTGGGCTGTCTGTTAGTTTAGGGATTGCTGAGGCGCACGGTGGAACGATTGAGGTGGTCAGCGAACTTGGTAAAGGAAGTGAGTTTATATTAAAACTTCCAAAAAAGAAATAAGGGGGAGATGAGTGGGGAATATTTTAGTTATTGATGACGAAAGGGAAGTAGGAACGTTTTTTCAACATTTATTAGAGGGGAAAGGGAACAAGGTCAAGCTTGGATTTAGCGGGAAAGATTTTTTTCAGTTGATTCAACAATACAAGTTTGATCTTGCTTTCATCGATGTGAAACTTCCAGATGCGAACGGTTTAAATTTATTAAAACAGTTAAAACGCTCATATCCTTCTTGCAAAGCGGTTGTAATGACAGGCTATAGCACAATAAAGACAGCAGTTGAAGCGATTAAACATGGGGCAAACGACTATATTGAAAAACCGTTTGACGATATTGAACAGTTAGAGCGATTAATCGATGAATTATTAAGTGATGGTCCTCTTTCATCCCAAGATGATATGTATAAGTTAGCTGAGACGCTCGGTTTCATCGTTGGAACAAATAAAGAGATGAATGATTTGCTTAAATTAGCTTATAAAATTGCGAAAAAAAATGTGAATGTGTTGATTGAAGGAGAGACTGGGACTGGAAAAGAAGTGCTCGCTCATTTTATCCACAACGCGAGCATGCGCTATGATCAGCCTTTTATTGGGGTGAATTGTGGCGCTGTTTCGGAAACACTGTTAGAAAGCGAATTGTTCGGACATGAAAAAGGGGCGTTCACAGGAGCGGTAAAAGAAAAAAAGGGGATTTTTGAAATTGCTAACCGTGGCACATTATTTTTAGATGAAATTGGAGAAGCGTCTCTTGCAACGCAAGTAAAACTGTTAAGAGTGCTGGAAACAGGGGAGTATATTCGCGTCGGGGGTGAAACGATCCGCAAAACGAATACACGCATTATTGCTGCTTCGCATGTCAATCTGGCAAAAGCAGTCGAGGAGAAGACGTTTAGAGAGGATTTATTATACAGATTAGATGTTGTGAAACTTACCATTCCTCCGCTTCGAGAACGGCTCGAAGATCTTCCAATTTTGATTGATTATTTTTTAAAAAAACTAAATACACCTCTATCGTTTTCAGAGGACTGTATTTCCCAGATGAAACAGTATCATTGGCCGGGGAATGTGAGAGAATTGTTTAATGTTGTTAAAAGGGCGGTAACTTTAGCGGAAGGAGAAACAGAGGTGATCACCCTTGACTATTTGCCGGAGAAGCTTAAGATTCCGTTGCATTTAGGGCAAGTATCGAATAGCGTGCGAAGTCCAAAAGATGGAGTAGAAGACTTAGAAGCCTATTTGCAAGAATGGATGAATGGTGTGCTAGCACTATGGAGAAACAGTGATCGGTTAGATCTTGAACATGTATTATCTTCAGTGAAAGAACTAGAAACGAAAATCGGCCGATCTTTTGTACTGAAAATGTTAAAAGAAACGTTAGGAAATCGTAAAGAAGCAGCAGAACGGTTAAATATCACTGTACGAACATTAAGATATTTATTAAAAGAAAAAGGAGCTGATCCAAAAGCGTAAATGGCTTTCGGATCAGCTTTTTGTTGCTTGATTGATCAGAAAAATCCTAATGGTTTTGGATTGTAGCTAACGAGTAAATTTTTCGTTTGTTGATAGTGCGCTAACATCATATGATGGGTTTCACGACCGATCCCAGATTGTTTATATCCTCCAAAAGCAGCATGGGCCGGATAAGCATGATAGCAATTTGTCCAAACTCTTCCTGCCTGAATGCCTCTTCCGAAACGATAAGCCAAGTTGATGTTTCTCGTCCATACCCCGGCACCAAGGCCGTACAACGTATCATTAGCAATCTCCAAAGCCTCCTGTTCATCTTTAAACGTTGTTACTGAGACTACTGGACCGAAAATTTCTTCTTGGAAAATGCGCATTTTATTATGTCCTTTAAATACGGTTGGCTTGATATAATACCCGTTTTCGAATCCAGGGATTATGTTTTTTTCGCCGCCGATTAGGCATTCGGCGCCCTCTTGTTTTCCAATATCAATGTATGCAAGAATTTTTTCCATTTGTTCTGCTGAAGCTTGCGCTCCCATCATTGTGCTTGTATCAAGCGGATTTCCTGTTCGAATCTTTTTCACGCGTTCAAGAGCTCGCTCCATAAATTCGTCATAAATGGACTCATGGATGAGAGCACGAGAAGGGCACGTACAAACCTCGCCTTGGTTTAAAGCGAACATGACAAATCCTTCAATCGCTTTATCTAAAAAGTCATCGTCTTTTTCCATTACATCAGGAAAGAAGATGTTTGGGGATTTGCCTCCCAATTCCAGTGTAACAGGAATAATATTTTGTGAAGCGTATTGCATAATCAGCCGCCCTGTCGTTGTTTCACCGGTAAACGCGATTTTGGCGATACGTGAACTAGAAGCTAATGGTTTGCCAGCTTCTAATCCGAACCCATTGACAACGTTGAGCACTCCAGGAGGCAACAGATCGCCAATCAGCTCCATAAGCACCATAATCGATGCTGGAGTTTGTTCAGCTGGTTTTAGCACAATGCAGTTTCCGGCAGCAAGCGCAGGAGCAATTTTCCATGCTGCCATCAATAATGGAAAATTCCATGGGATAATTTGCCCGACAACGCCGAGTGGTTCATAAAAATGGTACGCGATCGTATCGTCATCAATTTGGCTGATTGTTCCTTCTTGGGAGCGTATGGCTCCAGCGAAATAACGAAAATGATCGATGGCTAGGGGTAGGTCGGCGTTTAACGTTTCACGGATCGGTTTGCCGTTATCCCATGTTTCGGCAACCGCTAACATTTCCAAGTTTTCTTCCATGCGATCAGCGATTTTATTTAAAATCAACGCTCTGTCAGCCGGGGATGTTTTTCCCCAAGCTTCTTTTGCCGCGTGCGCGGCATCTAATGCCAATTCAATATCCTCAGCCTGCGAGCGTGCTGCTTCACAAAATACTTCTCCTGTTATGGGCGTGATATTTTTGAAATATTGGCCTGAAATAGGCGGCACCCATTCTCCGTTAATATAGTTATCGTATCTTGCTTTGAATTGAACTTTTGCGTCTCTTTCGCCTGGTTTGCTGTAAATCATTTGCATCCTCCTTGTGTAATAAAGATGTTTAAATTAAGCTATTTTCCTTCAGATATGCTCTTAGGGGAATGGGAATCTTCCCCTAAGAGTTTGACATAATCGGATAGCACTTTTCGTAATACTAGAAAGCAGGTGATTTATTAGGCATTGGTGGTTGAACCGGTCGATTTCTCAAAATGAGAAACTTTATGATATCGATCTGTGCCTAAACTAAAAACAGGCAATGCTGAAAAAATCGCCATTTTTCTCCGTTTCCCTAGAAAATTTAGGATTGTTCTTCTGCAGCTTTGTGTTACATTGTTAAAACAATGCGGCCATTGATTTGGCCTTTTTCCATCCGTTCAAATACTTCGTTAATTTTTTCTAATGGTACCGCTTCCACAATGGGGCGGACTTTTCCGCGTGCGGCGAAATCTAAAGCTTCTTGCATATCTTTTCGTGTACCGACGATCGAACCTTTTATTGTAACGCCATTTAATACAGTGTCAAAAATAGGGATCGGTAGTTCATCGTGAGGCAGTCCAACGATGACAAGGCAACCACCGCGTCGAACGGATTGATAGGCTTGTTCGAAAGCTTTTTTCGTTACAGCAACGCTAATAGCTGCATGCACTCCGCCTACTTTTTCACGAATTGTTGCTACGGGGTCTTCACGCAGGCCATTGATTGTAATATCAGCTCCTAACTTTGCTGCAAGCTCTGCCTTTTCATCACTGATATCAACAGCAACAACATTTAATCCCATTGCTTTGGCATATTGAAGAGCAATATGGCCCAATCCCCCGATTCCATAAATAGCGACCCATTCACCAGGCTTGGCATTTGAAACTTTTAATGCTTTATACGTTGTGACTCCAGCACAAAGAATAGGAGCAACTTGTACAGGATCGAGATTTTTAGGAATTCGTGCGACATAATCGGCCGGGGCTTTGCAATATTCTGCATAACTGCCATCGACAGAGTATCCACCATTTAATTGATGTGGACAAAGTGTTTCTTGACCGCTTAAACAATATTCACATTCACCGCATGCCGAGTATAACCATGGAATGCCAACACGGTCGCCAATTTTGATTGATTTCACTCCCTCGCCGACCTCAACAACGATTCCTACTCCTTCATGACCAGGAATAAGCGGAAGTTTCGGTTTTACCGGCCAATCTCCATGGGCCGCATGCAAATCGGTATGGCAGACGCCACAAGCTTCAATTTTCACAAGCACTTCGCCATACCCTAGTTTTGGTTTCTCCACTTCTTCAATTTGAAGTTTTTGTTTGAATTTGTGAACAACGGCGGCTTTCATTCTCACCATCTCCTTTATAAAGTTTTTTTGTTTCACCTGCTATGAAAAGCAAAAATCGTGCCAAGCAATAGTGATGGGGAAAAGGGACCGGTGGTAAAGTGAAAGAACTTTTCAAGCAAGCAAGTTTCTGAGTTTGAAAAGCAATACGGCCGCCGTCTTCTTTAGGATTGGCGAATAAGTGGTTGAGAAGAAATAAATGTGTTTCGCCAGCGCCTAAAGAGATTTTATAGGGGAAATGTGCCAAGATTTCGTCCATTTTCTCCGAATGTTCGGCAAGTTTGTTCAAAAAATTGTCATATTTTGATGAGAAAGTTTTCACAAAGTCTTGATGACTTGTTTCTTTGTTGCAGAACAATATTGTACGTTAGGATATGAGACATGGCGGCTGCTTTATATGTGAAAAAAGAAAGTAATGTTGCTCAAATGAGGTAAATTGTATAAAAAGGAAAAACGTTATTTTGATTTTTTATTATGAACATCTTTCTTTGTCAAGTGCATTTTGTGGTGAGAGTCAGTCAAGACTTTGTGGAGAACATTTTTTCGATTCACTACGAGCGTTGTCAATCACTAGTTAGCGAACCATTTTCAGGAATTCATATCGTAAGCGCTTTCGGACTCTCATCCCTCATCTTGAGGCGATGATACGATATTCCATTTTTTTACACCCAACCACCATCCCGGAGCGCCGACAACGCTTGATGGATCGGCGTCCCGGATGACTGTTGCAGACACGGTATATTCTGACGCACCACATCCGCCCACAACTGTCCGGCCTTCCGTTTGGCCTGTTCGATCCGCTTGGACTTTGTTGAGGCCGAGACGGCCGACTGGAGCTCTTCTGCCTCCAACGGCCCCTTTCTCCACCGGATCCCGTCGATTCGGGCTGCCATCGCCTTCAGAAACGCCCGAAGCCCTTGGTCTTTCCAGCTGCGGCGGGATTTCACCCGATGCGCAAACCGGCTCATCACACTCTCCGCATGGCCCATCGGACGCATGCCGGTCGTCTCCACCCCTTGCTCCGACAGCCACCCCCGATAGTCCCGGATGCATCCCGGCATCGACTCGATCCGGCGGATCATGGCAGCCAGCTGCTTCTCTTTCGCTTCGTCCTCCAACGTGCCGACCGCGCTGTTCAGCTCCACGAGAAGCCCTTCTTCATCTTGTTTCGCCAGCTTCTTCCGCACCTCCCGCCAACGCGGATGGCCGGACAGACACTGACGCAGCTCCCGCGCCACATGAAATCGATCCAGCTGAAAGCACGCCCGCTTCCCAAAATACTCCCGGCAGGCCGTGATCCACGACGCCGCGTCGCCGTTGATGACCAATAGGTCTCGGCACGGATCATAGGCATATTCCTTCATCAGCCACTCCTCAAACCGTTCCCACACGTCCCCCGTCCCTTCATGGAGATAGTGGCGCCGGTTCACCAGCTCAAGCTGCGACCCGTTTCGTTTCCATCCTTCGTGAACCGCCAGGATTTTCTCTTCTTTCGCCCGTTTCCCTTTCCCCTGGCGGGAAATAAACAGTCCATCGGCCTCCACAAACAGCACCCGGCCGTGCCGTTTGGAAACAGGGTGATGCAGCGAGACAGGGGCCTCCAGCACCAGTTGGCGAATCGCCTCGTGGCTGAGGACCGCATACCCCACGATCGACTCCAGCGTGCGAGCCGCTTTGCGGTAGGAAGAGCACTCGACGGCCAACTCGACCGCCGTTTCCTCGAGGCAAGGGCTGATCGACTGCGCTCCATCAAAGCCCAGTTCGGCATCCAGCAAGAACGTATACGCCCCCGTTTGTCGATCATAGTAGTAGTTCCGGCGGAACGTCACTTCCCCAAACAGCGTTTGGATCGTAGTCGGCCGTTTGTCTTTCAGCTGATACCGGCGCTTGTCCCGCGCTTCCGCCAGTTGTTGATCGATCTCCTCCAAAAGGGCCGCCAACAAGACAGCGAACACCTTTTGAAGGGTTCTCAACAATTGCTCCTCCAACTCTTTTAATAAAGGCCATTCTGTGGTAAGATGTTTCATGGACTCTCTCCCTCCTGTTTTCGGTTGATGTTGACAATCACCATCATAGCAGGGAGAGAGTCCTTTTTGCATGACATTTGCTTGTTCTACCGCGCTTCGCTTGGTGGCCCCGACGAGCGTCGCGAACAAAAGTTCGCAACCCTCGTCGGGGATCATGTCGAAATGTCACCCACAAATATTTTACTCACACTTGTGGTGAAGAGCCAATATTAAAAAGGAAGAGGAGGAATGGAAAAGAGAAGTATAGAAGAAATATCACCTTACCTTGATGAAAGGGGCTGTAAACATGCATAAACATTTGCCGATGGAAGAGGAAGTGATGGATTTACTCATTGGCGTTTTTTCCGTCGTGATGTTGATCGTCACCATGACGGTCGTTTCCCTTTGGCGGAAGAATCGGACGCGTCGTTTGGCATTCCATTGGATTTTTGCTCATTTTTTGCTGCTCTCTATTGCCGCCTACTTTGCGTTAAGAGCCATTTCTTTTGATCCTACCCATGCGCAGGCATCCGAAGAAATCTCCCTCCTTCTCGGCAAGGCGGGGTTGGCGTGGGGAGCGGGGATGGTTTGTTTGCTGGCCGGCATTGTGAAACTTTCTAGACGCTGACCACGATCCCTGATAAGGCGGTATGATTGTGAAGGAATGTCAAGCCGCAAAAAAGCCATCCGCCTTGATCGGCTGACGATTCCGAGGGGTGGATGGCGTTTGCAAGATGATTCCAATAAGGAGTTGCCTATGTTGTTTTTCGATTTCTTGGTATGGTCAGTGTTTTCCAGTTGTTTGCGTTCAGCTGTTTCGCGATATAGACGATTTGCCCGATATGATACGAATAATGGTACATTTGCCGCTCAATGGCTTCGATGACGGAATGGGGTTCGCCGCGGATCGTGACCGTCCGCAACAAATCCGTTTCTTGCAGTTCGTTCAGCGTCTGAAAGAAAGCAGACCACCCCTTTTCCCAGCAATCCATGACTTCTTTGCGCGTATGGAAGTCATTGATAAACTCATCATCGCGGTTTCGGTCCGGTTTTTCCCCATCCGATGACAAAAAGTCTGTCCAGCGCGACACCATATTTCCGCTCATATGTTTGACAATGATGGCGATGCTGTTGGCTTCCTCATGAAAGCAATGGAACAGCTGTTCCTCGGAACATTGGTCCATAGCCTGTTCGGCGGTCTTTTTCATGTCAAGAAAGCGCGCGCGCACCACTCGCAAATATTCTTGGCCGATGTTCATTCACACACCTCCGTCAAAGAAATGCCATCTCTTTTATTCGCCGTTGATGCGGTGATTTCTTTCTATGTGACGGCAAAAAGCAAAAAAAAGCAACGCCTTGGGCGGACATGACTATGGGTCATGTTTTCGAAGCAGGCGAGTGAATAATCAGATCATAGCGGCACGCTTCTTTGCCCGTGTTGATCAACTGATGTTCGCAGGCGGCGTCGGAATAAAGAGAGCTCTCTTCGCGCAAGATGTCCGTGTTATGAAAACTCCTTTGCTTTCCCTGAGTGCCGAGGATTCATTCGGCATGGTCGCGAAAACATCCTCTCGATTTTCGCCGAAAGGTGAGGGATAACGTCCACTCTTTTAGACGTAGCTTCCGATTTTTCCATTTTTTCTCGCCCAATGCCATTGTTGCTTCAAGACCAATGAGCCCATGGCCAGCCAGAATAGCGAGATACCAAGAGCAGGAAAGAATACGGGCCATCCTTCATTCACGCCTTGCACGGCCCAAGAAAGAGGAGAAAAGCAGTTGAGAATATGAAACGCTGTCGGCAATGCATTCGAAGATAGAAAAAATCCTGAGAAGATCAATAAATAATAAAGCAGCACCTCGGTAACGGCTCCCACTTGCTTTAAGCGAAGGGACAACCCTAAAATGAACACGCCGATTCCCGTCATCCCGATGAGGCTGACTCCGCCAAAGATGACGATCTCCGTTATCATGGATGCGATTCCCGAGAGAATTTCGGAAAATCCGATCATCAAAGCCGCACAAATGAAAAAGAGCGTCACCCACATGGACGATAACGCGATTTCAGCGATCACTACGCCGATCAAAATTTTCCATGGAGCAGTCTTGGTGGAAAGCACTTGCTCGGCGGTGCCGAGATACGCTTCTTCGATCACCGTGTTGCCGAGCTTCGAGATCAAATGAGCGCTTAAGTACCAAAGGCTGAAACCGAACAGTTTGACCGTCGCTTCTTTTCCGGTCTGTATCGGGCTTGCGTACAGCGTGCCGAGAAAAAAGACAAATTTAATGATCAGCCCAACGGTAAAATCGAACCAATACCGGCGATACTCTGCCCTTTTTTTCAAAAAGGACGCCCATACGACATTCAAAATTTGCGGGGACAACCGACTCACCTCCTTAGACGGATAGGTTGGAACGAACAGCGGCCAAAAAATGAGTTTCAAGGTCGGCTGGAGTGGAAAAATGTTCTTTTGTGCCGCTCCAAACGATTTTTCCGTCTTGGATAAAGACAAACTTATTTCCAACGGCGTGGGCAAAAGGAATGTCATGGGTGGTGATGAGAACGGCTTTCCACCATTGGTTTTCTTCCGTTAACATGGTGCGGATATGATGCTGCGACTCCACATCAAGGCCAAGAGTCGGCTCATCAAGGAACAAAAACGGCGCTCCTTTCATTAAGGCGATCGCAAATGCCAGTTTTTGTTTCATCCCACGTGAAAGGGTTTGGGTAAGACGCTCAGCGTATGGGGTTAGATTCAACACGGCCATCATTCGTTCGGCTCTTCGTTTTGCTTCAGCACGACTCCATTTGTTCAGCAAGCCGAAGTATAAGAGATTTTCTAAAACAGTTAAATAGGAATAGGAGTTGTCAGCTTCTTCAAATACGACCGCAATCGACTCGCGTGCTTCATCTGGATGGCGGACAACATCCACTCCATTGACATAGATGCTGCCGCTGTCTGGTGCGGTAAGCCCGATGATGCACCTTATTAAAGTAGTTTTTCCGGCTCCATTCGGCCCTAACAGAATAAGCCGATCCCCTTCAACCAGTTCGAGAGAGACATCATGTAATACTTGGCGGTTTGGCGGATAGATTTTGTTTACGTCTTGCACGGCAATCATTTTTTCTACCCTTTCAATTTAGTAAGCTAGGGTGGTGCCCTATAGCCCAAGCGCATTGAGCAGATAAAGCGGTGGTAATAGCCAGGCCTTTCGTTGGTCTATGATTTTTTCCACCCATATTCTCTTTCTCCTTTCTTTTCCTAATTTAATTGCATTATACAAAAAAAAAGAAAAAAGTAAATATTTAAAATTAAGGATCTTCACCAAAAGTTGTACTTGATTTTTTTCTGAACATACTCTATTTACGCTTGTAAGGGAAAATCAACAAATCAGTGATTTTTTCAAATCTTTATGCAGGAAGCTGTATTGCTTGTCAAGTACATGTTGTGGTGAAGAGCCAAAATTAACGTGATATTAGAAATCGATCAAAAATACACGCCAAGACAGGGACTCCGTGAGCTTGTGTAAAAAGAGGGTCGTTTTCTGTGAAGTCGTCGTCAACACCATGCTTTTTTGAGCAGTTGGACTCCAAGCTCAATGTCCTCGAGCGACAAGCCGCTAAAACCGATCTTGATCATGGGTTGGTCTGGCTGTTGGTTCACAAAATAGCGCGAAGTGGGATACACTTTTACCCCACACGATAGGGCGCGCTGAAGCAACTGTTCTTCCGTACAATCCGACTGAACTTTGATTAACACGTATAAACCGGACTGTTCGCCAATAATGGAGATCATATCCCCAAATGCTTTTCGCAGCAGTGATGTTAAGTGCTCCATTTTTCGTCTATACACGAGGCGCATGCGTTTAATATGGCGGCCCCATTCCCCCTCCTCCATAAATTTGGCCATCGCCAATTGGCTGAGGATGGACGCAGTGCTTTCGAAAAGGCGAAACCGCTGCTGATAACGGTCCAAAAGCGACGGCGGCAACACCATGTAACTTAAGCGAATCCCAGGCAGAAACGATTTTGAGAAATTGCCCAGATAAATGACTCTTGACGAATCAATGGAGGCAAGAGCAGGAAACGGCTTTTGCGTGTAACGGAATTCGCTGTCGTAATCGTCCTCGATAATATAGCCATCGACGTTGTTCACCCATTGAATGAGCCTGTGCCGCTGCTGGATCGGCATGCTGACTCCCATGGGGCTTTGATGCGAAGGGGTGACATAGATGAGCCGCGATCGCCTGTTCTCGAGCGGCGAAAGATCGATGCCGGTTTCGGAAACAGGCACCGTTTCCAGCTGAAAGCGGTGAAACAAAAACGCTTCTCTGGCGCCGTCATAGCCAGGGTCTTCGACGATCACGCTGTTGAACTCATCTTTTAGAATATGGCCAAGGGAGAGAAGCATTTGCTGTGTGCTGCTTCCAATGATGATGGCGTTTGGCTCTGTGATCACCCCGCGGGATTCGAGAAGATAGATGGAGATTTGTTTGCGCAAGCATAATTCCCCAAACGGATCCCCATAGCGAAAACATCCTTTGGCCGCCAATACTTGATTGGAAATTCTTCTCCATGCTTTAACGGGGAAATGATCGGCATCGACAGTATCGGCGCGAAAATCGACAACAACGGACGTTGCTGCTTCCCTTGCCGATTGGCGTGCAGAAATGCGGGCTTTTGGAATGAAAAGAGGTTCCACTTCATTGGCAAAATACCCTTTTCGTTTTTCCGCGCGAATATATCCTTCCGCTACCAGTTGTTCGTAAGCCATTAAAGTTGTGTTCCGGCTGACATTTAATGATTCGGCGAGTTGGCGAATGGAAGGAAGCGGCTCATTAGCTCGAATGTCGCCTTGTTCAATCAATGATTTCAATTTTTCGTAGATTTGCTTGTATTTAGGCGAGCCGTCCTTCAAGTCAAAAATGATCGTCTTCATGTTCATCCTCCTGACATGTTTATTTTTTTGTTATTGTCACTTTTTTTATGTCAGTTTTGATTATATTATACATTGTGAACAATGGAATGCTGTAATTGAAAAGATGGGGGAGAGGACTGATGTATATTCCGAAGCATTTTCTCATCAACGATATGTCTGTCGTCTATGAGGTGATCGAGGAGAACAGTTTTGCCACCTTGGTGTCGATGCATCAAGGGGAGCTGTTTGCCACCCATTTGCCGCTGTTGCTCGATCGGGAGAAAACGTGTTTGTACGGCCATTTTGCCCGTTCGAATCCGCAATGGAACGACATTCAACATCAGACGGTCTTGGCGATTTTCCACGGTCCGCATTGTTATATTTCTCCTTCTTGGTATGAAACGAACCAGGCGGTGCCAACATGGAATTATGTGGCTGTCCATGTGTACGGGAACGTGGAGTTGATCGACGATGAAGAAGAAATCATGCAGTCGCTGCACGATATGGTAGAAAAATACGAAGCACCGGGCAGCCGTTACCAGCTGTCAGAGGTCGATGCCGGGATGCTGTCCGGCATGAACAAAGGAATTCAAGCTTTCAAAATCATCATCAAACGAATCGAAGGAAAAGCCAAGTTGAGCCAAAACCATCCTGCACACCGACAAGAACGGATCATCAAGCAGCTCGAGCAAATGCCATTTGAAAACGAAAAGCGAATCGTTTTCCTGATGAAAAAGCAACAGCAGTGAAATAGAAAATGAAGGAGTGAGATGTGATGGATCTTGCGGCGATCGGTGTGTTTATAGTGGCAGCCATGGCGCTGCTCATCGTCCCCGGACCGGCAGTATTGTACATCATGGCTAGGAGCATGAGCCAAGGAACGAAAGCAGGGGTTGTATCGGTGCTCGGCGTAGCTTTTGGGGGCGCTGTCCATGTTATCCTTGGAGCCGTGGGCGTTTCCGCGATTTTGATGACATCGGCGGCTGCCTTTACGATGATCAAATATTTAGGAGCCGTTTATCTTATCTATTTGGGAGGCAAAACGTTATTTTTTGCTTCCACCAAGGATGAGGAAATCCCGAACACGAAGTCCAAGGAGAAAACATTGGCGCAAGTGTTTTACGAATCTCTATTTGTCGAAGTGACCAATCCAAAAACAGCGCTCTTTTTTCTTGCCTTTTTTCCCCAATTTATTTCGCCTTCTGCTGGATCGGTGGCTGGTCAATTTTTGCTTTTGGGGGCGATATTTGTTGTTCTCGCCTTGCTGAATGACAGCTTGTATGCCATGTTGGCCGCAGGCATCCGCAAACGGCTGGCTGTCAAGAAAGGAAGTGTGAAGGTGATGAACCGGGTGGCGGGCTGTTGTTATATCTTGTTAGGACTATTCTCCGCATTGGCGAACCCTTCGAAACCGTAAGGGAATGGAGGAGTGAATGATGACACGTTTTGTTGTTGAAGACGATGTTTGGGCCATATTTCCCCATGCCAAAATCGGTGTGGTCGTTGCCCAAGGGATTGACAACAGCATCAAGAATACCAGTGTTTACGAACAAATGCTGTGGGAGGCGGAGAAAGAGGCACGGAAATTCCTAGAGTTTGAAGAGTTGAGCCGCAACCCCGTCATCAGTGTTTGGCGAGAGGCATTTCGACGATTCAGAACAAAAAAAGGGGCGCGTTGTTCGGTTGAAGCGCTGTTGAAAAGAGTGAAAAACGGTCAGCACATTCGAACGATCAATCCGCTTGTGGATATTTATAATTCTGTTTCATTGCGTTACGGGCTTCCATGCGGAGGAGAGGATATCAACAAGTTTGTCGGCGACATCCGGCTGGCGCTGGCAGATGGTCATGAACCGTTCATCCCACTGGGAGGAGAGGAAAACGACCCGCCATATAAAGGAGAAATCGTGTATAAAGATGACGTGGGCGCCATATGCCGCTGCTGGAATTGGCGGGAAGCCCAACGAACAATGCTCACCGAACAGACGAAGCATGCTTTTCTTTGCATCGAATCGATTGATAATACGAGGCATGAGGCGCTTCATCAAGCATTAGAGGAACTGGCTTATTCCGTCCGACACTATCTTGGTGGCACGGTGAAGATGCACATATTGGATGCCCACCATTCGGAAATATCGATAACAGATTAAGAATCACTTCTTTAGTCTTGCTTTGGATGCTGCAGTGATCGGTTGCCTCAGCGGGGAAGGAGAGGCGATGCCCCTTGTGGGGCCGATTGTCGGAGCGGCGCTGGTGATCACTGTTGCCGATGTTCTGGTCGGAAGAATGGTTGGCGTCTGATGATGGTTGCCTGTTTAACATTTATCGCTTTTGCCGGTCATTGCACCCGGCTGTCGGGTGACCGAACAACGCTGTTTCCAGGTTGTTGTTCGGTCTTCCGTTAAGATATGTGAAACGATTTCGTTGCATCTATATATGCAGCCAATCTTTCACAAAATCAGGAAGCGATTCACGCCAACAGTCGCGCCACCATAATCGAAGTTTTTTGGTGTTCCATCCTGTTTCGGTCGTGCGGAGCGAATGAATGCGCCAATACATCGGCCCGCGGAGAAATACACTTTTCCAAGCAGCCGCTTCCAATTGCTTGGATGATAAAACGGCTGGATGCGAATCTCTTTCTGCGAAGACAACGGTTTTGGAAGGATGTTCATTGATGCCACCGATCCAGGATTGAGATACACTCGCTCCCCTGGAAACGACAGTTTCTACGTTTTTCCTATATTGACGGTATAGTCGGCATGAGGGGAGAACAAGTGAAACAGATGGAATAGCTGCAAAATATCCGGGGCTGTATGCATTTGGATGTCAACGCACTGATCCAATGGATATCGTTTTACCTCAACGGAAGAGATGAGATAGAGCGCATGGTCGTGTTGGTCATAAAACAGGCGGAGCGAACGAAAAAGCGCCATCCGTTTGAAAAGTCCCGCCGCCATCGATAAAATGCCGTATAAGAGAAACAGCTCCACAACGGGAGATGGAGAGCCAATCCAAAAATACGGAATGGCGATGCCGATGAATAAGGCCGAGAAGCCGATATCAAGCAACGCTCGCGTTTTTTCGCGCGGAACAAGAATTTTCTTTTGCTCCTTTCGCTTGCAGTTCGGACATGATGTCATATGTTGGCACGCGGTTTCGTTTTGGCAGCGGGATGACTTCACAACTGAGCCAAAACGCGCCGAACATCGCAACAGACTGCAGCAATCCGCCTTGAACAAAACCGCACCATGCCCAAACCGCTCCAATCAATGCAGCGAATAGCCGGACGTATAAGGCTGCGTTCCATCTTTCCAATTTTTTGGACGCCCATTGAAGGGAAAAGCCGAGAAGAAACGAAACAACCATCCCCCAATCAGACACACTTGCTTCCTCCCCTATAAACATCACTCTTCTATATGATGAAAAAACAGGCAGCGCGCTTCTGCCTGTTTCAGCGGTAGTTCACAAACTGCACGTCAATCGGCAAATCGGCTTCGCGAATGGCGGCGATCACCTTTTGCAAGTCGTCTTTGCTTTTTCCGCTGACGCGGATTTGGTCGTCTTGCACTTGGCTTTTCACTTTCAAGCCGGTGTTTTTGATGATCGTGTTGATCTTTTTCGCATTCTCTTTGTCGATCCCTTGGACGAGCTTGGCGCGCTGGCGCACCGTGCCGCCTGCGGCCGGCTCGATTTTGCCGTATTGGATGTTTTTCGTCGCCACTCCGCGCTTAATGAGCTTGCCGATGAGCACATCTTTCAGCTGCTCAAGCTTAAACTCGTCGTCGGAGATGAGAACGAGTTCGTCTTTCTCGAGCGAAATGTCGCTTTTGCTTCCTTTGAAGTCGTAGCGTGTTTTGATTTCTTTCATGGCGATGTTGATGGCGTTCGCCACTTCCGACAAATCGACTTTGGATACGATATCGAACGAACTTTCTTTGGACATAAGCAACCTCCCGGGCGTGTGATGTACTTTCATTATAGAAAAAGGTGGGAGGAAAGACAACAATGATCAAAGAGGCAAGAAGGTCGGTTTCGTCTTTTAGCCGGAAGAGGCCGGCATGTAGCGCCATGCTGAAAGTGGGGACTTGGTGCGGGGGGAACAATGTGAAAAAGGCGGTGTTTCGGCCGCCTTTTTGTCATTTTGCTCATAGATGATCCGTCTTCTTCGAATACGCGAATTTCCCGGCTTCGCGGTTTTTCTCGCGCATCATGTTTTTCTCATGGCGCTTCGCTTGGTTGTCGCGCGCTTTTTTGTCGTTGTCGCTCGTGTTTGGCATCGGTAGCCCTCCCTTGTTTCGATCGTCCATCATTAGTATGCGGTAAATGGAAATAAACTATATGGAAATAGGGGAAGGTAGTTTATGGAAAGATAAATGGAGAATTTTTCTTCACAAATGGTTCGCCACAGAGTATAATTAAGTGCAAAAATAGAGATAAATGTTTGTAATAAGGTAAATATAGGTGTTTAACGATCATTTTTTAATAAAAATGTTCATAAAGGGCAATAGAAAATGAAACGAAACCCGTTTGTCCCTTCAAGCTTCCGCTTAGCGAAGATGTCGTGAATCAAATGCGTTTTCTTTTTTGTCAGCGATGTGCTGGAACGGGATAAGCACAAGTATTACCGCTATTTGAATGATACACGCTACACAGGAGACTGGACGCAATGGATTCAATTTTTCCTGCAATGTGTCCATTTGCAGGCGAAACAAAATGTTCGATTGATTCAAAAAGTAAACGATTTGTATGAAGAAGATTTGGAAAAGGCAAGCGCGCTTGTGAACAGCCATCATATTCGAACCGTTGTCAATGTCATGTTCCAGCACCCGATTTTTACCGCGAACATGATGGCGGAGTTGACCGGTTTGCCGGAAGCAACGGTTCGGCGCTATTTGAATCGGTTTGAGGAGCAGAAGCTCATTTTTTCGGATGGCCGGATGCGGTCCAAAACGTACTACTACTACAACCTTCTTGATCAACTTCGGTGATGAAAACAGGCGCCTGTGTTGGGCAGGCGCCTTTGTTTCGTCCAGCGGGAAAGGCGTCAGATCTCAATATATTTGTTCAGAAAAAAGAGGGCAATCGTCCCCGGTCCGGCGTGGGCGCCGATGGCGCTGCCGATGTCGGAGAGGAAAAAGCGCGTGCAACCGTGTGTTTCTTCGATCATCCGCTTCAGCTCAAGCGCCGTTTCTTCATCATCCGCGTGGCTGATGCCGATCGTTTGCTTTTGCAGGTCGTCGCCGCGTTCACCCATCAACTCGACCATGCGTTTCAACACTTTTTTCCGCCCGCGCCATTTTTCAAGCGGGACAAGCGCTCCGTCCTCGACGTGGAGAAGCGGCTTGATGTTGAGCAAGCCCCCAAAGGCCGCGGCGGTTTTGCTGATGCGGCCGCCGCGCGCCAAGTAATCCAAGTTGTCAACGGTGAAAATGTGTTCCATATGGCGGCAGTACGATTCGATCGTTTCACAAAGCAAGTTGTACGGTGTGTTTTGTTTCGCCAGCTCGACTGCCTTCATGACGGCGAGCCCTTGGCCAAGAGAGGCGCATTTCGAGTCGATGATTGTCAGGCGAAATTCCGGATATTCATCAAGCAGCTCGCTGCGCACGGCCACCGCTGTTTGGTATGTACCGGATAATTTCGATGAAAAGGCGATGTAAAGGCATGGCCGGTTTTCTTTGGCGTATGGCAAAAACAGCTCCTTCATCGCCAGCGGGCTTGGCTGTGCCGTTTTCACCGTATGCCCTTGGCGCATGGCGTCATATACTTGCTTCGGCTCGATTGTGATGCCGTCTTCGTAATCTTGGCCGTTCCAATGAACGACAAGCGGCAAAAAGGCGATTTGATGCTCGCGAATGTACGATTGAGGCAAATCCGCGCCGCTGTCGGTGATGATTTGAATGGACATATCCGTTCCCTCCTTAGGCGGGATGAATGACGGTTCATAGGTTTAGTGTATCGGTTTTGGCGGGAAAACACAATATGGAAGTAAAAGATGAAACAATATGGAAGTAAAAGACGATGAATCAGAACGAAGGCTGCGGATGGCCCGCAGCCTTTCATTGGGTGATTTCATCAAGCTCGGCTTGAAATTGACGCAACTGCGCTTTTTCCGCCGTGTTGGAATGCGCATAGGCAGATGACAAGGCGTTTTTGGCGATGGCAATGGCGCGGTCGACGCTCATGTCGATCTCGCCGCTTTTGGCTTGTTTCGCCTGCGCGACCGCTTTGCGCGCCTCTTGGAACAGGCGGTTGCCCATCGCTACGCTCCTCCAAGCGACGTTTCCATCGCTTTTTCCGCTTTGCGCGCTTCCGCCTCGGCGTACGTTAAATGGTAAGGGATTCGCTTGTCATGCCGTTCAACCGCATCGACGCTTTGCTGGACGAAACGCTTCGATTTGTTTCGTTTGCCCATGACCGATTCCCCTTTAAAAAGTTGAAGACGCGCGTTGCGTCACGTATAGTGTAACCGCACGGGGGGAACAGTAGTAAGGAAATTCGTTACAACACAAGTCGCTCTACAAAACGGCAAGGCGGTTGGAGCAAGGTGAAAAGAGGAGCATCAGCCAGCGTTTAGATTGTAGGAAGCAGATAAGGCTGGCGATAGAGCGAGGAAAACGCTCCGGCAAAGCGTTCGCCAACGGAGCAGCATCGAAACGGTTCTTTTTTGGAGAAACGCGCTTTTTCGTCCACCCTTAATGGATGGCGCCAAAAAAAGGCGGCTCGGAAGCCGCAACGATGGAAACTACAAACGAAGCAAATCCTGCAAGTATACACCGACGCCGTCTTCTTCATTGGTTTTTGCCACATCGTCGGCAATAGTTTTCAACGGTTCGATGGCGTTGCCCATCGCAACACCGAGACCGGCCCAATCGATCATTTCGAGGTCGTTGTCTTCATCGCCAAAAGCAATGACGCGCTCCCTTGGGATGCCGAAGTAGTTGGCGACTTGTTTTAAGCCCGCGGCCTTATGGACGCCATGGCGGATGATTTCAATGACATGCCACGGTTCGCTCCAACGCCGTTGGTGGATGACGTTGGCGTACACATTCGCTAAGTGTGATTGAATCCGCTCGATATGATCATCGTCTGTGTACACGAGCACGCTCGTCGGATCTTTGCCGAGCGAGCGGCGCAAATCACCGATTTCCACGGTCGGGTTGCCAAGGCGGACGATGTCAAGCAACACTTCGTCATGTTGGTGAAAATAAACATCGTCTAACACTTCGGCCATCATATTCTTGATTCCATAGGATTCGCTGATTTCAACAATGTCTTTGACGACCGCAAGCGGCAACGGGTAATGGCGCATGCCCCACGACGGCTGGCGCGGATGGTGGACAAACGCGCCGTTGAAATTGACGATCGGCGTTGCAAGGCCAAGTTCTTCGTAATACATGGAGCTTGCCCGGTACGGGCGGCCGGTGGCGATGACAACAAAATGGCCGGTGTCGATGGCGCGGCGGATGACGTCTTTGGTAAATGGAGAAATCGTTTTATCCTCTTTGAGCAACGTTCCATCCAAATCCAACGCGATTAAATACGGCTTCATGTCCGACTCCTTTGCCCTCGTTATTCTTTACACTACATAGTGTAACTCTTTTCCAAAATCGCTGTCCATATGGTAAACTATACAGCGATGGAAAAAGAAAAGGGGTTTGTGCAACCATGGTGATCATTGAACAGGAACAGTTGGCCGGCGTGCCGGTTCTTCACGTTGTCAAGCCGGAAAAGCGGGGCGAACGGCTGCCGCTGATTTTCTTTATCCACGGCTTTACGAGCGCCAAAGAACATAATTTGCATTTCGGCTACTTGCTTGCGGAGGCGGGCTACCGCGCTGTGCTTCCCGACGCGCTGTTTCACGGCGAGCGGGACGAAGGCTTGAGCGAACGAAAATTGCAGCTGTCGTTTTGGGACATTGTCGTGCGCACGATCACCGAAATCGAGGAGATGAAAAACGACCTTGTCAGCCACGGATTGGCGGATCCTGAACGGATCGGGCTCGCTGGGACATCGATGGGCGGCATCGTCACGTTTGGCGCGCTCGCTGTGTATCCATGGGTGAAGGCGGCGGTGGCGCTTATGGGCTGCCCGAACTACAGCGCCTTTTTTGACGCGATGATGGAAGAAGCGAAACGGCGTCAGATTGACATCCCGATGCCGCCGACGCTGCTTGCGCTCGAAAAAGAAAAGCTCGCCCGCTACGATTTATCCAAGCAGCCGGAAACACTCGCCGGGCGGCCGTTGTTCATCTGGCACGGGAAAGCCGACCAAGTCGTCCCGTATGCTTATACATATGAGTTTTACAAGCAAATTAAACCACTTTATGAAGGAAACGAAGACCGGCTGCAATTCATCGCCGACCCGCACGCCGGCCATAAAGTGACGCGTGAAGCGTTTTTGGAGACGGTGCGCTGGTTTCGTGAGCATGTGTAAGCAAAATCGGCAATGAGGAAACGAACATGTTTGTGGTCAGCTAAAGCGTGCTTCACAAGAGGGAATCCGCCTTTTAAACAAAAAAGGCGGATTTTTCGTTTGAGCACATTTTTATTCAAATGAATATTTGAATATAAGGGGGAGATATGCTATTCTATATTCAAATGAATATTTGAATATTGACAAGGAGCGAGAAGGAATGCACCGTCATGATGTGTGCGACGTTTACTGTTATGACGAAGAGAAGGTCGAGCGGGTTCAGCGGCGGCTTCGTGATGAAAACATTGCCGCGATCGTGCCGTTTTTCAAGGCGCTTGCCGACGAAAATCGGGCGAAGATCGTGTATGCGCTGTGCAGTGAGGGAGAGCTGTGCGTTTGCGATCTGGCCAACGTGATCGGGGCGACGGTGGCGACGACATCGCATCATTTGCGCATCTTGTATAAGCAAGGAATTGTGCAGTATCGAAAAGATGGGAAACTTGCCTTTTATTCTCTTGATGATGATCATATTCGCGAGCTGCTGCTTGTCGCGCTCGCCCATCGGAAAGAGGGGGACGGCCGTGGGGAATGAACAAACATTGGATCGGCTTGAGGCCAAAACATACCGCGTGCAAGGACTGACGTGCACAAACTGCGCAGCTAAGTTTGAGCAAAACGTGAAATCCTTGCCCGGCGTGAAAGAGGCGAAAGTGAATTTCGGAGCCGCCAAGCTCACCGTTTGGGGCGAGGCGACGATTGATGAACTTGAGCAGGCGGGAGCGTTTGAACGCCTGAAAATTCGTGAAGAACGCGAGCGCACCATCCGGCGGGAGCCGTTTTGGAAGCGAAAAGAAAATCGAAATGTCTTCGCCTCTGTGGCACTGCTTCTGTTTGGCGTTGCGGCGGATGCGGCAGACAAGGGGATGCTGGCGGTCGCTATGTATTTGGCGGCGATCGTGATCGGCGGCTACTCACTGTTTTGGACGGGGCTCCGGAATTTGGTCCGCTGGCAGTTTGATATGAAAACATTAATGACGATCGCTATTCTCGGTGCGGCGGCGATCGGCGAATGGCAAGAGGGAGCAGTCGTTGTCATTTTATTTGCCATCAGCGAAGCGCTCGAGAGCTACTCGATGGATCGAGCACGGCGGTCGATCGCCTCGTTGATGGAGATGGCGCCCGTTGAAGCGATCATTCGTCGCGGCACGGAGGAAATGACCGTGCCGGTCGAAGACGTTCGCGTCGGGGATGTCATGATCGTCAAGCCGGGTGGAAAAATCGCTTTGGACGGCATCGTCATAAGCGGCGCCTCGACAGTGAATGAAGCGGCGATCACCGGCGAAAGTCTGCCGGTGGAAAAAGCAGTGGGAGACGCAGTGTTTGCCGGGACGCTGAATGGAGAAGGATTCCTCGAAGTTAAAGTAACGAAGCGGGCGGACGAGACGACATTGGCGAAAATGATTGATCTTGTGGAAGAGGCGCAAGCGGAGCGGGCTCCGATGCAAGCGTTTGTCGACCGGTTTGCCCGCTATTATACGCCGTTTGTGATCGTGACCGCGCTTCTGATCGCTCTTGTGCCGCCGCTCGTGATGGGCGGGGAGTGGCTTGATTGGATTTACCGCGGTCTTGCCGTTCTTGTCATCGGCTGCCCGTGCGCGCTCGTCATCTCCACCCCGGTGGCGATTGTGACGGCCATCGGAAACGCGGCTCGGCGCGGCGTGCTCATCAAAGGCGGGGTATATCTCGAACAAATCGGCCGGCTGCGGGCGATTGCCTTTGATAAAACCGGGACGTTGACGGAAGGGAGACCAGCCGTGACCGATGTCGTCGTGTATGAAGGGAGCCGTGAACAACTGCTGGCGGTGGCGGCGGCGATCGAAAAACGATCGCAGCATCCACTCGCTTCAGCCATCGTCCGCCAAGCGGAAGAGGAGGGAGCGCCGTTTCTTGGCGCGCCAGTTGATGCGTTTCAGTCGTTGACCGGAAAAGGAGTCAAGGCCGCTGTCGGAAACGAAACGTATTATATCGGCAGCCCGGCCTTGTTCACCCGCTTGATCGGGGAGTGGCCGGATGAAGTGGAACAACAAATCGCTGTTTTCCGCAGCGAAGGAAAAACGGTGATGGCCGTTGGCACCGCCGATCGGCTGTTGGGTCTTATCGCCGCGGCCGATCCACTGCGGCCGTCCGCATCGGAAACGGTCGCCGCGCTGCGGCGCCTTGGAGTGGCGGAAGTGGTGATGGTGACGGGCGACCACGAGCAAACCGCACAGGCCATCGGTCGTCAAGCGGGTGTATCTGATATTCGCGCCGAGCTCCTTCCGGAACAGAAGCTGGCGGCGATCCGCGAGCTGAAAGAACGTTGCGGCATGACCGCCATGGTCGGCGACGGGGTGAATGACGCCCCTGCCTTGGCCGCGGCCGATATTGGTGTGGCGATGGGCGGGGCGGGGACGGATGCCGCCTTGGAAACAGCCGATGTTGTGCTCATGGCCGATGATTTGCGCCAGTTGCCGTACACCGTCCACCTTGGGCGCCGAACGCTTGCCGTCATCCGGCAAAACATCGCCGTCGCCTTAGGACTCAAAGCGTTGGCGCTCGCCGCCGCCGTCCCGGGCTGGCTCACCCTTTGGCTCGCGGTGTTCGCCGATATGGGCGCGACGCTGCTCGTGACATTCAACAGCATGCGCCTGCTGCGGGTGAAAGAATGAGACGGGGCTGCGGGCAGCGAGGAAAGGACTGCTTCGGCGCCTCTCTCAACTTCGAAGGAGTGCATTGGTCTTCCCTCATGAAAGGCGTGGAAAATATGGGTGCTTTCTGACGATGAGAGACGGTATAATGAAAGAGGAAAATGCCAACCGCTGATTAGGTCGAACGTTTGGGATGGCAGTTGTTAAACGTTTTGGCCTGTTCAGGAAAATCATGGGGAAGAGGGGGCGGCATGAAGGGATCTCGAGAAGAAGAGAGGCATGAAACACAACGGATAGAAGAGGTTCAACGGGTGGACGACCGGGTGTTTTCGCCGACCGAAGAGTTGGATCGGATCGCTGCGGGAGGGGCGATGAAGCGGGAAGCCCTCGATTGGCGAGGATTTCCCCGGTGGATTCAATATGTCGGATGCATCGCCTTGGCCTTTTTTGTCATCGTTCCTTTGATGGCATGGTTGTGGAACGTGTTGCTTGAATAGCCGATCAAATGCCAACCTTAGAATTGGAGCAAGAAAGACACGGAATCATGTCCACTTCCGTGTCTTTTTCTTGTACTGTTTCATTCGTCTTCCATCCCTAACGCGTACAAATAGTGGCGCAAGCTTTCTTCGACACATGCGGCGATCAATTGAATGAACGGAGTGACCTCGCCTTCGACGCTCGCTTTTTCCAGCGTTTCGTAATACTTCCGGCGCTGCTCTGGATTTGCTTTCACAATAGCGGGCGGATAGCCATGCTGCATTAAAATGAAATTCATCATTAAGCGGGCAGTTCGTCCATTTCCGTCAGCAAATGGATGAATGGATACGAGCTGAAAATGGAAACGAGCCGCCAGTTCGATTGGATGAAGAGCATATTGATTCGTTTCATACCAAGAAAACAATCGATTCATTTCATCTTGTACATGCAAAAAGTGAGGGGGGGTGTACGAGCTGCCGGAAATGCGCACATTGTATGTTCGATATTTCCCGGCATTTTCATTGTCAATGCTCTTTAATACTAAATAATGGACCTGTTTCAACACGTGCTCGGTCAAATGTTCTTTGTTTGCGACTAACTCTTCAATAAAGTCAATCGCCTCCGCATGGTTAATCGCTTCCAAATGTTCCTTGAGTCGTTTTCCACCAATGGTAATCCCTTCTTCTACGACTAGCTTTGTTTCTAACAAGGTTAACGTATTGCCTTCGATGGCGTTAGAATGGTATGTCCATTCGATCCGAAATGATTCCCGCAAGTTTTTCACCAACCCTGGAGGCAAAGGGCGCAACGCATCCAACCGTTGTTTCAGCTCGTCGATTTTAGCAAACATCGCTCTCACCTCTTGGTATATGATTCGCGGCCTCGATTCGTTTTTCCTTTAAATAGCCAAGCGATGGCTCTCGTTTTTTCTATACGATACAAAAATAAAGGGCGGGGAGTGTTCAGCAGTTGCAGGACAATGAAACAACCGTCCGCCCAACACGGGCGAACGGCGAAAAGGGATGGAAAAGTGGACCGTTTCAGGAAAAATGCCCAAGCTGCCGGAGCGCTTCTTCGCTCATTCGCTCCGGCGTCCATGGCGGGTTCCATGTCACTTGGACGCGCACGTCGCGGATGCCGTCGATTTGCTCGAGCGCCCGTTTGACGCCGCCGGCGATCGAGTCGTGAAGCGGGCAGCCCGGGGTCGTGAGCGTCATCAGGACATTGATATGCCCATCTTCGATTTTTAAGTCATAAATCAACCCTAAATCGACGACGTTAATGCCGAGCTCCGGATCAAGGACCGTTTTCAGCTGTTGAATGGCAAGTTTGCGGACATCCATCGTTCTTTTCCTCCTCATTCGCTTATTTTCGGAAGACCGTTAAAATCGTTCCGGCAAAGGCAACGCTTAATCCAGCCAACAGCACTTGAGTGATGGCGAACAGCGGCACGCTCGCGACAGCAAGCGCCACAGCCGCCAGCGCGAGGGCGAAAAGCCATAGGCGGCATTGGACGGTGACGGCTCGCTCATTCATCATTTGCCTTAACGTCGGCACGTGTTGTTGGCCGACTTTTTCGCTGTAGCGATGCGTCCACCATAAAAACGGCACGATTTTGAGCAAATAGCCGATGATGCTAAACAGGATCCAGCCAACAATGAATAGATAAACAATGATGCCAAGCAGCCGTCCGCTGCCGACAACGATGGCGGCAAAGGCGGCAACGTGCAGCCCGAGGCCGATGACGATGGCCGAAAGAGAAAAGCGGAACGGGCGGTCAAGCGTTTTTTTCATCCGCTTTTGCAAAATGGCGCGGATATGCCAGGCGAAAACAACGAATCCGCTCATGAGCAAGGCTGCACCGGCTATAAGCCATGCGTGGCTTCGCAAGAATAAGCTGGCGAACGCCACCGCAATCCCGCTGATGTACAGCGCATAGACGTAACGCGCCGGCCGCAGCGAAAAGCCGTGGGCGAGCGAGAACATCGGCGCCATTTTGTACGAAAAGCCTATGATGAGCAGTGTGAACCAGCCGCACAGCCCGAACAGCACATGCAAGCCGAACACCACTTCATGACTGTTAGCGCCTTTGGCGGCGAAAAAGTGAAACGCCAAGAGCCCCCCGGCGGCCGCCGTCAGCAGCAAAAACAACAGTGACGTGGCGACAAAGAGCGTCATGATATTTTTCGTTTCTTGTTTTCTTAACGTCATCGCCATTTGCCAGACGAATAGGATGATGCCAAGCAAAAGCAACAAGCTGGGAAGAAACGCCCGGTTTGGCGCCGCCGCCAGGCTTACGGCAAATGCGACAATTCCGGCCGCTGTCACTGCAAATTGCCAAAAGCCGAGCCGCTCGCTCCAAATCGGCGTCAAAAAGGCGACCGGAACGAGCTGATACATCGCCCCCATGGCCGTCATCAACGCAAAGCCAAGCAACGCCAGGTGGGCCGCCGCCCAGACGAACGGCAACCGGAACGCGCCGCTGCTAAGTGAGGGAATCGCTCCAAGCAACATAAGCTGCGACGCGGCGAACGCCAACACGGCGAACATGATAAACGAGAACGGAAGACGGACGTCTGTTTCTGTCCCCGTGCGAGTAGGAAACACGTTGCTCATCCTTTCGTAATGCGGATTTCAAAACTGCCGTCTTCGCGTGCGACCGTCTCGTGCCGGTAGCCGAGCTCATCAAGCTGCTCGTACAAAAACATCGGGCGGCGGTCGTTAATGATCGTCAGCGTCTCCCCAGGATTCAGCTTCGCGAGGGCGGCTAGCGTCCGCATCATCGGTTGCAGCGGCTCGAGTCCGCGGTTATCGAGGATCATCGGTCATCCCCCTGCTTCACAAACGTTACTTTCCAATGTTTTTTTTCGATTTGTTCCACTTCATACGTAAATCCTTTCGCTTTCATAATCGGAAACAACGGCAGCGGCTTGAACGGGGCGTGCAAAATGAACGTATCGCCCGGTTTGAGTGGCTTAATGGCGTTCATAATTTTTTCAAAAGGTTCCCGCTTCTGCCGCAAATCTTCGCGCACATCGAGTTCAATCGTCACACCCATGCGCTTTCCCTCCTTTTTGACTATCATGATAATCATTTTCACTGCGGAATGTTGTGATATAGCTCACATCTTTCGGCCGAAACATGACATATTCCACTTTGGAAAAAAGGTTTCGTCTTCGTTTGAAAGGGCGGAATAGCATGTTTCAGAAAGATGGGCTTGCCCAAGTGTTTGAAAGGAAACCCCATCAGCTCCATTGCGCATCCCGACCGGTGCCGGACGATGGGGAAAAAGGAGTTAGAAAAAGATTTCTTGTTCGAGCCCTTCGCGGTCAATCAAATAAAAGCCGTGTTCGTCGACGTCAATCAGCCCTTTCCGTTTCAGCTGGCTCAACGTGCGGCTCACCGTTTCCCGGGCGGTGCCGATCATGTTGGCCAGCTCGCGGTTCGTCACATGGGCGGTGAGCCGATGCCATTTCCCTTGCTTGACGGCGTTCGTGCGCGTCAACCGCAACAAAAGCAGCACGATTTGTTCGTACGTATTATGGAGCACTTGCGCCTCAAGCCGGTTTTGCAAGTCGACGATTTTTTCGCCCATGACGCGGAACAGTTTTATGCAAAGTTCAGGGCTCGCCATCAGCACTTGTTCGAAATCGTGGATCGGGATCGCGATCAATGTCGCTTCCTCGACCACTTCGGCGTGGGCCGGATAGGTGCCTTTTAAGAAAAAGCCGGCATGCGGAAACATTTCTCCCGTCTGCAAAATCGAGATGATTTGTTCTTTTCCGCTTATATGGAAGTTCATCGATCCGTTCGCCCCAACATGCGGCCGGGGCGGCAAACGACCAACAGTTTTCTCAAATCGATTCTCATTTTCACTATTGTGATCAGCTTCACCGTCCTGCTTGTCGGCGGGTATTGGATTTTTAAAGAAATGGCGCCAAGGCCGAAGGAAGTGCGCAGTGAAGATGGCCAAGTGTTGATGACGAAAGAAACGATCATCGGCGGGCAGGCCGTCTTCCAAAAATACGGGCTGATGGATTACGGAACCGTGCTTGGACACGGGTCGTATATGGGGCCGGACTATACGGCGGAAGCGTTGAAAATTTATACGGAAGGCATGCAAGATTACAAAGCAAAAGAGCGGTATCACAAACCGTTTGCCGATTTAACCGCCGATGAGAAAACGATCATCCGCGAACAAGTCATCAAGGAAATGCGAAAAAACCGCTACAACCCGGTTACGGATGTTCTCGTCCTGACGGATGCGCAAGTATACGGGTTGGAAAAAGTGCGCGACTACTACCGCGATGTCTTCACCAATGGCGACGGCTGGGGATTGAAAAAAGGATTGATCAAAGAAAGCGACATGCCAAAATCGAACCGTGCCTGGGTGGCGGATGGCGACCAAATCAAGCAAATTGCCGACTTTTTCTTCTGGACCGCCTGGCTGTCCAGCACGCCAAGACTTGGAGACAAGATCACATACACCAACAACTGGCCGGACTATGAAGACGCCGGCAATACGATGTCGTTCTCGGCTGTCTGGTGGAGCGGCGCGAGCGTCACGATTTTGATTTTGTTCATCGGGATTATTTTGTACGTGTTCCACCGCTATCAGTTAAGCATGCAAGAAGCGTATGCTGAAGGGAAGTTTCCGGTCATCGACTTGCGGCGGCAGCCGCTTACTCCGTCGCAAGTGAAAGCGGGCAAATATTTCGTTGTCGTCGCCGCGCTCTTTTTCGTGCAAGCGATGTTTGGGGCGCTGCTCGCCCACTACTATACGGAACCGGACAGCTTCTTTGGCATCAAATGGATCCATGACCTGTTGCCGTTTAACATCGCCAAAGGATATCATTTGCAGCTGGCGATTTTCTGGATTGCCACTGCTTGGCTTGGCATGGGGATTTTCGTTGCTCCGCTTGTCGGCGGGCAAGAGCCGAAAAAGCAAGGGCTGCTCGTCGATCTGCTCTTCTGGGCGCTTGTCGTGCTTGTCGGCGGCAGCATGATCGGCCAATGGCTAGGCGTCAACGGCTACTTAGGGAACGAATGGTTTCTGTTTGGCCATCAAGGTTGGGAATACATTGAGCTCGGCCGCGTTTGGCAAATCATTTTAGTCGTGGGCATGCTGCTTTGGCTGTTCATCGTCTTCCGCGGCGTCAAACGAGGGCTGAAGCAAGAAAGCGACAAAGGCGGGCTCATTCACTTGCTGTTTTACTCAGCCATCGCCGTTCCGTTCTTTTACATCTTCGCGTTCTTTATCGAACCGGATACGAACTTTACGATGGCTGACTTTTGGCGCTGGTGGATCATCCACTTATGGGTCGAAGGCATTTTCGAAGTGTTCGCCGTTGTCGTCATCGGGTTTTTGCTCGTCCAGCTGCGGCTCGTGACGAAAAAATCGACGGTCCGGGCTCTCTACTTCCAATTTACGATTTTATTGGGCAGCGGTGTGATCGGCATCGGCCACCACTATTACTACAACGGTTCACCGGAAATCTGGATCGCCCTTGGCGCCGTGTTCTCGGCGCTCGAAGTGATTCCGCTCACGCTCCTTATTTTGGAAGCGTACGAGCAATACAAAATGATGCGCGACGGCGGAGTCAACTTCCCGTATAAAGCAACATTCTGGTTTTTGATCTCCACAGCGATCTGGAACTTGGTCGGCGCCGGGGTGTTCGGCTTTCTCATCAATTTGCCGGCGGTCAGCTACTTTGAACATGGGCAATTCTTAACGCCGACCCACGGCCATGCGGCGATGATGGGCGTGTATGGCATGTTTGCGATCGCCGTGCTCCTTTACTCGCTGCGCAACATCGTCAAACCGGAAGCATGGAACGACAAATGGCTGAAATTCTCTTGCTGGATGCTGAACATCGGCCTGGCTGGCATGGTTCTCATCACGCTTCTCCCGGTGGGGGTGCTGCAAATCAAAGAAGCGTTTGAACACGGCTATTGGGCGTCCCGTTCGCCTTCGTTTTTGCAACAAGATGTCGTACAAAATTTGCTGCTTGTCCGCTTCGTTCCGGATACGATCTTTTTAATCGGCGTCGCCGCCTTGCTTGTCTTTGCCATCAAAGCGATGTTCCATTTGCGCAAACCAACTCACGGCGAAGGGGAAGAGCTGCCGGCGGCGAATTTGGCGGAGGAAGAATAACAAAAACGGGCTGACCCAAAACGCGAATGCGTTTTGGGATTAGCCCGTTTTTACACGAAAATAGAAGAGAATCGTTCGTTTTCTGGCAGAATAGAGTTATCATAACCGCTATCGCCGGAAAAGGAGCGATTTGTTTATGAAACATCATCATAATTTTTGAAGAGTGTACCATGAATCATCTCACGTTGCCAGGCGATATCATTCCACTGGATCATATGGCTCATGTAGTTCACGAAATGGTCGAGCTTCTTTCTTACATAAAGGCCGCCGCACCTAAGAAAGGTAGGGAGGGATGCTCTCTCCTTGCTTATGGTGCCTTAATAAGACGAATGCTGGAAATTGCCGCTTCTTGTTCAATCGAACGCCTAGAAAGAAGATCTAAAATCCGTTCGTGCTTTTCCATGTTTTGTTCTATTTTCTTAACGATTTCATTTGTTTCAAGCACTGCTTGTTGGACGAAAGCAAACTCTTGCTTCGTGACCATATTGGCTTTGACATGATCTAATTCTTTCATTAGGTTGTTCTTTACGTCCTCAAGCTCCTGTTTGGTGGCCATGTTGGCTTTGATGTCTTCAAGTTCTTGTTTGGTGGCCATGTTGGCTTTGATGTCTTCAAGTTCTTGTTTGGTGGCCATGTTGGCTTTGATGTCTTCGATCTCTTTTGTGAAACTATGCTTCACTTCTTCAAGTTCTTGTTTGGTGGCCATGTTAGCTTTAATATCTTCTAGTTCTTTTGAGAAGCTTTGTTTTACTTCTTCGAGCTCCTGTTTGGTGGCCATGTTGGCTCTAATGTCTTCGAACTCTTTTGTGAAACTATGCTTCACTTCTTCAAGCTCTTGTTTCGTTGCCATGTTGGCTTTAATATCCTCAAGCTCTGTTGTGAAGTTTTGCTTCACTTCTTCGAGTTCTTGTTTCGTTGCCATGTTTGTTTTGACGTCGCTTACTTCCTGTTCGATAATTTGGAGCTTGTCCAAAATTTGTTTCAATATCGCTTCCAAGGAAAATCCTCCCTTCTTATACAGTAGCCATGGGAAAGCGGGTGGTGATGAATCGCTCCTTTCTTTTGAGAACTGGGGAAACGAGCGTGTAGAGTAAGTGGTTGAGGAAAGGGATGGGATTGTAGCGCAGAACAAATGAGGATCATCGTTCCCCATTCATATTATAAATGATTCACAGAAATTTGAACATAACGTTTTGGGTCATTGTCGCTTTGCATCCGTCCAGGAAAAGGAGTGCGTTTTAGCCCGTACGGTCATGTTAATCCCGGCAGCGGCATTGTTTTGACGAAAATCGAACTTCCTTTATTAAGGTGAAACATGGGATTTAGTCGGAATCGTTCATGATCAATACACGATTTCATAAAGAAAGAGCTGACTCCAAAAGTCCGCTTTTTAGCGGATTTTTGGGTCAGCCCCCTTTCGTTTGTGAACGTTTTCAATCACTTGTGGCATTTGTCCGGCGTGGTGTGTTCGTTTTCCTTTTGCTTGTCATGGCACGGAAAGCAGTACAACGTCTCTGTTTCTCGGCTGACGACGCCATTTAAAAACCCATGCAGACAATGGATCGGCTTGCCGCATTGCGCGCAAAAGCCAACAAGCTCTTCCAACCGCCATTTCTCCTTTCATGGGGATTGAACATGTTCACCTTCGGGCTGTGACGCTCGTCACTACCCCCAAGGTTCAAGCGGTTATGATAAAGTATATAATTCATTATACTACAAAGGAGGCCAATGTTATGAACCAATTTGCCGCCAAAATCCACGCCCCGGACTATCCGCCGCGCGATCGCCATCCGGCAATTTTTCGGCTGTTTGACAGTTTGAAGCCGGGGGAAGTGATGGAGCTTGTCAATGACCATGACCCGCGTCCGCTGCAATACCAATTCATGATGGAGCGTCCGGATCAGTTTACATGGGAGTACTTAGAGGAAGGGCCGGACGTCTGGCGGGTCGCCATCGGCAAAAAATAAATCATCCGCTCCATTGGGATTTCCGTCTGCAGGCGGAAATCTTTTTTTTCGCCGGTTGGTATGGTACGGTAAAAACAAACGATGGATGTCCGGAAAGGGGAAGCATGATGAAACAAACGATTGCCGGAGCGGTGCTCGCCGGCGGCCAGTCGCGCCGATTCGGGCGGCCGAAGGCGTTTGCGCTGCACGAAGGAGCTCCGTTTTTCACTTGGTCGGTCGCGGCGCTCGATCCGATCGCGGATGAATTGTACATCGTCAGCCACCCGTCGCTTGTCGATGAATTCCGCCGGCAAACGGACATCCCGGTGCTGCTTGATGTGGAGCGTTACCGTGGTTCTGGGCCGCTGGCCGGCCTTTACACCGTCATGGAACAGAGCCGAGCCGACTGGGTATTCGTCTTGCCGTGCGACATGCCGTACATGCGGAGGGAAGTGACAGAGCGGCTTGCTTCTCATATCGATCCGATGGTTGATGCCATCGTCCCGCTCCATGGCGGCCGCCCCGAGCCATTGGTCGCCTTATACCACCGGCGGATCAGCCTCGTGATTGCTGAACTGCTTGATGACGGCGAACGGAGGATGGCGGCGCTCCTTGACCGCGCCCGCGTCCGCTGGGTGGATGCCGAGCAGCTTGCCGCGGATGGAGACGTGTGGCGCAATGTCAATACGGAGGAAGAGTACCGGTGAAGGGGGGATTGTGGCCGAAGCAGACACAGCATACACTTTTTTCAATCAGAAGAGCCATCCTTGACCATGGAATGGTTCAGCTGCCTGAATCGCCCACCACTAAACAGGGTTACTCAAGCAAGCCAAGTCTAAATGCTTTTCCGACTGCTCCCGCCCGCGATTTGACGCAAAGTTTTCGCAAAATGGAAGACACGTGGTGTTCCACGGTTCGTTTGCTGATGTTCAGTTGTTCGCCGATTTCGCTGTTTGTTTTGTCTCTAGCAATGAGATCGAGAACGGCCAATTCCATGTCGGTCAAGGGCGAACCATCATAGAAAGCAAGATCGGCCGGAAACGATTTCACCCCGCGATAGCTTTCCCGAATGGCGTGAATCAGGGTTTCGGCAGAGTCGCATTTGGATACAAAAGCATAGGCCCCTGCTTCGTGGACGGCCTGTACATATTCTGTACTGGCATCCCCCGATAACACGACCACTTTGCTTGCAGGGAATCGTGATGAGATGTTCTTTGTCCAAATGAGGCAGTTTTCCCCTTGGCTTGGAGCATCGATGACAATGATATCAGGCTGGAAGTGAGCGATCTCCTTCTCTAGTTCGGCTGGAGAGAAGACGGTTCCCACTACTTCCAAGTCGGGCTCGCGTTCCAAAAGCTGACGGATGCCATCCATGACAAGGGCATGCTCCCCTATGATCAAAATGTTGATTTTCACCATTGTCTCTCCCCTCCCCTCGTAAAACGCAGCGAGCAGCGACGCATTTGGTTGGAACACACGTTGCGGTGAAACATGGAGTTTTACAGGGGATGAGTGATGTGATGTGCTGTTTTGATCCATGAGGACATTTCTCTCAACTTCATTCGTTAAAATTTTACAATATCGATCAATCTCTGTAAATGAAATTTCAAAAAATAGGTATTTTCCGCCATGAAATTTGCGGAAAATACGGATGTTTTTTTCAATGTTATTTTGGTACAGTAAGGGTGAAGCCGGCCGGCTAATTCCTGTGTTCTGAATCATTGGTGATGTATTTTGGATCAAAGCATGAAGTATAAAAAGGAGGATTACTGATGTTTGGGATTCTTGCTTCGCCTAAAACCGTCCATGTACTGTTGCGAAAGGTCATGGCATTGGTTGGTGTGTTGGTGCTTTCCATCGTCGCTTTTGGCTTGGCAAATCCCAATCAAGCTGGAGCGTAGCTGCATCCAGGTCCTACCGTCCAATATCCAAGTGAGGGAGGAAAATGGACATATGGCTTCTGGAATGCTATGGTTCGCTCCTATTACTATCATCCAACTTCGTGCCACGGTTCAACAGTTGTATACAATGGTGAGATGTTAAGAAGTGTCGATACCCCTGCAGGATTGACCTCTGCTGCTGAGAAAGGTGCTCTAAATTTCCCATGGTCTGATGACGCCTATTACTATAGAATTTGCAAATAATGAATCTGTTTGACTGGGAGTTTTTTTTCACCCCTTCCCGAGCGGGATGGGGTCTTTCTCTTCCGGGGGATGATGGATTAGGGAAGGAATGAGGCTCATGCATAAAAAAATCGTAGTCGCGGTTTCCGCTGTGCAGTTTCTTCTCTTAGCTTTGGTGGCGGTCGTTGTTTCGGATATCCATGACCGATTTTTTCCTGAGCAGCTAGGTGTGAAAGCGAAAGTGACATTGGATTTTAGCCAGTCTGATTTGCGTCAGGAAGATGTGTTTCGACAGTTGGGGGCGATGAGCGATCGATGGGAATTAGGATTGATGAAAATCGCGCCAGATTTACGGGGGAATCAGTCAGGGCAGATCTTTGTTCAAGTGGGACAGAAAGGGGATTTTCCAAAGAAAATTCAGCGTTTTGGCCATGAGCCAGAGGCCAAGATTCGCGATCGCCGCGCGTTGGCCCATTCGTTTGCCAATGGTGATTATTTGGTGACAGGGAAAACCGATCATATAGACGAGTTGAAACATTGGCTGACGTCGCATCGGGTCGATCAGAAGTGGAACGAAGAAACACTGTTGACCATTCTCCAATTTTTGATTGTGCAAAGCGATTTCGGTGTAGCGCTATTGGCTGTTTCGATGTTGATGGTGTCATTAGCTTTATACTGGCTGGCGGTCAAGGCGAAAGGGCGTGCGTTGCGTGTGTTGGCGGGAGTTCCGACGTCGCGCATCCAATGCGAGGATTTCAGCCACTTTTTGCTGGCTATGGTTCTCGCCGCTGCCATATTGGACGTCTTGGCGGCTCTTTATGTAGGCTTTGTCCATGGATGGGGATTTGTGCCTTACTATAGCAAAGTATTGCTTTTGGCTGAGTCAATGGTAATCTTCTCGACACTGATTTGCGCGCTGATATTTTCTGTTGCCTCATGGCCGAATCCAGAGATGTTAGCGATGCGCGAACCTGCTGTCAAGCGTTTGGCCAGAAGTTCGGCTGTGTTGAAGCTGGCTGTATTTGCTTTCGTCCTTTCCACTGTTTCACCGGCGGTTTCAGCTTATATGAATGCCAGAAAAACGGCACAGGAACAAGCCATGTGGAAGTCGTTGGCCGATCAAGTGGTGTTGGTGTTCCCGTCCCGTCCAGGAAGCACTGGGGGAGCAGAAATCGAGCAGTTGTTTCAGACGTTGCAGCCGTCGGTAGGAGACATCGTTCGACAAGCAGAGACCGACCATCGCGTCGTGTTATCGAAAGCATGGAAAGAAGACGATTTGTCCATCGATGGCATGAGCATTGCACCATACCGTTACATGATCATCGTGAATGAACAATGGTTGGATATCGTTCGCAGAAAGAACAAAAGGTTATCTCTCGTTCCTCTTGCGTTGGAGCAAATTCCAAAGGGTGCAAAACAATTTCTAGAACTCTCGATCCCGTTATATGTCAGAAAACAGCAGCAAGCAAGCAATATATGGCATGAGATCAAAATGTATCGTTTGACCGGATCGTCCCCATTTCCATTTGTCCGCTTTGGCGGGCAGCTTGAGTTTGCCCGGCCGAAGGAGGTGTTATTGTTCGTTGCCCCTCATGTCCATGCATTATTCAACGACAACTTTTTGATTTCTGTTGCTTCTTCATCGGAGTTGAGTTTTGTCGGATTAGAGGAAACACAGAAGCTCGTATCTGAGCGCGGCCTTCAGAACCGAATCCGCGTCAACTATATGGCGGAGGAAGGAATTTTGCGCGCGCAGCTTTATGCCTATTTCGTGTGGCTTAGAATTGGATCGATTGTTGGCCTTTTAGCGGCCTTGGCTATTGCCTCCGCCATTAGTGCGTTTATTATGGCTGTGTTAAAAGCAAAACGCGATTTTCCTCTTCGCCTTGCTGGGGCATCTTGGTGGGCGGTGTTGCGCGGGCGAATCGTGAAAGAGTGGTTTTTAGGGGGGATCATGGTCATGGTGATCATGCTATTTCAAGGAACAAACAGCTGGTTGCCAGTCGGTTTAACAGGGGCGCTTGTACTGCTTGCTTTGCCGTTCATACATATTGGCGCGGCAGCTTGGGTGTTTGCGAAAAACTCCCTGCGCCAGTTGTAGAAAGAAGGAGGAAGGCTCCATGAGAATTGAGGCCGATCAAGTGACGATGATGATTAATGAGCGAACGATTATGGAGAACGAAAGTGTCGTATGCTCCCTGGAGCTTTGACGGCGCTTGTCGGTCCAAGCGGAGCGGGCAAAACGACGCTTCTCCATGTGCTTGGCTTGCTTTTGCGGCCGACAAGCGGACGGGTATTGATGGATGGTGTCGACACAACCAATTGGGGAGCGAAGCAACGCCGTCTGTTTTGGAAACACCATGCGGCATTCGTTCTCCAAGATTACGGAATCATTGAGGAAGAATCGGTTGCGTTTAATGTCACAATGGCTTCGAGTTTGTTTCGTTCGAAAGTCGTTGGCGACAAGGAGAAGGTGCGCAAAGTGTTATCGGAAACGGGATTGGATGGAAGAGAACGAGAATTGGCCGCTCGGCTAAGCGGAGGTGAAAAGCGACGTTTGGCCATTGCCCGCGCTCTCTATAAAGATGCACAAGTCATTTTTGCTGATGAGCCGACGGCCTCTCTTGATGAGGGCAACGGTGATCGCGTCATCGAGCTGCTTCAATTATTGGCGAAGCAAGGAAGAACGGTTATCGTCGCCACTCATGATGAGAAAATGATGCAAGCTGCTCATGCCATGCACGCGCTAAAAGGGATTCGTCATGGTTAAGGAGGGAGGGCAAATCAAGATGACGAAAAAAAGATGGTGGGCCATTGGCATTGCCGTAGTGTTGGGCGGAGGGCTTTTGGTGGCAGGAGGAGGGATAGGGTTGTCGCTTATCCCGTTTCCGGGCAAACAAGAATTCTCTCGACCTGAATGCGGAAAGCTGCCGAGCCAATCCGAAGTGAAACGTGCATTGAGTCAGCACCGGGATCTTGTCGCTCGCTTAGAGAACATCGGAGAGGGCGTCAGCGTGAGAGTGGGGGCACCGTGCGGAGATCAAGCGGATGAAGCGCTTATTCACATTGTTTATCATACAAAAAAGGAACGGGATGCTGTTTCTTTCATTTTGACCAATCACAGTTTCGGGGTTCCGGTTGAACTGATCAAAAGATGAGAAGGTGCTCATTTCTCAAGTTTGAAAAAGGACGTGGTTGAGCTGCTTTTTCATGGCAATAGGGCTGACCCAGAACACGAGAGAGTTTTGGATCAGCCCCTTTTTCATTTGTGAACGTTTTTAATTACTTTGTGTCTTTTATCTGGCGGCCAAAGGCGTTTGCGCTATACGAAGGAGCTCCGTTTTTCACTTGGTCGGTCGCGGCGCTTGATCCGGTCGCCGATGAATTGTATATCGTTCAGCCACCCGTCGCTTGTCGATGAATTCCGCCGCCAAACGGATATCCTGGTGCTGCTGGATGTCGAACACTGATTTGGTTGGAACACACGTTGCGGTGAAACATGGAGTTTTACAGGGGATAAGTGATGTGCTGTTTTGATCCATGAGGCCATTTCTCTCAACTTCATTCGTTAAAATTTTACAATATCGATCAATCTCTGTAAACGAAATTTCAAAAATAGGTATTTTCCGCCATGAAATTTGCGGAAAATACGGATGTTTTTTTAATGTTATTTTGGTACAGTAAGGGTGAAGCCGGCCGGTGATCTCTGAAATAATGAGGAGGATGATGCTCAATGAAGAAGAAATTTGCCGTGCTTGCTTTAGCAGCAGGGCTTCTGGCCGCAGGAGGAGTAGCTCAGGCGGGAACGACGTATGATGATTATGACGTGATTGTTCCAAGATTCAATGATAATGCGTTTACTCCTCAGCAAACGAAGTCGACTACCGGCGCGTCAGCAGATTTGAAAGTATCGATACTGGGGAAAGCACTGGATGCAAGAGTGTATTCTTATAGCGGAGGAACTGGACCTTGGGTCCGTATCGAAACGGTTGGGGGACCATTCAAACTGCCTAATTCGATCAAAGCAGGCAAGGATGCGAGAGTGGAGTTTAGCTCGGATCTTACTCAATTAGTAGATGTCAGGGTAAAAGGGGAGTGGAGAAGCAATTGATTTATCATGAGAATGGACCAAACCGTTTGGATGGTCCATTCTCTTTGAACATGAAAACAAGCTTGGGAAAGGGTGTAAAGCATGTTGGGGCATCAAGTGAAAGTGGAATTTGTGAGAGTCTTTACGTGGCGTCAGTGCATTGTTTGGGCTGCATTGGTGTTGGTTCTGCCTGTCATCCAATTTATGCTAATCAAGGATGGCTACGTTTACTATAGGCAATTGGATCTTTTTCTCCGCTTGAATTCGAATTTTGTGCCGCTGTTGTTTCCCATTATCATGGTTCTTGTGTATTCGATTTCCTTCCCAAGTGAACAAAAAAACCATTTTATCCCATATGTACGTATCCGCATCCCTTTGACGACTTACTTCTTGAGCAAATTGATCGTCAATGCGATTCTATCTTTTTTGATTGCCTTTTTGATCGTATTCGTCCCTTTTATATTTTCTATGTATATTGAACCTTATTTAGGAATTGTTCGTTTCTATCCAACTAATGGGAATCCTATCCCTTATACAACGTTTGAGCAGTTGCTTGTCCTTGGCACGCTGCCATATGGAGTTCTTTACTCACTATGGGTAGGGCTGAATGGAATGATGTATGCGACAATGGGATTATTGCTCGTCATGATTTTGGAGAAGCCTTTTATAGCGCTTTCCATTCCATTTGTTTATTACTTGTTGGGAAACTTTATTACTCAAGTTTTGGGGTATGATCAATTTTCCCCTACCTTTACGATTTTTCCTTTCAGTATATCGCAACAACCTTTATGGACAGTATTCGTGCCATTCCTCTTCTTATGTTTTGTGGTGATGGTATTGATGTTCTATTTAAAGGAAAGGTTGCATAAGCACCATGACTAGGGTAGTAAACAAATGGAAGGATTTTGTGGATGAACTATTGGCATTCAAATGGATTCTCTTCGGAGTAGTGATTTACATATATGGATTAAGTGCTAAAGAGCATATGTATGTTGCTTCGTTGCAAACAAAATTATTGTTGAATAAATGGGATTTGTTGCATAAGTTTTTTGGTGATATTTACCTTATCTTATATTTTATCTTGCCGGTCTTTCTATACCGTTCTATTTCAATTATGATGTCTGATTTTGATTATGCAGTTTTGATACGGTTGGGTTCTTATCGAAGTTGGGTGTATGCGACACTAGTTCGATTGATGCAAAGTGCCAGCATATCGATAATCGTTTGGGGAGCAGTGAGCCTCGTTTTGTCAATCGGCGCCCCTTCTTTTGCTGGCTGGAGTCCGTTTAGTAGGCTGAATGCTTCTCTAAGCGAAACGCAAATATTGCAAAAATTTATAAACAGTCCCATTTTAGCGTTGGTGTTGCATTTAGCTTTGCTTGTTTTCAGTGTCAGCTGTATTCACCTTGTTTTGGCCATCCTTTATGTAAAGTGGAAAAACAAGGACATTGTCGTGTTTGTTGCGGTGTTCATATGGGTGTATGGCGTAGTGTCATTTAAACTTCTTTCTCCTCATTCCCTGTTTAATTTGTGCCATTACTTGATTTTGCATTCGGGGGTTGCTCAGTTCAGCAATATATGGGGATCGTTTTCGGTGGTTATAGGATGGATGATCCTGCTCATATGGATTGTCAATCGACTGGATTTGAATGTGAAAGGGTACAATTGGAAATATACCGCTTTTATTGTCTTGGTTGTTCTAGCATTATGGTCTGGAATGCGAGAGAACGTGGGACAAACTGTTTGGGACCAGTTTCTTTTCATGTTTATAGGCGGTTCCAAACAAGCGTTTTATTTCAAGTCGTTTTTATGTTATTGGGTTCTTTATTTTGGGGTCATCTATTTGGTCCAATTGCATTTGCAGACGGAATTGTCGGAAATGGGGTATTACAAGTTAGTACGTTATCAGTCGATCAGCCGATGGTTTTGGGCGTGGTATCATAAGATCATGCTATACATTGGATTATATTTATTCGCTTTAGCATTGCTCGCTTTGTTCATTTTGTCGTTGAAACGTTTTTCTTTTGATTTCCATGTTTCTATTGACCGTTCAGTTACATTGCTTGATATGTTTTATCATTTTTTGGTCAACGGCTACCTTCAAGTTTCGTTTTATGTCCTATTTGTGTTTCTGATCTCTTGGCTGAGCAAAGAAACATTTTATAGTTTCGTAGGGATCGCTATACTTTCATTTTTTATGTTCCCGGGTTTTAATAACTGGGGGATTATTCCATCTGGATTGAATAGCATGGCGTATTTATTGACAAATGATTCGATTTACCGCATCAGCACCGTTCTATTCTTATGGAATGTTTTCGCCATTGTTTTCTTGCTGTATGTCTTTTCCAAACAAGATCTCGATTTCTAAAAAGGAGTGAGTAAGTTGCCGCATATCCTGTTAGATCAAGTCAGTAAATCATTTAAAGGAGCAACGATTTTTGAAAACGTGAATTTTGCAGTGGAAAAGGGGAAAATTTATGGAATTATTGGTCCTAACGGTTCAGGAAAGTCTGTCTTATTCAAACTCATATGTGGATTTCTATTCCCTAATCACGGTAGGGTGATCGTGGACGGGGAAGAGTTGGGGGTCAATAAACGATTTCCCAGTGATTTTGGAATTATCATTGATCGGCCTGGATATATAGCGGGAAAGACAGGGTTTGATAATCTAAAAGCATTGGCTCTCATTCGAAACAAAATCAGTGATGACAAAATAAAGCAAACGATGAGGTTGGTCGGTTTAGATCCAGAATCGACGCAAAAGGTCAAACATTACTCACTTGGAATGAAACAAAAGCTTGCTATTGCTCAAGCCATTATGGAGGATCAACAAACGCTTATTTTATATATATGCTCATTGAAAAGTTAACCTTCGTATAAGTGGTTCCCACTCCGGTTATACTGCTCCTAAGGAAAAGCATGGAAAAGGAGCGGAATTCTGCATGAAACGTCTCAAAATCACCAACGATCACGGATGGACACCTCGGACACTTCGCAAACAGGAACGGAAAATCAAAAACACCCTTCTTCGCCAACGGGTGATGGCGGTTCGCCTGGTCATGGAAGGCTATTTGGGCAAAGAGGTGGCCTCCATGGTCAACGTGTGCCGACAAACCGTTTCCCATTATGTGTCGCTGTTCAACGAAGGCGGTCTGGAGCTCTTGCTTCATCGGGATTTCGCCCCCGGGCGGGAGCCGTTTCTCACCGAAGAACAGCAGGAAGAGATCAAACAGCTTGTGTTGACCACCACTCCCGCGGAACTGGGCTGGGACGTCGCTTCGGCGTGGAACACCAAACTCCTGCAATCCTATGTCGAAAAGCACTTCGGTGTTTGCATTTCCCGCGAAGCGTTGCGAAAACTCCTGCACCGCAAAGGGCTGTCGTGGACACGGCCGACCTACACATTGGCGAAAGGCGATCCGGATCGACAAAAGAATTTTGAGAAACAGATCGACTTCATAAAAAAAACTTAATGGATCCTGATTCGGTCTTGTTGTACCTTGATGAAACACATATCCGCTCTTACCATGTCTTGCGGTCCACATGGTCGGAAGTCGGCCGCCAAAAACAAGTGCCGACGTTCGGCCATCATGCCCACGTATCGCTGTTTGGCGCGGTCAACATCCACGATGGCGAAACGGTGCTTCATCAAACGACCGCTGCCAATGCCGCGACGTTCTTGGATTTCTTGAGAATGCTCAAAGAGCGCTATCCGGACCGTCTCATGGTCTTGGTGTTGGATAACGCCCGCATTCACCATGCCAAAATGGTCAAGGAGTTTTTGCGGGAAGAAGGGCAGTGTTTTCACTTTATTTACCTTCCTCCCTATTCGCCACAGCTGAACCCGATTGAACGCTTATGGAAATGGCTGAAAGATACGGTGATTGCCAATGTATTTCACAAGGATCGCAACGATATCATTCAAGCCATTACTCGGTTTGTCAACTACATCCACGAACGTCCGGAGGAAGTGCTGCAGCGCTTAGGGTGTGCAGGATGACTGAGAAGTTAACTCTTCATGTTGCATGTATATAGATGAACCATTCAATGCTTTAGATGCTGACAGCGTTGAAAATATCCGAAACTTGCTTCGGAAATTCAAGGAAGAAGGGAGGACGATTTTGCTCACTAGCCATAATCAAGAGGATATTGATGTTCTTTGTGATGAAGTGTACAGAATCAATCGTTTCAGACTTGAAAAAGTAAAAAAGTAGAACGCGATGTTATAAGCTCACATTCATATATAAATTGAAATAAAGGTCTCCTCCATTTTGGCTGACCACAGTTTCGGAGTTTCAGTTGAGCTAATCGAAAGATAAGATGGAATTAGCGTTGAGGTCTAAATGTGATCCATATCACATAACGCGCCTGAATGTTGCGGTACAATGAAGGCCAAGGAGGGGGCCGCCATGCGCGATTTTAATGAAAATCCGTTTATTGTGATTTGGGAATTGACGAGAGCTTGTCAACTCAAGTGCCTTCATTGCCGCGCCGAAGCGCAATACCATCGCGATCCGCGCGAGTTGACGTTTGAGGAAGGGAAAAAACTGATCGATGAGATTTACGAGATGGATCAGCCGATGCTCGTCTTTACGGGCGGCGATCCGCTCATGTGCCCGGATGTGTACGATTTAGCGAAATATGCGATCGATAAAGGATTGCGCGTGTCCATGACGCCGAGCGCGACGCCGAACGTGACGAAAGAGGCGATCCGCAAAGCAAAAGAGGTCGGCCTGTCGCGCTGGGCGTTTAGCCTTGACGGGCCAAACGCCGAGATTCACGACCATTTCCGCGGCGTGAGCGGCTCGTTTGATTTGACGATCCGTGCGATTCACTACTTGCATGAGCTCGACATTCCCGTGCAAATCAACACCGTCATTTCGCGATACAACGTTCATGTGCTTGACGAGATGGCGGCGTTGGTGGAGAGGCTGAAATGCGTCCTTTGGAGCGTCTTTTTCCTTGTGCCGACGGGAAGGGGAGAAGAGGAGGATATGATTTCTCCGGTTGAGCATGAGCGGGTGTTCCGCTGGCTGTATGAAACGAGCAAGCGCGTTCCGTTTGACATCAAAACAACGGCGGGCCAGCATTACCGCCGCGTCGTGCTGCAGGCGAAAATGCGTGAAGGAAAAACGGCAAAAGGCGGCATCCGTTACGAAGACGTGTTGAACAAAGGCTTAACCGGACAAGTCGACGGGCTCGGCCGCGCGCCGAAAGGAGTAAACGACGGCAACGGCTTTGTTTTTATCTCCCATATCGGCGATGTCTACCCGAGCGGGCTGCTGCCGGTCAAAGCAGGGAACGTCCGAGAAACGCCGCTGGCGGACATTTACCGACACTCGCCGATTTTCCAAGACTTGCGCAATCCGGACAAATATAAAGGAAAATGCGGCGTCTGCGAGTTCCGATATGTGTGCGGCGGCTCACGCTCGCGGGCGTATGCGGTGACGGGAGACTATTTGGAAAGCGAGCCGTATTGTGTTTACATTCCAAAGGCGCTGCGGACAAAAGAGCGAAGCCAACGGTAAGAGGGCGGTGAAAAACGGCCGCTTAAAATGACGGCGCTACGGCGTTGGTGAGACGGTTGCCCGGGCGCATGCGGCGGATGTTGGATGTGTGTTCAAAACATACGGGGAAGGAGTAGGCGCCCTTCCCGTTTTTATCATCCTGAACCGAGAAGATCCCCCACTTCCACGCGTGAGCGTAAGTGGGGGATGAATCGGGATTTGCCGTCACTCTTCCTCTTGCTTCCACAGAACAGAAGGTGTAAAGAACCGTGGGACGCACGGGGATGGCTTGGTGGACAGCCTGCTGTGGGGCGGGTGTTCCCAAGAATCTCCCACCTCAAAGCTCAAGCGTAGGTGGGAGAGCGTTCAATGTTGAAATATCATTCGTGGTCCAAATCGACAATAAATGTCTCCGGCCCGGTCGGCGCCGCGCTTCCTCCCTTTGGTTCGAGGCTCGCTTTAATTTGCTTGAACTGTTTGACATCCTCGCCGGTGATCAAAATGCGCGCCGCTCCGTGGCGGATCGTCAACAGTTCCCCTTTGACCTCGTTGTTGGTGTAAATGATCCACAATTGATAATCGCGAGTCGCAAACGGCGGCAACCCTTCAATTTCCATCAGCATTTCCTTCGTATCGTCATTGAGCCAAATCGTGCCGTCCATCTGTTGAAAGAGCGCCGATGGTTCAATCGGAATTTGTTTCGTTTTGGGATTATGGATGATTCGCTCGATCGGAATGTCGGTATGTTGTTCGACAATCTGGTATCGATATGGCTCATCCGATCCGTCATGGGAAGCGGTCGGCCCGTCGTTCGAAGCGGAAAGGCGCAAGGCGAAAAGGAAGACGGCCAAAGCAGCGCCGATCAATCCCGAAGCGATGCGGACCTTTCGCTGCGCGCGCGCTGTTTGTCTTTGCGCTTCCGCTTGGGCCCAAATTCGCTCTTTGTGAGAAAGGGGCGGTGCTTCATATTGGGCTGCCTCTTTAAGCCCAATGTCTTTCCACGCTTCAAGCAGGCGTTGGCATTCAAGGCAGTACTTAAGATGGTTGGACACGTCTTCTTTTTCTTGTTCTGACAGCATCCCTAACAGCCAGTCCACGATTTTTGCTTCCGAAATATGGCTATGCTTCATGCTGTTCTTCACCTCTGCCAGCCTCCATCCAGTGGAACAACTCTTTTTGTTTCCGCAAATTGCGCAAGCCGTAGCGGATGAGCGACTTGACGGAGCCTAACGGTTTGTTCATCGCGGCGGCGATTTCCCGCTGGGTTTCCCCGTGAAAGTAAAAGTGAATGATCGCTTGCCGCTGCTCCTCGGGGAGATGGGTTAACGCATCGAGGATGACTTGTTGTTCCAGTTGGCGGAGAAAGTAGAATTCCGCCCCCTTTTCTTTTAAAGCCGCTTCCTCAAGGCGGCTCACTAGCAAATCCCGTTTCTTGCGCAGGCGGTCGAGCGACCGGCTTTTCGTTTTCACGGCAAGAAAGGCTTGAACGCTTCCCCGCTTCGGATCAAATTGGTGCGGTTTTTGCAAGATTTCGAGAAACACATCGTGGCTGACATCTTCCGCCTCCACCTCGTTGCCGACGATTCGAAGAGCGATATGATAGACCATCGGAGCGTATTTTTCGTAAAAACGGTCAAAGGCGGCGCGCGAGCCTTCGGCGATCTTCTCGAGCAGTTCCATGTCTTCCCGTCGATCTTCCATCTTGCCCACCTCCCGACACATGCTTGATGGAATTGTTGCCCCTACTGCATCTATTCTACAATTTCATTTTTCTCCTGCAAAACAAATCCATTGATCCATTTCTGGCGTATACGAAGTGAAAACAGAAGGAGGGAGTGAACGTCGTGCGAAGCAGGGTCATCATGATGTTCGCCATGATCTTGACACTCTTTTCGCTTCTTCTTCCGATCCGCCCGGCAGCGGCGGCAAGCGGTGTTGTTCTCTTCACGCCATACACCGGGCTTTCCGTGACGCCGGGGGAAACAATCGACTATACGGTCAATGTCATCAACAACGGTTCCAACATTGAAAACGTCACCTTCTCGTTTGACCACCTGCCGAAAGAATGGTCGACTTCGATGACCGCTGAGGGGAGAACGATTGAGCAGCTGTCCGTCCGAGGCGGAAAAGAAGAAGAGGTCACGTTGGAAGTGACGGTGCCGCTGGATGCCGACAAAGGGATTATCGTTTTTCCCTTGTCGCGAAAGGGGAAAGCGGCGTCTCCAAATTGCCCTTGCTTGTCCGCGTGACGGAACAAGGATCGTTTAAAACGGAACTGACGTCGGAACAAACGAACCTCGAGGGGCACGCGGATTCGAGCTTCACGTATGATGTCACGCTGAAAAACCGAACCGCCAAGACGCAAAATTACGCGTTAAGTTCGGCGGCGGAAAAAGGATGGCAAGTCACGTTCAAATCGGAAGGCAATTCCGTTACGTCGGTGAAACTCGAGCCGAACGAATCAAGAGACATTACCATAGAGATCAAACCGCCGGAAAATGTGAAAGCGGGCACGTACAAAATCCCGATCAAAGCGCAAACGAGCGATACGTCGGCTGAGCTGACGTTAGAAGCGGTCATTACGGGCACGTATGCGCTCAAACTGACGACGCCGTCAGGAAACTTAAGCACCGATGTGACGGCGGGCATGAACGGGTGATCGATCTTGTCGTCAAAAACACCGGAAGCGCCCCGCTTTTGAACATCAATATGACGGCTGACGCTCCGCCTGATTGGGAAGTGGAATTCGATCAAAGCACGATCGCCCAGCTGAACCCGGGCGATTCCAAAACAGTTAAGGCGAAAGTGAAAGCGTCGGATGAAGCGATCGCTGGGGATTATGTCGTCAACTTCCAGGCGCAAACGGCGGAAACGTCGGCGGAGGCGGCGTTCCGCGTCTCTGTCAAAACGTCAACGCTTTGGGGATTGTCGCCCTGTTGATCATTGCAGGGGTGGCTGGAGGGCTGTACTATTTGATCAAAACATACGGGAGGAGGTAAGCATGGCAGCACCCGCCGTCATCGAGCTTGACAATTTGTGCAAAACGTATGGCGACCACCGAGCCGTTGACCATTTGACGCTTTCGATTCAAAAAGGGGAAATTTTTGGCCTCCTTGGCCCGAACGGGGCGGGGAAAACGACGACGATTTTGATGATGCTCGGGCTCACCGAACCGACGTCCGGTTCGGTGAGGGTATGCGGGATCGATCCGGTGCGAAACCCGATTGAGGTGAAACGGAAAGTCGGGTACTTGCCGGATGATGTCGGCTTTTACCATCACATGACAGGCTTGGAGAACTTGTTGTATACGGCGGCGTTAAACGGCATTCCCCGCGCCGAGGCGGAAAAGCGGGCGTGGGAGCTGCTTGAGAAGGTGAAGTTGACCGATGCCGCCCATAAAAAAGCGGGAACATATTCACGTGGGATGCGGCAGCGGCTCGGTTTGGCCGATGTGTTGATGAAACGGCCGGAAGTGATCATTTTGGATGAGCCGACATTAGGCATTGACCCGGAAGGAGTGCGTGAATTTTTGCAGCTCATTCGCGAATTGAGCCGCAATGAAGGCATTACCGTTCTTTTGTCGTCCCACCAATTGCACCATGTGCAGCAAATTTGCGACCGGGTCGGCTTGTTCGTGGGCGGCCGGTTGTTGGCCGAAGGGAATATCGAGCGCCTGGCGCAACAACTTTTTTTGCAAGATGCGTACGTCATTCACGTCGCCGCCTCGCCGCTCGATGACCGTTTGATGGCAAAAATTGAAGCGATTCCGGGCGTCAACAAGGTTGAACGCACGGAAAACGGATTGGATGTATATTGCCAAACCGATGTGAGCGCCGCCATCAGCCAGACGATCATCGAAGCCGGATCTTCGCTGTTCCATCTCAGCCGGCGGGATTTTGGACTTGATGAGATTTATCACCGCTATTTTGAAGGGAGGGATGGACATGAGGGCGAGTAACGAAGGGCGATGGGCAAACGATGTTTTTTCATATGTGAAAAGATGGAGCGAACGGCTGAAGGCGGGTGCGCCGGATGAGAAGAAACGGGCAAGAGGGGCAAACAGCGCCTTTTCGGCCATGGTCAAAAAAGAACTGGCCGATTATTTGACGAGTTGGCGCATGATCATTTTAATCGCCCTCATCTTGCTTACTTGCTTCGGGTCGCTGTACACAGCGATGACGGCGATTCGCGACGCGTTAGATTCTTCGGACGAAGCGAAAGAAATCGCGAAAGGCGCCTACTTGTTTCTGAAACTGTTCACCGTCTCGGACGGAACGTTGCCTTCGTTTCTGACGTTTGTCAGCTTTCTCGGGCCGCTGCTCGGCATCGCTCTTGGATTTGACGCCATCAATTCGGAGCGGAATCGGGGGACGTTAAGCCGGCTCATGGCCCAGCCGATTCCGCGCGATTATGTGATCAATGGCAAGTTTGTCGCGGGTCTTTTGTTGAACGCTGTGTTGTTTTTCTCTCTCGGTCTGCTTGTGACGGCATTGGGCATTTTGATCTTGGGCATTCCACCCACGTTCGAGGAATTTGCCCGCATCATATGCTTTTTGTTGTTATGTCTTGTGTATATCGCCTTTTGGCTGAATCTCGGCATTTTGTTTTCCGTCGTCTTCCGCCAGGCGGCGACATCCGCGTTGTCGTCGATGGCCGTTTGGCTGTTTTTCAATCTCTTCTACTCGATGATTGTGGAAGTGTTTGCGAAACCGTTTTTGCAGTCTGACGCCATTACGTCCGTCGAGCAGGCGGTCGGCCGTCAAGAGTTGGTGCTTGGCCTCATGAGATTGTCGCCGAGCTACTTGTTCAATGAATCAACAACCGCCTTGCTTTCGCCGGACGTCCGAACGCTAGGGATCGTCACGGTGGAGCAAACGGCCGGCGCTGTTGCGGCCCCTTGCCATTTTCGCAAAGTTTGCTGCTCATTTGGCCGCAGGCGACCGCGCTCATTGCCGCCACTCTCATCTGCTTTGCGATCGCGTATTGGTTGTTTATGAGGCAGGAGATACGGGCGAGTGGGTGAGAAAACAAGTTGTTTGCCGCAGACGGGGCGGAAGAAATGTGTGCGCCCAACAGCGTTTCTTATCTAAGGGGGGAGAACGATGAAACAAAGGATGTCTTCGTTATTGTCCGTCGCGTTAGCCGCTTCGCTTCTGGCCGCATGCAGCAACGGGGGAGGAGGAGAGGCAAAGGCGGAAAATAAAAACGGAACAGCGGCAACTACGCAACAGTCTGCTGCGAACATGTTAGCGGCGCATAAAGGAGTGAACCAAGCACCGGTGCCGTTGAAAATGGAGCGGATCGGTCTGCATGATGTCCGCGTCGAAATGACGGCGCAAATCACTGACATTGAAATTGACAAAGGGAAAACGCATTATACGGCGGTGAAAAGAAACAGAAGTGATTCGCATCACAACCGACAAGAAAAAAAGAGCGTCCGGCGTGCCGAGAACAACGGCCGGCCGGGCGCTTTTTTCATCAGTGTCCTGAGACGGCTCGATCCGTTTTGTTGTCCTTGGCGTTTTGCTCACTCAATGCAGCAAATATCCGCCGGGCAATCTTCACATTGGATTTCCGCTTTCAAATAGTTTAAATCATGAACCGTAATTTTCCCCCGCTTCATCGAGATAATCCCTTCCTGTTTTAAGGCGTTGAGCATCCGATTGACGCTTTCGCGCGTCGTGCCGCAAAAGTTGGCTAAATCTTGGTTTTTCAATGTGACATCAATAAAAATGCTTCCGTCCTCAAGCGGGACGCCATAACTGTTGCAAAGGCGGATGAGCGTTGAATAAAGCGCCCCTTTTTTGCCGTTCATAATTAAGTCGCGAAACTTCGTCTGCGTCCGCCGGGCATGCTTGCTGATCCAGCGCATATATTCAAGGGTAAGGGGCGGATTGATCAGCAGCTGCTGTTCCAGTTCCTCTTTGTTTATGACTGCCGCTTCGCCTGGCTCTATTACCTTGGCCGTCAACAAGTAGCGTGCATCGTTCGTAAACAGCGTCAATTCACCAACGATTTCCCCGCTTCCGCAAATGCGGAAGCACATTTCTTTTCCGTCCGGACAAATTTTGCTCACTTGCACTTTGCCGGAAAGAATCAAGTACAGCTCATTGGCCGGCATCCCTTCTTGGAACAAAAAGGAGTTGCTTGCGAAGTGGAATCACTTTTTTTGACGACTGCAGCAACGAACGCAAGCGGGAGAAATCACGATTCATGGCAGTGCGGCTCTCACCGTGCATTGTCGACACCTCCATTTGTTCGACTACTTCTATTGTAAAAAACATCACAGCGGGAGAAAGTGAAAAAAATCATCAGTTGCCCCTTTTTGTGCGGGTTGTCACAAATTTTTCTAAATCGGATTTCTGCGCATATATGATACAATCAATGTGAGCAGTATCACAGCATATGGCTGCTCATTTTCGTATAGTGAGATGGAGATGTAGCAGAGAAGGGTTGATTCATGGCGGAATTTTGGTCACCCGTTTGGTTATCGATAAACGTATCGCTTCTTGCCGGCGTGATCGTCGCGATCCTCGGGACAGCGGCGGCGAGACGGATGGCGCGCCGCCGGTTTCGCGGCAAGACAGTGGTGGAGACGGTGTTTATGCTGCCGCTTGTATTGCCGCCGTCGGTCGTCGGGTTTTTGCTCGTTGTCTTGTTTGGGCGTCATAGCCTAATCGGACAGCTGGTGGAAAGGTGGTTTCACACAACGATATTGTTTACGCCCGGCGCAGCGGTGATCGCGGCGGTTGTCGTGTCGTTTCCGCTCATGTATCAGGCGGCCAAAGCGGGGCTGGAGGCCGTCGACCCCGCCATTGAAGGAGCGGCGCGCATCGACGGGGCGAACGAGCGCCAAGTGTTTTGGCATATTTCACTGCCGTTGGCTAGAAACGCTTTGTTGTCCGGAGCGGTGCTGTCGTTTGCCAGAAGCCTCGGGGAGTTCGGCGCAACGCTCATGTTTGCCGGCAACATCCCAGGCAAAACGCAAACGATCCCGACCGCCGTCTATATGGCGATGGAGTCGGGGCGGATGGAGTTGGCGTGGGCATGGGTGGCGGTCACGATTGGATTGTCGTTTAGTTTATTGTCTTGTGCGGCGAAACTAGGCCGTTGGCAGCGATAAGGAGCAGGCCGTTGGAACATCACGCGGCCATGATATGGAAAGGAGGGAGCGCCATGGAAGAGCGCGACCGGGTGACGATCGCCGACCGCCTGTCCCGCCCGTTGCGCGATTTGCGGCTGTCGGTCATCGACCAATGCAATTTTCGCTGCGTCTACTGCATGCCGGCGGAGGTGTTCGGGCCGAATTTTCGCTTTCTGGCGGAAGACCAGCTGTTAACCGTTGACGAAATGGCGCTGTTGGCGGAATGCTTTGTCGAGCTTGGCGTTGAAAAAATCCGCCTGACCGGCGGCGAGCCGCTGCTTCGGCGCGATTTGGATGTGCTTATTGAGCGGTTGTCCATGATTCCCGGCTTGCGGGACGTTGCCCTTACGACAAACGGCATCCATTTGGTGAAATGGGCGAAACGGCTGAAAGCGGCCGGGTTGAAGCGCGTCAACGTCAGTTTGGATGCGTTGGATGATGACATTTTCCGAAAAATGAACGGCATTGGCGTCGGCGTCACCCCGGTGTTAAAAGGCATCGAAGCCGCCCTGGCGGCGGGGCTCGGCGTGAAAGTGAACATGGTCGTCAAAAAAGGATGGAACGACTCGCAAATCGTGCCGATGGCGGCTTACTTTAAAGACTTGGGCATTCCGCTCCGCTTGATTGAATTTATGGATGTCGGCACGACGAACGGCTGGGATTACTCCCATGTCGTGACGAAAAAAGAGATGTACGAGCAAATCAACGCCATGCACCCGCTCGAGCCGATCGAACACGAGTACTTCGGCGAGGTGGCGAGCCGCTACCGCTACGTGGGCACGGACGTGGAAGTCGGCTTTATCGCCTCCGTGACCGAAGCGTTTTGCCAAAGCTGCACGAGGGCGCGCATTTCCGCCGACGGCAAGCTGTATACGTGCCTCTTTGCCTCGAAAGGTGTGTCTTTGAAAGAAAAACTGCGCGCCGGGGCAGGGAAAGAGGAGCTGAAGGCGCTCATTACAGCCGTCTGGAACCGGCGGACGGACCGCTATTCGGAAGAACGGACAGCCGAAACGGCGAAACAACGGCCGAAAATTGAAATGTCGTATATTGGAGGGTGAAAAAAACGGGAGCGCTCTTTCCGTAGAAGAAGCGATCCCGTTTTTGGTTTATGTTTTCGGAAGTGCGAATCGGCGTCTTTCTTCCTTTAATTCTTCACCGCCGCCAACACGCGCGGGAAGAGGATGTTGTTTTCCAAATGGATGTGGGTGAACAAATCGTCTTCAAGCGCCGCGAGCCGGCTGTAGACGAGCCGGTACGTGCCGCATGCGTCTTCCGGCGGGGTGAAGTCGTTGGTGATGTCGCGAATGTCTTTGATGAGATCGCCAGCGGCGTCATGCTCATGGACGAGTTCGCGAACGGCCTGCTCGACCGCCTCCCGGTTTTCCGGCGACGGGTTGTCGGCGAATTGCAAAATGAGTGGGAATGCGCCCGTTTCCTCCTTAATCAAGTGTTGCTCAAGCTCCGTTTTTAACTCATGGAACAGTTTATGCACCCGGGAAAGATGCGGGTGATGCATGCCGTGCACGCGCAACACTTTCGTGACATACGGGCTGAGCTGCGGCAGCTCCTCGTTCAAATAGCGGTGGTGCGTGTTGATGATATGCTCGACCAAGTCGGCTAGCGGAGCTTCACTCCAGTTTCCGGACGGCTTGTTTTGCGCCTCCGCGTAAAGGGTGTTCAGCTCGCGAAGGAGCGCTTCGCCGTCCAGTCCGCGCTCTTCGATGGCCTCTTTTAACGGGCGCTGCCCGCCGCAACAAAAATCAATCCGCCGCGCTTTAAACAAATCCGCTGCTTTCGGAAAGACCGTGACAATATCACCAATCAACGATTGTTCGGTAAACTGCTGTTCCATTTCGGATCCCTCCATCACCAAATCGTTACAGCTTCAGCATACCTTGTTTTGGACGCCAACGTTGTGACACATCTCACACAAACGAAAAAGTGGACAACTAAGGAAATGTGATGAACATCACAACAGTGGCTCCCTTCTTTCCTGTACAATAAAACGGACGATATAAATTGGCTCTTCACCAAAAGTGGTACTTGATTTTTTCTGAACATACTCTATTTACGCTTGTGAGGGAAAATCAACAAATCAGTGATTTTTGCACATCTTTGTGCAGGAAACCGTATTGCTTGTCAAGTACATGTTGTGGTGAAGAGCCTATAAATTGTGAATGTGCTGCATAGAAGATGTGAACGGCCGAAAAAAGAGGAGGAGTCAGCATGTGGCTGCTGGCCAAGGCAAGCCGCTGGGAGGAAGAAAAAGATGATTTTGCAACATATTGATGATGCCAGCGTCGTTGATGAAAAATTGGACAAAACCATTAAGCAGCTGCAAGATTGGAAATCATTGTGATAAAACGATAAAATGGGCTTAGTGAAGTGAATGAGGGAAAGAAAGGGGAGAACACCGTTGGTCGAAAGACGAACCCCCATTCCCGTAGCGGAAGCCATCACCCGGGTGATGCGTTACGCTGGGAGAGGAGAAGAGGAGATCGTGCCGCTTCGCCAGTCGTATGGCCGCTATTTGGCGGAAGATTTGCGCGCCGATCATGACGTGCCGCCGTTTGACCGCTCGCCGTATGACGGATTTGCCATTCGCGCCGCCGACTCGGAAGGAGCGGGGCTGGATCGTCCGGTCGAGTTTGAAGTGATCGAAACGATCGGCGCCGGGCAAGTGGCGAAGCGGCCCGTCGGCCCGTTTCAAGCGGTGCGCTTGATGACCGGGGCACAAATTCCGGAGGGGTGCGATGCGGTCGTCATGCTCGAGCTCGCTAAACAGTACGAGCGGGATGGAAAAACGTATATGGCCATTAAACGCCCGTTCCGTCCCGGCGACAACATCTCGTTTCAAGGAGAAGACGCCAAAAAGGGACAGCAGCTTGTCGAAAAAGGGACGCGCATCAATCCCGGGGTGGCGGCGCTCTTGGCGACGTTCGGCTACGCCGAAGTGAAGGTGGCGAAAAAGCCCCGGATTGGCATTTTTGCGACCGGCAGCGAACTGCTCGACGTCTCCGAGCCGCTCGTGCCGGGGAAAATTCGCAACAGCAACGCCTACATGATCGAGGCGCAGGTGTTCAAAAGCGGCGCCGAGCCGATTTATTTCGGCCAGCTCGCCGACGACCTCGATGCGTGTTTTCACGCTGTGCGCCAGGCGCTCGATCAAGTGGACATGCTCATTACGACCGGCGGCGTTTCGGTCGGGGATTTCGATTATTTGCCCGCCATTTACAAGCGGCTCGGAGCGAACGTGTTGTTTAACAAAATCGCCATGCGCCCGGGAAGCGTGACGACCGTTGCGGAACGGGACGGCAAGCTGCTGTTCGGCTTATCCGGCAACCCGTCGGCGTGCTACGTCGGGTATGAGCTGTTTGTCCGCCCGGTCGTGCGCACGCGGCTGTTTTCGGCCAAGCCGTATTTGAAAAAAGCGAAAGCCACCCTTGGCGCCGATTTTCCGAAGCCGAATCCGTTCACCCGCTTCGTTCGCAGCCGGGTCGAGGCGATCGATGGTCGTCTCATCGTCAAACCGGTCGGCATGGACAAGTCGAACATCGTCACCTCGCTTGCCTTTGCGAACGCCTTGATGGTGCTGTCGGGCGGAACGAGAGGGTTTGCGGTTGGCGATGAGGTCGAAGTGTGGCTTCTTGATGACGATGAGGGGTCAAGCGAATGAACGTCTGGCAAGTCGTCGGCTATAAACATAGCGGCAAAACGACGCTTATGGAAAAATGGGTGGCGGCCGCGGTCCGGGAAGGATGGCGCGTCGGGACGGTGAAGCACCACGGCCATGGCGGCGAGCCCGCGCGGCCGGAAGGCGTCGATTCCGTCCGCCATGAGCGGGCCGGGGCGGTGGCAACGGCGGTGGAAGGGGACGGGCTTTTGCAGCTTCATCTCCGCCGCCCGTTGTGGCGGTTGGATGATATTTTGGCGATCTATGCGCCGCTTCGGCTCGATCTCGTGTTGGTCGAAGGCTACAAACAAGAGCGGCACCCGAAGGTCGTGCTCGTCCGCACTTGGGAAGATTGGGCATCGCTTCAGCACCTCGCCAATATCCGCGCCGTCATCGCCTGGGAGCCGCTCGAAGGGCCGCTAGCGCACCCGGTGTTTTCGTTGGCCGATGATGACGAATATATTCCATGGCTCATGAACGAGGTGAGAACACGAACATGACAGAACCGTTGTTTGCCATTACCGACCGGCCGATTTCGGTCGAGGATGTGATGAAAAAAGTGATGCGTCCGGAAGCGGGGGCGGTCGCTGTCTTTGCCGGCACGGTGCGCGAATGGACAAACGGCAAGCGGACGCTCTTTTTGCAATATGAGGCGTACGTGTCGATGGCCGAGAAAATGCTCGCGCAAATCGGAGCGGAAATTGCGGAGAAATGGCCAGGGGCGAAAACCGCCATCACCCACCGGATCGGGCGCCTTGAGATCGGCGACATCGCCGTCGTCATCGCCGTTTCTTCGCCGCACCGCGCCGAAGCGTATGAGGCGAACCGCTATGCCATTGAGCGGATCAAGCAAATCGTGCCGATTTGGAAAAAAGAGCAATGGGAGGACGGAAGCGTCTGGGTGGGCGACCAGCTTGAAACAACGGCGTATCCGTCCGGAAAACCGGAGGTGAAAGAGGAATGATCCGTCTATTGTTTTTCGCCCATTTGAGCGAGCAAATCGGCGAGCGGGAAGTGATGTGGCCGCACGTTCCGGAAACGGTGAAAAAACTGAAAGACGAAGTGGAAGAGCGCTACGGCATCTCGCTCGGGCGCGTCATGACAGCGGTTAACGAGGAGTATGTCCGCGACGAAGCGCCGCTTCACGCCGGCGACACGGTCGCCTTTATTCCACCGGTAAGCGGAGGATGAGACGGATGGCGAACAAAAGCAAATGGGTGATGCCAAAACAACACGGCGCCTGGGCGATGCTCATCATCCCGTTTTGGCTCGGAGCGTACGCCGGTGGGCTTTCGTGGATTCACGCGCCGCTCTTTGTCGCCTGGCTTGCGCTCTATTTGGCAACGTATCCGCTCTTGATGGCGGTGAAAACGAAGCGGAAAGAGCCGTACGTGCCCGCTGCCGTTCGCTATGGCGCCATCGCCGCGCCGGCCCTGGCCGTTTCCCTTTGGCAGCGGCCGACCCTTGTTCTCTTCGGATTGGCGATGATCCCGTTTTTCCTAGTAAACACCTACTACAGCAAGAAAAAGAATGAGCGCGCCTTTTGGAATGATGCAGCCGCCATCGCGGCGTTTTGCATCGGCGGCCTCGCCGCCTTTTACGCCGGACGCGGGGCGTTGACAATCGAAGCATTTGAACTCGCCCTGTTTTCCTTCCTCTTTTTCATCGGCAGCACGTTTTACGTCAAAACGATGATTCGCGAAAAGAAAAACGAGCGGTACAAATGGCTGTCATGGGGCTACCACGCCTTGTTGATCATCGGCCTCATCGCCATCGGCGAGCCGTTCGCCGTTTTGGCCTATGTCCCGAGCGTCATTCGCGCCGTCTATTTATATGGCAAGTCGCTGCCGATCATGAAACTCGGCATGCTGGAAATCGCCAACGCGGCGTACTTTTTCATCGCGATGATCGTGCTTTACTCTTGAACGAACCCCAAACGGGAGGCGGCCATGACCGTTTGGGGTTTTCTTTTGGTTAGGCGGTATTGCTTTTTCACTGCACAAGCATGATGTGAAATGGGCGTGAATTCCTTGTAACGGTTTTGCAAAGGGTCGTTTCAAAAGCCTACCTCTTCTTCTATGCTCGTTCTCAAATAAATAAAAATTAGAACATGTCGATTCACTTCAAGTAGACTTTCGCTAAGTGTTCGGCTTCCCAGTGGTTCGCGTGGAAGTCACTCAACATGAGTGGGAAATCAATTGTTTTCAATTCTGGCAATCCTAGTGGTGTCGAAAGCCCTTACGAGACTTCCTTAATGTTGATTTCACCGCTAACATTATGGCCAGGATCTCGTCAGTGCTTTCTCTTTTGTCACTAAATCACAAAATTTGGTGATGAGCCAAAAAACAACTCGATAAAGCTTAAAAATCTTACTTTATGCGACAAAGAAACAAACAATTCAAATTTTTATTGACAATTTTAGTAAAGGCGAAATATAATCTAATTGTATCTCAAAGCGGGAACAAGGTGATTGAAATAACAGACCTAGAATTTCTTAAAAGATTAGAAACTTCTGTTCGGCTCTTCACCAAAAGTTGTACTTGATTTTTTCTGAACATACCCTATTTACGCTTGTGAGGGAAAATCAACAAATCAGTGATTTTTGCACATCTTTGTGCAGGAAACCGTATTGCTTGTCAAGTACATGTTGTGGTGAAGAGCCTTCTGTTCCTGGACCAAAAGGGAAAAAACTATATACATGCAACATGAAGAGTTAACTTCTCAGTCATCCTGCACACCCTAAGCGTTGCAGCACTTCCTCCGGACGTTCGTGGATGTAGTGGACAAACCGAGTAATGGCTTGAATGATATCATTGCGATCCTTGTGAAAGACATTGGCAATCACCGTATCTTTCAGCCATTTCCATAAGCGTTCAATCGGGTTCAGCTGTGGCGAATAGGGAGGAAGGTAAAGAAAGTGAAAACACTGCCCTTCTTCCCGCAAAAACTCCTTGACCATTTTGGCATGGTGAATGCGGGCGTTATCCAACACCAAGACCATGAGACGGTCTGGATCGCGCTCTTTGAGCATTCTCAAGAAATCCAAGAACGTCGCGGCATTGGCGGCAGTCGTTTGATGAAGCACCGTTTCACCATCATGGACGTTGACCGCGCCAAACAGCGATACGTGGGCATGATGGCCAAACGTCGGCACTTGTTTTTGGCGGCCGACTTCCGACCATGTGGACCGCAAGACATGGCAAGAGCGGATATGGGTTTCATCGATGTACAGAAGAACAGCATCTTCTGTCTCCTTGGTGATCAAGTTTTTTTTATCAGATCCATTTGTTTTTCAAATTGCTTTTGCTCATCCGGATTTTCTTTCGCCAGTGTGTACGTCGGTCGTGTCCACGACAGCCCTTTGCGGTGCAGGAGTTTTCGCAGCGCTTCGCGGGAAATGCAAACACCGAATTGCTTTGCGACATAGGATTGCAGGAGTTTGGTGTTCCACGCCGAAGCGACGTCCCAGCCCAGTTCCGCGGGAGTGGTGGTCAATACAAGCTGTTTGATCTTTTCTTGCTGTTCTTCGGTGAGAAACGGCTCCCGCCCGGGGGCGAAATCCCGATGAAGCAGGAGTTCAAGGCCGCCTTCGTTGAACAGCGACACATAATGGGAAACGGTTTGTCGGCACACGTTGACCATGGAAGCCGCCTCTTTGCCCAAATAGCCTTCCATGACCAGGCGGACGGCCATCACACGTTGGCGGAGATGAGCGTTTTTGATCTTCCGTTCCTGCTTGCGGAGTTTCCGGGGCGTCCATCCATGGTTGTCGGTGATTTTGAGGCGTTTCATGCAGAATTCCGCTCCTTTTCCATGTTTTTCATTAGGAGCAGTATAACCAGAGTGGGCACCGCTTATGCGAAGGTTAACTTTTCAATGAGCATGTATATAAAGTAGGGTATGGATATGCCGCTAAGCCTGTAGGGGTATGTTTTTATTACTATGAGTAATGTTCTGTGTTCTGTTATTTATAGTAATATTGAAGCAAGTTTCCTGATGGAACTTGCTTCTGTTTTTGTGTTTCGTTTAAGCATAACGGATAGTCATAAAAAGGAGCATTCCCGTTAGGAGCTTTTCCGGGGACTTGATCAAAAAAAGCCCTCTTGGTATGATGCAGGGGTGTCAAACACATCACTCACCATACCAAGGAGGACTTCAGATGAATTGTACACAAAACTATAAAATTGATCAAGTCACCGAACAAACGCTTGTGGTGGGCATCGATATCGCGAAACGAACCCACTACGCCTGCTTCGTGGATGACCGGGGGCGTGTGCTTCGCAAATCGTTCCCGATCTTCCAGTCGAAAGAGGGCTTTCGCCAGCTGTATGAAGCGATTCAGGAGGCGATGCAAGCGTTCGGGAAGTCAGAGGTGATCGTCGCGGTGGAGCCGACCGGGCACTACTGGTTGAACCTCGCCTACTTCCTTGAGGAGCACGAGATCCCGTTGGTCATGGTCAATCCGGCGCATGTGTGCCGGTCGAAAGAACTCGATGACAACCTGCCGACGAAACATGACGCCAAAGACGCCCTAGTCATCGCCAGACTGGCGAAAGACGGACGATTCCTCGTCCCCCGGCTGCTGCACGAGATCGAAGCCGATTTGCGCGTCGGGAGCACGCTCAAAGAGAAGCTCCGCAAGGAACAGACGGCGGTGAAAAACGCGATCGTCCGCTGGACCGACCGATATTTTCCAGAGTTTTGGACGGTGTTTCGCGACCTGGGGAAAACGGCGCTTTCGGTGCTGGAGTGGACGCCGCTTCCAGCCGATATGGCCGGCCGGACGGTGGAGGAGCTTCTTGAGGTGTACCGGCAAAGCGAAGGGCTGAAATGCCCGCAGAAGGCCAAAATTCAGGCGTTGATCAACGCCGCGAAGGACTCGATTGGGGTGACGGAAGGGACGACGATGGCCCGGTTTGAGATCGCCGCGCTCGTCCGCCGATACCGCCAATTGGAGGCTGAGATCGCCGCGTTGGACGCCGAGTTGAAGGCGTTGGTTCAAACGACGATGGAGTATCAATGGCTGAAAACGGTCGACGGGTTGGGAGACGCCACGATCATCGATCTGCTGGCGGAGATCGGCAGCTTCGCCCACTATCGGGACCCGCGTCAATTGGTGAAGTTGGCGGGCCTGACGCTCAAGGAGAACTCCTCCGGCCAGCGCAAAGGGCAAAAGCACATCTCCAAACGGGGACGGAAACGGCTGCGATCGGTGCTGTTTCGGGCGATGATTCCGCTGATTCGGCACAACGAGGCGTTTCGCGAGCTGCATGAGTATTATACGACCCGCCCCGTCAATCCGCTGACCGGAAAGCAGTCCATCGTCGCCTTGTGCCGGAAGCTGTTGAATGTGCTGTTTGCGATTTGTACGAAGAAACAAGCCTTTGACGCGGAGCGAATGAAACAGGACGTCTTGTCCCAGGTGCAACGGGCGGCCTAAGGCCTCCCCTGCGAACGGAAGAATCGTTGGACAACAGGATGACACCGGAGAAGCTGGCGTGATTGTATCCATTCGACCTTGAGTCCCCAAAGGAGCTTGGCCGGCCTCCGCCTGATGACGAGACCGAACGAGGGAATGTTGGCGCAAAGACGCCCGGAGACATGGGAGGGTTCGTCCTCATCAGCGACGCGGAGATCCAAAGGGTGCATCGAATACGCTTCCTCCCACGGCAGGAAAATATGTCCAGCCGTGGCCGCGAAGCGCACCCTAGGTCTGTAAGATATCCACAAAACTGAAAAAGAATGTAAGGGATTTTGTCGAAAAATATTTTTTGGACACCCCTGAGGGGCCGAAAAGCCTTGATAAATCAACATTTCTAGAGGGAGGATGCAAAATGAATATTTTAAAAAGCCCAAACAAAATGAATTTTGTTTCACTCGTTCTTTCTCTCATCGGATTGTGGTTGATGTTAAATAGTCCTGAATTAGGGAGTCGTTCTGCTTCATCCTGGGTTCGATCCATGGGGGGATCTGTGGATTCTCAAGAATATTTGCAAATGTTAAAAGAATATATAAGCACTTATAAAACGATGGGGGGGATTTTTTTGTTTGTGGGCTTGTTTTCTTTTCTTAACAATCATCATCAGTAAACATCGTATTTGCCTGCAGGGCAACGAGAGGTCTGTATTTGCGCATTTTTTGTTATCTTTTTTAACATCTTTTCGAAAGAAGTCTCCCACCGCAAGGAACGCGAAGGGTGTAACTCAGTGAGTAGGTGGGAGATGAATGTCGTTTGGCGTTAGCCAACGAATAGGATAGAATATGGTTAGAACGGACACCTTCCGAACGAAGGGAAGCGTAAAGGGTTCTTGTGTGTGGCTTACCGTTCGGCGAACGCACACAAGTCGCTTGAAGCCCCCACCTCTCAGCGAAGCGTAGGTGGTGGGTAGTTCACTGGAGACGATGGCCGTCTGAGTTGGATGGATCGGGATATGGTGAAGTAAGGTGCGGTGTGAATGATTGCTCCGAAAAGAGCAAAAGGGGCTGACTCAAAAGCCCCCTTTTTGGTGAAATTTAACCGAAGTATGTGAAAGAGACCACCTCTGAAACCCTTGGTTTTACCGGGTTTTTCGTGGTGGCCTGTTTTTCCATGTCGCCCTAAATAGGAACATTACCGCTCTTTTCGGTCAGCTCCTTTTTTTTGCCGCACCCGCCCGTCAGTCAATGCGGCACAGCTCGGGCGGGCAGCCTTCGCAGGCGATTTCGTCGCGCAAGTATTGCAAGTTGTGGACGCAAATTTTTCCTTTTTCCACGGAGATGACGCCTTTTTTCCGCAAATCGCCGAGCATGCGGTTGACGACTTCGCGGGCGGTGCCGCAAAAGTTGGCGAGCTCTTGGTTCGTCAGCGGCACGTCGATCAAAATGCCGTCTTCTTTCATGACGCCGTAGCTGTTGCACAAACGGATGAGCGTTGAATAGAGCGCTCCTTTTTTGCCGTGTAAAATCAAGTCGCGGAACTTCGTCTGCGTTTTGCGGAAATGGAGGCTCATCCATTTCATGAACTCGATCGCCAACGTCGGATTGTTGGCGAGCTCTTGTTCAAGCCTTTCGCGCGGAATGGCGGAAACGACGCCGTCTTCCAGCACTTTCGCCGTCAGCATGTAGCGGGCGCCAGGGCAAAACAGCGTCAGCTCGCCGATCAAATCTCCTTGGCTGCAAATGCGCAGCGTGAGCTCCCGTCCGTCCATATCCATTTTGCTGATTTGGATTTTCCCCGATTGGATATAGTAAATATCGTCTGCTTTTTCCCCTTCTTGAAACAAGTACGTTCCCTTCTCAAGGCGAAGATCGCGCCCAAGCGATGTAAGCCACTTCTGCCATTCACGAGATTCAATCTCGTTCATCCGATCACAACCTTACGTAAAATGTATCGCTATCTAAAAGTGTACAGGAAAAAAGAGGGAAGTCAATATAAGGATAGTGGAAAGATTGAAAACTTGTTGAACATCGGTGGAATCGTTTGTGAAAGTCTTTGCATCCCAAGAACATGAGGGCGATGGAGTCAAGGATGCACCTTGGCTGCCGGGGCAAATCGGTATTCGTTTCTCATAGACAGAGGGAGGGGCAAGAAAAAATCCTTGAAAATTATTAAATATACATTTGATTTTATTTTTATACAGTATTATAATGAGAACTACATGAGACATACGGGTGAGGGGGAACGTCATGAAAGTGGCAATCATCGGGGCGACGGGATACAGCGGCACGGAGTTGTTCCGCTTGCTATACGGGCATCCGCATGTGAGCCGTTGCGACGTTTTCTCGTCGTCGCAGGACGGGGTTCATGTATCGGAAAGTTTCCCGCACGTCGGTTCGGTCGATGGTGCGGTGTTGCATAAACTTGAAATCGAGGCGCTTGCCAAGTATGACGTGGTCTTTTTCGCCACGCCGCCCGGGGTGTCGGGGGAGTGGGCGCCGGCGCTTGTCGATCGGGGAGTGAAAGTGATCGATTTATCCGGGGATTTCCGGTTGAAAGACGGCGCGGTGTACGCACAATGGTACAGGCGCGAGGCGGCGCCGGCGGAATATTTGCAAAAGGCGGTGTACGGGCTGACCGAGTGGAACCGCGAGGCGGTGCGCGAGGCCGTGCTCCTATCCAACCCGGGCTGTTATCCGACGGCGACGCTGCTTGGCTTGGCGCCGCTTGTCAAAGAAGGATTGATTAAGGAAGACTCGATCATCGTTGACGCCAAGTCCGGCGTATCAGGCGCGGGGCGGAAAGCCGGGCTTGGGACGCATTTTTCCGAAGTGAACGAAAACGTGAAAATTTATAAAGTGAACGTCCATCAGCACATTCCGGAAATTGAGCAAACGCTGCAAACGTGGAATGAAGCGATGGAGCCGATTACGTTCAGCACCCATTTGATTCCGATGACACGGGGCATTATGGCGACGATCTATGCGAAGGCGAAACAACCGATTTCGCCAAACGACTTGGTAGATTTATATAAAACAAGTTATGAAGGTTCGCCGTTTGTCCGCATCCGTCAACTTGGACAGTTTCCAGCGACAAAAGAAGTGTACGGCTCAAATTATTGCGACATCGGCCTCGCCTACGATGAACGGACGGGACGGGTGACGGTCGTGTCGGTGATCGACAACTTGATGAAAGGCGCTGCCGGGCAGGCGGTGCAAAACTTCAACTTGATGATGGGGTGGGATGAGGCGGAGGGCCTCCGATCCTTGCCGATCTATCCGTGAGGGAAGGGGAACGAACAATGACAGCAACGAAACAAACGGCGCAAGTAACGGTGGTCGCCGATGGAACGGTCGTCACGCCGAAGGGATTTCAAGCGGCTGGGGTGCACGCCGGGCTGCGCTATTCGAAAAAAGATTTAGGGGTTATTCTATGCGACGTGCCGGCTTCGGCGGCGGCGGTGTATACGCAAAGCCATTTCCAGGCGGCGCCGCTCAAAGTGACGCAGGCGAGCCTCGCTGTAGAACAAAAATTGCAGGCGGTCATCGTCAACAGCGCATGCGCGAACGCCTGCACCGGCGAGCAGGGGCTCAAGGACGCCTATGAAATGCGCGAGCTGTGCGCGAAACAGTTTGGCCTGGCGCTGCACCATGTGGCTGTCGCTTCAACGGGCGTGATCGGGGAATATTTGCCGATGGAAAAAATTCGCGCGGGCATCGAAAAGCTTGTTCCAGGGGCGACGATGGCGGATGCGGAGGCGTTTCAAACGGCGATTTTAACGACGGATACGGTGATGAAGCACGCCTGTTACCAAACGACCGTCGATGGGAAAACGGTCACCGTCGGCGGGGCGGCGAAAGGATCGGGGATGATCCATCCGAACATGGCGACGATGCTCGCGTTCATTACGACCGATGCGAATATTTCATCGACGGTGCTGCACGCGGCTCTGCGAGCGGCTACGGACGTTTCGTTTAACCAAATTACGGTTGATGGCGATACGTCGACGAATGACATGGTTGTGGTGATGGCAAGCGGTCTTGCTGGAAATGATGAGCTGACGCCGAATCATCCGGATTGGGGGAACTTTTACGAGGCGCTGCGGAAAACGTGCGAAGACTTGGCGAAGCAAATCGCCAGAGACGGCGAGGGGGCGACGAAGCTCATTGAAGTGCGCGTGCGCGGCGCGAAAACGGATGAGGAAGCGAAAAAAATCGCCAAGCAAATCGTCGGCTCCAACTTAGTGAAAACGGCCGTTTACGGCGCGGATGCCAACTGGGGGCGGATCATCGGCGCGATCGGCTATGCGGACGCTGACGTTGATCCGGACAATGTTGATGTCGCGATCGGGCCGATTGTGATGCTGAAAGGAAGCGAGCCGCAGCCGTTCTCGGAAGAAGAAGCGACGGCGTATTTGCAACAAGAGACGGTCGTCATTGAGGTGGATTTGCACTTGGGCGATGGCTTCGGCGTCGCGTGGGGCTGCGACTTGACGTACGATTATGTGAAAATCAACGCCAGCTATCGGACGTAAGGAGAGAGAACGATGGGGAAAACGGTCGTCATCAAATGCGGCGGCAGCGTGCTCGATGAGCTGTCTCCCGCCTTTTTTGCCAGCGTGAACATGATGCGGGAACAAGGGATGGATGTCGTCATCGTCCACGGCGGCGGGCCGGAAATCGGGCAAATGTTGAAAAAACTGGCGGTGCCGAGCGAGTTTGTCAACGGCTTGCGGAAAACGACGAAAGAGGTGCTTGCCGTTGTGGAAATGGTGCTCTCCGGCAAAGTGAACAAACAGCTTGTGGTGATGCTCAGGCAGAACGGCTTGCCGGCGGTCGGCGTTTCCGGCGTGGACGGGGGGCTGCTTGAAGCAGAACCGATCGATTTGGCCAAACTCGGCTATGTCGGCCGGGTGAAAACCGTTCGTTCCCAGCTGTTGCGCACGCTGCTTGCGGCGGGCTACATTCCGGTCGTTTCGCCGCTTGGCATCGACCAAAACGGGCAAACATACAACATTAACGCCGACACGGCGGCTGGGGCGGTCGCGGCCGCCATTGGCGCCAGCCAGCTCGCGTTTGTGACGAACGTGCCCGGAATTTTGCGAGACGGCGCGCTCGTGGCCGAGGCGACGGCGGAAACGATTGAACGACTGATCGAAGACGGCGTCATCACGGGCGGGATGATTCCGAAAGTGAAAGCGGCGCTGTCCGCCCTGTCCGATGCGCTGCCCGAGGTGATGATCGTCAGCGGCAAAACGACGTTTTACCAGAACGGAACATGGCACGGCACAACGATTCGCAAAGAAGTGGGGGTATATTTATGAGCGCGCTGTTTCCGACATACAACCGTTGGAAGATCGCCGTCCAAGCCGCGGAAGGGACGGTTGTGACCGATGTAAACGGAAAACAATATCTCGATTTTGTTTCCGGCATTGCCGTTTGCAATCTCGGCCATCGTCATCCGCACGTGCAAAAGGCGATTGAACAACAGCTGAATCAATATTGGCACGTATCGAACTTGTTTACAATTCCGATTCAGGAAGAAGTTGCTTCTCTTCTCGCCGCCCACAGCGCCGGCGACTGCGTCTTTTTCTGCAATAGCGGAGCCGAGGCGAACGAAGCGGCGCTGAAGCTGGCGCGCAAACATACCGGACGACACAAAGTGATCACGTTTTCCCAATCGTTTCACGGCCGGACGTTCGCGACCATGGCCGCGACCGGGCAGGAGAAAGTGCATAGCGGTTTTGGTCCGCTGCTTCCGGAATTCATTCACTTGCCGCTGAATGATGTCGACGCTCTCAAGCAGGCAATGAACGAAGAAGTGGCCGCGGTGATGCTTGAGGTCGTCCAAGGGGAAGGGGGCGTCCGCCCGGTTGACCCGGCGTTTTTGCAAATAGCGTCGGAGCTGTGTCAACAGTACGGGGCGCTTCTGATCATCGACGAAGTGCAAACCGGCATCGGCCGGACCGGAAAGCCGTTTGCTTACCAGCATTTCGGCGTGGAGCCCGACATCATCACCGTGGCGAAAGGACTTGGAAGCGGCATTCCGGTTGGTGCGATGATCGGCAAAGCGTTTTTGAAAGAGTCGTTTGGGCCTGGCGTGCACGGGTCGACGTTTGGCGGCAACCCGATCGCGATGGCCGCTGCCAAGGCGACGTTAGAAGTGGTGTTCGATCCGGCGTTTTTGCAAGAGGTGCAAGAAAAGGGGAGCTACTTGCTCGGACGGTTAAACGAGGCGCTCGCTCCGCTTGACATCGTCAAGGACGTGCGCGGGCTCGGGCTGCTTGTCGGAATCGAGTGCCAAACGGACGTCGCACCGCTGTTGCCATTGATTCATGAAAACGGCTTGCTTGTCCTCTCGGCGGGGCCGAAGGTGATCCGCCTGCTGCCGCCGCTTGTCGTGACGAAAGCGGAAATCGATGAAGCGGTGGACATTTTAACAAACGTGTTGAACAACGCCAACGCCTCAGCCGTCTTGTAAACGGACGGCCGACGGCTTAATTTTTATTCCTGTTCATGCATAAAAATTCTTAAACGGTTATAAAAACTCAAACGATGAGGTGGCGCCAATGAAAGCGTACTTGCATGTGGCGAGCGGAAAAATGTTCAGCGGCGAGCTCGCCGCTCCGCTTGAAGAAAAGGTGAGCGGGGAGATCGTTTTTTTCACCGGCATGACCGGTTATCAAGAAGTGTTGACCGACCCGTCGTATAAAAACCAAATCATCGTTTTTACGTACCCGCTGATCGGCAATTATGGCATCAATGAAGACGATTTTGAAAGCAAGCGGCCGCACGTCGAAGCGGTCGTCGTCTACGAAGCGAGCAGCACAGGATTTCATTACGGGGCGAAATACAGCTTGGCAGAATACTTGCAGCATTGGAACATTCCGCTTCTTGCGCACGTGGACACGCGCGCCCTTGTGAAAGAAATCCGCACCGCTGGAACGATGATGGCGGAATTAAGTTTGTCGCCCATTCCAGCAGTTGCGGATGAGGAAGCGGCGTTTCCAGTGCGCGCGGTGTCAACGAAAACGATCGAAACATACGGCGAAGCCGGGCCGCATTTGGTGCTCATCGATTTCGGCTATAAAAAGTCGATTTTGCAGTCGCTCCTTGCACGCGGCTGCCGGGTGACGGTCGTGCCGCATGATACGGCGCCGGAAGCGATTGACGCGCTGAAACCGGACGGGCTTGTCCTCTCGAACGGCCCAGGCGATCCGAAACAGTTAAGCCATCAGCTTCCCGCTATCCGTCAGCTGATCGACCGGTATCCGACGCTTGCGATTTGCCTTGGCCATCAGCTTGTCGCCTTAGCGTACGGGGCGGATACGGAAAAACTCCGCTTCGGGCACCGCGGCGCCAACCAGCCGGTGTGGGACGCCGGGAAGCAAAAAGTAATGATGACATCGCAAAATCATAGTTACGTCGTCAAAGAGGAAAGCTTGGCGGGCAAGCCGTTTGACATCCGCTTCATCAACGTCAACGATGGCTCGATCGAAGGCATCGTTCATCGCCATAAACCGATTTTGTCGGTGCAATATCACCCGGAGGCGCATCCGGGGCCGCAAGATACCGGCTATATTTTCGACGAATTTTTGCAAACCGTGTTCAAGGGAGAGAACGTGTATGCCTAAAGATTCTTCGCTTCAGTCGATTCTCCTGATCGGGTCGGGGCCGATTGTCATCGGCCAGGCCGCCGAGTTTGATTATTCCGGCACACAAGCGTGCATCGCCTTAAAGGAAGAAGGATATCGCGTCATTTTAGTGAACAACAATCCGGCGACGATCATGACCGATGAAGTTCATGCCGATGCCGTGTATTTTGAACCGCTCACCGTCGATGCGGTCGAAGCGATTATTGCCAAAGAACGCCCGGATGGGCTACTCGCCACGTTCGGCGGCCAGACAGGGCTCAACTTGGCGTTTCAGCTGCATGAAGCCGGCGTGCTTGAAAAGTATGGGGTGAGACTGCTCGGAACACCGATTGAAGCGATCAAGCGCGGGGAAGACCGCGAAGCGTTCCGCGCGTTAATGCATGAGCTTGGCGAACCAGTGCCGGAGAGCGAAATTGTCACAAGCGTTGAGGAAGCGGTCGCGTTTGCCGAACAAATCGGTTTTCCGATCATTATTCGTCCCGCGTATACGCTCGGCGGGACGGGCGGCGGCATTGCCGAAAACATGGAGCAGTTTCTCGCGCTCGTGGAGAAAGGGCTGGCCGAAAGCCCGATCCGCCAATGTTTGATCGAACGGAGCGTCGCTGGGTTTAAAGAAATTGAATATGAAGTGATGCGCGACCAGTCGAATACGTGCATCACGGTTTGCAATATGGAAAACGTCGATCCAGTCGGCATCCATACGGGCGATTCGATCGTCGTCGCACCGTCGCAGACGTTGACCGATGAGGAGTACCAAATGCTCCGTTCGTCGGCGGTGAAGATCATTTCCGCATTAGGGATCATCGGCGGCTGCAACATTCAGTTCGCCCTTGACCCAAGCAGCAAACAATATTACTTAATCGAAGTCAACCCGCGTGTCAGCCGCTCGTCAGCGCTCGCGTCCAAAGCGACCGGCTACCCGATCGCCCGCATTGCGGCGAAGCTGGCGGTCGGCTATACGCTCGCGGAACTCGTCAATCCGGTGACGAAAACGACGTACGCCAGCTTCGAGCCGGCCTTGGACTACGTCGTCGTCAAGTTCCCGCGCTTGCCGTTTGACAAGTTCCCGCACGCGGACCGGAAGCTCGGTACGCAAATGAAAGCGACCGGGGAAGTGATGGCGATCGACCGCAATATGGAGCGGGCGTTCCAAAAAGCGGTTCAGTCGCTCGAAGGCAAAAACAACGGACTGTTTTTGCCAGAGCTTTCGGCGAAAACGGATGACGAGCTGAAACAGCTGCTTGTCGACAAAGACGACCGCCGCTTTTTCGCGATTTTGGAACTGCTCCGCCGCGGGGTGGCGGTCGAAGCGATTCACGAATGGACGAAAATCGACCGCTTTTTCCTTGCTTCGTTCGAACGGCTCGTGGCGCTCGAAAAACAAGCGGCAGCCACCACGATTGATACGATCGATGAGCCGACGTTGCGCTTCTTGAAAGAAAAAGGGGCAAGCGACGCCTTTTTGGCCGAAACGTGGGGCGTGACGGAGCTTGAGGTGCGCAACAAGCGGAAGGAACTTGGCATCGTGCCGTCATACAAAATGGTCGACACGTGCGCGGCCGAATTTCATTCGGAAACGGATTATTACTACTCGACCTATTTCGGCGAAGACGAGCGGAAGAAAGCGAGCGGCAAGGAGAAAGTGCTGATCATTGGAGCCGGTCCGATCCGCATCGGCCAAGGCATTGAGTTCGACTACAGCTCTGTTCATAGCGTGTTCGCCTTGCAAAAAGAAGGCTATGAAACGGTGATGATCAACAACAATCCGGAAACAGTGAGCACCGACTTTGCCGTCGCCGACCGTCTGTACTTTGAACCGCTGACGCTTGAGAGCGTCCTCGATGTCATTGAAGCGGAACAAATCAAGCATGTCATCGTTCAATTTGGCGGACAGACGGCGATCAATTTGGTCAAAGGGCTTGAAGAAGCCGGTGTGCCGCTGCTTGGCGTCACCTATGATATGATCGACCAGCTCGAAGACCGCGACCGCTTTTACCAGTTGCTTGAAGAGCTTGACATTCCGCACGTGCCTGGCCTAATGGCGAACGACGCTGAGGAGCTCGCCGCCAAAGCGGCCGAAATCGGCTATCCGGTGCTGCTTCGCCCGTCGTATGTCATCGGCGGCCGCGGCATGTTCATCGTCCGCGATGAAGTCCAGCTTGCGGCATTGGTGGAGCAAGGCGAGTTAACGTATCCGATTTTAATTGACGCGTACTTGGATGGGAAAGAAGCGGAAGCGGACATTGTGACGGATGGAATAGACATCGTGCTGCCGGTCATCATTGAACATGTCGAAAAAGCCGGCGTCCACTCCGGCGACAGCTATGCTTGGCTGCCGGCGCAGACGCTCACAGACGAAGAAAAAGCGAAAATCATCGACTATGCGGGCCGGATTGCGAAAAAACTTGGCTTTAAAGGAATCATGAACATTCAATACGTCATTGCGGACGGCAATGTATACGTCCTTGAAGTGAACCCGCGCGCGAGCCGGACGGTGCCGATCGTCAGCAAAACGACCGGCGTGCCATTGGCGCAAATTGCGACAAAGTTATTGCTTGGGAAATCACTCGTCGACATCGTTGACGAAAAAGCTCGCGGATTGGCGGTCATGCCGTACGCCGTGTTAAAGTATCCGGTCTTTTCGAGCCATAAGCTGCCGGGGGTTGACCCGATGGTTGGACCGGAGATGAAATCGACCGGTGAAGGCATCAGCATCGCCGCGACGACGGAAGAAGCGGCGTACAAGGCGTTTTACGCTTACTTGCAAAAGAAAGCAACCGCCAATGAAGTGTATGTGATTGGTAACATCGATGAGGAACTGGAAACGGAAATCGAAGCAAAACAGCTTGCGATCGTGTCCGATATCCCGTTTGCCGACTGGGTGAAGCGCGACACGGCGCTCGCGGTGATCAACTTGGGCAAAGAGGAAGACGAGGCAAACAAACGAATGACTGCGTTGTCCCGACAATTGCTCGTCTTCACGGAACGTGAGACATTGAAGCTCTTCTTGCAGGCGCTCGATGTCGATCATCTTGATGTGCAGCCGATCCATGGCTGGTTGGAAAAGAAAAAACAGGCAGAACAGGCGGTGATCGCATGAATGCAGTGATGTCATTAAAAGGGAGAGATTTTTTAACGCTGCTCGATTTTTCAACAGACGAAATTATGGACTTGTTGGCGCTAGCAGCCGATTTAAAAGCGAAACAAAAAGCCGGCGTGCCGTATGCGCCGCTTTCCGGCAAAACAATGGCGATGATTTTTGAAAAGCCGTCAACGCGCACGCGCGTGTCGTTTGAAGTCGGCATGATTCAGCTTGGCGGCCAGGCGATGTATTTAAACGGAAACGATTTGCAGCTTGGCCGCGGTGAAACGATTGCGGATACGGCGCGCGTCTTGTCGCAATACGTCGATGTCATTATGATTCGGACGTTTGCCCATCAAAAAGTCGAGGAATTGGCCGAGTATGCGTCCGTTCCGGTCATCAACGGCCTGACGGACGACGATCATCCGTGCCAGGCGTTGGCGGATTTGCTGACGATTTACGAGGCGAAAAAAACGTTCCAAGGCGTCAAGCTCGCCTATGTCGGCGACGGCAACAACGTCGCCAACGCCTTGCTTGTGGCCGCGGCGAAAGTTGGCATGAATGTCGCCATCGCCTGTCCGCCAGGCTATGAGCCGAAGGCGGAATACGTCGAGGCAGCGCGCCGGATCGGCGAGAAAACCGGGGCAACCGTTGTGGTGACGCACGACCCGCTTGTAGCGGTGGCGGGGGCGGATGCCATTTATACGGATGTCTGGACGAGCATGGGCCAAGAAAGCGAAAGCGCCGAGCGGCTTAACGTGTTCCAGCCGTACCAAGTGAATGAAGAGCTCGTCAAAGCGGCGAAGCCGGATTACCTCTTTTTGCATTGCCTGCCGGCCCATCGCGGCGAAGAAGTGACGGCCGGCGTCATGGACGGCCCGAACTCGGTCGTCTTTGAGCAGGCCGGCAACCGGCTTCATGCCCAAAAAGCGATTTTAGTGTCGATCCTATAGGAAAAAGGAATTCCCGTTTCGGGAGTTCCTTTTTTCTTTTTTTGCAAAGAAAAGGATTTCCATGAGGAAGAAACGTTTTTATTGTGAACGGCTTGACGCTCCGTGTGCGGCGGCCCCATCATTTCCCTTCTTATGAACAGCGGCAAAACCGGGAATGCTAACAAATGCAATCGAAGCAAGGGGGATGAAACAAATGGGCCAACCGCGCCATTTCAAACCAGGGGATAAAGCGCCGAACAACGGCGTGTACATTGAAATCGGCGAAACGGGCGACAATGTAAAACACCCGAAAAAGCTGAAACTGAAAGCCGGCGATACGTTCCCGGAAACGTCGAACCATAATCGACATTGGACGTATTTGCGCAAACCGTGAAGTACAACAAAAGCCATTCCAAGTATGGAGTGGCTTTTGATTTGCCGTGTGCTTCGTGATCGGCTATAATGATTTATGGTCAAAGAAGGTCAAATGGAGGGAACGGCATGGACGCAAGCCGTTTGACGGAAAAACTGCAAGAGGCGCTGATGGCGGCGCAGTCGCTCGCCAAAGAACGACATCATCAACAGCTTGATGTCGAGCATCTCCTGATTGCGCTGCTCGAACAAGAAGGCGGCCTGGCGCCGCGGCTCGTGGAGCTTTCCGGCGCCGACAAGGAAAAGGCCGCTGACTGGCTTCGCACCCAGCTTCGCCAAAAGCCTGAAGTGCATGGGGCGGACGGGCAGCTGTATGTTGCGCCCGCCTTAGCGCGGCTGCTTGAGGAGGCGGAAAACGAAGCGAAGCGAATGCAAGATGAGTACATATCGGTCGAACATGTGCTGCTCGCGCTGTCTCATGGCGCCGAGCCGGTTGCCCGGCAACTGGCATCGTTTGGCTTGACAGAGGAAGCACTGGTAGAAGCCGTGAGAAAGGTAAGGGGAATCAACGCGTGACGAGTCCACATCCGGAAGTAACCTATGAAGCGTTGGCAAAATACGGGCGCGATCTTGTCGCCGAGGCGAAGGCGGGAAAAATCGACCCGGTCATCGGCCGCGACAGCGAAATTCGCCGCGTCATCCGCATTTTGTCGCGGAAGACGAAAAACAACCCGGTGTTGATCGGCGAGCCGGGCGTTGGGAAGACCGCTATTGTCGAGGGGCTCGCCCAGCGCATCGTGCGCAAAGACGTCCCGGACGGGTTGAAAGACAAAACGATTTTCGCTCTTGACATGAGCGCGCTCGTCGCCGGAGCGAAGTTTCGCGGTGAATTTGAAGAACGGCTGAAAGCGGTGCTCAATGAAATCAAAAAAAGCGACGGCCGCATCATTTTATTTATTGACGAACTGCATACAATCGTCGGCGCCGGCAGAGCGGAAGGGGCGATGGACGCCGGCAATATGCTCAAGCCGATGCTTGCCCGCGGCGAGTTGCGCTGCATCGGGGCGACGACGCTTGATGAGTACCGGCAATACATCGAAAAAGACCCGGCGCTCGAGCGCCGCTTCCAACAAGTGCTTGTCCAAGAGCCGAGTGTCGAGGACACGATTTCGATTTTGCGCGGATTGAAAGAACGGTATGAAGTGCACCATGGAGTGAAAATCCACGATCGCGCGCTCGTCGCGGCCGCCGTTTTGTCCGACCGTTACATCTCTGACCGCTTTTTGCCTGACAAAGCGATCGATTTGGTCGATGAAGCGTGCGCGACGATCCGGACGGAAATGGAATCGATGCCGTCGGAGCTGGACGAAGTGATGCGCCGCGTCATGCAGCTTGAAATTGAAGAGGCGGCCTTAAGCAAAGAAACGGACGAAGCGAGCCGCGAGCGGCTTGCGGCATTGCAAAAAGAACTTGCCGATTTGCGTGAAAAGGCGAACGCCATGAAAGCGCAATGGCAACAAGAGAAAGAGGCGCTTGACCGTGTCCGCCGCGTGCGCGAGGAACTTGAGCGGGCGAAGCGTGAGCTCGAGGACGCGGAAAACGACTACGATTTAAACAGGGCGGCCGAGCTGCGTCATGGACGGATCCCGCAGCTTGAGAAGCAGCTCAGGCAGCTCGAGCAAGAAATCAGTGAGCAAAGTGAAGGGAAATTGCTGCGCGAGGAAGTGACGGAAGAAGAGATTGCCGAAATCGTGTCACGCTGGACGGGCATTCCGCTCACCCGCCTCGTCGAGGGAGAAAGAGAAAAGCTGCTTCGCCTTCATGAATTGCTGCATAGACGGGTCATCGGTCAAGACGAAGCGGTGGAGCTCGTCGCCGACGCCATCTTGCGGGCGCGGGCCGGGATGAAAGACCCGAACCGTCCGATCGGATCGTTTTTGTTCCTCGGACCGACCGGCGTCGGCAAAACGGAGCTGGCCAAAGCGCTGGCCGAGGCGCTGTTTGACAGCGAGGAGCAGCTCATTCGCCTCGATATGTCCGAATACATGGAAAAACATGCTGTCTCCCGTTTGATCGGGGCGCCGCCTGGCTATGTCGGCTATGAGGAAGGCGGCCAGCTGACCGAGGCAGTGCGGCGCAAGCCGTATTCCGTTCTGTTGTTCGATGAAATCGAAAAAGCTCATCCGGACGTGTTCAACATCCTGCTGCAGCTGCTGGATGACGGACGGCTCACCGATTCGCAAGGGCGGACGGTCGACTTTAAAAACACGGTCGTCATTATGACATCGAACATCGGATCGCCGCTGTTGTTGGAAAACAAACAGGGCGACATCGATGAAGAAACGCGCAAACAAGTGTTTGACCAACTGCGCGCCCATTTCCGCCCAGAATTTTTAAACCGGATCGACGATATCGTCTTGTTTAAACCATTGTCGATGAATGAAGTGAAAGGCATCGTCGAAAAGTTCGCCCGCGAGCTGTCGGCCCGTTTGGCCGATCGGCATATCGAACTCGTGCTGACCGAAGCGGCGAAGCAATACATCGCCGAAGCTGGCTTCGACCCAGTATACGGCGCCCGCCCGCTCAAACGGTTTATGCAAAAGCAAATCGAAACGCCGCTTGCGAAAGAGCTGATCGCTGGGCGGGTGAAAGATTACAGCACCGTCACCGTCGATGCCGAAAACGGCCGGCTTGTCATCCGTCCACAGCCGTAAAGACGCTGTGGCAAGAAAACGGGGAAGCGCTCCGGATTGTGTTGGCGCATCAGCGAGAAAAAGACGTTTGTTTTTGCCCGGCCATGACGCATGATCGATATCGTTGGCAAAAAGGGATCAAAGCTTAGGCTGCCTCATCCGTGTGCGGTCCCTCGTCTTGGCCAAAAGCGCCTTGCTTTTTGCAGGCGCCTTTTTCTTTTTCCCTAAAGGAGATGTATAATGTGTGCGGGAATGTCTGTACTGACATAAGGTGAAAAGGGGGCGATCAAGTGGCGCGCGAACGGAAATTTTCGTTAAACGAATTGTTTCAACATACAAAACAACTTCTCCTTGAACACGGCTATGAAGGGTTTACCTTTGGGTTGTTAGCGGAACGGCTTGGTGTGTCAAGAACGGCCATCTATAAACATTTCGAGAACAAAGAAGAAGTCATTACCGCTTATATGGTGGATGAGATGGAGCAAGTGTTTGCCAAACTTGTTCATATTCATGACTATCCGACGTTTGATGAACAGTTTCGCTTTTTGCTTGACTTGATTTTGTACCATGACGATCTTCATCAAATGATCGCGATCGGAAGGCGCATCCCGGATACGACTCCGGCTGTGCGGGCGAATAAGGCGCGTCTTGCAGAGTTTCACGAGCAGATGTATAAGGAGCTTGACCAGTTGGTGGAACGGGGGAAACAGGAAGGCAAAATGAAACCGCACCTTCCCAACCGGATCGTTCTGGCGTATATTTTTCAATCGGTGACGGTCCCTCATTTTCCCGGCATTTCGCTTGACCAATGGGCGGAAAGTATTAAGGAGATCATCATGTATGGGGTGATGAATGGAAATTGACAGTGGTGTCACTTTCCCATTATGATAAGAATGTGCCTAAAGTGACAAAATTGTCACTTTAGGCAATTCAGGAAAAATGGGGATCGTGATGAATCGATGGCTGCATGTGTTGACCGACCGGGTGGCAACGAAACAAGGAATGGGGTGGACGTTGATCGTTTGGCTTGCGGCCGTTGCCGTACTGGGGGTTGTAGCGCCAAGCGCCAAAGAGTATGAGGTGTCAAGCATTGAAACGCTCCCGGAAGAAGCGCAGTCGATGGTGGCCGCAAAAAAGGTGAATCAGTATGTGTCAACGAGCGACGGCGTTCCGGCTATTTTTGTTTTTCATTCGGAAGATCGCCCAATTGCCAAGGACGAACTGCAACGTTTGGTCGGTCATATTGAGCAAACGCATCGTGATGCATTGGAACAAGTTGTTCCGGTTGCTTCGCTTCCGCCGCAAGCGATGGCCGGTTTCGTTTCGGAAGATGGGAAAACAATCGTTGTTCCGGCTGTCTACCGGGCAACGATGGAATCTAAGGACATCCAAACGGTGAACGACGAGATTCGCAAATGGGTCAAAAAGGAAAGCGATGTGGCGGTCTATATCACAGGGCCGGCCGGTATTGCGGCTGATACGCTGGCGTTGTTTTCCCGCGCTGATATGGTGCTTATGCTGTCGACAGTTGGATTGATTCTTGTGTTATTGATCGTCATTTACCGCTCGCCGCTGTTGGCGTTGATCCCGCTTGTAGCGGCCGGGTTGGTTTACGAAGTGGTGATGCAGCTGCTTGGGGTGATGGGCAAAGCCGGGTTGGTGATCTCGAAACAGACGGTTTCGATTATGTCGATTTTGCTGTTTGCCGCGATCACTGATTATTCGTTGTTCATCTTTTCCCGTTATCGTGAAGAGTTGAAGCGGCACGAGAACAAATGGCAAGCGATGAAATGGGCGATGCGTGAGACGGGGCTGCCGGTGTTTTTCTCTGGAGGCACGGTGCTGGCGGCTATGCTTGTCTTATTTTTTGCAAAAATCGGCGATTACCGGAATTTCGCCCCGACGTTTGCGTTGGCGATGGCCGTTATGATGATCGCTTCGGTCACATTGCTCCCAGCGTTGTTTACGCTGTTTGGCCGCAAAGCGTTTTGGCCGAACATCCCGCGCGTCGGCGGGAGTGATGAAAAAGGAACAAGCGGATTTTGGGGGAAAATCGGCCGTTTTGTTGTCGAAAAGCCTCGCTTGACGGTCTCCTTGATCGGCTTGCTTCTTGTCGTGATGGCGGGCCATACGACTGCGCTCCGGTATGAGTATGATCTGATTAAATCGTTTCCGGATGATATGCCGTCGCGCCAGGGATATGAATTGCTGGAACAGCATTTTGCCAAAGGGGAGCTGGCGCCGATAACGGTGTTGTATGAAGGAAAGGAGGCGCTGTCCCCGCAGCAGCTGAACCGGCTGCAGGATGAACTCGAAAAGCAGCCACTTGTCAGTGAGGTGCGCCCAGCCGGCACGGCAGATGATGGCCGTGTAGTCTCGTTTACACTGACGTTTCGTGAAAACCCGTATGATGTCGAAACGATCGATGCGATGGAACGAATCATGGACCGAAAGGAAGCAATCGTCAAACGAAGCGGGCTTGACGGGCGCCTCTATTTTGCCGGGGAAACAGCGGCAAAAGTGGATGAGCGGGCGTTGAATAAACGCGATATGATCGTGATTGTTTCGCTGGAAACGCTCTTGATTCTGTTGCTGCTCATTACGCTGACGCGATCGGTGAAGCGGTCGATGTATATGATGGCGACGATTCTCGTTTCGTTTGCGGCTGCGCTCGGGTTTGGAATTTGGCTGGCCGATTGGCTGTTTGGCATCGACGCTGTCAGCGACCGCGTGCCGATTTATGCATTTGTGTTTTTAGTGGCGCTTGGCATTGACTACAATATTATGCTCATCTCCCGTTTCCAAGAGGAGTGGAGGACGCATTCGCTTCATGAAGCGGTGAAACAGGCAGTAACTCATACCGGCGGCGTCATTTCTTCGGCCGGCCTCATTTTGGCGGCGACGTTTGCCGTGTTGATGACCCAGCCGGTACAGCTGTTGTTTGTGTTTGGTTTTCTTGTCGCCATTGGCATTTTGCTTGATACGTTTTTGATTCGCGGGATGCTGCTGCCCGGGCTTATTGCATGGCTGGAAAAAGAGCGAAGAGCGCCGGCCGAGACGGGCGGCGAAACCGTATAGACAGCTGCAAAAAAACAACGCCTTAGAGATGGAAACTCCAAGGCGTTGTTCGTTTTAATGATGATGATCCCCGGCCGGCTCGTCCGGAATCAAGGCGGCGACGACGAAGATCAAAACGGTCACGATCACGCCGAGCAAGGCGCCGGTTGTGAAGTTGTAGCCGATCCCTTGCATCGAGCCCATGACGTACGTCGCCATTTGCACAAGCAAAAACGTCCAAAAAAACGTCCAAAACAAGCGCATCTTTGTTCCTCCCATCTTCTCGTCATTCCTTTTCTTATCTTATCACAATTTGTCGCGTAGGCATATACCCGGACGTTTTTTTTGGCCGCGCATATCGTATACTGTACCATTATGCATTGCCAAACAAGGGTGAATGGAAACGATGGCAGGACAACGGCGGTTTTTTCAACTCGATGAGCAATGGTGCATCGTTCACGTGCCGGAGCGCCCAAATGGGTTTGCCCTTTTTTTAATGGGCGACGGCGACCATTTTGTGAACGAACAGACGAGTTTTTGGCTCGAACATCCGGGGCGGCGCCAATGGCTGGGAGATTGGTTGAAACGTGGGTATACGGTCTTTTCGTCCCATTTGTACGGCCGGCATTGGGGAAGTCCGAAAGCGGTCCGGCTGGCGCGCCAGCTCATTTACTCGGTGTTGAAAAGCGAAATTGTGAACCAGCGCATCTATATCGTTGCCGAAGGAATGGGCGCGCTCGTCGCCCTGCAGTTGCTTGGCGTCATGCCGAGGCAAATCCGCGCCGTCGCCATGATCAACCCTTGCCTTGATGTGCGCGCCCAGCTTGAACACGAGCGGGGCCACCCATTCGTGTATCGGCGGATGGTAAAAGAAATCGCCCTCGCTTACGGATTAAAGGAAGAGGAAGTGCCGGAGGGTGTCCCGTCTCTTTTCCTTAGCCCGCACGATGTCCCGGTGATGATTTGGCAGCTCGCCGGCGTGAGCGAATACCCGTCCGCATTGCATAGCCGGAAGTACGAACAATGGATGAAAACAACCAACCACCGGGTGCGCATCGTCTACCAGCTGCCGGAAAAGCGGCGCCAGCTTGCTTGGCAGATCGGGCAATTTTTTCGCCAATATAACGAACTCCCGTAAAGAGCGAAGGCAGACGCATGAGGTTGTTGCGTCTGCTATTTTTTCAATCCATCGATGAGCGAGGAGATTTTTTTGATGAGCGGTTTCAGCTGCTGCAACGAGTCCGTCAGCGTACCGACGTTTTCGACGAGTTTCATCAAATCAATGTTTGGCAGCGGGAGCGGCTCCGTTTTTGTTTGTTCGTCCCGCCGGCCGGTTCGTTTTGGAGGAAAGGGGCCAAACATGAGGCGGGAGAAGCGGTCGCGCTCTTCACGGCTTTGCCGGGATGATGGGACGTTCGCCATAAAATCAGTCCTCCTTTTTTCCTCATCGTTTGCTTGTCATTGTATTGTATGGCGGAGGTAAAACGTTGGTTTGGACAAATGCCTTCGGGCGGGAAGAAAGCAATAGGATTCCGGCCGGGAAGGCGCGCTTTTGCTATTGCGCATATGCGCTCTTTCCGTTAAAATTAGTACCAAGTAATAATAATTGGTTATGTGGACTGATTGTACGTTGACAATTGTGCTGTACTTGGGAGGCTTTTCGGTTATTTTGGAAGAAAAAAAGGAGATGAATGGTATGGGAGCAGGAATTATCGGGGTCGGCCGCTATGTGCCGGAAAAGGTGTTGACCAACGCCGATTTGGAGAAAATGATGGATACATCAGACGAATGGATTCGGACGCGCACCGGGATTGAGGAACGCCGCATTGCGGCAGATGACATCGATACGTCCGATATGGCGTATTTTGCTGCCGAAAAGGCGCTTGCGGATGCCGGTGTCGAGGCGAAAGACATCGATCTCATTGTCGTTGCTACCGTAACGCCAGACCGTTCCTTTCCATCAGTTGCTTGCATGCTGCAAGAGCGGCTTGGGGCTGTCAACGCCGCGGCAATGGATCTCAGCGCCGCCTGCTCCGGATTTATGTACGGAATGGTCACGGCTGCCCAATTTATTGACACAGGCGCCTACAAGTATATATTAGTAGTGGGGGCAGACAAACTATCGAAAATCACCGATTGGACAGACCGCAATACGGCGGTGTTGTTTGGCGATGGAGCCGGTGCGGTTGTCATGGGCCCAGTGTCGCCAGGGCGGGGCATTTTATCATTTGAATTGGGCGCTGACGGAACAGGAGGAAAACATTTATACAAAGACGAATATATCGTGATGAACGGCCGGGAAGTGTTCAAGTTCGCCGTCCGGCAGATGGGAGAGTCAAGTGTGCGGGTGCTTGAAAAAGCGGGGCTGACAAAAGAGGATGTCGATTTTCTCATTCCCCATCAAGCGAACATCCGCATTGTGGAGGCGGCGAGACAGCGGCTCGAGCTGCCGGAGGAAAAAATCTCGACAACGATTCGCCGCTATGGAAACACATCCGCGGCCTCCATTCCGATTTCGCTCGTGGAGGAGCTGGAGGCAGGAAACATTCGCGACGGTGATCTCATCGTCATGGTCGGGTTCGGCGGCGGGCTGACATGGGGCGCGATTGCCTTGCGTTGGGGCCGTTGATGTTCTGTATCCCAACATCATTATCCAGAATAAAGGAGAGGCAGAGGAATATGGAAAAAAGACGAGTCGTCGTGACCGGAATAGGCGCCGTCACCCCGCTGGGGAATGACGCAGAAACGACGTGGAAAAACATTGTCGCCGGCCAGTCCGGCATCGACATTGTCACCCGCGTCAATCCAGACGATTTTCCAGCGAAAGTGGCGGCAGAAGTGAAAGATTTTGATCCGTCGTTGTTTATGGACCGCCGCGAAGCGCGGAAGATGGACCGGTTTACGCAATACGCCGTGGCGGCGGCGCTCATGGCGGTGAAAGATGCGAATTTGGAAATCGGTGAGCATAACGCCGAGCGGGTCGGTGTTTGGATCGGCTCCGGCATCGGCGGTATGGAGACGTTTGAGCAGCAGTTTGAAATTTTCCAGCAGCGCGGCTATCGCCGGGTGAGCCCGTTTTTCGTGCCGATGATGATTCCGGATATGGCTGCGGGGCAAGTCTCAATCATCCTTGGGGCGAAAGGAATGAATTCATGCACGGTCACCGCTTGCGCGACGGGCGCAAACTCGATCGGCGACGCGTTTCGGGTCATTCAGCGCGGCGATGCGGATGTGATGATCGCGGGGGGAACGGAGGCGCCGATTACGAAAATGTCGTTTGCCGGCTTTTGTGCGAATACGGCCCTTTCGACCAATCCGGATCCGAAAACGGCAAGCCGCCCGTTTGATAAAAACCGTGATGGCTTTGTCATGGGGAAGGGGCAGGCATTATCGTGCTTGAAGAGCTGGAGCATGCGTTGCGCCGCGGGGCGAAAATTTACGCGGAAATTGTCGGCTACGGCGCGACGGCTGACGCATATCATATCACTGCACCGGCGCCGGGCGGTGAAGGCGGCGTGCGGGCGATGCGACTGGCGCTGCAGGATGCCGGCTTGCAGCCGGAGGACATCGACTACATTAACGCCCACGGCACAAGCACGGAGTACAATGACAAATATGAGACGATCGCCATTAAAGAAGTGTTTGGCGACCATGCCTATAAGCTTGCGATCAGTTCTACAAAATCGATGACCGGTCACCTGCTTGGCGCAACCGGCGCGGTGGAAGCCATTTTCTCTGTGTTGGCGATCCGCGATGGCGTCATTCCACCGACCATCAACTATGAAACGCCGGATCCGGAATGCGACTTGGACTATGTGCCGAACGAAGCCCGCCGGCAGACTGTGCGCGCAGTGTTAAGCAATTCGTTTGGATTTGGCGGCCATAACGCGACATTGATTTTCAAAGCGTATGCGCAATAGATAGCAATGAAGGCCATTAGCCTCGGCCGGACGAACCCGGCCCCGTTGGAAGACGGGCGCCGGGCTTCACTCCGGACGGGGCTTTTTTCGTTCACCGTCCCGGTTGCCTTGACATAAGGTAGCAAAAAGGGAGGGAAGACGATGGGACTGGCTCCAACTGATCGTTGGCTTGAACAAGATGAAGGCGATCCGCTCCGTGTTTGCGCCCGGCTGGCGCCGTTTTTTGCCGATGCACCAGCGCGCGCCATTCATCGTTATTTATGCTTATATGGCATGTATCGAAGCGCCCGGCAGGCCGTTCGCCTTTTGCCGGAGATGAAGGCAAAAGGCCTTTGGGAGCGGCTTGCCCGCTTATATGACGAACAGCGGGTGAGATGGAAAGGGCCTGACGTTCCGGTATGTTTGCTGCCGGCCGATGACGAAAACTGGAAGCTTGCGCGCGAGTTTCAAGGAAAAGGCGGGGTGGCGTTTGCCGATAAGCTCGTTTTCTTTTTGCTGCCCGATCATCGCGACGAGGAGGTCGCGGCATTGGTGGCGCATGAGTACAACCATGTTTGCCGGCTGAAGCAGCTGCCGTATGGCGGCAAAGAGGCGACGCTGTTAGATGCGGTGATTATGGAAGGGCTGGCAGAACATGCGGTCGCTGAAACAGTCGGACCGGAACAATGCGCCGACTGGACGTCGTATTATACTGACAGGGAGATCGAGCGGTTTTGGCGCCGCTACATCGCTCCCAATCAAGATGCCGCTGTTTCGCACCCACTCAGCTCCCGCATTTTATACGGCCTTGGGTGGTATCCGAACATGGGCGGCTATGCAGTCGGTTATGCCATCGTCCGCCGCTGTTTGGAGCGGGGGTATTCATTGGCTCAATTGATGGCGATGGAGGCGAAACAAATGGTTGCTTTAGCCGGTCTGGACAGCCGCGGGTAAGGCGGGATGGACCAGGGGCGATGATAGGCATCTTGTCCACCGAACAGGCATATACGTAAAGAAAGGACGTGGACAAGAAGGAAGGGAAGCCCGATGGTCCGCCTGTTTTTTTATTTGGTCGGCTTTGGTTTTTCGGTCGTCGGCGGCATGATGGTGATCGCTTATTTAAACATCATCACCCCAGAGCGCGGTTTTCACGAATACTTGTCTTATATTTCGACAAGGGTGGAATGTTATTTATTCCCTATTGGCCTTCTTTTGATGTGGGGGAGCTTGACGTTTCCAAGCCGCAGCTCCTAGAGGGGAAAAGAGGACGAAATGGAATAAAATTCTCCCCCTCTGCCTATACTGATGGACAAACACGTCTGGAAGTGAGGGGTCTCGCATGCTTTATCTGCACGACATTTGGGTCAACTGGTTTGAAGGAGAAGAGAACGGATACAACGTCTGCCATTTCCATGAATGGCGCAAGGACGATCAAATCGAGCTGCTTGACCAAGTGCCATTGTTAAAAGTATCTCCGGCCCTGTTTCATTACATTGAAAACAGCTTGTCCGAGCTTCCAAAACCGCTGCTAGACGATGTGCATCAGAAGGCGTATGTCCGCAAAAACCATGAACGCATTCAGCTGGACTATTGTTTCGTTGTCACGGACGGTGCCGGCGTTTTGGCTGTCGATACAATCGGTTATCAAATCCCGATTCGCAAAAGCCGTCTCATTCCGCGTCAGGAACAACTCGTCTACGAAATGGCGGCCGAAGCGGAGGAACGGGACTATCCGCTGCCGAGGTATGAAAAAGAATACCATATTTTATCGCCGGCTCCGGAACTGATGTGCGGACTCACGCGCAAAGAGCGGCAGTTGAAACAGCTGTTGTTTATGGCGCTTGACCAGCTTTATTCGACAAAAAATACGGCCCAGATGCGCTATTGGTATACGGAATGGGCGCCGGAAAAATACGCCGCTATTCAAAAAATGTCTTTTGATGAAGCGTGGGAACAATTGTATAATGAGACGAAATACGGGTGGTCCGAACGGCATGAGCAGCTGTGCGAAAACTTGATCAAAGGGCAGCCATTTTTCGAAAAACTGTGGGAAATGGAGCAAGAACCAAAAGTCAATTAAAAAACGGGCCAAGGCGATAGGCGCCTGCCCGTTTTTGTATGGCTTCGCTCGATGCGGCTATTTACCGCCGCCGCCCGAGCCCCATGGCTTGCTCCATTTTGCGCACCATTTCCGATGCAACCCGATTTGCTTTTTCCGCCCCTTCATCCAACACGCGGTCAAGCTCCTCGCTTTCCATCCAATGGTGATACCGCTCTTGAATCGGTCGAAGCGTTTCGATGACGACTTGAGCGAGGTCGGCTTTGAAGACGCCGTATCCTTTTCCTTCGTATTGCCGCTCCAACTCCTCGATCGATTGACCGGATAGCGTCGAATAAATATTGAGCAAGTTCGAAATGCCTGGCTTCGCTTCTTTGTCGTAGCGAATCGTTCCTTCCGAGTCGGTGACGGCGCTTTTGATCTTCTTCTCGATCGTTTTTGCATCGTCAAGCAGTGTGATGTACGCTTTCGGGTTCGGATCGGATTTGCTCATCTTCTTCGTCGGGTCGACAAGCGACATGATGCGGGCGCCGACTTTCGGAATGCGCGCCTCAGGGATCGTAAACAGCTCGCCGTACCGTTTGTTGAACCGTTCCGCCAGATCGCGCGTCAGCTCGATATGCTGCTTTTGGTCTTCGCCGACCGGGACGATGTCGGTGTTATAAAGCAAAATGTCAGCGGCCATCAGCGGCGGGTACGTGAGCAGTCCGGCGCTGACCGCCTCTTTGCCGGCCGATTTTTCTTTAAATTGCGTCATCCGCTCAAGTTCGCCGATATAAACGATGCACTGCAGCATCCAAGCGGCTTGAGCGTGCGCCGGCACTTCTGACTGGATGAACAACGTCGCTTGCGTCGGGTCGATGCCGACTGCTAAATACAAAGCGGCGAGGCGGCGGATGTTTTGCCGCAGTTCGTGTGGGTCTTGCGGAACGGTAATGGCGTGTTGGTCAACGATGCAAAAATAGCAGTTGTATTCATGCTGCAGCTCGACAAACTGCCGCAGCGCCCCGATGTAGTTGCCAAGGGTGATGACGCCGCTTGGCTGAATGCCGGAAAAAATGGTTTTCATCGATCTTCACTCCCTCAAGCAAAAAATAAAAAAGGCCCTGCCATCCCTCTGATAGGGACGGTAGGACCGCGGTGCCACCCTACTTATTGCGCCGACAAGCGCAATCGCTCAGCCCATGCTTAGCGCATGGCCCCCTGTAACGCGGGGAACGTCCCCGCCTACTGCGTCGCCGGTTCGGCGGGAAGCTCGAAAGCCCATTCCATATGGCTAGCCGCTTGTTCGCACCGTCCACAAGCTCTCTGAAGGCATCGCCATATGTACTTTTCTTTCTCATCGCTCGGTTTATTCGAGATTTGCCTTATATTATACGAAAAACATTCAGCTGTTGCAACCTTATTGCACGGCATATCCGGCGGCAATCATCGCCAGAAACAGAAGCAGACCAGAAAAGAGAAGCGGATACGTGATGGCGAAACGCCGCGGACCGTGCAGCTCATCCGATTCATGTTCTGCTGCCGCTTCCTCAAGATACCGCTCCACCCTCGCGCTGCTTCTGCGCAATCGGCGAAACCCGTATGCGAATCCGCTGAAAAACCCGCGTTCATAAACAAACAAAAGCCCGCCGAGCGACAGAGGCAAAAGGGAGAGCAAAAACGAAACGTTAATAAAAGCCACTATACTCCATGCACCTTGTCCCACGACAATGAGTGAGCTTGCCGCCAGCATCGCAACGACGAGCCATCCAGTCCGCACAGCCGTTTGTTTCATATCGTCTGTTCCCGCCTTTCCCTTCTCACTGCTTATTTTATCATAAATCGTGTGGGCGGGAAGATTGTCAAAATTATCAACAAAATTATATTAAAAAAATCATAGAAGAAATATGGAATTTAAGGAGGGATTTGCTTTGGAGCCGAGGGGAAGGGCAAAAAAATTATATTGTAAGCGTTTTCTTTTTTCTGTAGGCAGAAATTTTTTGTTTACAATTGCGGAAAAAGTCATTACAATGCAAATGTAAATGAATCCGATCCCTATCTTGTTTTTAATTAGTTTGAAATTTTTTTATTTAAGGAAATAAAAAAATCCTTTTCAAATATACTAACACAGGATATAATAAGCGATGTAAGTGCAATCTTCTGAAATCAAATGGTTCAGAAGATTTGTAATACGCTACATAAATTTTTAAGGGGGGTTTTTTAGTGAAGAAGCGATTTTCTTTCTTCCTCGTCCTGCTTCTCGCGCTGTCAACGTTCCTCGCGGCGTGCGGCGGAGGCAAGGACAACAACAACGCTCAAGGCGGCCAGGGAGGCGAAAAGCCGGCGGAGAAAAAGGAGCAGGTGCTGAACTTGCTTGAAAGCCAAGAAATCCCGTCGCTTGATTCGGCGCTCGCTACCGACCAAGTATCGTTTATCGTCTTGAACAACGTCATGGAAGGCCTGTACCGTTTAGGCAAAGACAACAAGCCGGTGCCGGGGATCGCGGAAAGCTATGAAGTGAGCCAAGACGGCAAAACGTATACGTTCAAGCTTCGCAAAGACGCGAAGTGGTCGAACGGCGATCCGGTGACGGCGCACGATTTTGAATTCGCTTGGAAGCGTGTGTTGGATCCGAAAACGAAATCGGAATATGCGTACATTATGTACGACATTAAAAACGCCGAAGAAGCCAACACAGGCAAGGTGCCGCTTGACCAAGTCGGCGTCAAAGCCCTTGATGACTACACCTTGAAAGTCGAGCTGAAAAACCCAGTTCCGTATTTCGTCGGCTTGACAGCGTTTGGCACGTTTATGCCGCAAAACGAGAAATTCGTGAAAGCGCAAGGCGACAAATACGGCTTGGAAGCCAACACGACGCTGTACAACGGCCCGTTCGTGTTGAGCGAGTGGAAGCACGAACAAGGTTGGGTATATACGAAAAACCCGAACTACTGGGACAAAGACAACGTCAAGCTGGAAAAAGTCAATGTGAAAGTCGTCAAAGACACGGCACCGGCCGTCAACTTGTATGAAACAAAACAAGCGGACCGCGTCGGCTTGACGGCGGAGTTCGTCGACAAGTACAAAAACGACAAAAACTTCCATACGAAATTGGATCCGTCGCTTTACTGGCTGCGCATGAACACGAAAAAAGAACCGTTGAACAACGTCAACGCCCGCAAAGCGATCGCGATGGCAATCGACACGCAAGCGATGGTCGATACGCTCTTGAACAACGGTTCGATTCCGGCGAAGTTCACTGTTCCGAAAGACTTCGTCACCGGTCCGGATGGCAAAGACTTCCGCGATGTGAATGGCGATTTGGTCAATTACAATCCGGATGAAGCGAAAAAACTATGGGAACAAGCGAAAAAAGAACTAGGCAAAGACAAATTTACGCTTGAACTGCTGAACTATGACACCGACAACGCGAAGAAAATCGGCGAGTACGTCAAAGCGCAGCTTGAGCAAAACTTGCCGGGCTTGACGGTCAACATTAAACAGCAGCCGTTCGCGCAAAAACTGAAGCTCGAAAGCAACATGCAATATGATTTGTCGTTCTCCGGCTGGGGTCCGGACTATCAAGACCCGATGACGTTCCTGCAACTTTGGACGTCGACAAGCCCGCACAACGAAACAGGCTGGTCGAATCCTGAGTACGACAAGCTGATCAAAGACGCGCAAACGACGCTGGCCAACGATCAGCAAGCTCGTTGGGATGCGATGCTGAAAGCAGAAAAAATCGTCTTTGAAGGAATGCCGATCGCTCCGCTGTACCAACGCGGCGCTGCGTATTTGCAACGCGAATACGTCAAAGATTTCGTCACGCACACGTTTGGCGCCGACTACAGCTTGAAATGGGCGTATGTTGAGTAACCGTTCTCTTGAGAGATGCGGAGGAGAGTATATGCATAGGCATATACTCTCCTTTTGCCTGCCAAGGCGAAAAATGTCGAAAAACAACGAAGATTATAAGAAAAGCAGAGGAGGTGCGGTCATGGCGCGGTATACGCTTCAGCGGTTCGTTTATATGATCATCACGTTGTTTATCATTGCGACGTTGACGTTCTTTTTAATGAAGCTGTTGCCTGGTTCGCCGCTTCAGAACCAAGAGAAATTAACGCCGGAACAGAAGGCGCTTATTTTAAAAGAGTACGGATTGGATAAGCCCGTGCCTGTTCAATACATTCAATATTTAGGGAATTTGTTGAAAGGAGACTTGGGGGTATCGTTCCAATATGACAACCGCCCCGTGACAGAGCTCATCAGCGATCGAATCGGCCCGTCGGCCCAGCTCGGGTTTCAGGCGATTGTGTTTGGGACGATCGTTGGGTTGATTCTCGGAATTGTCGCGGCGATTCGACATAATCATTGGGAAGATTACACCGCTACGGTCATTGCGGTGTTGGGCGCCTCGATCCCGTCGTTTGTGTTAGGGGGGTTTTTGCAATATTTTATCGCTGTGAAACTGCAATGGCTTCCGGTCGCCTTTTGGGAAGGCTTCAAATATACGATTCTCCCGACATTGGCGCTGTCTGTCGGGGTCATCGCCAGCATCGCCCGCTTTATGCGCACGGAAATGCTGGAAGTGTTAAGCTCTGACTACATTTTGACGGCTCGGGCGAAAGGGATCAGCCAGGCGGGGGTTATCATCAAGCATGCCATCCGCAACTCGCTTATCCCCGTCATTACCATTTTAGGACCGATGACCGTCAATTTAATGACAGGAACGCTTGTCATTGAGAAACTGTTTGCGGTCCCTGGTCTTGGAGAGCAGTTTGTCCGCTCGATTGAACTGAACGATTACCCGGTTATTATGGGAACGACGTTGTTTTATTCCGCCTTGTTGATTTTGGCCGTCTTTATCGTTGATGTGTTGTACGGGGTTGTCGACCCACGCATCCGGTTAGCGGGAGGGAAAAAATGATGGCGAAACAACAATACGAACAACTTTCACCGGAATGGTTTCAGCCCGCCCCGCCGAACGTCGGTGAGCAGGAAAAAATCAATCGTCCAAGCTTGACGTTTTGGCAGGATGCTTGGCTTCGCCTTCGGGAAAACAAGGCAGCGATCGTCGGGCTCGTGATGATTATCATTTTGACGCTCATGGCGATCATCGCCCCGATGGCGAGCGACCGGACGTATAAAGATCAAAACTTGCGGCATGCGAAACTTCCGCCGAAAATCCCGGTGCTCGAGCATGTTCATTGGCTTCCGTTTGACGGCCGGGATGCGAACGGCGTTGATGTGTATAAACAGCGCGGCGTGAAAGAGTACTATTGGTTTGGCACGGATGACTTAGGACGCGACTTGTGGGTGAGAACGTGGTATGGCACGCGCATCTCACTTTACATTGGTTTGCTGGCGGCGTTGATCGACTTATTGATCGGGATTGCGTACGGCGGCATTTCCGGCTACTATGGCGGCCGCGTCGACAATGTGATGCAGAGGATCATCGAAATTTTAAACGGCATCCCGTATTTAATTATGGTCATTTTGTTCATTTTGATTTTTGAGCCTGGAATCATTTCCATCACGTTGGCGATGGTCATTACCGGTTGGACGACGATGGCGCGGATCGTGCGCGGACAAGTGTTGAAATTAAAGAACATGGAATACGTGCTGGCGGCAAGGACGCTCGGAGCGCCGACATCACGGCTCATTTTCAAACATTTGATCCCGAACGTCATCGGCCCGATCATTATTACGACGATGTTCACGATTCCATCGGCCATCTTTACCGAAGCGTTTTTGAGCTTTATCGGCCTTGGCATCCGTCCGCCGGAAGCGTCGCTTGGCTCGCTTGTCAATGACGGATACAAATCGATCCAAACATATCCGCATTTAATGATTATTCCGGCCGTTGTCATCAGCTTGCTCATTTTAAGCTTCAACTTGGTGGCAGACGGAATCCGCGATGCACTTGACCCGAAAATGCGCAAATAACCGACGGAAGGGGTGAAACCGATGGAGAAAATTTTGCAGGTGAACGATTTGCATATTTCCTTTGACATCCACGCCGGTGAAGTGCAGGCGGTTCGCGGCGTCACGTTCGACTTGTATAAGGGAGAAACGCTGGCGATCGTCGGCGAGTCAGGGTCTGGGAAATCAGTGACTTCAAAAGCGTTGATGCGCCTGTTGCCGACACCGCCGAGCCGGATTAAGCAAGGGGAAATTTTATTTGAAGGAAAAGACTTGACCAAGCTGTCGGAGAAAGAAATGCAATCGATCCGCGGTGCGAAAATTTCAATGATTTTCCAAGATCCGATGACGTCGCTCAATCCGACGATGACGATTGGGAAACAAATTATGGAAGCGATTTTAAAGCATCAAAAGCTGTCGAAAGAGGAAGCGCGCAAACGGGCGATTGAACTATTGCAGCTGGTCGGCATTAAAAACGCCGAGCTGCGCATGAAGCAATACCCGCACCAATTTTCCGGCGGGATGCGCCAGCGTGTTGTCATCGCCATCGCCTTGGCGTGCAATCCGAAAATTTTGATCGCCGATGAACCGACGACAGCGCTTGATGTGACGATTCAGGCGCAAATTTTGGAGCTCATGAAAGACATTCAGAAAAAGCTCGGCATGTCGATTATTTTCATCACCCATGATTTAGGGGTTGTCGCCAACATGGCCGACCGAGTGGCCGTGATGTATGCCGGGAAAATCGTGGAGATCGGCACGGTGGATGAAATTTTTTACAATCCGAAACATCCGTACACGTGGGGATTGCTGGCCTCGATGCCGAGCCTTGATCATAAAGATACGGAGCTGTATTCGATCCCGGGTTCGCCGCCGGATTTGTTAAATCCGCCAAAAGGCGATGCGTTTGCGCCGCGCAATCCGTATGCGCTCAAAATTGATTACGAGCTCGAGCCGCCGATGTTCCAAGTGTCTGATACGCACTATGCGGCGACATGGCTCTTGCATGAAATGGCGCCGAAAGTGGAACCGCCGGCGATCGTGCGCGAGCGGATGAAACGGTTTGCTGACATCGTCGCCCGGAAAGGAGGAAAACCGCGTGGCTAGACAAAAGCTGCTTGAAGTGAAAAACTTAAAACAATACTTCCCAGCCGGCCGCGGCGAGGTCGTCAAAGCGGTCGACGGCGTCACCTTTGACATTTATAAAGGTGAAACGTTCGGCCTTGTCGGCGAGTCGGGCTGCGGCAAGTCGACAACGGGGCGGACGATCATTCGGCTCTATGAGGCGACAGACGGGGAAGTGCTGTTTAACGGGGTCAATGTGCACGGCAAAAAATCAAAAAAAGAGCTGAAAGAGTTAAACCGAAAAATGCAAATGATTTTCCAAGATCCGTATGCGTCGTTGAATCCGCGGATGACGGTCGCGGACATTATCGCTGAGGGCATCGACATCCATGGGCTGGCGAAAACGAAAGAAGAACGGATGCAACGCGTGTATGAATTGCTTGAGACGGTTGGTTTGAACCGCGAGCATGCGAGCCGCTACCCGCATGAGTTTTCCGGCGGTCAGCGCCAGCGGATCGGCATCGCCCGGGCGTTGGCGGTCGAACCGGAATTCATCATCGCCGATGAGCCGATTTCGGCGCTTGACGTTTCCATTCAGGCGCAAGTCGTCAACTTGCTGAAGCGCCTGCAGCGTGAAAAAGGGTTGACGTACTTGTTTATTGCCCATGACTTGTCGATGGTCAAATACATCAGCGACCGGATCGGCGTCATGTATTTCGGGAAAATGGTCGAGCTCGCTGAATCGGAAGAGCTGTACCGCAATCCGATCCACCCATACACGAAGGCGCTCTTGTCGGCCATTCCGCTTCCTGATCCGGAAACAGAGCGGACGCGCAAGCGGATCGTTTACGATCCGGCGCAACATGGCTACAAAGATGGAGAGGAACTTGAATTCCGTGAAATTACGCCTGGCCATTTTGTGCTTTGTTCAGAGGAAGAGTATAAGCGGTATCGGGCGATGTATGCCTAGCAGAATAGAAAAGAGCGCCGCTCCTTCATCGCCGCATGATGCGAACGGTGAAAGAGGCGGCGCCCACCTATGCGCCTGTCTTGGCGCGTTATTTTTTTCCTCCGACGACTTTCCATCCTTGTTGGATGCGGCGAGAGGCCTCGACATGCTTTCCACTTTTGTTTCGGCCGAACATCCGCTCTCCGATCGTGTTGCTGATGTTCCCCATCAATGCGGTGAGGACGACGATCAATGCCGAAGCAATGGCAAAGTCGATGAAATAGCCGGCCATCGGTTCTTCCTCCCTTTTCCTTTTCTACTTTGATTGTAGAGGATTTGCCTTCACTTTGGAAGAGGAAAGAAAGAAAATTGCATTTATCATCGAAAAACTATATCTTTCTTGGCCGATGTATTGTATAATATATCATGTTAAAGTCATTTCAATTTGCAAACGATTGGCAAAGCGGCTGATCGCCAGACTGGCGTCCAGGCCGTGTCGCTATGCTGTCAGACGTCAAACCGGCATAGCGGTGCACGTCTGTCGTCTGACGGACGAGGGAAGCAAGGGATTCCTTGTCAAAAGGAGTGATCGAAGTGGTCAAGCTATACACATCACCGAGCTGCACGTCATGCCGGAAGGCGAAGGCGTGGCTCGAGAAGCACAATATTCCTTATGTCGAGCGCAATATTTTCTCCGAGCCGCTCACGGTCGAGGAGATTAAAGAGATTTTGCGGATGACGGAAACGGGGACGGATGAGATCATTTCCACTCGTTCGAAAGTATTCCAGAAGCTGAATATTAACTTGGAAGCTCTGCCGCTGCAAGATTTGTACGAACTCATTCAAAAAAACCCAGGCATTTTGCGCCGGCCGATCATCATTGATGAAAAGCGGCTTCAAGTCGGCTACAACGAAGATGAAATCCGCCGCTTTCTGCCGCGCAAAGTGCGGGCGTATCAGCTTCGTGAAGCGCAGCGGCTGGTGAACGGGTAATAAAAAAACTTCTACATGGTCTGCCATGTAGAAGTTTTTTATCATTTGCTTTATGCGGCGCGCGACCGGCGGTGGGCCGCCAAGCCGAGCAAAACGGCAAGAACGGCCGCCGCCATTGGAAACAGCGCCTCCCCATTCGGGGGGTAAAACGGGCGCAACCGCTCTTCGGCAGCGATCATCTTTCCAGCGGTGTACGCCAAGAGGGCGCCGCCGGCATAAATGAGAATCGGGAACCGTTCCATGGCATAAAGGATGATTTTGCTGCCTAAAATGATGATAGGAACGGAACAGAGAAAACCGAACACAACAAGTCCGATATGGCCTTGAGCCGCTCCAGCGATGGCGATGACGTTGTCAAGACCCATGGCGACATCGGCGGCGACGATCGTCTGGATGGCTTTCCAAAGCGACGGTTCGGCTTTGATCATAGTCGGTTTTTCGTCTTTTTGCCCGATCAGTTTCAAGGCGATCCAAAAGAGGACGACGCCTCCAGCGAGCTGCAAGAACGGAATCGTCAACAGCCAAACGACGGCCACCGTCAAGACAATGCGAACAGCGATCGCCAGCGCGGTGCCGACAATGATGGCCACATTCCGCTTTTGTTCCGGCAAGTTGCGGCTTGCTAGCGCAATGACAACCGCATTGTCCCCGCCAAGAATGACATCAATGCCGATAATCAGCAAGATGGAAACGATGTATTCATCCACCATAGGCGTCCCTCATTCCGTCCGTGTTCATCATCATTATAGTAGGGCATGGCCGGTTTCATAACCAATTTTTAAAAATGCGTTTTTTTATTTCCCTTCTTTCGCTTTTTATCATAAAATAAAAGTACAAGATCATAAGTTTTGATTTAAATAGTTTCAGGGGCACAATCCCTTCCTTTTTTATTTCTCTGTTTTAGAAGGGAGAGTTGAGAAATGGAAATCGAACGCATCAATGAACATACGGTGAAGTTCTACATTTCCTATGTTGATATAGAGGAGCGCGGCTTTGACCGCGAGGAAATTTGGTACAATCGGGAACGAAGCGAAGAATTATTTTGGGAAATGATGGATGAAGTTCATGGGGAAAGCGATTTTTCGCTCGATGGTCCGCTTTGGATCCAAGTGCAGGCGCTCGAAAAAGGGCTTGAAGTCGTCGTGACGAAAGCGCAGTTGTCCAAAGACGGAAGCAAGCTCGAGCTGCCGCTTCCAGAAGAGAAATGGCGCGAGTTTTCGCTGTCAGCTGATGAAAAGGTGGAATCGCTGTTCGGCCACCATTTCCACTTTGGTCAAAACGGGGACGCCGAGGAGAGAGAAGAGCAAGATGTCCTTCAATTCACCCTTTCGTTCCAAGATATCGAGGATGTCATTTCCTTGGCCCATCGCGCTGACTTCTCTCGATTGTCGAACCGCCTGTTCCAATTTGAAGGCCGCTATTACTTGTTCGTGGAGTTTGACGAGCGCTACACCGAGCAGGAAGTGGACAATATGCTCAGCCTTCTGTTGGAATACGGAAGCGATTCCCAGCTGACGATTTATCGACTTGAAGAATACGGGACTGAAATTATGGGCGACAATGCACTCGAAACGATCAAAACGTATTTTCCAGCCTCATAATGTTTCCATTCCGCCGATTTCGCCGCCAGAAATCGGCGTTTTCTACGTTAGCGGAAGAAAAACGGCCATCATGAAGAGCCGGGTGGAGGGGTTTTGTTGCGAAACACATCGAGAGTGGCGATTCTCGTCGTCATTGTCGGCGCGTTGCTGGCATTGACGAACGGGTTTTGGGAAGGGAAGCTGCTTGGTCTTTTCAGCGTATTGATGTCTTGTTCCGTCATCTTTATTGCGCTGGTCATTTCTCTTGAGAATCGAAAGCCGGCGCAGACGATCGCTTGGCTGGCGGTGTTGGGGAGCTTTCCGATTGTCGGCTTTTTGTTTTATTTATTGTTCGGACGCAACTATTGGCAACAACGGCGCTATAAAAAGAAAGCCGATTTTGATGAGGCGGTGCTGCTCAAGTTTCAAGAGCCGTCGCCGATTGCCGTCGAGCGGCTGCCGATGGCGCCCCATCAGCGTCCGCTTTTGCGCCTTGCTTATCGCATTGGCCAGCATCCGGTTTCACTCGCCTCGCAGACGGCAGTGTTGACGAACGGAGAGGAGACATTTTCTTCTATTTTTGCTGAACTGGAAAAAGCGGAACACCATATTCATTTAGAATATTATATCGTCCGTCATGATGAAATCGGCCAACAGTTGAAGCGCGTCTTGATGGAAAAGGCGCGCCAAGGGGTGCGCGTCCGTTTTTTGTACGACGCCGTTGGAAGTTGGAAGTTGTCAAACGCCTATATCGAGGAGCTGCGCGCGGCTGGAGTCGAGATGATCCCGTTTTCACCAGTGCGCCTCCCGTTTTTAAGCAACCAAATCAATTTCCGCAATCACCGAAAGATCATTGTCATCGATGGAGGCGTCGGCTTTGTCGGCGGGCTGAACATCGGAGATGAGTATTTAGGAAAAAACAAATATTTCGGATTTTGGCGCGATACGCACTTATTGATCCGCGGTGAGGCGGTTCGGACGCTCCAGCTCATTTTTTTGCAAGATTGGTATTACATGACGGGAGAACGCTTGTTGACGCCGGACTATTTGTCACCGCCGCTCATCGTCGAGGAAGGGCAAGGCGGGGTGCAGCTCATTGCCGGCGGTCCGGACCAAAAGTGGGAAGTGATCAAACAGCTGTATTTTGCCATGATTACGTCGGCCAAACGGTCGATTTGGGTTGCCTCGCCGTACTTTGTGCCGGATGAAGACATTTTGACGGCGCTCAAAGTGGCGGCGTTAAGCGGCATCGATGTTCGCCTGCTGGCGCCAAAGCGTCCGGATAAAAAAATTGTCTTTTACGCTTCGCGCTCGTATTTTCCCGAGCTGCTCGAGGCTGGGGTGAAAATTTACGAGTATGAGAAAGGGTTTTTACACAGCAAAGTCATCGTCGTCGATGGCGAGCTCGCCTCGATCGGCACGGCGAACATGGATATGCGCAGTTTCCATTTAAACTTTGAAGTGAACGCCTTTTTGTATTATACCGACAGCATTCATAAACTCGTCCGCGATTTTTTGGAAGATTTTCGCCACGCTTCCATGATCGACTACGAACAGTTTCAACAGCGCCCGTTCCGGGTGCGTATCGCTGAATCGGTCTCCCGGCTGTTGTCGCCTCTGTTGTAACCAACCGCTTGTAAACGCCAGTCCGCCGAATCGGCGGACTTTTTTCGGCGCAGTTTGGCTTTGGGCAGGAAAACCGGCGATGGTCAACGAATAAAAGGGAAGAACCGGACGGTGAAGGGGGCAGCAGAGAACAATTCCAGCTGTTCCCGCTCACAGACAACTATTTTTTACTGGAAAGGAAGTGATCATGTTGTTTGTCGCTCTCTCAGCTGATGGCAGGACGGTTTCGCTTGCCGGGGCGGAAAGATGGGAACGAGAGGGGCTGATGCGCCTGAAACGACAGGAACCGTTTTTTTGTCCCGCGTGCCGTCAAGAAGTGGTGCTCCGGTCGGGCCGCTACCGTTTGCCGCATTTCGCCCATCGAAAAGGGGCGGCCTGCCCGGTTGAGCACGAACCGGAGTCGGAGCGTCACTTAACCGGGAAGCGAGACTTATTCGCATGGCTCATTCGTCAAGGCATGGAGGCGAAGCTCGAGCCGTATTTGCCCGCCATCAAGCAGCGTCCTGACGTATTGTTCCGCCATGGCCCACACCTTTATGCCCTCGAATACCAATGTTCCACGATCGATGAATCGCTGTTTCGCGAACGCAATGACGGCTACCGTCGCCTCGGCATCCGCCCGTTGTGGGTGTTAGGAGCCCATCATTTGCGGCGTTCGCCAAAATATTCGGGGGAAGTGCAGCTCTCCCGGTTTCAATGGTTGTTTGCCCATCGCGCTCCACATTCAGTCGTTCCACATATATGGTACTACAGCCCAGAAACGAAACGCTTCATCCGCCTTTTTCGCCCGTTGCCGCTATCGGTGCAGCGAACATTCGCTGCGGTCGATTCGATTCCGCTTTCGTCGTTTTCGTTCCCCGATTGGATGGCCCCCTGCCCGCTGCCGCTTTCACCCACGTTTTGGGAACGATGGCTCGAACGAAAAAAACAATGGCGGCGGACGTTTCCGCTTTATCCGAACCAAACCGTGCGCCGCATTTGTGCTGATTTTTACCAGGCGGGCATCGTTCCGTCACTGTTTCCGACCGAAGCAGGCTGGCCGGTGCCGCGCGGGTATTTATGGGAGACGGCGCCGTTCATTTGGCAAACGTATGTCCTTTTGTTTCTTCTTGGAAAGACCGGACGGCCGGCAACGGCAGTATCTTTATTTCAGTGGCTCGACGACAAAATCCGCACCGGCCGCCTCGCCCCGCGCCGGCTGCCGCTTGTCGGCCGGGATACGTATCGTGAGGCCGTCGGCGAGTATTTGCATTGGTTGAGCCTGCTCGGCTATCTCCGCCGCGAAGAGGGCGACCAGCTTCATTTGGTGAAGCCGCTGTCGTTTCCGTCGACCGTCGATCAGATGATTCATCAAGATGCTGCGCTTCTTGAGCAAATTCATCAAACGCCAGCGCTTAGCCGCTATTGGGAGGCGCTTGAATTTCAAAACACGGAGAAAATGAGCAGAAAACAGGAAAAGATGAACAGAATGGTGAATAATAATTCGTGTATCGATTCATTTAGATAAGGAGGAATGATGACGGTGGAGGAGAAGAAAGCGAAAAAATCGCTGCCGCTGCGAAGCGAGATTCCGGTGGGAGAAACGTGGCGGCTTGAGGACATTTTTCCCACCGATGACGCCTGGGAAGAAGAGTTCAAACAAGTGAAGGCGATGATTCCAAAGCTTGGCGAATACAAAGGGCGGCTTGGCGAATCGCCGGAAGTGTTGTATGAAGCGCTGAAATGCCAAGATGACGTATCGATGCGCCTCGGCAAGCTGTATACATACGCCCATATGCGCTATGATCAAGATACGACCAATTCGTTTTACCAAGGGCTCGACGCCCGGGCGAAAAGCTTGTACAGCGAAGCATCGAGCGCGATGGCGTTTATCGTGCCGGAAATTTTGGCGATCGATGAAGCGGTGCTGCGCTCGTTTTTGGAACAATACGAGCCGCTTCGCTTGTATGCGCACGCGTTAGACGAGATTACGCGCCAGCGCCCGCATGTGCTGTCGGCGGAAGAGGAGGCGATCTTGGCGCAGGCTGCCGAGGTGATGCAGGCGACATCCAATACGTTCAGCGCGCTGAACAATGCTGATTTAACGTTTCCGACGATCATCGATGAAAATGGCGAGGAAGTCGAAGTCACGCACGGCCGGTTCATCCGTTTTTTAGAAAGCACGGACCGCCGCGTCCGCCGCGATGCGTTTTACGCCGTATACCATACGTATGAGAAGTTTCAAAATACGTTCGCCAATACGCTTGCCGGCACGGTGAAAAAAGACAACTTTTTCGCCCGCATCCGCCGCTACCGTTCGGCGCGGGAAGCGGCGTTGGATGCCAACAACATTCCGGAGAGCGTCTATGACAACCTAATTGCTACGATTCATGAACATTTGCCATTGCTGCACCGGTATGTGCGGCTGCGCAAACGAGTGCTTGGGCTTGATGAGCTGCATATGTACGACTTGTACACGCCGCTTGTCCAAGATGTGAAAATGGAAGTGACGTACGAGGAAGCGAAGCAATATATGCTTGAAGGGCTCGCGCCGCTTGGCGAGGAATATGTGGCGATCGTGAAAGAAGGTCTTGACAACCGTTGGGTCGATGTGCGCGAAAACAAAGGAAAGCGAAGCGGCGCCTATTCGTCGGGAGCGTACGGCACCCATCCGTACATTTTGCTCAACTGGCAGGACAATGTGAACAATTTGTTTACACTTGTGCATGAGTTTGGCCATTCGGTGCACAGCTACTATACGCGCAAAACGCAGCCGTATCCGTATGCGCATTATTCAATTTTCGTCGCCGAAGTGGCGTCAACATGCAATGAGGCGCTGTTGAACGACTATTTGCTGAGAACGATCGATGATGAGAAAAAGCGGCTCTATTTGCTCAACCATTATCTTGAGGGGTTCCGCGGCACGGTTTTTCGCCAGACGATGTTCGCGGAGTTTGAGCATTTGATCCATTTGAAGGCGCAACAAGGCGAGGCATTGACGGCCGAGACGTTGACGTCCCTTTATTACGACTTAAATAAAACGTATTTTGGCGATGATATTGTCGTGGACAAAGAAATCGGCCTCGAGTGGGCGCGCATTCCGCATTTTTATTACAACTACTATGTGTACCAATACGCAACCGGCTTCAGCGCGGCGACTGCACTTAGCAAACAAATTTTGGAAGAAGGCGAACCGGCGGTGAGACGGTACATCGACTTTTTAAAAGCCGGCAGTTCTGATTACCCGATTGAAGTATTGAAAAAAGCCGGCGTCGACATGACGAGCGCCGAGCCGATCCGCCAAGCGTGCCAAGTGTTTGCGGAGAAGCTTGATGAGATGGAGCGGCTGCTTGAGAAATGAAACGAATGCGGCGCTACAGCCGCACTCGTTTGGACGGAAATCCACGAAACTGATGGCGGCGGTTCCATGTCGCCACCAACCCAAGCAAGGAGAGGAACAAAAGCGGCATGGTCGCCCAAAGCGGAAGGAGCTGCATAAGGCCCAACAAATTCAGAATAAAGGCGGCAGCGGATGCCGCCGCCCAAAAGGATAAGACGATGCGCTGCTTCATGGCGATGGCCACCTCTTCCCATTTGCTTTAGTTGATGGCTCTTCACCACAACATGTACTTGACAAGCAATACGGTTTCCTGCACAAAGATGTGCAAAAATCACTGATTTGTTGATTTTCCTTCACAAGCGTAAATAGGGTATGTTCAGAAAAAATCAAGTACAACTTTTGGTGAAGAGCCTAGTTGATTATATGCTGTTTGTCTGCCTGATCATGACGCAGGGCGAATTATGACAATAATGTGAACAAACGAGCAAACGGGTTGCCAATTTGGTTGGACGTTTGGTAAGATAAAGACGTGAACGGAAGACAAAACCTGATACCCCTTTGTTTGACCGTGAACAATTTCTCCCATCCCCTTTGTTGTCTTGGCAACAAGAAAAAGCCCGGCGTCAGCCGGGCTTTTTCTTGCGCCCATCCCTGCTTTTAGGGACGGGAATCATCGATATAGCGCCAAAATGTTCCGTGTTTGACGGGCACCCGCTCCACTTTTTGCTTTAGCTGCAGCTTTTTCATTTCCGTTTCCGCTTCTTGGATCGTCCAGTTGTACACAACGGCAACTTCCTTTGTGGCGACGAATTTAAAATGGCTTAAAAATGATTCCAGCGGAGGAGGAGAGGACGGTTCAGGATGGAAGCCGAGCATTTCAGCGATCAATTCGACGTAGATGTCGTACGGATAGCATCCGGAAATTTTAATGCCTTCGTCTTCAATGTTTTCATTAAACAACACAAGCGTCGGAATTTCGTCAACGTCCATTTCCGAGGTGATTTTTAAATCGCATTGGAACGCTTTCGCCGCTCCCGGCGAGTGCATGTCGCGCAAAAATTCATCGACATCCAAGCCCGCTTTGACGGCGCATTCGGCGAGCACAGACAAATCGGCGACATTTTGTTTTTCGAGAAAGAGCTGTTCTTGCAGCTTGCGCAAAAAGCGAAGGCCAGCCCGCTTTCCTTGCATTTCCGCCGCTTTAATGGCGAGCGATGGGGCGAACGGGCTCGAAATCGGGTTTTCGAGCCAAACGCTGCCGTCGCATGACATGCCGGTGCGGTTCGCCGCCCACTCCCACGCTTTCGCCATTGCCTCCGGCTTTGTTCCTTTGCGCGCGCTCCATGTCGCCCATGTTCCGCTCAATATGTGCCTTAAGGTAAAAAAACGGCCGTATTCGATCGTCAGTTTTTTGATGACTGGTTCAAGCCCCCAGCATTCCGGGCATAAAGGATCGATAAACAAATACAGCTCGAGCGGTTTGTTCGTGTTGCCTAGCGGCTGGGAAGGGTAGCAAGTTGATGTCGTCTTCCCAGCAAACTTCTCACTCAAGGGTATGCTCCTTTCTGTCCAGATGATCTGGGGTATTGACCATATGATGGGCGGTGAGTACGAGCCGGTGATAAAACTGTTCGCGCGCCGGCCCGGACAAGCCGATTTCGTCCATGGCTGCCCGCATGCAGGCAAGCCACGCTTCCGCCCGCTTCGGCGTGATTTCAAAGCGGAGATGGCGCGCCCTCAGCATGGGGTGTCCATGCTCTGCCGTGTAAAGAGGGGGCCGCCTAAATATTGTGTTAAAAACTGTTTTTGCTTGCGGGCGGTTTCCGTCAAATCGTCAGGGAAAATGGGCCGCAAGTCCGGATGCGCGGCCACGCGACGGTAAAATGCTTCGACAAGTTTCGCAACCGTCTCCTCTCCGCCGATCGCCTCATAAAGAGTTTGCCATTGTTCACCCATCGCGGATGCTCCTTTTGTTTGAAAATCATTCGTTGTCGTTTGATTGCTATTTTATCAACAGCACGCATGGATCTCAAACAAAGTGACTCGAGCACCGCTCGTTTATGTGCGGTAGCTTTTCAACACGCGTTCGACATACGCCCGCGTTTCGGCAAATGGGGGCACGCCCCCATAGCGGTCGACGTGCCCAGGCCCGGCGTTGTAGGCGGCTAAGGCGAGAGTGATATTGCCGCTGTACCGGTCAAGGAGCTGGCGCAAATATTTTACGCCGCCGTCGATGTTTTGCGCCGGATCAAGCGGGTTGTGGACGCCGAGCATTTTTGCCGTGCTTGGCATGAGCTGCATGAGTCCAAGCGCTCCAGCCGGGCTTTTCGCATCGGGACGGAAATTTGACTCATGGCGAATGACGGCGCGGATGAGCTGCGGGTCAACATCGTATTTTTCCGCTGCCGCCGCGATGAAAGCATCGATGGAAGAAGATGAGTTGGTTGCAGCACCCGCTTCATGTTCGAGCGGGGCGCTGCGATGGCCGGCGGGCGCCGGGGGCTGACCGCTTAGGGCAGCTTGAGGCGCCTCGGCAGAGGATTCCTCCACGCGGCTGAGAGATTCGGCAAGCAAGCTTGAAAACAAGGATGGCACCGGCGATGGCAACAGGCTGGAGCGTCCGGGTGAGAACGCATTGAGCGCCTGCCATTCGATGAGCAGCTTTAATGGCGAAACGGTCATCGTCTTTCCTCCATTTCTTTCATGCGGGCGTAAAAGCGGGCGATTTTGTTTGGCGCCGGGCGGCGCGGGATGCCGAGCGCCTCAAGCAGGCGCAAAAACCGCTTTTCACCCGCTTCCACGTGATCCACTTCATATTCAAGTTCGTAATCTTCGCTTTGCAAGTAACAGTTATGGTCAAGGCATAGCGTGCCGCCTTCATACGGCCATTCGGCTCGGTCGGTGACAAGGGAGCCAAAGCAGCGCACCTCGTGTGGGTTGATGCCCAGTTCTGCAAGCAAATCGGCGATCGCCCCGCGCGGCGCCGCTATACCAGCAAGCAACGCTTCTGCTTCAGACAGCGAAAGCGGCTCATGGATTTCCAAAATGGTCCCGTCCGCCCGCGTTTGTTTCAGCGTCAAGGTCAGGCGTCCCTCTTTCGCTCGGATGCGCAGCGCTGCCGCTCGTTCTTTCAGGGCGAATGACGGGGTGTCAAAGTAATGGTTTTCCTGGCGGAAGAAAGCGCCATCATCAAGGCGAAAGGCGGCGCGGACGGCAGCAAACTCCGCTGCTGTTAACAAGTTTTTTAATTCGATTTCGATTTCTTGATGCATCGTGAATCCCCTTCAGACAGGATAGTCGTCTCCCTCTATTATCAGCTGTTTTCCGGCGAATATCAATTATTTCGCCTGTATAGGGTGAATATGGTAAAATAAAGGGCGGATGGTTGATGCGGAAGGAGAGAAAACATGAACGAAAAATGGATCGTCGAGCGGGCGGAGCGGGAAGGCGGCCGGCTTTGGCTGTATGTCAATGATGCTCCGGTTCCGCTTGCCCGCGTAACGCCGAAACGCCATATGCTTGTCGACTCGGATGCGTTGGCGTTTGCGTACATTTTGGAAACCGATAACCGCTTTCTATATGTCATGATTCCGAAGCCGTGGTGGCCTGAGCTAAAGGCGGCGCTTGACGCCAAGGAGCCGGTCTGGCTTCGATGTGGAGAGAGGACGCTTGAGCTTGAACAGTTTCGCGATGAACTGTCTTATTTGCTTGAAAATATTCGCGGCAACGCCAACTATGGCGAGGCGCTTGAACAGGCGGTGCAAGACGTGTTTTTTGAGCCATAAGCCGGGGGTTCCCTTTCCGGCGCGTTAGGATCGGGAGCGGCCCGGTGAATTCGACAGATGAGCGGTTCCATCGAGCAGCAAGAGACGTAAGCCGCGGGAGATCGAAAACATGTAGGCAGGTGGTACGATGGTCAACCATTGGGATTTGTTTTTAGCCCCGTATAAGCAGGCGGTTGAGGAGCTGAAAGTGAAGCTAAGGGGCATTCGCGCCCAATTCGAGATGATTGAAGCGCACTCGCCGATTGAGTTTGTCACCGGACGGGTGAAGCCAGTTGCCAGCATTTTGGATAAGGCGCAAAAGAAAAACATCCCGCTCGACCGTCTCGAGGAAGAGATGCAAGATATTGCGGGGCTGCGCATCATGTGCCAGTTTGTCGATGACATTAAGACCGTCGTCGAGCTATTGCGCCAGCGCAACGATTTTACGATTGTCGAAGAACGCGATTACATCACGCAAAAAAAAGAGAGCGGCTACCGCTCGTACCATGTCGTCATCCGCTATCCAGTGCAGACGATCCGCGGTGAAAAAAACATCTTGGCGGAGATTCAAATTCGAACGTTGGCGATGAACTTTTGGGCGACGATTGAGCATTCGTTGAACTATAAGTACAGCGGGCGTTTCCCCGAAGATATCAAAGTTCGGCTGCAGCGCGCCGCGGAGGCGGCCTATCGCCTCGATGAGGAGATGTCGAAAATTCGCTTTGAAATTCAAGAAGCGCAGGCTGCTTTTTCTCGAAAACAAGAAGCAAAAGGAGAAGGGCAATGAAACGGACGGACGCGCCGCTCGTGTTCGCCATCACGTCCAAAGGCGACGACATATCAAACGCTCTGGCGCAAAAAATGAAAACGTATTTGCTTGACTTTGACTTGCGTTACGATGAAGAGGAACCTGATCTCGTCATTTCGGTTGGCGGTGATGGAACCCTGTTGTATGCGTTCCATCGCTATTGCCATCGGTTGGACAAGACGGCGTTTGTCGGAGTCCATACTGGCCATCTCGGCTTTTACGCAGACTGGGTGCCGGAGGAACTCGAAAAGCTCGTCATCGCCATCGCCAAGACGCCGTACCAAGTGGTCGAATACCCGCTCCTTGAGGTGACGATCCGCTATCTCAACGGCGGAAGCGAGGCAAAGTATTTAGCGCTCAATGAATGCACAGTCAAGTGCGTCAGCGGGACGCTCGTGATGGATGTCGAGATTCGCGGCGACTTGTTTGAGCGGTTCCGCGGCGACGGGTTGTGCATTTCGACGCCGACCGGCAGCACGGCTTACAATAAAGCGCTCGGTGGCGCGATTTTGCATCCTTCGCTTGAGGCGATTCAAGTGACCGAGATGGCGTCGATCAACAACCGCGTGTTTCGGACAATCGGTTCGCCGCTCGTGCTGCCGGCGCACCATACGTGTTTACTCAAGCCGGTCAACCACGTCGATTTTCAAATTACGATCGACCATTTGTCACTGTTGCATAAAGAAGTGAAGTCGATTCAATGCCGGGTGGCCGATGAAAAGGTGCGTTTCGCCCGCTTTCGGCCGTTTCCGTTTTGGCGGCGGGTGCGCGACTCGTTTATCGCCGACTGAGGGAAAGCACGCCTCCTTGGTTAGGCAACGCTTCCTGTTTGCGGCGAGGTGATGGTCTTTTGGCGCGGATGCCGATTCCGTTTTCGCGGCGCCAAAGAAAAGTGGATGGAACACGATGAGCAAGACGGAGATTTTTGATCAGAAAGGTGACGAACATTGCCGCCGTTTACCATGACCTTTTCCATCGATGAACAGCACGACGGAAAGCTGCTGCGCCAGTTTTTGCAAGAGAACGGCATTTCGCGGACGGCGCTTACCGATATTAAATTCCATGGCGGGGCGCTGTTGGTTGACGGTCGGCCCGTCACCGTCCGCCATGTGCTGCGCGCCGGCGAGACGCTGTCGGTTGTCTTTCCGCCGGAGCGGACAAGCGATTGGATGGACGCAGAAGCGATGCCGCTTGACATTCTGTATGAAGACGATTACGTCCTTGTTGTCAACAAACCAGCGGGATTGGCGACGATTCCGTCGCGCCACCATCCGGGCGGGACGCTCGCCAATGGCTTGCTTCACCATTATCGAAAGCAGCAGCTCGACTCGACCGTCCATATCGTCACCCGGCTTGACCGCGACACGTCCGGGCTCGTGCTCGTCGCCAAGCACCGCCACGTTCATCATTTGTTGTCGGCATTGCAGCAAAAAGGGCACGTTGTGCGCACGTATGAGGCCATTTGCCATGGCGTCATCGTCGAGGATGAAGGGACGATTGACGCCCCCATCGGCCGCCAAAGCGACAGCATCATTGCCCGCGAAGTGCGGGAAGACGGGAAGCCGGCTGTCACTCATTTTCGTGTACTTGAGCGGCTTTATGGCTATACATACGTTTCGCTCCGGCTGGAGACGGGGCGCACGCACCAAATCCGCGTCCATTTGGCTTATCTCGGCCACCCGCTCGCCGGCGATGAACTGTACGGCGGGAGCCGGGAGATGATCGGCCGCCAGGCGCTTCATAGCCGGCAGCTGTCGTTTTTTCACCCGTTTGCCGGGCGCTGGTATACATGTTCCGCCCCGCTTCCTGACGATATGGAACTCCTCCTCGAGGCAACGCGCAGACGGTGCGCTGATTAGGAGAACGTGCGGAATTTTTCCGGGACGAACGGCATCGAGGAAGGAACGGATACCGTTTCCATTTCCGGATAGCGCAAGGCGGTCAGCGCACCGCCGAATACGCAGCCGGTGTCGATGTTGACCGTCCGCCCGACAAACCGCGGTTTTTCGACCGGCGTGTGGCCGTATACAACCCATGCGCTGCCGTGATACCGTTTCGCCCAGTCGCGGCGCACCGGCGTCCCGTCCGGGTTCGTTTCGCCGGTGATGTCCCCATACAGGACGAACGTCTTGACTTTTTTGTCCGTCCGCCCGATATAGTCGTGACGGATGCCGGCGTGGGCGATGACAAGGCGCCCCTCATCGAGCACCGCATACAGCGGAGCCTGTTCATACAGGCGGATGAACTTGCGGCGGATCATCTCTTGTTCGCTTGGAGGCAAGGCGCGATATTCCGCGACCGTCGTCTCAAGCCCGTGGGCGATTTGCACGTTTCGTCCTAAAAAAAAGCGGTACAGCTTATTGCAATGGTTGCCTGGCACGTAGTAAGCCAAATTTCGCTCAACAAGGGCGCAGACGATCTCGATCATGTTCAGCGATTCAGGACCGCGGTCGGTCAAATCGCCGACGAAGCCGAGCTTTCGTCCGTCGGGATGAATTGGCACCCCTTCGTCCCAATGGTAGCCGAGTGTTTCTGTCAATGCGGCGAATTCGCGGAAGCAGCCATGAATGTCGCCGATGATGTCCACCTGCATAGGATGAGCTCCTTTCTAGCCCGAATCGTTATACTACCAGTATGTCCGTTCGACAGGGAAAAGAAAAGATGAGGCAGCCTTGCCCTACCCATCGAAGGCGCTGTTCAAAAAGCAGTGGCCGCGGCGGAGAGCGGAACAAAGAAGGGGCCTTGGGCCGGGATGAAGGCCAAAAGAAAGCCGCCTGCGGACGCAGCAAGCGGCTTTATTCATCGCTCGAGAACATAAACTTCCGCGTTCGCGAATGAACGTTTAAGACGAGGCCGATCGCCAGCATATAAGTCGCCAGCGAGCTTCCTCCATAGCTGATGAACGGAAGCGGCAACCCCGTGATCGGCAAAAGTCCAATCGTCATGCCAATGTTTTGGAACACTTGGAACGTAATCATGCCCGCGACGCCGGCGCATAAATAGCTGCCGTATAAATCGTTGCTCTCCAAGGCAATATGGATCATGCGATAAATGAGCAGGAAAAAGAGAGACACGACGATGCTTGAGCCGACAAATCCGAACTGTTCGGAGATGACGCCAAACACAAAGTCTGTGTGCGCCTCTGGCAAATAGACTTGTAAGTTGCCCAATCCTTTCCCATACAGTTCCCCTGACCCAATGGCCATGAGCGAACGGATGAGCTGGAAGCCTTGTTCGTTGGAATATTCATATGGAGCCAGCCAGCCATAAAACCGGTTCAACTGATAATCTTCTTTAATAATGTATTTATGGAAGAAATCAGGAAAATAAAAGAAAATGAACACAACGACTGCCACCATTGTTACACCGGAAAAGACAATGCCGAAAATGATGCGCCAGCGGATGCCGGAAACGAGCACCAAGGTGGCGGTGATGGCCATAAACACCATCGACATGCCCATGTCTGGCTGTTTGGCGAGCAAAATGAGCGGCGGCAAGACGGTCAAAGCGATTTTGCCAAGCAATTTAAAATCATCGCTGATCGTCGGTTCGGGATATTTTTCCCGATGGTTGACGATGATGCGACTTAGGACGATGATCATAAAAATTTTCATCAGCTCGGATGGCTGAAAGTTGCCTCCAGGTAGATGATACCAGCTCGTCGCCCCCTTAATGGTTACGGATCCTGGGACGTTCAATTCCAGCCCAAGCAACAGCAACATCCCGAATCCATACAAATACCAAGCGATTTGAAACAGCCGATCATAGTCAATGATCATCGTCAAGGCGATCACGACAGCGCCGATGGCGTACCATTGCAGCTGTTTCGAAGCGAAGTTGACGTTTTGCAGTTTCTCCGGCAGCATCGGTTCTGCGCTATGGATGGCGATGGCGCTGACGACCGCCATCAAGAATAAAAGGAACAGCATATGGTAATCAAGCTTCGATTTGGAAAAACGATCATGATCCATGGAACGATCCTCTCCATTCAAATGTGCCATATACCATATTAGCGAATCGCGCCGGTTTTGCAAAGTGGGAAAAACCGCCGCCAGCATGAAGGAATCGGAAGGCAAAAGGGAAGCGTGCATTTACATCGACTGCCGCATCGCCTATAATAGAATTAACACCTGGTGCTAAGAATAAATGATAATTGGGAGGATGAACGAATGGTCTTATCGTTGGAAGGACGTACATATGTCGTGATGGGGTGGCGAACAAACGAAGCATCGCCTGGGGCATTGCTCGTTCGCTTCACGCTGCCGGCGCTCGGTTGGTGTTTACGTATGCCGGAGAGCGGTTTGAAAAAGAGGTGCGGGCGCTTGTGGATACGCTTGGGGACGAACGTTCGCTTCTGCTGCCATGCGATGTGGCAAAAGACGAAGACATCGTTCAATGTTTCGCGCAAATCAAAGAACAAGTCGGCGTCATCCATGGCGTCGCTCATTGCATCGCCTATGCCAATAAAGAAGACTTGAGCGGTGAGTATATGAACGTAAGCCGCGAAGGCTTTTTGCTCGCCCACAACATCAGCGCCTACTCGCTCACCGCGGTTGCGCGCGAGGCGAAAGAGCTGATGACGGAAGGGGCAGCATCGTCACCCTCACGTACTTAGGCGGCGAGCGCGTCGTGCAAAACTACAACATTATGGGTGTGGCGAAAGCGTCGCTTGATGCGAGCGTGAAATATTTGGCGAACGATTTAGGCAAATACGGCATCCGCGTCAATGCCATTTCCGCTGGACCGATTCGCACGTTGTCGGCCAAAGGGGTGAGCGATTTCAACTCGATTTTAAAGCAAATCGAAGAACGCGCTCCGCTCCGCCGGACGACGACCCAAGAAGAAGTCGGCGATGCGGCGCTGTTTTTGTTCAGCGACTTGTCGCGCGGCATCACCGGGGAAATTATTCACGTCGACTCGGGATACCACATTTTAGGATATTAAAAACGTGCGAGCAGCCGTTCCTGTTGATGGAGCGGCTGTTTTTTGCTTGACTTGGGCAATTATTGAGATCACGGGCATACATATATAAGGTAAGGCAAGCATGGAAAGGGGGATCGACGTGCGGAAACAAAACGTTGTGGAGACGGAGCCGTTGCTTTACATTGTGCAGCCAAAAGCGATGCGGGCGGCGGCGCATATGCAAGAAACGTTTATGTGGACTAGCCGAATGCAACAGGAAGAGGAAGGGAGTTCCAGCGATGAACGAGGCGGCGAGGAGGAACCGACTGAATTTTTTGCCAAAAAAGAATTCCAAGCGATGGCGCTCGACGAGCGGCTGGCCTTTTTGGCGGAGCTGCCCGGCCATTTGCCGCCGCTGAAATGCCAATTTGTCATGAAGGATAAGAGCTATGAAGGCATATTAAAGAAGTGCACGGCGACCGAGTTGACGATCGCCGATGAACAGGGAAACGAAACGGTCATCGGGCGCGCGCAGCTTCTCGCGGTGACGATGATCGGGTTTGTGCAGTAACGCATTTCCTTGCGTTGAAACGCATCTTTGCCTGAATGCGTTGCGGCGCCAGGAAAGGATGATGAGGGTTTGTTTCCCTCATTTGCTGTGGGAGTGTATTCTCATTTTTATTTTGGATGTCTGTCACTTTCTTCGTTGGCGATTTTCGATTCGTGTTAGTGTGAGCTTGCAATCGTAAAATGTTTGGTGTCATGTTTCGCTTGAGCCAATTTGCGGTTCAAATGCGTTTTAGGCGACGCGTCCAGCGTTTGTTGGTTGCCGCTTGCAATGGTAAAAGGTTTTATGTGGCGGCCGGTTTGGGGATGTTTAGGAGCTGGGGCGCTTTTCGCGAGTTCAGTTCGCTCTGCCGCAGCTTCTTTTTGTTTGGCTGTTTGTTGATGGTCTTCCATTGATATGGCACGCTCTTTTTTGGCTTTTCCCTTTTTCGTTTTGTCGGATGACGCTGCCGCTTTCTTTTTCGAGTGGACTTTTTCTTTTGCATCCGCTTTAGGGGTTGGCCGGTTCAGTTGTTCTGTTGCCTCTTCTTTCAGCGGTTCTATTGTCATGCCGGCTGCTTGTTCTTCACTCACTACAGCTTGTTCTGTTTTCTCCGCCTGCTCCCAAACTTCCAATAACTCGGAAGCGACTCGCTCCCAATGATAGATCGAAATCGCAAGCTGCCGGCCTTTTTCTCCCATTCTTCTCATCAATGATTGATCCGATAATATTTGGGCAATCTTGTTGGCAAAATCACTCGGGTCCTCCGGATTTTCTACGATCAGGCCGTTTTCATTGGCGAAAATGACTTCCGGATTGCCGCCTCTCGCGGTCGTTACGATCGGAAGGCCTGCTGCCATGGCCTCGTAGTGGACGCGCGCCAACGGTTCCTGCCATTGCGAGGTGCATACAAACAAATCAGCCGCCGCAAACCAATTTTGGATTTCATTCGGTGGGACAAAGCCTGTCGTGACAACGGGGACAGGCATTCGTTTCGCCAGTGCTCTTACATATGCGACATAATCAGTAATGTCATTTTCGCTAAACCAGTTGCTCCCGACAATCACCAGGGCTAAGTTTTTAAATTTTTTTGCCAGCTCCGGCAATGCTAGAATGAGTTTATCGACCCCTTTATTGCGCGACAGCCTTCCGGCGAACAACATGACCGTTTTGTTTTCCAACCCATGCGCCCGCCGAATGTCGTTGCGTATTTTCTGCATTTTTGGATGATTTCCCGGCAAAAATCGTTCGCTGTCTACTCCAGAATAAATCGTGCGCAATTTTGGCGATGCCTGCGGATATAGACTGCGGATGACATTGCCAATATAATCGCTCACTGTTACGATGTAGGCCACTTCTGCGATGGCCGCCGTTGCTTCTTCTGGATCGATTTTTTCCGGTTGAAACATATCATTGTGCATACTTAACGTCATTTTGGCGTCGGGCGCTGCCTGCCGGATGGGCAGAACAAGGCGGGGGCGGTTAAAGATATGGATGAGATCGAACTTGTTCGCTTCCACATAACGAACAACGTTTTCCCGGTATATTTCAAATATTTTTCCCGGTACGCGCATGTAGTGAACGCCTTGGATCGTTTCTTGCTCGGGAAGCGACGAATCGCTGATGCCTAAAACGGTAATATCATGGAATTGGCTTACATGTGGAAGAATGCCGGAAATATACGTTTGAATGGCTCCGCCGAGTACAGGGGAATGGGGAGTTTTTCTGTACAAACCATCAAAATCCTCATATTTATTCCACTCCTTTCCAGTCATTTTCGATTTCTGCCAATACAGGCCACTTTGACTGGTCAGTTTCGACAATCGTTTGAATGAGCTGTGCGGTTTGTTCATTGAGAAAGATTTCCGGTTCATAGACGACTTCTTTCATATTTTTATAAAATTCGTTTGGCATGGCCAAGTCAATCATCAAAAGCTCGTATAATTCAGGTGTGATTGGATTTGCTTCATGGTACGCTAGAATCATTTCCCGCACCCATGTTGCATCCCATTTGTATAAATCCGCCATTGTGCCGCTAATGAGTTTTCGTAAATCACGAATCGGAAGGTCAAAGGCAACTCCGTCGAGATCAATAATCCACATTCCGTCCGCGCCCATTTGGCCGTTGGACCAACCGTAGTCTTGGTGAACCAACCCCCAATGAGCCGTTCCTTGCTTGACGAATTCAACATAGCTGGATTGCAGGAATCGTTCCATGCCTTTTCGCGCCTGTTCTTCAAATCGGTCAACTACCTCTAATAACGGTGGGCTTGCCGGCATTTCAGGGTAGTATTTGGCAATGTTCCGAAACCAGCTCATTTTCGTAATCATTTTTTCATAGTTTTTTGGCCATTTGGTTAGCCGCGAAGCCATTTCCGCCTGTTTTGGGGGACATACCCTTTGCTTAGCCGATGGAATTCACCAAGGGCATAACAAAGCTTTCTTGCTCCTTCCAAATCCTTTGCAACTGGCGTCAACGGTTCAATCCATTCCGCCACAAACCATAGTTTTCCTCCTGCCTCGACATAACGTTTTCCATCCTTTGTTTTTACAATTGGCGGCACTCTTGCCTTGCGCACTTCCACTAAATATTCTTGTGCTCCTAGGCTGAATAGGCTCCTTGTCGGCCTCCGGTGCAGCAGCTTCAAACTTTTCGGGCCTGATTTCGTTTCGAGCTTCCAAATCGCTCCTCCCTTGTCCGGTTTTGTCGTAACGATTTGCATATTTTGAACGGATAAATCGTAGTTTTTCAGCACTTCCTCTGCCAGCTGGATGATATACTCAGGGACAAAAAACTCATGAGTCGTTTCATCGACGAGCCATGGTTCAATCACGATGTCTTTCATGCTATCCCTCCTGTCAGGTATTTGGGAATGGACGAAGCGAAATATGTGTGATTGCTACTAGGATATGTATGGAGAACGAAATGGGACTGGGTAAGCTCATTAAATAGAGGATATTTCCCAAAGCCTCTGCAGTTTGACGAACTGGGGGCGGCGAAAGTGTGACGAGTGGGGATCGATGCACAAGGAGCGGCATGGTTGATTTCATCGGAGAAAGAGAAAAAGGCTGTCCCGAAACCATTTCTCTTAGACAGCCCTTATTGGTTTGGGGAAAGGGAGGAACATGCTTCCATATAAACCGTTTCAAACCGCTTGGCCACATGGTGGAATTGAAATTGCTGTTCAACGAGCGTTCTTGCCTTTTTCGCCATGGTTTCCGCTTCATGTTTGTTCACAAGCATGTAATCAATCGCTTCAAAAAAAGCGTGCGGGTTTTGGTAGTCATCGATGACAAAGCCGGTTTCGCCGTGGCGGACGATTTCGGCATTGCCGCCGCGGTTGGTTGTCACGACCGGAATGCCGGCGGCCATCGCTTCGTAATGAACGCGGGCGAGCGGCTCGTGCCATTGCGAGCTGCATACAAACACATCGGCCATTAAGAGCAGTTTGGGGATATGACTGTGCGGAACGTAATTCGTAAACAGAACGCGATCGGCCATCGGCACCGCGAGTTCATGAAGCCAGTCGATGTATTCGCTTCGTCCGGTGTCGCCGAACCATTTTCCGCCGACGATGACAAGCGCTGCCTCAGGATGGTGGACCAAAAGGGATGGCAAGCATTGAATCAGCAAATGCGGTCCTTTTGTTTTGCTGAGTCGGCCGAGAAAGAGAACGACTTTTTTATCAGTGAGTCCGTATGCTTCGCGTTCTGCCTGGCGTATGCGCTTGCCCTCTTCTGTCCAGACGGGGATGTACTGGGCAAGGTCGACTCCGGAATAAATGACTTTGATTTTTTGCGGGTTCACCAAGTACCGTTCAGTCACCGTCCGTTTGATGTATTCACTGACGGCGGTCAGCAAGGTGCAGGCGTCTAGCGCCCGCTTCACCTGCTTGGCTGTCATTTTCAGCGGGGAAAACATGTCGTTATGCAGGCTTAGCACAAAGGCGCTTTGCGGAGCCGCCGCTTGGTAATCGATGAGCGGAACAGGACGATTGAAGACGTGAACGACATCAAAGTTGTATGCGGCCAGCGCACGTGCCACATCCGTTTCATACGTGGCTTTTGGAAAACGGATGTAGTGGATGTCTCCGTCTGTCTCTTCAGGCGGCAACAGCGGGTCAGTGATCGAAAAAATGGTCAGTTCGTGGCGGCGGGCGATCAATGGAGCAATCCCATCGATCATCATTTGAATGGCCCCGCCCCGCACTGCTGGGGCGGGCAGCTTTTCGGTGCAGACATAGGCGATTTTCATAAATGCTCACCCTCATACAGCGAACGGATGTATTCAATCTCTTTTTGCAGGCCGTCCTCAAGCGTTACAACCGGTTTGTACCCAAGCAGCCGCTCCGCTTTTGTCAAGTCGGCCCATGTTTGTTTCGGCTCTCCGCGGGCGGCGGGGTATACTGAATGATCGCTTGTTTTCCCGTCAGCGTTTCCAGCAGCCGGATCACCTCATTGACCGATGTTCGTTCTTTTCCGCCGATATTGATCGTTTCTCCAATGACGCCATCCCGCTCGATTGCGGCGATCGTTCCATCAACGCAGTCAGAAATATAGGTGAAATCGCGCGATTGTGTTCCGTCGCCGAACACAATGAGCGGTTGTCCAGCGAGCAGCTGGCGGATGAAGCGGTGAAACGACATGTCCAGGCGCTGGCGCGGGCCGTAGACGGTGAAATAGCGCAAAATGACGATCGGTACGGCGAACTCACGAAAATAGACGCGGCATAAATGTTCGCCGGTGAGCTTCGTAATGCCATATGGGGAGAGCGGGGCCGGTTCAAGCGTTTCCGACAACGGGCCGCTCCGCTCGCCGTAGACGGATGAGGTCGAAGCGTAGATGAACCGTTTGAGCGGCCGGTCTTTGCATGCCTCAAGCAACCGCTGGGTAGCGGAAATGTTGTGTGCAGCATAGGCGGCAAACTCCGTCCCCCAGCTCGTTCGCACGCCGGGCATGCCGGCTAAGTGGTAGACCGCTTCGACGTTTTGCAGCAAGGACGGCAAATCGGCTGTCAACAAATCCAGCTCAAGAAAGGTAAACCGTGGATGAGACTGCAAATGGGCAATGTTCTTCGCTTTTAGCGGCGCCGGCGTCGGTCCGAGAAAGCCGTCGACGCCAATCACATGATGCTCGTCGTTTTCGAGCAGTTTTTCGCATAAATGGGAGCCGATAAATCCGGCCGCCCCGGTGACGAGAATGTTCACGGGCGCCCCACCCCCATGTAGCGCAAACCGCTTTGTTCGACTGCATGGCGATCCAAACAGTTTCGACCGTCAAACACGAGCGTCCCATTCATCGCCGCTTTCACTTGCCCCCAGTCAAGCGTGCGGAATTCGTCCCAATCGGTGGCGATGACCAAGCCATCCGCCCCTTGGATCGCTTCGTGCACCGACTGGACTTGTGTGACGCGGGCGAGCGGCTCCGAGAGCGTTGCCTTCGGGTCGTAGGCGGCAACCGTACAGCCGTTTTCACTCAATCGGCGGATGAGCGCTTCAGCGGGGGAAAAACGCGTATCGTCTGTATTCGGCTTGAAGGAGATGCCAAGCACGGCGATCTTTTTGTCCGTCAATGGGGCAAGTTGCTCATTGAGTTTTTGGAAGCAAACGTCAAGCTGGGTGGCGTTGATGGTCTGCACTGCCTTCAGCAAATGCGGCTCCACTTGGCGCGAGCGCGCCGCATGTTCGAGCGCTTTGATATCTTTTGGAAAGCAAGATCCTCCATAGCCGAGGCCGGCCCGCAAAAAATGCGGGCCGATGCGCGGGTCGAGGCCGATCCCGCGGGCGATGTCATTGACATCGACGGCAAACGCGTCACAGATGCGCGCCATTTCGTTAATAAAGGAAATTTTGGTCGCCAAAAACGCGTTGGCGGCGTATTTGATCAGTTCCGCGCCGGTCAGGCTTGTTGTGAGGTAAGGGGCATTGATGCCGGCATACACCGCCTGCATGACGGCAAGCGATTGGTCATCATCCGGTTCGAGTCCGACGACGATTTTGTCTGGGTGAAACATATCGTAGACAGCCGACCCTTCCCGCAAAAACTCTGGGTTGGATACGATGCGGAACAACTGCGGTTTCACTCCTTTGCGGATGAGCTCGGCACGCATCCATTCATTCGTCCCCGGAGGGACGGTGCTTTTCGTGACGATCGTTTTGTACGATTTGATCGTTGTTGCCAAGCGGTCGAGCACCGCTTCAATATAGCGCAAGTCGGTGCCGCCGTCGGGCCGCGGCGGGGTGCCGACACAAATGACAACGACGGCCGCCCGTTTGATATCATCCCAGCGGCCGCTGAACGTCAGATCATTATAGTTTTTGACAATCAATTCTTCGAGCCCTGGCTCATAAAACGGAACTTCCCCGTTATTGAGCAGGCGGATTTTCCGTTCATCATGATCGATGCAATGCACTTCATGCCCAAGTTCAGCAAGGACGGCAGCGGTGGTTAGTCCGACGTAGCCAGCGCCAATGATACAAATGTTCATCCTAATAGGCCTCCTTCGTGAAATCTCCGGCTTTTATAGCGTATTAACAGACAAGCGTGGTTTGCTACATGGCAAGCGCCTAAAACGCTGGAAATGGTGCGGTCTATTTTCGGCGGACAACCTTTCTGCTGTTTGGAAAGGAAAGGGGAAGAATGAAGCAACAAAGGGGTGTCCCAAAAGGATCGGGACACCCTCTTTCGTCTCTATATATACGTACTGACCGCTTCTTCCGCACTATATTTTGTGTCTATCCTGAAGGCAGAAAGCCTTTTGGGTCAGCCCCTTTTGATGAACTCATCATACAACCGCTCCTGCACCTTGATTTGTTTCGTGATATCAAACCGCTGTTCAATCACTTTGCGCGCTTTTTTCGTGAAGGATGGAATTCGTTCCGGATGTTCCAGAAAAAAGCGAATGCCGTTCGCTAGCTCAAGATCGTCTCTTTCTGGTGCGAGATAGCCGGTGCGTTTGTGTTCGATCAATTCGGGGATGCCGGCGTGATTCGTTGAGACGACCGGCAGTCCGCTTGCCATCGCTTCTTTCAATACGTTGGGGATGCCTTCAATGTCTCCGTCTGAAGCGGTCTCGCTCGCCAGGCAAAATAGATGGGCGCGTTCCATTTCGCGGGCGATTGAAGCGGCATCCATGGCACCCAGCAGGTCGACAAACGGATCGAGCTTCAGCTCGCTGATAAGCCGGCGGATGTTTTCTTCCTCTTTGCCGCTGCCGATGATGCGGAGGCGGCAGCGCGGATGAACCGCATGCACGCGCCAAAAGGCGCGCACGAGCGTTAAAAAGCCTTTTTTCTCGACGAGCCGGCCGATTGAGAGAATGATGATGTCTCCGTTCTCAGGAATCGTCTGCTCTCGGTACGGAAATAAATCGAGCTCGATGCCGCCGTAGAGAACTTGGATTTTTTCCGGCGGAAAGCCTAGTGTGGTCAGTTCATTGGCAAGATAGCGGCAGACAGGAAGAAAGAGCGCCCCGTGCTGTTTGAGCAAATTGTACCGTTTTTGATTGCGCCGCAAGCTTTGATATTTCGCCGATCCATCGCGGCCGCGGATGCTGACGACAAGCGGAATGCGATGGGCGATGCAAAGCGGAAGAATTTCGACGGCATGCTTTCCATGGTGAGCGTGAATGGCGACAATATTTTGTTCTTTGGCGAAGCGGCCGAAATCGTCGATGTCGTTGAGGTGATAATAGTTGATGAGAGGAAACGGATGGCTGCCGTCATCGGCGAATGACCCGATCATGATCGGGCGGTATTTTTTTAAATGAACCATTTGGTTGTAAATAAAACGTTGATTGATTTTCATTTTTTCATGAAGAAAGTGGGCGATCGTTTGTTTCATTTTTCTCTATCCCTCGCTTTTGAAAAAATCGGACAAGAATGCGAATTTTTTTGTTTCCTGTTCGGCGAGGCGGGTGAGCAAGTTCAAGGACGCTGGGCTGTTTACCGCCCGCTTTTGCTTTTCTTGGCCGACCGTTTCGCTGTAAAACACGTGCGGAAACATGGCATCAGCCAAATAGACCCTTTTGTATGGAGCATACAGGGAACAAACGGAGAAATAAAGGTCAAATAGCAACTTCGTTCGTTTTACCGCATCGTCTTTCGGGTTTTTCGTCAAAGAAATAAGCAAAAAGCGAAAATCATCAAGCGGAAGACCATAGTAGGCGAGGTCAAAGTCGATCATGATGACTTCGTGGTTTTCCGCCAATAAAAGGTTGTTGCTGTTGTAATCCCCGTGGCAAATGGCCTTTCGTTCTTTCGCTGTGCGGCAAAAATCAGCTAGATTGCTTTTTTCAAGCCATGCATAACTTTGATTCGCGATTCCAGCCATCTGTTCCATTATATGAGAAAGAGTGTCACGATGATCGATGGCCTTTGCCTGCTCCTCTAACTGTGCTGCTTTTTGCCGATGTGCGCTCAGCACGTCTTTTGGCTCCGGAAACGATGAAGGGCAGGGGCCGATCCAATCGGCAAACAGACTGTGAGCATGAAAGCGGGCGAGCCCTTCGATCCGTTGTTGGAAAGAGGGCTTCGTTCCGCTTGGGACGATGTAGTCCATCAAATAGTAGTAATGGCCTTTTCGGTGGATGTAATATTGGTCTGTTTTCGTTTGGAAGATTTTTGGGACATGAAATCCTTCTTGGTACAGCTTGGAATGAAGCAAAATCGGAAAATTCGTTTTGTCTTCGCTCAGCCGTTTCAGCACGTACCGTTCCCTCGTTTTTTTGTTTTGCACAAGCCATACTTTTTTTTCTTTCAGTTCCTTCATGATATCGACTTCAGTTCCAGTCAGGTCGTAACGGCTTAAAATGTCAAACAACAAGCGAGATCGTTTCGAAGCCAAGATCAGTTCCTCCTAGCATCCATTGTCGATTGGTAAAAGTGTATGTAATACGAGAAGAGAATGTATAGACAAGCGCGCTAGTCAATGAGAAAACGGCGCCGCCAAAAAAATAAGCGCCGGCCGCGTTGGTTGGCGTCAGCCGGCTGTGCTTTCTTTCTTGGTTATTCTTCCTCGTCATCCGAATCAGCGGATGAAGCCGGCCGCATGGAAACAGGGAGATCGATTGCGGTGATCGCGGCCGCATCGATCGCAAGGGAGCGCCCCCGTCTTTATAAAAGCGGTCAACCAATAGCGAGACGCTGTTCGTCCGCGGCTCGAAGCCGAGAAAAAGCGCATTGTAATGCGTCTCGTTGGTGGTGTGCACGTTAACCTCAGTGTTGAGTGGAAGCGCGGCCAGCTGTTCGTAAAGAGCACGGGGAAGGCGGGGTCGGGTTGGGCGTCGGTTGAAAAAGACATGGTACATCGCGTCGCCTCCTTTCTTGTCCCTTGTGTTAAAAACCTATACTCCATCATATGATTGGCTTAGGAGAGCGTTTGGGCAAACGTCCGCGTCAAAGAGAATTCACTGGCTGCCAAGTTGGAACGACGGAGAGGTAATCGGTTTTTTAGCGGTCATGACCGACGGAAAGGGGGAGAGGAGCATGGACGATCCATTTTCATTTGTCCTTCTTTGTTTAGCCAGCTTTCGCCTGACACGGCTGATTGTATATGATGCGATCACCGCCTGGATTCGCCGTCCCTTTCACGAATGGACGGAGCAGGAACTTCCAGACGGAAGCAAACAAGCATTTCTTTCTTTCAAGGGAGGCGGGCTGCGTCGCTGGTTTGGCGAACTGCTGAGCTGCTACTGGTGCACGGGGATCTGGTGTGCGGCGTTTTGTTATACTGGCCTAATGCTTTGGCCGAATGTTTTTGAGCCGCTCATTATGCTTCTAGCGATTGCCGGCGGGGCGGCGATCATGGAGACGCTCGTCAGTAAATGGCTGTCGTAAGGAGAAAGGCGGCTATTGAGATTATGACACAGCCAATGAGGGATGCCGGCGGGCGTCGTTTTGGTCAAAAAATGGACAGCGAACCGGTGATGCTGGTTGGGCAACGTTCGCTGAAGGAATGGCTGGCGGTGTGGATGGAAGTCGTCAAGCCGTCGTCAGCCGGTGATGCCAAAACAGCAGCGCAGCTTGTCGGGATGACGTTGATGGAAGGAAACGTCCAACTCCTATTGTTTGAAATAGGAAATAGCGGAGCCGGCCCAAAACGGCCGGCCCAAACAGCAGGTGCGCCGCTGGCCGGCATGAAGGCGGAAAACGAGCGGGTCACCATTGAATGGCAATATGGTTGGCGGCAGGAACGCCCTTTGGCAGTTCTGCGCAATACACGAATCCATCAACCGTCAATGAGCGGGCATTGCTGGACGGGGGAACAGTGATTTCAAACTGGGAAAAGCGCCGCTCCTCGCCTGGTTCAAGCGGGGCGTCATAAAGCGGGGCAAGCCAGTATTCCCCGCTTTGCCGCACTTTTTCCCGCCAGTTTTCTTGGGTGAACGTCCAGCTTTCCGCGCTATTGGAGATCAGCGCTTCCTGCTCGGCCCGTCCGCTGTTTGGCAAAACAATTTTCCCGCTGAGCACCGCCGTTTTTGGAGGCGAAAGGCGGAGACAGACAATCAAATGGTGAAGCGGCGCTGTTCCGTGATTGCGAATGATGAAATCGCCGATGATGGTCAGCTCTTCCTCGTCAAGATGCGTCGGAATGACGACAGAGTAGTGAAACAACGACGACACGGCGGCAGCTCGTTCAAACGCTGGTGTCTGTGCTTCTTTGGAGATGTTGGATCGCGTTTCTTCGAGTGCAATTTCACACAACAGAAGTTGGCGTTCCAAGGCGGCGATTTTTTTCTTATACGTTTCAACGTTGACGGTTTCTGCTTCGCGGAACTTTTCTTTCCAATAGGCGCTGCGCATTTTTTCTTTGGCCAGCTCGGCTTCCAGCTGTTGCACTTGTTGCCGGCATGAGGCCGCTTCCGACCGGTAGTGGATGATTTGTTGCTGCAGACGGAGATGTTGGTCGTTTTTGTTTTTCATATGGTTTCCACCCCTTCCATTCTCATCTTATGTATCCATTGCGGGTGCATGCCATATAAAAAAGGCTGTTGTTGGAACAACAGCCTGAACGGTGCAGAATGCTACATGGCCGGGAATACGTCCGGGCATTGCGGCGGGAATTTGGTTGTCGGGCAAAGCACGGCTTCGGCCAATTCTTCGCGCGGTTGGCAGAAACGAGCTTCGACTTCGATTTTGACATCAGCTTCCACTTGGACTTCAAGGCATAAGGTGATGGAAACATCGAGTTGTGCAAAGTTGTCTGTGCAGACTAGGCTCGTGTCGCATTCGAAGAACGAAATATGGCAGTTGAGCTGTGTGCCTTCCGGGGCGCACAAGATGAACGTTTGTGCTGTAGCGAACGGAATTGGCTTCGATTGGCAAATGACCGTGCCGGATGGGCTGACAATTTGCACGACGACATGCCCTTTGATGAGCGCTTTGACTTTTTGCAACGTCACCGTTTCCCCAGAAGGAAGGGTGACGTTTACGGACTGCCGGCCGTTTGGCTGCGTAATTTCCTGGCAAATCAAGGCGTCCTGGTCAACGACTGAGTCGATCGGATTGCCTTCAGCATCTGTCAGGAAGCAACGGATTGTCAAGTGTTGCGGGTTTGTATGTTGCGCTCCCAAAAAGTCGCAAATCGTTCCTTCCCGCCGGCAGTGATCCAGCGGGAAAAGTGCTTCCAAATCCTCGCCGCTGAAGCTGCGCAATGGCACATCGACTTGGCGCGTCACCCAGTCGTAAATTTTGCGCGTTCTGATGCATACTCTTTCTGTATCGCGACGGTGATGATGACTCATTTTTCTTCGTTCCTCCTATCGTTCAGTTGTTCCCCAACGCTTGGTGGTTTGGGACTACTGTATACTATGGAACGGATTAGGTAAATGTGTTGGGACAGATGCGGATTTTTGGTTGGTGGGCGCAGCCAGCGATGAATCAAAGGGGGAGATGTCGAATGATGAAAATAAACATGGGGCGATGAACGAAAAGAGAAGGAGCACGGGTGAACAGCGGCTTGCTGAGCGAATGGCGGAACTGGAGCGACGTCTGAAAGAGGTGGAAGCCGAAAACATTGTGTTAAAGGAGCTGGCTTACCAAAGCGCCAAGCGCTACGAGCAGCTCAAACAGCTGGAGAAGGAAAATGACGAGCTCCGCCGCCAGCTGCTGCAATCGCCATGGAGCGAAAAAACGGGCAAGACGGATGAGGACGAACGGCCGGACAGCTGGTTTTTCCGCACACTGAGGCAAGAAAATGCCATCATGCCACACCCGGAGCGAAACGAAAAATGAGAGGCACCCTTGGCTCGCCAAGCCATACAATAGCAGTAGCCGCTCGCTTTTTCTCTCGCCGTTAGACATTGTTTGTTTTTATGCCGTTTCGATTAGAGACGAATCGTACGGAAATGGACTTGAACATAAATTGGTTGATCGGCGAGGGCTACACTTTTTCGGGATGGAGGGATGAGAAATGAAGAAGCCAACTCCGTCGAAACCGGTGACAAGGGTGCTTTCTTCGACAACGCAGCCTGTGCGGCGTCCGAGCGGATGCGGATGCGGTCGGCCAGCCGTCATCAAGAAGAAATAACGGAAATCCGTGAGAGATGCCTATACTTCGCTTCGCCTCCTTGCATAGTCTAACAGTGCAACTAGGCGAAAGGAAGGGGGGAAGGGCATGTCGGATCGGAAAAAAGCGAAAGTGATTCATGTCGATAAATTGATCATTCATGCCGATGACATCGTCATTATGCCGCGCGGCCGCATCCGCGATCCGTGGTTGTTCCCGCACCGCGATGATACGGAAATGGAAGCCGTTGAAGATGTGCGGGACCGGGATAAGGAAGAACATGGTGAAGGAGGCCATGATCGAAACGAAGGAGAACGGAGACCGTTCTCGTGGATCTAGCCATAAAGCAAATGGGGGACGCAAACGGTGGAGCGTTTTAAAAATTACGGGCTTTGGCTCGGGATCGGGTCGTTTGTCGTACTGGCGCTGGAGACGTTTGGCGTCGACATCGACCTTGGCAAGTATGAACAGTTGTATCATGCGTTATTAAGCATTTTGGTGATGGCCGGCATTTTAAACAACCCGTCGCTTGGCCGCGGTTATTCGGATAAAGTTGATGACAAGTCGTAAACCGCATGGGGGGCGCCTGCAGAAGGCGCCCTTTTCGTGCCCGGAAAGGCTGGAAAGGCGGCAGAACGTTTTGTAGAAAATGACAATTATAATCTGAAAAGGGAAAAACCATTCTAAACATTGTCACCACCCATTCTCATATCAAGGAGGACATGAATCATGACGGTTGCAACACAAGTGAAACAAACATTGGCGGGGTTAAAATCGGCGCAAGCGAGCTTCGAAACGTTTGCTTTGCAAACCGAAAACCAAGCCGCGAAACAGCTTTACCAACAAGCTGCCCAACAAACGCAGGCGGTCATTGATTTGGTGAACTCGCGCATGCAAGAAATTCAAAACGAAGAGCCACAATATAAACAACCATAACCTTCGCTGAAGCGAATGGGATGGTTCAGGCGGAAAGGTTGGCACAGCACGCCAACCTTTCCCGACTTGGCGGAAATACATAAAAACGAATGGGTTGATGAAGATGAAAAAATGGTGGTTGGCGGCCGTCGTTGCGATGATCGCGGTCGGCGGCTGCGCCAAAGAAGAAACGGAACAAAAACAATCGCTGCAAGGGGCAAACCTGCTGAGAACCCAAACGTACGGGACGGCGAAACATGCGGAGCTGAACCAAGGTCCGGCCGAGCGGGCGGCCAGCTATTTGCGCGGGCGCGACGATGTTCGGGACGTGGTGGCGGTCAACAGCGGGGATCGGTTGCTCATTGCTTATCAAATTCCCCATATGAAGCGGTGGAGTCGAAAACAAATTGAGAAAGACATTGACCAAAAACTGCGCGACCTGTTTCCTGGCTATGATGTTGTTTCCTCGAGCGATTTGAAAATTTTTTGGAAGACGAAGGAATTAAAAGCCAACATGGACAATCGACGCTGGGATGAACGAAAAGTCAATCGGGAAATCAGGCGCATTGAAAAGCTAAGCAAAGAGCAAACATAAGAGGTGTCATGATGGCGAATGAAAAACGGAAAAAGCTGACCCCGGTTCAGCAGGAATATCATTTATTCGAAAAAGAGCGGGAAACGAAGCGCCCTATCGTTCGCAACTGTGTTTGCGCGTTTCTCGTTGGCGGAATCATTTGCACGATCGGGCAAGCGATCTCTTATTTCTATATGTACTTCTTTGATTTCACCGAGCAAACGGCAGGCAATCCGACGGTCGCGACGATGGTCTTTTTGTCGATGATTTTAACTGGGCTTGGCGTTTATGACCGGATCGCCCAATTCGCTGGGGCGGGAAGCGCCGTGCCGGTGACAGGGTTTGGCAACGCCGTCATCTCGGCGGCGATTGAGCACCGGACGGAAGGATTTGTGTTAGGCGTCGGCTCGAACATGTTCAAGCTCGCCGGATCGGTCATCTTGTTCGGTACGTTTGCCGCCTTTGTCATCGCCCTTGTCAAAACGATTGCGACCCAGTGGGGGGGATTGTAATGCTGAAAGGGCACCGCACATGGGTGTTTGCGAACAAGCCGGCAATCATCGCAACAGCGGCGGTCGGCGGGCCGTTTGAGGCGAACGGCCGCCTCGCGGAAGACTTTGATCTTCTTCACGAAGATTTATGGCTCGGAGAGGAGTCGTACGAGAAGGCGCACCGCGTGCTCATGGAAGAAGCAGCGTTTCAGGCGATGGAAAAAGCCGGCCTAGAGAAAGAAAACGTGCAATTTCTCATCGCCGGCGACTTGATCAACCAAATGACCCCGACAAGCTTTGCTGCCCGAACGCTCGGCATGCCGTATCTCGGTGTTTTTGGCGCCTGTTCCACTTCGATGGAAGGGCTGGCGCTAAGCGCTTTTATTACCAACTACGGCGGGGCAGATTATATATTAACCGGAGCCTCAAGCCACAATGCTGCCGTCGAAAAACAGTTTCGTTACCCGACGGAATACGGCGGGCAAAAGCCGCCGACGGCGCAGTGGACAGTAACGGGAGCTGGCGTGGCGATCGTCAGCCCGAAAGGGGACGGGCCGCGCGTGACCGCGGCGACGATCGGCCGCGTTGTGGATATGGGGCTTGCCGACCCGTTCAACATGGGTGGAGCGATGGCGCCGGCGGCGGTCGATACGATTGAGGCGCATTTGCGCGACATGCAAATCGATGCATCGTATTACGATTTGATCGTCACCGGCGATCTAGGGCGAATCGGACGCCAAGTCTCCCTTGACTTGCTGCGTCAGCACGGCATTGACATCGATGAAGAGTGCTACCAAGATTGCGGGCTGCTCATTTACCGCGATGGGCAGCCGGTTTTGTCCGGCGCAAGTGGGGCGGCTTGTTCCGCTGTCGTCGTTTACGGGCATCTCATCAAACGGATGCGGCGCGGCGAGCTGAAGCGCATTTTGGCAGTCGCGACAGGAGCGCTATTGTCGCCGCTATCGTTCCAGCAAAACGAGACGATTCCATGCATCGCCCACGCGGTGGCGATCGAGTATGGAGGTGAGGCGTAGCGTGTTGGCGATGTTTTTTTGGGCGTTTGTCGTCGGCGGGCTGATTTGCGTGATCGGGCAAATTTTGATGGATGTGTTTAAACTGACACCTGCGCATACGTTGACGATTCTCGTCGTCGTCGGGGCGATTTTGGATGGATTCGGTTTGTATGAGCCGCTCATTGATTTTGCCGGCGCCGGGGCGACGATTCCGATTACGAGCTTTGGAAACGCGCTCGTTCACGGCGCGATGCAAGAGGCGGAAAAACACGGCATTATCGGCGTATTGACCGGCATGTTTGAAGTGACGAGCGCCGGCATCTCCGCGGCGATCGTCTTTGGGTTTATCGGGGCGCTCTTGTTCCGCCCGAAAGGATAGGAGGGATCTTCCATGACCGTTGCTTCGCAGGTGAAACAAACGTTGGCGAGCTTAAAAGGCATTCACGCTGGGCTGCAACAGCTGGCGCTCACTTCCCAGGATGAAACGGCGCAGCGGACGTTTCATGAAGCGATGCTTGCGACAGAGGAGATCATCGCGGACATCAAAGACCGGATCGGTCGGCTCGAGTTCGAAGAGCCGCAATACCACGGAAAGTAAGGAGCATGATCGATGCCTATATGGTTAGAAACCGCCATTCGTTCGATTTGCATTTTAATCGGGTTGTTTGTGATCACCCGCATTCTCGGCAAAAAGCAATTATCAAAATTGTCGTTTTTTGAATACATCGTCGGCATTACCGTCGGCGATATCGCTGGAACGATGTCGGTCGATTTAGGAATTTCGTTGCAAGAAGGCATCACCAGCATTTTGATTTGGTCGCTGTTTCCAGTGGCTGTCGCTCGTCTCTCGCTGCGCAACAAGAAATTTCGCGATTTTGTCGAGGGCAACTCCACGGTTTTTATTAAAAACGGCAAAATTTTAGAGGAAAATTTGAAACGGGAGAAATATACGGTTGACGAGCTGCTCGAACAGCTGCGCAAAAAAGATGTGTTCCGCGTCGCCGACGTCGAGTTTGCGGTGCTTGAGCCAAACGGCGACTTGAACGTGTTGCTGAAGCGGGAAAAGCAGCCGCTCACCGTTGGAGATGTGTTCCCAAACCCGCCGCGGGAAAAAGAGCCGCAAACGGTCATTATGGACGGCATGATTTTGGATGAGCCGCTCGCTACGATGGGGCTTGGCCGCGGCTGGCTGAAGGAACAGCTTGACAAACAAGGAGTGGCGATTGAAAATGTGTTTCTCGCCCAAGTCGATTCATACGGACAGCTGACGATCGATTTGTACGATGATAAGATCCAAATTGCCGAGCCACAGGAGAAAAAGCTGCTCTTGGCCGCGATGAAAAAAGTGCAGGCTGATCTGGAGCTGTATGCGTTGCAGACGAATTCCGAAGAGGCGAAGGCGCTGTATGAACGAAACGCCGCAAAAATGGCAGAGCTTGTGCAAAAAGTCGAACCGCTCTTGCGAAACTGATGACACAGGAGGAAAAGACGATGGAAGACAAACGGACAAAAACGACGGATGAGGAAATTCAAATCCAATTGAAAACGAACGACCGCTCCGAGCGGACGCGGACGACCGATGAGGAAATTTCGATTGAATTGATGTTTGACAGCCCGCAGCTGACGCGCCAGCCGAAAGACTACGACGAAATCGAATATTGACGGCTTCCGTTTCCACAATCGGCGATCCATAAGGAGCTGTCTGTTCATTCGCATTGGCTGTCCGGGAAGGAAAACTTCCTTCTCGGACAGCCTCTTTTTGTTGCCCTTCTTCTCTGGCGACGCAAGGGCGCCGCCCCGCCTTACTCCGGCAGAGACTGCAAAAAGGCGCGCACCTCTTCCGGCGTTTTGGCGTCAGCGCTGTGCAGATGAGCAATTTTTTTTCCGTTGCGGAAGACAAGCAGGCTCGGGATGCCAAGCACCTGGTATTTCTCGCCAAGTTCCGGAAACCGGTCACGGTCGATTTCAAACCAATCATATTGTCCATAGTCGCGAACGATGTCATCGATGAACATATTGAGGCGCACGCAGTCCGGACACCAAGTTGTGTAAAACTTCATAATCGCTGGCTTATCGCCGGAAATGGCCGCCTCGAATTGCTCAGCTGTTTCAATCTGTCTCACATTCGTTCCCTCCCTTTCATGTTGCCGTTCATCTTTACTTTACCATATGGCAAGGCAAAAAAAGAACGGGGACGCCTTCACCTTGGGCAGTCGTTTTTGCATACAACAGTAAGAAAGGAGGGGAAAGTGTGAGCAAAGAGTTGGAAAAGGCGCTCGAAGGTTGGGTGGCGTCACGCAAAGAAGGGCATGAAACGTTCATCCGCCTGTTTGAACAATGGGGAAAGGACTTTAACAAACAGCTGCAAGAAATCGAAAAATTGAACAATGGATTTTTAAAAAGTGTGCAAGGCAACTTAGACTACATCGAGCAATGGTTTGCGAAGAAGGAGCGGGAATTTGCCGAGCTGTTCCGCCGATTTGGATGACAAAATGCCCTTGCGCCCATACGTCTTGATGCGCGGATGAATACGATACAGTAAACAAAGAAGGAGGTGCATCATGATGGGCTTCTGCGGCTATGGATTTCCGTACTACGGCTACGGCTATGGCGGTGGCTATGGCGGTGGCTTTGTGCTGATTGTCGTGTTGTTCATTTTGTTGATTATTGTCGGCGCGGCATTTGTCGCCTAACGGAAAAAGCGAATGGGATACGGGCCGTTTCGGCGCCACGGAGCGGCTCGTATTTTTCTTTCCCTAATTTGATGCACGCCGAGGCGGGAGCATCATACGATATAGCAGGGAGAAGGAGGCGGAACGATGGATCAGCAATTTTTTAAAAACATCGAAAAGAAAACAGGTGTCAATATGAAAGACGTTTTTGAGCTCGCCAACTCGCTGCAAAACGCCAATTTCAGCGACGAAAAAACGGTGCGCCAAGTCGTGAAACGGGTGGCGCAAATCGCTAATCGAAAAGTGCCAAAGGAGCTCGAAGACCAAATCGTCAAGGCGATCGTCCATAACGGCAAGCAAATTGATTTCAATACGATTGCCAATATGCTGAACAACAAAAAATAAGCGAAAGGGAGCTTGCGTGCGCACAGCTCCCTTTTGCTCTGCTTGGCTTAGGGGAGCGAAACGGTGTTCAATGCCTCCAAGCCTTGGATCAGTGTAGACGGGGCTGTTCTATGGCCATCATTCGAGCGATTTCACCATCGTGACATGTGGGATGCCGGCGTCCATAAAGACACCGGAGACGGTCGTGTAGCCGAGCTTTTTGTAAAACGGTTCCGCGTGCGTCTGGGCGTTCAGTTTCGCCGTTTTCGCCCCTTTTGTTTTCGCCAGCTGTTCGATCGCTTCCATCACCATCCGTCCGGCGCCGCGGCCGCGGTAGGACGGCAGGACGCAAATGCGCTCGATTTTGCCGACGCCTTCGTCAATGAAACGGAGTCGCCCAGCACCGACCGGTGTTTGGCCATCATACAGGACGAGGTGGAACGAGTCGTCCTCGAATGCGTCGATTTCCTCGTCTTCCGGCACGTTTTGCTCCTCAATGAATACGAGCCGGCGGACGCGCAAGGCGTCTTCGTACAAAGCGCGATCTTGCGTTGTGCCAATCGCAATGTTCATCTCAGACCGTTTCCTTTCCTCCGACGATAAACGTTTCATAGACGGTCCACGAGCCGTTTTCCAGCTGATAGAGAAGATGGAAGCGGTCGACGGTCTCCTCGAAGTGCACATCTTGCAGCTTCAGCTGGCTGTAGACGTCCGCATATTCTGCGCCCGGCAAATCGCGGCCGATCGTAATGTGAGGTACGAACACAAACTCCGGCTTTCCGGCGAACAAGCCGCTGTGCAGTTGTTCATGAAGGCGCTCGAGCACGTCGTTTGGCTCCACCTTCAAATAAATGATGTTGCTTGTCGGATAAAACGAGCTGAATTTCGTCACTTTGATCGGAATGGGAGGTGTTTCCGCCGCAATGCGGCGCAACTCTTTCGCCATTTTTTTTATTTGCTCCTCATCCGCTTCAAATGGGTATTTCAGCGTAATATGCGGAGGGATGAGGGCGTAATGGCTGTCGTACCGTTTCCGGTACGAGTTGGCGAAGTCTTGAATCCGTTTTGGCGGAAAGATCACAATGCCGTACTTCATTTTGTTTTCCCTCCTTGAACCAGTTCTTTTTCCACGCGCAGGAAACGCACGGAATGGATGCGGCGGCTTCGACATCTTTGAAGTTGCTCCGTTTTGTCCTATAACGATAAAATAGCGGCTACGGCTCGGGGGACATCCGGCTGCCAATACGTCCACGCATGACCGCCTTCGAACTCATGGTACGTATAAGCAAACCGTTTTTCCATAAACAAGTCCGCGCCATTCGATTCGGGGTGATAAAATCGCGCACATGGCCATCCGTCGTTTTCACCGCTGTCTCCTCTGTGCCAACAGAATGGTAAAGCGAAAGGAGCGATGGATCGCGGAATGAGCGGATGCGCGCCAATACCGAGTCATCGATATAGGGGGACTGCATGGCGATTTTCCCAAATGTATGCGGATACAACAACCCGGCTAGAAGCGACACCGTTCCGCCGAGCGAATCGCCGATCAGCGCCCGGCCTTTGCCCATTTGGTATGTCGGCAGTTCGCGGTCCAAAAACGGGACGAGTTCATGGGCTAAAAAACGAAGGTATGCTTCGTGCTTTCGGCCTTCCGGGTGGTATTTCTCGTAGCGGTCGTTGACGTTCCGATACGGGATGCCGACGACGATCGTCCGGTCGATTGTTCCTTCTGCCATCAGCGTTTCGATGACGGTTTTCATTTTTCCATACATAAAATAATCTTTGCCATCTTGCGCGATTAATAAAGAATATTTGTAAAGCGGCGAAAAATTGCTTGGCAAGTAGACGAGCAGTTCGATTTCTTCTTGCAGCTCTCCGCTGTACAACTTGCAGTCGCGCATCGTTCCTGTTGCTGTCGCCATGACCATCCTCCATGAAAGCGTAAGTTCATCTGTTATTGTAACATATTTGCGCCAAAAGATGTTAACGAAGGGCTCGAATTTTTTGCGAATTTGCCGAATCGTGCCATTCACAAAAAAATGGCTTGCAAAAACGGGGGGAATGCGCTACATTTTTTATTAAAATTAGAAAAATTGAATACGCGTCTCATTCTTATCAAGAGAAGCGGAGGGAACTGGCCCAATGAAGCTTCAGCAACCAGCCGCCCGGCGGCCAGGTGCTAAATCCAGCGAATTGAGCATTCAATTCGGCAGATAAGAAGAAGCATGACCATGTGCGTATGGAAAAGTCTTCTTCTTAGAAGACTTTTTTTATTTACTCAAGCGGCCGCTCCCATCAACCGCGAGGCGGTCTAGGACCAAGGCCCTCGGCCGCTGCCCGACAGACAGCGGCGCTTCGTTGGGCGTCAAATGGTCGGCCGTTGATCCATGATGGAATTTTCAGCAGAAGGAGAGAGATGAGATGGAGAAACTGGAGACGTTGTTAGCGCAAATTGGCAATCGGAGCGAAACGGTGACGGGGACGGTCAACCCGCCCGTCTATTTCTCGACCGCCTACCGCCATGCTGGCATCGGAGAGTCGACCGGGTTTGACTATATCCGCACCGGCAACCCAACGCGCAAAATCGTCGAAGAAGCGATCGCGAGACTGGAAGGCGGCGACCAAGGCTATGCGTTCAGCTCCGGCATGGCCGCCATTCAGACGGTGCTCGCCTTGTTTGAGAGCGGAGACGAGTTTCTCGTATCGGCCGACCTTTACGGCGGCACGTACCGCCTGTTTGAGCGCGGCTGGCGCAAGTACGGTCTCGGCTTTCATTACGTCGATTTTGCTGATCTTGCCGCGGTGGAAGCGTGTATCACCGAAAAAACGAAAGCCATCTTTTTGGAAACGCCGACGAACCCATTGATGCAGGAGGCGGATATTTCGGCGGTCGCCAAGCTCGCCAAACGGCATGGGCTGCTGCTGATCGTCGATAACACGTTTTACACGCCGGTGCTCCAACGCCCAATCGAACAAGGAGCGGATATTGTCATCCACAGCGCCACGAAATATTTAGGCGGCCATAACGATGTGCTGGCCGGCCTTGTCGTCGCCAAGGGCGAAGATCTCTGTCAACGCTTGGCCGAGTACCAGAACGCCATCGGCGCGGTGTTGTCGCCGTTTGATTCATGGCTGCTCATTCGCGGGATGAAAACGTTGGCTCTCCGGATGCGTCAACATGAAGAAAACGCCAAGCGCATCAGCGCGTTTTTGCGCGAACATGAAGATGTCACGGATGTGTTGTATCCAGGGAGAGGCGGGATGCTGTCGTTCCGGATTGCCGATGAAAAGTGGGTGAACGGGTTTTTAAAAAGCTTGCGCCTCATTACGTTCGCGGAAAGCCTGGGCGGAGTCGAAAGCTTCATCACGTACCCAGCGACGCAGACGCATGCGGACATTCCTGAGGAAATCCGCATCCAAAACGGTATTTGCAACCGGCTGCTCCGTTTCTCGGTCGGCATTGAGCATGCGGATGATTTAATCGCCGATTTGGCGCAGGCATTGAAAAACATGAAAGAGGTGTAAGCGATGGAACAGGAATGGGCGTTTTCGACGAAACTACTCCATAACGAATGGAAAGTCGACCGCGAGACGGGGGCGGTGAGCGTGCCGATCCAGCACGCCTCCACGTTCCATCAGTTCGATTTCGACACGTTCGGCAAATACGACTACAGCCGCTCCGGCAACCCGACGCGCGAGGCGCTCGAGGAAACGATCGCGGCGTTAGAAGGCGGAACGCGCGGGTTTGCGTTCGCTTCTGGCATGGCGGCTATTTCAACGGCGTTTTTGCTCTTGTCCCGAGGCGACCACGTCCTCGTGACTGAAGACGTCTACGGCGGCACGTACCGGATGATCACGGAAGTGTTGACCCGCTTTGGCATCGAGCATACGTTCGTTGATATGACCGATTTGCGCGCCGTGGCCGAAAACATCCGGCCGAACACGAAAGTCATTTATATGGAAACGCCGTCCAATCCGCTGTTAAAAGTGACCGATATTCAAGGCGTCGTCAAGTTGGCGAAGGCGCATGGCTGTTTGACATTCTTGGATAATACGTTCATGACGCCGGCGCTGCAGCGGCCGCTTGACCTTGGCGTCGATATTGTCCTTCACAGCGCCACGAAATTTTTAGCCGGCCATAGCGACGTCGTCGCCGGGCTGGCGGTCGTGAAAGATGAAGAGTTGGGAAAAGAGCTGTACAAACTGCAAAACGCATTTGGCGCTGTCCTTGGCGTCCAAGATGCGTGGCTTGTGCTGCGCGGATTAAAAACGCTCCACGTCCGGCTGAAGCAGTCATCCGAATCCGCCCTAGCCATCGCTGAGTATTTGGCGCGCCATCCGAAAGTGGAAGACGTGTATTACCCGGGGCTTTCGCACCACCCAGGCCATGACATCCAGCGCCATCAGGCGGCCGGGTTTGGCGCTGTGCTGTCGTTCCGCTTAGCCGATGAAGACGCGGCTCGGACGTTCGTCCGCAACGTCCGTCTGCCCGTGTTCGCCGTCAGCCTTGGCGCCGTCGAATCAATTTTGTCGTACCCGGCGAAAATGTCGCACGCCGCCATGCCGAAAGACGAGCGGCTCCGCCGCGGCATTACCGACGGCTTGCTGCGGCTGAGCGTCGGGCTGGAGGATGTGAACGATTTGATCGCCGATTTCGAGCAGGCGCTGTCGTTCGTGAAAGAGCGGCCGTCGGTTTCAACGCCATAGCAATCAGCCCGCCAAGCCTTCAAAGCTTGGCGGGCGGGTCAAGATGCCGCTGAGGTTGACAACAGCTTCTCCTCTTGTAAGTGTTTCAAAAAGAGGTCGACGAGTTCGCTGTCCCACTGCGTTCCCTTTCCTTTTCTCAAGATGTCCGCCGCTTGACGAATATCCATACCTTTTCGGTACGGGCGATCGGAAGTCATGGCGTCAAACGCATCGGCCACGGCGATGATTTTGCCAAACAACGGAATGTCGTCGCCTGCTAAGCCATCCGGATATCCCTTGCCATCGATGCGTTCGTGATGGGAGCGTATGCCGGCTAGAAGCGGTTCGATCGGTTCGATCGGCCTGACTTCCCGCAAAATGGCCTCCCCAAGGGCGGGGTGTTTTTTGATCCAGGCAAATTCGTCATCGCTTAATTTTCCGTCTTTCAGCAAAATGGCGTCCGGAACGCCGATCTTTCCGATATCATGCAGCAGAGCGGAGCGATACAAGGCATCCAGCTGTTCATCCGGAAGGGAAAGCTTTTCCCCAATCGCGAGCGCGTAACAGGCCACGCGCAGCGAGTGCCCAGCTGTATAAGGATCGCGGGCGTCAAGCGCCGCTGTCAAGACAGTGATGAAACTGTTGAGCAGTTCTTTGTTCGTTCGGTCGCGGCGATGCACAGCATCGATCATATGGTTGAATCCGCGAAGCAAATCGGCAAATTCATCAGTATACATATTGTGGGCGACGGGTTTATACGTTTCGTTTTCCGCCCATTTCATATGAGTTAACAGCACGTTGACTGGCTCGTTGATTTCGTCAACCAACAGGCGGGTCAAGAAAACGGAAAACGCGATCGAAAACAGCAAAATCACGGTTGCCCAGGGCCAATACGACCAAGGGGATGCGCTCGGTCCGGCGAGCGACCATTTGATTTCCGTCGCTAAGCTGAACAATAAAACAGGAAATGTACTGCTGAACAAGACCGTCAGCTGCAATTTCGTTTTGAGCGGCACCGGAAGCGGCGGATGCCTTTCATCGATCCTGCCAGCCTTCGTAAGCAAATGCGCCATCAGTGGTCGGCACGCCTTCGTTGTCAAGAAAAATTCAATCAACGCATGGAGCGACGCGATCAAAATAGCGCCGATAAAGGCGTACAAAATGTATCGATAGGGAAGAGATAGGACACGGTAGTGGATGCATAAAGCCGTCAGCCCCATGCCGGGAATTGACAATCCAAACAGATGCGGGCCGAAAATGCGGCGCACCGCCAATAACGGCAAGCGGCGCGCTTGTTCTAGCGCCTTTGCTGCCAATTCCTCGTCCGGCTCTTTGGCGGCAAAAAAACGGCGAATCGGCGCCAAATCGCGCGGAAACACAATCGACTCGGCCGTTCCCATGACCATGGCTGAGAACAACAAAATGCCAATCAGCCATTTCGCTTCTTCCCATGAGATGCCAAGCGTCGTCAACATTAACGTCGAGCCGACGCCCATCACCGCAATCGCTGAGCCGATGATATAATGACGCAACAACTGGTGCACGAATGAACGATACATGGTTTTCCGCCTTTCTTCTAAGACTATGGGCTTATTTCTAATATACTAATTCTTTCTTGATAGAACAATCAGAATGTAGAAAAAATACGATGACTAAGTTGTTAGGTGTTTTCTTCCGTATTGGCTACTCGTCTGCCTAGGCGTCAATTGCTATATTCGACTTCGTTGCCAGACAGCCGTTTGAAACGAGCTTGCACGAAACAGCAGCTCAAGGCGAAGATTCCCCGTCCCCGTGTTCCACTCTTGCTTCAATCGTTCGAATGCATGATATTTGAAGAAGGATTCTCTTTTTTCATCATGAACAACGATTTTTAAAAAAGTTGTTGACAACCTGTATGCTCGTCTATATAATGAAAGATGTGTTCGATAGCGATACGACCTGTTAGCTCAGTGGGAGAGCACTTCCTTGACAGGGAAGGGGTCGGGGGTTCAAATCCCTCACAGGTCATTATCAAGAACCTCGAACTCATTTGAGTTCGAGGTTCTATGGAATGTAAAGGATTGAATAAGTGAATTAGTATAGAAACTATATGGGATAGGAAAGGCGCGCGATGAAGTGCGTCTTTTTATTTTTTTTCTGAATTTTTTTACTTATTAATAATGTGGTTGTATAATTAAACCAGATTGTATAAGTAATAAGGAGGAAAATCATTGATTTTGAAAAAAGTTCCAATAAGAAATCAGAATGATCAATGAGGGCCTTCCGGGGAATTTTAAACTGGCGATTTTGGGGAAAAGTAATCGGCCTTGACACAAGACGCATTTTAATGTGATTTAACTCATTTTATGCATTTAACTCACTTGTTTCCCCTTTCTATTTTGACAGAGTGGAGGTCGCTGGTTCGAGCCCAGTCGGAATCATCGAGCGAAATCCCTTGAGCTGGAAGGCTCCAAGGGATTTTTTGTTTATGTTGTTTATGTTGTCGTTTTTTATCGCCACGGGTAATAAAACTATATTGAGCACGTAAAAAGGGATGCATATGAAAAATCATCAAACAAGAACAGTCTATGTCATATCAGGCCCCGCTGGAGTTGGCAAATCAACAATCTCAACAGCATTGGCGAACAAGTTGGAGCGTAGTGCGTATATTTCCGGCGATGACATCAGCCATATGCATATCAATGGACGGAAAAAACCGTGGGAAAGCAAAGAAGAGCTTTCATTAATTTGGGATAATATTCTAAGTCTTGTAAGAAATTTTGTAAAATACGGCAATGATGTGGTAGTGGATTATATTGCCTTTCCCCAAGAAGCGATATGGTTGTATGAAAATGTAAAGGATTTAAACGCAACGGTTATGTATGTTGTTTTGTGGGCAGATGGGAAAACGTTAAGGCAAAGGGATGAGATGAGAGCCCCCGAGCAACAAATGGGGGAGCGCTGCCTCATTTTGCTGAATGAGTTCCATGCATCAGGATTCGATCGAAAGCATCTTTTGGATACTAGCGGGAAACGTAAGGATGACATAGATGAGATGATTGATGAAATCATGAGCAATCAAAGGTTTCGAATTGGTTAAAAGATGTTTCATTGGCGCTGCTCTTTCCTTGCCATCGCGAGTTGATTCTCACATCAGCAATGACACTGCAAATTTTATTGCTCTGCCGGTGAACACAAACAGCCCGTTTTCAGCGGGCTTTTTTTCATGATATGATAATGGAAAAAGAAGAAAGTTGCAAAAGAGACAAAGATGAGGGATGGACATGGCGCATAACTTTCAATTTCTAGAAGGAAAATGGGATGTGCTTGCCCGGGTAGGGGAGACGGCCGAGCGGCATGTGCATCAAAATCCAAACGTGGCAATCAGCGAGCTGCGCAAGTTGGCCGAGGCGATGACGAAATACATATTGGCGCTCGAAGGCATTCGCGAAGAGCGCGGCACCGATCAGCAAGACCGCCTCAAGGTGCTGCTGTATGAACAAATCATCCCAAAAGAGATATATGACATCTTCACGATGATCCGCTTAAAAGGCAACCAAGCGGTGCATGATCCCCATTATGGGGACGTGCATGAGGCAAAGACGCTATTGCACATGGCGTTTCGCCTAGCTGTATGGTTTATGGAAGTGTATGGCGACTGGTCGTTCGAAGCTCCCCAGTATCGAGAGCCGCTGCCGCCATCGTCTGAATCGACGGATGAACTGAATCGGCTCATCGAATCGTATAAGCAGCGGCTTGCCGACTTGGAAGCGGAGCTTTCGCACATCCGCGAGACGGGGTTGTATACGAGTGCCGAGGAAAAACAAAAGCGGCGTGACTATTCGCGGCGGGCGGTGGCGAATTTCGAACTGACTGAGGCAGAGACGCGCCTCATCATCGATGAACAGCTGCGGGCGGCTGGCTGGGAGGCTGATTCGGAAAAACTGCGCTTTGCCAAAGGCGCGCGGCCAGAGAAGGGGCGGAATTTGGCGATTGCCGAATGGCCGCTTCGGCACGGGGTTGCCGATTATGCTCTTTTTATCGGCTTGGAGCTGGTCGGCCTCATCGAAGCGAAACGCGCAAGCAAAGACATCCCCGCCGATATCGAACAGGCAAAACAATACGCCCGTCTCGTTGTGCGCCATGGGCAAGAAGTGATTCACGAGCCGTGGGGGGGAGTATTTCGTTCCATTTTTGTTCGCCACCAACGGCCGTCCGTACGTGAAACAGCTTGAACAAAAGTCCGGCATTTGGTTTTTGGACGCCCGGAAATCGACGAACCATCCGCGCCCGCTGCAAGGCTGGTATACGCCGGACGGGTTGAAACAGCTGCTGGAACAAGACATTGAACGATCCGAACAGCGGCTGCGCGATGAGACGTTCGATTATTTGAAACTGCGTCCGTACCAAGTGCGGGCGATTCAGGCTGTTGAGCGGGCGCTTGAAGACAAGCGCCGGAGCGTGCTTGTCGCCATGGCGACGGGAACGGGAAAAACGCGCATGGCGATCGGCTTGATTTACCGCTTGCTCAAAGCGAAACGGTTTCGGCGCATTTTGTTTCTCGTTGACCGAAAAGCGCTCGCCGAACAAGCGGAAGCGGCGTTTAAAGAAAGCCGAATGGAGCACTTTCAGACGTTTGCCGAGATTTACGGTTTGCAGTCGCTGTACGACCAAAAGCCCGATCCGGAGACGAAAGTGCATATCGCCACCGTTCAAGGAATGTTGAAGCGCATTTTTTACAACGACCGTCCCGAAGACGTTCCGCCGATTGACCAGTATGACTGCATCATCGTCGACGAAGCCCACCGCGGCTATACGTTGGATAAAGAAATGAACGAAATCGAGCTGGAGTTTAAAGACCATCGCGATTATGTAAGCAAGTATCGGCAAGTGCTTGATTACTTCGATGCCGTCCGCATCGGTTTGACCGCGACGCCCGCCTTGCATACAACGGACATTTTCGGCCCGCCCGTGTTTACGTATTCGTATCGCGAGGCGGTCATTGACGGGTATTTGGTCGACCATGAGCCGCCGTATCAGTTTGATACGGTGCTGAAACGGGAAGGAATTACGTGGGCGAAAGGAGAGACGGTTGATGTCTACGACGCCGTATCCCATACGGTGTCGCAAGAGTATTTGGAGGATGAACTGAACATTGATGTTTCGCACTTTAACACGAAAGTCGTAACAGAAAGCTTTAACCGCGTCATCATTCGCGAGCTCGTCAACTATATCGCTCCGGATGATGAAGGGAAGACGCTCATTTTTGCCGCGACGGACGATCACGCTGATCTCGTCGTCCGGCTGCTGAAAGAAGAATTTGCGCGCGTATACGGAGAGTTCGATGACAATGCGGTCATGAAAATCACCGGATCGATCAAAGACCCGTCAGGAGCGATCCGCAGGTTTAAAAACGAAAAATACCCGACAATCGCGGTGACGGTCGATTTGTTAACGACAGGGGTCGATGTGCCGGCGATTACGAACCTCGTCTTTTTGCGCCGCGTTCGCTCGCGCATTTTGTATGAACAAATGCTCGGCCGGGCGACAAGGCGGTGCGATGAGATTGGGAAAGACCATTTCAACATCTTTGACGCCGTCGGCATTTACGAAACGTTAAAGCCGTATACAAGCATGAAACCGGTCGTCGCCCGCCCGCAGGCGACGCTGACGGAGCTGTTCGATGAACTCGAACAGCTTGAACAGACCGCCCATCTGGAATACCAAAAAGAACAAATCATTGCGAAGATGCAACGGAAAAAGCGGACGTGGTCCGACAGGCAGCACGAAGATTTCCGCGTGCTTTCCGGCGGAAAAACGGTCGATGAATTCATCGACTGGCTGAAATCGCTGCCGTCTGATGAACTGAAAGACGGGCTGAAAGAATATAAATCGATGTTCCGCTATTTGGACGAAAACCGGTACCGCGAGCGCAAGCAATACATTTCCCACCATGAAGACAAGCTGCTTGGCGTCAAACGAGGCTACGGCAATGCGAAAAAACCGGACGACTATTTAGAGGCGTTCGGTGAATTTATCCGCACGAACATGAATAAAATCCCGGCGCTGATAATTGTCTGCCAGCGGCCGTCCGAACTGACGAGGGAAGAGTTGAAACAACTGCGATTGGAACTTGACCGAAGAGGCTTTTCCGAGAAAAAACTCCAGGCGGCATGGCGGGAGGCGAAAAATGAGGACATCGCGGCCGACATTATCGCCTTCATCCGCCAACAGGCGCTCGGCGACCCGCTCATCAGCCATGAAGAACGAATTCGCCGCGCCATGAACGCCATTTACCGGATGAAACCATGGCCGCCGCTGCAAAAGAAATGGCTTGAGCGGATCGAAAAACAGCTGCTGCAAGAATACGTCCTCCATCCCGATCCGGAAAAAGCGTTTGACTACGAACCGTTTAAAAGCCACGGCGGCTTTAAGCAGCTGAACAATATTTTCGGCGGTCAGTTGCCGCAAATCGTGCGCGAAATTAATGAAAACTTGTACAACTACGCCAAGAAGGAGCAAGCCTAGAGATGAACAACCGAGAAATTGTCCAAAAGCTGTGGAACTTGTGCAACGTCTTGCGCGATGACGGCATCACGTACCACCAATATGTCACCGAGCTGACGTATTTGCTGTTTTTGAAAATGATGAAAGAAACCGGGCAAGAATACATCATCCCCGAGCCATACCGTTGGGACGTGCTCGCCAAAAAGGATGGAATCGAGCTGAAAACGTATTACCAACAGCTGCTCATGGCACTTGGGCAGGAAGAGAACGAACTGTTAAGGCAAATTTACACCGACGCGACGTCCAACATCCGTGAGCCGAAAAACTTGGAAAAAATCATCCGCACCATCGACGCGCTTGACTGGTACAACGCGAAAGAAGAAGGGCTCGGCGCCTTGTACGAAGGGCTGCTCGAGAAAAACGCGAGCGAATTGAAATCAGGCGCGGGGCAATATTTCACCCCCGCGTGCTGATTGACGTCATCGTCGAACTCGTTGACCCGAAGCCCGGCGAGCGCTGCCACGACCCGGCGGCAGGGACGTTCGGCTTTATGATCGCCGCCAGCCGCCACGTCCGGGCGAAAACGGACGACTATTTTGATTTATCGGAAGAAGAAATTCGGTTCCAGAAATATGAAGCGTTCTCCGGGGTCGAGCTCGTCCGCGACACGCACCGCCTCGCGGTCATGAACGCCCTCTTGCATGATGTGCACGGCGACATTTTGCTTGGCGACACGCTCTCTCCCCTTGGCGAGCGGCTGAAAGGGTATGACGTCATTTTGACAAACCCGCCGTTTGGCACAAAAAAAGGCGGGGAACGGGCGACACGGACCGACTTTACGTTTATGACGTCAAACAAGCAGCTGAACTTCCTCCAGCACATTTACCGGGCGCTCAGACCAAACGGCAAGGCGCGCGCCGCGGTCGTTGTGCCCGACAACGTGCTGTTTGAAGGCGGCGTCGGCGCCGACATCCGCCGCGACTTGATGGACAAATGCAACGTCCATACGATCTTGCGCTTGCCGACCGGCATTTTCTACGCCCAAGGGGTGAAAACGAACGTCTTGTTCTTCACCCGCGGGGAAACAGACACGGGCAACACGAAAGAAGTATGGGTGTACGATCTTCGCACGAACATGCCGTCATTTGGCAAGCGCAATCCGTTGACGAAAGACCATTTCGCCGGATTTATAAAAGCCTACACCGCCGAAGACCGCCATCAAGTCGACGATGAACGGTGGAACGTCTTCACCCGCGACGACATCGCCAAAAAAGGCGACAGCCTCGACATCGGTCTCATCGCCGACGAATCGCTGTCCGTGTACGACAACTTGCCCGACCCGATCGACTCGGCTGAAGAAGCGGTGGAGAAATTAGAGCTCGCCATCTCGCTGCTCCATGAAGTCATTGCCGAACTGAAAGCGGCCGAACACCCGACCCGCTACGAACCGGCCAAAACCGAAATGCTCCACGTCGCTGAACGACTCGAGGTGTCAGAACGATGAGCAAGGCCAAACCAAAATCGATGGAGCAGCTGCTCGAAGAAGCGCTCGTGCCCAAAGACGAGCAACCGTACGAAGTGCCGGGGAATTGGGTGTGGGTTCGATCAGGCCATATAGCAAAGTGGGGATCAGGGGGGACCCCTTCAAGAAAGAGATTAGAATATTACGGTGGGGATATTCCTTGGATTAAAACGGGTGAATTAAATGATGGAATAATTACCGGCTCTGAAGAAACTATTACAGAAGAGGGACTCCAGAAGTCCAGTGCAAAAATATTTCCAAAAGGATCTATAGTCATTGCAATGTATGGTGCAACAATTGGGAGACTTGGCATACTTGGTATAGATGCTGCTACAAATCAGGCCTGTGCAGTCGGTCAACCGTATGAGTTTTTAGATTCAAAATATATGTTTTACTATTTTTTTGCACGAAGAAGTGATTTAGTAGCGTTAGGTAAAGGTGGAGCCCAACCGAATATCTCTCAAACGATAATCAAAGATTTTCCTTTTGCCTTGCCTCCCCTAAACGAACAAAAATGCATCGCTGATAAAATTGAGCGGTTGTTTGCAAAAATCGATGAAGCAAAGCGGCTGATTGAAGAAGTGAAGGAGTCGATTGAACAGCGGCGGGCGGTCATGTTGGAGAAGGCGTTTAAAGGGCAATTAGGGACAAATGATCCGAGCGAGAAAAGTATATTGGAAACATCCGATGATCTAAGTGAAAAAGACGTCATTCCGAAAGAACAATGGCCTTATGAGGTGCCGGGGAATTGGACTTGGATAAAGCTGAAATCATGTCTAAGAAGATTGCAATATGGATACACGGCAACATCATCGACTTTAACAGAAGGACCGAAGTATCTGCGTATCACAGATATACAAAATGACAATGTTGACTGGGAAACGGTTCCGTACTGTAAAATAGATGATAAATTATTAGAAAAATACAAATTGAATAAGGGAGACATCGTTATTGCAAGAACAGGGGCGACTACTGGTAAAAGCTTTTTGATTGATGATATGCCATTTTGTTCTGTTTTTGCTTCTTATTTAATTCGCTTAACGATGAATGAAAATTTGAATCCGTACTACCTATGGAATTATTTAAAAAGCTCTATGTATTGGAAGCAAATCACTATTGTAAAAAAGGGCATTGCTCAACCGGGAGCCAATGCTCGGATTATTGGGGAACTCATTGTTCCATTGCCGCCTATTCCAGAACAAAAACGCATCGCCGAGAAACTCGACAACTTATTAGAAAAATTAGAGAACGAAAAACAACTCGTTTTGGCAGCAGAGGAAAAGCTCGATTTAGTAAAACAATCTGTTCTCCAGAAAGCCTTCCGCGGCGAGTTGGGGACGAATGACCCGAACGATGGACACGCGATGGAGTTGGTCAAAGAAGCCTTGCTCTCGTCAAGCGGACAGCGGTGACGCTGTTCGCTTGATCGAATCATGATTTTGCATTGTGGGGGATGATGAAAGCTGCGGGGATTGTGGAAGCGCGCAGAACGATTTCAGTTGTTCATGAACCAAACTGACGGTCAAATAAGCGCAGTGCTTTACAGATTTGGGACTGAAGCCCTTTTTGAACATTTCCATAAATCACCATATGACTAAAATGCCTCCCAACCTTTCTGTCTCAAAGGATGAGAGGCATTTTATCTGTCCGGCTGCTGTCGAACCCGGTTGAATCAGAGTGATCAAAAATAGCTTATTTTAGTAAAGAAAAAGAGTGAATGTAAAACATATACATTTTTTGCTTACCCGTTTGAATCAAGCGAGTGTTTTGATGCAATCGTAAACTTTTGCACCATTTCTTGCAACGTTTCGGATACATTCGCCAATGAAGCGGCTGCTGACGCAATCTCTTCCATGGAAGCGAGCTGTTCTTCGGTGGAATGGGCCATTGTTTTGGACGTCTCCATCGTCTTTTCGGCTGCAGCGGCGAGTTCCGCAACGGCTGAATCCAGTTCTTGTATGCCTGCTGACAGCTGCTGTACGGATGCTGATACGTCTTCCAATTGGGCTGAGATGGTTTTCGAGTTTGCGAAAATCGTGTTGAATTTCGCTGCTGTTTCTTGGGAAGCATCGATGCCGTCTTGAACATTTTGCATCACATCTTCCATGCTCGTTGATGTGTTCTCTACATCTTGATGGATGCTAGACAACAAATGGGTAATTTGTTTTGTCGCTGCTTGCGTTTGTTCGGCCAATTTTCTCACTTCATCGGCCACGACGGCAAATCCCGCCCCATGTTCTCCTGCTCTCGCCGCTTCTATGGCGGCGTTAAGGAAAGGAGATTCGTCTGCTCCGCGATTTGATGAATCGTGTGGACGACCGCTTCGATTTCTTTCGACCGCTCCTGCAACGTGTGAATCAGTTGTTCTGACCGGAGCACGGCTTGATGAATGTCCTGCATCTGCTCGGCATTTTTTTCGACCGATGTTTTCCCGTCTTCGGCTAAGTTTGTCATATGGACGGCCAAGTGGGCGATGGCTGTCGTACGCTCCGCGATTTGCGAGACGCCCTGCGTCATTTGCTCCATGGCGGCGGCGATTTCATCGGTTTGGCTGCTTTGGCTGTCCGCTCTGCTGGCGACCTCTTGGATGCCGACAGAAACTTGTTCCGTTGACAAGGCTGTTTGCTCCGCGCTCGCTGTCAGTTCCTCTGCAGCCGCGGCGACTTGCTCTGATGCATCCGCGACTCGGGTCAGCATTTGAGAAAGATCGTCTTTCATTTTGTTATAGCTTTCGACAATTTGTCCAATTTCATCACGAGTTTGGTCATTGATGGCAACCGTAAAGTCTCCATTCCCTGCTCGCTGGAGGGCGCTGGAGACGGCGGCCAATCGAGCATGGATGCGACGCGAGAACCATATTGTGGCTGCTGATGCCATCACGAGTATGATGACGGCAGAAAGGATCAATGTTTTCAAAAGGGAAGACACGGCTGTGTCCACATATGTTTGGGGAATCCCCACATAAAACATCCCGATCGTTTCTCCGCGATCGTTTTTGATCGGCATATATGCAGCTTGATACCATTGATGCAAAATATTCACTTCACGGAAGAAGGTGTTCCCTTTCTTTAACACTTGTTCCACCACTTCTGGAGGCGCGGTTGTGCCAACAGCCCGTCGATGGTTCACGATAATGTTGGTGGCAACCCGTGTTTCATTTTGAAAGATCGTGGCCGTTCCGCCCGTTAGGTTTCCGATTTCGTCAACGAGTTGATTGTTGCCATTGATTTTCTCGCTTCCTTTATAAAGCGCTCCGTTTTTGACAGCCCAACTCCCTTCATATTTTTCGTCAAGATAGTGATAGGCCAAGGAAAGACTGGATTTGACTCTTTCAAGCGTTTCTTTTTGGATTCCTTTTTTGATTTGGATGATGGCAGCAGCCGTCAAAACAATGGTTAATAGAATAATGATGCAAAAAATCAAAATATTGATTTTTGTTCCTAGCTTCAACGTTTTCAATGAGCGCTCCCCCCTCTCTATTCTTTGTCAAACATATCCATTATTATAGTAATAAAAGAGGAATTCATAAATAGTGTATTGTTCCTAATTCGAATTCTAAAAATGGTAGAGTGGGGAATACTGTCTAGCAAGAATGCCAATAATTTAGCTCAATAAGAAGGAAGTTGTCATGATTCAGGATCATATAGTAAATAATTTTAGTAAAAATATTGCGTATTTGTTATAATACTCATGGATACAACTAAGTAGAATGGGGTAATGCATATGGCTACGATTCGCGACATTGCTAAACAAGCAGGCTATTCCATTTCAACTGTCTCGCGGGTGTTGAACAATGATCCAGATCTTTCGGTATCCGAGGAGACGCGGGAGAAAATTTATGAAGCAGCAGAAAAGTTGAACTACCGCAAGAAAACCATCAGAAAAGTGATTCGCAATATTGCTTTTTTATATTGGTTGACGGATAAAGAGGAATTAGAAGACGTGTATTACAAAACAATGAGGATGGAAATGGAAAAGCTGGCGAAAGAGTTTAATCTAGAACTGCAAATGTATAAAATTTCAGATGGCATTGACCAAATTCCAGAGAACATTGAGGGGTTTATTGCCGTTGGAATTTTTTCGGATCGGGAGCTTGAACGTCTGCGATCGATGACGACAAATGGGGTGTTTATTGATTTGTCGCCCGACCCGCGCTGTTTTGATTCGGTGCGCCCAGATTTAACACAGATCACTGAGCGAGCGATCGACTTCTTTCTTGAGAAAGGGCATACGGACATCGGCTTTATTGGCGGGACGTATCCGAATCCGAATACAGGAAAGGATGAGATGGACTCGCGCGAGCGGGCGTTTCGACATTATATGAAAGCAAAGGGGTTGCTCAAGGAAGAGTATATTTTTTGCCACCGGGGATTCTCATTTGACAATGGCTATGAACTCATGACCAAGGCCATTGAAACCCTAGGGGATCGATTGCCTACCGCGTTTTTTGTAGCGGCGGATCCCATTGCTGTCGGTTGTCTGCAGGCGTTGAATGAGCATCGCATTCCCATCCCTGAGCGTGTGAGCGTCATCAGTGTCAATAACATCAGCATTACCAAATACGTATCACCGCCATTGACGACATTCCATAATTGATATTCATGAAATTTGCAAAAGTGCGATCGAGTTGTTGCTCGAGCGGATACAAAGAAAGAGAAACATTGTGAAGACATTGCTGTTAGGGGCTGAGCTTATCGTACGGAAAAGTACGAACTAGCCCTCTTTTTTTGTTTCGTAAATATTTTTATTAATTTTAGTAAAAAGTTGTTTACATTTTTTATTGTCGATGCTATATTGAAGATAATTAAGCGTTTCCAAAACGAGAAGGGAGAATGGGGGAAATGATGAGGAGTATTAGTAAACATCTTGCGCTTATGAGTGTGATGGCTTTTAGTTTGTCTTTAGCTGCATGTGGGCCTAAAGAAAATGCTAATCAAGGATCTCGTGCAGGAGAAAACAAAGAGAACAATGAAAAAGTAGAGCTCGTCGTTTGGGAAGACATTCAAAAAGGCGCGGGAATTAAAGATGCCATTGCCCAATTTGAAAAGGAAAACAATGTGACAGTAAAAATCATTGAGAAGCCGTATGCGAAACAAATTGAGGATTTGCGTTTAGACGGGCCGGCTGGCACTGGACCGGATGTATTGACGATGCCGAGCGACCAGATTGGGACAGCCGTGACGGAAGGGATCATTAAAGAATTGAATGTTGGGGAAGACATTCAATCCATCTATACGGAAGCCGCCATGCAGTCGCAAAAAGTAAACAACAAAGTGTATGGTTTGCCAAAAGCGGTCGAGACAACGATGCTTTACTACAATAAAGATCTTATTTCCGAAGAGGAATTGCCGAAAACGCTTGAGGAATGGTATGAGTATTCCAAAAAAGTAACAGATGGCAAAAAATTTGGCTTTTTGGCTCTGTTTGACCAGATTTACTATGCCCAAAGTGTGATGAGTGCGTATGGAGGCTACATTTTTGGCAAGGACGAAAACGGAAATTACAATCCGAACGATATTGGATTGAATAATGCCGGCGCTGTCGAAGGGGCTAAAATGATTCAAAAATTTTATAAAGAACGTCTATTTCCGTCAGGAATGATTGGCGAGCAGGGTATTAATGTACTCGAATCGCTGTTTACGGAAGGCAAAGCAGCAGCGATCATTTCTGGTCCGTGGAATATTGAGCCGTTTACAAAAGCGGGAATCAACTTTGGAGTGACGAAACTTCCAGCGTTACAGAACGGAAAAAATATGAGCGCATTTATTGGAGTAAAAAGCTACAACGTAAGCGCCTACTCGAAACATCCAGATCTTGCTGAAAAATTGGTGATCTTTCTGGCGAATGAAGAAAATTCGAAAAAACGTTATGAAGTGACAAAAGAGGTTCCGGCCGTCAAAGCGTTGGCGGATGATCCGGTGGTGAAAAACAGTGAGGCGGCACGGGCGGTTGCGGAGCAATCTCAATTTTCTGAAATGATCCCGAATATTCCGGAAATGAATGAGGTGTGGAAGCCTGCAGATTCAGCATTGCAAACGATTGCAACTGGAAAAGCAGATCCGAAAGCGGCATTAGATCAAGCCGTGAAAACGATCAAAGGGCAAATTAAGGCGAAACATAGCGGCAAATAAGGGGAGAGAACAAGGTCCTTGCGCTTTCGTTTCTAACAAGGTGCAAGGACCTACAATAAATCGATCGTGATGGTGTGAAACGATCTTTTTGTTTGATGCGTTTTGTGTTGAGAAAATGTGTTCTTCAAGGAAAGAAGGGGAGTCCATGTCACACCGGAAAATGGCCTTATGTTTATCGATTATTCCTGGCCTAGGTCAATGGTATAACCGACAATGGGCGAAGGGAGTTTTGTTTCTTGTTTTCGCTGCCTCTTTTTTGACGGCGTTTGCCGATCTGTTCAACATGGGGTTTTGGGGATTGTGACGCTTGGAACAGAAGTGCAACGCGATAATTCGATTTTTCTTTTGGCAGAAGGGATTATTGCGGTCATTGTCGCTTTGTTTGGATTGGCTTTTTATTGTTTCAATTTGTGGGACGCTTATAAAAGTGGTGAGCGGAGGGACAGGGGAGATCGGTTGAATACTCTGAAAGAAGAGTACCATCAACTTGTGGAACAAGGGTACCCGTACGTTGTCAGCAGCCCTGCTTTTTTTCTTTTGGTTTTTTCTGTTATTTTTCCAGTGTTGTTCAGTTTTGCCTTGGCTTTCACCAACTATGATTTATATCATACTCCTCCTGCCAAGTTGGTCGATTGGGTTGGGTTCGATACATTCCTCAAAATTTTTACGGTTGATATTTGGCGCTCAACCTTTTTTGATGTGTTGTCATGGACGGTCATTTGGACACTCGTTGCTTCCACTCTTCAAGTGGCGGCAGGTATTTTATTGGCGGTGATCGTCAACCAAAAAGACCTTCGGTTGAAGAAATTGTATCGAACCATTTTCGTATTGCCGTGGGCTGTGCCGGGATTTGTGACGATTTTAGTGTTTGCTGGCTTATTTAATGACAGTTTTGGAGCCATCAATCATACAATTTTAGCGGCGCTTGGCATCGATCCAATCCCTTGGATGACTGATGAGCATTGGACGAGGGTGGCGCTCATCCTCATGCAAGGATGGTTGGGATTCCCATATGTGTTTGTCGTGACGACGGGCGTTTTGCAGTCGATTCCTGAAGAATTGTATGAAGCAGCGACGATTGACGGAGCTTCCATGTTTGCCAAATTTCGATATATTACATTGCCGATGGTGCTGTTGGCGATGGCCCCGATTATTATTACACAGTTTACCTTTAACTTTAATAACTTCAACATTATTTATCTGTTTAATGGAGGCGGACCGGCTGTTCCGGGATCGACAGCGGGAGGAACGGATATCCTTGTGTCTTGGATTTATAAATTGACGATGCAATCAAGCCAATATGCGTTGGCTGCCGCTTTAACAATTTTGTTATCTTTGTTTGTCATGGGGATTGCGTTATGGCAATTTCGACGGACCAATTCTTTTAAAGAGGGAGTATAGAACATGAGAGCCAGTGTCAGGTCAAAAAAATTCCTTCGTCTCTTCGTATCCTATGCCATTTTAACGTTTGTCGCCGTGGCAATCATCTATCCGCTGCTTTGGACTATTGGCGCCAGCCTGAATCCGGGGAACAGTTTAATCAGCACCACCCTTATCCCCAAAAAACCGACGCTTGATCATTATCGCGAGTTGTTTGCGGGCAAAGAAAGCTTATTGTACGAACGCTGGTATTGGAATTCGATGAAAATTAGCTTTTTTACGATGCTTGGTTCCGTGATTAGTGTTTCATTTACTGCGTATGCATTTTCGCGTTTTCGATTTAAGGGAGAAAAAATGCTTTAACGTTGTTTTTGCTGTTGCAAATGGTGCCGCAGTTTTCTGCGTTGATCGCTTTGTTTGTTTTGGCGCAAATGCTTGGGATGCTCAATAGTCACTGGCTGTTAATTTTGCTTTATATCGGCGGGCAAATTCCGATGAATACGTACTTGATGAAGGGATATATGGATTCGATCCCGAGAGATTTGGATGAAAGTGCCAAAATCGATGGAGCGAGCAATACGAGGATCTTTTTCCAAATTCTTTTGCCGTTGTCTAAACCAATGATTGCGGTCGTGGCGATGAACGGATTTACCGGACCGCTTGGTGATTTTGTGTTATCATCGGCCATTCTCCGAACTCCTGATGCTTATACGCTTCCGATAGGGCTGTATAATCTCGTTAACGAAGTGATGGGGGCGAGCTATACGACGTTTGCAGCCGGGGCGCTTCTGATTAGCATTCCGGTAGCGATTGTCTTTTTGATGTTGCAACGGAACTTTGTGTCCGGATTGACATTGGGTGGAATCAAAGGATGATGCAGGGAAAGGAGACGACGTAATGCCAAAATATGAACGAACGTATACAACACAAGCGAACTTCATTCTTCATGGAGGAGATTACAACCCTGATCAATGGTTGGATCGGCCGGATTTTTTGCAGGCGGATCTTGAGTTGATGAAACTCTCCCACACAAACACATTCACGATTGGTGTATTTGCTTGGTCTGCTCTCGAACCGGAAGAAGGGGTTTATCGTTTTGAATGGCTCGATAAAGTGTTTGACGACATTTACCGTATTGGAGGGCGGGTGATTTTGGCTACGCCAAGCGGCGCTCGACCAGCATGGTTGTCGCAAAAGTATCCGGAAGTGTTGCGGGTGAATGCGGCGCGTGTTCGACAGTTGCATGGCGGGCGTCATAATCATTGTTTTACCTCGAGCGTATACCGTGAAAAAACTCAACATATCAATCGATTGCTGGCGGAACGGTACGGAGATCATCCTGCTTTGCTCATGTGGCACGTTTCCAATGAATACGGCGGGGAATGCCATTGTAATTTGTGCCAAGAAGCGTTTCGTGAATGGTTGAAAAACAGATACAATCATGATCTTGACGCGCTGAATGCCGCTTGGTGGACGTCATTTTGGAGCCATACGTACACCGACTGGTCGCAAATCGAGTCGCCGTCTCCGATTGGTGAGCATACGATTCATGGGTTGAATCTTGATTGGAAACGGTTTGTGACAGATCAGACGATTTCCTTTTTTGAAAACGAGATCGTTCCGCTTCGGGAGTTGACGCCTCATATTCCGATTACAACGAATTTTATGGCGGATACGCATGACTTAATTCCTTTTCAAGGACTTGACTACAGCAAGTTTGCAAAGCATCTTGACGTCATTAGTTGGGACGCCTATCCTGCTTGGCACAATGATTGGGAGAGCACTGCTGATTTGGCTATGAAAGTCGGTTTTATCAATGATTTGTATCGAAGTTTGAAGCAGCAGCCATTTTTACTGATGGAATGCACTCCGAGTTTAGTGAACTGGCATAAAGTGAACAAAGCGAAGCGGCCAGGCATGCACTTTTTATCTTCGATGCAAATGATCGCTCATGGTTCCGACAGCATCCTCTATTTTCAATGGCGCAAGTCGCGGGGGCGTTTGAGAAACTTCATGGTGCAGTCGTCGACCATGACAATCGCACGGATAACCGTGTATTTCAAGAGGTTTCTAAAGTTGGGAAAGCGCTCGAGAAAATGTCTGGCATCGTCGGAACCAATCGGCCGGCGGAAGTGGCCATTTTGTATGATTGGGAAAACAATTGGGCGTTAAATGATGCGCAAGGATTTGCGACTGAAACGAAACGGTATCCACAAACGCTCGTACAGCATTATCGCCCCTTTTGGGAGCGGGATATCCCTGTTGATGTCATCACAAAGGAACAAGACTTTTCCCGCTACAAATTGCTGATTGCGCCGATGCTTTACTTAGTGAGCGAAGAGACGATTGCTCGTTTGAAACAGTTTGTAGGGAGCGGAGGGACGCTTGTCATGACTTATATAAGCGGAATGGTCAATGAATGTGATTTAGCGTATTTAGGTGGCTGGCATCCCGATTTGAGGAAAACATTCGGCATCGAACCGATCGAAACGGATACCCTTTATCCACGCGATCGAAATTCGGTTCATTATCGTGGACGGTCTTACGAGTTGAAAGACTATGCAACGGTGATCAAGGTGTATACTGCAACAGTCGAAGGAGTTTATGAAGATGATTTTTATGCGGGTACGCCCGCTGTGACGAGCAACCAATACGGGAAAGGTCAAGCCTATTATATTGGCGGCCGCCTAGAGGATCAATTCCATAGAGATTTTTATCAAGAATTGATGGAAAAACTGGATCTGAGGCCTGTCTTGTTTGTAAAGCATGGAAAAGGAGTATCCGTGCAAGCGCGGCAAGCGCCGGAATGTGATTATGTGTTTATTATGAATTTTACGGAGGAGAAACAGGCTGTTGTTGTTGAGGAAAAGGTGAAGGATCTGTTCACTGGCGAGGAAATCGTAGGGGAGATTACGCTAGGCAAATACGAGGTGCGAGTCGTGGAGAAAAGGAGATAAAGGAGAGAGAATCGCTCAAGCACCAAATCAAGTAGGACGGTTGGGTTTCATAAGGTAGCCAATCAAGTGTGTGCTATGTTCTAAAAATATTCATGGAGGCGGGGGAGAGGATGAGGAAACGATTTTTTTTCATACTAGTCGCCATGATGGTGATGATCATGCCGTTTTCGTCCAATCATATTCATAAAGCAGCGGCTGATTCGTATAATTATTTAATTAACGGGGGATTTGAATCGGATTTTTGGGATGATGGGTCATGGACAGTCACTACGCAGGATTGGAATTCTGTTGATCTACAGCGTTTTTCTTATACAAATGATGCATGGATCGTTCCGAGTGAGGGAGATAGCGCCTTTAAATACTGGGTCCGCGATATAGCGAACGGAAATCAAACATTTACATTGAAGCAAACGATCGGACAGCTGCCGCCAGGGAGTTATGAACTTTCTGTTCAATCAATGGGAGGAGCAGGAGACGAAGCGGGTCATATTCAATTGTTCGCAGGCGATCAGATGGCGGAGGCTGTTGTTACAAAAGGATATAATTCTTGGGAGACGGTTAAATTGGAATTCACACTGGAAGAAGAAGCGTTGAACTTTGAAGTCGGTGCAATAGTTACTGGGAAACCGAACGCTTGGGGCTATATGGATTATTTTCAGTAGATATCGCTGAACAGTGCGGGAGGCCGAGAGGGGCCAAAGCCTGTTCCGGCTGATATTTTCGTAAAAAGGGTAGATGGCCTAAGCAAAGGGTTCGTTAAAGGAGTTGATGTTTCGAGTATTATCGCACTTGAGAACAGCGGAGTGAAATTTTACAACGCGGCTGGTAAGAAGCAAGATATTTTTAAAACGCTAAAAGAAGCCGGGATCAATTATGTACGGGTGCGCGTATGGAACGATCCTTATGATGCGAAAGGGCATGGGTATGGAGGCGGGAATAACGATTTGGAAAAAGCCATTGAGATTGGAAAGCGAGCTACGGCCAATGGGATGAGGGTGCTAGTGGACTTCCACTATTCCGATTTTTGGGCCGACCCTGCCAAACAACGTCCTCCCAAAGCATGGGCAAATCTCAATTTTGAAGCAAAAAAGAAAGCTTTATACCGATTCACGAAGGAAAGTTTAAAAGCAATGTTGAAAGAAAAAATTCAAGTCGGAATGGTTCAAATCGGAAATGAAACAAATGGAGCGTTTGTCGGGGAAACGGATTGGGCGAAAATATGTGAATTGATGAATGCAGGAAGCAGTGCAGTAAGGGAGATGAATCGGAATATACTGGTTGCGCTTCATTTTACGAATCCCGAAACTCCAGGCAGATATGCATCCATAGCGAAAATGCTTGCTGAACATAAAGTGGATTACGATGTGTTCGCTAGCTCCTATTACCCGTTTTGGCATGGTACTTTAGCCAATTTAACGTCTGTGTTGAAACATGTAGCCAATACGTATCATAAAAAGGTGATGGTGGCAGAAACATCGTATCCATATACGAAAAAAGATGGAGACGGCCATGAAAATACAACTCCAAAGAGTTCTGGACAAATACTGAACTATCCGATTACTGTCCAAGGGCAAGCGAACTCGATTCGAGATGTGATTCAGGCGGTGGCGGCTGTAGGCAAACGGGGGATCGGGGTGTTTTACTGGGAACCTGCATGGATTCCTGTTGGCCCTCCTGAACGTCTCAAGCAAAATGAGAAAAAATGGGAAAAATATGGATCTGGTTGGGCGTCTAGTTTTGCTGCTGAATATGATCCTGATGCGGCGATATGGCATGGGGGAAGTGCTGTAGATAATCAAGCGCTGTTTGATTTTAATGGTCGACCTTTACCATCATTATATGTGTTTAAATATGTAAACACAGGAGCTGTAGCTCCTTTGAAAATCGATGAAATCAAAGACATATATATTCGCGCTATAGTTGGTGAACCGGTTGAGTTGCCTGATACGGTAACAGCTACTTATAATGATGGGAGCCAACGCTCTGTTTCTGTGAAATGGGATCAGGACGAGTTGGATCAAGCGCTGAGAATTGGCATCGGAACACATGTGATTCAAGGTATAGTGGAGGGTGGAGAGACGGTAAAAGCCTATCTTGACATTACACCGAAAAACTATGTAGTGAATCCGAGCTTCGAGGATCAAGATAGAACGATGTGGACCATCATTTATCGAAACGGCACCTCTCCACATACGGATTATTTGGAGAAAGCTGCGGATGCGAAATCGGGAAACTATTCCCTTCACTTCTATTCGAGTGAGGCTGTTGATTTCCAAGTAGAACAGACGATCACGGGATTGGAGCCGGGATATTATGATTTATCGATGTTTTTGCAAGGAGGAGATGCCTCCGATGCAGAAATATACTTGTATGCGAAAACAGGAGGTAAAGAGTATCGGGCAGCTGCCGCGGTGAATGGTTGGTTGAATTGGAGTCATCCTGAGATTCATGATATTTATATTGGTGATGGAACTGTGACGATCGGAGTGAGCATCAAGGCAAACGGCGGCGCTTGGGGAACGCTGGATGATTTTCAATTATATCGAAATAAATGACGAACTTGTAAAACCGGGCGGAAGCAGCCCGGTTTTGCAGTTGAGTCAATCATATCCTTGCCTAAATGATCGAAAGTATAAGCGATTTACTTCGCCTTGTGCAACATGCGAATGACAAAGCTTGCAAGCAAAATGAGGATAACGGAACCGATCAGCGCGGGGATGATGTCAAATCCGCCGATGGTCGGCCCCAATTGCCTAACAGCTTCGTTCCAAGCCAAGCGCCGATAAACCCAGCAATAATGTTGCCAATGATTCCTCCTGGAATGTCTCGACCTGTAAGAAGCCCTCCCAGCCAACCGATGATGCCCCAACAATTAAGCTCCATAAAAAGGACATGGATGATTCCCCTTAAAGAATGATGAAGATTCCTTCCGTATTGATATTGTATGTCAAAAGGATTGATATTTATGCACATATAAAGGTGTTACTCACATTTCGCACCCTCCCGACGAAAATCGGGAGGATTTTTTGTTCCGATGTCGAATGAATCCTTGACACACAAGGAATGTAAAGGAGTTTTTCTCTCATGAATGTGAAAGTCAAAGGGGTCTATCGTAATGATTATTTGAATATAATAAGTGTTCTAGTCAAAAAGCTGGACATCCCCGCTTGATTGACCATCTTGTACCCGTCGATCCACAGTGCCAAACACGAGTCAGCGATGCCGTTCAGGCCATCCTTTACAATCTATTTGACGGCCGGCAAGCCCTGGTTCACTTAGAACGATGGGCTCAGGAGATCGATTTAGAGAAACTCATCCGTCCCGGTCTCCAACCTTCCTGGTTGAACGACGATGCCTTGGCTCGTCATCTCGATCGCTTGTATGAGGCCGATATTCACAAGGTCATCAGCACTTGCTTGATTCATATTTATCGCAAAGAAGGCCTTTCCCTCCGAGTCTTTCATGCCGATACGACGGACAAGACGGTTTACGGAGCCTATGAATCGGCCTCGTTGGAGGCTCTGCAGATCACACATGGCTACAACCGCCATCATCGTTGGCAAAAACAGATCGGCTTTGGACTGGTCGGCAACGAGGACGGCATCCCGTTTTACGGCGATGTGCACGACGGCAATCGATCGGATAAGGCGTGGAATCCTGAGGTGCTGTCGCGGATCCACGAACAGTTCAAACAAGCCAAGATCGACGATGAGTGGATTTACGTGGCCGATTCCGCCGCGATGACAAAAGACACCTTGGCGCAGACCAAAGCCGCCCGTGCCTTTTTGATCACCAGAGGCCCTTCATCGCTCCGGATCGTGAAACAGGCGCTCGCGGAGGCCGATTCGCCTCACATCCCGTGGAGCAAACCCTTTACCCTAGCGGAGAGAAACGGCGCTACGTATCGGGTATGGGAAACGGCCTCGACCTATGAAGGCCACTCGGTTCGGCTGATCGTCGTCGAATCGAGCGCCCTCGACCAGCGCAAAGGAAAGACGCTCGAAAAAGAACGAACCAAAGAAGCGGAGCTTCTTTGTGAGGAACAAGTCCGTTGGGAGCGCCACCCTTCTCCTGCCGCGAAGACGCCGAACAAGCCTTGACGTCCCTCAAGGCGTCCCTTCGCCCTCGGTTTCATCGAGTGGAGGCCGCGGTCGAAGAGATCGTGCGTCCGAAAAAACGGCGCGGACGGCCGAAAAAAGGGGCGGAGCCCGAGACGGAGACGCTGTACACCCTTCGCCTAAACGTCGAATTCGACCAACCGGCATGGGAACAGGCAAGACGGAAAGCGTCCCGGTTTGTCCTCGTCACGACCGTTCCGAAGGAATGGAAGGGCCAACCCATGGATGCCCAAGAGATCCTAAAGCTGTATAAAGGGCAAATCTCGGTGGAAATGAACTTCGCGTTTTTGAAAGATCCGTTTTTCACCGATGAGATTTACGTCAAAAAACCGGAACGGGTCGCCGTATTGGGCTATTTGTTTCTGTTGGCCCTAGCGATTTACCGCGTTTTTCAGCGCCGGGTGCGCCAGTTCATCACACCCGAACGTCCGTTAAAGGGTGCGGGAGGCCGCAAGTTGACACGGCCAACGGGACAGGCGATTTTTCAGCTGTTTCAATATGTGAACGTCATCCTGCTGGAGCTGCCAGACGGGCGCATCCAACGCGCACTCGATCGCCCCTCAACCCGGACCAGCGAAGGATTCTGCAGGGATTGGGCATGGATGAGAGCATCTACGTGTAACGTGATACGGAACGACCAGCGATGGTAAAAAAAGGATTGCCATCGCTCGTTGTGTTGGCCAAAAAGTTATTCTGAAAAACTAAATAAAAAATCCTTCGTTTTGACCTTGTTAGGGTGCGAAATGTGAGGTGTTATGTAAGAGGGGGCTATTCTGCTTTTGGAGAATTGTCCCATAAATGGTCATTTTCTCTTCCGCCCTCGTGCGCGGCCGGGCAGGGGGGATTTGATCGGGATCAAAGAAGCCGAGATGCAAAAAGCCGACAATTTTTTCCCCCGGTTGGACGCCGAGCCGTTCCCGCACTTTTGGATCATAAATGTGCGGATTGGTTTTCCACACAACCCCAAGCTGACGTTCCCAAGCGAGCAGTTGGAAGTTTTGGATGAGTGCGCTCACGGCCGCGAAGTTTTCTTCCCATTGTTTTTGGCGCGGATCTTCTCTCATGATGACGATAAGAAAGGCCTTGGCTTGTTCGAGGCGGCGGCGGGTTTTTTCTTGTTCTTCTCCAGAAAATGCTGATGCAACGGTCTCGATAAAATGTTCTTTCTGCGTTGCGGGGACAAATAGAAATCGCCACGGTTCGCGAAGGCCGTGGTTGGGCGCCCAAACGGCCTCATTCAGCAGTTCGGTGATGAGCTCAACGGGAACGGGATCGGGTTTGTATCCTTTTTTGATGGAGCGCCGCTCACGAATCGTTTTCGCAATGCCTGCGTATTGTGCTGTTTCGGGAAACGATGGATTCATGGAAGATGTCCTCCCCTTTTTATTGATAATAATTATCATCATCACAATCATTATACATGATTTTCTGTTCAAATTCCATGTATTTGGTCGAAACAGCGCTGTTGTGCGGTGAGGAAAAACAGTGTTCTCTGAAAGAGGTTCTACATTAACATGAAAACCGCGTTTGACTTGCAGTCAAGCGCGGTTTTCGGATGAAGGAAAACTAGCGAATGGATTCAAGTTGCTTGGCAAGATGGTGGAGTTTCTTCTCATGCTGGATGGTTTTGGACGCGAGGAAATGGACGGTTTCTTGCGTTTCGGTCAGCTCCACGCGCAAGCCAGCGAATTTTTGTTCGAGTCGGTCGAACCGCTCGTTCACCTCGGCACGAAATTGCTGCATCTCCGCTCTCAACTGGTTGGCTGTTTCTTGCATTTCCGCTCTCAACTGGTTGGCTGTTTCTTGCATTTCCGCTCTCAACTGGTTGGCTGTTTCTTGCATTTCCGCTCTCAACTGGTTGGCTGTTTCTTGCATTTCCGCTCTCAACTGGTTGGCCGTTTCTTGGATTTCGGCTCTCAACTGGTTGGCGGTGTCTTGGATTTCGGCTCTCAGCTGGCTTCCCATTTCGTCAATTTGGGCGCGGATGTCGCGGGAAAATATTTTCAGCGCCTCGACCACTTCTTTCACCACCGTGTCGCGTTCCATGCTTGTTCACCTCCTCTTTTTTGATTATACAATGTGAACCAGGGAAAGAAAACGGCTTTTTGAACAAGCGTTTTCTCCGTTTTCATTTGATTGATCGTTGGTTTGAGCTGCGGCGTCGTGGGTGAGAAAGTTCATGTCAATATAGTGGCGTTTTGGGGAACGGGTGGATCTGCCTCTTCGTTAATCAAAGTATTTGTTTCTCGTTTACCACTTTTAGAAGGCGGGTGATTTAGTGAAAAATCGTGGGAAACGGAATCTCTTCTCAAATTGAGAAGTCCTGTAAAATCAACTCTTCTCTTTCGACCGAAAACAATGGGTTCAGCGAAATCGGTCGTATTTCACCAGCCTCTTAGGGATTTATGATAAGTAATTACTTATTATAAAAATAATAAACTTTTATTTTACTTATTGAAAGAAGGGACATATGATAAAAACAGTTATGTGATACTAATAGGGGGGATTAGAGTGCAGAAGCGAAAGATGGCTGATTGGCCATATTGGACTGCCCATGAACAAGGGAAACGTTTTTGGTTGGGGGGAGTGGCCTTTACGTTTTTGACGGCCGCTGTTGGAATGTCATTGGCCTTCCTGCCGGGATTCGATCGTGTCGGTCCGCTCGCTTGCGCCATTTTGCTTGCTGTGGTGTATCGGCAGCTGTTTGGCTATCCAGAAGCGCTGCGACCAGGCATCCAGTTTGTTTCGAAATATTTGTTGCGATTGGCCATCATATTATTTGGTCTAAAGCTGAATGTGAATGTTTTGATTCATCAAGGATGGGGGCTTGTCATTCGCGATGCGGCGGTCATTGTGTTTGCCATTTTCATGACGATTTGGGTTGGAAACATGTTGAAAGCAAGTCCTTCTTTATCCTTATTGCTGGGCATTGGAACAGGGGTATGCGGGGCGGCCGCGATTGCCGCCGTTTCTCCCATTTTAAAATCGAACGACGAGGAAACGGCCATCTCAGTTGGAATGATTGCACTTGTCGGCACGGTGTTCTCGATCGCGTATACACTGATTCGTCCTGTTTTGCCCATTTCATCTTTCCATTACGGCATTTGGAGTGGGATGAGCTTGCATGAAATTGCCCACGTCGCGTTAGCGGGCGCTCCAGCTGGGCAGGATGCATTAGCTATGGCGTTGCTGGCAAAGTTGGGAAGAGTACTTTGGCTTGTGCCGCTCAGTTTTGTTCTCATTTATTGGAGAAGAAAAAAAGACGATGGACAGGAGGAGGGAGACACAAAAGTAGAATTTCCTTGGTTTTTGCTTGGATTTATCATGATGAGTTTGCTTGGCAGTTATGTGCTTGGAAACGCCATTCCTGTTTCTCAAAACGTCTTACGCTACATCTCTTCCTTCACTTCATTTCTTTTGACGGCGGCAATGGTCGGCCTTGGATTGAATGTGGATTTGCGAAAATGGCGGACAAACGGATGGCGTCCTCTTCTTGCCATGTGCATGGTGTCTCTTTTTTTGTCTTTTTTCTCTTTTTTTATCGCTTAACGTTCAAGGAAAAAGACGGCCCGCAAATGCTGCCGGGCGTCTTTTTATTAGGGAGATGGGGAGTGTGGTGAATGGATGATGGAAGGTTGGTGAGTACGTACAATGGTTAAAAACACCTCCATGGCTTTTGTAGAAAATGGCGTTTTTGGTGTCACGAGAGAAAAGTGGCGAAAAAATGGTTCATCATCGATCGGAATGATTGTTAACGTGCCAAATGAAAGTTCTTTTTTGATCGTCCAGAGAGAGAGGAAGGTCAACCCCAAACCCGCCTCTACCGCTTCTTTAATAAGCTGTGTACTGCCAAATTCCATAATGGAGGACGGAGTGAAGCGGTGTTTATGAAAAAATTCGTCCGTTGCTTTCCTTGTTCCCGAGCCTGGCTCCCGAATAATCCATGTGGCGGTGCGGAGGTCTTCCATCTGCACTGCCTTTTTTTGAGCATACGGGTGATGAACAGAAGCAACGACAACCATTTGATCTTTGGCAAATGGTTCAATATATACATTTTTTGGTTCGATATCCATTTCGATGATCCCTACATCCAGTTGATGGCTGCTTACCATTTCGACAATTTCATTCGAGTTCCCGATGGTGATCGTTGGTTTGATTAGTGGATAGTGTTGATGCAATTTTGCGATCATCTGTGGAAGAACATACTCGCCATACGTGTAGCTGGCCCCAATAGACAGCTCCCCGCTGGCTCGATTCATGAAATCATCCAGCAGTTGATTCATGCGTGTATACAGTCCGAGTATTTCTTTCGCATAGTGATACACAATTTCACCGGCTTTATTCAATTTGACGTACTTGTTTGTCCTGTCCAGAAGTTTCGTATTGAATAATCGCTCTAGCGTTTGGATATGCTGGCTGACAGCAGGCTGTGTCATATGCAGTTCTTCAGCTGCTTTTGTAAAGTTGCCCTTTTCCACGACTTTGACGAATACATGCAACAACTGATCCAAGGTTGTCCCTCCAAACTTTGTTTGAATATACGCTTAGTTTATCATGGGTTTCGGTTAACGCCAATCCATTCATCTCTTGTTTTTCGGTGATTCAAGGAAAAGATCCATGGGCAGCTTTTTCCATTCGCCCGGGTATGAAAATCCCCTGTTCTCCCGCAACGAGACGTTCCACCGACTACAACTGAAAGGCAGACAAGTTATACGGAGAGGGCTATCAAGTCGTGATCCAAATGAATTCGTCACAGATTCAGGTTTTTCGTATTTCACCTAAATTTCATCTTCCTCCAGTAAAGTAATAAATCGATCACATTCTTGACATGATGCAGCAGGTCATTTCGATGTAGGGGGGAAGCAGATTGAGAAAGAATTATGTGAAAATGGTGCTCGACTTGTCCATGGCGATTACGTTTGTGTTGTTAATGAATCCAAGGGTGTTCAACGGGTTGCCGTTTCATGAAATGGCCGGTTTAGTAATAGCAGTAGCTATTCTTATTCATATCGGGTTGAATTATCGCTGGGTGATCAACACGACGAAAAAAATTTTTGCTCTAGAACTCCCGCGAAAAACACGGTTCAGTTTTTTATTAAACATCTTGTTGCTTATTTCGATGACAACGGTCATTGTATCCGGAATTTTGATTTCGCGAGTCGTTTTTCCGAATTTTTCCATCGAAGGCAACCACTTTGTTCGCGGGATTCACGACCTTTCCGCCAATATGACGCTCGCATTAGTAGGTCTTCATATTGGCGTACATTGGCAATGGATTATGAGTACTTGTAAAAAGGCGTTTAAATCGAAAGAAGGAAAATGGAGAAAGGGCGTTATTGCCTCTGCTGTGCTGTCGCTTGCTGTCTTAGCCGGTGGAATGTATTGGATTTCATTAAACGTCAAGCCCAGCGAAGGGGATTTCAAACCGAAATTTACTGAACAAAACGCCCCATCATTTGATGAAAAAACGGCTGGAACAATGCCAACGCCGCCGGACGGAGAGATACGGGACGGAAAATTCCGTAAAGAACGGGGAAGCAACAACCCGCTACTCGCCCTATTTACCTACTTTGTCATTTGGGCCGCGATCATCATCCCTACTTACTATCTTGAAAAACGAATGTTGAAAAATAAACGTGCAAAGGATGCGAGTGTGTAAACTTGCTATTGTTAGGCTAGCAAAGTTATTTTTGGTAAACTAATGAGGAGGGGGAGCACTGGGGAGGTGCTCTTCTTGTTTATTATGTGCCTATAGAGAAGGAGGAATAAACCGATGAATAAAAAGTTTCCAGAAGGCTTTTTATGGGGAGGAGCGACGGCGGCCAACCAGATCGAAGGAGGATTTGGCGAAGGAAACAAAGGGGTAAGCATTGCCGATGTGCTTCCGGGAGGAAAGATGAGGCAACAACTGCTTAGGGAAAAAGGGTTGCAGTTTGCCATTGATAAGGAGAAATACACATACCCGAACCATGAAGCGATCGACTTTTACCACCGGTATAAAGAGGATATAGCCCTGTTTGCTGAGATGGGATTTAAAGCGTTCCGCCTATCGATCGCCTGGACGCGCATCTTCCCGAACGGCACCGAGCTTGAGCCAAATGAAGAAGGGCTTGCCTTCTATGATCGGGTGTTCGATGAGTTACATAAATACGGGATTGAGCCGGTGGTGACGATTTCCCATTATGAAATGCCGCTCCATTTGGCCAAAGAATACGGTGGCTGGCGGAGCCGCGAACTGGTAACGTTGTTTGAACGTTACGCCAAGGTGATTTTCCAGCGTTATAAAGATAAAGTGAAATATTGGCTGACGTTTAACGAAATAAACGGTGCGCTCCATTTTCCGCTTATGAGCATGGGATTTGTGCCGGAAAGCGAAGAGACGAAATATCAAGAGTTGTTTCAAGCGTTCCATCATCAATTTGTCGCCAGCAGCCTGGCGGTGAAGGCGTGCCGCGAGATCATTCCGGACGCAAAAATCGGCTGCATGATTCTCGCCGCCCCCGTGTACCCGTACGACTGCAATCCAGAAAACGTCATGCATGCACTTGAAGAGGAGCGGCTGTTGAATTTCTTTTGCGCCGACGTTCAAGTGCGCGGCGAGTATCCATCCTTTATGAAACGCGTGTTCGACGAGCGCGGGGTGAAACTCGATATTCGCGACGGGGATTTGGAACTGATCAAGAAGCATACGGTCGACTATATTGGTTTAAGCTACTATATGTCCGTCACTCAGAAAAAAGACAAGATGGATGATGAGCTCATCCCCGGCAGCGTATTTGATGGGGTGAAAAATCCGTTCCTTAAAGCGAGCGATTGGGGCTGGGAGATCGACCCTATAGGGCTGCGCATCATTTTAAACCGGTTGTACGATCGGTATCGCGTACCGCTTTTTATTGTGGAAAACGGGCTTGGGGCGCATGACAAAGTGGAAGAAGACGGCTCGATTCACGACGATTACCGCATTGACTATTTGCGCCGTCATATTGAAGCAGCGCGTGAAGCGATCGCCGATGGCGTCGAATTGATTGGCTATCTCGTATGGGGCTGCATTGACCTCGTGAGCGCCTCCACCGGCGAGTTTTCAAAACGGTACGGGTTGATTTACGTCGATAAACACGATGACGGCAGCGGCACGCTCGAGCGGAGAAAGAAAAAGTCGTTTGATTGGTATCAAAACGTCATCGCGACGAACGGGGAACAATTGTAATGGAGACGGTGCATTGTTCCTTGGAAAATGCAACGGAGCGAGTGGCAAGGGAATAAATGGATACGCTATGGATGAAGTCGATCATCAACCCGATTTGAAGGAGGGACAAACAATGAACATCGTTGCCCTTGTCGGCAGCTTGCGGAACGAATCGTATAACCGGAAACTGGCAGAGTGGATCAAGGAGCGGTACAAAGACAAATTCCAATTGGACATGGCCGATATCGGCGCTCTGCCGCATTACAATCAAGACGATGAGCTCGATCCACCGGATGTCGTGGCGGTGTTCAAGCGGCAAGTGGCGGATGCAGACGGCGTTTTGATCGTGACGCCGGAGTACAACTGGTCCGTTCCCGGCGTGTTGAAAAATGCGTTAGACTGGCTGTCGCGTGTGGACAAAGTGTTGGTCAATAAACCCGTGATGATTGTCGGAGTATCGACAGGGATGATGGGAACGATCCGTGCCCAGCTTCATTTGCGTCAAATCTTGCAAAGCCCGGGGCTAACGGCGAAAGTGTTGCCGCCGGCCGGGAACGAGGTATTGATTAATTTTGTGAACCAAAAGTTCGATGAATCGGGGCAATTGACGGACGCAGCAACGATCCAATTGTTGGATCAGGTGATCGGACGGTTTGTTCAATGGATTGCTCAAAGCGGACGGTGAGCGCCGTTCGCTTTTTCTTTCGGTAGGCAATGAGTCCGAGTCAGCTGAACAATTGGCTTGATGATGGTGAGCATGATTTGTATTAAGGAGCTTCTGTTGTGTTTTATACCCATTACCGGTATAATGTAATGAAAAGAGGTGATGTTTGATGAACCATTATGAAGATCATCATGTGGATAAAAAAATGGTTCCACGGACGGAACAGGAAATCGAGCGCATCATCAAGCGCTTGAAGCGCATTGAAGGGCAAGTGCGCGGTGTGCAAAAAATGGTGGAGGACAATCGGTATTGCATCGATATTTTAGTGCAAATTTCCGCGATCAGAGCGGCGTTGAACCAAGTCGGGCTGCAGCTGCTTGAACGCCACGTGAGCCATTGCGTGGCGAAAGCGATCCGTGAAGGGAGCGGAGACGAATCGATTCGCGAATTGATGGATGTGATGAAACAATTTTCGAAGTAAGGGGGGGAAACGGGAAATGGGAGAGCCGAAAACCGTGACGCTGAAGGTGACCGGCATGACATGCGCCGCGTGCGCCAATCGGATTGAGAAAGTATTAAATAAGATGGATGGCGTCAAAGCCTATGTCAATTTGGCCATGGAAAAAGCAACGATTCAATACGATCCATCAAAACAAACGATCGCCGATATCGAAACGAAAATTGAGAATTTGGGGTATGGCGTTGCGACGGAAAAAGTGACGCTTGATATTGAAGGAATGACATGTGCGGCCTGTGCGACGCGGATTGAAAAAGGGTTAAATCGGATGGAAGGTGTGACAAGCGCTGCTGTCAACTTGGCGACAAACAGCGCGGTGGTTGAATACAAGGAGGGTGTTGCATCTGTCGAAGACATTTTAGAGAAAATCAAAAAGCTTGGGTATAAGGGGCAAATTCGAAACGAAGAACAAGACGATGCTGGCCGGAAAGAAGAGCAGTTGAAACAGAAGCAGCGGCGACTCGCCATTTCGATCCTCTTATCGTTGCCGCTGCTTTATACGATGCTGGCTCATATGCCGTTTGCTATTGGCTTGCCGATGCCGCAGCTCTTGATGAATCCGTGGTTTCAGCTTCTTTTCGCTACACCTGTTCAGTTCTACATCGGCGGTCCTTTCTATGTCGGGGCGTACCGGGCGTTGCGAAACAAGAGCGCGAACATGGATGTCCTAGTGGCGCTTGGAACATCGGCCGCGTACGTTTACAGCTTGTACGAAGCTTTTCGGACACTTGGGAATCCTGACTATATGCCGAGACTGTATTTTGAAACAAGCGCCGTCTTGATTACGCTTGTGCTTGTCGGCAAATACGTTGAGGCTCTTGCGAAAGGGCGAACAACCGAAGCGATCTCGAAGCTAGTCAGCCTGCAGGCAAAGGAAGCTACTGTCATCCGTAATGGGGAAGAAAGAAAAGTTCCGCTCGAGGAAGTGGTGATCGGCGATACGATCCTTGTCAAGCCAGGAGAAAAAATCCCGGTGGACGGTACAGTCATCTCCGGCGCCTCTTCCGTAGACGAATCGATGATTACCGGTGAATCGATTCCGGTTGATAAGAAGGAAGGCGACTATGTGATCGGAGCGACCATTAATACAAATGGGGTGCTGACCATTCGAGCAGAAAAAGTAGGAAAAGATACAGCACTTGCCAATATCATTAAAATCGTCGAAGAGGCGCAAGGTTCGAAAGCTCCGATTCAGCGGATGGCGGATACCATTTCCGGTATTTTCGTACCGATTGTTGTCGGAATTGCGGTTGTTGCATTTATGATCTGGTACTTCTTTGCTGGGCCGGGTGATTTGGCGAAAGCGCTTGAGGCGGCCATCGCCGTTCTTGTCATCGCGTGCCCTTGTGCGCTCGGTTTGGCCACACCGACATCGATTATGGTCGGCACCGGCAAAGGGGCAGAACAGGGAATTCTCTTTAAAGGAGGTGAGTACCTAGAGAGAACGCATCAAATCAATGCCGTATTACTCGATAAAACAGGAACCGTGACAAAAGGAAAACCGGAAGTCACCGATGTGCTGGCCTTCCGCGAGGATATGCTCGATTATGCGGTTTCCGCCGAGAGCGCTTCGGAGCATCCGCTGGCTCATGCGATTGTTGAATACGGGAAGAAACAAGCGATTTCGATGAAGCCATTGGAGCACTTCTCCGCCATTACCGGCCACGGAATTGAAGCTGTCATTGACGGAAAAAGCATCCTTATTGGGACGCGAAAATTGATGAAGGAATGCTCTGTAGCGATTTCTGTGCATGAAGATAAAATGGTAGAGCTTGAAAAACAAGGGAAAACAGTGATGCTCGTTGCCATCGATGGACAGCTTGCCGGCATCATTGCTGTCGCGGATACGGTAAAAGAAAGCTCCAAAGAAGCCATTCAAACATTAAAACAAATGGGCATCGATGTCTATATGGCAACAGGGGACAATCAACGGACAGCGGAAGCGATCGCCAATGAAGTCGGCATTGAGCATGTGTACGCCGAGGTGCTTCCGGAAGACAAAGCGAACATCGTCGAGGAATTGCAAAAGCAAGGGAAACGAGTGGCGATGGTCGGTGATGGAATTAATGACGCTCCAGCTCTTGCGAAAGCGGATATTGGGATGGCGATTGGCACGGGAGTGGATGTCGCCATCGAGACCGCGGACGTGACCTTGGTCGGCGGCGATTTACGCCATATCCCGAAAGCCATTGAGTTGAGCCGCCAAACGATGAAAAACATTCGGCAAAATCTGTTCTGGGCGTTGTTTTATAATACGATTGGCATTCCGGTCGCCGCTTTCGGATTATTGGAACCATGGATCGCGGGGGCAGCGATGGCATTTAGCTCTGTATCCGTTGTGACCAACGCGCTTCGTTTGAAACGGGTGAAACTATAAACATTTAAGGAGGAATGGATGATGACGATTACATTACAAGTACAAGGAATGACATGCGGACATTGCAAAGCGGCGGTGACCAATGCCCTTCAAGCGTTGGATGGCGTCAGCCGTGTAGAAGTGCATTTGCAAGAAGGAACTGTCGATGTGGAGTATGATGAAACAAAGGTCAGCGTAGAAAAACTGAAAGAAGCGATTGAAGAGCAAGGATATGATGTGAAATAACATACGGAAGGTGCCCCGAAGTGATGACGGGGCACTTTTTTATCGCCTAAACGAGTTCTCGGCTGGGGAAAGTTTTTTCTCTTCTTGAAGAATATCGAGAAAGCGAGATGTTATAATGAAAATAACAGGCGCGGAAAAAAGGGGGGATTTATTTGCTATCGCAGCAAGACATCCTTAATGAAATGTCGAAATGTTTAGATTTATGGAAGAAAAAGTATGGTGTGAAGCGAATCGGGTTATTTGGCTCGTACAGTCGGGGGGAACAAAGGGAATCGAGTGACATTGATGTGTTGGTAGAATTTATGGATAATGCGTTGACGTTTGATCATTATATGGAGTTGAAACTGAGTTTGGAAGATCATTTTCAAAAACCAGTGGATTTAGTGATTGTAGATGATATCAAACCAGAATTAAAGCCGATTATTTTAAGGAGTGTTAAGTATGCAGAGGGATCCTAGCGTCTTTTTGCAAGATATTTTGGCTGCTGCAGAGAAAATTGAGAAGTACACCCAAGGGCTTTCTTATGATGACTTTTTAGATAATGATTTAGTATCAGACGCAGTCATTAAAAACATATTAGTGATTGGAGAAGCAGTGAAAAACATTCCAGACGAAATCAGGCAAGCATCCCCATATATTGAATGGAGAAAGATGGCTGGCATGAGGGATATGCTGATCCACAGTTATTTCTCCATTAATTATCGAATTGTGTGGGATGTCGTTCGAAATAAGATTCCTGTATTAAAACAGCAAGTTGAACGATTGCTAAATGAAAGTTAGACTTCAATTCAAACCGTATGCGCCGTTTGGGGATAGCTCGTTATTCAAAAAAGGGGGTGGCCTAGAAGGACGGTGAAAAACGGCTGCCACGAGCAAATCAGCGGCATTTCACCAAAAAAAGAAGGCTGATTTCGCAAAGTTTCTCTAATTGAGAAAAAGATGGAATAGCGGTATTTTGTACTAAATCACCGGCCCTCTAGAAGGCCGGTGATTTAGTGAAAAGTCGCGAAAAACGAACTCTTCTCAAATTGAGAAGATCTGTAAACTCAACGACTCTCTTTCACCCAAAAGAAACGGATTCGGCGAAATCGGTCGTTTTTCACCAGTCCTAAAAGTCAGCGTAGAAAAACTGAAAGAAGCGATTGAAGAGCAAGGGTATGATGTGAAGAAAGGGAGAACGGTTGGACAGCAGCCCCGCTTTTTCCGTTAATCGTGAAAATATCGTACATATTCATATTATGTCCCATGCTGCTCATATCCATTTGTTGGCCATCGGAACTATTTCCATGTCCCATATGGCTATGGTTCATGCTGCTCATATTCATGTCCATATGGCTTTCGGCGTCCGGGTCGCTCATCCATTCATCGAATACAAGCGTGTAATCTCGATCGACTTTTTCTTCATTTTTCGGCTCTACGATTAATGTTCCGTACAGTCCTTTGTCCACTTGTTCGGCGCTTTTTTGATGGGAATGATACCAATACGTTCCCGGCACGGTTGCGGTAAATTCAAAAAAGGCAAGCGATTCGGATTCGCCGATGCCTAACGGCGATACGTAATCGCCTGCCGTCCCATTTGAACCCAAGCGTCGATAAAGTCTTGTTTCGGCGCTTTTTGGTTTTTGACAGCGGTCAATGGATCATTGAAATAAATGTACTGCTCATCGTATCCCGTAATGAGCACCGCGTGTTCCCGGTACGTGATTTTGATCGGGCCTTGCGGGGTTTGCCATTCCCGAAAGGCAGAGGGAGGAAGAGGACGAAAGGTGGTGTTGGTGATCACCCAAACCGGTGCGCCTTTGGCCAAGTATGTATAGATGTTCTCAAACGATTGCCCTGTTAAGTCGATGATTTGGTTCGGCAAGTACCGCTCAGCCAACTGCTTGATCGGCTTATGGTACACGCCGTATCCAGGCTTCGATAACGTATACATATCGCCGACAAACCCTTCATTTGGGTGGCCGTAAAACACTTGGCCATTCCGCACTTGATACGGAGTAGGGTTTTTCTTGATTTGTTTCGCCAACGTCATCTTATCGACGCGAATGCCGGCATGATTCAAGAGCATGGCCAAGCTGGTTACTTCGCATCCCCTCGGCAGTTCCGGAAGCTGAGACAAAAGAGGGGCGTCAATCAGGACGGATGTCCTTAGCGCTTGTTTCTTTGAAGAGGCAGCTGATCGATTCGCCTCCTTTGCTTGATTGCTGGGGGACGGATTGGTTTCTCTGCTGTTTCTGTTCTGTATGAAGGCTTTGATGGCATCGCCTGTCTGGGCCGAACTTGCATAATAGGATAATGAGGCGGCCAATAGCAAGAAACAGGAAATATACAATCCGAGCGACAGTTGATCCATCCTCCCGTTCAGAGGTCTTCTCAAGAGAACAAAACAAAGGGAAACGATGAGAAAAGTCAAAAAAAGGATAAGCGCTAACAAGCCATTCTCAACTCCTTTGTAACACGTGTGTGTTTTTATCGTAACAGATCGATGTGCAAAAATGGTGAAATTCACACTTTCTCCATACTTTATCGTTAATATTATGAGGAACTGAACATCTTGCCGGCAGTTTTCCTGAAAAAATGGAAACAGATTGTTTTTGAAACTTGATGTTGTGTACGATAGAATGAAAGTGTCTTTGTATAAATCATTTTAGTTTCAAACAAAAAGGTTTTTGGTGTTGTTTTTGGATTCTTCTTAGCAAAGTGGAGGGACAATCATCGCCATGTGCGGTTTTATTGGCTGTATTCATGATCGCCCGAGAGCGATTGAGCAAACATGGAAAACAACGTTGATGGAGATGAACCGCCTGATTACGCATCGCGGCCCCGACGATGAGGGGTATTTTTTTGATGAATACGTGAGTTTTGGCTTTCGGCGGCTGAGCATCATCGATCTGGAGGCGGGGCATCAGCCGCTGTCTTATGAAAACGACCGCTATTGGATCATTTTTAACGGGGAAATTTACAACTATCTTGAATTGCGGGAGGAGCTTTCGGCGAAAGGATATTCGTTTGCGACGCATTCGGATACCGAGGTGATTGTTGCCCTTTACAGCGCCGAAAAAGAAAAAGCGGTCGAAAAGCTGCGCGGGATGTTTGCGTTTGTCATTTGGGACAAGCAAGAGAAAACGGTGTTTGCGGCGCGCGATCCGTTCGGCATTAAGCCGTTTTTTTATGCGGAGCAAGGAGATCGCACGTTTTTCGCTTCGGAAAAGAAAAGCATCTTGCTCGCTCTGGAACAGGAGTCGCTAAACGGCGATTCCCTGCAGCATTATTTAACGTTCCAATATGTCCCTGAGCCGCTGACGATGTCGGCCGGCATTTGCAAGCTGGAGCCGGGGCATTATCTCAAGAAACAAGTCGGAAAACCGCTCACCATTCATCGTTATTGGAAGGCATCCTTCGAGCCCATTCGCCAATCGGAAGAGGAGCTTGTCAAGAAAATCCGCGATGCGCTGTTTGATTCGGTCAACGTCCATATGCGCAGCGATGTGCCGGTCGGTGCGTTTTTGTCGGGAGGTATTGATTCATCGTTCATCGTCGCCATCGCGAAACAATTCCATCCGCACCTGAAGACATTTTCCGTCGGGTTTGAGCGGGAAGGGTTCAGCGAAATCGATGTCGCAAAAGAAACCGCAGAGAAGCTTGGGGTAGACAACATTAGCTATGTCATCTCACCGCAGGAGTATATGGAAGAGTTGCCGAAAATTATGTGGCATATGGACGATCCGCTTGCCGATCCTGCGGCTGTGCCGCTGTATTTTGTCGCTCGTGAGGCGAGAAAGCACGTCACGGTTGTGCTTTCCGGCGAGGGGGCGGACGAGCTGTTTGGCGGCTACAACATTTACCGCGAACCAGAGTCGTTGCGGCTGTTTGCGCGCATGCCAAACATCGTAAAAGCGGTGTTGCGGGTGATCGCGAAGATGCTTCCGGACGGAATGAAAGGAAAAAGCTTTTTGGAGCGCGGAACGACGCCGCTTGAAGAACGGTATGTCGGCAATGCGAAAATCTATAGCGAAAAGGAAAAAGCGGCGTTGCTCAACACGTACCAAGAGGGGCGCGAATATACGGCGGTGACGGCTCCTTTTTACCGCGAAACGCTTCATGACCCACCCGTCAACCGGATGCAGTATATTGATATTCATACATGGCTAAGGGGCGATATTTTAGTCAAAGCGGACAAAATGACGATGGCCCATTCGCTTGAGCTGCGCGTTCCCTTTTTAGACAAAAAGGTATTTGAGGTTGCTAGGCAAATCGCCCCTAACATGAAAACAGCCAACGGCACGACGAAATATATTTTGCGCAAAGCGGCTGAGGGCATCGTACCGGATCATGTGTTAAACCGGAAAAAATTAGGGTTTCCCGTGCCGATTCGCCACTGGCTGAAAAACGAAATGTATGACTGGGCGAGACAGCTCATCAACGAAAGCGAAACCGATCATCTGTTCCATAAGGACGTGCTCTATCGGCTGCTGGATGAACATGCCCGCCACAAGGCGGACCATAGCCGCAAGCTGTGGACGGTCTTGGCGTTTATGGTTTGGCATCAAGTCTATGTGGAAAAGAAGTACGATTTTGCTCCATCCGCACAAAGCGAGAAGCGGCCAGCGTCTGTTTTGGAGGCGTAGCAGGGAAATGAAGCGTCCCGGAGCTCAGTCGGGACGCTTGTTCATCGAAAGAGGCTGATTTCCGAGCGAAGGAATTTATATAGATGCAATTTGAAGCTTTAACATTTGTAGCTTTTACCGAGCATTTGATCGACTGTCGGGCGACCGAACAACGCCGCTTTCAGACCCATGTATGGGTCTGTGAAGCGGGTGGTTGTTCGGTCTTCCGTTACGCCTTGGCGTGACGGAGGCAAGCCTGTGGCTTGCCTTCGACAGTCGAAAAATGGACAAGTGACTTTTCCATCAAGGATATGTTAAACTTTTTCGTTGCATCTATATAGTTCGTTTTGATGTTCGATTTTGATGGGCGGTTGAGATTGGGCGTTTGAATCCCATTTTGCGTCCCCTCCTTCATATGATTCGTACATGGTGAATCGTAGCAAGTTTTTATGAACGAAATATGAACAAGGAACGATTTTTATGTGGAAGAGAAAATTTGATTCACTCACTCTTGCAATTTTCCCGGTTTTGGTATATGCTTGTTCCATCAGGATGCTAAATACTATATATTGGTTTTGAAGTCTTGTTGTACAACTACATATCGTTCTGCCAAGCAATGGTGTCCATCAGGACTTAATAGGGAATCCGGTGCGAATCCGGAACTGCCCCGCAACTGTATGTGCGGACGAAATGGGATGGCCACTGGCGGCAAGAGCCGTTCGGCGCGCCGCTGGGAAGGCCCCAAAGTAGGACGATGCACGAGTCAGGAGACCTGCCTTGCTTGGAACGTTTCATGTTCTTCGGGGTGTGAGAAGATGAAACGATAGGGGAAAAGAAAAAGGGTTTCGTATGCCTTTTTTCCGTCTGTCGTTTCATCCGCTCGCCTGCCCGAGCGGATTTTTTTATGGAAGGAGAGGGGAAACGAATGACCGTATTGACGAAAATGATCATCCTCGATGACCAAGGGAAGCCGGTTTCGTTTTCACGTGAAGAGTTTGCGTCGCTGATTGGGCAAGCCGCCGCTGGATTTGGCCGTCTGTCGCTTGATGAATACGTCGAGCGTGTTTGGCAGCTTCTCAGTCGAAAGGAGTCCGTCACGGTAGAACAGCTGCACCAAACGGCTATTTTGGAAGGACTTTCTTACATTGATGAAGATGAGCCGGAATGGACGTTTGTGTGCGCCCGGCTGTATTTGCAGAAACTGTACCGCGAGGCGGCACGGCAGCGCGGGTACGATGAACGCGAGCGGTATGGCGATTTCTACGCGCTGCTTGTTGCGCTGACAGAACAAGGGGTGTACAGCCCGTTCTTGCTTGAACGTTATACGAAAGAAGAAATTGATGCCATCGGTGCGTTTCTTGATCCGGAGAAGGACAAGCTGTTTACGTACATTGGGCTGCGCACGCTCGCGGATCGGTATTTGGCCCGCGATTATGAGCGACGGCTGTATGAATTGCCGCAGGAGCGGTTTTTGGTCATCGCCATGACGCTCATGGCGAATGAACCACCCAAGCGGCGCCTTGAGCTCGTGAAGGAAGCGTATTGGGCGTTAAGCAACTTATACATGACTGTGGCGACGCCGACGCTTGCTAATGCCGGGAAGTCGTACGGCCAGCTGTCGAGCTGCTTTGTCGACACGGTCGATGACAGCTTGCAAGGGATTTATGACAGCAACACCGACATCGCCAACTTGTCGAAATCGGGCGGCGGCATCGGCGTTTATTTGGGGAAAATCCGTTCGCGCGGCAGCGACATTAAAGGGTTCAAAGGGGTCTCCTCCGGCGTCATCCCGTGGATGAAGCAGTTGAACAATACAGCGGTGAGCGTCGATCAGTTGGGACAGCGAAAAGGGGCCATTTCCGTCTATTTGGATGTATGGCATAAAGACATTTTTGCGTTTCTCGATGCGCGGCTCAACAACGGCGACGAACGGCTGCGGACGCATGATTTGTTCACCGGCGTTTGCATCCCTGATTTGTTCATGGAGCAAGTCGAACAGCGCGGCGACTGGTATTTGTTTGATCCGCATGAAGTGCGGAAGGTGATGGGGTTTAGCTTGGAGGATTTTTATGATGAGGAAAAAGGGTGCGGGAGTTTCCGCGAGAAATACTGGCAATGCGTCAACGAACCAAGGCTGTCGAAAGAAAAAGTGCCGGCGATCGACGTGATGAAAAGCATCATGCGCAGCCAGCTCGAGTCGGGGACGCCGTTTATGTTTTACCGCGATGAAGTGAACCGGCAAAATCCGAATCGCCATCTCGGGATGATCTACTGCAGCAACCTTTGCACGGAAATCGCGCAAAACCAAAGCCCAACGGTGATGAAGCGGCAATATGTAAAAGACGGGATGATCATCATTGAGAAAATCCCAGGCGATTTTGTCGTCTGCAATTTATCGTCGATCAACTTGGCGCGGGCGGTGACCGATGGGGTTTTAGCGCGGCTCATCCCGATTCAAATGCGGATGCTCGATAATGTCATTGATTTAAACAATATTCCGGTGCTGCAGGCCGGCCTGACGAACGAAAAATACCGCGCTGTCGGGCTTGGAACCTTTGGCTGGCATCATCTTTTGGCGTTAAAAGGTATTCGCTGGGAGTCGGAGGAAGCGGTCCGCTATGCCGACGAGCTGTATGAAACGATCGCGTATTTGGCGATTCAAGCGAGCATGGAGCTCGCCAAAGAGAAAGGGAGCTACCCGGCGTTTCCGGGGTCGGACTGGCAGACGGGCGCTTATTTTGAGCGGCGCGGCTACGAAAGCCACGGTGAATTGGATTGGGATCGGCTGAAGCAAGATGTGGCCCGCTACGGGATGCGCAACGGCTATATCATGGCCATCGCCCCGAACGCATCGACGTCGATCATCGCTGGCAGTACGGCAAGCATTGATCCCATTTTCTTAAAAGTATACGCCGAGGAAAAGAAAGATTATAAGATTCCCGTTACGGTGCCGGATTTAAACGAACAGACGACATGGTATTACAAATCGGCGTACCATATCGACCAACGTTGGAGCATCAAGCAAAACGCCGCCCGCCAGCGCCATATCGACCAAGCCATCTCCTTTAACTTCTACGTCATGAACACGATTAAGGCAAAAGAGCTGCTCGATTTACATTTGACGGCATGGAAGTCGGGGTTGAAAACGACGTATTACGTGCGTTCGACATCGGGGACGATCGACGAGTGCGATTCTTGCGCGAGCTGACCATGGGGCGCAACAAACGCCTTTGGTCGGGCTTTCCCTTCCTTGTGCGGGAGGGGCGTCCGCGGTTGGTCGCGCATCACGATACTTGAAAGAGAAAGGAAGGAATCGACACCATGACGATCCGCTTAGTCAAACGGCCGATTATGGATCCAGAGGCGCCGAACCGTTCGACGGGCATCATCAACGGCCGCTGCTCGAATGTGTTGAACTGGGACGATATCGCCTACCCATGGGCGTATGCGAAATATAAGCGAATGCTCGCCAACTTTTGGACGCCGTTTGAAATCAATATGTCGCAAGATGTGAAGCAGTTTCCGCAGCTGACCGACCGCGAGCAGGATGCGTTTTTGAAAATCATCGGACTCTTGGCGCTGCTTGACAGCATCCAAACCGACTACGCTGGGCGCGTCGCCGATTACATTACGGACCCGAGCATCAATGCGCTCATGATCATGCTCGCCCAGCAGGAAGTCATTCACAACCATTCCTATTCGTACGTGCTCTCGAGCCTTGTGCCGAAAGCGAAGCAAGATGAAGTATTCGACTTTTGGCGGAACGAACCGACGCTGCGCAAGCGGAACGATTTTGTGACGAACGGCTACAAGGCGTTTGCCGAAGATCCGAACGTGGAACATTTGCTGCGGTCGATCGTCTTTGACGTCATTTTAGAAGGATTGTTTTTCTACTCGGGGTTCGCCTTTTTCTACAACCTCGCGCGCCAGCAAAAAATGGTGGCGACGAGCACGATGATCAATTACATCAACCGCGACGAGCACATTCATGTTGATTTGTTTGCGAAAATTTTCAAAGAAGTGTTGAACGAATACCCGGAGTATCGGACGCCGGAGCTTTCCGATTTTGTCCGTGAAACGTTTACGAAAGCGGCTGAGCTGGAAATCGAATGGGCCGGGGAAATCATCGGGAATGACATCGATGGCATCGACTTGGCTGATTTGGAAGCGTACATTAAGTTTTACGCCAACGTCCGCGCTCATCAGCTCGGTTTTGACCGCCCGTTTGACGGCTATCGGACGAACCCGCTCCGCTGGATTAAAGCGTATGAAGAAGTCGACCTCGGCAAATCAGACTTCTTCGAGCAAAAACCGCGCCAATATACGAAAGTGCAAGTCGATAATGGGTTTGATGAGCTGTAAGGAAAACCGCGTTGGGGCATCGTCCAACGCGGTTTTTTACCGGAAAACATGATTAACGGAGGGATTCTCGCTGCATTATACAATGGGGAAGAGAAAAGGAAAAGAGATGTTGCGGCTTGTTGTCGGACGGTAGGCTTGGGCGCCTTACCTTGGTATAATGAGAAAAAACGTCCTTGTGAACTACCCACCACCTACGCTTCGCTTAGAGATGGGGGCTTCGAGCGACTTGTGTGTGTTCGCCGAACGGTAAGCCACACACAAGAACCCTTTATGCTTCCCTTCGTTCCGAAGGTGTCCGTTCTAGCCATATTCTATCCTATTCGTTGGCTGACGCCAACCGACATTCATCTCCCACTTTCACTTCGCTTCGAAGTGGGAGACTTCTTTCGGAAAGATGTTAAATTGAACATTTACGAAGAAGAGAGCGGTAAGTGCAGGAAAACGGTGCGTTGCGACGGTGCTCCAAGGCTTTCCGTTTTTTGGGAAGAACGGCAGCGGGCGTTTTGGCGGGACAGATGGTGCCAAGCAGTCTTAAAGCGTAAGTGGACGATGAGGATATAAGAGGGCATTCGATGGTGTGTATCGTTCTGTGTCGCTGGCGCGCGAGCAGCCCACCTGATGAAAGGGTGAGCTGTTTCCGTTCAGAGCATACATTATTCGTGGCGATGTTTCGCGTCTGTTCAAGGGGAATGGCGACATCAAGGCAAGCGGTCAAACAATATCCCCGAGCCGCTCTTTTCCGTGCTGACGGCTGACGAGTTCGTCGAGCTGGCGGATTTTTTTCCACGCTAAGTCGTCGCTGATCGTTCGATAATGGTGGCGGCCGCCGGGCTCCTCGTCGGCTTCGTCGGCCCATTTGACGATGGCTTGAAGCGGCGTTCGTTTCCATTCTCCTTCTGGAAGGTAGGAATCGGTATGAAGCAAAATCGCCAGGGCAATTTCCTTAGCGTTTTGCGGATGTTCGCCAAGGCGGATCAGCAGCTTATGGGCGCGCTCGGCCCCTTTGATGGCATGGATGTCGTTTTGCCGGTATTGTTCGTAGTCCCAACGGCCGTTTTTGTACCATGTGTAATGGCCGATATCATGAAGCAGTGCCGCTTTTGTCGCCAAGTCGACGTTCACTCCGTGGCGGAGGGCAAGGTGGTAGGCATGGTACGCCGCGGTGATGGCGTGGGCGAGGCCGGATCGTTTCAAATATTTTTGCGCAATCGGATGGGCAAAGACGTCGGTTAAGGTGACCGTTCTCATAGGCATCCCCTCCGTTTTTTGTATTTCTTACCATCATACCATGGCATAAAGAGTCAGGCAATGAGAGAAAGTAGGCGGGAGCGGTTGCATGGGAAAAAATAAGCCGATCGTGCTAAAATAGCGCTCGGCTTATTGGATTTGTGCTTGGCAGGCAAGCCGTTTGGCTGGTTGATCCGTTTTTTCGCGCTCGCGCCGCGTTTTCGGAGCGAGAAGGTGAGCGCCGGCCAGAACGGTGACCATGCAACGGCCACACGTTCCTTTTTTGCATTTGTGATCGAGCAGAACACCTTGTCCTAGGGCGGCGTCAAGAAGCGAAACGCCGGGGGCTGGCTGCACGGTGAACGTTTTCCCTTTTTGTTCGATTTGAATGACAAACCAAATTCAGTTGAACCATTGAAAATCAAATCGTCCTCGAGCAGCGTGCACTGCTGGGCGGCGTTGGCGGCGGCGGAAAAGTCGATCGGGCTGCCGAGCTGTTTCGCCTGTTCAATGTCACTTCGAACGTCACCTTTTCTCCTGGTCCGGAATAAAACAGAATAAGGAACATTGCCCACTTGATATGCGGCGCGATTCCAGCGATAATGGAAACGATGTGGAATGAATGCCGCCAAGCGGCACGGAAGAAGTAAAGAAGGTGACAGAATGATGGAACATGCGGAACAGATTTATCAAAGACTCGTAGAGATTTGTGGGGAAAGAAACGTCCTTCGCGATGAGCCGATGAAAAACCATACATTGGTGCGGATCGGCGGCAAGGCCGATTTTCTCGTCTGGCCGGAGACGTACGAGCAGGTCATTGAGGTGTTGCGGTTGAAAGAAGAGTACGGCCTGCCGTTTACGCTTCTTGGCAACGGTTCGAACGTCATCATCCGCGATGGCGGGCTGCGCGGCATTGTCATGCAGCTGAAGCATCTCAACCGCATTTGGCGTGAAGGAAACAACGTGATCGCCCAAAGCGGGGCGGATATTAAAGCGGTGTCGCGGTTTGCGTTGGAACAGCACCTCACCGGGTTGGAGTTTGCCTGCGGCATTCCGGGATCGGTCGGCGGGGCGATTATGATGAACGCCGGAGCGTACGGCGGGGAAGTGAAAGATGTGCTTGACCATGTCAAAGTGGCGACGCTCGCCGGCGAGCTAAAAACATTGACAAACGAGGAACTGGAGCTCGGTTATCGAACAAGCATCATCAGCCGGACGCATGATATTGTGCTTGAAGTTGTCTTTTCCTTGCAGCCGGGCGACTATGCACAAATCAAGGCGAAAATGGATGATTTAACATTTCAGCGCGAATCGAAACAGCCGCTTGAGTATCCGTCGGTCGGCAGCGTGTTTAAGCGGCCGCCGGGCTATTTCGCCGGCAAGCTCATCCAAGACAGCGGCCTTCAGGGAAAAGGATTCGGCGGTGCGGAAGTGTCGACGAAGCATGCAGGATTCATTATTAACAAAAACAATGCGACCGCTGCCGATTACATTGCGACGATCGAAATGGTGCGCAAAACAGTGAAAGAAAAATTCGGGGTCGATCTGGAATTAGAAGTCAAAATTATTGGCGAGGAATGACGGAGGATCCGAATCCGGTTTGCGGGTTCGGATTTTTCTCATTTCGCCGAGAGGAAAAATGAAACAAACCGCAAATAGGTAAGAAAAGGGGTTATGAATGGGGGAAGAGGATGAACCTTTATTTCATGATCAATCCAGCCGCCAAAAACGGCCGGTCCGTGTCCATTTGGAAGCAGCTGCAACCGCTGCTGGATCGGGAAGGAATCGCCTATCAGGCATATTGGACGAGCCGAAAGGGAGAAGGAAAGGAAATCGCCCGACGAATCGGCGAGGAAAGCGTCGAGCCGACGGTGATTGCGGCGGTCGGAGGCGATGGGACCGTGCATGAAGTGGTGAACGGAGCGGGTTCGTTTCCGCACGTTGCGATTGGCTGCATCCCCGCCGGAACGGGAAACGACTTTGTCCGCGGTTTCCGTCTTGCCCGAAAACCGAAACAGGCGCTCCAACGGCTGTTGAGTGACGTTCGATCCGGCAAGGATTTGGCTTTCGATCTCGGCCGTTTTGCCAGCAGCGCCGTGCCCGACGGCGTGTTTGCCAACAGCATCGGCTGCGGTTTTGACGCCCATATCGCCCGCATGGCCAACCGTTCAAAATGGAAAGGGAGGCTGAATCGTTTTGGACTCGGTTCGTTCATTTATGTGTTTTATTTAGTAAGAGAGTTGTTTCGCTATCAACCGGTTGACCTTGATATTTGTGTGGATGGACAGAATTATTCGTTTTTGAAGGCCTGGCTGGCAACGGTTTCGAATCACCCATACTACGGCGGAGGTATGCGCATCGCCCCGTCCGCCCGGGGTGATGACGGCTTGCTTCATGTGACGGTCGTCGGGCTGATGCCGCGTTGGAAAATTCTTGGGCTGTTTTTAACTGTATTTTGGGGCGGGCATGTGCGAATGAAAGAAGTTTCCGTGTTTGCCGGGCGGAACGTGCACATTCGCCCTGCCGCTCCTGTCCCCGTTCACGCTGATGGAGAGGAAGCGGGGGTGGGAGAGGTGTCGGCTTGGATTGAGGCTAAAAGGATGCGAGTCATTGGCGCGGAACTCGGTGGATGATGAGGGCGTATGTGAAAAGAGAAAGGGGGAGTGAGGAGACAAGTGGTGGGGAAGCGGATGGTCATGTTTGATGTCGTATTCTATGTGGTGTTTCCGATCATGCTCTGGCATGCATTGCGCAGCCCGGTCGGGGAGTACGGGGCGATGTTGATTTGTACCGTGCCGGGAGCGGTTTATACCGTTTATCGCTATTGGCGTATTCGCAAAGTGCAATGGTTCGGCACGTTTTTGATTGTTAATCTGGCCGTTAGTACGCTGTTGAACATATTCGCTGGCTCTGCGTTGCAGATGTTATGGAATGACGTCTGGTACTCGATTGTTTTGTCTGTCTTTTTTTGGTGACGGTCGTTGTCAAGCGCCCGTTGTTGCTTTATTTTTCTCTTGATTTTGTGGAAATGCAGGGGGCTCCGCGCTCGGTCATGAAAAGACGGTTTTTGGAACGTGATGTCTTTTCACTTTTTCAATGGATCACTGTTGGTTTTGCTTTGCGCGACGGGCTGTTGGCGGCGATTAAGGCGTACTTGATCGTTCGCTACGACGTCGAAGCGTTTGACCGTGCGATTGTCATTCGCGAAGGCATTGGTTGGGGGATCACGATTCTCTGTATGTTGGGGTTTGTCCGTATTTCGAAAATCATCTCGGAGCGGGAGAACCGCCATCATTCGACGTGAGCGTAAAGGAGAGAAGCGGTCGAAAGCAAAACGGGCAACTGAAGAAACAGGGAAAAGGGAGCGGCGTTGCACATGGCCAAACGCCAAGAGGGTGTCCCAAAAGGATCAGGACACCCCCTTTCGTCTCTCTATATACGGCATTGACCGCTTCTTCCGCACTATATTTCGTGTCTATCTTGAAGTCAGACAGCCTTTTGGGTCAGCCCCTTTCTCATCTTAAATGAAGAACTCATAATACGCAGGTGGCGGGAGTATGTCATTCGGAACTCATTTTCTATTGTTTTCTTGCTTGTTCTGTTTCCCTTGGCCTGCCGGATGGTCGGCTTTCACTTGCGGTGCAGCTGCCTGCTTCAGTTGTTGTGAATGGGAAACCGAGACACGAGACTCTGTTTGTTTGTTCACAGCAACCGCCGCTTGGTGTTTTTGACCGTTTGCTTTGGCGCTGGCAGCAGTTTTATGGTACATATTCCCTTTTGTTTCTATCTTGATCGCTTGCGTGGGGGACGAGTTCGTTTCTATTTTTGTGCTGGTGTTCGTTTGTTCATTTTGTTGAACCGCTGTCTCGTCTTCCGCCGGTGCGCTATTTTTCGACTGTGGGAGCGAAAAATCAGGCGAACGAAACAGAGAAATAGGAAAGAAAGGGAAACGGTGAGAGTTCCTTCACGGTTTGGCAGTCAACCGCTTGTTTGCTATAATGGAAACAAGTTTGACAAAGACGATATCCGAGGCGGCTCCTGCCAATTTGTTTGGTGGGAGTTTGTTTTTGCGATGAGCGCCCGGCAGGGGAAAACGGGATGGCCAATGCCATGCCGAGCGAAAACGAAAGGAGCAAACCGGTTATGACGGAGCGGGTGGATGATATTGTTGAGGTTTGTTTATTAGCGGGAAAATTGATGCTTGAAAGCGGCGGAGAGACGTATCGGGTCGAAGATACGATGATGCGCATGGCCGCTTCGTTCGGTGTTTCCCGCTCTCACAGCTATGTGACCCCAACGGGCATTATGTTTTCCGTTGAGGGAACGAATGTAACACGGTTTATTCGCATTTCCGAGCGTTCGACCGATTTATCCAAGGTGGCGCTTGTCAATCACATTTCCCGCCGCATCAGCAGCGGCGAACTGTCGCTCGACGGAGCGCGCAAAGAACTGGAACGCGTTCAGCAGCAGCCACTCGGTTATCCGCTTTGGCAGCAAACTGCTGCCGCAGCGGCGGCGAGCGCTTGTTTTGCCTCGCTGTTAGGCGGCATGAATCATTTTCTCCCTTCCCTTCTTTCTGGTGGAATGGCGTTTTGGTGTTTTGAAATGATGCATCGGTTCGTAAAAATCCGGTTCTTCGCTGAATTTTTTGCCGCTTTTGTCGCCGGTGGGATCGTGCTGTTGATGGAAAGGGCCGGATTTGTCGGAGACGTAGGAAACATGATGATTGGCTCGGTGATGCCGCTCGTGCCGGGGCTGGCGATTACCAATGCGGTGCGCGATTTAATGGCCGGCCATTTGATCGCCGGTTTGTCGCGCGGTGCTGAGGCGTTTTTAACCGCGTTTGCGATCGGCACCGGCATTGCCTTTATTTTATCGATTCGTTAGCAGGGAGCACCGATGATGATTGTGCAACTGTTGCTTAGCTTTGTGGCGTCATCGCTGTTTGGCGTCATTTTCAATATTCCGAAACGATTGCTGCCGCACAGCGGATTTGTCGGCATGAGCGGCTGGGCGATGTATATGGCTGCCGCCCGGTCGGGGATGGACGGTGTCGCCGCCACGTTTGCAGCGGCGTTTTTCGTCGCTTTTTTAAGCAACGGGTTCGCCCGCCGCTATCGGGCGCCGGCAACCATTTTTATTGTTCCTGGCATTCTCCCGCTCGTTCCAGGTGGGACGGCATTTGAAGCGATGCGTCATGTCGTCATGAACGACTACAATGCAGCGATTCCGTTGGCGGCGAAAGCGTTCATGATTTCCGGGGCGATTGCGATGGGGCTCATTTTTTCTGAGGTCGTCAACCAGCTGGTAAAGCGCCGCCCGTAATGGCACGTGTCTGTTTTTTCCAATCATTTGCCTATCGTTGTATTTGTTTGTCTGAATATTATAATGAATATAACGATGTTTTTTCTATCGATTTTGAAACAGCGGGGGAGAGCGGGATGAAAGAAATTGTTCAGCAGATGAAAGCGGAGCTATGGGAGATTTTCGATCACCTTCATCACCATCCAGAAATCAGTTGGGAAGAGTGGCAAACGACTGAATTTCTCCGCCGAGAGTTGGAGCGCGAAGGGTATCGGGTGCGGACGTTTGCCGATTGCCCGGGTGTGGTGGCGGAAATCGGCGCCGGGCCGTTTACGGTTGGGGTGCGCAGCGATATGGACGCCCTTTGGCAAGAAGTGAACGGCGTTTGGCAGCCGAACCATGCGTGCGGGCATGATGCCCACATGACGATCGTGCTCGGGGTGGCGAAGCTGCTTCGCCGCATCGGCTATGAGCCGCCGGGGACGCTCCGGTTTTTGTTCCAGCCGGCTGAGGAAAAAGGCACGGGGGCGCTGAAGATGATCGAAAAAGGAGCGGCTGATGGCCTAACGTTTTTGTACGGCGTTCATTTGCGCCCAATTCAAGAGGTAAAAGGCGGTTATGCGTCTCCGGCGATCATTCACGGGGCGGCGCAATGCATCGAAGGGCGGATCCGCGGCGTGGCGGCGCATGCGGCGCGGCCGCATTTAGGCGTCAACGTCATTGAAGTCGGCAGCGCCATCGTGCAGGAGCTCGGCAAAATTCATATCGATCCACAAGTGCCAGCGTCGATCAAAATGACGAAGTTTCATGCCGGTGAAAAAGATGCGAACACGATCCCGGACTACGCGGAATTTGCCCTTGATTTGCGGGCGCAAACGAACGAGGCGATGGAGCGGCTCGTCGAGGGGCTGCGCCATGTGATCAACGGGGTCGCTGCGATTTACGGAGCTGATATTGAGCTTGTTGAGCGGACGCGCATCGTCGCCGCTCATCCTGATTCAGATGCGGTGCGGCTGATGGAGGAGGCGATTATCACGACTTTGGGGACGGAAAAATGCGTTCCGCCGGTCGTGACGTCGGGAGGAGAGGATTTCCATTTTTATTCCTTTCAAAAACCGAAGCTGAAGACAACGATGCTCGGATTGGGCTGCGACTTGCGTCCAGGGCTCCATCATCCGAACATGACGTTCCGGCGCGATGATTTGCTTTCCGGCGTGGAAATTTTGGCGCGGGTTGTGATGAACACGTTTGCGACGTTTGCGCCGCAGGGGGAGAACGAGCGTGCCTCTGTCGCTGCAAATCATTGAGACGATCGAACAGTTGAAAGAGATGGCCAGGCTTGAGGAGGAGATTTGGAAAACGACGCCGGTTCCGCTCCATCAAACGCTGACGGCGGCGAAAAACGGGGGCATTATCATCGGGGCGTATGCGGACGGGAAGCTTGTCGGCTTTGTCTACAGCTTTCCTGGGTTTCGAAATGGGGAAGTGTATCTTTGTTCCCATATGATGGGGATTGCTGAATCGTTTCGTGATCGTGGCCTCGGCTATCGCTTGAAAATGAAACAGGCGGAAGAAGCGCGGCGGCGCGGCTACCGAGTCATCCGCTGGACGTATGACCCGCTGCAAAGCCGCAACGGCTATTTGAACTTGGCGAAGCTTGGGGCCCTTGGCGTCGAGTATGTGGAAAACTGCTACGGCGAAATGAATGACGCGTTGAACGGTCAACTGCCGTCTGACCGCTTCATTGTCGAATGGCGGCTTGATGAGCGTCCGACCGGGGAGCGGAGCTTGGCTAAAGCTGATCTTCTCAAGGCCAGAAGGTTGACGGTGCTCGAGGCAGGGCAAAGGGCTGACGGTCTGTTGCAGCCGGTGCCGAGAGACATCGATGGAACAGCGGCGCCGTTGCTGTTGACAGCCATCCCGCTTGACTTTCCGCAGCTGAAAGAGCAGGATTTCGCGCTGGCGCTTGAGTGGCGGCTGGCGACGCGCGCCTTGTTTCAGCGGCTGCTTGCGGAAGGATGGATTGCCGCCGGCGCTTGGCGCTGCCTGGAGGAAGGAGTGCTTTATTACATATGGAAGCGGCGGAGTGAACGATGGCAGCAGAAAGGGGAAGAAGAATGACGATCAACATCGAGTACGTCATATTGCGCCATTTGCAAATGGAGTTGAAGGCGCCGTTTACGACGAGCTTCGGCACGTTTCAAAGGAAAGAGTTGATTTTAGTGGAAGTTGTCGATCGCGACGGCGTTTCCGGCTGGGGTGAATCGGTCGCATTTTCCGCCCCGTGGTACAGCGAGGAAACGGTGAAAACGAACTGGCATATGCTCGAAGATTTCCTTGTGCCGCTTGCGTTGGCTGAGCCGATTCACCACCCGGAGGAGCTGGCAAAGCGCTTTTCTGCCATCCGCCAAAACAACATGGCGAAAGCGGCGATTGAAGGGGCGGTATGGGATTTGTACGCCAAGCGGCTCGGCGTCCCGCTTTGTCAAGCTCTCGGGGGAACGAAAAAGGAAATTGAAGTCGGCGTCAGCATCGGCATCCAGCCGACGATCGATGATCTGCTTCAGGTGATCGAGCGGTATGTGGACAAAGGGTACCGGCGGATCAAAGTGAAGATCAAACCGGGATGGGATGTTGATGTCATTCGCGACGTGCGGCGCGCGTTTCCCGACGTGCCGCTTATGGCCGATGCCAATTCGGCGTATACGTTCGCTGACGCCAAGCGGCTTCAGGCGCTCGATGAATTTGGGCTGATGATGATCGAACAGCCGCTTGCCGCTGACGATCTTGTCGATCACGCCCGGCTGCAGCCGCTTCTGCATACTCCGATTTGTCTTGACGAAAGCATTCGTTCCTATGACGATGCGCGCAAGGCGCTTGACCTTGGCAGCTGCCGCATCATCAACATCAAAATCGGGCGCGTCGGCGGGCTTTGGGAGGCGAAGCGCATCCACGATCTTTGCGCTGAGCGCGGCGTTCCGGTCTGGTGTGGGGGATGCTGGAAGCAGGGGTCGGGCGCGCCCACAACATCGCGATCACGACGTTGGAAAACTTCGCGCTTCCCGGCGACACCGCCGCGTCGTCGCATTATTGGGAGCGGGATATTATCACACCGGAAGTTGAGGTGCACGGCGGCTTGATCTGCGTGCCGGACGCCCTGGGCATCGGCTATGAAGTCGACCGCCGCCAAGTGGAGCGGTATACGCAGTTTGCGAAGGTGTTTCATCGTACGGCGACGGCATAAAGGATGATAAAAGGGAGAAAGAAAAAATGATGATCAGACCGATTGAAGTTCGCGATGCGGAACATTTCTTGGAGTTGTGCAAAAAAATTGATGAATCTGGTTTTATGTTATTTGAGCCTGGCGAACGGCAAACAACGGTTGAGCAACAAAGTAAATCGATTGAAAGAATGTTGTCTGAGCCGAATAAAATGATCTTTGTTGCTGAAACGGAAAACAAGCTTGTCGGGTTCCTTGCTGTCATAGGAGGCGATGTAAAACGAAATCGACATTCTGCCAATGTTGTTTTGGGAGTTCTTGAAGACTATCAAGGACAGGGCATTGCCACTAAACTATTCAACAAAGCGTTTGAGTGGGCAAAGGAAGTTGGAATTTTGAGATTAGGACTTACGGTCATGAAAGGGAACGATAAGGCGTTCAACTTATATAGGAAGATGGGATTCGTATTAGAAGGCGAGAGGGTTCAATCATTAAGAGTGGGCGGAGAATTTGTCAATGAATATTACCTATACAAACTGTTGTAACGCCAATTTGGGGCTGACCCAAACGCAAGCACGTTTTGGGCCAGCCCCTTCTTCGTAGCGTTATACGCGCCCGATCCCGGTGTTCGCTTTGACGACAATTTCCGTATATTTCTTTTCGTCCGCTTTTTTCGACGAGACGAGCGTGCCGACGATGGCGCCGACAAAGCCGAGCGGAATCGAGATGATGCCCGGGTTGGCGAGCTTAAAGAGCGGTTCGCCGACGAAAATGGCGGCACCTGGCTGCGGCGACCAGACGTTCGGGCTGAAGAAGACGAGCACTAAGGCGCTGATCAGACCGACAAGCATCCCCGTAATCGCTCCGGTGGTGTTAAAGCGGCGCCAGAAAATGGTGAATACGATCGTCGGCAAGTTGGCGCTTGCGGCGACCGCAAATGCCAGTGATACAAGGAACGCGACGTTCATTTTTTGCGCAAACAGCGCTAACAAAATCGATAATACGGAAACGCCGACCGACGCCCAGCGGGCGGCGAGCATTTGTTCTTTTTCCGTCGCTTGGCCGCGCCGCAAAATATGGCTGTAAAAGTCATGGGCAAACGCCGAGGCGGCTGACAGAACAAGCCCGGCGACAACGGCCAAAATGGTCGCGAACGCGACGGCTGAGATGAAGGCGAACAAGAAATCTCCGCCAAGCGCTTCCGCCAACAGCGGGGCAGCCATATTGCCGGCCGGGTTGGCGGCGACGATTTTGTCATAGCCGACGAACGCGGCGGCGCCAAACCCCAAAAAGATGGTCAGGACATAGAAAATCCCGATGATCCATGTCGCATACACGACCGATTTGCGCGCAGTCGGGGCGTCTTTGACCGTAAAGAAGCGGATCAAAATGTGCGGCAGCCCGGCCGTCCCCAACACGAGCGCCAAGTTGAGTGAAATCGTATCGAGTGGATCTTTAAACTTGTTGCCCGGGTTTAAAAACGCCTCGCCAAGCGGCGTCGCGGTTTTGACTTCATGGAACATTTTGGCGATGCTGAAATCGAATTTAGCAAAGACGATGATGGAAATGATAAACGTACCGACCATCAATAAGACGGCTTTGACGATTTGCACCCAGCTCGTTGCCGTCATGCCGCCGAAGACGACGTACACCGTCATCAAAACGCCGACGATCAAGACAGAATAAACGTAGTCTAGACCCAACAGAAGCTTGATGAGGCCGCCGGCGCCGACGAGCTGGGCGATCATATAGAAGATCGAGATGGCGATCGTATTTAACGCCGCGACGCCGCGCACTTTCTTATCGTCAAAACGGGCGGCGATCATATCGGCCATCGTGTATTTGCCGAGGTTGCGAAGCGGTTCGGCGACGATATACAAGACGACAAGATAAGCGACAAGGAAGCCGATGCTGTAAAAGAAGCCGTCAAATCCCGTCAGCGCGATCATGCCAGCGATTCCTAAGAAGGATGCGGCGGACATATAATCGCCTGCGATGGCGAGCCCGTTTTGCCAGCCGGTGAGGCTGCTGTCAGCGGTGTAAAATTCGCTCGTTGTTTTCGTGCGCTTGGAGGCGTAGTACGTAATGACGAGCGTCAAGGCAACGATGATGAGAAAGAGGAAAAAGGCCAACCCGTGCATTAGGCGTTTCCTCCTTCCGCTGCTTCTTGCTTCACTTGCTCGACGATGGCATCAAATTGTGCTGCGCGTTTCGAATAAAGGATGCATAAGGCCCATGTCATAATAAACTGCGCAAAGGCAAACAGCCACGCCCAGCTGACCGGCCCAATCGCTGGTGCGTTGAGCGCTTTCGAATACGACGTCAACACCGGAAGGGCGAAGTAAAAGACGAAGAAAAAGACGGTGGCTGGGATGATGAAGCGCTTCTTCGCCTGAATGAGCCCGCGGAACGAAGCGGATTGAGCGATGGCATCATAGTTGATGCCGCCCTGGTCGACCCTTGATTGTTTTTTCGCTGCCATTGTAATCCCTCCTTGTCATTAAAGCGTTTTCGAAATTAAAGCGTTTTCAAAAAGGACTATGAACTGTTCTGCCGCAAACGGTGGATGTGCCCCCCTTTCTGACACAAATTTGTCACACATTCATTATACATTTATCTGAAAAATTTGTAAATTGATGTTTTTTGTTATTTTTAAAAACTATTTTTTGCTTTACCGCACAAAACGGAGAAAATTTTTTTCTGTTTTTCTTATTTTCGCACTTTACAAAAAAACAAGGATCATGTAGAATGTCAACTGTATTCGACAATAAAATTCAACAATTTTCTACAAAAAACGACAAGGGGAGACATCTATGAATTTGTTTCGTAAAAAACCGATTCAATCGTTGCTTAAGGAGTCGGGGACGAAAGGAGCTTCGCTGCGAAAAGAGTTAGGTGCATTCGACTTGACGATGCTCGGCATCGGCGCCATTATCGGGACAGGCATTTTCGTCCTGACCGGGGTGGCGGCGGCGGAACATGCTGGTCCGGCTCTCGTTCTTTCGTTCGTTTTGTCTGGGTTGGCGTGCGTGTTTGCGGCGCTTTGCTACGCCGAGTTCGCCTCGACGGTGCCGGTGTCAGGGAGCGCCTACACATATAGCTATGCGACATTCGGTGAATTATTCGCTTGGATTTTAGGCTGGGATTTGATTTTGGAATATGGGATTGCTTCGTCGGCGGTCGCTGTCGGTTGGTCCGGTTATTTCCAAGGGTTGCTTGCCGGTTTTGGCATCGAGCTGCCGAAGGCGCTCACGAGCGCGTATGATCCGGGGAAAGGGACGTTCATCGATTTGCCAGCGATTATCATCGTCCTGTTCATTACGTTTTTGTTGAATTTAGGGGCGAAAAAATCGGCTCGTTTTAATGCAGTGATCGTTGCCATTAAAGTGGCGGTCGTGTTGCTCTTTTTGGCGGTCGGTGTTTGGTACGTCAAACCGGAGAACTGGACGCCGTTTATGCCGTATGGCTTCTCTGGCGTAGCGACCGGCGCGGCGACGGTGTTTTTCGCTTACATCGGCTTTGATGCGGTGTCGACGGCGGCGGAAGAAGTGCGCAATCCGCAGCGCGATATGCCAATTGGCATTATCGTCTCGTTGCTTGTGTGCACATTGTTGTATATTGCGGTTTCGCTCGTATTGACAGGCATCGTTCCGTACGAGCAGCTCAACGTGAAAAACCCAGTGGCGTTTGCGTTAAACTATATCCACCAAGACTGGGTGGCGGGCTTTATTTCGCTCGGGGCGATCGCCGGCATTACGACCGTGCTCCTTGTGATGATGTATGGGCAGACGCGTCTCTTCTACGCCATCAGCCGCGACGGTTTGCTGCCGAAAGTGTTTGCTCGCATCAGCCCGACGCGCCAAGTGCCGTATGTCAATACGTGGCTGACGGGAGCGGCTGTAGCGGTATTCGCCGGCATCATTCCGCTCAACAAATTGGCGGAACTGACGAACATCGGCACGCTCTTTGCTTTTATCACCGTCTCGATCGGCGTGTTGGTGCTGCGTAAAACGCAGCCGGACTTAAAGCGGGCATTCCGCGTTCCGTTTGTCCCAGTCATCCCGATTTTGGCTGTCTTATTCTGCGGCTACCTCGTTCTTCAGCTTCCGGCGATGACATGGATCGGTTTTGTCTCGTGGCTGCTGATCGGTTTAGTGATTTACTTTATCTACGGCCGCAAGCATAGTGAGCTGAATGAAATGGCACGGACGGAAGAAAAGGCCGGATGAGCGGCCAAACAATGAAAAAGGGGCTGTTCCCAATGGGGAAACAGCCCCTTTTCCCATTATGTCAAATTTTTCGGCAACACCGCGTTTCACCACTTTTTCATTTTCACGATTTAGTCGAACAATCGCCAAAACATAAAGACGCCCGCCTCAATGCCATTCGCGTCGCCGAGTTGCTTGTGGAGAACGAGGAATGGCTCGCCCCTATTGTTTCGAAAAAAGCAACTGCCAATCAAACAGCTGGAAACGATGGCGTCGGTCAGCCGCAAGACGATTGAGAGAAATAGAAAATACATTATTGCGGTCGCGGTTATTTTGGCAGGCGATTACATTTATTTAAAGGACTATTTGAACGCTCTCCCGCCCGTATTTCGAGATGGGAGATTCTTGGGAACACCCGCCCCACGGCAGGCTGTCCACCAAGCCATCCCCGTGCGTCCCACGGTTGTGCTGTCTTACAACGACAGCAAACGAAGCCCTTCATTCAGGATATTCCGAGCGGCGTTGTGGTCCCGGTCATGTTCGGCCCCGCAGCTCGGGCACACCCACTCGCGGATGCCGATCGACTTCACCTCAACCTGCCGGTGCCCGCAGCACGAGCACAATTGACTCGAGGGAAACGTGCACGCAACACGAACCACCGTCCGCCCGTACCATGTCGCTTTATACTCAAGCATGTTGAGAAAACGCCCCCACGCGGAATCAGAAATGGATTTGGCCAGCTTGCTGTTCTTTTTTGCATGTTCCTAACACGCAAGTCCTCCACGCACACCACTTGGTTTTCGCGGATGAGGCGGGTGGACAGTTTGTGCAGGAAATCGTTCCGGCAGTTGGCGATTTTTTCATGAAGCTTGGCCACTTTCAAACGGGCTTTCTCCCAGTTCGAACCGCCCGGCTTCCGACGAGCCATCACCCGCTGCCAGTAGGCGAGCTTTTCTTCATACCTGCGCCAATACCGGGGGTGTTCGATCGTTTCGCCTGTGGAAAGCACCACGATCTGTTTCAACCCCAAATCGACGCCCACTTTCTTGTCGGTTTGGGGCAATGGGGAATATCCGTTTCCACGAGAATGGAGACGAAATACTTCCCCGCTCGATTTCGACGAATCGTGGCGGAGAGAATGCGGCCTTCCATCTCACGGCTTTTGGCGAACTTCACCCATCCGAGCTTGGGAAGTTTCAATCGATGGTCGTCCACTTCGATCGTAGGGCGTCCGTTCTTTGGGTAGTTGCACTGGGCGGTGTACGATTGGTTCGGGTGTTTTTTGCTTTTGAAGCGGGGAGCGTTCGCCGTTCCCTCGAAGAACCGGTCAAACGCCTCGGACAGCTGTTGCAACGCGTTTTGCAAGGCGGTCGAATCGGGAGTCTTCAGCCACGGGATCGTTTGTTTCAATGCCGTCAGCCTTTTGGAACATTCGTTGTAGCCGAGCCCTCTTCCGGTGGTTTCATACGCCTCATTCCACTCGGCCAAAAAGTGGTTGTACACAAATCGGCAGCACCCGATCGTTTGGTTGATGAGCTTCGCTTGTGTTGAGGTGGGATACAACCGAAAGCGGTAGGCTCTATGCATGATCTTCCCTCCTACATACAGGAACGTGTGTTCTATCACTATCCATTTTACACCTTCTGTTCTGTGGAAGCAAGAGGAAGAGCGACGGCAAATCTCGATTCATCCCCCACTTACGCTCACGCATGGAAGTGGGGACTTCTTGGTTCATGGTGATAAAAGGGGTGCTTCCATTCTGAAAAAGGGAATTGTGCTGGAGTTAGGTGAAGAGTTCGTCACGGTATTGACGCCGGAAAGGGAATTTTCTTCGATTGAAAAAAGAAAAAGAAAGATCGCCGCCAAGCCGACGTCCACCGCCATTTGAAAGCGATGGATGCCAAAACGAAAAAAGCCGAGTGATTCCGCTCGGCTTTATTCCGTTTTTCGGCTTGCCAATTCGCTTTGTGCTTGAGCAATGAGCCGTTTCGTAATTTCCCCGCCGACGGAGCCGTTGGCGCGTGAAACCGTGCCAGCCCCGAGTTGCACGCCAAACTCTTGGGCGATTTCGTATTTAATTTGTTCCAACGCTTGTTCGATGCCTGGAACAAGCAGTTTGTTGCTTGAACGAGCCATTGAAATTCCTCCTTGATGATTTTTTGGATGCGGTACGATTAGTATGGACGATCGAACAAAGAGATATGGTTGGGAATTACAGGAGGAATTTAAAAAAAAAAAGATTGCAAACGTTTTCGGTTATTGTTTATAATGAAAACGAGCAGGTGTAATAGGGCTGTCTGCCAAGGTCTTCCCGACCTTGGCGGACAGCCTTTTTTCATGCGGCATAGGCGTTGAAAAAACGAGCATCATATAGGTGAAATACCAATTCCACGAAGAAAGGAACTGGAGCCATGGAATGGACGGTGCGGCTGCCAAAACAGGCAGGAAGGCAGGCCGGTCGGGGGTGGGCGGTCGCTGCGCTTGCCTCGATTCCGCTTGTCATGACGCTGGGCAATTCGATGCTCATCCCGGTGCTGCCGGCGATGGAACGGTAGCTCGGCATCACGCCGCTGCAGTCAAGCTTGCTGATTACGATGTATTCCGTTGTCGCGATTTTGTTCATTCCGCTGGCTGGATATATAAGCGACCGCATCGGGAGAAAAATGGTCATCATTCCAAGCCTGTTGCTGGCGGCCGCGGGAGGGGGGCTGGCGGGATGGGCCGCTTGGCGGATGGACGATCCGTACGGATGGATGATTGCCGGGCGCATGCTGCAAGGGCTTGGGGCGGCCGGGGCGTTTCCGATCGTTTTGCCGCTTGTCGGCGATTTGTTTCCGGATGAGGAGGAGGCAAGTCACTGTTTAGGGACGGTTGAAACTGCGAACACATTCGGCAAAGTGCTAAGCCCGATTCTCGGGGCGATGTTGGCTGGCATCGTTTGGTTTTTTCCATTTTTCTCCTTCCCTGTCTTTTGCCTGCTATCGGCAGCGATGATGGTTTGGTCCATCCAGGTGCCGGCGCGTCGGGAGCGGCCGTTGCCGTTGCGGGATTTTATTGCGGCGGTGAAGGTGATTTTCCATCGCGAAGGGCGCTGGCTTGCCGGTGTTTTTGCCATTGGGGGTCTGCTCATGCTCGTGTTGTTTGCCTTTTTATTTTTTCTTTCGAGCCGCCTTGAAGAGGTTTATGACATCGACGGGATAAGGAAAGGATGGGTGCTCTCCATCCCGCTCGGAGCGCTCTGCCTCGCTTCGTTTGCGGCCGGGAAAGCGATCGGCGGCCGGAAACAGCGGATGAAATGGGGCGTTGCAGCCGGCTCCGTCCTATCGGCGGCTGCGTTGGCCATCGTTCCCCTTCATCCATCCCTTTCCGTTTGGCTGGCGTTGTTCTCGGCAGCCGGCATCGGCATCGGCGCTGCGTTGCCGTGTTTAGATGCGCTTATCACGGAAGGAATTGAGAAAAGCGAGCGCGGGACGGTGACGTCGTTTTACAGTTCGCTTCGCTTTATCGGCATGGCCGCCGGTCCGCCGTTGGCGGCCTGGCTGATGCAAGGCGGCGCCGGTCCGCTCTTGTTCTTGCTCAGCGGGCTGGCGCTCGTCGGCGGGGGGCTTGCCTTTTGGCTGATACATCCAGAAATGGACGGAGGGGAAGGGAATGAAAGCGGTCACATACCAAGGCATTAAAGATATCGCAGTGAAACAAATGCCAGATCCAAAAATTTTGAAGGATGATGATATTATTGTAAAAATCACAAGCACCGCCATTTGCGGCTCGGATCTTCATCTAGTGCACGGCATGGTCCCGAACATGCCAGAAGATTTTATTATCGGCCACGAACCGATGGGCATTGTCGAGGAAGTCGGGCCGGCGGTGACGAAAGTGAAAAAAGGCGACCGTGTCATCGTGCCGTTTACGATTGCTTGTGGCCAATGCTGGTATTGCCAGCACGGGCTTGAGAGCCAATGTGATGCGTCCAACCCGAACGGAGAATCGGGGGCATACTTTGGCTATTCTGAAACGTTTGGCGGCTACCCGGGCGGGCAAGCTGAATATTTGCGCGTGCCGTTTGCCAACTTCACTCCGTTTGTCGTCCCGGACGACTGCGAGCTCGAAGATGAAAAGCTTTTGTTTTTGTCAGACATCGTCCCGACCGCGTTTTGGGGTGTTGATGAGGCAGGGGTGAAAGACGGCGATACAGTCGTCGTGCTCGGCTGCGGTCCGGTTGGATTGTTGACGCAAAAATTCGCCTGGCTGAAAGGGGCAAAACGCGTCATTGCCGTCGATTACATCGACTATCGGCTCGAACATGCGAAAAAGACGAATAAAGTGGAGACGATCAACTTTACCGAATACGAAAACACCGGCGAATACATTAAGGAACTGACCGGCGGCGGGGCTGATGTCGTCATCGATTGCGTCGGCCTGGACGGAAAAATGACGCCGCTTGAATTGCTCGGCTCGGCGCTGAAGCTGCAAGGCGGAGCGATGGGGGCGATCGTCATCGCCTCACAGGCGGTGCGCAAAGGTGGAACGATCCAGCTTGTCGGAGTGTATGGCTCCCGTTACAATCAATTCCCGCTCGGCGACTTGTTTTCGCGCAACATTACGCTGAAAATGGGGCAGGCGCCGGTCATTCATTACATTCCGACGCTGTACGAATGGATCGTCGAAGGAAAATTCGACCCGACTGACATCATCACGCACCGTCTTCCTCTTGACGAGGCGCAATATGCATACGAGATTTTCGATGAAAAGAAAGACGGCTGCATTAAAGTGGTGCTCAAACCGTAGCGGCGCATAAAGTCGGCGCAGCGGAGAGACGATAAGAAAAAATGCGGAAGGAGGATGGATGTGGCGAACATCGCATTTCCGGTCGCCCGCCTGCAAGACGGGACGCTTCGCCAGCTGCAGCAGCTCGAGCAGCGGCTGCGCGAAGAAACAGGAGAAGAAATTGTGCTTGTCGCGTATCAGCGAGAGACTGTAAACGAGGAGGGGACGAGACGATGATGAAACGGAAAGTGAAATTTGACGCAGCGAAAAACAACAACAAAACGCCGACGGAAAGCTTGCCGGATACGGAGTTTGCGGCCCAATACGCCGGCGAGGAAGATATGATCCGCGGCGCGAACCGCAACTCGAAAAAAGGCCGCCAAGGAGGCGGCGATGGATAAAAAAGGGAACCAACAGCCCGCCCGAATAAGCGAAGAAATGGCGTTTGAATGGGGCGATTTCGCCGCCCATGAGCCGCTTTGGATCATGGAGGAACAAAAACGGGCGAAAGAAAACGAAAAGAAACGAAAAAAGCAGGGATAACGCTCCCTGCTTTTTCACGTGGTGCACAAAAAAGCCGTGCCTCCGGCGTTGGGCCGTTAGGCCGATGCCGAAGCGGACAAGGCGGACAGCGGTGCGGAAAACAGCGTTGCGCCGGCGCCGGACGGGTCGAAGTAGGCGACGATGACGGTTGGCGCCCATGAGAGTTGCTTTTTCGCGGCGTAGTGGCTGACATCAACCGGCACGATTTCCACGACCGTATGTTTAAACAGCTCCTTTTCTCCGAGCCCGAGGGCGGCAAAGTCCTCCCCAAGCACCTCGGGGCGCTCAAGCAACGCGCGGTAGACGGTCGTGCGCGTCGTTTTCTCCGTTTTTTCTTCCCACCACGGCTTGCGCGGTTTGTATTTTTGGTTGCGCAAGTAGTCGTATTTCATGAGCGATTCGGCGACAGGCAGGGCATCTGGCGCACACGTACGTAAAAACTCATGCAGGCGGCGGAATAAATCCTCAAGCTGATGGCCAATGCGCGCCCAGCCGCGCTCATCCCAATACGTGCCAAACTGCTGGAAAAAGTCAAACGGCGATGGGAACACATCGGTCACCAAGTACTCGATCGTTTCGTCCATTCGATGGGCGTTCCAATACTTTTCGAGCACGTCTTCCACTTGCTTGATGCGGATGACGTCATCAAACGACAAGACGTTGTTGGCGAGCACTTCGTATGGCGCATGGTCCATATACACATAGCCGTACTCCTCGGCGCGCAGGCGCAACCCAGTGCCGCGCAGCAGTTTCAAAAAGCCAAGCTGCAGTTCTTCCGGGCGAAGGGCGAACACGTCGTTAAACGTCTTTCGGAACGAGTTGTAGTCTTCTTCGGGCAGACCGGCGATCAAATCCAAATGCTGGGCGATTTTCCCGCCTTCTTTAATCATCGTCACCGTTCGCGAAAGTTTTGCGAAGTTTTGCTTGCGCATAATGAGACGGTTCACTTCGTCGTTTGTCGACTGGACGCCGATTTCAAAGCGGAACAGCCCGGGCGGCGCCTCCTTGTTTAAAAACTCGATGACCTCCGGGCGCATAATGTCGGCGGTAATTTCAAACTGAAATACCGTTCCCGGTACATGTTCGTCAATTAAAAAGCGAAACATGTCTATTGCATAGCTGCGGCTAATGTTGAACGTCCGGTCGACGAACTTGATCGTCCGCGCTCCGTGCTTCATTAAATAGCGTAAATCATCCTTGATTTTTTCACGGTCAAAATAGCGGACACCTACTTCAATCGAGGACAGGCAAAATTGGCAACTGAACGGGCAGCCGCGGCTTGTCTCCACATAGATGATCCGGTTCGGAAGATGTGGGATGTCTTCCGGAAAGCGAAACGGCGACGGCATATCAGCAAGGCGGATTTTGTTTCGCTGCGGATTGACGACGATGCGCTTTCCATCGCGAAACGCCAGCCCTGCGACATCTGCCACTTCTTTGCGGCCTTCTAAGGCAAAGAGCAGCTGTTTAAACGTTTCTTCCCCTTCACCGATGACGATAAAATCCAATTCCGGCACCCGCTCCATCCATTCACGCACATCGTACGACACTTCCGGTCCGCCGGCGACGATGACAATATTCGGCGCTGCTTTTTTCAACAGCTTGACGACTTTGATCGTTTCTTCAATGTTCCAAATGTAGCAGCTGAAGCCGATGACATCCGGACGGCGTTGGTACAAATCAGTCACAATGTTCAGCACCGGGTCTTTGATCGTATACTCAACAAGCTTGACGTCAAATTCGGGCTGAGCGTATGCTTTTAAATAGCGGATGGCTAAATTCATATGAATGTATTTGGCGTTCAATGTCGCACAGACGATGTTCATCGCAACAAAACCCCTTTGTCTATCATATAGCAGCAAAACTCCTTTGTCTATAATTTATAGATGCAATTGGAAGCTTTCATTTGGCTTTAAGCGAGGGGGAGAGTTGACTATCATGCAGTTTAGCCAAATGAAAAAGCAGAAAAACTTGTCGAACATTGTGGAAAAGAATTTTAAAAAATCTTCGTAAATCAAGGGAGGAGTAAATTTTTCCACATCGAATATATATTTCGTTGAATGGTTTGAATAGACAAGGAGAGATGGATATGGCCCAAAGCCTTTCTCCTCGGGAAGAACAAAATGCATCGACGGATGTGCGGTCGCTTGAAGAGGAAAATCGGCGGTTAAAAGAGCGGTTGAACAGTTATTCGATCATTTTTGAGCGGTCGCTCGATGCGATCGTGATTTTAAATAAAAACGGTGAATTTGTCGATGTGAACGAAGCGGCGTGCAAGCTGTTTGAGATGGATAAGTTTTCGTTGATCGGCCATTCGTTTTCTTCGTTCCTCGAACTTGTGCCGCCCGATATTTTGCTGTTTCAGCGCTCGATGTTGCAAAAGTTCGGTTCGTTCAGCGATGAACTGCTCATCAAACTGCCGGACGGCAAAGTGAAGCATGTGGAATTTTCGATGAAAAAGGATGTGTTCGACGAATTTGACCTTGTCATGATGCGCGACATCTCAGCCCATAAGGCGCTTGAGCGCGAACGCATCATTCATGAGTTTTTGTTTCGCGACGTATTCAACCGCGCCGTTGACGGCATCGTCATTTTCGATGAATTTGGGCGGTTTATCGATGTCAATCCGGCGTTTTCGATGAGCTTGAACTTGGAAAAAGGAAAACTGCTCAATTTGTCGTTTCAGCAGTTCGTCGCCCGCGAATGCGCCAATGAGTTCGCTCGGCTGCTCGCGGAAGTGAAAGAAAAGGGAACGGCCAAAGGCGAGTTGTCGCTTGTCCGCCCGGACGGAACGGTGAAAATGTTTGAGCTGACGGCGACTTCCAACGTCTATAGCGGGTTTTACATGGCCATTATGCGCGATGTGACAGAAAGAAAAAATATGGAAATCAAGTTGCAAAAAAGCGAAGAACGGTTCCGGGCTATTTTCGAACAAGCGCATGAGGCGATCCTCATTTGGGACGATTTTGGCTACATATTGAACGCCAATCCGGCGGCGAGCCGGACGTTTGAGCTGCCCTTGAATTTGCTTGTGCGCCGCAATTTGTTTGAGTTTGTCGACTATGGGGACGAAAAGGTGAAACGCATTTTCAGCGAGTTCCGGCGCAAAGGGGAAATCCGTGACGAGCTGACGTTTCATATGCCGAACGGTGAGGATAAGCAGCTCGAGTTCACCATGAAAAAAGGAGCGATCGACGGGTACCACTTGACGATTTTCCGCAATGTGAGCGAGCGGCGGAAAATCGAGCGCGAGCTGCGCGAAAGCGAGCAAAAGTTCCGGAGCATTTTCGATCATGCGATGGATGGTATTTTGCTTTGGGATGCCAAGCATCGGATCATCGACGCCAATCCGGTTGTCTGCGGCATTTTTTCCGTCGAAAAGGAGGCGCTGCTTGGCCGAATGGTGGTCGAGCTCGTTCCGGAGCGGGCGCGCCGCCAGCTCAATAAGCTGCTTCAACAATGCCAACGCACCGGCGAAGCGAGCGGCGAGGTCGAATTTTTCGACGAGGGAAAAGGGAGAATTATTGAGTTTTCACTGAAAAAGGAAGTGATTCCCGGCGTCGGGATGATGATGCTGCGCGATGTGACCGAGCGCAAGGAGATGGAGCTGCAGCTGCGCAAGTCGGATACGCTCAACGTCGTCGGGGAATTGGCCGCCGGCATCGCCCATGAAATCCGCAATCCGATGACGGCGCTAAAGGGTTTCATTCAGCTGTTGCAAGGAAGCATTGACGGCGACTATTCGATGTATTTTAATGTCATTATGTCGGAATTGAAACGGATTGAGTCGATCATCACCGAGTTTCTTGTCCTGGCGAAGCCCCAGGCGGTGCAGTACAAACAAAATGATATCTGCAAAATTATGCAAGACACGATCGATTTGATCAGCGCCCAAGCGATGATGCACAACGTGCAAATCATCGCCGACTTCGAGCGCGGGCTGCCGCCGGTGTATTGCGAGCCGAATCAGTTGAAGCAAGTGTTCATCAATATTTTGAAAAACGCCATCGAAGTGATGCCAAAAGGCGGGGACATTACGGTGCGCATCACTCGCGCCGGGTGCTATGTGCGCATCTCCATCACCGACCAAGGATGCGGCATTCCAAAAGATAAAATCAAAAAGCTTGGCGAGCCGTTTTATACGACGAAAGAACGCGGCACCGGCCTCGGCTTGATGGTCAGCTATAAAATCATAGAAGAGCACCAAGGGAAAATTGAAGTGGAAAGCGAAGTCGGCGTCGGCACGACGTTCCATATCACCTTGCCGATCGAACGAATGGAAAGAGAGGACGACGATGACGATTGAATATGCAGTATACCGCTCAGAGCTGCTCGGCGACATTTACGTCGCCTCCGACGGCGACGCGATTGTCAAAGTCGAGCTGTTTCCAGAAGAATGGCGCGCGTTCGCCGGCGAACATTCGGTTGTCAAAAGCTGGTCGCCGCTTCTTGAACGCGCGCTTAGGCAGCTGGATGAGTATTTCCACGGTCGACGCCAAGTATTTGACTTGCCGCTGAAGTGGAAGGGAACAGCCTTCCAAGAAGAGGTGTGGGCGGCGCTTTGCCGCATCCCATACGGCGAGACGGCGACATACGCTGACATCGCCGCGCAAATCGGCCGCCCGAAAGCGGTGCGCGCCGTCGGCCAGGCAAACCGGGCGAATGAACTGTCGATTCTCGTTCCGTGCCACCGTGTTGTCGGCAAAAACGGCGCTCTCATTGGCTATGCCGGAAGCCGCACCGATGTGAAGGCGAAGCTGTTGGAGCTTGAGCGCCGCTTACGTAGATGACGCTCTTGCGTTCGTGGAACAGGCAAAGAGTTTGGAAGGCGTTGTATGCGGATGCTGCAATGGAGCAGGCGGAAAAAGAAGCTGATGGCTTGTCTATATAAGTTGAAACTTTGTTTTACATCCAGTAGAGCGCTCGCTGCATTCTATCAAAATGACTTGTTATGAAGGAAAACAGAATCGAACAATCGGAAAATCTTTATTGCAACTTATATATAGATGCAATTTGAAGCTTTACCATTTATAGCTTTTATCAAGTATTTGATCGACTGTCGGGCGACCGAACAACGCCGCTTAAAGACCCATATATGGGTCTGTGAAGCAGGTGGTTGTTTGGTCTTCCGTCACGCCAAGGCGTGACGGGGCAAGCCTGTTGCTTGCCTTCGACAGTCGAAAATGGACAAACCGCTTTTCCGTCAAGGATATGGTAAACTTCTTCGTTGCATCTATATGAAAAACGCGTCTGCCCCGAGGATTGCCATCCACGGGGGCAGAGATCGGGCGTTATGTTTTTTGCCAATGCGACAAGGCGAGGGCGCCGACTAAAATGGCGCCTTTTATAATGTCTTGGGCGTAATACGGGACGTTTGCCATCGTCAAGCCGTTCAGCAACACGCCCATTAAAATCGAGCCGAACAATGTGCCGATGACGTTCGGCTTGCCGGCGCCAAAGACGGAAAAGCCGATGTAGGCGGCGGCGACGCTGTCCATTAAAAGAGAGGCGCCGGCCGACACTTGCCCGGTGCCGATGCGCGAGGCAAGGACGATGCCGCCTAAGGCCGCAAAAAACCCGCTGATGACGTATGCATATGTCCGATAGCGGTTGACTGGGATGCCTGAGAGCCTTGCCGCCTCGCGGTTTTCCCCGGTCAAATAAAAGAGGCGGCCGGGTTTCGTGTACGTTAAAAACAGATGAGCGGCCATGACGACAAACAGCATAAGCAAGACAGAAAACGGTACGCCGAACAGCTCTCCCTGGCCGATAAACAAAAAGGAAGGAATGAATTTGCCCGGCGCCGTGCCGCCATCGGGCAGCGGCATGTCGTTGTAGATCGAAAACCCTTTCGTATAGGTGAGCTGCACGCCGTTAATGGCGTACATCGTCGCCAATGTTGCAAGCAAATCGGGCAATTTGAATTTGACGATCAACAACGAGTTCAAGAGCCCGACAGCAATGCCAAGCAACAGCGGCACGAGCAGGGTGATGAAAATTTCTTGGCGGTACAGGACGAGCGCCGCGGCGCTCGCGATCGTCGCGAGGCTCACCGTCGAACCGACGGACAAATCGAAGCCATCGACGATGAGCGAAAACGTAATGCCGATGGCCACGAGCGTCACGATCGAAATGGACCGCAAAATGTCACTGAAGTTTTCATACGTAAAAAATCGGTCTTGCGTGATGCCGAAGTAGGCGATCACGGCAAGAATGGCCAGCAAGGTGCCGTGTTTATACAACCATTCAAGAATGGACGGCGCCGTTTTTTTCGACGGCGTTGTGGAAACGGCTGGCTGGCTCATGGATCTCACCTCCGCTGCAATAGTAAACAAGCTGTTCATACGTCAGTTCAGCGGCCGGCAGGCGGGCGAGCAGCCGGCCGTCGACCATCACGTAGATGGTGTCGCAAATGTCAAGCAGCTCTTGAAATTCGCTGGAAAAGTACAGCACCGTTTTTCCTTCATCGGCAAGGGAGCGAATGATGGAAAACACCTCTTGCTTCGCATGGACGTCGATCCCTTTGGTCGGTTCGTCAAACAAAAAGACGCGTGCGTTTGTGTTGAGCCATTTGCCGATGACGACTTTTTGTTGATTGCCGCCGCTCAAGTGGCGAACGACGGTGGTGCTTGACGGCGGATGAACACCTAGCGAGCGGACGAGCCCGTCGGCTTCAGCCGCTTCTTTCGCCCGGCTGATCCATTGCCAGCGCGACAGGCGGGAAAGAAGGCGGACGGTCAAGTTCGTTTTCACTGACTCGGGCAAAAACAACCCTTGTTTGCGCCGTTCTTCCGGGATGAGGCAAAGGCCGGCGTCGATGGCTTCATAAGGCGATGAGAACACATAGCGTCTGCCATCGATTTCCCACTCGCCGGATGTGTTCCGGTGGGCGATGAGGCTTTCGGCAAGCTCCGTCTTGCCGGCGCCAACCAAGCCAGCGATGCCGACGATTTCGCCGCGGTGGGCGTATAGGTCGACTGTTGTCCCGGTTTTGTCGATCAACATTCCGCGGGCGGCAAACGCGATGTCGCTTCTGTATGTGCGTGCTTGTTTCGCGGCGGCGGTCCGCTTCGTTCCAGTCATATGAAGGATGATGTCCTCAAGCGGCAGGCTGCGGGCGCCTCCGTGATAGACGACGCGGCCGTCGCGCAAAATCGTCAGCCGGTCGGCGATCTCCTGAACTTCTTTCAGCTTATGAGAGATGTAAATAAAGCCGACGCCTTGCTGCTTCAGTTCATCGATGATGGCAAACAGACGCCTTGTTTCCGCCTCGCTTAAGGCGGCCGTCGGTTCGTCTAGGATGATATAGCGCGCGTTGGATGACAGCACTTTGGCGAGCACAATCAGCTGCTTTTCATGGAGCGAGCAGTCGCGAGCCAATTTCGTCGGCGGCAACGACAGGCCGACGCGGCGAAGGAGGGCGGCGGCCCGCTCTTTTTCTTGACGCAGCGAGCGAATCGGCCGTTGCTTCACATGGACGAACTCGTCCGCCGCTACATTTTCGTAAATCGGCAAGCCGGGAAAGAGCGCTGTGTCAACTTCTTGAACGACGAGGCCGATGCCGGCTTGTTTTGCTTCGCGCGGCGATGAAAACGTGTATATCGTACCGTCGATCGTGATCGTACCAGCGTCAGGCGGAATGGCGCCGGCCAAAATGTTCATGAGCGTGCTTTTGCCGGCGCCGTTCATGCCTAAAAGGGCGTGGACTTCGCCAGGACGAACGTCGAAGTCCACGCCGTCAAGCACGCGCACGGCGCCAAACGATTTTTCAATGCCCCGCATTGACAACCCGTTCATTTTTTGTTCACCTGGGCTTCCAACGTTTTCATCCACGGCGAGATGGCGACATTGGATTGCCCCAGCCCGGAATGTATTGCGAAAGCTCATTCATCGACACTTGTTTGTCCGGAAGATCGGACCGTTTCACTAAATGCGGCTCAAGCGAGTAAATGTTCGGCGTTTTCTCGCCGGCGATTTTTTGATAGGCGAACCGCACTTGGACGCGGCCGACTTCGGCTGGGTCCGTCGCCGTTGTCGCCACCCATGGGCTGTTTGGTTTTTGGATCATTTGCAAGTCTTCATCGCTCAAATCGATGCCATACACTTTAATTTCCGTGCGCCCGGCTTGCTCGATGGCGCGCGTCGCCCCTTTGGCGAACTCGTCCCAAGTTGCGAAGACAGCGTCAATGTCGCCTTTGTTCGGGTATTTTTTCAAAATCGCTTCCATTTGCGTTTGTGTGTCCAAAGCTGTGTTGGCGCTCGCCGTGCCGAACTTGGCGATTTCTTTAATGTTCGGATAGCGTTTTTTGAACGCGTCATAAATGACATGGCGGCGTTCCATCGGGGTAAAGCCGCCGACCCAAATCGTGACGATGTTGCCTTCCCCGTTTAAGTCTTCTGCGAGCGTTTTTAATGTTTTCCAGGCGAGGCTGTAGTCGTCTTGGTCGATGACGGTGACGCCGGGAATGTTCAAATCGTTGTCAAACGCCACAACGGGAATGCCTTTGGCGACGGCTTTTTTCACCGGGCCTTCGAGCGCATCGGCGCGGCCGTGATCAAGCAAAATGGCGTCCACATTTTGTGTAATGGCCGTCTCAACGTACGATGCCATTTTGGTTAAATCGTTGTCGGCGTTGTAAATTTGCACCTCGCCGCCGAATTTTTGCACTTGTTCTTTGACGCCGGCGATGTATTGCGATGAGAACGTGCCGATGGACAGTTGCATAATGGCGGCGATTTTCACCGGCTTTTTCAACTTTTCGGGAATGGCCGCTTGCTCGTCGCTTGTTGCCGTCGAGTGGCTGGATGTCGTTTCCGTTTTGTTGTTCGTGGTCTTGGCTCCGTTGGCTGGCTTGGAGCTCACGGCATCTTGCTCGTGTGTGCAGCCAGCCAAGATGGAGAACACGGCAAAGAAAAGAAGAAAAAGGGAAGATAAGGCCTTAAATCGTTTCATGTTGCTCCTCCTTTGTGAATAATGATGGCAGCGTTGCGTTGTAATTGCCGCGAATGATGCCTTTTTCGGTAATGATGGCGGTAATGAGTTCGTTTGGCGTTACGTCAAACGCCGGATTGTATACGTTGACGCCTTCCGGGGCGATGCGCACGCCGGCAATGTGGGTCACTTCATCCGGATGGCGCTCTTCGATCGGGATGTCCGCACCTGTTTTCGTCGTCAAATCGATCGTGGACAGCGGCGCGGCGACGTAAAACGGAATGTCAAACGACTTCGCGAGCAAGGCCAGGCCGAACGTGCCGATTTTGTTCGCTGTATCGCCGTTTTGTGCGATCCGGTCGGCTCCGACGATAATGGCGCGAATCCCTTTCGCTTTGATCGTTTGCGCTGCCATGTTGTCCGTAATAAGCGTGACGTCGACGCCTGCTTGCATCAGCTCCCAGGCGGTCAGGCGCGCCCCTTGCAAAACGGGACGTGTCTCAAGGGCGTAAACGGATAGCTCGATTCCTTTTTCTTTCGCCAAATAAAACGGGGCGAGCGCCGTTCCGTAGCGGGCGGTGGCGATCGAGCCGGCGTTGCAGATCGTCATCACCCGATCGCCCGGACGAAAGAGCGACAACGCGTATTCGCCGATGCGGCGGCACACATCCTCATCTTCCACTTGAATGCGGATCGCCTCATGGATGAGCGCCGTTTTTGCCTCGTTGACGGAAAGGGCGTCGGCCGCAGCGGTGACAAGCCGATCGAGCGCCCAAAACAAGTTGACGGCGGTCGGCCGGGCACTGGCTAGGTAGTCACGATCTCGTTTCAAGCAGCGGCGGAATTCATCGAGCGATTCGGTGTCATAGCCGAGCGCGGCAAGCGCCAGGCCATAGGCGGCGGTGATGCCGATCGCCGGCGCTCCGCGCACTTTCAGCGTGGCAATGGCCTCATAGACGTCTTCCAAAGTGTGCAAGTCGATATATTCGATGATGGATGGCAGCTTTTGCTGGTTTAAAATCGTCACATGCGTCTCGCGCCATTCGACTGAGCGCGGGATGGCAAATGTGCTCATTGCTGTCTTCCTTTCTTTTGGCGTTGTTCGTTTGTCCGGCCCGTTGCCGGCGGGCCGGATCGAATGGCATTATTGCTTGGTTTCGGCGAGCAGCCGGCGGAAGCCGTCTGTTCCCGTCAATTCAGCCCGCTCTACGATCAAGCGGCGGCCGAGGCGGAGCGCATGCCGTTTGGCAACAAGCCGTTCATCTTTGTGCTCGATGCCGTCAAGGTCCGCCACATGGGCGAGGCCGATCGTCCGGCGGATGACTTCGCAGCCGGCAAAGCCGACAGCATCGATGAACGCGTGCCGGAGCACGTCCTCGAGCAAGCCCGGCGTCGCGGCGTACGTTTCCACGCTCTCGGTGCGCCAAAGGGTTGAGAACACGGACGCAAAGACGTCCCATGTCCGGTCGATGTGGTCAAAGAGCGGTTGGCGCTCTAATTCAGGGCGGGACAACGCATTTAACAGCAAATTGGCGAAAAATTGGCCAAGGTCAAACCCGATCGGACCGTAAAAGGCGAATTCCGGGTCGATCACTTTCGTTTCGTCGGCGCTTACGAAAATGCTGCCGGTATGCAAATCGCCATGCAAGAGCACATCGGCTTCGGTTAAAAACTTGCGCTTCAGCTTTGCTGCTTCTAGGTGCAAGCGGTCATCGCGCCAAAGCGCTTCAACGTCTGGGCGCAATTCGTCTTCAAAGTTGTTCGTTTCGTGGTCAAAAAACGGGTCGGTGAAGACGAGGTCTTCCGTGATTTTGCACAGTTCCGGATTGACGAAGCTTTGCGCCAATTTCTTTTTCTCTTGCTGGTTCATGCCGAAATCAGACGTATAAAACGCCGTCTTGGCGACAAACTCGCCGATATGCTGGGACAAAAGCGGATACGTTTTTCCTTCGATCAACCCTTTGCGGGCGATTTGCAAACGGGATAAGTCTTCCATCACCGTAATGGCGAGCGATTCGTCAGAATAGTAGACTTTCGGCACGTATTGCGGCACATAGCTCGCAAACGTGCGCAGCGCGTTGCTTTCGATGATGGCGCGCTTTAACGTAAGCGGCCAGCTTTCGCCGACCACTTTGGCGTACGGCAACGCTTGTTTGATGATTACGCCTTGCTTTGTTTCTTGGTCGACGATATGAAACACTAAGTTCAAGTTGCCGTCGCCGATCTCGCGGCACAAAAGCGGCGCCCCGTCGCGGAATAAGCCGAGGCGGACAGCGAGAGATACCGCCTTCGGTTCGGTCAGCGGTTCGTAAACCGATGTTTGAACAGTGGTCATTGCCTTGTTCCCCCTTTTTTCATTTCGCTCGTTTTCAAATGCCGGTTCTGACGCGCGCTAAAACTCGGCGTTTCCGGCAAATGAAAAAGCCTCTTTCGCATACGGAAAGAGGCTTGAAGATTCATTCGTTCTTCGCGCCTCTTATCTTTCAGAAAGACATCGGTCTTTCTGTTGGACTTAGCACCGTGCCCTGCGGAAGCATGACGCTTCCGGCGCCGCCCTTGGCGTGCGCCCTATCTCACGATAGCATTACGGTCGGTTGCTGGGCTTCATTGGGCCAATTCCCTCAGCCAACTCTTGATAAGAGTACCGATCAAACGTATTTCGTTTTTGCAATTTTCGCGATGTTAATAATCGTTTGGCTGCTTGATTCGAATGATACAGGTTGGGCTGGCGGATTGTCAATACGTTTTGAAAAATTTTTTTGCCGCCTCTTCATAATCGTGCGGCCGGCGGTCGGCAAACACCGGGATGCGCGCGCGGACGTCCGCAACGAGTGAGGGATCGATGTCGGCCGAGAGAATGCCCGGCTTCTCGTCCGCCTCGGCGATCACTTCGCCCCATGGGTCGATGACGAGCGAATGGCCGGCAAAGACGTTGTTCGGGTCGCGGCCAGCCCGGTTGCAGGCGACGACGTAGCATTGGTTTTCAATCGCCCGCGCCATCAAGAGCGTCCGCCAATGGTGCAGGCGGGGAAGCGGCCATTCGGCGACGACAAACAGCACTTCCGCCCCAGCCAAAGCATGGGCGCGAATCCACTCCGGAAAGCGGATGTCATAGCAAATGACCCCGGCGCATGAAAGCCCGTCGAGCGAAAACAAGCCTAAGCTGCTTCCCGGCTGCAAATACAAATGTTCATCCATCAATTGGAACAGATGGAGTTTGCTATATTCGCCGACGACTTGACCGTTCCGGTCGGCCACGATCATCGTGTTCGTCACGCCGGTTGTTGTTTTTTTAGCGACCGAGCCGGCGACGAGATGGATGCTGTGTGCTTGCGCTAGGCGGGAGGCGAACGCTTTGGCCCGTTCGGCGCCTTCGTCGGCAATCTCATCTAGGCGCGTCAAATCGTAGCCGGTCGTCCATAATTCCGGCAGCACGATGATATTCGCGCCGTCCTTGACGGCCGATTCAATGGCGCTTTCCGCGCGCCGTTCGTTTTCGTTCGGGTCGCCAAACGCAATATCAAGCTGGAGGCAGGCGATGCGGATCGTCATGAGTTTTCACCTCGAAAAAATTTTGCTTTACATTTTGCTTTTTACGATATATGATGTTGCACTAGAATTTCAAGAATTTTTTAAGAAGGTGTGGGCGATGACGATGGAAATTCCTTTTTCCGAGTTGCTTGAGCAGCTGCCAAAGCAATTTTTCGCCTCGCTTGTCGCAAAAGTCGGGGAGAAAATCAAGGCCGGATGCGACGTGATCAATTTAGGGCAAGGCAACCCGGATCAGCCGACGCCAAAGCATATCGTTGAGGCGATGCAACGGGCGGCGGCCAATCCGAAATACCATAAATATTCGCCGTTTCAAGGCTACTTCTTTTTGAAAGAAGCCATCGCCGCGTTTTACGCGCGCGAGTACGGGGTGACGATCGACCCGGCCCGCGAGGTCGCCATTTTGTTCGGCGGCAAAGCCGGGCTTGTCGAGTTGCCGCTTTGCCTCGTCAACCCGGGCGATGTAGTGCTTGTCCCGGACCCGGGCTACCCGGACTATTGGTCGGGAATCGCGCTCGCCCGCGCACGGATGGAGATGATGCCGCTTGTTGCGGAAAACGGTTTTTTGCCGGACTATGAAGCCATTCCGGCGGCAGTGGCCGACCGGGCGAAACTGATGTTTTTAAACTATCCGAACAACCCGACCGGCGCAACGGCGACAAAGGAATTTTTCGCGGAGACGGTGGCGTTTGCCGCCAAGCACGGCATTGCCGTCGTGCACGATTTCGCTTATGGGGCGATCGGCTTTGACGGCCGGAAACCGGTCAGCTTCCTGGAAGTCGATGGGGCGAAAGACGTCGGCGTCGAAATTTATACGTTTTCGAAAACATACAATATGGCCGGCTGGCGTGTGGCGTTTGCCGTCGGCAACGAGCGGATCATTCGGGCGCTTGAGCTTTTGCAGGATCATTTGTATGTCAGCTTGTTCGGCGCCATCCAGGAAGCGGCCGCCGCGGCGCTCCTTGGTCCGCAAGACTGCGTCGCGGAGCTCGTTGCCTTGTACGAGGCGCGCCGCAATACGTTTATTCATGCTTTGCGCGACATCGGCTGGGAGGTGCAGGCGCCATCCGGGTCGTTTTTCGCCTGGCTTCCGCTGCCAAAAGGCATATCATCCGCTGAGTTTGCCGACATGCTGCTTGAGCGGGCGCATGTCGCCGTCGCCCCAGGCATCGGGTTCGGCGAGCACGGCGAAGGGTATGTGCGCGTCGGCCTCTTGACCGATGAAGCGCGGCTTCGCGAAGCAGCGGAGCGGATCGGCCGCCTTGGATTGTTTGAAAAAAATTTTTGAAAAATGATTGACAACGCCAATCGGTGATGGCATAATTCAAAGTAAATTTGCCAATTGCTTGACAAGTGCATAAACGAGCAGGCTTTCTTATCAAGAGCAGGCGGAGGGACGAGCCCAATGAAGCCCGGCAACCGGCTTGGCGCGCGCCAAGCACGGTGCTAATTCTTGCAGCGGAAACGCTGAGAGATAAGAAGAGCGCCATGACTGAATGACGCCTCTTCTTAGGAAGGGGCTTTTTTATTTCGCCATATATTGAAAGAGGGATGGGCGATGAGTGCAGTCATTGCGACGTATTTGCTTCATGACGAGAAAGACATTCGCAAAAAGGCCGAAGGGATCGCGCTCGGCTTGACGGTTGGCACATGGACGGACTTGCCGGCATTAGAGCAAGACCAGCTCCGCAAACATAAAGGGGAAGTCGTTGCGATCGAAGAGCTTGGCGAAAGCGAGCGGGTAAACGCGTACTTCGGCAAGCGGCTGAAGCGGGCGATCGTCAAAATCGCCTACCCGACAGTCAACTTCAGCGCCGATCTGCCGGCCTTGTTGGTGACGACATTTGGCAAGCTGTCGCTCGACGGTGAAGTGCGGCTGCTTGATTTAGAGTTTCCGGATGAATGGAAGCGGCAGTTTCCCGGGCCGCGCTTTGGCATCGCCGGCATTCGCGAAAAGGTCGGAGTGTACGACCGCCCGTTGTTGATGAGCATTTTCAAAGGCATCGTCGGCCGCGATTTGGCGTATTTGACATCAGAGTTGAAAAAGCAAGCGCTTGGCGGCGTTGACTTGGTGAAAGATGACGAAATTTTGTTTGACAGCGAACTTCTTCCGTTTGAAAAGCGGATCACCGAGGGCAAGACGGCGCTTCAGGAAGTGTACGAACAAACGGGCAAGCGGACGTTGTATGCCGTCAACTTGACCGGCAAAACGTTTGCGTTAAAGGACAAAGCGAAACGAGCCGCCGAGCTTGGCGCTGATGTGCTGTTGTTTAACGTCTTCGCTTATGGGCTTGATGTGCTGCAAGCGTTGCGTGAAGACGAGGAGATTGCGGTGCCGATTATGGCTCACCCGGCGTTCAGCGGCGCCGTTACGCCGTCGGAGTTTTATGGGGTGGCTCCTTCGCTTTGGCTTGGAAAGCTTTTGCGGCTCGCCGGCGCCGACTTTGTCCTGTTCCCGTCGCCGTATGGCAGCGTCGCCTTGGAGCGTGAGCAGGCGCTTGGCATCGCAAGGGCGCTCACCGACGACCAAGAGCCGTTCGCTCGGGCATTTCCGGTTCCGTCGGCCGGCATTCACCCGGGCTTGGTGCCGCTCCTTGTCCGCGATTTCGGCCTTGACAGCGTCGTCAACGCCGGCGGCGGCATTCACGGCCACCCGGACGGGGCGATCGGCGGCGGACGGGCGTTTCGCGCTGCCATCGACGCGGCGCTGGCCGGCCGTCCACTGCGTGCGGCGGCAGCAGAAAACGAAGCGCTGCAAAAGGCGATCGACCGCTGGGGCGCTATTGAGGTGGAAGCATGACGAAACAACTCGTTCTTTTTTGCGATTTTGACGGCACGATCACGGAAAACGACAACATCATCGCGATTATGAAACAGTTCGCCCCGCCGGAGTGGGAGGCGCTAAAGGACGACATTCTCGCCCAGCGCATCTCCGTTCAGGAAGGCGTCGGAAAAATGTTTTCGCTTCTTCCGTCAGCGCTGAAAGGGGAGATTGTTGACTTTTTGCTTAGCACCGCCCGCTTGCGCGAAGGTTTCCGCGAGTTTGTCGCGTGGACAAAAGAGCAAAGCATCCCGCTCTATATCGTGAGCGGCGGCATCGACTTTTTCGTCTATCCGCTGCTTGAAGGGCTCATTGAACCGGAGCGGATTTTTTGCAACGGCTCCGATTTCAGCGGTGAGACGATCCGCATCACATGGCCGCATGCATGTGACAGCCGGTGCCAAAACGGCTGCGGCTGCTGCAAGCCGTCGCTATTGCGCAGGCTTGCCCGCCCGGACGGGTATCACGTCGTCATCGGCGATTCGATCACCGACTTGGCGGTGGCCAGGCAAGCCGACTATGTGCTGGCGCGCGATTTTCTGCTTGAAAAATGTCAAGAGCTTGACCTGCCGCACGCGCCATTTGCGACGTTTTTTGACGTGATGGATGCGTTGCAGCGAATGGAGGTGATCGTATGAGCATCGTCGTGAAAAAGTGGAACGAGCTTGCGGAAGTGAAAGCCGAGCTCGCCGCCCGCGATTGGTTTTTCGCAACAAGCGGCAATTTGTCGATCAAAGTGACGGACGACCCGTTGACGTTTTTGGTGACAGCGAGCGGCAAGGATAAGCGGAAGCAAACGGATGAGGACTTCTTGCTCGTTGACGCTGCCGGCCGACCAGCGGAGAAAACACATTTAAAGCCATCAGCGGAGACGCTGCTGCATGTGGAAATTTACAACCGCACAAACGCCGGTTGCGTCTTGCACGTTCATACCGTGGACAACAATTTGATTTCTGAACTGTATGCGTCAAACGGGGAAGCAGTCTTTTCCGGCCAGGAAATCATCAAGGCGTTTGGCATTTGGGAAGAAAACGCCGCAGTGCGCATCCCGATCATTAACAATGACGCCGACATCCCGATGCTGGCTCGGGAGTTTGCGAACCATGTTCATGGCGATGCCGGCGCCGTGTTGATCCACAACCACGGCATTACCGTCTGGGGACGAACGGCGTTTGAAGCGAAAAAACATTTGGAAGCGTGGGAGTTTTTGTTCAGCTGGCAGGTGAAGCGGCTGCTTTTGCAACGGGCCGGCCTGCCGGTTGGTTAATATACATCTTTTAGAAGGGGGATTTTGACATGGCCGTCATCAAAGTGAGAAAAACAGGTGAAGTGATTACAGGAGAGGAGAATGTGCGCGCCTTTTTAAACAGCCAAGGCGTCTTGTACGAACATTGGGACATTGCCAAACTGCCGGAGCATTTGCGCGACAAATACGTGCTCACCGATGAAGAGAAAAATGAGATTTTGGCGACGTTCAAAGATGAAATTGAAGATTTGGCGGCGCGCCGCGGCTACAAAACGTGGGACATTGTCGCTTTGTCTGAGGCGACGCCGAACTTGGAAGAGCTGCTGAAAAAATTTGAACAAGTGCACATCCATACGGAAGACGAAGTGCGCGCCATTACAGCCGGCCATGGCATTTTCATCATCAAAGGCGACAAAGAGACCGGCTATTTTGACGTCGAGCTGGAAGCCGGCGATGTCATTTCTGTGCCGGAAGGGAATCCGCACTACTTTACGCTCATGGACGACCGCCAAGTCGTAGCCGTCCGTCTGTTCATCGACCCGTCCGGCTGGGTCGCCCATCCGTATGAAGAAAAGGAAGAGGCCGTCCAATAATGAGAACACCCCGTTGCCAGGCAAGGCAGCGGGGTGTTTCGTTCTGTATGGAGAGGAGCGCCTGCCTCGATGACGGAAGGGGGGACCGCTAAAACGATTCGGTTAACAAAATCATAAACAAAATGCCGATAATAAAGGCGTACGTCGAGATCCGTTCGTTGCCGTCGCCATGGCTTTCGGGAATGAGTTCTTTGTAAATGATAAACAGCATCGCCCCGGCGGCAAACGCCAACCCGTATGGAACGAGGCCGCGGAAGAGAGAGGTTAAATAAAAGCCGAGCAAAGACGTCACAATTTCGACCGCGCCGGTTAACGTGGCAATGACAAACGCTTTAAAGCGGCCAATCTGCTGATTGACTAAAAACAAGGCGACCAAAAATCCTTCCGGCGCGTTTTGCAAGCCGATGGCCAATGCGATCAAATTGCCGATTTGCGAAGCGCCGTCTGAGGCGTAGCTCACCCGACTGACAGCCCTTCGGGGAGATTGTGCATCGCAATGGCGGCGATGATGAGCATCGCCTTTTCGTCGAATTGCAAGCCGCTTTTCGTATGTTCCAAGTCGATATGGGGGACGGTCATCTCAAGCAGCGTTAACACGAGCACCCCCGCCGCCAATCCGATGGCGAGCGCCTCGAAACCGCCGGACCGCAGCGCCTCGGGAATAAGGCTTGCCATCGAGGCCGCCATCATAATGCCGGCTGAAAACGCGAGGAGCACATCGCGCCAGCGGTGGGTGAGCGATTTGGCCATAAACAAAATCGGCACAGCGCCAAGTCCGGTCGATAAGGCGGACAGCACACTGCCGGTCAATACCCCGTTCATCTAATTCCCCTTCATCAGCCTTTATTTTTTCATATGCGCCGTTTCCGCAAATGTGACAATCGCCCAAGCGCTGCCCTATAATAAATTATCATAGCGAAAAGAACGGCCGCTGGCGAGAAAAATGGACCAGCGCCTGGCAAAAACGGTTGCCTGCCTGTTTGCTGTTCAAGTATAATGCAAGTAAGAACTGGTTAAATGCAAAGGGTTGGATGGCATGGAACAAAAAGAGCAAGAACTCGAGCGATCGCTGAAGTTGTTTATCGTATTGTCGCGGGCTTACCGCGCCGTAAGCGACCAAGTGAACAAATCAATCCACTCATTCGGGGTCAATCCGACCGAATTTGCCGTGTTAGAATTGTTATACCATAAAGGGGATCAGCCGCTCCAGCAAATCGGGGAAAAAATTTTGCTGGCGAGCGGCAGCATCACGTATGTCATCGACAAGCTTGAAAATAAAGGCTTGATCATCCGCCGCGCCTGCGAACGAGACCGGCGCGTCACGTACGCGTCCATTACAGAAGAGGGGCGGCGGTTTATTGAGCGCGTATTTCCCGAGCATGCGGAAAAAATTCACGAAACGGTTTCGGCGCTGACGGCGGCAGAAAAAGAGCAGGCGATTGCGCTGCTGAAAAAATTAGGATACGGGGCAAAAACAAGGGGCTGACGTGAGGTCGGCCCTTTAATTTTGCCGAAAATGGATACGTTATATAAAGAACATACCATCGCCAGCAAAAAGGAGAGATCGCCATTGATGGTTCCGGTAGGGGTATCGAATCGCCACATTCATTTATCAAAAGAACATATGGCGGCGCTGTTCGGGGAAGGCGCCGAGCTGACAGTGCTCAAGCCGTTGTCGCAGCCCGGCCAGTTCGCTGCGAAAGAAACGGTGACGGTCGAAGGGCCGAAAGGAAAAATTGAAAACGTTCGCGTCCTCGGTCCGGTTCGCTCACTGACGCAGCTGGAGATTTCAAAAACCGACAGCTTCAAACTCGGCGTCGCGCCCCGGTTCGCTTATCCGGCGACATTGACGGAACGCCGGGCATTACGATTCACGGACCGAAGGGAACGGTGACCATCGACAAAGGGGTGATTATTGCCAAGCGCCACATTCATATGACGCCGAAAGATGCGGACACGTTTGGTGTCCGCGACAAACAAGTCGTGAAAGTGAAAACGCAAGGGGAGCGGGCGCTCATTTTTGACGAAGTGATCGTCCGCGTCAGCGAAGATTTTGCATTAGATATGCACATTGACACCGATGAAGCGAACGCGGCCGGCTTGAAAACGGGCGATTATGTGGAGTTGCTTCCGTCGTGAAACTCTCTGCCCTAAAGGCGCAGAGGAAGCGCCCCTCGGGACGAACCGAGGGGGCGCTTGCCGTTTGCGGCCGTAGAGCGGCGGGACACATGTTTGACGGCGGCCATGGCGCCGTGCTCGTTTTTCGTATAAGGCGGGCAAGAACGTTTGGACATCCAAGCCGGATTAGATGGGCGAAGCCGGCCGGCGATTAGCGTTTCGGCCCGCTGTTTTCTCCTTGCGGTTTCAAATAACGGTCAAACCAACCGACAATGTGGCGAAGCCGCTCAAGGCGAAGCACCGGGTTGCCGGTGCGCGACAAATCGTGATTAGCATCGGGGAAGCGGACAAGTTTCGTTTCCCGCCCGAGTTGTTTCAAGGAGATAAACAGCTGTTCCGCCTGTTCAATCGGGCAGCGGTAATCGCGTTCGCTGTGCAAAATCAAAAGCGGCGTGCGGATGTTTTGCACGTATTTGAGCGGCGAATGATGCCAAAGCCGCTCGGCGTCTTCCCAAACGTCGCAGCCGACTTCCCATTTCGTGAAAAAGTAGCCGATGTCGCTCACGCCGGCGAAGCTGAGCCAGTTGGAAATCGAGCGTTGGGTGACGGCGGCTTTGAACCGGTCGGTATGCCCGACGATCCAGTTTGTCATAAACCCGCCGTAGCTGCCGCCGGTGACGCCAAGCCGTTGTTTGTCAATAAAGTCGAACTTGCTGATCGCGGCGTCGACACCAGCCATAATGTCTTCATAATCCATGCCGCCATAGTCGCCGCGCACGGCATTGACAAACGATTGGCCGTATCCGTGGCTGCCGCGCGGGTTCGTAAACAGCACGGCATAACCGGATGAAGCGAGCAGCTGAAATTCATGGAAAAACGTAAATCCATACATCGCATGCGGTCCGCCGTGAATTTCGACGACAAGCGGCGCCTTTTTCCCTTCGCCAAGCCCGGGCGGCTTCAGGATCCAGCCTTGAATCTCCCAACCATCCGCCGATCGATACGTAAACGGTTCGGCATCGGCGAACACCACTTCGTTTTCGAGCGCTTCATTGGCACGCGTAAGCCGTGTTTTCGTTCCATCGGCAAGCGAGACCGCATATAAATCGCCAACGGACGTAGGCGAGCTGATGGCGGCGACGGCTTGCCGTCCATTCGGATGGACGGTGAATCCGTATAGATGAAAATCGCCTTCGACCACTGGAACGATCGGGCCGGCGAGCGAGACGAAATATACGTTGACGCGTCCGCGCTCCGAGGCGGTGACATACAGGCCGCTTCCGTCGCTCGCCCAAATCGGCCCCGGGCCTTTCGCATCAGCGTGCATGTCGCCGACCATGGCATCGCCGAGATGGACGTCCCGATCGGCGGTCAACACCCGCTTCGTTCCGCGTTCCGGCTCAAAGACATAAAGCCGGTGAAGCGTCGCCCCGAGACAAGCCAAATCATGGCCGACGGCGGCAAGCTTCATTCCGTCCGGCGACCAGGCGAGCGAGGCGAACGCGCCGCATCCGTTCGTCAAGTTCGTTTCCACTTTCGACTCGAGATCAAGCAACACAATGTCGCGGGTAAAGGTGGTGTCCGGATCCTCGTTTCGGTTGGCGACAAAGGCGAGCGTCCGTCCATCGGGCGAAATCGCAAACGAACCGATTTCCTCCTCGCGGCCCGTCAACGCTTCGATTTTTCTTGACAGCGCATCGATGCGCGCGAGCACCGCCCGTTTGCCGTCAAGAAAGCCGGAGGCGTCCGACTTGTAATACAGCCGCTCGACAACGCGCGGTTTTAGGTCGGCTCGCTTCACTTCTGCTTTTTCCGGCTCTTCGCGGTCTTCAATCGTTTCATCATCGCCAAGCGTCGTTAGGGCGATGAGAAACGTCCCGTCCGGCGACCAGACGTAATCGCGCACACCGTTTTTGAAAAACGTCAGCTGGCGCGCTTCTCCCCCATTGGCAGGCAACAGCCAAAGCTGCGTGCGCCCCGAGCGGTCGGACAAAAAGGCGATCGTTTGGCCGTCCGGGGAAAAGCGCGGCTTCGTGTCGCGCCAGCGCCCGAACGTCCATGGACGGACGGCGCCGTCTTCCGTCCACATATATAAGTGGGAGCGGTATTGTTTTTCCTCGTCGATCGATTTTTCCACAAACACGACGCGCGTTCCGTCCGGGGCGTAGTGCGGGTCGCGCACCGAGCGGAGGCGAAGCAAATCTTCCGCCGTCATGCCGCAGCGTTTCGTCGGGTGTTCGTTGTTGTTCATCAGTGGGCCCTCTCTTTCTTTTAAACAAAATGGAACCATCTTGTATATTTCGTCTTGCGAAAGAAAAGATCCTGCCTCAAAACAGAAAAAAACGAACGCCCAAACGATAGGCGTCCGTTTTTTGGCTATGCCGACAGTTTTTGTTTTTCATTTGCCTGCTGCGCCGCTTTTTTCACCCGCGGGTAGAAGATCACGCCGCTTGCCAGCAAGGCAACGCCGAGCAGGAACGTTTTCATATCCGCCGTCCCGGCAATGACGACCCAGACGGAATAGATGGTCGCCAGCGCCGCAACGATGCCGTCAGCGAGCCGCTTCCGTCCTGCCGCATACGTTTCCCCAGTGAGCGTGAGCTTCAGCTGGAAGACGGAAGCGATGAAATACGGAACGAGATAAGCGAGCGTGGCAATGTAAATGACGAAGTCAAACGCCGCCGCCATCGAATGGGAAATGGTCGAGAAAATGAACAACTGGGCCAATGCATTCGATAGTGTCAACGAGAAGCTCGGCACGTTTTTCTTGTTTTCTTTCAAAAAGGCCGGCATAAACAGTCCTTGTTTGGCAGCTTGGTATGGCACTTCCGCGCTCAATAAAATCCAGCCGAGCGTTGAGCCAAGCAAGCTGATCAGCCCAAGGCCAGCCAACACGTAGCCGCCCGCCGGTCCGACGATCGCGACAATCGCGTCCACAAGCGGTTTTTCCGATTGAATCAGTTCGCGTTGCGGCAAGACGCCCATGACTAAAAAGCTGATGCCGATGTAAATAGCTAAGGCGATGAGCAGGCCGGCGATCGTCGCCCGTTTTACGTCCGCTTGCTTGCGCGCCCGGGAAGCGAACACCGTCGCCGATTCGACGCCGACAAACGCCCATAACGTCGACAAGGCGGCATTGTTGATTTGCGCAAGCAAACCGATCGGCTGTCCGTTCCCGTCATAGCGAGGGGCATCAAGCGGACCGATGACCGCTTTGTCAAAGGCAAACAGCGCGATCACGATAAATAGGAAAAAGCCAAGCACTTTGGCCGCGGTGGCGACAAAATTCAGCTTGCCAGCGCCTTCTACCCCGCGCAAAATGATGATATGCATCCCCAAAAGGAGCGCCGTGCAGACGAGAAACGTCAACAAGTTCCCAAGCTTCAAGGTGAACGCCCCGGCGGTGAACACCGTTTGGCCGCTCGTCAGAACCGGGAAAAACGTCGACAAGTAGCTTGCAAATGTTGTAATGATCGCCACGTTGCCGGCAAAGTTGCCGACCCAGTAGCCCCATGATGACATAAATCCCGATAAAATCGAGAGATTGGAGCCTTTCGGAAACAGCTCCTTCGCGTAAATTTGCGGTCCGCCGCCTAACTCGGGCTTGCGGATGGCCAAGTTGCCAAACACAAGCGCCGTCATGAGGACGCCGGCTCCGGTCAACAGCCAGGCGAGCATCACGCCGATGGGGCTCGCCGCTTCCGCCAACGAGCGCGGCAGCATGAAAATGCCGGAACCAACCATATTGCCAACGACGAGCGCGGTTAACACCCAAATGCCAAGTTTTCGTTGCTGATCCAAGGTCAAAACGCTCCTTTCAAAAAAAGAAAGCACCCGCGCCTCTTCAGCAGGTGCATGATCGATTCGCATCCAAACTGAATGGCGATAGCGCTCCATCGCCCAAGGGCGATGGCAGTCCTGCGCCTGTTCGGCCGCAGGCCCAGCTTGCGCCGCCGGAGCGCGCCGCAAACTTCGGCGGTGAACCCTTTCCCGCTGCATCATCGACCGCTCCGGGCCTCGACAGCGCTACTTTTGTTCACCGCAACCTCTATCCCATTGAAGTGGAGAGGGGGTATATCGTTGTCGACATTATATTACTCAATTCGACAAAAAACGTCAATATGTTTTTAGGAAATAAAGAAGATGGAACGAGATTCCCAACCCAGGGCCGCTATTTGGAGGATGAAAAGGGTGAAAATAGGAATATGACTTGTTTTTGAAAAATAGAAATGATTGCGAAGATCAAGATCATGATAGTTGCTTTCTTTTTCTATGAGGAAATAAAATGGAAATTTGTTCAGAGAATGGTTCATCACTAAAAACTAAAAGATGTACTTGCACTAGCCATTAAAGTATGTTAGCTGTTTCTAACCGAACCCGAAATGCAAAACGTTGGATATTTCTGTATCCGTATCCCCGACGTTTGATCCGCTTAATCTTGTTATTCGTTTCCTCCATTTTCCCATTCGAATAAGACGATAAAATGCATGATATGATTTCGTCTGTTCGTTTGACGAGTGATTTTGCGATGGCTCGCACAACTGAACAAGGACAAAACGAATAACGATGAATCCAAGCCTCCAATTGTTCCAGATTTTGCACATTCTTTCGGAACGTTTGCACGCTCTCTCAGATAAAGATTTCCAACGCGCCTAATGGACCGATGGAAAAGAGAAAGCGCAAAATTTTGGTGAAGAGCCTTTTTATGCGCATATATGGGTGGTTTTTTATATATTATGCAAAGGTTGCGAAATATGAGTGAAATGATTAGTATAATTTGTGGTGATGAACCCAGAGAATGGGAAATCGAGAAGGATTTTGAGGATTCATGGCGAATAAACAGTAGGTCGGCTGAGTGATGAAAAAATGTAAAAATGAAAGGAAAGAAGGGACAGAGCATGAAGTTTTCCGAATTTCGTTACGAGCGGCCGGACATCGCTCAATTGCAAGCATCGTTTCAAGAAGCGCTTGATTCGTTCCGCCGCGCCGGGAGCGCCGCCTTGCAGCACGAGGCGATGAAGCGGATCAATGCACTGCGCCGCCGCTACAGCACGATGGCGAACCTTTGCCACATCCGCCATACGATTGATACAAACGATGAATTTTATAAACAAGAACAGGACTTTTTCGACGAAACCGAGCCGGTCGTCAAGGGGCTCGTCAACGATTATTACCGAGCGCTTGTTTCCTCGCCGTTCCGCGCTGAATTGGAACAAGTGTGGGGAAAACAGCTGTTTGCGTTGGCGGAAACGCAACTGAAAACATACGCGCCGGCGGTTGTCGAAGACTTGCAAAAAGAAAACAAGCTGGCGAGCGAATACACGAAGCTCATTGCATCGGCGAAAATCATGTTTGAAGGAGAGGAGCGGACGCTCGCCCAGCTGCAGCCGTTTGTCGAGTCACCGGACCGCACGATGCGCAAACGGGCGAGCGAAGCACGGTTTTCGTTTTTCACGGACCACGAAAAAGAGCTCGATGAGCTGTATGATGAGCTCGTCCATGTCCGCACGGCGATCGCCCGCAAGCTCGGTTTCCAAAACTTTGTGGAACTCGGCTACGCCCGTTTAGGCCGGACGGATTACAACGCCGACATGGTCGCCAATTTCCGCCGGCAAGTGAAAACACACATCGTCCCACTCGCGTCCAGGCTGCGCGAGCGCCAGCGGCAGCGCATCAAGGTCGAGAAGCTCTACTATTACGATGAGCCGTTTATGTTTTCAACCGGCAACCCGGCGCCAAAAGGCGATGCCAGCTGGATTGTCGAAAACGGCCGGCGCATGTATGAAGAGCTGTCGCCGGAAACCGGCGAGTTTTTCCGCTATATGGTCGAACATGAATTGATGGACCTCGTCGCCAAAAAAGGGAAGGCGGGCGGCGGCTATTGCACGTATATCGATGATTATAAGGCGCCGTTTATTTTCTCGAACTTTACCGGCACATCCGGCGACATTGACGTATTGACCCATGAAGCCGGACATGCGTTCCAAGTGTATGAAAGCCGCCATTACGACATTCCGGAATACAACTGGCCGACGCTTGAGGCGTGTGAAATCCATTCGATGAGCATGGAGTTTTTCACCTGGCCGTGGATGGAGCTGTTTTTCGCCGACGACGCCGACAAATACCGGTTCGCCCATTTGAGCGACGCGCTTTTGTTTTTGCCGTACGGCGTGGCGGTCGATGAATTTCAGCACGCGGTCTACGAGAACCCGGATATGACGCCAGCGGAGCGGAAGAGTGTCTGGCGCAGCATCGAAAAAGCGTATTTGCCGACAAGAGACTACGCCGGCCATGACTACCTTGAGCGCGGCGGGTTTTGGCAGCGGCAAGGGCACATTTACACCGATCCGTTTTATTACATCGATTACACCCTTGCGCAAGTGTGCGCGTTTCAATTTTGGAAGCGGGCGCAGGAAGACCGGGAATCAGCGTGGCGCGACTATGTGGCGCTTTGTCGATTGGGCGGCAGCCGGCCGTTCACCGAGCTCGTCCAAAGCGCCAACCTACAGTCGCCGTTTGCTGACGGGGCGGTCGCTTCGGTCGTCGGCCATATTGAACGATGGCTCGACAGCGTCGATGACAAAGCTTTGTAAAAAGAAGAAAAAAGGCGGGCGGGAACGGCACCGCCTTGCCTTTCTTTATTTTGGAAACTTCTGCTGAACTAGAGCAAAGGGGGAAAACGGATGATCCGTAAAGCCACATGGGCCGACGCACCGGCCATCGCCTCCGTCCACGTCGAAAGTTAGAAGACGACATACAGCGGCATCGTGCCGGACGCGTACTTGGAGACGTTGACAGTGGAAGAAAAGCAAACGTTATGGGAGAAGGTGCTCCGCCAATCGGGTCATTCTGTGTTTGTCGCCGAGGAAAACGGGCGCGTCGTTGGATTTGTCTCCGGCGGACCAAATCGGGCAGCCGACGGTCCGATAGCGAAGTATGACGGGGAGCTGTATGCGATTTATTTGCTTAAGGAAGCGCAAGGAAAAGGGCTCGGCCGGCAGCTCGTGCAAGCGCTCGTCGGCGATTTGACGCAAAAAGGCATTCATTCGCTGACTGTCTGGGTGCTTGCCGACAATCCGTCACGCGGTTTTTACGAACGGCTTGGCGGTGAAAAAGTGGCCGAGGAAAGGGTGGAAATCGGAGGGAAAGCGTTATGGGAGTGGTGCTACGGCTGGCGAGACGTCCAATTGATGGAACAGTAGGTGGGCTGCCGAACCGTCGGCAGCTTAAAAAATTCATTTTGTGAGTGATTACTCACTTTACAAACACGTTTGTCCTGTTTTATACTTTTGTGAGTGATTACTCACTATTTTATTTCAAGAAGGAGGAAAGGTGCATGAGCATTTTGAGAAGTAAGTGGGTGGCCTTGTCGCCTGTCATGGTGGCCATTGTAGTATTGATTTTCTCTCTTGTTCTTGTTCCAACCGTGCATCCGAAGCCGCAAAAGCTTCCCGTTGCGTTTGTCAACGAGGACGAAGGGGTGCAATTGCCGAATCAGCCCCCGATCAACATAGGGAAGAACATTGAACAAGCCATCCAAAACATGGCGAAATCGAATGCAGCTGGAAAGGATCAACCCCAATTGATTGGATGCAAGTTGACAGCGAGAACAAAGCGAAAAAAGGAATGGATAAGCAACACTATTATGGCGCTCTCATCATTCCAAAAGATTTCAGCAAGAAAGTAGCGTCCCTGCAGACGCCCCGTCCTTCTGCCCCAAAAGTGAAAATCGTCGTCAATCAAGGAATGAATGCCGCAGCGTCTGCCATCGTGCAGCAAATCTTGAATCAAGCAGCGGACCATATCAATGCCAACGTGCGCCAACAATTGTTGCAAGCGATGGCTAAAAAAGGGGGAATGGTGACGGTTGAACAGGCTGCTCTTCTCGCCTCGCCTGTTGAGAAAGAGACGGCCGTCATTCACGCGGTCGGCACACACAGCGCCAACGGCAATGCGCCTGTTTCGTTCGTTCAGCCGATTTGGATGGCAAGCCTCGCTGCAGCGGCGCTGCTACATTTAGCGATGGATCGACGCGCGTTTGCCCATCGACGCGAGAAGCTGGTTGCACAGGTGATGAAAACGGTTGTTGGGCTGCTGCTGGCGCTGATCGCAGGATTTGAACTTATCGGGATGGCGGATGCGATCGGATTTCATATCCCTTCATTTATAGATATGGCGCTGTTTGTTTCCCTTGCCTTTTTTAGCTTTTTTGCCATTGAAAGCGCCGTGTTCGGTTGGATTGGGTTAAAAGGGATCCCGATTTTTATTCTTCTTTTGTTCTTCGGCGCTCCGCTGCTTTCCATGGCGCCGGAATTGATGACATCATTTTACCGCGATTGGGTTTATTCATGGCTGCCGCAGCGCTTCATGGTCGAGGGGCTTCGGGAACTCTTTTTCTTTGATCCGACATTTCAATGGAACGAACCCGTTTCCGTCTTATGTTGGCTGGCGCTTGTCGGGGTTGTTCTCGTCATCGTTTCGGCATTCAAGAAACGTATGGTTCAGGAATCGGAGGAATCCGGCAAACTGGTGACGTCATGATGAGGTGTAAAGGGGGAATGAACAATGCGCACTCATCCACCTATTCAAGTCGAGCGTGTTTCCAAGCGGTTTGGAAAAAAAGTAGTCATCGACGATGTGTCGTTGGATGTCTAGACGGGGGAAATATTCGGCCTGCTCGGCCCGTCGGGGGCGGGCAAGACGACGTTGGTGCGCATGATCGCCGGCATTGATCAAGCGAGTGAATTCGGCGCTGGGAAATGGGCGTTGGCTACATGATCGGGTTCGGGTTGTTTACGACGATTCAGGCAAGCTTAATTTCATGGTTTGCCATTGATGTCCTGGACATGATGATGGAAGGTTCGTTTTGGTATGTGCTGCTCATTACGTTTTTGCTGGCGATGACGGCGCTTGCGCTTGGGATGCTGCTGTCGGCGTTCGCCAACAACGAGCTGCAAATGGTGCAGTTTATCCCGCTTGTCGTCGTGCCGCAAGTGTTTTTCTCCGGCTTGTTCAATCTTGACACGATGGAAGAATGGCTTCGCTCGCTGAGCGTCATCATGCCGCTCACCTACGGGGCGGACGCGTTGCGCGATATTATGGTGCGCGGAGAGGGCTTTGGCGCCATCGCCGTGGATGTGTACGTGCTGCTTGGCTTTACGTTGCTGTTTATGCTATTAAATGTAGTAGCGCTGAAAAAATACCGCAAGCTGTAAGGAGTAGAGTCATGAGCGAGCATTCATGGATTCAGGAATTGCTGCAAATCGGCGGCAAGGAAGGGCAGTTCAGTGAAAAGCAGCTGAAAATTTTGGAAGCCGCCATTGAAATGTTTGCTGAAAAAGGCTATGCGGCGACCTCGACGAGCGAAATCGCCAAAAAGGCCGGGGTGGCGGAAGGGACGATCTTCCGCCATTATAAGACGAAAAAAGACTTGCTGTTGGCCATCGTCACGCCGACATTGTTTCAGTCCGTCGCCCCATTTTTGGCGAAAGAATTTGTCCGCGAAGTGTTTGACAACGAATATGAGACGTACGAACAGTTTTTGCGCGCGGTGCTCGCCAACCGCTACGCCTTTGTGAAAACGTATTTGCCAGCGATTCGTGTGCTTTGGCAGGAGGTTGCCTTTCATTCCGAGATTAAACAGTGCTTTCAACGCGTGTTTACCGAGCACGTGTATCCAAAATTCGCCCGCATTGTCCGCCATTTTCAAGAGAAAGGGGAGTTGGCCGAGCTGCCGGTTGATTCGGTCATCCGCTTGACGATCACATCGCTCGCCGGCTTTTTGGCCGCCCGCTTTCTCCTTTTGCCTGACCACCATTGGGACGATGAGGCGGAAATGGAGCGGACGATTCACGTGTTGATGAACGGTCTGCGGCGCTAACCGGCCGGCTTCCGCGTGGGAGCCGGCCTAGCCGTTTTTCTTGGCATAATCGAGGATGGCTTTGGCAAAGTGTTTAAAATCATCGAGATGGTGGTCGATGATGGCTTGCAAAATGCCAAGGTTCAGTTGTTGGTAGTTGTGAACGGCGATGTTGCGGAATCCGACCATCGCCTTCATCTTTTTGCTTACGGAAGGGGAGATGACCCATGTTCTTCGAGAAGAGCGAATGCATCGCGGCTATGTTGCGGCAGTCCGAATTTCTGCTCGGCCACGATATGCATGGCCAAATCGATGCATGCCTCGCACGCCCGCTGCAAATTAAGAACGATCGAATCTTGCTTTGTGTAATTTTGTAAATTTTTTGGATCATGGTCATATTCTTCGTCAATTCGTTTCAGACATCGTTCAATGATGCTGATCTTATTCAAAATCACATCATGTTTCATACACCGACCCACTTTCTGCAATTCGTTTTAATACTGGCGCCCTCTCTTCATTCAGCTTTGCATACATTTTCAACGTTTTCATTTCAAACTCCATTCGTTTCCGTTCGTCGCCACAATCGATCACCTTTCCGCTTGAGACGACTTGCGCTTGAAACACGGTGCTGGCTTGGCGCAAATCGACAAGATCGACATCGCGCCCTAACTTGTCAGCCAACTCCCCGAAAGCCGAAACAGCTCATACGGATCATGCGGTTCGCCGTCGCTGACAAAGGCGATGTCGACATCGCTGTCCGGGCGCAACGCTCCAAGGGCGGCTGAACCGAACAGGTAGATGACGAACGGGTGAAGAGCGGGGCGGAGCGTCTGAACGATGATCGTCTCCATTTCGTTTAGCAATCGCGATGCCCCTTGCGTTTTTCTTCATTATAGCAAAATCTTAATAGCAAAATCTTATTGTTCTTGGCGAAAAGATGGAAAAAGAAAAAGGGATGGCGATGATGCGCCAATCCCTCTGAGCGAAAGAAGCAGGGGCTGATTGATTCATTTCCTCCTTACATACAAACTTCGGGGCGGCTCTTTTTGCTGCTCTTCCCTAAAACACTTCCTCACCCCGAAAACGGGATGGGGCGATGTTCGAGTCATTCGGGTGATGGATGATATAGGTGTGCGCGTTGGTCGTTACGCCACAATTAGGCGATTTCCGCCACAATGGCATTGTCCTTGACATCGATACGGATCGCACGCACCGATTGATCCGCGTCAAGCAGGCAGTCGGCGATGTTGTCTTCGACATGCTCCTGGATGACGCGGCGGAGCGGGCGGGCGCCGAAGGCCGGATGGTAGCCGAGTTCGGCCAGTTTTTCTTTCGCCGCTTCGGTCACTTCGAGTTCAATGCCTTGTTCGCGCATCGCCGCTTTGACGTCAGCGAGCATTAAGTCGACGATCTCAAGCAAGTGCGTTTTTTCAAGCGGCTTGAACTCGATGATGGCGTCGAAGCGGTTCAAAAATTCCGGCTTGAAGTAGGCGCTCAAAGAGTCAAGGACGCTTGTTTGCCCGTTGCCCTCTTTTTCAAAGCCGACGGTGATTTTTTTGTCGGTCACACCGGCGTTGCTTGTCGCGATGATGACCGTGTCTTTGAAGCTGACGGTGCGGCCTTGGCTGTCGGTTAAGCGGCCGTCTTCCAAAATTTGCAGGAAGATGTGCTGCACATCCGGGTGCGCTTTTTCAATCTCGTCAAGCAAGATGATGCTGTATGGGTTGCGGCGCACTTTTTCCGTCAGCTGTCCGGCTTCTTCAAAGCCGACATAGCCCGGCGGCGAACCGATCAGCTTCGAGACGGAATGTTTCTCCATGTATTCGCTCATATCGAGGCGAATCATGGCGTCTTTTGTGCCAAACAGCTCCTCGGCGAGCGTTTTGGCGAGCTCCGTTTTCCCGACGCCGGTCGGGCCGACGAACAAGAACGAACCGATCGGGCGGTGTTTCGCTTTCAAGCCGGCGCGGCTGCGGCGAATGGCTTTCGCGACTTTTTTCACCGCTTCCGCTTGGCCGATCACTTTTTTCGCCAAGTTTTCTTCGAGATGTTTCATTTTTTCTTTTTCATCGGCTTGCAGCTTGCCGACCGGGATGCCGGTTTTCTCGGCGATGATTTGTTCGATGTCGGCGGCATCGACGACAGGGCGTTCTTGGGTGACGCCTTGCTCGAGTTGTTTTTCAAGCTTCAGCTCTTCAGCGCGCAGTTTCGCCGCCAATTCGTAGTTTTCTTCTTTCGCCGCTTGTTCTTTTTCTTTCGCGATTTGGATCAACCGCTCTTGCAGTTGTTTTTCATCGGTCGGGCCGAGGCGCAAGTTCGCTTTCGAGCCGGCCTCGTCAAGCAAGTCGATCGCCTTGTCCGGGAGGAAGCGGTCTTGAATGTAGCGGTGCGACAATTTCACGCACGCTTCGATCGCTTCGTCCGTATAGCGGACATGATGGAATTGTTCGTATTTTGGCTGAATGCCTTTTAAGATGGCGATCGCTTCCTCAACGGTCGGCTCGTGGACGATGACCGGTTGGAAGCGGCGCTCAAGAGCCGCGTCTTTTTCAATTTGCCGGTATTCTTTGAGTGTCGTCGCCCCAACGACTTGCAGTTCGCCGCGGGCAAGCGCCGGTTTTAAAATATTGCCGGCGTCCATCGAGCCTTCAGCGGCTCCAGCACCGACGAGCAGATGGATTTCGTCAATGAACAAGATGATGTTTTTCCGCTCTTGCAGTTCGGCGATGAGCCGCTTCATCCGCTCTTCAAATTGGCCGCGGATGCCGGTGTTGGCGACAAGCGACGCCACATCAAGCAAGTACACTTCTTTGTTCAACAGTTTTTCTGGCACTTGCCCTTCGGCAATTTTCAGCGCGAGCCCTTCAACGATGGCTGTTTTCCCGACACCCGGCTCCCCGATCAACACCGGGTTGTTTTTGTTGCGGCGGTTTAAAATTTCGATCACGCGGGCGATTTCTTTGTCGCGGCCGATGACCGGATCGATCAAGCCCGCTTTCGCCATTTGCGTCAAGTTGCGGCCGAATTGATCCAAAAATCCACCGCCATGGCTTTGCGGGCGCTTCGCCATCGTTTTCGGCGCGCTCATTCCGGCGTTGGCGGCTGTGAACGGGCTAGTAAAGAAGTCATCAAAGGAAAACGGTGAAAAGCCGAAGTTCATCGGAATGGACAGTTGTTGTTTTTGCTTTTCATAGCATTCATGGCACAGGTGAAGTTGTTGTTTTTCCCCGTTCCATTGCAAGTTGACAAACACCGTTGCTTCACGTTGTTGGCATGCTTGGCATAGCATGAGGCATAACCCCCTTTTTTTGTTATTTGACTTTGACTTTCTTTGACCTTCTGACTTTATTATACTTTGACCTTTTTTGACTTTCAAGTGTTTTGTACAAAAAAATTGTGATAACGATGAAATGTTTTTGAAAAAATGGTGAATACTAATGTAGGTGCGGCAAAGCTATGATAAAGTGAAAAACAGAAAAAGAGGCGGAAAAGACTCTGCCTCTGGCGCTGACAATGATCACGAATTTGAAGGAAAAAGGAGAAAGGTGAAGATGAGAAGACAGGTTGGGTTTGCGTTTGTTGCTTTGCTTTTCGGGATGATCATGGCTGCTTGTACAAATCACAACAAGCAAGCCGAGACGCCGGCCGTGCTTGACGTGAAAATCGATGCGCCCGATCATATCGATTTGAACAAACCGACGAAACTCGCCTGCGTCGTGACGTACGGCGATGAAAAAGTAGACGATGCGAACGAAGTCAAGTTTGAAGTATGGAAGCATGGAAGCGACGAGCGGGAAATGCTTGAAGCGAAGCATGACGGCGACGGCCGCTACTCGGTGGAAAAAACGTTCACCGAAGCGGGAACATATTCGGTCATCGCCCATGTGACGGCGCGCGACATGCATAACATGCCGAAAAAAGATATTGTCGCCGGCACCCCGGAACAGGCGGCGACGGCTGACGGTGCGCGCGAAAATTCCCAAGGCAGTGCTGAAGAACACCATCATGGCGCCGTCGCCATTTCGCTGTCGTCCCGTTCGTTCGAAGCCGGAAAACCGGCGGCATTGACCGTCCGCCTCACCAAAGATGGGAAGCCGTTGACAGGTGCGACCGTTCGTTTTGAGATTTGGCAGGCGGACAATAAGCATGAATTTGTCGATGCAAAGGAAAAAGGAAACGGCGAGTACGAAGCCATGGCCACGTTTGCCAACAAAGGAACGTATTCGGTGAAAGTGCACGTCGAAGGAAGCGGCGGGCTGCACGAACATCAAGTCGAACAAGTGACAGTTCATTGATGGAAACGCGATTTCACATCGCATGCCATATTAATGAAGAGAGTTTGCGGTGTGTGAGAAGGCATCTTGTCTCGGATGCCTTCTTTTTCGTTCTATCGTCTTTCTTGTCCATGCCGGACATATACATATATATGGAAAAGCAACGGACAAGAGAGGGAGATGGAGGATTTGGGCAAGAGACACGAGTGGTCGGAGGCGTGGCAAATCGCTGCTGTTTACGTCGGTACGGTGATTGGAGCGGGATTTGCGACTGGCAGGGAAATTATTGAATTTTTTACCCGCTACGGAATGGCTGGGACGATCGGGGTGGCGGTCAGCGGCGTTTTGTTCACATGGGGCGGCGCGCGCCTGATGGTGATGGCGCGCCGCATTGGAGCCGCGTCCTATGATGAGTTGAATCGCTATTTGTTCGGGAACATGTTGAGCCCGTTTGTGACGCTCGTGATGACGGCGATGATCGCCGGGGTGACGGCGGTGATGATCGCCGGGGCGGGAGCGGTGTTTGAAGAGCAAATCGGCTGGCCGCGGCAGGCAGGCGTCGCGCTGACGCTCGGGTTGGCGCTTTTGGTTATGCTGCTTGACCGCAAAGGGCTGTTTGGCGTCAACGTGTTTGTCGCGCCGATGATGGTGCTGTTCAGCGCCATCGCCTTTGTGAAAACAATCGTGGCTGGCGATTTATGCCGTCCGGACATGGCTGCGGTGGACTATTCCCTCAAGGCGATGTTGTCCCCGTTTTCCTATGCGGCTTTTAACTTGGCGATGGCCCAAGCGGTGCTTGTCCCCATCGCCCGCGAAGCGACCGATGAGCGAGCGGTGAGGCGCGGAGCGATGTTAGGCGGAATGGTGCTGACGGTTTTGCTGCTGTTGAACCATATGGTGCTGCTGTCGTTTCCACACAAGGACGATTATGATATTCCAATGGCCGAAGTCGTTCATACGTTTTTTACTGTGTTGTATTGGCTTTATGTCGTCGTCATTTACGGAGAAATTTTTACATCGGTCATCGGCGGCATGTTTGGACTTGCACGCCAAGTGCGCGTTTGGGCGCCGCTTGGCGGGAAATGGCTGGGCGTGCTGCTCGTTTTGCTGTTTGCGGCGGTCAGCCCGTTTCATTACGGGGAGCTGCTGTCATTCATCTATCCGCTGTTTGGCTATATGAGTCTTGTGCTTTTGTGGCTTCTTTGGCGCCGGCAGCTGCCGCGCCAGTAAATGGGCCCTTTCGTTCCCCAAAGTTTTTTGGTGAAGGGGGACGAAAGGGCTTCGTTGCGTTATGAGTGGAAGCGGGCGATCATGTTTTCTAAATCGCGCGCTGCCGCAGCCAACGTGTCGGCTTCCCGAGCCAGCTGGTGAAGGGCGAGCGTTTGTTGCTCAAGCCCAGCCGCCGTTTCTTGCACCATGTTTGAAAAATCGGCGGCGACGGTGCGTACGTCTTCCATCAGTCCGCCGAGCTGCTCGCCGTCGGCGGTGATGGCGTTAACATACGCTTCGTTTTGCTGAAGCAAGTCGTTCAGTTGGGCGAACATGCCTTGAAACGATGTGAACGTTTCCCCTGTTTTCCAAAGCGAGTCTTTCGTTGTTTCAACGCGGAGGCCGCTTCCTTGTACAGCTTGCACCGTTTCTTTGAGCGCGTTCGTCATGGCGTCGAGCGAAGCAAAAATTTCAGCGGCGAACGCGTTTGTATCTTCAGCGAGCTTTCGGACTTCTTCGGCGACGATCGAAAAACCGCGGCCCGCTTCACCCGCCCGTGCCGCTTCGATCGAGGCGTTTAGGGCGAGCAAGTTCGTTTGTTTGGCGATCGTGCGAATGGCGGCGATCATCTCATGAACGCGCGCTGCTTCATTGGCTGCTTTGTCGATGAGGGCAGTCATTTCGCCGATGCCGCGCTGCATCGCGTCCATGTTTGTTTTCGTTTCCTCAATGAGGCGGATGCCTTCTGCTGCTGACGACCAAGCGTCGCCCGCTTGCCTTACGACGCGTTCAACGGCGGCCCGCATGAGTTGCACGCGTTCCACCATCTGCCCGATGACGTCACCCGCTTGCTCGACGGCGGTCGTTTGTTGTTTCGCCCCTTCGCGGAACGTTTCGACGGCGGCGGCGATTTCGTCAAACGATTCAGAGAGGCGGCGCATTTCCATTTGTTGCTCATGGCTGACATCATGCACCGTTTTGGCCGCTTTGCCAAGCTCATGGATGATCGTACGGATGCCGAGAATCATTTTGTTGATTTCGTAGGCGATTTGATGAAATTCATCTCGTTTTTTCTTCGTTTTCACTTCCGTTTGCAATTGGCCTGAGGAGACGGTGCGGGCGACGCTGTACCAATGGCGAAGCTCGGCGGCGATGGCCCGATGCCAGGCGGCGCCCAGTCCAAGCCCGGCTGCTGCGGCAAACAGTGCGGCCCAAACAGGCGGCGCCCCGGCGACGGAGGAAGCCAGCCCGACCACCGCTGGAGTGACGGCGATGCTGGCCAGCACCCATTGCAAATACGGGCGGTGCATAAGACGCCCCATCCGCAAATTGAACCGCCTTCCGCCTGGCTCCGTCCAAAACGGGCAGCTGGCGTCAATCAGCACCTCGCCTGTATCGCGTTCGTACACTTGCAAGAGCGGCTCGTTCGTGCGGGCGGCGGCCAGCCCGACCGGGTCGGCAAACACCCTTCCCTCGCGAAGGCGGTTCGTATGGACAACTCCGTATCCGCTTTCATCGACAAGAACAAAATATTCATCACGGCCGAGCCGCTCGTCTAAAAAGGTGCGGATGCGGTCAAGCTGTTCTTCAAGCGGACGGGTTCGGTCGATCATCTCCCGCAGCGCTTCCGCCGTTTCCGTCACTTTTTTCAACGCTCGTTTCGCCCGGCGCTGGTTCGTCAGTTCGCTCATAGACGATTCTCCTTTTCTCATTTGTCTATTTTCAATAATATATAGAAGATTTTGTCGAATCAATAGGATGAAAGGGGGATGCATAAAAATATCGATCGATTGGAAGACTATGCTGTAAACGGAAAGGCGAGGGGATGTTCGTGGGTTTATTCTCATTTTGGAAAAAAAAGAAAAAACGCCCCCCTCAGCGGCCCATTTCGCAGCTTTGGGAAACGCTGCGGCAATCGAGCGATTTTGTCGAAGTGTCGTTTGTTGTGGGAGGCAAGGAGCTGTCGATTTATTATTTTGATTCGCTCGTCGATCCGCAAGTGCTGCAAGAGCGGATTCTTTGCCATTTGCAAAACGACATTCCAAACCATCCGACGGTCCGCTTGGAAGACTTGCAGCAAATCGTGCCGATTCAGCGCATTGAAGTGAGTGAAGACACGGCGCTGATTGAAGAGAAGGTGCTGAAAGGGTTTGTCGCGGTCACATTCCGCGGGCAACCAAACAAAGCGGCGCTCATGAGCGCCGCCGCCGAAAATTTGGGGCTTCGGGAAAACAATGATTCGGAAAACGAATTCAGCGTCGTCGGACCGAAAGTCGGATTTGTGGAAAACGTCGGGGTCAACTTGCATCTCATCCGCCGGCAAGTGGTGACGCCGAATCTTGTCTTTCGGGAAATGTCGATTGGTTCGGTGTCGAAAACGAAAGTGGTCATCGCCTACATCGATGGCGTCGCCAATCCGGAAGTCATTCAAACGGTGACGCAGCGGCTTGAGTCCATTCATTTTGACGTCGTGTTTGACAACGCCATTTTGGATCAGCTTCTTGCGGATAATTCACGGACACCGTTTCCTCTTTTTATCTCGACCGAGCGGATCGATCGGGCCATCTATGCGCTTGTGTCGGGTCAGGTGGCCATTTTTTGCGACGGCTCCCCGTATGCCGTGATTGGCCCCGCCGCTCTTTTCGATTTTTTTACGTCGCCGGAAGACTATTATTTGCCATGGGTGCTTGGCACGTTTTTCCGGCTCATTCGGTTTTTCGGCGTTGCGTTTTCCGTGTTGGCGTCGCCGATTTATGTGGCGGTGCTGACGTATCATTATGAAATGATTCCCGAAGACTTGCTTGGACCGATCATTTATTCACGCTCGAACGTGCCATTTCCGCCGATGCTCGAGGTGCTGTTTTTGGAAATTACGATTGAGCTGTTGCGCGAGGCCGGGGCGCGGCTGCCGACGAAAGTCGCGCAAACGCTCGGGATTGTCGGCGGGATTGTCATCGGGCAAGCAACCGTTGATGCCGGGCTGACGAGTACGATTTTGTTGATTGTCGTCGCGTTGGCGGCGCTCGCTTCGTTTACAACGCCGATTTTCAAAATGTCCAACACGATTCGGTTCATCCGGTTTCCATTTATTTTGTTTGCCGCTTTCTGGGGCGGGATCGGCATTATCTTTGCCGTCTGCGGGCTGCTCATTCATTTAGGGCGGTTGCAGTCGTTTGGCTATCCGTATTTGCTGCCGTTTTATCCATTTCGTGTGCGCAGCTTCCGCGATACATTCGTTCGTTCGCCATACAGTGAAACGGCGGAGCGGCCGATGTTTCTTCGTCCGCGGTCGCGGTTTCGCTATGACCCGAATGCGGCGAAGCAAAAACGCGATATTGATGAGTAAGGGGGATCGTGATGAGGCGTGGGCTTCTATGGCTCGGTGCGCTGCTGTTGCTTGGCGGCTGCGCCAGTTCGCGGCCGATTGACGAAATTCAAATTATTCAACAGATGGGGTATGATTTCGAGAACGGCCGCTACACGGGCACTGCGGTGTACCCGACGTTCAAGCAAGGGCCGATGACAAAGCCGAATATGCTGACGACGACGTCGCCGACAATCTACGACTTAATCCCGCGCCTGTCATCGAAATCAGCGCTGCCGATTGAGGAAGGGCAGCTGCGCTTGATTTTGTTCGGCAAGGAGTTTGCTCGGCGGGGGGTGACGCAAATTACGCACAGCCTCGCGCGCAACAACAAAGTCGGCAGTCATTTGCTGCTTGGCGTGGCGGAAGAAAGCGCGAAGGAGCTGCTAAACATCACGGCGAAAACGACGCTGAGCGATACGTTGTATTTGCCGAATCTGGTGGAGCAGAATGAGCAGTCGATGAACTTGCCGAAAACGAATTTGCACTTGTTTTTGTATCGCTATTTTTCCCCGGGGAGCGACCCTTTTTTGCCGTATTTTGAGAAAAAAGGAGATTTCGTCAAGCTTGAAGGGGTCGCGTTGTTTCGCGACGACCGATATGTCGGGCATGTGAGTTTGCGTGATTCGTTTTTAATGAAAATTTTGCTTGGAGAAACGAAAAACGGCGTCTACCAGTTGAAGGTTGGGAATCGCGGAAAACAAGGCGAGGATCGGGTGATGCTGCAAAACTTATGGGCGAAGCCGAAATATGAATGGAAGCGTGATGGAGGCCGCCATGTGCTTGATGTGTTCGTCCATATCCATGCGTCGGTGAGGGATTACCCGTCATGGCTCGATCAGCCGGGAGGTGATTTGTTTGCTGATGTGAAGAAAAAAATGCAAAACGAATTGGAGCATAATATGCGCCGGTTATTCCACTATTTTCAGAAAAAACGGATTGACCCGCTCGGCATTGGAGATTTTGTTCGCAGCGTGACAAGACATTGGGATTCCGACGCGTTTTACCGTGAATACCCGGATCTAGACATCCGCCCGCACGTCACGGTGGATATCGTCCATACCGGCATTGGCGAATAAGACGGGGAACATGAGGAGGGATTAGGATGAAGCAGGCCATTCAGGAACGGTTTCTCATCTCCCCGTTTCTTGTGTTTTTTGTCATTCATGCTACGCAAGTTGGGGTCGGGGCACTCAATTTTCAGCGTCCACTGATGAAAGAGGCGGGGCAGGATGCCTGGATGGCAGTCTTAATGGCCGGATTGGCGGCGCACGTGTTGATTTGGCTGATGTATCGGCTGCTGTCGCATTCTCCATCAGGCGGAGACCTCGTGTCGCTTCATGAACAGTACTTCGGGCGGTGGATCGGCGGGGTGCTGAGCCTTGGACTTCTTTTTTACTACGCGTTGGCGGCGTTTATGGTGCTTCAATCATACATTGAAATCATTAAAGTATGGGTGTTCCCGTTGATGGGGGCGTGGCAGTTCAGCCTTATGTTTTTGCTGATGACGTATTATGTCGTCTCCGGCGGGTTTCGCGTCGTTGTCGGCTTATGCGTTTGGGGGGTGGTGACTCCGCTGTTGACGATTTTTCCGATGGTTTTCTTTCCGCTTGAGTATGCTCAATACCGGAATTTATTGCCGGTGTTCGACCATTCGTTTGGGCAATTGGCAAAAGCATCGAAAGAGATGGTGCTGCAATATTTAGGGTTTGAAATGCTGCTGATGTATTACCCGTTTTTAAAACAGGCTCCGTCCTCGCAAAAGTGGGCGCATGCGGCCAACGCATTTACGATGTTCATTTATTTTGTTTTGATCCTCATTTCCATTGTGTTTTATAACAAAGAGCAAGTTCAGCATATTACATGGCCGACGCTGACGCTGGCCAAAATTCCGGAAGTGCCGTTTATCGAGAGAATGGAATATATCGTCATCTCGATTTATGTACTTGTTGTGTTCCCGATCATCGCGGTCTCTATTTGGGCGGCGACGCGCGTGATCAAACAGCTGTTCGCTGTTCAGCAGCGCCGTTCGCTTCCCGTGTTGCTCGCTTGCTTATTTGTCGGGACGCTGTTTTTCCAAGAGAAGACAGATATTGAGCAGTTGACGGAATGGACAGCGAAGGCAGGGTTTTATCTTGTCGCAGTGTATGTTCCGCTCCTGTATGTGTATGTATGGACAGCGGAAAAAGTGAAAAAGACGCTACAACAAAAGCCATAAGTATGGTATAGTAAAGAAGAAAAACAGAAGAATCGCAATTCCGTACGCTTGTACGGGAGAGGTTTCTAGCAAAACCCTCTATAAAAAACTAGGGACGGCTGTATCCTAGGGGTATGGCCTTTTTTGTTTTGGAAACCTCTTCTTCTGCTGATTCAGAAGGAGGTTGATTGTGATGAAGATGAAGGAAGAAAAGGCGGTCGTCGTCTTCAGCGGCGGCCAAGACAGCACGACGTGTTTGGTTTGGGCGAAAGAGCAGTTTGGGGAAGTGGAAGCGGTGACGTTTGACTATGGGCAGCGTCATCGCCGCGAAATTGAAGTCGCTCAGGCAATTGCCGCTGAGCTTGGCGTTCGCCATACGGTGCTCGATATGTCGCTGCTTGGGCAATTGGCGCCGAACGCCTTGACGCGTGATGATATCGCCATCGAACAAAAGGAAGGCGGGCTGCCGACGACGTTTGTGGACGGACGCAATTTGTTGTTTTTATCGTTCGCCGCGGTGTTTGCCAAACAGTGGGGCGCGCGCCATATTGTGACGGGAGTGTGCGAGACGGATTTCAGCGGCTATCCGGACTGCCGCGATGTGTTTATCAAATCATTGAACGTCACGCTGAATTTAGCGATGGATTACGAATTTGTCATTCATACGCCGCTCATGTGGCTGACGAAAGCGGAAACGTGGAAGCTCGCGGATGAGCTCGGGGCGCTCGAGTTCATTCGCACGAAGACGCTGACGTGCTATAACGGCATCATCGCCGACGGCTGCGGCGAATGTCCAGCATGCTTGCTGCGCAAGCGCGGGTTGGATGACTATTTGCGGGAAAAAGCGGGGGTGGAGCGGCCATGATGCACCAGCTTTATCCGCAAGTGATGCACCCTTACCGCTATGAGCTGAACAAAGATATGCACATCGCCGCCGCCCATTTCATCCCGCACGAAGCGGCCGGGAGCTGCGCCAACGTGCACGGCCACACCTACATCGTCAATGTGACGATTGCTGGCGATGAGCTCGATGAAAGCGGATTTTTGGTCAATTTTCAAACGATCAAACAGCTTGTGCATGGAAAGCTGGATCATACGTTGCTCAATGACCATGCCGATTGCTTTGATGAAAACGACCCGAACCGGTTTCCGACGACGGAAGTGGTGGCGCGCACGATTTATGAAACGATTCAGCGCTATTTGGATACGCTGCCGCACAAGCCGACATGTTTGCAAGTGTTTGTCCGCGAAACGCCGACAAGTTATGTCGTCTACCGGCCGAAAGCGGGGGAGCGGTAATGGCGCGCACGATTCCGGTGCTAGAGATTTTTGGTCCGACCATCCAAGGAGAGGGAATGGTGATCGGCCAAAAGACGATGTTCGTCCGCACAGCCGGCTGCGACTACCGCTGCCGCTGGTGCGATTCGGCGTTTACGTGGGACGGATCAGCGAAAGACGAGATCGAGCAACTGACGGCAGACGAAATTTGGCGGCGGCTTGAAGCCATGGGCGGCCGCCGCTTCCGCCACGTGACGATTTCAGGCGGCAACCCGCTTCTGATTGCGGCTCTTGGGGAGCTTGTCGCCCTTCTTCATGAAAAAGGGATGCGGGTTGCGGTTGAAACGCAAGGGAGCCGTTGGCAGGATTGGCTGCTTGACATTGACGACGTCACCCTTTCCCCGAAGCCGCCAAGCTCGGGGATGGACACCGACTGGTCGGCGCTCGATCAAATCATGGAACGGCTGCAGGCTGACCAAAGCCGGGTGCGGCGCATCAGCTTGAAAGTCGTCGTCTTTGATGACGCCGATTTGGCGTATGCGAAAGAGGTGCACCGCCGTTACCCAGGCGTTCCGTTTTATTTGCAGACAGGAAACGCCGATGTGGCCGATTCAGATGTGGATGCACTCCGCGCGAAGCTTCTCAGTCGGTTGGAATGGCTCGTGGAACAAGCCGCCGATTCGGAGGAGCTGGCAGACGTCCACATCCTGCCGCAGCTGCACACGCTTCTTTGGGGAAACAAGCGCGGCGTGTAAAGCGGGGTGCGGCGATTCGCCCGGCAATGAATAATGAGGGAGGAATGAAGGAATGGCAGGAAGAAAAGAGGAAGAATTGAAAGACTTGACGCTGCTTGGCCATCAAGGGACAACGTATTCGTTTACGTACAATCCCAATCTTCTTGAAGTGTTTGACAACAAACATCCTGACCGGGATTATTTCGTGAAGTTCAATTGTCCGGAGTTCACCTCGCTATGTCCCAAAACCGGGCAGCCGGACTTCGCGACGATTTACATCAGCTACATCCCGGACAAAAAATGCGTCGAAAGCAAATCGTTGAAGCTGTATTTGTTCAGCTTCCGCAATCATGGCGACTTTCACGAAGACTGCGTCAACATCATTATGAACGATTTGATTAAAGTCATGGAACCGCGCTATATCGAAGTGTGGGGCAAATTCACCCCGCGCGGCGGCATTTCCATCGATCCGTACTGCAACTGGGGACGCCCGGGGACGAAATACGAAAAAATGGCGGAATACCGGCTGCTAAATCATGATTTGTATCCAGAAAAAGTCGACAACCGCTAGAGATAAAAAAAAGAGGTAGTTTTTTCGCTCCAACTCCTATATAATGGACAATGAATGTTTGCCTTGGAGGTTTTGGCGTTGGAGCGAAGAACAGCTCTTTTGCTTGGGGCGAGCGGCTTGGTCGGCGGAGAGCTGCTCAAGTTGCTGCTTGAGTCGGATTTGTACCGGCAAGTGACCATTTTCGTCCGCACTCCGCTGCCGGTGGAACATGAAAAGCTGCAGCAAGTCGTCGTCGATTTTGCGCGGCTTGAATCGTACGAACGATATTTTTATGTGGACGATGTGTTTTGTTGCCTTGGGACGACGCGGAAAAAGGCGAAAACAAAGCAACGGTTCATTCGAGTCGACTATGAATATACGCTGCGCGCGGCGGCGTTGGCGGAAAAGTGCCGCGTGAAAAGCTTTTTGACCGTCTCTTCGGTTGGCGCCAACCCGTGTTCGCCGTTTTTTTACCAGCGCGTCAAAGGAGAGGTGGAAGAGGCGTTGCAGCGGCTTTCCATCCCATCGCTTCATATTTTCCGTCCATCGTTGCTCGTCGGCAAGCGTCGGGAGTTCCGCCTTGGCGAGATGCTTGCCGGGTGGCTGTTATGCCGGCTGCCGTTTTTGTTCGTCGGCAAATGGAAAAAATATAAGCCGGTTGACGCCCATCAGCTTGCTTTGGCGATGTTTTACCGGGCGGCGTCCGCAGCGAACGGCGTCCACATCTATGAATGTGATGAACTCGCCCGCATTTCGTAAACAAAAAAGAGGCTCTTGACGGCCTCTTTTTTCTATTCAATAATCTTATAATTTTTATGGTTGACCACCGTCCGCTCTTGCAAATCAAGCTCGCGGTAGTTTTTCATATATGTCAAATCGACGATGACCGAGTTTTCGTTCACTTTTTCCACGATGCCGCGCAATCCATTTTTAAATTCAATAATGTCCCCGACTTTTGCTTTTTTCACCATTCTATCATTCCCCTTTTTAAACCGAATATAGTCGTCGGCGGCTAAAACGGGCGTGATCGGCCGAAAAGGCGGCCGGCCGGTGCGCCCTGGCCGTTGTGCCCGCTCTTTATAAAAAGGAGCAGGCGCTTTTTTACTAGTTTGCCTTATTTTTATGCACAAGTAAAGGGGTTTCTTTCCTAAAATCTGATATTTTAAAAAAAAACAAGGGGCGAAGCCGTCCCTTGTTTTCGTCTACTTGGCAAACACATGGTTGCCGATGACGACCGTCACCGGACGGGAGCGCAGCCATTTGCTTTTCGCCGTTTTCGGATTATAGAAATAGAGCGAGCCGTTTCCTAAACCGCGAAAAGCAAGTGCTTCTTCAACGGCGCGGTATGATTCACGGTCGGCCGGTTCGTCGATCGATCCGTTTGCGACCGGCGTGAATGCATAATGGCCGCCAGAGCGCTCATAAATGACGGCACGGATCGTATCCGGAAAATCCGGATGGTCGACGCGGTTGAGCACGACCGTTGCCACGGCCACTTTCCCGGCGTACGGTTCCCCTTTCGCCTCGGCATGGACGAGGCGAGCGAGCAAATCTTTCTCTGCCGCCGTGATCCCGGCATCAGGGATGACGAGTTTTTCACCAGGATATAGCCAATCGCCTTTGCGATTTGTCTGCTGCAGTTGTTTCAGCGGCACACCGTATTGTTTCGCGATTTTCCAAAGCGTGTCGCAGCGCTTGACGGTGTGGATCGTCGCCGCATCGGCATGGCCGGCAAAGAAAAATATGCCGCACAACATAGCCGTCACCCATGCTTTTGCTTGTTTCATCCACATCCCTCCTTTTGTCTTGCAAACTCGCTACTAGAGTAACAAGGATCACGCGATGAGTCATTATCGAAATGATGGAAAAAACGCGCGAGGCATTGAAATGACTAGTTTCATAGAGAGGGATGGAAAATTCTCCGTGAGCAAAAACACCCGGCTTCCAGGACGGAAAGCCGGGTGTGAAGCCATGGGAAGAGGGGCTTTTAGTTGCGCGGAGCATCCATATAGTGGTAAATAACATGACCGCCGCGCTGGGCGATGCCGCGAAATCGTTTGAAGTCGGGCTGTTTGACGAGCACGGCGCGAAAAACAGGGAAGTCCTCTTTTTTCACCAACAGTTCGGAGATGATTCCGTTGCGCAATTCATCGATTTGCTTGGCCGCCAGTGCTTCATCCATCGCATGTCCCCCCAAGCGTTGATTCGCCATCGTCACCGTTATTTATCGTATCACAGACGCCTGTTGGGTGAAATACCTATATTTTGGCCGGGCAAACACCCTTTGCTTGTTCCGACATACAATATGGGTGGGTACGCGCCCCGAGAATATAAGCAAGAAAGGGAGAGAACAATGAATCATTGGGATCCGTATATGAATGGTCCGTTTTCAACCTCTTCCGGCCATGACAATGAAGCCGGGTGGATGGAGAATAACGTGCCGCCGATGGCTCCGCTATCGGCAACGACGCCAAATGAAGCAACGCCGACTCAAGTGATGCCGATGGCGTATTATCCGCCGGCAACGCCTTATGGCTATTGGTGTCCACCGGTTGCGCCGCCAGCGCCGCTTGTCAGTCCGGTCCATCTTGACAGTCCAGACAGTCCGGACAGCTCCGATATGATGCTGCCGGCGCCGCCGCTCGGTTTAGGAGCCGGGCCGAATATGGCCCATGCTTCCGTTTGGCCGATGGGTGGGAAAGAAAACACGCCGCCGATGACGCCTGATGACGCCGCTATTCCGTATGGCATGACGGCCCCGTATGCAGAAAACGTCCCCCCGGCTGGCAGCACGGCTCCCGTGGCCGTTCCTGGCACGCTGTCTGGAATGGCTGCTGGTGCAACACCAGGTTTCGTTCCTGGCGCACATCCGTATGCGCCGCTGTACTATCCACCGATGGCGCCGCAGCCGTATGCCCCGGTGATGCCGTATGGCTATGGCTATCCTGCCGCGCCGCTGCCTCCATATTATGGCGGAGGAACCCCGTATGCGCCTGGCTTTCCAATCTCGTATGGCCCCTATCGGTAAGATGCCAAAAAAGACCGCCGAATGGCGGTCTTTTTCACATCTCGGGCCGAGAAAATCCTCACTTCCATGCATGAGCGCAAGTGGGGGATGAATCGGTATCTTTCCTCATCCACCTTTCTCTTGCATCAAAAGAACGAAAGGTATAAAATGGTCATGAATAGAACAAACGTTCCTTATCGTAGGAGGGAAGGTCATGCATAAAGCCTACCTCTTGCGGTTGGATCCCACCCGAAAGCAAAGGGAGCAAAGGAAGGGAGAAGAGATTGCACATGAGCATGGAACAGAAAACAGCCATTGTCACCGGTGGAGCGAATGGGATCGGCAAGGCGATCGCTAGAGCATTCGCAAAACAGGGAGCGAACGTCGTGATCATCGACCGCGATATTCAAAACGGTGAAGCGTTCGCCGCGCAATTGCAGTCGGACGGGTTCAAGGCGATCTTTGTGGCAGCGGATGTGCGGAAGGTGGACGATATTGAACGGTTTGTACAAGAAGCTGCCGGCCGCTTCGGCCGCATTGACTATTTGATCAACAATGCTGGCGTCTCACGCTGGAAGTCGCCGTATGAGCTGACGGTTGAGGAGTGGGATGACGTGCTGTCAACGAATTTGCGCAGCGCTTTTTTTGCTTCTCGAGAAGCAGCGAAATATATACGCCGCAATGCAAAAGGCGGAGCCATCGTCAACATTGCCTCGACAAGGGCGCTCATGTCCGAGCCGAATTCCGAGGCGTACGCTGCATCGAAAGGCGGCCTTGTCGCTTTGACCCATGCGCTGGCGGTGTCGTTTGCGGATGATCGCATTCGCGTCAATTGCATCAGCCCCGGTTGGATTGAAACGGGCGATTATGGGCAACTGCGAGACATTGACCACCGGCAGCACCCGGCCGGCCGCGTCGGCAAACCGGACGATATCGCCCGCGCTTGTCTGTATTTATGCGATGAGGAAAACGATTTTATCACCGGGGTCAATTTGGTCATCGACGGGGGAATGACAAGGAAAATGATTTATATTGAGTAGGGAGCGGGCGTTTGTTAAAATAAACAAAATGGGGACGGCTTGAAAGGAAAAGGTGGGACGGAAAAATGAAAATCCGCAAAACGCCGGTGATGGACGGACAAGCTCCGGCTAATGTCTACATTTACGAAAATCGAAAAGAAGAATATATCGTGATTGCCATTCCGGCGCTTGAGTGGTCATTTTCGTTCGCCTATGAGGAAGAGGCGGAGGCGGTGGCCGAGCGGCTTGAGGCATCGCTAAAAAAGCGGCTTGACCATGAGCGCGCCGCCCTCTTGGCCGTGCGGTTGCTCGGCTGGGCGCGGGAAATGTAGCCTAGAGGGCGACCGTGGCCGCCAGCGACTTTGCATGTTAGGGGTTCGATGACAACGTGGTCAACAAAACAAAAGTAATCGCAGTATATATCATAGGCAGCATTTTATGGATTGCCGCCACCGACACCTTGCTCAATATGCTGTCGATCAGCCGCGCTGTATATATGGCGCTTGGCGCCGCCAAAGGGGCCGTGTTTATTTTGCTCTCGGCTATTTTTTTGTACCAGCTGTTAAAAAAACGCGAGCAGCTGGAAAAGATCGAAGAAAATGAACAACAGCTGCTTACGCTCATCAATTCGATGCCCGATTTCGTTTGCTTTAAAGACAGCGAGGGTCGATGGCTGCGCGTCAACGATTTCGGACAGCGGCTTTATCATCTCGAGCGTATCGACTATGTCGGGAAAACCGATCGTGAACTTGGCGAGCTGGTGCCGTTTTTTAAGGACGCTTTCGAGCAGTGCATCGAATCGGACCGCGAAGCATGGAAAAGCGGAACGGTCACCCGCCGCGAGGAGTCGTTTGCGACGCCGGATGGGGAAGTGAAGACGTTTGACGTCATTAAAGTGCCGCTCTTTGACGAAAACGGAGCGCGCAAAGGGCTGCTGACGATCGGCCGCGACATTACCCAGCAAAAGCTTGCCGAGGAGCTGCTCTTGAAAAAAGAAAAGCTGTCCGTCCTTGGCGAGCTGGCCGCCGGCATTGCCCATGAAATCCGCAATCCGCTCACCTCCATGAAAGGATTTATTCAGATGATGCAAGAAACGCGCGAAGTGAATGATCATTATATGCGCATTATGTTAAGTGAACTCGGCCGCATCAACCAAATTGTGAGCGAGCTGCTGGTGCTCGCCAAGCCGCAAAGCCACGATTATCGGCCGTTTTTGCTAGACGAGGCCATTTCGTATGTCATCAGCTTGATTGGCCATGAGGCGACGTTGAACAACGTTTCCATTTCCGTCCATAACACCGCTCCGAAAGCTTGTGTGTACGGCGATCAAAACCAAATTGTTCAAGTGTTGTTGAACGTTATGAAAAATGCCATCGAAGCGATGCCTGATGGCGGAATTTTATACGTCCACGTTGCGGAAGCGGACGGGAAGATCTATGTCGATGTTGCCGACACCGGCGTCGGCATTTCGAAAGAGCGGCTGCAGAAAATCGGTGAACCGTTTTTCACTTTGAAAGAAAAAGGAATGGGACTCGGGCTGACGACAAGCATGAAAATCGTTCAAGAACATAAAGGAACGATGCGGATCGAAAGCGAGGTTGGGAAGGGAACGACTGTTCATTTGACGTTTCCGTCCGGCGGCGTCAAAGCCGCAAACGGCCGGCAAAATGCGCTGTCATAACAACAGGCGTCCACGCAGAGCGAGGATATCTGTTTTTTTTGGGCTAACGGCTCAATCGATGGCTGATAGGCAGCCGAGTTGCATGGCAGGCAGAGGCCGATGCTTTGCGGATCATCATAGGCCCTGTCGGTGCACAGCGCGTTTTGGTTCGTAAAATTTCTCTTTCAGTTGTTTAGGGTCGAAACTGCCGATCGTAGAGGGAACGATTCCGACTTAGCTTTGCTTGAAGTGGGAGACTTCTTTCGGAAATCCGTTAAAAATGAAACCTATTGCACATGATAAACGTAGTTTGAGGAGGAATAATGGGAAAAGGATGTGATGATGTGTTCATCGCCCAACTGGCAGTCATTTTGTTCGCCGCCAAACTTGCCGGCGATCTTGCCGTGCGCCTTGGCCAGCCCGCCGTGCTCGGCAAGCTGCTCATCGGCATTGCGCTTGGTCCGAGCGTGCTCGGTGTGATCGAGGATACCGACCTTTTGCAGGAGTTAAGCCAAATCGGCGTCATTTTGCTTATGTTTATCGCCGGCCTTGAGACGGATATGGACCAGTTTCGGCGCACTGGAAAAGCTGCTGTGGCGGTCGGAGTGCTCGGCATTCTCGTTCCGCTGCTCGCCGGGTATGCGGCTGGCGCAGCGTTCGGCATGGAAACCGGCACAGCTCTTTTCCTCGGACTTTTGCTGTCCGCAACGAGCGTCAGCATTTCCGTGCAGGCGCTCAAAGAGATGGGACAGCTGCAATCGAAGGAAGGATCCGCGATTCTCGGCGCGGCGGTCATCGACGACGTGCTGGTCGTCATTGCCTTGGCGTTTTTATTAAGCCTAACTGGCGGCGACGTCGAGCTTGGTGCGGTTGTGCTGAAAAAAGTCATCTTTTTTGCCGTTGCCATTTTGCTCGCTTGGAAAGCCATCCCGCTCGTATTAAAGTGGTTTGCCCCATTGCGCGTAACCGAGGCGGTCGTCTCAGCCGGACTGGTCATCTGTTTTGCCTTTGCCTATTTTGCTGAGGCGATGGGGGTGGCGGCGATCATCGGCGCCTATATGGCCGGGCTTGGCGCGAGTTTTACGGACTATCGGGAAGAAGTATTTGAGAAAGTGGAAACGATCGCCTATTCTTTGTTTGTCCCTGTCTTTTTTACCTCCATCGGGGTTGCGGCCGACTTTTCCGGCATCGTCGAGCATTGGCCGCTGATTGTCGGTTGGAGTGCGCTCGCGATTTTGACAAAGCTTGTCGGCGCCGCGCTGGGGGCAAAATGGGCCGGATTTTCGTGGGGAAGCTCGCTGGCGGTCGGCGCTGGCATGGTGTCGCGCGGTGAGGTGGCGCTCATCATCGCCGGCATCGGCTTGGAAGCCGGCCTGCTTGATGGGGACATGTTTGCGGTCATGATCATCGTCGTATTGGTAACGACTGTTGTGACGCCGCCGTTATTGAAGATGATTTTCAGCCGTCTTCATCCGGTGCGCCGGACGGCCTAGTCGCCGTCGAAGTGGGCGGCCGGGCCGATGGCCGGCGTTATAGCGGCAAAACAGCGGGGCTGTCCCCAAAAAAGGGCAGCCTCGCTGTCGCTACGAGCGGTTCTTTTTCGCTTGCTTGGCCGTATCCACGCTGTCTTTGGCCATTTCTGCCTCCGCCTTGGAGACGGTCGGGTTGGCTGTTTCTTGGCTCACCTTGTTTTGTCTCCCTTTGTTCGACATGCGATCCCCTCCTTTCGGCCCGTTTCGCTCCGCTTGCCGTATGCCCGCAAAACCTTTCCTCCCTCCCAGCCCTCTTATTAGTATGTCGAGAAGAGCATCTCCCCATCCAAAAAACGTCATTGAGAGCGATGGCCCGTCCGGTTTATAATGTAGTCTGCATAGACTAGCGGCAGACGATGGGTGCGGAAAGGAGGGAGCCTGATGGAACAGCCGTTTCGCGTCGAAAAAACGCTCAACAATAACGTGTTAATCGCTTCCCATCCGGCGTATGGCGAAGTCGTTCTGCTTGGCAAAGGAATCGGCTTCGGCAAAAAACGGGGGGACGAGATTGCGAAGAGCGCTGTGGAAAAATGTTTCGTTCTGAAAAACGAACGCGAACAAGAGCAATACAAAAAGCTGCTTCCGGAATTGAGCGAAGAATTCATCGCCCTCATGAGCGAGGTGGTTCAACATATTCAGCAACGCGTAGGCGCACCGCTCGACGAGCACATCCATGTGGCGCTGACGGACCATATCGCTTTTACATTAAAGCGGCTTGAACAAGGATTGGACGTCAAAAACCCGTTTTTGGCTGAGACGAAAAGCTTGTATCCGTTGGAATATGAAATTGCCAATGAAGTGGCCCGCACGATTGAACAAAAGCTTGGAGTCTCCCTGCCTGAAGGGGAGACAGGCTTTATTGCCCTTCACATTCATAGCGCGATTTCGAAACAAAGCGTGTCGGAAGCGAATCGATATTCCCAGCTCATTGCTGACCTTGTCAAGATCGTCGAGCAACAGCTTGGCGTTGACATCGACCGCGAGAGCGTTCATTATTTGCGTTTCGTCCGCCATTTGCGCTATGCGATTGAGCGGATGAAAAAAGGTGAAAAAGTCGAAGAACCAAAAAATTTGTCGAAAATCTTGAAGGAAGCGTATCCATTATGCTATAATCTAGCATGGAAGTTGGTCAAAGTCATGCAGCAAACGCTTCATCTGCCGGCGGACGATGCCGAGGCGGTCTATTTGACGTTGCATTTGCAACGGCTGGCGGAGAAAAAGAACAATACAACTGCATAGGTTGTCTCGCTTTACGTGTTACTGACTCGATCAGGCATGAGTAAAGAGGGCAAACAAGGCGGCAACAGTTGCAAATTCATCTTTGCGCTGTTGTAAGCGTTCTTTTGCCTCTCTTTAGTCATGCCTTTTTTATTGCGCCGATGCCCCTCGGAAGCGTCCGCTCCATTTTCGATACATGAATCGGCCGTTTGCTGCAAAACTTAAGAACAAGGAACCTAAAGGAGGTTATGAAGATGAAGCGAGCGTTTGGCACGCTGCAAAAGGTCGGGAAAGCGCTCATGCTGCCGGTGGCGATCTTGCCGGCGGCTGGGATTTTGCTGGCGTTTGGCAACGCCTTGAAAAACCCGGCGCTCACGGACAAAATTCCCGCATTAAAAGCCGACTGGGTCGTGCTCGTCTCCAACGTGATGGAGCAAGCAGGCGGCATCGTCTTCTCCAACTTGTCGCTCTTGTTTGCAGTCGGCGTGGCGATCGGCCTTGCCGGCGGGGACGGGGTCGCGGGCTTGGCGGCGATCATCGGCTACTTGATTATGAACGTGACGATGAGCGTCATCTTAGGCGTAACGGCCGATATGGTCGGCTCTGACCCTTCGTATGCCAACATTCTCGGCATCCCGACGCTGCAAACCGGCGTCTTTGGCGGGATTATCGTCGGGATTTTGGCCGCCTACATGTACAACAAATACTTCAATATTGAACTGCCTCAATATCTCGGCTTTTTTGCCGGCAAGCGGTTCGTGCCGATCGTGACGGCGGCGTCTGCGGTCGTGCTTGGCATTATCATGACATTCATCTGGCCGCCGATTCAGCACGGGCTCAATGCGTTTTCGCACAATATGATCGATGCGAACAAACCGTTGGCCGCCTTTATTTTCGGCGTCATCGAACGGGCGCTCATTCCGTTTGGCTTGCATCATATTTTCTATGCACCGTTTTGGTTTGAATTTGGCGAATACGTCAATAAAGCCGGGCAAGTGGTCCATGGCGATCAAAAAATCTTTTTCGAGCAACTGAAAGACGGGGTCAAATTGACGGCCGGCACGTTCATGACCGGGAAGTTCCCGTTTATGATGTTCGGTCTCCCGGCAGCGGCGCTTGCGATCTACCATGAAGCGCGGCCGGAAAACAAAAAAGTTGTGGCCGGCATCATGGGGTCGGCCGCGTTGACATCGTTTTTGACTGGGATTACCGAACCGATCGAATTTTCGTTCTTGTTTGTCGCTCCGGCGCTGTTTGCCATTCACTGCGTTTTTGCCGGCTTGTCGTTTATGATCATGCACTTGTTGAACGTCAAAATCGGGATGACGTTCTCCGGCGGGGTCATTGACTTCTTGCTGTTTGGCGTTCTGCCAAACCGGACGGCATGGTGGCTCGTCATTCCGGTCGGCTTGGTGTTTGCCGTGATTTACTATTTCGGATTCCGCTTTGCAATCCGCAAATGGGATTTGGCGACGCCGGGCCGGGAAAAAACGGTTGAGGAAGCACCGAAAGCCGAGGCGGCCGCTGCTGGCGACCTGCCGTATGAAGTGCTCGCTGCTCTTGGCGGAAAGGAAAACATCGAACATTTGGACGCCTGCATTACACGTTTGCGCGTGTCGGTCCATGACATTGGCCAAGTCGATAAAGACCGCCTGAAGGCGCTTGGCGCTGCCGGGGTGCTGGAAGTCGGCAACAACGTGCAAGCGATTTTCGGTCCGAAATCGGATATGTTAAAAGGGCAAATTCAAGACATCATGCAAGGAAAAGCGCCGGCCCGGGCGGAAGAGAAACCGAAAGCAGCGGCGCCGGAAACCGTGAAATCCGAAACGATTGCTTCGCCGATGTCAGGAGAGGTCGTTCCGCTCGCTGAAGTGCCGGACCAAGTGTTTTCGCAAAAAATGATGGGCGATGGGTTCGCTGTCATGCCGACGGACGGCACGGTCGTCTCTCCGGTTGATGGGAAGATCATCAACGTCTTTCCGACGAAGCACGCCATTGGCATTCAATCGGCCGGCGGGCATGAAATTTTGATCCACGTCGGCATCGATACGGTGAAGCTGAACGGCCAAGGGTTTGAAGCGCTTGTGAAGGAAGGCGACGAAGTGAAAAAAGGGCAGCCGATTTTGCGCGTCGACCTTGATTATGTCAAACAGAACGCCCCATCGATCGTCACGCCGGTGATTTTCACGAATCTCAAAGCCGGCGAAACGGTTCACGTCAACAAGCAAGGCTCAGTTGCTCGAGGAGAAGACGCTGTTGTGACGATCCGCTAAGCTGCTTATTCGCCGCGGGGCGGGGACAAGCATTTTCCGTTGCCTTCCCGCCCCTGCATTTGATATGATGGCAAAGAAAAAATTGAAGAAAAGGGGAATGATGAACATGGCAGAAAAAACGTTTAAAGTCGTTTCGGATTCCGGCATCCACGCTCGTCCGGCGACGATTTTGGTGCAAACGGCGAGCAAATTCAACAGCGAAATCCAGCTTGAGTACAACGGCAAAACGGTGAACTTGAAATCGATCATGGGCGTCATGTCGTTAGGCATTCCGAAAGGGGCAACGATCAAAATCACGGCAGAAGGGGCCGATGCGGCAGAAGCAATGGCGGCGTTAACCGATACGTTGGCAAAGGAAGGCCTTGCGGAATAATGGAAAAAATGATTCATGGCATCGCCGCTTCAAGCGGCATCGCCATCGCCAAGGCATACCGCTTGGAAACACCTCATTTGGCGGCCGAAAAACGGACGGTCGCCGACGTCGAGGCGGAAATTGCGCGGCTTGAGGCGGCGGTCGCGAAAGCGAAAGAAGAGCTGGAAGCCATCAAACAGCATGCCTTGGAAAAGCTTGGTGAAGACAAAGCCGCCATTTTTGCCGCCCACTTGCTTGTGCTTGACGACCCAGAATTGCTGAACCCGATTAAGGAAAAAATCAAAACGGAACAAGTGAATGCGGAATATGCGCTCCATGAAACGGCATCGTTTTTCATTTCCATGTTTGAAGGCATGGACAATGAGTATATGAAAGAGCGGGCCGCCGATATCCGCGATGTGACAAAGCGCGTCCTCGCCCATCTGCTTGGCGTCACGATCTCGAACCCGAGCCTCATTTCTGAGGAAGTCGTGATCATCGCGGAAGACTTGACGCCATCCGATACGGCGCAGCTGAACCGCCAATATGTGAAAGGATTTGCCACCGACATCGGCGGGCGAACGTCGCACTCGGCCATTATGGCCCGCTCGCTCGAAATTCCGGCTGTCGTCGGCACGAAGGCGGTAACGGCGGAAGTAAAAAACGGCGACATGGTCATCGTCGATGGGCTCGACGGTCAAGTCGTCGTCAATCCGTCTCCGGAGCTGCTTGCGCGTTATGAAGAGAAGCGGGCTCGCTATGAGGAGCAAAAAGCGGAATGGGCGAAGCTTGTCGATCAACCGACGGTCACCGCTGATGGCGTGCACGTTGAGCTGGCGGCCAATATCGGCACGCCGGACGATGTGAAAGGAGCGTTGGCCAACGGGGCGGAAGGGATCGGATTGTATCGCACGGAATTTTTATACATGGGACGATCGGAGCTGCCTACGGAAGACGAACAGTTTGCGGCTTACAAAACGGTGCTGGAACAAATGAATGGCAAGCCGGTCGTTGTGCGTACGCTTGACATTGGCGGCGACAAAGAGCTCCCGTATTTACACTTGCCAAAAGAGATGAACCCGTTTTTAGGGTTTCGAGCCATTCGCCTTTGTTTGGAAATGCAAGACATGTTCCGCACGCAGCTGCGCGCCTTGCTGCGGGCGAGTGTGCACGGCAATTTGAAAATCATGTTCCCGATGATTGCGACGCTCGATGAATTCCGCCAAGCAAAAGCCATTTTGCTTGAAGAAAAAGAGGCGCTCCTCCGCCAAGGGGTTGCCGTTGCGGATGGAATTGAAGTCGGCATGATGGTCGAGATTCCGGCGGCTGCCGTCATGGCGGACCAGTTTGCGAAAGAAGTCGATTTCTTCAGCATTGGAACGAACGACTTGATCCAATATACGATGGCGGCCGACCGGATGAATGAGCGTGTTTCGTATTTGTACCAGCCGTACAACCCAGCCATTTTGCGGTTGATCAGCCACGTCATCGACGCTGCCCATCGCGAAGGCAAGTGGGTCGGGATGTGCGGCGAAATGGCGGGCGACCCGATCGCCATTCCGATTTTGCTTGCCCTTGGCCTTGATGAGTTCAGCATGAGCGCCACCTCGATTTTGCCGGCGCGCGCTCAGTTGAAACAACTGGCGAAAGAAGAGGCGGCCCGCATCAAAGAGACGGTGTTGTCGCTCGGCACGGCTGAGGAAGTCGTGTCGTTTGTCAAACGAACATTTTCACTTGCCTGAATGAAAGCGTGGCGACGTTTATGTTCGCCGCGCTTTTTTCGTTCTGCGTTATGCCAACAGCGGTGTCGATGATTCATAGCCATACCGCTGCCGGATCGTAAGTGAAAGGCCTAAAGCGATGACTTTCGCCATTTGGTAAACAATGTGCAAATTCGTGTACGGAAGTGCGCTCATATCGGCGGTATCTTCCATCACGACGCCCATCATGCTGATGTCGCCGATCGATGGCAGCGATTTGCCGAGCGCCGTGCCAGGGGAAAGGGCGCCAGGGCGGATGGCGATCGTATGGACGAACGGCTGCGGCCCGACAATGCTGTCGATTGCCACTACATATGCTCCGTGTTCGTTTTGCAATTGTTCGGAAACGCGTCGGATGTTTGTCGCATCGACGGGTTGCCTGAGCGTGCCGATGACGGTCAAATGATCCGGATAAGCGTTTTCCAGCAGCGTGCCGACGAACGGCCCTAAGCTGTCGCCGTTGATGCGATTGCTGCCGATGCAAACGACGGTCAGATGACGGATGTGCGCCGGCAGCAAGGAAAACAGTTCATTGCGAATGAGCAAAGGAGCGAGCGGATCGCTGTAGGAAATCGTCCTCATCAATCGCGATTCCTTTCTGTCTATAGTCTCCTTTTCTTATTCGCGGCCGCTGCCGGCGATTCCTTTCTTTTCAGGGTTGCAAATTTTTCCTTATGTTTGCTTAAACGGATTGCGCCATTCCATTAACACGGCATGGTTGAGCGATTCTTCGTCTTCTAAATAATTACGGACAATCGCAAGCGGTGTGCGACCGCAGCGAAGCAAAAACGTAATGACCGGATCGCTCAGCTCGCCAGCAACGACTTTGTCGATGTAGGCTTCCGGCGATAGTTCAGCCGCATGTCGATGGTAGCCAGGCATCCGCCCGCCGCCGAGCAGCCGGTCGAGGCCGAGATGGACGACGACTTCATACATCGACTGCATGAGCCACTTGCCGAGGCCGAGCTTCCGGTATGGCGGCGAGACGCAAATGTCGACGACATACAGCGTGTTGCCATCCGGGCGGTGGTTGCGGATATAGCCGCCGTCGGTGATCTCTTCCCATGTATGATCGGCATGGGCTGGATCAAAATCAACGATCAAGCCGGTCATCGATCCGACGATGCGCCCTTCGACTTCGACGCAAAGCGCCCCTTCGGGAAACAAGGTGACATGGTTGGTTAATTGTTCCTCGTTCCACCACAACTCCGATGGAAACGGGGGCGGAAAACTTTCTTGCTGCACGCGGATGAGATCAGCAAAGTCGTCTGTCGTATAGTTGCGGATGACCGCTTCGCGCGGGGTGTTGCCGTCAAAGACGTATAAACGTTTATCGTACATGCCGATCCCCTTGCTTTTTTACCTTCATCATAACGGAAAACGCGAAAAAATGGAAAGAAAAACCCCGACAACTAACAGCGGCCGGAGGTTTTTTGCTCGACATACTCGCTCACAAGCGCTTCAATTTGCTGTTCATCGGGCTTTTCGCCGCAAAATGCAAACTCAATTTCCTCAATCAATTCACCGTCGCGATAAACGTGCAGCGCCCCTTTTTGCAACAGGACGCTGTATTCGATCTCAAATCGATATCCTTCGTGTTCGATGGCGCCCATTGTCATTCACCTTCCTCTCGTTTATTGTCTCATGTGCGTCGATTCGTTATGTATGAATTAAGAAGGTCCTCCTATAGACGGGGGGCGATCGTCCTTTGTATAATGAAAATTAGTGTGACAAAAAGAGGAAACAGAGGGGAGAAATAGAGAGTGTTCCGGACATTGCGCAGCAAATTGATCGTCTTGATGGCTTTATTGTTAGTGATTTCATTGGCCGCGACACAACTCGTTGGGGTTGTGCAAATGCGGAAGATGGTGGATGCTGACGTGAAACAGCGGGCGCAGTCGGCGCTTGACGGATTGCTCGGCGATATTCGCGACAGTTTTCAAAGTGAGGAGAATAGCTTAGTGCAATTCAGTGAATCGCCGTTGGCTTTGCAAATGGTTCAGGATGAAAGCGCCTGGCCCGGGCTGGAAAAGCAGTTCCGCACGTTTTTGCGCCTGCATGAGAATGTGCAATTCATCTATATTGGCACGGAGCAGAAGAAAATGTATATATCGCCGATGACAGAGCTCCCGGACGGATACGATCCGACGAGCCGCCCGTGGTATAAAGCGGCGATGAAGCGGCCGGATGAAGTGGTGTGGACCGAACCGTACGTCGATGCGATTACCGGCAAGCACGTTGTGACGTTGGCCAAAGCGGTGAGCGAAAACGGCCGCATTGTTGCGGTCATCGGCATCGATATGACGCTCGATGCGGTGACAAGAATCGTCAATGCGAGCGACGTCGGCTATCACGGCTATCCGGTGCTGTTTGACGCGAAGGGGACGGCGGTCGTCCACCCTCAATACAAGGGGAAAAACATGGCGAAAAACGCGACGGTCCGCTATATGCTCGAGCATGAAAAAGGAATGCACGAATACGAGCAAGACGGCGAACGGCGGGTGATGTACTTCACTACGATTCCAGAGCTCGGCTGGAAAGTCGGCGCCGTCTATAAAGAAAAAGACTTATCGGCGATGAGCCGCTCGCTTGGAGCAAACATGCTTGTCATTACCATTATTGCGCTCATTGTGGCGCTTGTTGCTGTGTATTTCTTAGCGCGCTCAATCACAAGGCCGATTGTGGCGCTGCAAGAGCAAGTCGAAAAGGCGGCGGGCGGTGACTTGACGGTGCACGCACGCATCACTGCCAAAGATGAGATCGGTCGTCTCGCCCGCCACTTCAATGACATGATCGACCATATGCGGATGCTGATCAGCGAGGTGAACCGCTCGGTCAATGAATTGGCCGTTTCGGCCGACCATTTGAGCGCTGTCTCGGAAGAAACGATGGCGACAAGCGAACAAGTGGCGAAAGCGATCGGCGAAATTGCCAAAGGAACAACCGATCAAGCAGGAAGTCTTGATACGATCAATGAGCGGACGACGACGCTGTCGCAGCAAATCGAATCGGTTACGAATGCGACGGCTGGAATGGAGTCGCTTTCCGATGAAACGAAAACGGCGAGCTACGATGGCTTGGAGCATTTAAACATTTTGCAGAAAAAATCGGAAGAAGCGAAACATGAGCTGGAGTCAGTAGAAAACGTCATTAACGACCTTGTGAAAAAAATGAAAGAAATTGACGATGTCATTCAAACGATCACAGCCATTTCTGGACAGACGAATTTGCTGGCGTTAAACGCCAGCATCGAGGCGGCGCGGGCCGGCGAGCATGGGAAAGGGTTTGCCGTTGTCGCTGATGAAGTGCGCAAGCTGGCCGAACAATCGGCGAAAGCGACGGAAATGATCCGCGCGACGATTGCCGCCATCCAGCAACAGGCCGGATTGGCAATCGAGGCGGTCGGCCGTTCGAAAGACGCCTACAACGAGCAGCGGAAAGCGGTGCACACGACCGGCGATTCGTTTATCAAAATCACCGGCATGATGGAGCAAGTGGCTGATGCGCTTGCGGGGATTATGGAGGAAGCAAAGCTGATGAACGCGAGCAAAGACGATGTCGTCGGAGCGATGCAAAACATCGCCGCCATCGCCCAACAAGCAGCGGCAGCGGCGGAAGAAGTGGCTGCTTCGGCTGATGACCAGCTGCAGGCGCTTTCGACGGTGACCGAATCGGCGGAGGCGTTAAGCGAAATGAGTCGGCAGTTGAAACAACTGGTTGAGAAGTTTAAGATTTCATAAAAAACATCCATGAGCAAGCCTTGCTCCCCACCCTGGCATGAAAATGACTTATCAAGGCGGCGCATTTTCACAGAAAATAGAGGGTGTCCTAGCGGCAACGGGGCACCTTTTTTATCATCTCTAGCCGAGAAGGCTCCCATTTCCGCGTGCGTAAGTGGAGGATGAAGCATCAAGGATGTTCCCCTAACGCCGCCCAAAAAAAGAAGGATTTCGCTTGCTGTCTTCGTAAGACAACGGAACCGTGGGACATACGAGGATGGCTTGGCTGGCAAGCCTGTCGTGGAGCGGTTGTTCCAAAGAATCTCCCACCGCTAAACGTTTGCGTAGGTAAGAGAGCGTTCAATAATTTTCGAATAGGAGACTTTCACTTTCGCTTTGTACAGGGTGCAGTCCAAAAATAAGTGGGAGATGAATGTCGGTCGGCGTTTACTTAAAATCATGAATGTTCCCCGCCGTGCAGTCACGATCTTTTTTCTATTCATACAATGATAATAAGTGAAATTTTTTCAGCTTCTTCGTCGATTTTAGTGAGCGATAGTGCTAAAATAAACAGTGAAAACGTTTATACCGTTATTTTGCTGTACGTTTGGGGATGCTGGCAGCGCAATGAGGACTTTTATGCATAGCTGTTGCCAGCCCAAACGATGCGAAAACAAGGTGGAGGTTTTTTCACGATGGCAAAACAGACAAACTACGCTCAACCGTGGAGCCAGTTTTACGGGCCGAACCTCGGTTATGTCATCGACATGTATGAACAGTATCTCGATGACCCGGACAGTGTCGACCCGGAACTGAAACGATTATTCGAACAGTGGGGGACGCCGGTTGTCGAAGAGCCGGTTTCACCGGCAGACGGCGGTGTGGCACAAACACACCAAACATTTCGGCTGCCGGAAACACCGAACGCCTTCAGCAAGCTTGTCGCCGCTGTCAAGCTGGCGGACAGCATTCGCCATTACGGCCATCTAGCTGCCGATACGAATCCGCTTGTCAAAAAGGAGAAAAAGCTGCGCCGCTTGGAGCTTGACGAATACGATTTAACGGAAGAGGATTTAAAGCGCATTCCGGTCGCGTTTCTTTGTCCCCACGCTCCGGCGCATGTCCAAAACGGCTGGGACGCCATCTTGCATTTGCGCAAAATTTACACGGACAAAATCGCGTTCGAATTCTCGCAAGTACATAATCTCGAAGAGAGGAACTGGCTCATCCAGCAAATCGAGTCCGGAGCGTATTACCCGAGCTTGGCGAACAAAGAGCGGGTCGCTTTGTTGCGCCGCTTGACGGAAGTGGAAGGGTTTGAAAAGTTCATCCACCGGACGTATGTCGGGCAAAAACGGTTTTCGATCGAAGGGCTTGATTCCATGGTGCCGCTTTTGGATGAGCTTGTCAGACAGGCGATCGAGCATGAAATCGACGCCGTCAACATCGGCATGGCGCACCGCGGCCGGTTGAACGTGCTGGCTCACGTGCTCGGCAAGCCGTACGAAATGATTTTCGCCGAGTTTCAGCATGCAGAGAGCAAAAACTTTATTCCGTCTGAAGGAGCGGTGGCCATTACCTACGGCTGGACGGGTGACGTGAAATACCATTTGGGGGCGGCGCGCCGCCTTCGCAATAAAAGCGCGCATACGATGCGGATTACGCTCGCGAACAACCCAAGCCATCTCGAAGTGGTCAATCCGGTTGTGCTTGGCTACACGCGCGCCGCGCAAGAGGATCGGACGAAACCAGGAGTGCCGGTGCAAAATATGGATGCGTCGTTTGCCATCTTGATTCACGGCGATGCCGCGTTCCCGGGACAAGGGATCGTCGCGGAAACGCTCAACTTAAGCCAGCTGCGCGGCTATACGACCGGCGGGACGATCCATATCATCGCCAATAACATGATCGGCTTTACGACGGAGAGTTACGATTCACGCTCGACGACGTATGCTTCCGATATGGCGAAAGGGTTTGAGGTGCCGATTGTGCACGTCAATGCCGACGACCCGGAGGCTTGTTTGGCGGCCGCATGCTTGGCGTTTGCCTACCGCCAGCGGTTTAAAAAAGACTTTGTCATTGACCTAATCGGTTACCGCCGCTTCGGTCATAATGAAATGGATGAGCCGATGGCGACGAACCCGACGATGTACGCGATCATCAACCAACATCCGACCGTACGCCAGCTGTATGCGCAAAAATTGATGGAAAAAGGGATCATCACCGAGCGGGAAGTCGACGAAATGGAGCAAGAGGTGGCCGAACGGCTGAAAATCGCCTACGAGCGGGTGCCGAAAAACGAAGACGAACTCGATTTCATCATGGATCCGCCCAAACCGGTCGTCGATCGGCTGCCGGAAGTGAAAACGGGCGTGGCGAAAGACGTGCTCCATCGTGTGAACGAAGAATTGCTGCAGTTTCCGGACGGATTCAACGTCTTTAACAAGCTTGAGCGCATTTTAAAACGGCGAAGCGGCGTGTTTGCGCAAAACGGCAAAGTCGATTGGGCGCACGCGGAAATTTTAGCGTTTGCCACGATTTTGCAAGACGGCGTGCCGATCCGCTTGACCGGGCAAGATTCGCAGCGCGGCACGTTTGCGCAGCGCCATTTGGTGCTCCATGACGTGAAAACCGGAGAAGAGTATGTGCCGCTTCACCACATCAGCGGCGCCAAAGCGTCGTTTGTCGTGTACAACAGCCCGCTGACGGAAGCCGCTGTGCTCGGCTATGAATACGGCTACAACGTTTACGCGCCGGAGACGCTCGTGCTTTGGGAAGCGCAATTTGGCGACTTCGCCAACATGGCGCAAGTGATGTTTGATCAATTCATTTCATCCGGCCGGGCGAAATGGGGGCAAAAATCCGGGCTTGTCATGCTATTGCCGCACGGCTACGAAGGGCAAGGCCCTGAACATTCAAGCGGCCGCGTCGAGCGCTTTTTGCAGCTGGCGGCGGAAAACAACTGGACGGTTGCCAACTTATCGACGGCCGCGCAATATTTCCATATTTTGCGGCGGCAGGCGGCGCTGTTGACAAGAGAAGAAGTGCGTCCGCTCATCATTATGACGCCAAAAAGCTTGCTCCGCCATCCGCTGGCAGCGTCGGATGCGGAAGCGTTCGTTGACGGTGCGTTCTCGCCGGTGCTCGAACAGCCGGGATTGGGCGCTGACGCTGGCAAAGTGGAACGCATCGTGTTTGGCACTGGAAAATTGATGATCGATTTGGCGGAACAAATCGGCAAAATGGAAGGTCTTGACTGGCTGCATATCGTGCGCATTGAAGAGCTGTATCCGTTCCCGGAAGAAGCGGTGAAAGACATCATCGCCCGCTATCCGAACGTCAAAGAGCTCGTCTGGGTGCAAGAAGAACCGAAAAACATGGGGGCATGGCTGTATATGGAACCGCGCCTGCGGGCGTTGGCTCCAGAGGGTGTCGATGTCAGTTACATTGGGCGACGCCGGCGGGCCAGCCCGGCGGAAGGCGATCCGGTCGTCCACCGAAAAGAGCAAGAGCGCATCATCCGCTGTGCATTGACGAAGCATGAATGATGACTACGGAACATTTGAGGAGGGCATCAACGTGGCTGAGATCAAAGTCCCAGAGTTAGCAGAATCCATCACGGAGGGAACGATCGCCCAATGGCTGAAAAAACCGGGCGACTACGTGGAAAAAGGAGAATCGATTTGCGAGCTGGAAACGGATAAAGTGAACGTGGAAATTATGGCGGAAGAATCGGGTGTTTTGCAACAGCTGCTTGCCAATGAAGGCGATACGGTTGCGGTTGGCCAAGCGATCGCCATTATCGGCGAAGGAGCGGCAGCACCGACTGCCGCTTTGCAAGCTGCTCCGCAGCCAGCCGATGAAACGGAAACGGTCGCGCCGGCCGACAGCAATGAACAGCCAGCGCCGCAGCCGGTCGCGGTCGCCCAGGCGCCGAGCCAGCGGCCAATCGCCTCTCCGGCCGCCCGGAAAATGGCGCGTGAAAAAGGGATCGACTTGACGCAAGTGCCGACCGTTGATCCGCTTGGGCGCGTGCGCAAACAAGACGTCGCTTCGTTTGCCGCACAACCGGCCGCCGCCCCGCAGCCGGCTCCGCAAGCCGCGCCGACGCCGGCCGCCGTTCCAGCCGCTGAGGCCGGCAAGCCGGTCATCCGCGAAAAAATGTCGCGCCGTCGGCAAACGATCGCCAAACGGCTGCTGGAAGTGACGCAAACGACCGCGATGTTGACGACGTTCAACGAAATTGACATGTCGGCGGTCATCGATCTGCGCAAGCGGAAAAAAGATAAATTTTTCGAAGAGCATGACGTCCGCCTTGGCTTTATGTCCTTTTTCGTCAAAGCGGCTGTCGCGGCGCTGAAAAAATATCCGTACGTCAACGCGGAAATTCAAGGCGATGAAATTTTGTTGAAAAAATATTATGATATCGGCGTCGCCGTGTCGACGGACGAAGGGCTTGTCGTTCCGGTTGTGCGCGACTGCGACCGGAAAAACTTCGCTGAAATTGAGCGCGACATTGCCGAATTGGCGGCGAAAGCACGCAGCAATAAGTTGTCGCTTGCCGATTTGCAAGGCGGCACGTTTACGATCACAAACGGCGGCGTGTTCGGTTCATTGTTGTCGACCCCGCTTCTCAACGGACCGCAAGTCGGCATTTTAGGCATGCATTCGATCAAGCTGCGCCCGGTCGCTATCGATGAAGAGCGGATCGAAAACCGGCCGATGATGTACGTCGCCTTGTCATACGACCACCGCATCATCGACGGCAAAGAGGCCGTCGGGTTCTTAAAAACGGTGAAAGACTTGATCGAAAATCCGGAGGATTTGCTGCTTGAAAGCTGAAAAGGAAAAGAGGAGCCTGCGATGCGCGGGCTCTTTCTTTTTCCCCGCCTTTCCTTGATCGGTGAATGATTTTCCATGTCTTACGGAACACTACCGGAAAAAAGGGGGGATTTGATGTCAGAGCGTGGACGAAACGATCACCCGCACATGTTTTACCGCGACGGCGCCCACGAAAGCGTCATCAACGATCCGACCGCGGACGGCGCCGAGGCGATTGGGGTGCGGACTGATGCTGATCCGATGAAGGCTGCCAATCCGAATCCGTTTCACGTTGATCGCCTTGACGTCGAGGAAGGGATGAAACGGTTTCAGTCGCTTTTCGAAGAGAGGTGATCCGCCCAGCGGATCACTTTTTTCGCTGATCGAAAGAAGGAAAATGACGAATGAGCGCGAATATGGTTACGTAACACCATTCTTTTGTTGGAGGGATGACGATGGAACTTGGATTGGCGGGAAAAACGGCGCTTGTCGCTGCCTCGAGCCAAGGGCTTGGCAAGGCGATCGCCCGGGCGCTTGTGCTTGAAGGGGCAAACGTGATGATCACGAGCCGAAACGAAGAAAAGCTGCAGGAAGCAGCCGAGGAGTTGAATGGGCTGCATAAGGGACGCGTCGCCTACACGCGTGCAGATGTGACGAAGGCGGAAGACATCCGCCAGCTGGTCGCCAAAACGGTCGAGACGTTTGGGACGATCGATTTGCTCGTCAACAACGCCGGCGGCCCTCCGGCGGGAACGTTTGAAACGGTGAGCGACGAAGACTGGCAATATGCGTTTGAGCTCAATTTGTTGAGCTATATTCGCCTCATTCGCGAAGCGCTCCCTTACTTAAAGAAAAAGGGAGGAAAAATTGTCAACATCGCCTCATCATCGATTAAAGAGCCGATTCCGGGACTTATTTTATCCAACACGTTCCGCACTGGCATCGTTGGGCTGACGAAAACGCTTGCTGTTGAGCTGGCTCCGGATGGCATTTTAATCAATACGGTGGCTCCTGGTCGGATCGCGACGGAGCGCGTCGCCTTTTTGGACAAAGTGAATGCCGAGAAACTCGGCATTACGAAAGAAGAAATGGAAGCGCGCATGAAAAGCGCCATTCCGCTCGGCCGCTACGGAACCCCGGAAGAGTTTGCCAATGTCGTCGTCTTCTTGCTGTCCGAAGCGAATTCGTACGTTACTGGTCAAGCGCTCATTGTCGATGGCGGCATGGTGAAGGCGATTTAAGGCAAACCGACAGGAGGGGAGACCGGATGAAAACAATCGGATTCATCGGCCTTGGCGTCATGGGGAAAAGCATGGCGCGCCACTTGCTGAAGGCGGGCTATCCGCTTCTCGTCTATACACGCACAAAAGAAAAGGCGGAAGACTTGCTTCAAGAAGGAGCGGTTTGGAAGGAAACGGTTGCTGATTTGGCGCGGGAGGCGGATGTCGTCATGACGATGGTTGGCTATCCGCGCGATGTCGAGCAAGTGTATTTCGGCGAGGGCGGCATTTTGGAGAATGCGCGGCCGGGAACGTATGTCATCGATATGACGACGTCAACACCGACGCTTGCAAAGTCCATTTATGAAGCAGCCAAGCAAAAAGGGATTCACGCGTTGGACGCCCCGGTGTCCGGCGGTGACATCGGTGCGCGCGAAGGAACGTTGACGATTATGGTCGGCGGTGATGAGGACGTCTTTTTGGCGTGCAAGCCGATTCTCGAGCGGCTTGGCACGAACATCGTGCGGCAAGGAGGAGCTGGAGCCGGCCAGCATACGAAAATGTGCAACCAAATTGCCATCGCCACCAATATGATCGGCGTTTGCGAGGCCATGGCGTATGCGAAGCGGGCTGGTCTTGATCCATTCAAAGTGTTGGAAAGCATCGCCAAAGGGGCGGCCGGCAGCTGGTCGCTGAGCAACTTGGCGCCGCGCATGTTGTCAGGCGATTTTGCTCCGGGGTTTTACATCAAGCATTTCATTAAAGATATGAAAATTGCGCTTGAAGAAGCCGAGCGGATGAACTTGCCGCTGCCAGGGCTGGCGCTCGCCAAACAAATGTATGAGGAGCTGGCGCAAGCCGGTGAGGAAAACAGCGGCACGCAAGCGCTATACAAGCGGTATGTTAAGGCGTAAGCAGGGCGGTTGTTCGCCCTTTTTTTATCTTCTCTGTCTTCTCAGCGAAGCAGGGGAGATGGAAAGCGCAAATTTGGATATATTTATCGAAAAATATTGAATATTTGTTCTTGTGGAGGTATAGTAAAAGTAGAAACAACATACCAACCGGTTAGTATAAAGGGGAGGGGAGCATATGGACTTTTCTTATTCGCCAAAAGTGAAAGAGTTGATCAAAAAATTAAGCGCTTTCATGGAGGATTACATTTATCCGAACGAGAGGGTGTATGAGGAGCAGCTGAACGCACAAGAGTCGAGATGGTCGGGCGTGCCGCCGATCATGGAAGAATTGAAGGAAAAGGCGAAAAAAGAAGGACTGTGGAATTTGTTTTTGCCAGACAGCGAATACGGCGCGGGATTAACGAATGTCGAATACGCGCCGCTTTGCGAAATTATGGGCCGTTCGCTCATCGCTCCGGAAGTGTTCAACTGCAATGCGCCGGATACCGGCAATATGGAAGTGCTCGTCCGCTATGGCACAGAGGAGCAAAAGAAAAAATGGCTGATCCCGCTCTTGAACGGGGAAATTCGCTCCTGCTTTTCGATGACGGAGCCGGATGTCGCGTCGAGTGATGCGACGAACATTCGCGCCTCCATCGTCCGAGACGGCGATGAGTATGTCATCACCGGGCGGAAATGGTGGTCGTCTGGCGCCGGCGATCCGCGCTGCAAAGTCGCCATCGTGATGGGAAAAACGAACCCCGATGCGCCAAAACATGAGCAACAGTCGATGATCATCGTTCCGCTCGATACGCCGGGAGTGAAAATCGAACGGATGTTGCCGGTGTTCGGCTTTGACCATGCGCCGCACGGGCATGCCGAAATTACGTATGACCATGTGCGCGTGCCGAAAGAAAACATCATTTGGGGCGAAGGAAAAGGGTTCGCCATCGCTCAAGGTCGGCTTGGCCCGGGACGGATCCACCATTGCATGCGCCTCATCGGAGCGGCGGAGCGAGCGCTTGAACTCATGTGCCGGCGCGTACAGTCGCGGGTGGCGTTCGGCAAGCCGCTCGCTGAACACGGCGTGATCCGCGAGTGGATCGCCCAGTCGCGCATTGAGATCGAGCAGGCGCGCTTGCTGACGCTAAAGGCGGCGTACATGATGGATACGGTCGGCAACAAAGCGGCGCGCAAAGAAATTGCGATGATTAAAGTGGTGGCGCCCAATGTCGCTTTGAAGGTCATTGACCGTGCCATTCAGGCGTTTGGCGCCGCTGGGGTGAGCAACGATTTTCCGCTTGCCGCCATGTGGGCGAACTCGCGCACGCTCCGTCTGGCCGATGGGCCGGACGAAGTGCATAAAGAGCAAGTTGCCAAGCTTGAATTGCGGCAATATCAACAATAAGGGAGAGGAAGTGGTCATATGCATGTGTTGGACTTATTTAAAATCGAGGGGAAAACCGCCATTGTCACTGGCGGTGGGCGCGGGCTCGGCGAGCAAATTGCCGTCGGTCTTGCCGAAGCCGGGGCGAACGTCGTTGTTTGTTCGCGGAAAGTGGAAGCGTGCGAGCAAGTGAAAGAAAAGCTTGAACAGCTCGGCGTCCGTTCGCTGGCGCTGCGGTGCGATGTGACGAATCCGGAGGAGGTCAAACATGTCGTCGAAACGACCGTCAAAGAGTTTGGCGGCATCGACATTTTAGTCAACAACAGCGGAGCGACGTGGGGAGCGCCGGTCGAGGAAATGCCGCTTGAGGCATGGCAAAAGGTGATCAACGTCAACGTTACCGGCACGTTTCTCATGAGCCAGGCGGTCGGCAAGGTGATGATCGCCAAACAAACAGGCGGTTCCATCATCAATATCGCTTCCGTCGCTGGCCTTGGCGGCACGCACCCGGACATTTTAAATACGATCGGCTACAACACGAGCAAAGGGGCGGTTATTACGTTTACGAGGGACCTAGCAGCCAAATGGGGGAAGCACGGCATTCGCGTCAACGCGGTGGCTCCAGGCTTTTTCCCGACGAAAATGTCAAAAGTCGTTCTTGAACGCGTTGGGAAAAAAGTGCTCGAGCATACGCCGCTCGGCCGCTTTGGCGGCGAAGATGACTTGAAAGGGGCCGTCTTGTTTCTCGCTTCCCCGGCGTCCGCCTTTGTCACGGGCGCGCTCCTCGTCGTTGACGGCGGCAGCCATGCGACCGGCATTTAATTAAAAAAGGGGGAAACGCAAATGAGCGAAAAACGGGCGTTGTCTCTTTATCCGGAACACATTTCGTTCTATATGGATATTCCCGACAAAACGGTATGCGATGTACTGCATGAACGAGCGGCGGAATTCGGCTCCCAGCCGGCGCTGACATTTTACGACAAGACGATCACCTATGCCGAGCTTGAGGCGGCGGTCAACCGTTTCACCTCAAGCCTGCAGGCGCGCGGCGTGCAAAAAGGCGACCGCGTCGCAATCATGCTGCCGAACTGCCCGCAATATGTCATCGCTTACTATGGCATTTTGCAGGCGGGCGCGATCGTCACACAAGTGAACCCGATGCTTGTTGAGCGCGAACTTGCCTATTTGCTCAAAGACTCCGGCGCCGAGACGATCGTCATTTATGAACCGATTTATCCGCGCCTTGCCGCCGTCAGAGGGGAGACAGCCGTCAAGCAGGCGGTCACCGTCAGCCTTGGGGCGCCGTCGTCCGTTGCGCTGGCTGAAGGAGATGTCACGTTTGACGAATTTCTTGCCGCAGGAAGCGGAGTGGTGCGCCCGGTGCCGATCGAGCCGATGCACGACGTTGCTGTATTGCAATATACGGGAGGGACGACGGGGCGCTCCAAAGGAGCGATGCTCACCCACCGCAACATTTTCGCCAACGTCTTGCAATGCGCCGAATTTTTCAAAGGGACATTTGAGTTCGGGAAAGAGCGATATTTAACCGTCATCCCGTTGTTCCACGTGTTCGCGATGACGTCGGGAATGAACTTGGCCATTTACCAAGGAGCGGAAAACATTTTGCTGCCGCGCTTTGAGCTGAAAGAAGTGTTGGAGACAATTCGCGACAAGCAACCAACCGTGTTTCCAGGCGTGCCGACGATGTATGTCGCGATTACCAATACGCCGGGTGTCGAGCAGTACGGCATCAGCAGCATCAAAACGTGCAACAGCGGCAGCGCACCGATGCCGCTTGAATTGATGCGCGACTTCGAGGCGAAAACGGGAGCGGTTGTCCTTGAAGGATACGGCTTGTCTGAAGCCTCGCCGGTGACGCATTGCAATCCGCCGTTTGCGGCTCGCAAGCCGGGCACGGTCGGCATCGGCATGCCGCTGACTGAGTACAAAGTCGTCGATGTGGCGACTGGCACGCAAGAGTTGCCGCCAGGAGAAGTCGGCGAGCTGATTATCCGTGGACCGCAAGTGATGAAAGGCTATTGGAACATGCCGGAAGAAACGGCCGTGGCGCTGCGTGACGGATGGCTGTACACTGGCGATTTGGCTTCGATTGACGAGGAAGGGTATGTGACGATTGTCGACCGGAAAAAAGATCTGATCATCGCCGGCGGCTATAACATTTATCCGCGTGAAATCGAAGAAGTGTTGTACGAACATCCAGCGGTGAAAGAGGCGGCGGCGGTTGGCGTGCCTGATCCGTATCGCGGTGAAACGGTGAAGGCGATCATTGTGTTAAAAGACGGACAACAGGCAAGCGAAGAAGACATTCTTGCCCATTGCCGAAAAAACTTAGCGGCGTACAAAGTGCCGCGCATGGTCGAGTTCCGTGCCGAACTGCCGAAGACGAACGTCGGGAAAATTTTGCGCCGCGCCTTGCGTGAAGAAGCATCCCGCTCGCAATAACGGCGCGGCTTTCGGCCAAGTCCGAAGCAGGCTTGGCCGTTTTATGGTACAATAGCTGGCAGCGACTACATTTTAGGCAAGAGGTGTAAAAACGTGAAGGAGAAAATTATGGCTGCCAGCATTGAGCTGTTTGAACAAAACGGCTTCAGCGAAACATCGATCCAAGACATCGTTGACGCCCTCGGGGTGACAAAAGGGACGTTTTATTACTATTTTACAAGCAAAGAAGAACTGTTGATGGATATTCACCTTCGCTACATTGAATGGCTGCTGGACGAAGAGGAGCGGATTATAAGCGATACACAGCGCTCGGTGCGGGAACGACTGTATGACATCGTCTTCATGCTCATCCATAATGTCGAACGGCAGGGACGGGAAGCGCGTATTTTTTTTCGTGAAATGAAGCATTTGAATGAAGAGCATTTACAGAAAGTAAAAGAAAAGCGCGATTTGTTCCGCTATCGGCTGCAGTCGTTGATTGAGGAAGGAATGAAAAGCGGTGAACTGCGCTGCGATTTGTCACCATCGATCGCCACGCTTACCGTTCTTGGGGCGGCCAATTGGAGCTACCAATGGTTTCGTCCGGACGGCGAGCTGACCGATGCCGAGGTGGCGAAGCAGATGGTGGAGATCCTGCTTGATGGCATGAACGCGCCGTCTGTCTCGAAAGCCGAGTGAAAAGAGAGACAAACAAGTTTGATCCGAGGTGTGTCGATGGATGCTGTTCGTGCGGCGGCAATGGCGCGCTTGAATTGTTGACCAAGGGGGAGAGGGAGATGACAGCGATTATTCCAGTGCGCAAGGGGGAAGAACTGCCGGCAGGGAAGCTGGCCAAGTTTTTGCGAACGGTGCTGCCGGACATGCCGGATGGGGAGCTCGAGATCCAGCAATTTTCCGCCGGCCGGTCGAATTTGACGTATTTGCTCCGCTGTGGGGAGTGGGAGGCGGTGCTGCGCCGGCCGCCGTTTGGCCCGGTGCCGCCGAAAGCGCACGATATGAAGCGGGAGAGCACGTGGCTTTCTGAAATCCATCCGCTGTTCCCGTTGGCGCCGAAACCATTCTATTTTTGTGAAGACGAATCGGTGATCGGCAGTCCGTTTTTTGTCATGGAGCGGCGGCATGGCGTCGTGATTGACAGTGATTTTCCCGATGGCGTCATCCCGACAGAAGACGTTTGCCGTGGCATCTCTGAGATGATGGTCGAGACGCTTGTCCGTATCCATCAAATTGATTATACGAACACACGCCTCGTTCAGATGGTAAAGCCGGATGGGTTTATGGAACGGCAAGTGCACGGATGGATCCAGCGCTATGAGCGGGCCAAGACGGATGATATTCCGGAAGCCGAGGCGCTGATGAAGTGGCTCGCTTCCCACATCCCACCGCAGCGCGAAGCAACCGTAATCCATTACGATTTTAAGCTGAATAACGCTTTGTTTGCCAAAGACGACATCACCAAAATGGTTGGGCTGTTTGATTGGGAGATGTCGACGGTCGGGGATCCGCTTGCCGATTTGGCGGTGGCCATGAGTTATTGGATTGAGGAAGACGATCCTCCACTCATTAAAAGTGGGTTTGGCCGCGCGCCGGTCACCGTCCGTCCCGGTTTTTATACGCGCGAACAGTTTATTGAGGCATATGCCAAAAAAAGCGGCCGTGATGTGTCCGATATACACGTTTATTTAACGTTTGCCTACTTTAAATTAGCGGTCATTTGCCAGCAAATTTATTACCGCTACCGCCGCGGACAGACGAACGATGAGCGGTTTCGCCATTTTGGCCAGTTTGTCGAAGCACTCATTGAGCATGCATGGCAGCTGGCGACAGGACGGTGAGGCGGCGTGATGACAAAAGTGCATGTCGTGCTGTGCAAAGAAGACATTGATGAGATGGCGCTTGCTGATCGAAAGGTGGCTGTCGTGTTCGATGTTTTGCTTGCCACCTCGTCGATTACAGCCGTTCTCGCTGCCGGCGCTCGTTCGGTGATCCCGGTGCGCGATGCCGAGGAGGCTAAGAAGATCGCGCTTCGCTTGCCAGAGGGGAGCTATGAGCTCGTCGGCGAATACGAAGGGCGGACGATCGCCGGTTTTCATCCGCCGGCGCCGCTATTTTTGCAAACGGTTTGTCCAGGGAAAACAGTCGTGCTATCGACGACCAATGGCACGGTGGCGATTCGCAGAGCTCAGCCAGCCCGTGCGGTGTACGCGGCGAGCTTGCTGAACAGCCCGGCGGTCGGCGAGCATATTTGCCGTTTACATCAGGAAGAGACGATCATTGTGATTTGTTCCGGCTCGTCGGGCCGTTTTTGCCTAGAAGACTTTTATGGCGCCGGCTACTTTGTGCACTGCTTGATCGAGCAAGGGATCAACGCGGCGGAGCTGTCCGACAGCGCGACGGCCGCATGGCTCTTTTACCGGCAATATTCGGATGAAGGAAAGGCGAAAGAAGTGTTGTCTGCCTCGCGCGTCGGCCGTTGGATGACGGCGTACGGCTTGGAAAAAGAAATCGACTACATCAACCGGCATGGGTCGCTTTCTGCCGTTCCAAAACTTGAGCTGGGGCCGTTCGGCCCGGAACTGCGCGATATGGCGTCGACAAAAGTAACGAAAGAGGGGATATCGCCATGAAATTTGTCCAATTCGTTGAATACGGTGGACCGGATGTCTTGCGTGTTTGCGAAGGCGAACGTCCGAAACCCACGGGGCGGCAAGTCGTGATTGAAGCTGAAGCGATCGGCGTCAACTATGCGGATACAGCCCGACGGGAAGGCCGCTATGTTGTGCCGACGCCGCTTCCGTTCATACCTGGGACGGAAGTGGCGGGCGTTGTCCGTGAAGTTGGTCCGGAGGTGCAAACGGTCCTCCCGGGGCAACGCGTCGTCGCGTTGATCGAATCCGGCGGCTACGCTGAGTTTGTCGCCGTCGATGAACGGGCGGTCGTGCCGCTTCCGGATGGAATGGATGCCCGGCAGGCGGCGGCCTTGCCGGTGCAAGGGCTAAGCGCCTACCATATTCTCAAAACGATGGGCCGCTTGGAAGAAGGGGAGACGGTGCTCGTTCATGCCGCAGCCGGCGGCGTTGGGACGATTGCCGTCCAATTGGCGAAACGGTTCGGCGCCAAAATGGTCATCGCCACGGCAAGCACGGAGGAAAAACGAGCGCTCGCCAAACAGCTTGGCGCTGATGTCACCATTGATTATACAAAAGACAGCTGGGCGGCGGCCGTGATGGAGGCGACCGGTGGGCGCGGCGTCGATGTCGCTTTGGAAATGGCGGGCGGCGATGTCTTTCATCAGACGCTCGATTGCCTCGCTCCGTTCGGCCGCCTGGTCGTATATGGGGCGGCGAGCGGGGAAATGACGCGTCTCAATCCAGTCCGGCTGATGGCGAAAAACTGGTCGGTGATCGGCTTTTTCTTGCCGCAAATCATGAAAAAGCGGGCGTTGTACGAACAAAGTTTGCGGGAATTGCTCGCGTGGGTGCAGGAAGGAAGCCTGAAGCTGATGATCGGCGGCGTCTACCCGCTTGAGCAGGCTTCTGAAGTGCATCGGCTGCTGCAGGGGCGGAAAACGCATGGCAAGCTATTGCTTGTGCCATAAGTAAAGAAGAGGGGGCTGACCCAAAAGGCTGTCTACCTTCAGGGCAAACACAAAATATAGTGCGGAAGAATCGGTCAGTGCGTATATATAGAGACGAAAGAGGGTGTCCCGATCCTTTTGGGACACCCTTTTCTTGCATATTCCCCTAAAGCCAATGGTGAACAAAAGTCGAAAGAAAAGCAGCCTTTTTCTTATGGGGGCATGGCGGCCTAAACCGATACGATTTTTGAAAACCGTTACGGTCTGCGGCGCTTCGTTTGGATATACCGCTCGAGCCGGTCAAGCCCTTCTTTGAGCACATCGAGCGAATAAGCGTACGACAGGCGGACATGGCCTTCACCGTATTCAGAAAAGGCGCTGCCGGGAACGAGGGCGACGCCGGCGTTTTCGACGACATCGAGGGCAAAATCAAACGAAGACATGCCAAAGGCGGCGATTGACGGAAACAAGTAAAAGGCTCCATCCGGCTTCTCAACCGGCAGCCCCATGGCGGTGAGACGACTGTAGGCATACTCAAGCCGCTCGGCGTAGGCGGCGCGCATCACCTCGGCGTCGTTTTTGCCGGCGGTCAGCGCCTCCACCGCCGCTTTTTGGCTGATCGATGACGTGCACGAGACGCTGTATTGGTGCACTTTCACCATTTGTTCAACGGCGAACGCTGGAGCGAAGACAAACCCGATGCGCCAACCGGTCATGGAGTGCGATTTGCTTAAACCGTTGATGACGATCGTCTGCTCCGGCAGCCACTCGGCGATCGAGTGATGGCGTCCGTGGTAAACGAGCTCGCTGTAAATTTCATCGGAAACGATCCAAATTGGCCGTCCTTTCAAAAGGGAAGCGATGTTCTCAAGCTCTTCGGCTGACAGCGCCGTCCCGGTTGGATTTGATGGGTATGGAAGAACGAGGCAGCGCGTCTTTTCCGTCAAATAAGGCGCAATGAGCTCAGCCGACAGACGGAAACCGTTTGGCCTTGTGTCGATGTACACCGGTTTCGCTCCGCACAGGCGGATGAGCGGTTCATAGCCAGGATAGACGGGTGCGGGAAGAAGCACTTCCGTCCCTTCCTCCAAAATCGTGCGAAATGCGATATCAAGCGCTTGGCTGGCGCCGACGGTGGCGATGACTTCGTCCGGCGTGTAGCGAAGGCCGTACTTGTCAGCGACGAATTGGCAAGCCGCCTGGCGCAGTTCCAGCAGGCCGGCGTTCGCTGTATACGTCGTGAAATCGGCGGCGATCGCCTCCTGAGCGGCTGCTTTGACATGATCGGGCGTTGGGAAATCAGGCTGGCCGATCGTCAAGGAAACAAGTCCCGGCCGGTCGGCGACAAGGTTGAAAAATTGGCGGATGCCTGATAACTGAATGGCTTGAACACGTGGTTGAATGAGGTGTTTCACGGTTGTCCACCTTTCTTTTTTGTTTCTATTGTACCATTGGCGAGGAAAACGAAAAAACAAAAATGAGCCCCTTTCCGTCCGGATGGTTCCCACAAACGGAAATGGGGCTCACTTGGTCATCGACGATTCACTTTCCAACTTCGTTCGCTCCTTTTACGCGCCGTATTTTTTCAACAGGTCGTTATATTGGGCGGAAAGCTTGAAAAACAACGGCTTGTCACCGGCCGCGAGCGCTTCATCAATTTGTTCCATCAGTTTTTTTCTTTGAAACTGGAAGATCGCTTCTTTCAGCACTTGTTCGGCCATCGGTCCGTAGCTGCTTTTTTCTTCCGGCTGGTTGAACAAAACGGTGCCTTCATTCGGGTATTGTTTTTCGTACATGATTCAGTCCCTCCCATATGGGAACGAAATCGTTCCCTTTCTTATATTATCGTCGTTTTTGATGCTAATGTAAAGAAAATTTAGATAAATATTTTTTGTCAATTTTTTCTCTACATGATTTTTATACCCGTTTTTTGTTGGGGCTTAACAGTTTTTCGGTTATGATAAGAGGAGAACAAGGCAAAGGTGATGGCGATGATTCGCACGTGTGTCGTGACAAAAGAATTTGAGATTTTGTATGATGTTGACTTAACGCTTGTCAACAGCCCGGATGTCTCATGGTATTGGGTTGACTTTCATGAGCCGACGGATGAGGAATCGGCGCTGCTCGCCTCCTTTTTCCGTTTTCACCCACTGGCGATTGAAGACTGTCTCGAATATGTGCAGCGGCCGAAGCTCGATTTTTATGACCGCTACTTGTTTGTTGTGCTTCATGCCATTGCCGGGATGACGCTGGAGGCTGAGGAAGTCGATTTGTTTGTCGGGCAAAACTTCATCGTTTCGTTTCATAAGTCGCCGATTCATGCCGTCGACGAGGTGTGGGAGCGATTGAAGCATGAAGAAGATGTTCAGCAGGGGCCGTTTCACGTCATGTACCGGCTGATCGACAAGCTTGTGGATGATTATTTTCCACCGCTTTACCATATTGAAGACGTGCTGAACGATTTAGAGGAGAATACGAACAATGAACCGATTCACGACATTATTGAAAAAGTGTTTGACATCCGCGGCGATTTATCGAAGCTGCGCCGAACGATCGTGCCGATGCGCGACTTGTTGTACCGCATCATCCATTCCGACCGGCTGCAGCGCATGAAAGAACGGCAGCTGTACTTTCATGACATTTATGATCATTTGCTGAAGCTGTCGGAAATGATTGAGACAAACCGAGAAATTACCGCGGATATCCGCGACAGCTATTTATCGCTCAACTCGAATCGAATGAACAATATTATGATGACATTTACAGCCATTACGACCATTTTCATGCCGCTCTCCTTTATTGCCGGCATTTATGGGATGAACTTTGATTATATGCCTGAATTGCACTGGAAGTACGGATACTTTGTTGTATTGGCCGCCATGGCGGTGATCGGCATGACGATGTTCGTCTGGTTTAAGCGCAACGGTTGGTTTCAGTTGTTGAAAGGCGACTGGGCGAAGGAGGAGCGAGAGCGCCGCCAGTAGCCGTATAAAACGGGCTGTTCCCCTCATATACATAATTACATCATGACGGCAGCGTAAGCGCGAAGGAGGGGAACCGATGGCAAGAGGAATTTGGGGCGTCGACTCGGCGCAAGCCGTAACGGATCAGCTGTTTCAATGCGTGCGGACGGAGCTTGGCTATCCGAAATTTTGGGGCCGTTATTTGTCGGAAGTGCCGAACGTGTCCGAAGGGTTGACACGCGACGAGATCGCCCGCATCCGCAACTATGGCGTGAAGGTGCTGCCGATTTATAACGCCTTCCGCGAAGCGGTCGGCTATGCGAACGGTCAGGTGGCGGCGCGCAACGCGGTGTTCCATGCGCGGCGGCTCGGCATTCCGAAAAATAAACTGCTGTTTGCCAACATCGAAGACTTTTTCGCTGTGGATGCCGCTTGGATCGCTGCTTGGGTGGAAACGCTCTATCCGACCGGATACCGGCCGGGGCTGTACGCGGACCCGACGAAAGGGGATTTCGCCGCTGCCTATTGCGAGGCGGTCAGCCGGAACAACCAAGTGGCGGTGCAGGCGGTCATTTGGAGCGCCGCACCAAGGCCGGGAACGACGAAAGAGCAGAAAGCGCCGCGCTATCAGCCGGCTGCCCCGCCTTGCAGCGCGAATGTCTGGGTGTGGCAGTACGGGCGTGATGCAGAAGTCTGCCCGGTTGACACGAATTTAGCTGACCGACGCCTATTGGACTTTTTGTATTGAACAAAGCCGTTGCAAAAAGGCAGCGGCTTTTTTATGGGGCTGGGAAATTGTTGGCTGTTGCGCGTCTTTTCTTTTGGCTCTTCATCACAAGTTGTACTTGAGATTTTAAGATAGGTATGCATAGGGAAAATAGAGGATACAAAAAATGCGAATTTTCCTGTATGGTAAAGGTGTCCAAACCAAACCATTGGAGGAAAATTCGCATGTACGCTCAGTTTATCAAAGAACTCATCGATTTACCAGATGTTTTGATTCAAAAGGTGCGAAAAGAAGAAGAACGTTGGATTTTCGAACTTTCTCTTCCCGAACAATGCCCGTTATGTCCTGTTTGCTTGAAACGCACGATCAAAATGACAGGAAAAAAGAAGCAATGGATGCATGGGTATGCTCAACGGATCGGCATCTTTTGGGTGGAACTCCCTGTGGAGCGTAGACGTTGTTGTACATGTGGCATGACATTCAGCACGTCTTATCCCGGAATTTCCCCTCGAAGTGCAGCGACGGATGCGTTTCAGCAATGGGTGGCGCAATCTTGCATCGGAACATCCATTCAGGCGGTGGCTCGTATGCTCAAGCTTCCGTACACGACCGTTGAACGCTGGTTTTATACCCATGCCCCTTCCTTCCTATCGAATGACATCCAACCAAAGGCAGTTTGTGTCGATGAGTTTGCGTTTCGAAAAGGACATGATTACGGAGTGGCAGTCATGGATGCCGAAACGGGAGAAGTGTATGCCGTTGAAGCAGGAAAGAACGAGGAAGCCATTGGACGTGTGTTGGCTCCTGTGTCTGGTTCTGTTCAGTATGTCGTGAGTGATTTGGCTCCAGCGATGAAAAAAGCCATTCAAGGGGTGTGTCCGGAAGCGAAGCATGTGGTCGATTATTTTCATGTGATTCAATTGTTTACGGAAGCGTTGGATCGATGCCGCCAATCCTTCGGAAAAGGGAACAAGAAACATGGGCATGTTCGGTATGTTTGCCGCTTATTGACCCAGTGCCCCGAGAAACTCACCGAGGAGGAGCGCCAAACGGTGCGGGAGTGGCAGAAAGAGAGCGATTCCTTGCAGGCTGTCTATCAATCCCTTCAACATTTTCGTTATGTATCCAAAAGCCAAAGCGAGCGACAAGCGAAACGTCGTTTGAACGCCTGGGTTCATCGGTATTTGTTTTGTCCTTGTTCTGCTGTTCGCGCCATCGCAAAATCACTCGTCAAACGAACAGACGAAATCATATCGTGCATTTTATCCCCTTATTCAAATGGGAAAATGGAGGGAACAAATAACAAGATCAAGCTGATGAAACGTCGGGGATACGGATACAGAAATATCCAGCGTTTTGCATTGCGGGTTCGGCTAGAAACAGCTAACATACTTTCATGACAGGTGCAAGTACAACTTTTGGTGATGAACCTTTCTTTTAATTTTTTTGCTTGGATTGATTATATTAGTAATAGGAAAAAAGGAGGATGTCAGTCGGTTGAGAAAAACGGAACGATGATCGAAAGGAGAGGGAATATGGATCGATCTGTCGCCTCGTTGTTGGATCGCATCCATGAACAATACGAACGATGGAGGGCGGGGCCGCCGCTTGACGGTGGGGAATTGGCCCGATTTTTCAATGCTGTCGGCCGGACGGCGGCGGTGATTGGTCGCAGCGACATCGCTGCTGAAGCAGAGCGGCTCATTCATCGGTTGAACGGCCAAACAAAACGGCAATGGACAGCGGAGGAGGCGCTGATGGAGATGGTTCCTCTCCTTCGCTGCTTCTATGAAGCCGGGGAAGCGGCTTCTGCCGCCATTCCCTCTTCGCACCGCCAAGGGCCGAAAGCAGCGATTCTCCTCTGTGGAAATGATCCCCTGTTTTTTGCTTACGTCCGCGGCGCCCTGCAAACCGTGCCATGGCGTTTCACGACGATTCCCTCCCTTGAGCAGGCGGCCGCGTCGATGTTTCGTCTCAGCCCGGATTGCATCATCGTCAGCGTGAAGGAGGGAGAGTGGGAGAATCCGGACTTGACGGTTTTGCTTGAGCGCGCCGGACAGCGCCCCTATCTTCCTGTTGTCATTGTAAGGAGAGACGAGGGCAAAGAGGGGCGGTTGAAAGGTTATGAGCTTGGCGCGGATGATGTCATCACCACCCCAGCGGCAGATGAGCTGTTCGTTCGCGTTCGCCGGCTCATTGAAAAAAAACGAAAAATCGATGACCTTGTGCTCATTGACGAATTGACAGGTGTGTACAACCGGAAGTATTTGCCGCGGGTATACGCCCGCCTTCGGAGCGACCTCGAGCGTTACGGAGCGCCAAGCTGTTTGGCGTTGCTTGATTTGGACCATTTCAAACAAGTCAATGACCGTTTCGGCCACCTTGCAGGCGATGCGGTATTGCAAAAGCTGGCTGCCTTTTTGCGCCAACATACACGTGGAGTGGATACGGTCGTTCGCTTGGGGGGCGAAGAGTTTGTCGTTTGGATGGCCAAAACGTCCAAAAGCGAGGCTCGTGCAGTGCTTGAGCGGCTGCAACGCCAGTTCGCCGCCGAAAAAGTCGAGGCGGATGGCGCACTCCTATCATGTACGTTTTCCGCCGGCCTGGTTGAGTGCGATGAACCGGATCGGCCGCTTGACTATTGGCTGCGTCTGGCCGACAAGGCGCTGTATGCGGCGAAACGAGGCGGCGGCAATCGGATCGAAGAGGCGGCGCGTGAGAAAAGCGGTTTTTCGGATGAGGCCCCAAGCCAAGCATCAACGGATCGGCGGCGATGGGCGATTGCCATCGTAGACGACGATGAACTCGTGCGGATGATGATTGCTGATCTTGTCCGCAAGCTCGTCAATGAACAGGGGAGGAAAGCAGACATTTACGAGTTTGGCGACGGTCTTTCGTTTCTCGAATCTCCGTTTTATCAAAGCGGGCGGCAATCTGTCGTCATTTTGGATCGGGTAATGCCAAAAATGGACGGCCTTGAAGTGCTGAACCGCCTCCGTCAAGAGCGAAAGCCATACAAGGTGATGATGCTGACGTCGCGCCAAGATGAGCGCGATATTGCTTATGCGTTGAACCGAGGAGCGGACGAGTATGTGACAAAGCCGTTTAAATGGCTTGAGCTTGAGGCGCGGCTGCGCCGGCTGTTGAAGGAGTTGGAGGAGTGATGGCGCTTTTTTCTGCCTTAGCCGCAACGATTGTTTTCCTTGCACTGTTAGTAAACCTCTTTCTCTATTTGGTGGTGCGAAAATGGAGGGAAAATAGACGCCAGGCAGAGATCAGGGTTTTGAAGAAGCGGTTCCATCTTCCGCTGTTTCGTTATGTGCTCGGCGAAGAGGAAGAGCTGCCGTTGCCGTCTTCGCCGCTTGAGCGTGAGGCGATGATGGAGCTTCTTGACCATTTCGCTTCGCTCTTGAAAGGAGAAAAGGTGCAGGAGAGAATCCGAACATTGGCGGAAAAGCATTTTCAAGGATGGCTGCGCCGCCGGTTGTCAAGCCGGGATTGGAGCGAGCGGATGAACGCACTGTTTCTGATCGAGGATTTGCAGATGAAGGCGATGCTGCCGGAGATGGAGCGGTTGTACCTCTCCGACCGGGTGACGAGAGGAGAAGAAGCAAAACTGTTGACGATTTTCGCCCGATTTGACTATAGCTCAGTGGTGGCCTACGTGCTTGAGCCGAAATATGAATTGACCGAGTTTGCGTACCGAGTTATTTTTGGCCATATGAGCGAGCGGCTGCTTCGACAGGTGGAACAGCGATTTGATGAGCTGACGCGGGCGGGGAAATGCGCGTTCGTGGATATGATCGGCATCCGCCGGCGCGAGGAGCGGTCGTTTTTGCTGGAGCTGTTGGCATCCGATGAGTTGGAGCTTCGCGTTCGCGCGCTCAAGGCGATGGCGGAAATCGGCATGCCGCTTGAAGCGGAGAGGCTCAAGCAGCATTTGTGCTCCTCCCATTGGCAAGAGCGGCTGATGGCTGCCCGTCTGGCGGGAAAATGCCGCGAAGAGCGGCTTCTTCCGTTGCTGTATGAGCGGCTTAGCGACCGCTCATTTGTTGTTCGTTCCGAAGCCGCCGCGGCCATCGCGCGTCTGCCGGGAGGCCGAACGGCGTTGCGCGCCGCGGCACGCACAGCATCGGATCGTTACGCCCGCGATATGGCGAGGCAGTGGCTTGGAGGAGGAGAATGATGGTGGAAGCGTGGCGTTCGTTTCTTTGGGTCGCAGGACATATTGTACTGATTTACATGGTCATCGTTCTTCTTTTTTATGCCTTTTTGCTTGTTGTCTCGTTCATCCATTTGCGCCGCATTCATCGTCTTGATGACTGGGAGCCGTATGAAGAGCTGCTCGATGCGAGCTATGCCAAACCGATGTCCATTCTTGTTCCCGCTTATAATGAGGAAGCGGGCATCGTCGGCTCGGTGCGGTCGCTGCTGGCTATTGAATATCCTGAGTACGAGGTCATTGTCATTAACGATGGATCGACTGACAAGACGCTTGAACGGCTGATTGAGCATTTTCATTTGCAGCCGGTCTATCGTGTCATTCGCCGCCAGCTGGATGCAAAGGAAATTAAGGCGGTTTATCAGTCGCTTGATTATCCGCATTTGTTTGTGCTGGATAAAGAAAACGGTGGGAAAGCGGATGCGTTGAATGCGGGAATCAATGCCTCCCGCTATCCATACATTTGCTCGATGGACGGCGATTCGGTTTTGGAGCGGCGCGCGTTTTTGAAAGTGATGAAACCCATGCTTGAGTCCGACGGGGAGATCATCGCTTCTGGAGGAAGCGTCCGCATCGCCAATGGCTGCCGGATTGAACGCGGTGAAATCGTCCAGGTCGGGTTGTCGCGGCGGCCGCTCGTCATTATGCAAACGATTGAATATTTGCGTGCGTTTTTGCTCGGCCGTCTCGGCTTAAGCCGCCACAACTTGCTGCTGATTGTGTCTGGGGCGTTCGGCGTCTTTTCCAAGCCTTGGGTGATTGAAGCAGGGGATATGCCGATACGGTTGGCGAAGATATGGAGCTCGTCGTGCGTCTGCATCGACTGGCGCGGGAAAAAAACGAGGCGAAAAAAATCATCTACATCCCCGACCCGGTTTGCTGGACGGAAGCACCGGAAACGTATGGCGATTTGCGAAGGCAGCGGCGGCGCTGGCATCGCGGGCTTCTGGAAAGCTTATGGATGCATCGATCGATGCTGTTCAATCCGAAATATGGCTCAATCGGCCTTCTTTCGCTGCCGTATTTTTGGTTCATTGAACTGCTTGGCCCGGTCGTGGAGCTGATCGGCTATATGGTCGTTGTTTTCTCCTTATTTCTTGGAAACTTGTACGTCGAATTCGCTCTTTTGTTGCTGACGGTTTCCGTTTTGTATGGTTCGCTCTTGTCCGCCGCCGCCGTCTTGCTTGAAGAATGGACCGAGCGGAAATTCCCAAACGTCTCTGATTTAGTGCGGCTTTTCTTCTTCTCGTTGACCGAGACGCTTTGGTACCGGCCGCTTACAGCATGGTGGCGATGCGAGGGATTGATCGACGCTGTTCGCGGGAAAAAGCAATGGGGGAGCCTAAAGCGGAAAGGGGTTTCAGCGTAGCCGGCAGAACAGCGGCTGGGTTGTTTTAGAGGGCTGGTGATTGAACAGGGAAGGCGGCTCAATCCTGTTTTTCCTCAAACGGAGAAGCCTTACGGATATTGGCTCTTCACCACAACATGTACTTGACAAGCAATACGGTTTCCTGCACAAAGATGTGCAAAAATCACTGATTTGTTGATTTTCCCTCACAAGCGTAAATAGGGTATGTTCAGAAAAAATCAAGTACAACTTTTGGTGAAGAGCCACAAAAAAATTCGTCATCAGCAGAAGGATGAACATGTCCCTATATTGAGCGCTGCCACTTTACACATTTTGGAGTTCGGGTATTTTTAGGATTGGTGAAAAAACAGGGTGAAACAAAAGAGAGATCGATGTTTCTGCTGCCGGCTCGGTGCTAAGATGCCCCCCTTGTTGAAAAAACAGGCGTCCGCTTAATAGCGGTCGCCGAGTCGTTTAAATACGGGTTTTGTCAGCCGTTTCGGCTTTTGTTCCGGCTTTTCTTTTAATCCGGTGTAGGCCATGAGAATGGCTTTTGCCTCTGACAGCGGCATCCGAGCCGGAGGGTTGCGGTATGAATCGTTGAGAGCGCCAAGGTGCGGAAGGGCGGCGAAATCTTGTTTTGTCGGTGGGATGTGGAAGTAGTAGTCGCCGACGGCGACAAGCACGTCGGATTGTTGTTGGCTGTATTTCGGATTGCGGGAAAAATGGAGGCCCACTTTTTTCGCCTTCCCCTCCTCGAGCAGCTTTTCAATCGCCTTTTTCTTTAGAAGATAAAGGAATGCGGGATTCAACGCGGTTTTCGCATGGCGGTTGACGGTAAAAATCGCTTTGGCAATATTGTCGACCGTCAATTGCAACGGTTTCATCGGCATGTCTCCTTTTTTCTTTCTATTATAACATAGGAAGCAGCGTTGTTGGTCGGTTTGTCCTACTTCTAGCCGGGGGTAAGCGAAAAAACGGTCAACTCCGGCGGAGCGAAGAAGCGAAGCGGCACCCGCGTCGTGCCAAGGCCGCGGTTGACGTACAACAAGAGTCCGCCGACGTGGTAAAACCCTTCATAATACCGCTCAGACAACGGCGGCGTGATAAGCGGCCCGATAAACGGCAACTGAATTTGCCCGCCGTGGCTATGGCCAGACAGTTGAACGTGAATAGGGAAGCGGCGAGCCTCAATGGCACCGTCCGGCTCATGAACGAGGGCGATCGTATATGTCGCCCGCGGAATGCCGTTGGTCATTTTCGACCAGTCCGGGCGTCCGAGCATCATATCGTCGCTGCCGGCGATCGCGATCGCCCCGTGGCCGCGCCGGACGAGTGCATGCTCATTGACGAGAACGCGGAACCCGGCTCGTTCCATCAATCGACGGTAAATATCTGTTCCATAGCCGCCGTGATCATGGTTTCCGTAAATACAAAATTTCCCAAGAGGAGCGCGGACGCCGGCCAACGCCTCAGCGACCGCGTCGACGTGCCGATACCGGTTCGCCTCATGGAGCAGATCGCCTGTGAATACGACGAGATCGGGCCCGAGTTCGTTGATGCGGCCCATGATGCGGTAAAAGCGTTCCAAGCCGTAATAATGGCCGAGATGGAGATCACTGAACTGCAGCAGCTTGACGCCGGCAAACGACTTTGGGATCAGCGGATGCGACAGTGCATGGTGCGTCACGGTCAGCTCGGCTGGCTCAATCCAGCGGGCGTAGCCAGAGGCGGCTGCCATCGCCAGCGCTGCGCTGAAACTTGTGCGCGCCAGCTTTTTCAAAAAGGCGCGCCGGCTTAGTTTGGTTGTTTCGATATGGTGCATCGTTTCGCCGTCCTTTCACAAGTAGCTTTATTATAACGAAAAGGGGAGAGAAGGACAATAGGGGAACAATAATGTTCGAATATTCCGCTATTTTATGATATGATAGAAATGAATGAGTAATCAGTCATAGGAGGAGAAATGGATGAATGGAAAAGTGATCATTGTGACCGGCGGGTCGAGCGGAATGGGGAAATATATGGCGAAGCGGTTTGTTTCTGAGGGGGCCAACGTCGTCATTACGGGAAGGCGGGCCGAGGCGCTCGAAGAGGCCAAGCGGGAAATCGCCGCGCCGGATGGAGGGAAAGTGCTTACGATCCCGATGGATGTGCGCAACCCGGAACAAGTGGCGCACATGGTGGAGCGGACTGATGCGGAATTCGGCCGCATCGATGCCCTCATCAACAATGCGGCGGGCAATTTCATTTGCCCGGCGGAAAAGTTGTCGATCAACGGCTGGAACAGCGTCATTAACATTGTGTTAAACGGCACGTTTTACTGCAGCCGGGAAGTCGGCAACTACTGGATTCAGCGCGGCTTGAAAGGGAACATTATCAACATCGTTGCGACATATGCCTGGCATGCCGGCGCCGGGGTCATTCATTCAGCGAGCGCCAAGGCTGGAGTGCTGGCCATGACGCGCACGCTTGCTGTGGAATGGGGGAAAAAGTACGGCTTCCGCGTCAATGCGATCGCTCCCGGACCGATCGAACGGACCGGCGGGGCGGAGCGGCTTTGGGAATCAGAGGAAGCGGAGCGGATGACGTTGGAAAGCGTGCCGCTCGGGCGGCTCGGGACGCCGGAAGAAATCGCGGCGGTCGCCTCGTTTTTGCTTTCGGATGAAGCCGCTTACATTAACGGCGCTTGCATCACAGTCGACGGCGGCCAATGGCTGAACCGGCGGCCGTTTTAACATCTTTCCGAAAGAAGTCTCCCACTTTGAAACGAAGTGAAAGTGGGAGATGAATTTCGGTTGGCGTTAGCCAACGAATAGGATAGAATATGGCTAGAACGGACACCTTCGGAACGAAGGGAAGCGTAAAGGGTTCTTGTGTGTGGCTTACCGTTCGGCGAACACACACAAGTCGCTTGAAGCCCCCATCTCTAAGTGAAGCGTAGGTGGTGGGTAGTTCACTCAAATTTGCCGTAAAGAAAGATGGTCCTCACCCAAAAGGGATTGCAGGCGGTATTTCTTCATTGATCGCGGGCAACCGGCTCATTGCACGTAACGGCTTTTGTCACAAGCGGATTCCCTGCTGTCAGGGGAGCCGCTTTTTTACGTCAGGAACGATTGGGCAATTATGCTATAATAAAGGCAAAGATGGTCGATGGGAATGAGGTGGGCACGATGGATGCATTAGACGTTATGGCCAACTTGCCGCAAGTGATTCCGCACTATCAACCGATTTTCAGCGCCGATGAGCATGGGGTCGTCGGCTATGAAGTGCTCGGTCGGTTTCAAACGGAAACAGGGCCGGTCAGCCTTGGGCCGTTTTTTCACGATGAAGCCATTCCAGAAGAATTTCGCATCGAAGTAGATGATGTGGTTACGAAAAAGGCGCTCGACTATTTTCTGTCGCTTGATGATCAAACGTTGCTCATTTTTTTAAACCGTGATGCCAACTTGCTGATGCTTGACCGCGGCGAGTCGTTTTTGCAGCTGCTTCTCACCTACGAAGCGAAAGGGTTGGCGCTAAGCCGCATCGTTTTGGAAATCAACGAGCAGCATTTCAAGGGAGACGTCGATCAGCTCAGCCATCTATTGACGTATCTTCGTACATACGGCGTTAAAGTGGCGGTCGACAACATCGCCGAACATAGCATTCATCTTGAGCGAATCGGCGTCTTGTCGCCTGACATTTTAAAAATCGATTTGCGTGAATTGCGGAAAACGTCCGTTCATCAAGCATACCAGGAAATCGTTCACTCGATTTCGCTGTTGGCGCGCAAAATCGGAGCGACGCTCCTGTATGAGGACATCGAAACGTCATTTCAGCTTCAGTATGCTTGGCGGCATGGCGGCCGCTATTATCAAGGGTATTATTTGGCCAAGCCGGCGCCTGAGGTTGTGCCGCGCGATTTGTTGAAAGACTTGCTCCGCCAAGAGTGCCATCGCTTCATCCAGCAGGAAAAGAAAAAGCTTGAAACGCTGTATCAAATTGCTGAGCAGTTTCAGCAGCGGATCAGCGCGCTGCTTGGCAAATACAAAAAAGCCGCCGATTTTAACGAGCTCATTTCCCTGTTGGCCGGCGAGCTCGACGATGTTTGCTTCCGCATTTATGTTTGTGATGAGGACGGCTTCCAACAGTCGGGCAATATGTTCAAGCGCGGCGGCCGGTGGGAGCTTCAGCCGCAATATTATATGAAAAACTGGAGCTGGCGCCCATATTTTTTGGAAAACATTATTCGCATGCGCTCGCGCCGAAGAGGGATTTTGTCCGATTTATACACGGATATTGAAACAGGGGAAACGATCCGGACGTATTCGTATCCGATCGATGAGCGCCATTACTTGTTTATTGACTTGTCGTACAGCTATTTGTTTGAGCATGACGCCCATTATTGACTGCATAAAATCGCCTCATTGCGGCAAAGTAAGCATGAGGTGAAACGTATGGCACAGCTGACTTTCGTATTATCTGTCCTTTCTGTATTGATTGCGGTGATTGGATTTATCTATACGGTCCGTCTCGGCCGCCAGCAGCGCTGGCAAGGAGAGCTTGACGGGCCGATCCCGAAAACGGTCGAGGAGCATGCCTATTTGCGCAACCCGATATTGCTTGCGTATGTGCTCGCCGTCTTGCTTGCTGTGTTTGCCATCGGTTATTTGGCGCTTCGATATGATTGAACGGAAGGTGTCCCAACAAGGCGGGACACCTTTTTTGATGGCCGCCATGCACAAAATATCACGCATCTGTCTGCTTTCAAGGAGAGAAAACCGTTTTTTGGTCGCTTGGAAATGACGGTTTTTTCCATGACTTTTTTCCTTTGCCGGCGAATATATATGGAAGCGGAAGAGGCAAAGGGGAATGGAGATGACGAAGCGGCTGCCGACAAGGCTGTCGGGCGAGGAAGCGGCGTTATTGCTTGACGTTTTGTTCAGCCAGCAATATGCACTCGAGCTCATCCGCTCCGAGCTGGCGGATATCGAAAACGGAGACAAGGAGGTCGATGAACACCGGTACCGGCAGCTGTTGCGTTTATACGACCGCCTGTTGACAGAGGAAGAGGAAGGATAAAAATTGTTGTGCACTATCGCTATCGCAGGAAGCGATAGTCTTTTTTATGGTATGATAACAGTGTGGAGAGGAGAAGATGCAGAAGAAAGGCGGAACATCGGCATGACATGGGAACACAATGAATTCATGCAAATGACTGTCAAGCCATTTCTGATTCCGGCGGATAAAGTGGCGCATGTGCAGCCGGGAAATTATTTGGATCATGCGCTGCTCGTCCTGACGAAAACCGGCTATTCGGCGATTCCGGTATTGGACACATCTTATAAGCTTCACGGGCTCATCAGCATGACGATGATGATGGATGCCATTTTAGGATTGGAGCGCATCGAATTTGAACGTCTCGAGACGATGAAGGTCGAAGAAGTGATGAACCGAAACATTCCGCGCCTGCGGCTTGACGACAGCCTGATGAAGGCAGTGGGGCTTATTGTCAACCATCCGTTCGTGTGTGTGGAAAATGACGACGGCTATTTTGCAGGCATTTTCACTCGACGGGAAGTACTGAAGCAACTGAATAAACAGCTGCACAGGCCTAATGGCGGCCGGAAGCTAGGCCGAAAAGAGGCTGAACAATGAGTAGAAAGGTAATCGTGTGCAATAACAAGAGCAGCTGGCTTTGGCTGATCAGTTCGGAAGCTGCGTGGCAACTTCCGCAAGTACAAGCCTTCGAGAAGATATTTACAGCATTTTGCTCGATGAATTTGTGCTTGTCACAATGATCTCTGTTTTGCTAAAGTAAAAAAGAATACAGGTGTAAAGGAGGATATCGCCCATGAAGATGATGGACGCCAATGAAATCATTTCCTTTATTCAAAACAGCAAAAAATCGACACCAGTCAAAGTATACATAAAAGGGGATCTCGAAGGCATCGATTTCGGCTCAAGCGCGAAAACGTTTATTACCGGCAACGTCGGCGTCGTGTTTGGCGAATGGCAAGACATTCAAGCGGCAATCGAAGCGAATCAAGACAAAATCGAGGACTATGTCGTCGAGAACGACCGCCGCAACTCGGCCATTCCGCTTTTGGATTTGAAAGGCATCAGGGCGCGCATTGAGCCGGGCGCTATCATCCGCGACCATGTCGAAATCGGCGACAACGCCGTCATTATGATGGGAGCGGTCATCAATATCGGCGCCGTCGTCGGCGAAGGAACGATGATCGACATGAACGCGGTGCTCGGCGGCCGGGCGACGGTCGGGAAAAACTGCCATATCGGCGCCGGCGCGGTGTTGGCAGGCGTGATCGAGCCGCCATCAGCCAAGCCGGTCGTCATTGAAGACGATGTGCTCGTCGGGGCGAATGCCGTTATTTTGGAAGGCGTCACAGTCGGCAAAGGAGCGGTTGTGGCTGCCGGCGCCGTTGTTGTCGAAGACGTGCCGCCGTATACGGTCGTGGCTGGCGTGCCGGCGCGCGTCATTAAGCAGATCGACGAGCAAACGCGGGCGAAAACGGAGATTAAGCAGGAGCTTCGCCAATTATAATCATCATAAAAGCTGTCCCTTCACACGAGGACAGCTTTTTTACCCATGGAGGAGAGACGATGTCTGCGATCAGCCCATTTGTCGCCATTCGCCGCGACTTGCATCAAATTCCGGAGCTTGGGTTTCAGGAGTTTAAGACGCAGCAATATTTGCTTCGCTATATCCAGTCCCTGCCGCAAGAGCGGCTTCAAGTCCGGACGTGGAAAACCGGGATTTTCGTCAAAGTCAACGGAACATCGCCGTGCAAAACGATCGGCTACCGCGCCGATATGGACGGGCTGCCGATTCGCGAGGAGACCGGCTTGCCGTATCGGTCGAAACATGAAGGGCACATGCACGCGTGCGGCCACGATGTGCATATGAGCATCGCTCTTGGCGTGCTCACCCATTTTGCTCATCATCCATTGGAAGATGATTTGCTGTTTGTGTTCCAGCCGGCCGAGGAAGGACCGGGCGGAGCAAAGCCAATGTTAGAAAGCGACATCATGCGGGAATGGAAGCCGGATATGATCGTCGCCTTGCATATTGCGCCGGAATATCCAGTCGGTACGATTGCAACGAAAGAAGGGTTGCTGTTTGCCAATACGTCGGAGCTGTTTATTGATTTGAAGGGAAGAGGTGGCCACGCGGCGTTTCCGCATTTAGCGAATGACATGGTCGTCGCCGCCTGCGCATTGGTGACGCAGCTGCAGTCGATCGTCGCCCGCAACGTCGATCCGCTTGACAGCGCGGTCATTACGATCGGAAAAATTGCCGGCGGGACGGTGCAAAACGTCATTGCGGAGCACGCCCGGCTCGAAGGAACGATTCGGACGCTGTCGACTGCAGCGATGCAGAAGGTGAAGCGGCGGATTGAAGCGATCGTGCATGGCATTGAAGTTGCGTACGAATGTGAAACATCCATCGATTACGGTGCCATGTACCATGAAGTGTACAATGATCCGGATCTGACAGCGGAATTTATGAAGTTTGCCAAGGCGCACGGCGGCGTGAATGTGATCCGTTGCAAAGAAGCGATGACTGGCGAAGATTTCGGCTATATGTTGGCGGAAATTCCTGGATTTATGTTTTGGCTCGGTGTTGATTCGCCATATGGGCTGCACCATGCAAAACTGGTTCCGAACGAGGAAGCGATCGACCGCGCCATCGCGTTTTTAATCGACTATTTTTCATGGAAAGGAAACGCAGAATGAAGTATAGTTCCGCCTCTAGCAACACACATTAATGAGTGTGAGGAGGTGGATTGTGATGGCGAAAATTGGTGTTGAGCCATCGTTGACGGATGTACAGGAAGCGTTGAAAGAGCGAGGATATGACGTTGTGCCGCTCCGAGGGGAGCAAGACGCAAGAGGCTGCGACTGCTGCGTCATTACCGGCCTGGACGCCAATATCGCCGGCATTCACAACATCGTGACGTCCGGTCCGGTCATTGAAGCGAGCGGGCTCACCGCAGAAGAGATTTGCCAAAAAGTCGAAGAAAAACTTCGCTGATGACGAACGTTCGGACTGTGTGCGCTGGCAGCCCGTTTTTGGCGAAATGGCGAAATCGCATAGCGTAAAGGAATGGTGGAAAAGGAACGAAGAACGTTTTCGTTCCTTTTTCTTTTTTGCTAAAATAAGGGGAAGAAACAATGCTTGATCAACGATGGAGGAGTGTCAATGAAAAAGAAACAGTTTGCCGTCATCGGCCTCGGGCGCTTTGGCGGCAGCATCTGCCGGACGCTGAGCGAACAAGGGATGGAAGTATTGGCCATTGATATTGATGAAGACCGGGTAAACGAATTTGCGTCGATCGCTTCGCACGCCGTCGTCGGCGACACGACCGATGAAAACGTGCTGAAAAGTTTAGGCATCCGCAACTTCGACCATGTCATTGTCGCGATCGGCGACAACATCCAGGCGAGCATTTTGACGACCCTGATTTTAAAAGAGCTCGGCGTCAACCATATTACGGTCAAGGCAACGAACGATTACCATGAGAAAGTGCTGAAAAAAATCGGCGCTGATCAAATCGTGCATCCAGAGCGCGACATGGGCGAGCGGATCGCTCACAATTTGATTTCCAACAACGTCCTAGATTATCTGGAGCTGTCGGACAAATACAGCATTGTTGAAATCGTGGCAAGCGAGCGGCTTGACGGCCATTCGCTTTTGGAGCTTGACATCCGCGCCCGCTATGGCATCAACATCGTCGCCATCAAGCGTGGAGCAAGCGTCATCGTCTCCCCGCTCGCTTCGGAAATCATCCGCAAAGGCGACGTGTTGGTCGTCATCGGCGCTGACAGCGACATTGACCGGTTTGAGGAAAAAGTGGTCGGTTGACGGCTGGCAGGCGGCCTGTGCATGATGATGACGGAAAAAGGGCATCCTTTTGCAAGGACACCCTTTTTTCTTTAGATTTCCATGATGATTGGCAAAATCATTGGCCGCCGTTTCGTCCGCTCGTACAAGAACGGAGCGAGTGTTTCCGTAATTTCGTTTTTGATCTCCGACCATTGGTTCGTTTTCCGTTCCAGCACTTTTTCGAGATGCTTGGAGATCAACACTTGCGCTTCGCTGATCAAGTCGCCTGACTCACGCATATAGACGAAGCCGCGAGAAATAATGTCCGGGCCGGCGGCGATTTTGAACTCTTTCATGTTGATGCTGACGACGACAATCACAAGCCCTTCCTCAGACAAAATGCGGCGGTCGCGCAAGACGATGTTGCCGATGTCGCCGACACCGCTGCCGTCGATGTAGACGGAGCCGGACGGGATCTTGCCGACGATGCGCGCTTCTTTGTCGCTGATGCCAAGCACTTCACCGTTGTCCATAATAAAGCAGTTTTCCTCCGGCACGCCGCAGTCGATGGCGAGTTTGGCGTGCATTTTTTGCATGCGGTATTCGCCGTGGATCGGCATGAAATATTTCGGTTTCATCAGCCGGATCATCAATTTTTGTTCTTCCTGCCCACCGTGGCCGGACGTATGGATGTCGTTGAGCGGGCCATGGATGACTTCTGCACCGGCGCGGTACAGCATGTTGATTGTCCGGTTGACGCTCACCGTGTTGCCCGGAATCGGCGATGAGGAAAAGACGACCGTGTCGCCCGGGATGATTTGAATTTGCCGGTGCGTGCCGTTGGCGATGCGCGACAAGGCGGCCATCGGCTCCCCTTGGCTGCCGGTGCATAAAATCGTCACCCGGTTGGCCGGCAGGCGGTTGATTTCGTTCGCGTCGACGAACGTGCCTTTCGGACATTTGATATAGCCGAGGTCTTGTCCGATCTCAATCGCCGCTTCCATGCTTCGACCGAAGACAGCGATTTTTCGGTTGTTGGCGACGGCTGCTTCCGTCACCTGTTGGAGACGGTGGATGTTGGATGCAAATGTGGCAAAAATGATGCGTCCTTCCACCTTGCGGAAAATGTCGTGAATGCTTTCACCGACGCGCCGCTCCGACATCGTAAAATGCGGGATCTCGCTGTTCGTGCTGTCCGACAGCAGGCAAAGAACTCCCTCTTTCCCAATTTCGGCCATTTTTGTCAAATTGGCCGGCTCGCCGACCGGCGTAAAGTCGAATTTAAAATCCCCAGTGTGAACGATTTGCCCGACTGGCGTTTTCACAACAATACCGTAGCTGTCCGGAATGCTGTGTGTCGTCCGGAAAAAGGTGACGGCCGTTTTTTGGAAGCGGATGACATCGTCTTCGCGAATCTCAATGAGTTTCGCTTGGCGCAACAATCCATGTTCCTCAAGCTTATTGCGAATCAGCCCAAGCGCTAATTTGCCGCCGTAAATCGGGATGTTCACCTGCCGGAGCAAATACGGAATGCCGCCGATATGGTCTTCGTGCCCGTGGGTGATGAACAGTCCTTTCACTTTGTCCGCGTGCTTCACTAAATAGGAGTAGTCTGGAATGACATAGTCGATCCCAAGCAGCTCATCTTCCGGAAACTTAATGCCTGCGTCAATGACAATAATTTCGTCTTGGAATTGTACGCCGTATGTATTTTTTCCGATTTCACCCAGTCCGCCGAGGGCAAAAACGCCAACTTGCTGGTCAGCTAACAGCTTCATGATGAAATCTCCAATACTTGAAAGTTCGGGCTTTTCTTTTCGTATTCTAGATGCGCTCCCTCTAACGGCTGAATATACTCAATATTGATCGGACGGCCTTCGAGTTTTCGGCGTACATCCCGCTCTGATTCTGCTTCGATGTAGAGTGTTTTCGTTTTTTCTCTCACGGGCACCTCGTCTACGTTTTCTTGGTAAAACACTTTGAAAATCATCGTGAAATCTCTCCTTATCGTACAATGGTTGCTCTATCTATTATATAAGAATGTAACGTTCTTTTCATGTATTTTGTTGCCAAAAGCAAAAAACAGGCGTGAGATGTGCCGACGATATGCATCATCTTTGACGAATGTTGCCCGCTTTATTCGCCAAAGTGGGAAAGAAGCCCTTCGAATGGAAGGGCTGTTGTTGTAACGGTCAGGCGATCAATTTTTTCCGGAGCAGGTCTTTCCACTGTTGAAGCAGCTTTTTTTTCAGCTTTTTCAACATGTTTCATCACTCCTTACCTTTTATTGTACTCATTTTGCGGTGAAAGTAAATGTTCTATTCTATATGATATGTAGGCGGAGGTTTGTTTTTCATGGGTAAAAATGGAACAGATCGTGCCTCTTGGTTGACATTCCGGGCGTTTTTCAGTACGGTAAACAATGAACAATTTTTTTACAAGGGGAAGTGAACGTGGGCAGAAAAATCGTCTTTTTCGACATCGACGGCACGCTTCTTGATGAGCAAAAGCAGCTGCCGACATCAACGATCGAAGCGGTTCGCCGCCTGAAGCAGTCGGGCGTTTATGTCGCCATCGCCACCGGACGCGCTCCGTTTATGTTTGAGCATGTGCGCAAACAGCTTGGCATCGATTCGTTCGTCAGTTTCAACGGCCAATACGTCGTTTTTGAAGGGAATGTGCTATACAAGCAGCCGCTCCGGCGCGAGAAAGTCAGGGCGCTGACGGAGGAAGCCCACAAAAACGGCCATCCGCTCGTCTTTATGGATGCGGAGAAAATGAGAGCGAGCATCAGCGACCATCCGCACATCCACGTCAGCATGGCGAGCCTAAAATTCGCCCACCCGCCTGTCGACCCTCTTTATTATGAGAACAAAGACATTTACCAAGCGCTTCTGTTTTGCCGCGCCGAGGAAGAAGAACCGTATGTGCGCAACTATCCCGAATTTCGCTTCGTCCGTTGGCACGACGTCTCGACGGATGTGCTGCCGGCAGGGGGCTCGAAGGCGGAAGGCATCCGCATGATGATCGAAAAGCTCGGGATCGATAAGAAGGATGTGTACGCGTTCGGCGATGGATTGAATGATATTGAAATGCTGTCGTTTGTCGGAACCGGGGTGGCGATGGGCAACGCCCATGAGGAAGTGAAAAGGGTCGCCGACTTCGTTACGAAGCCGGTCGATAAGGAAGGCATTTGGTACGGATTGAAACAGCTGCAGCTCATCCGATAAAAAGCGGCCTTGGCCTTTTCGGCGAGGCCGCTCGCCATTGACAGCGGGCTTTTTAGCGCCCGATTGGAATCGCTCCGTCCGGCACTTGAAACGGGTCATCGGGGTTGATGCGGTCATAGAACATAATGCCGTTTAAATGATCGATTTCATGTTGGAAGACGATGGCCGGCAACCCTTTTAAGCGCAGTGTGACTTCTTCGCCGTCGATCGTCGTCCCAGTGACCGTGATGCGGGCATAGCGCGGCACATACCCCGGCACGTCGCGGTCGACCGACAGGCAGCCTTCCCCGGTCGTCAAGTAACATTGCTGGACGGAATGGCTGACGATTTTCGGATTGAACAAGGCGTAGCTGTACAGCGTCCCGTTTTCATCGGTGACATGGACGGCGATCATCCGCTTTGAGACGTTGATTTGCGGGGCGGCAAGGCCAATGCCGGGCCGCAGGCCGTATTTCGCTGCCAGCTCCGGGTCTTGGCTCATTTTCACGTAGTCAAGCAAGCTTTGCAAAATGCGCTTATCTTCCTCTGAAGGCGGCAACGGAACGGGTTCGGCGATTTTCCGCAATGTCGGATGCCCCTCTTTGATGATGTCCTTCATCGTGATCATTCGCTTCGTTCACTCCCTACGTTTGGCATCGCTGTCTATCGTTTAGTCTAACAAAATGAGCATCGATCGTAAATAAAAACGCAACCGCACGAATATATTATTCGAGTATAAGGAAAACAATAAGACAAATTCGAGAAAACGTTTTCATTATCTTGTCAAGCCACTGTGTGTTTTGTATTTTGTGAAAATATAATACAGGACTCATACAGATGGTGAGGGATGTAATATAACAGTTTGCGGGCGGAATATTACCAATTCCAATTTCACCCAAAAGATAAAACGAAAAAACATGAGAAATCAAAGTCGTTGACGGTTGATCCAAGAACGTGTAAACTAAAACTTGTAAATGCGTATTGTACTAATTCAATCTTGAAAAATAGTGAAACAGATTTCGGCGCCTTTGTTGCTTGCGTTGGCGCCGGATGGCGGCCGTTTTTTATTTCTCTTTCATTTTGGGTACATTAATAGTATATGGGTGAATGTATTCTCATTTCTAAAATTTCTCATGAAAGGCAGAGGTGGATGACATGGGTGTGAAAACCTCCCAGTTTCGATTTGCGGAGCAGCTCGAGAAAGTAGCCGAGCAGTTCCCGACGTTTCAAATTTTGAATGAAGAAGGCGAAATCGTCAACGAAGAGGCGATGCCGGAGTTAAGCGATGAGCAGCTGAAAGAGCTGATGCGCCGCATGGTGTATACGCGCATCCTCGACCAGCGCTCCATTTCGTTGAACCGCCAAGGCCGACTCGGGTTTTACGCGCCGACCGCCGGGCAAGAAGCGAGCCAAATCGCCAGCCATTTTGCGCTTGAGAAAGAAGATTTCATTTTGCCGGGATATCGCGACGTTCCGCAAATCATTTGGCACGGGCTTCCGCTTTATCAAGCGTTTTTGTTCTCGCGCGGCCACTTTCATGGCAATCAAATTCCTGAAGGCGTCAACGTCTTGCCGCCGCAAATTATTATCGGGGCTCAATACATTCAAGCGGCCGGCGTGGCGCTCGGTTTGAAAATGCGAGGCAAAAAGGCGGTGGCCATTACATATACCGGCGATGGGGGCACATCGCAAGGCGACTTTTATGAAGGGATCAACTTCGCGGGGGCGTTTAAGGCACCGGCCATCTTTGTTGTGCAAAACAACCGCTTTGCCATCTCGACGCCAGTGGAGAAGCAAACGGTCGCCAAAACATTGGCGCAAAAAGCGGTCGCTGCCGGCATTCCGGGCATTCAAGTCGACGGCATGGATCCGCTTGCGGTCTACGCCGCGGTGAAAGCAGCCCGCGAACGCGCCATTAACGGCGAAGGGCCGACGCTCATCGAAACGCTTTGCTTCCGCTACGGTCCGCACACGATGTCCGGCGACGATCCGACGCGCTATCGTTCGAAAGAACTCGAAAACGAATGGGCGAAAAAAGACCCGCTTGTCCGCTTCCGCAAGTTTTTAGAAGCGAAAGGTTTATGGAGCGAAGAGGAAGAAAACCGCGTCATCGAGCAGGCGAAAGAGGACATCAAGGAAGCGATCAAAAAAGCGGACGAAACGCCGAAACAAAAAGTGACCGACTTAATCAGCATCATGTTCGAAGAGCTGCCGGCGAACTTAAAAGAGCAGTATGAAATTTATAAAGAGAAGGAGTCGAAGTAAGCCATGGCGCAAATGACAATGGTTCAAGCGATCACCGATGCGCTGCGCATCGAGATGAGAAACGATCCGAACGTGCTGGTGTTTGGCGAAGACGTTGGGGTCAACGGCGGCGTATTCCGGGTGACCGAAGGGCTGCAAGCTGAGTTTGGCGAAGAACGTGTGTTTGATACGCCGCTGGCCGAATCGGGGATTGGCGGTTTGGCGATCGGCTTGGCTTTGCAAGGGTTTCGCCCGGTGCCGGAAATTCAGTTTTTCGGGTTCGTCTATGAGGCGATGGATGCGATTTGCGGACAAATGGCGCGCATCCGCTACCGCACTGGCGGCCGCTACCATGTTCCGATTACGATTCGTTCGCCGTTTGGGGGCGGCGTCCATACGCCAGAATTGCACTCAGACAGCTTAGAAGGACTCGTCGCCCAACAGCCGGGCTTGAAAGTCGTCATCCCGTCGACGCCGTATGATGCGAAAGGATTGCTCATCTCGGCGATCCGCGACAACGACCCGGTTATTTTCCTTGAGCATTTGAAACTGTACCGTTCGTTCCGACAAGAGGTGCCGGAAGGAGAGTACACAATTCCGATCGGCAAAGCAGACATTAAGCGTGAAGGGAAAGACATTACGATTATCGCGTACGGGGCCATGGTGCATGAATCGTTAAAGGCGGCGGCAGAATTAGAGAAAGAAGGCATTTCTGCCGAAGTCGTCGACTTGCGCACCGTGCAGCCGCTCGATATTGAGACGATCATTGGTTCGGTCGAAAAAACGGGCCGCGCCATCGTCGTTCAAGAAGCGCAACGGCAAGCCGGCATCGCCGCCAACGTCGTTGCTGAAATTAACGAGCGCGCGATTTTAAGCCTTGAGGCGCCTGTATTGCGCGTCGCCGCGCCGGATACCGTCTATCCGTTCGCTCAAGCAGAATCGGTGTGGCTGCCGAACTTTAAAGACGTGATCGAGACGGCGAAAAAAGTGATCAACTTCTAATTTGGACAAGTCCGGGGGAGCGAAGCGCCTTCCCCCACTCATTTTCGGCAAACGATAGGAGGTCGACCTACAGTGGCATTTGAATTTAAGCTGCCGGACATTGGCGAAGGAATTCACGAAGGCGAGATCGTCAAATGGTTCGTCAAGCCGGGCGATGAAGTGAACGAAGACGACGTGTTGTGCGAAGTGCAAAACGACAAAGCGGTCGTCGAGATCCCATCTCCTGTCAAAGGGAAAGTGCTTGAGATTCTCGTCCCGGAAGGAACGGTGGCGACGGTTGGGCAAACGCTCATTACGCTCGATGCGCCGGGCTATGAAAACATGACGTTTAAAGGACAAGAACACGAAGAAGTGAAAAAAGAGGAAAAAGCGGAAACGGTGTCGAAAAAGGAAATGGTTGAGACCGCTGCTCCGAGCGCACCGGCAGCTGAAGCGGAGGCTGACCCGAACCGCCGCGTCATCGCCATGCCGTCTGTGCGCAAATATGCGCGTGAAAAAGGCGTCGATATCCGCCTCATCCAAGGCACGGGGAAAAACGGCCGCATTTTGAAAGAAGATATTGATGCCTTCCTCGCCGGCGGCGCGAAAGCCGCGGCTGAGCCGACGCCGCAAGCGGCGGAAGAGAAGGCATCGCCGCAAGCGCCAGCGGCGAAACCGGTTGTGCCGGAAGGCGAATTCCCGGAAACGCGCGAGAAAATGAGCGGCATCCGTCGGGCGATCGCCAAGGCCATGGTGCATTCGAAACATACGGCCCCGCACGTGACGCTGATGGACGAAGCCGATGTGACGAAGCTTGTTGCTCACCGAAAAAAATTCAAGGCCATTGCCGCGGAAAAAGGCATCAAGCTGACGTTCTTGCCGTATGTCGTCAAAGCGCTTGTTTCCGCGTTGCGTGAATATCCGGTGCTGAATACATCGATCGACGATGCGACGGAGGAAATTATTCATAAGCATTACTACAACATCGGCATCGCCGCTGATACGGATCGAGGGTTGCTCGTGCCGGTCATTAAACATGCCGACCGGAAGCCGATTTTCGCGCTGGCGAAGGAAATCAACGAACTCGCTGAAAAAGCGCGCGAAGGCAAACTGATGCCAAACGAAATGAAAGGCGCATCGTGCACGATCACGAACATCGGCTCAGCCGGCGGGCAATGGTTTACGCCGGTCATCAACCATCCGGAAGTGGTGATTCTTGGCATCGGCCGCATTGCCGAAAAACCGATCGTCCGCGACGGTGAAATTGTCGCTGCTCCGGTCTTGGCGCTCTCGCTCAGCTTTGACCATCGGATGATCGACGGAGCGACAGCGCAAAAAGCGCTCAACCATATCAAGCAGCTGTTAAGTGATCCAGAATTATTATTAATGGAGGCGTAAAACGATGGTAGTTGGCGATTTTGCAATTGAAACAGAAACGCTCGTCGTTGGCGCCGGCCCTGGCGGCTATGTCGCCGCCATCCGCGCCGCACAGCTCGGCCAAAAAGTGACGATTGTGGAAAAAGGAAATTTGGGCGGCGTCTGCTTAAATGTCGGGTGCATCCCGTCCAAGGCGCTCATCTCGGCAAGCCATCGCTACGAGCAGGCGAAACATTCCGACGAGATGGGCATCAAGGCGGAAAACGTCACGGTTGATTTCTCGAAAGTGCAAGAATGGAAAGCGAGCATCGTCAAAAAATTGACGGGCGGCGTCGAAGGACTTCTCAAAGGCAACAAAGTTGACATTGTCAAAGGGGAAGCGTACTTCGTCGACGCCAATACGGTGCGCGTGGTCAACGGCGACAGCGCGCAGACGTATACGTTTAAAAACGCGATTCTGGCCACCGGTTCGCGTCCGATCGAGCTGCCGAACTTCAAGTTTTCCGGCCGCATTCTCGACTCGACCGGTGCGCTCAACCTCGGGGAAATCCCGAAATCGCTCGTTGTCATCGGCGGCGGCTACATCGGCATCGAACTCGGTACGGCTTACGCCAATTTTGGTGCGAAAGTGACGATTCTGGAAGGGGCTGGTGAGATTTTATCCGGCTTTGAAAAGCAAATGGTGTCCATCATTAAGCGCCGTCTGAAGAACAAAGGGGTCGAAGTTGTGACGAATGCGCTCGCAAAAGGAGCCGAAGAGCGTGCAGACGGCGTGACGGTCACGTATGAGGCGAACGGCGAAACGAAAACGATCGACGCCGACTATGTGTTGGTGACGGTCGGCCGCCGACCGAATACAGATGAACTTGGTCTTGAACAAATCGGCATCAAAATGACGAACCGCGGCTTGATTGAAGTGGACCAACAATGCCGGACAAGCGTGCCGAACATTTTCGCCATCGGCGACATCGTTCCAGGCCCGGCGCTTGCTCATAAAGCGTCGTATGAAGGGAAAGTGGCGGCGGAAGCCATCGCCGGCCATCCGTCGGTAGTGGATTACATCGCCATTCCGGCTGTGGTCTTCTCCGATCCGGAATGCGCCTCGGTCGGCTACTTTGAACAACAGGCGAAAGAGGAAGGCATCGACGTCATTACGGCGAAATTCCCGTTTGCCGCCAATGGCCGCGCTCTGTCGCTCAACGATACGGACGGTTTCCTGAAGCTTGTCGTCCGCAAAGAAGACGGCGTTGTGATTGGAGCGCAAATCATCGGCCCGAACGCCTCGGATATGATCGCCGAGCTTGGGCTGGCCATTGAAGCCGGCATGACGGCGGAAGATATCGCCTTGACGATTCACGCCCATCCGACGCTTGGCGAAATCGCCATGGAAGCGGCGGAAGTGGCGCTTGGCACGCCGATTCATATCATTGCGAAGTAACGGAAAACGAAGGTGCCCCAAACACAGCGGGGCACCTTTTTCCTGCGGTGCAATAAGCAGGGAACATCATCCAGAAGCAAGATGATGGGCAGAAAAGAAATGAATCTGCGGCGGCAGCTGTATGTTCGCCTGTTGCTGCGCTCGGTCGACAGTCTTTTGTCCAAAGAAGCGGCCTGGTCCATTTCTTGTCCAATTTCCCATACTATTTTCCGCTCTCGCCTCATATCGTTATGGTAAAGAACAAGCGGGAGATGGAGTTGAAATGAAAGCTTACGTTGCATTTTTGATGCAGATGATGATTTGGAGCAGTTTCTCATTGATCGAGTGGCTGTCAGGAAGAGACCGCCTGTTTTTCCGCGGGCTGATGCTGTGCATCTTTATGTACATCGCGTTTTTGCTGGCCCGCCAGCTCGGCTTGGCGACGCGCAAGGCGGCGCTGACGACGATTGGGACGGCGGCGGTGTACTTTGCCGGTCAGCATGTCATTTGGCAGGCCGTTCAATAAAAAACAGCGGTCGAATGCCCGCTGTTTACGCGCTGCCAAACACCATCGTCCGGCCGCTGAACAAGTGCAGTTCACCGCCGAGCGTTTTCGCCAGCCATTTGCTGAATTCATTGGCCTTCCCTTTATCCCCATGCGTCGCCCCCGGCGGCAGTGCGATGTCAATGAATGTCTCTTCTCCAGCTGTTCGCACGGAAATCGCCATCCCTTTGTACAAACGGCCGTCGCCTTGCAAGTAGAGAACGGATTCGTGTATGCGGACCGTATACGGGAAAGCGGCCTGTTCGTACGCCCAACCAAGCTGTTCCCCTGTCTTTTTGAGCGCCATCTGGTAGCGCTCGAGCAGCTGTTTGACGTCCTCGATGGTCATCGTTTTCCCCGCAGGCAGCTTTAGATCGGTGTTCATCATTCCTTCCCCTCCCACCATTTCCATTGCGTCTTTATCCTTATTGTACCATATGTTGGCGGACAATAAATGGAAAAAGAGCGGTTTCAAAAAAGTTCTTTTTTTATTAAATGTGATATACAAATTAGGATTGACAATTTAAATGTGATATATTATTATGAAATCAACAAGCGGATTTATCATCACAAAGGGGTTTTGGGGATGGGCACGATCGTATGTCAAACGTGTGATGCGACGATTGCGTATTTCGAAGATGAAAAAGTGACAACGCTTTATGGGAAATGTGATGGCTGCGAGCATGACAATGAGGGCGGAGAAAAAGAATAAAACGGTCAAACCGATGGGGGAAAGGAACGGATAGAGGCGCGCATGTCGACAAGTCACATGCGCGCCGTTTATTTTTGGCAAACAAGCACAAGCCAGGCAAACCGGCTTGTGCGGTCAGCGGATCGGTTTATATTCCTTAATGACACGCAACGTCTGCAGCGTGTCGTCTTCCGGCCCTTGGACAGGGAGGCCGGCAGCCAAGTTCGTCTCAATATACTTCAAGTTTTCTTCCGTGATGATTTCGCCTGGAATAAAAATTGGAATGCCAGGCGGATACACCATCACAAATTCGGCGATGATTCGGCCGGCCGATTCGTGAAACGGCACGACTTCCGTTTCGGCGTAAAACGCATCGCGCGGCGTCAAGGCTAAGGCCGGGATGTCCGGAAGGAGCACTTTCGGCTTGATCCCTTTCTCTGCCTGATGGCTGAACTGCTTCGACAAGCGGCGGAGCGCTTCAACGAGCAGGCTCGCCTCCCGTTCGGTATCGCCCGGGGTGATGATGCACAAAATGTTGTATAAATCGGAAAGCTCGACTTCAATGTTGTACGCTTCGCGCAGCCACCGTTCGACGTCATGGCCGGTCAGCCCGAGCTCTTTAACCGAAACGATGAGTTTTGTCGGATCGTAGTCGTACGTTGCTTCCGTGCCTAAAATCTCTTCGCCGACGCAGTACAAATATGGAATCTCGTTGATTTGCCGGCGCGTCCAGTCGGCGAGTCGAATGGCTTTGTCGATGAGTTCACGCCCTTTCGTCGCCAACTGTTTGCGGGCGACATCAAGCGAAGCGAGCAACAAGTACGACGTTGAAGTCGTCGTCAGCATGCTTAAAATCGCCTGCACGTGTTTCGCGGAGACGAGTCCTTCGCGCACATTCAAAATCGAGCTTTGCGTCAGCGATCCGCCGAGCTTATGGACGCTTGTCGCCGCCATATCGGCGCCCGCTTGCATCGCTGAGAGCGGCAAGTCCTCATGAAAATGAATGTGCACGCCGTGCGCTTCGTCGACAAGCACCGGAACGTTGTACGAGTGGGCGATATCGACGATTTTTTTCAAATCGCCGGCAATGCCAAAGTACGTCGGGTTGATGACGAGCACCCCTTTGGCGTCCGGGTGCTGGCGGAGCGCTTTTTCCACTGCTTGCGGCGTAATGCCATGGGAAATGCCAAGCTCCTTGTCGATTTCGGGATGAATGAAAATCGGCGTCGCTCCAGAAAAGACAATGGCCGACATGACCGATTTATGGACGTTGCGCGGCACGATGATTTTATCGCCCGGCCCGGCGACCGACATGACCATCGTCATGATGGCGCCGCTCGTTCCTTGCACGGAAAAAAACGTATAATCGGCGCCGAACGCTTCGGCAGCGAGCTCCTGCGCCCGTTTGATCATCCCTTTTGGATGGTGCAAGTCATCGAGCGGGCTGATGTTGATTAAATCAATCGCCAAGGCGTTGTCTCCGATGAAAGCGCGAAACTCCGGATCCATGCCGGCCCCTTTTTTATGGCCGGGAATGTGAAATTGAACCGGATTTTTTTTCATATGCTCCAACAAACCGGTAAACAATGGTGTCTCGAGTTGCGACAATGGTTTTTCACACCTCTTTATCTCGAGGATAAAACAAGTGCATTATAGCATGGATTTTTCCGTTTGCAAAGAAGAAATGAATGGACGCTGAAAAAGGAAAACAGCGGTTCAAGAGAGAAATAAAAGAAAGACAAAGCAAAAAGGGGGCGTTATCGAAATGAAATGGAGAACGAGGGTGACAGAGCTGCTCGGCATTACATATCCGATCATTCAAGGGGGCTCGCTTACTTGGCGTACGCTGATTTGGCCGCAGCGGTCTCGAACGCCGGTGGGCTCGGACAAATTACGGCGATGTCTCTCGATGGACCGGAGCAACTGCGCGAGGAAATCCGCAAGGTGAAGGAAAAAACGGATCGGCCGTTCGGCGTCAATTTCGCCATTGGCCAGCACGGCCGCCCGTTTGCTCATATGCTTGAAGCAGCGCTTGATGAGGGGGTGCCGGTCGTTTCGGTCACCGGCGGCAATCCGGCGCCGTTTTTTGAACAATTGAAAGGAACGAACGTGAAAAAGCTCGTGCTCGTTGCCGCCGTCCGCCAGGCAGTGAAAGCAGAGGAGCTCGGTGCTGATGCGGTGATGGTCGTCGGTCAGGAAGGGGGCGGGCATCTCGGCAAATACGATACTGGCACGTTCGTCCTTATTCCGAAAGTCGTTGACTCCGTATCGATTCCGGTCATCGCCTCGGGCGGCATCGCCGATGGACGCGGGTTGATGGCGGCATTGGCGCTTGGAGCGGAAGGGATTGAGATGGGAACGCGGTTTATCGCCACGAAAGAATGCGTTCATGCTCATCCAGCATATAAAGAAATGATTCTCAACGCCACCGAAAACGATACGGTCATCATTAAACGGTCGCTCGGGGCGCCAGGGCGGGTGCTGGCCAACGCCTGGGCGGAAAAAATATTGGAAATCGAGCGCCAAGGCGGTACGTATGATGATTTAAAAGAATATATTAGCGGAGAAGCGAACCGGCGCTTCATTTACGAAGGAAAGGTGGACGAAGGATTCGCTTGGGTCGGGCAGGCGATCGGGCTCATTCACGATGTTCCGTCCGTCGCTGAGTTGTTTGCCCGCATGATGGAAGAGGCGGAACAAATTCGGCGCCGTTGGGCAAACTAACGGTGGAGGTGGAACAATGGGTTATTCCTATCCATTTTCCTACGACTGGTCAACACAAGAAATCATTGATGGTCATAGTTCCCCTGGGATTATCGCTGTGGTATCATTCGAGCCACAACGGAAGCGCGGTAGGTAAACGCACAAATTAGTTGCATACACCCCTTTTTCCACATAATATAATATAAAACAAAATGAAGCAGCACATTCGTGACGGGCGCCGGAAGTTTAGCGGATGATCGAGAAAGGGGTGCGGACGAATATGAAAAAAACCGCCAATTCGCTGAAGCGACCAGATGGAGACAAACGCATGGCGGTGTTGCGGCTCGAACTCGATTACGAACTAGCGACGCTGTACGAGGCCATGATGGAAAACGATGAAGAAAAGAAAAAAGAGTGCAAACGGCGGCTTGAAAAGCTGCGCCAAGAACTGATGCGCCTTCAAGTATGATTCTGATTCAAGGCGAACCATCTTTCCGGTTCGTTTTTTTCTTGAGCGGTGTCCGCCCCCGTTCCGGTTGCGATCTATACATAACCGAAGGCAGGAGGAATCAATATGGCAGAAAAATGGGAAGAAATCGACCGATACGCCCGGCAATGGATCGACGAAGCAGGAAAGCGCATCCGCGCCTCGTTTGCCAAACAGCTGACGGTGGAAGCGAAAGAGAACCCGAACGACTTAGTGACGAACGTTGACCGCGCCATTGAGCAGTTTTTCGCCGAGCACATCCGCCGCCAGTTCCCTAGCCACCGCCTGTTGGGGGAAGAAGGATTTGGCGACCGGATCGATGCCTTGGACGGCGTTGTTTGGGTGATTGACCCGATCGACGGCACGATGAATTTCGTTCATCAGCGGCGCCATTTTGCTGTATCGATCGGCATTTTTGAAGATGGCATCGGGCAGCTCGGCTACGTGTATGACGTCGTGTTTGACGAACTGTATGCGGCGCAAAAAGGGCGGGGGGTGTTTTTGAACGGGGAGCCGCTCGGCCTCCTGCAGCCCGCGCCAGTGGCGGAGTCGATCATCGCCATCAACGGGACATGGCTCATGGAAAACAAGCGCCTCGACCATCGCCCGCTCATGAGGCTGGCGAAAGAGGCGCGCGGCACGCGTTCGTATGGTTCAGCGGCGCTTGAGCTCGCGTATGTTGCCGCCGGCCGTTTGGACGCCTACATTTCGCCGCGCCTGTCGCCGTGGGATTTCGCCGGCGGGATGATTTTGATTGAAGAAGCGGGCGGAATGGTGACGACCCTTGACGGGAAGCCGCTGGATCTGCTTGGCCGCAATTCGGTGCTTGCTGCGAAACCTGGGGTGCACGAAGAAATTTTGCGGCGCTATCTTCACGATTGATGAGGCGCGAAATCGCGAAAATGGGACAAGCATCCAGCTTGTCCCGTTTTTCAACGCGTCCGTTTTTTATGGGCGAACCCGGCGCCCATGGCGGCGATCAAGATGACCGTGGAAGCGGCGATGCCGATCAAACTTTGCTCGGCGATGAAGACGCCGATCGCCATGATGGCGGCGACGGCAAGAATGGCGAGCAACAGCGGTACAGGCTCGATCCGTTTCATCCTATTTCGCGCAGGAGACTCCCACTTCAACGACCAAAGGGAGTAAGTGGGAGAGGAATGCGCGTTCCCCTTTCTTTTGTGTATGATAGAATAAAGGCATGGAGAAAACCGTTCAATAAAGGCACTCCAATAGCTGCTGCTCGATGTATGGAGTTGGTTGCAGGAAACGTTGCAACGTAAAACATCGAGCGTAGGTCCGTCTGTTGTGTGTGGAAGCCAAGTACTGCCAACAGACACACCGAGAGAATCGGCAACGATGCAGGCATGACCTGCGTCGTTGGGCAGTCGTCAACCTGCCCCTGATGCAACCCCAAGTCAAGGAAGGAGGACGACGTCCGTTTGCACTTCTGGGGAGTTGCAAGCCCCCACTTCAAGCGTTCGCGAAGTGGGGGTAGTTGACTGGGTTGACTCCTTTCTGGCAAAGTGGGCGTCTTTTTCTAGTGTACAGGAAAACATGCCGATTTTCTATCGGTTGTGATATAATAGACAAGCAGTTTGCCGAACAGGAGTGACCGACATTGACGAACAAACGAATCGATCTCCGCAATATCGCGATCATCGCTCACGTCGACCATGGGAAAACGACGCTCGTTGATCAGCTGCTTCGGCAGTCAGGGACGTTCCGCGAAAACGAACAAGTCGCGGAGCGGGCGCTTGACCGCAACGATCTGGAGCGGGAGCGCGGCATTACGATTTTGGCCAAAAACACGGCTGTCTTGTATAAAGGAACGCGCATCAACATTTTGGATACGCCGGGACACGCTGATTTCGGAGGGGAAGTGGAGCGGATCATGCGCCTTGTCGACGGCGTCTTGCTTGTCGTCGATGCGTATGAAGGCTGCATGCCGCAGACGCGGTTTGTGCTCAAAAAAGCGCTTGAGCAGCAGCTTGTGCCGATCGTCGTCGTCAACAAAATCGACCGCGAATTTGCTCGGCCGGCGGAAGTCGTTGATGAGGTGCTCGACCTGTTTATCGAACTTGGTGCTTCTGAGGAGCAGCTCGAGTTTCCAGTCGTGTACACATCGGCGCTGCGCGGGACGGCAAGCCTCGATCCGGATCGCCAGGACGGTGACATGACCGCCTTGTTTGAGACGATCATCGAGCATATTCCGGCGCCGGTGGACAACCGCAACGAACCGTTGCAGTTTCAAGTGGCGCTGCTCGACTATAATGAATATGTCGGACGCATCGGCATCGGCCGCATTTTCCGCGGCACGATGAAAACAGGACAGCAAGTCGCTCTTTTAAAGCGCGACGGTGCCGTCAAGATGTTTCGTGTCACGAAGCTGTTTGGTTTTATTGGGTTGAAGCGGATTGAGATTGAAGAAGCGCACGCTGGCGACATCGTCGCGGTCGCCGGGATGGAGGACATCAATGTCGGTGAAACGGTTTGCCCGCCCGATCATCAAGAGCCGCTGCCGCCGCTTCGCATCGATGAGCCGACGCTCAAAATGACGTTTCTCGTCAACAACAGCCCGTTTGCGGGGCGCGAAGGCAAATACGTGACGGCGAGAAAGCTGGAGGAGCGGCTTCGCACCCAGCTGGAGACGGATGTCAGTCTGCGCGTTGAGCCGACCGAGTCGCCGGATGCGTGGATTGTCTCCGGCCGTGGGGAGCTTCATTTGGCGATTTTGATTGAAAGCATGCGCCGCGAAGGATACGAACTGCAAGTATCGAAGCCGGAAGTCATTCTAAAAGAGATTGACGGTGTCACGTGCGAGCCGATCGAGCGGGTCGTCATGGACATCCCGGAGGAATATACGGGAGCGATCATGGAGTCGCTCGGCAGCCGCAAGGGCGAGCTCGTCGATATGGTGCACGGCGACAACGGGCAAGTGCGTCTCGTCTTCCTTGTGCCGTCGCGTGGCTTGATCGGCTATCGGAGTGAATTTATGTCGTTGACGCGCGGATATGGAATTTTAAACCATTCGTTTGACCATTATGCCCCTGTGCAGCCTGGCGCAATTGGCGGCCGCCGCCAAGGGGTGCTCGTCTCGATGGAAACCGGAAAGGCGACGGCTTACAGCATCATGCAACTTGAGGATCGCGGCACCATTTTTGTTGAGCCGGGCACTGAGGTGTACGAAGGGATGATCGTCGGCGAGCATAACCGCGAAAACGACTTGGTCGTCAACATTTGCCGCGAAAAACATGTCACCAACATGCGTTCATCGACGAAAGAACAGACGGTGACGATGAAAAAGCCGCGTCTGTTGACGCTTGAAGAAGCGCTCGAGTATTTGAATGATGATGAATATTGTGAAGTGACGCCAGCCTCGATCCGGTTGCGCAAAAAAATCTTGAATAAAAGCGAGCGTGAAAAGGCGGAGAAGAAAAAGAAAGCGGTTGAGCAGGCGAAATAGCCGGAAGCGCCATGCGCGCGTCTTTGGTTTGCGAACAATCGAAAACGCCTTGGAGAAGGGCGTTATTAGGATGAACGGGAGGGGAATGGTGTGAATGTGCTCGAACGGCTCACGTTTTTCGCCTCGCTTTATAAGGTGCACGATCATCCCGAGCGCGGTATGTGGCTATTGTATGTGACAGTGTTGTTGCTTGCTGCGCTTGTGTATCGACTCGGTTTTGCCCGCCGCCTGCCGCTGTTGAAAAACGTCATCATTTACGTTTTGCTGGCGCTTGGCTGCACGGTTTTGACCTTTTTTGCTGTCTTTTTGCCGGTGGCAGAAGGATTGGCCGTCGCCGCCCTCGTATTAATCATTTATAAAGTGCGCCTGAAGCAGGCGAAAGAGGGAGAAAAGTCATGAAATCCGTGCAGGATGCCCTTTATAACTGGCTGACGATCCACATCGTCGCCAAAGCCCGTCCGCACGATGCGGCGGCGCGCGATACGGCCTCGTTTTTCCGCGCCATCTTGGAAAACGACTTTGGTGTGACGGCCGTAGACGCCGTCAAAGATGAAACGAATGGGCAATACATCGTCGAATATGTGCGCGGCGGGGAAACAAGGGCGGCGTGTTTCCCGCTTGAGCTGGCTGAGGCGATGTGGCGGCAGATCGAAGCCGAACCGGAAAAGTATGGATGATGACAACCAAAAAGGCGCGGAAAAGCGATCGCTCTTCCGCACCGTTTTTTTTTTGCGGGATCACCAATCATCGTCTGCGCGGCGGCCGCGATAGAAGCGGAACTTTCCTGTTGCCAGCCGCTGTTTCGTTTTTTCGGTGATGCGGTCGTGGCATTCGCGGCACATGTACGTGTGGATCGGACGGTTGCGCAACCGCTTGGCGAGCGGCGATTCATCGTCGATCGTATCGATTTGGTCGCAAAGCACGCATTTGACTCTCATTGTTCACCTCAATACATCCAAACGCGAAATGGTAGAGTGTTCTTTCGTTCCCATTATACCACATTTCCCGCCATCGTTTGTTGATTCAAATGCATTTCACTCCCGCTTTCCTCGGAAATGAGCCGCGCTTTCTGTTCCATTATAACCCACACAGAAACCGTTTATCGATGTAAATGTTCATTCGATTGCTTGTTTTGCTGTTCGTTCAGTTGCCGCTCCTCCCGTTCGTTCAGCTGTCCGTCATTTTCTTCGGTCGGCTTCGGCGTCGTTTCAAATAGGTCGCTTGGCACTTCCGGCATCACTCGTCCGACGATGTCGGCGATTTCGTTCATGAACGCTTGCACCGGCCTCCCCTCATCGATTTGCCGGCCGATGTTGCGCACGCGGGTGTAAAGATCTGGGTCAGCGACAATAATAGCGTTCGCACCGTACGGATCTTTTTGCAATGCTTCGGCGACGGAATATTTGATGGTGCCGACGCGTGAGGCATCCATATTGGCGCCGACGTCAATGCCGACGATGGCGTATTTGCCGACGACGAGCGCAGCGGCATTGTGAACGTTTGGAACACGGTCGGCGATTTCTGCAAGCCGGCGGGCGATCTCTTGCCCGGATTTGTTCTCGACGCGTTCATCGACCGTATTTTTGACGCGCACGAGTGAACGATTGGGCTCGTTCGCTTCATGATCGTTTCCAAACGTGCAGCCGCTGAAAATCAAAAGGGGAAGGAAGAAAACGGCGAGCCAGCAGTTTCTCTTCATAATGGGCCACCTCGACTTTTTTTCTTTAGTTTGCAAATGTCCTTCTATCTTTATACATGTTTTCATATGTTGTATTACAGCCATTCCCATCCAACGGAAAAACGTGAAAAACTCACATGGGGGGAAGCGGAATTTGGGAAAAAAAATTTACGTGCTCGATACGAACGTGCTGTTGCAAGATCCGTATTCGATTTTCGCGTTTGAGGATAATGAGGTCGTCATTCCAGCGGTCGTGCTTGAGGAAGTGGATTCGAAAAAGCGGTATATGGATGAAATTGGTAGAAATGCCCGCCAAGTGTCAAAGCTCATCGACCGTCTGCGCGAAAACGGCAAGCTGCATGAAAAAATTCCGCTTGAAAACGGAGGGGCGCTGCGCATTGAGTTGAACCATCGTTCGTTTCATCAACTGCAAGAAATTTTTGTCGAAAAAACAAATGACAACCGCATTCTGGCGGTGGCGAAAAATTTATCGCTTGAAGAGCAGGCGAAGGAAGATGGACGCTCCGTCATTTTGGTGAGCAAAGATGCGCTCGTGCGCGTCAAAGCGGATGCCATCGGGCTGCAGGCAGAAGACTTTTTAAGCGACCGCGTCGTTGATGTCGACCATATTTACAGCGGATTTTTGGAGCTGTACATAGGAAAGGACCACCTACAGCGGTTTTACGACAAAGGGGAGCTCGTGCTCGCCGATATCGCCGACCACCCGTTTTATCCGAACCAGTTCATTATTATGAAAGACGCGTTTGGCAGCTCGGCGTCAGCGATTGGCATTGTCGACCAAAACGGCAAAAAAGTGAAAAAGCTCATCTTCCATCACGAACATATATGGGGCATTCGCCCGCGCAACGTGCAGCAGACGATGGCGTTTGAGCTTCTCATGCGCGACGACATTCCGCTTGTGACGCTAATCGGCAAAGCCGGAACGGGCAAGACGCTGCTTGCCCTTGCCGCGGGGTTGATGCAAACGGAAGATTTGCGCACATACAAAAAATTGCTCGTCGCTCGGCCGATTGTGCCGATGGGGAAAGATCTCGGCTTTCTGCCGGGGGAAAAGGAAGAAAAGCTGCGCCCGTGGATGCAGCCGATTTTTGACAACTTGGAATACTTGTTCAACACGAAAAAACCGGGGGAGCTCGATGCGATTTTAGCCGGCATGAGCTCGATTGAAGTGGAGGCGCTCACGTACATCCGCGGCCGGAGCCTGCCGGAGCAGTTTATCATCATTGATGAGGCGCAAAATTTAACGAAGCATGAAGTGAAGACGATTTTGACGCGCGTCGGGGAGAAAAGCAAAATCATTTTAATGGGCGATCCGGAACAGATCGACCATCCGTATTTGGATGAATATAACAACGGGTTGACGTACGTCGTCGAAAAGTTTAAAGACCAAAAAATCGCCGGTCATATCCGGCTCGTCAAAGGGGAGCGTTCGGCGCTCGCCCAGCTTGCCGCTGATTTGCTGTAGCTAGGCGTTCCTCAGAGCATCCGCCGTTAAAGAACGGGTGCCATGCCAGGCGCGCGGCCCGCCGCCGCGAACGTTTCGAAAGGCGCCCGCCGCCTGGGGCGCTGCGGAAAACATCTAGGTTCCAAGCGCTTGAGGCGGTTGAAGGCGTCAAAACCTCAAACACCGGGCCGCCCCTTCATGGGGCGCCCGGTCATCGGACGACGAGCCGACGCACATGAGTAATCGGCGCCTCACGGTTGGAGCCGTCGCCAAAATAAATGTGCACCGGACCGTCGTCGCGTAGCGGTTTTCCGTTTTGGGAAAAAGCGAAAATCAGGTCGTACGCCTTTTCCAGAGGGATCACGGTTTCTCCATGTTCCGTCTCAATGACAAGTCTAGACGCGTCTTCATGCGGCTCAGCGTTTCGCAAAAATGGGGCGAACGGCATGCCGAACGAGCCGGTGATGATTTTCTCCTTCAAAAAGCGCCGCTCCGTTTTCAACGTCGGCGGAAAAACCGCGCCCTCTTGAATTTCCCGGTCCCAAAATGCCGACAGCTTTTTGATTTCCTCGTCCTCTTGCTCCGCTTCCGTCGGCTGTGGAGCCGGCTCCGAAAAATACGCATCCATGTCCACTTTCCGGTCGTCGAAAATCCAGACGCCGGGGTCAAGCGTGATCGTAAACTTCACCTTTCCTGTCAGCACAATAATATCGTTCATGAAACACCTCTCCTCTGCATGTTCCCACCATTTTTAGTATAATAATAACGAAAGAGCTTGTCATGTTCCAGGCCGGGTTGCTGTCAACGGTTTCAACTTGCAAAATGGCTTGTTTCACGTTAAGATGTAAAGAAGGATAGGGGAGAGAACGGAGGGATCGATGTGACGGACGAATCGATGAGCTATCGGGAGAAGGCGTACGCGCTTTTACAAGCGGATGCAGAGAAAATCATCCAACTCATCCGCGTGCAAATGGACCATTTGACGATGCCGCAATGTCCGGTGTATGAAGAAGTGCTTGACACGCAAATGTTCGGTTTGTCACGGGAAATTGATTTTGCAGTGCGCCTCGGGCTTGTGGAAGCGAAAGACGGAAAAGCGCTCCTTGACCGGCTTGAGCGCGAACTTTCCGCGTTGCACGAGGCCGTGGCCAAAAAGCGCGTGCGATAAGCATATAAGGCAACTCAAACGATTGGCGCGCCATCGTTTGAGTTTTTCTGTTTTTCGGCAGGAAAACAGCGCGCCGCTGCGAATGATTTTAAGTACATACATGTTCACAGGGAAGAGGAACGATGGAACGACAATTATGGAAAAAAGTATTGAAGTGCTATGATTATCCGCTGATCGCCGCGGTCATCATGCTGTCGTTGTTCGGATTGATTATGGTGTACAGCTCGAGCATGGTCACCGCCGTCATCCGCTTTGAAGTGCCAAGCGACTATTTTTACGAGCGGCAAAAACTGTGGCTGATTGCCGGATTCATCGCGTTCGCCATTATGATGGCGATTCCGTATAAAGTGTGGCGGGCGGAGCGATGGGTGAAACTCGTCTTTTTTGCTTCTCCATTGATGCTGATCGCCGTCGCTTTTCTCGGCCATACGGCCAACAACGCAACAAGCTGGTTTCGCGTCGGGGCGCTTTCGATCCAACCGGCGGAGCTCGCGAAGCTCGGTCTGATTTTATACTTGGCCGCAGCGTTCGCCAACAAGCGGAAGCGGCTGGCCGAGCCGGCGAAAAGCAATTTGTTCCCCATTTATTATACATTGGTGATTTGTTTCCTGATTGCCATACAGCCTGACTTCGGAACGGCGGCGATCGTGTTTGCCATCGCGATGTGCATCATTGTTTCGTCCGGTTTGCGCCTCGTGTTGCTTCTAAAGCAGCTGCTTTTTTTTACATTGATCGGGACGGTGCTGTCACCGTTTTGGCTCCCGGTTGCGGGCAAAAAAATTTTTTCTCCTGAACGGGTATCGCGTCTTTACAGCTTTTTGGATCCCTTTCAATACGCAAACGGCGATGGCTACCAGCTCGTGAATTCGTATTTGGCGATCGGGCTTGGCGGGCTGAAAGGAGTGGGGCTTGGCAAAGGCATTCAAAAATACGGCTACCTGCCAGAGTCGCACACCGATTTTATTATGGCGGTCATCGCCGAAGAGCTCGGCTTATTTGGTGTAGCGTTCACGCTTGGGTTATTGGCGTTTATCGTGCTGCGCGGGCTTTGGATTGCCCGCCGCTCCCACGATGCGTTTGGGAGCCTGCTTGCGATCGGCATCTCCGTCATGATCGGCTTTCAAACGTTCATTAACGTTGGTGGGGTCGTTGGCCTTATTCCGATTACAGGGGTGCCGCTGCCGCTCGTCAGCTATGGGGGAACGTCGCTTGTCCTGACCATGGCTTCGCTCGGTCTTTTGGTGAACATTTCGATGTTTGCAAAGTACGAACAACGGTATAAAAAAGCGGAAAAAACGATGGTCAGCAAACAGAAAAGAGGTCTGACTTTTTAGAAAGTGTATTTACAAATCGGCAAAACTTTTATACTTTTATTAAATAAAGGAGGAGGGACAGAATGAGGACAAGACGAATTCGCAAAGTGCTGGCAGCCAACCGGGGAGAGATCGCCATTCGCGTTTTCCGCGCCTGCACGGAGCTTGATATCCGCACCGTGGCGATTTATTCGAAGGAAGACGCCGGATCGTACCACCGCTACAAAGCGGATGAGGCGTATTTAGTCGGGGAAGGGAAAAAGCCGATCGAAGCCTACTTGGACATCGAAGGCATCATTGAGATCGCCAAAGCCCACGATGTCGATGCCATCCACCCGGGTTATGGGTTTTTGTCGGAAAACATTCAATTTGCCAAACGGTGCCGCGAAGAGGGGATTATTTTCATCGGCCCGAACGAAGAACATTTGGATATGTTCGGCGATAAAGTGAAAGCGCGCCATGCGGCCATGAAGGCGGGCATTCCGGTCATCCCGGGCAGCGATGGACCGGTCGGCGGCCTTGAAGACGTCGTCCGTTTTGCTGAGACGCACGGATACCCGATCATCATTAAAGCGGCGCTTGGCGGCGGCGGCCGGGGCATGCGCATCGTCCGCTCGAAGTCGGAAGTGAAGGAAGCGTTTGAGCGGGCCAAGTCGGAAGCGAAAGCGGCGTTTGGCAGCGATGACGTTTATGTTGAAAAGCTGATCGAAAAGCCGAAGCATATTGAAGTGCAAATTTTGGGCGACCACGAAGGAAACATCGTTCACCTTTATGAACGCGACTGCTCGGTGCAGCGCCGCCATCAAAAAGTCGTGGAAGTCGCGCCGAGCGTCTCGTTGTCGGACGAGCTGCGCGAGCGCATTTGCGAGGCGGCGGTCCGGCTCATGAGAAGCGTCGGCTACGTCAACGCTGGCACGGTTGAGTTTCTCGTCTCCGGAGATGAGTTTTATTTCATCGAAGTCAATCCGCGCATTCAAGTTGAGCATACGATCACCGAAATGATCACCGGGATTGACATCGTCCAGTCGCAAATTTTAATCGCCGACGGATTTTCGCTCCACAGCCCGGAAGTCGGCATTCCAAAGCAGGAAGACATCCGCATCAACGGCTACGCCATTCAGTCGCGGGTGACGACGGAAGACCCGCTCAACAACTTTATGCCGGATACGGGAAAAATTATGGCGTACCGTTCCGGCGGCGGTTTTGGCGTGCGCTTGGACGCCGGCAATGGCTTCCAAGGGGCGGTCATTACGCCGTATTACGATTCGCTGCTCGTGAAAGTGTCGACATGGGCGTTGACGTTTGAGCAGGCGGCAAGAAAAATGCTGCGCAACTTGCGCGAATTCCGCATCCGCGGCATTAAAACGAACATTCCGTTTTTGGAAAACGTCGTTCAGCATCCGAAATTTTTGTCGGGGAATACGATACGTCATTTATCGATACGACGCCGGAATTGTTTGTATTCCCGCGCCGAAAAGACCGCGGGACGAAAATGCTTACGTACATCGGCACCGTGACGGTCAACGGCTTCCCTGGCATCGGCAAAAAGAAAAAGCCGGTGTTTGACAAACCGCGCGTGCCGAAGGTGAGCCAAACGGAACCGATCCCAGCGGGAACGAAGCAAATTTTGGATGAACGCGGACCTGAAGGGCTTGTTCGCTGGATCCAAGAGCAGCCGCGCGTGCTCTTGACCGATACGACGTTCCGTGACGCTCATCAGTCGTTGTTGGCGACCCGCGTCCGCACGATCGACTTGTTGCGGATCGCTGAGCCGACGGCGCGTTTGCTGCCCAACTTATTCTCGCTTGAGATGTGGGGCGGGGCGACGTTTGATGTGGCGTACCGCTTTTTGAAGGAGGATCCGTGGGACCGCCTCCTGAAGCTGCGCGAGCGCATTCCAAACGTGCTGTTCCAGATGCTGCTTCGGTCGGCCAACGCCGTGGGGTATAAAAACTATCCCGACAACGTCATCCGCGAGTTCGTCGACAAATCAGCGCAAGCCGGCATTGATGTGTTCCGCATTTTCGACAGCCTAAACTGGGTGAAAGGGATGACGGTGGCGATCGATGCCGTCCGGCAAAGCGGCAAAATCGCCGAGGCGGCGATTTGCTATACGGGCGATGTTTTAGACCCGAATCGGCCGAAGTACAATTTGGATTATTACAAAGCCTTGGCGAAAGAGCTCGAGCAAGCCGGAGCGCACATTTTAGGCATTAAGGATATGGCTGGTCTGTTGAAGCCGCAGGCGGCGTACGTGCTCATTTCCGCGCTTAAGGAGACGGTCAGCATTCCGATCCATTTGCATACGCACGATACGAGCGGCAACGGTATTTACACGTACGCCAAAGCGATCGAAGCCGGCGTCGATATCGTCGATGTCGCCGTCAGCTCGATGGCCGGCTTGACGTCGCAGCCGAGCGCCAATACGCTCTACTATGCCCTTGAAGGAACGGAGCGGGCGCCGGAGGTTGATATTTACGGCCTTGAGCAGTTGGCCCGCTATTGGGAAGACGTGCGCAAATTTTATCAAGAGTTTGAAAGCGGCATGAACGCGCCGCATACGGAAGTATACATGCATGAGATGCCAGGCGGCCAGTACAGCAACCTGCAGCAGCAGGCAAAAGCGGTCGGCCTCGGCGATCGGTGGGATGAAGTGAAAGAAATGTATCGCCGCGTCAACGACTTGTTCGGCGACATCGTCAAAGTGACGCCATCATCGAAAGTTGTCGGCGACATGGCGCTTTACATGGTGCAAAACAATTTGACGGAGCAAGACATTTTTGAACGCGGCGAAACGCTCAATTTCCCGGACTCGGTCGTGGAGTTTTTCGAAGGCTATTTAGGCCAGCCGCATGGCGGGTTCCCGAAAGAGTTGCAGCGCATTATTTTGAAAGGGCGCGAACCGATCACCGTTCGTCCGGGCGAGCTGCTTGAGCCGGTTGATTTTGAGCAAATCAAGCGGGAGCTGTATGACAAGCTCGGCCGCGAAGTGACCGACTTTGACGCCATTGCCTATGCGCTTTATCCGAAAGTGTTTTTGGAATATGCCGAAACGGTCGAAAAATACGGCGATATTTCCGTGCTCGATACACCGACGTTCCTGTACGGCATGCGCCTCGGCGAGGAAATTGAAGTGGAGATTGAGCGCGGGAAAACGCTCATCGTCAAACTCGTCTCCATCGGCCAGCCTCAGGCGGACGGCACACGCGTCGTTTACTTCGAGCTGAACGGCCAGCCGCGCGAAGTCATCATCCGCGATGAAAGCATCAAAGCCGCTGTCGCTGAGCGCATCAAGGCCGATCGGACGAATCCGAACCATATTGCCGCCACGATGCCGGGCACGGTTGTGAAAGTGCTCGTGGAGAAAGGGGAAAAAGTCGACAAAGGCGACCATTTGATGGTTACGGAAGCGATGAAGATGGAAACGACGGTGCAGGCGCCGTTTGCCGGCATTGTCAAAGACATTTACGTCAAAAGCGGCGATGCCATTCAAGCGGGGGATTTGCTGATCGAGCTGTCCAAATGAAACGGTCTATACCGAACAAAAAAGGGGTGCCCACGTTTTTGCGGGCATCCCTTTTTGTTTGCGGATGGATGGCCGTCATTTCAACGTGGCCGGCGCCGTTTCCCCAGCTGAATGGTCGGCGGCTTTTACCGGCGCGCGGCGGGTGCGGAGCGCCAAAAGCAATAAATAGCTGAGCACACCGAACAGGCAGGAAATGAAAAAGGCATGCGCCAAGGCAATGTATAAATTCAGCTGCGTAAAAACGACAAGCGCTCCGGTTGTCATTTGCGCGAGCACGAGCAAAAGAGCGATGAGCCATCCGTAGTAGATGACCGGCTGTTCGCGATAATGGCGCACGGCGTGTATGGCGGCAGCAGCGATCCAAATGATGATGACAAGAGCGGCCAATCGATGACCCATCTGCACCCATTCATGAAACTGAACCGGGAGGAGGCGCGTTTTCGCGCAAAGCGGCCAGCTCGGACAAGCAAGGCTGGCGTTCGTATGGCGCACGAGCGCCCCGGTGTAGACGACGATGTATGAGTATATGGTGATGCCGTAAATATGAAACCGCATTTTGCCGTCAAGCGAAAGGGAAGCGGCGGAAAACGTTTTGTCGATTTCAAAAATCAATAGCGTCAACAGCAACACAGCGGCAAACGAAATGAGCGAAATGCCGAAATGCAAGGCGAGGACGAAATCGGACTGCCCCCACACGACCGCGGCGGCGCCGATCAGCCCTTGCAAGACGAGAAAGACAAACGATATGACAGCTAAAAACTTCGTCTCCCGCACATGGCCAATGGCTCTCCACGACCAGATGGAAAGGATGAGCACCATGATGCCGGCAAGGCCGGAAACGAGTCGATGGCTCAGCTCGATGATGAGCTCAGGCGTAATGTGATCCGGCACCCATTGGCCGTTGCACAGCGGCCATGATCGGCCGCACCCCATGCCGGATCCGGTTTTGGTCACAAGCGCTCCGCCAATTAAAACAAACAACATTGCCAACGTGGTTGCCGAGGCAAACCATTTGAGTGAACGTTGCAAAATCTTCACCTTCTTGTATTGAGAAACTGTGATTTTGTCCATATTAGTAAAGTGATGGATTTTATTGCAGCCAACCGTGCTGCCAAGCCAAATCTATTTTACACGATGGCGGCCGGAAACACAAAATGACGTTTGCATATTGAATAAGTCGATTAAGTTTGCTAGAAATATTAATGGGACAAGCGAATGAGCCGTTTTGGGTGCGCGCATTCAAAAATTTGACACAAATTATTCAAAAAAAGTTCACATGATGAGGAAAAAATGTGATTTAATATAAAGAGGAAACAGCCCGTTTTTGCTATTTGGCGTTGGAAAGAATTTCAGGCAACATCACGGCGCCGGCCGGGCAAGGAGCGGCGCAGCGAGGAGGAACAGGAGACATGGCCGAATTGAAAGCGGTGCACCAGGATGCGGCCGATGCCGGTCATCGCTCGCATGTGAGCGTTAAGGCAGTTTGGAGAGAGTTGTCGTCTGTTGTGAAAATCGGAATCGTCAATTCCAATTTGATTACGACGTTCGCCGGAATGTGGCTGGCGTTTTATTTTACTGGGGAACACTTTTTGGAGAACCTGCATCTTGTCTTTTTCACACTGTTTGGAGCAGCGCTTGTCATTGCGGGTTCATGCGCCATCAACAACTACATTGACCGCGACATTGATCAATATATGGAGCGAACGAAAGCACGCCCGACCGTCACCGGGACGATGGATCCGCGGCGGGTGCTTTGGCTTGGGATTGGTCTTGTCGCAATCGGCGAGATGAGCTTGCTTATGACAACGGTTACGGCTGCCGTCGTTGGATTGATCGGTATGGTGACGTACGTCTTTTTATACACGCTTTGGACGAAGCGCCATTACACGATCAACACCGTTGTCGGCAGCATTTCCGGCGCGGTGCCGCCGGTGATCGGCTGGACGGCGGTTGATCCGGATTTCCATATTGTTCCGTTCATCCTGTTTTTAATCATGTTTTTGTGGCAGCCGCCGCACTTTTTGGCGTTGGCGATGAAGCGATGCGAAGAATACCGCGCAGCCGGCATCCCGATGCTGCCGGTCGTCCATGGATTCGCCATGACGAAGCGGCAAATCATCGTTTGGGTGGCATGTTTGCTGCCGTTGCCGTTTTACTTGTTCTCGCTTGGCGTTCCATTTTTAGTCGTGGCCACGCTGCTCAATGTCGGCTGGCTGCTGCTGGGATTGGCGGGGTTGAAAATGAAAGATGACATCAAATGGGCGAAGTGGATGTTCGTCTATTCGCTCAACTATTTGACCATTTTGTTCGTGGCAATGGTCATCGCGACGCTTTGGTGAATTAGATAAAATTCTTTCTTTAGTGAAAGAATTTATATATATCCATCACATCAAAGAAAGAAAGAGGGGTTTGATTAGGCTATGAACAAGGGGCTCTGTAACTGGCGCTTATTTTCCCTGTTCGGGATGATGGCGCTGTTGCTCGCCGGCTGCGGCAAGCCGTTTTTATCGACGCTCCAGCCCGCCGGTGAAGTAGCGGACATGCAGTATTCGCTCATGTTGTTGAGCACATCGATCATGGTGCTCGTCATTGTCGTCGTGGCGATCATCTTCGTTTACGTTGTCATCCGCTTCCGGCGGCGCAAGGGGAAGAAAATAAAATCCCGAAGCAAGTGGAAGGAAACCATAAACTAGAAATTATCTGGACTGTCATTCCGATCATCCTCTTGCTCATTTTGGCTGTGCCGACGATATTGACCACGTTCAAACTGTCGGATGTCAAGGCGATGAACGACAAAAAACGCGATAAGGATACAGTTGTCGTCAATGTTCGCGCCAACCAATACTGGTGGGAGTTTGAATATCCGGATTACGGCATTATCACGAGCCAAGACTTGGTCGTGCCGACGAATGAAAAAGTGTATTTCAACTTGATTGCGTCGGATGTCAAACATTCATTCTGGATTCCGGCGGTCGGCGGCAAAATGGATACGAACACCGACAACAAAAACCAATTTTGGCTTGTTTTTGATCAAAAAGCGACCGATAAGGCCGGCGGCGTCTTTTACGGCAAATGTGCGGAGCTTTGCGGTCCGTCCCATGCGCTGATGGACTTTAAAGTTCGGCCGTTGCCGCGCGACCAATTTGACGCTTGGGTGAAAAAGATGCAAAATGCGAAAAAACCGGTTGTCACCGATCCGGTCGCCAAAGAAGGGGAAGCGATTTTCAATAAAAGCTGTATTGGCTGCCATGCGGTGACGCCTGTGGACAAGCGTCCGGTGCAAGCGCGCACGGCGCCGAACTTGGCGAACTTTGGCGATCGCGAACGAATCGCCGGTATTTTGGAGCATAACGAAGAAAATCTGAAAAAATGGCTGAGAGACCCGAACAGCGTGAAGCCTGGAAATAAAATGGCGGGTACATATGGCCACTTGACGGAAGAGCAAATTGACGCATTGACGAAATATTTGATGAGCTTAAAAGTGGAATAAAGCATGAGAAGGAGGTTTCACCGTGAGTACGATCGCGCGCAAAAAGGGTGTTGGCGCCGTTTTGTGGGATTATTTGACAACGGTCGACCATAAAAAAATCGCCCATCTGTACTTGATTGCCGGCGGGTTTTTCTTCCTGCTCGGCGGTCTCGAGGCGTTGTTCATCCGCATTCAGCTCGCCAAGCCGAACAACGATTTCCTTGTCGGCGGGTTGTATAACGAAGTGTTGACGATGCATGGGACGACGATGATTTTCTTGGCTGCCATGCCGCTTATTTTCGCCTTTATGAACGCAGTTGTGCCGCTGCAGATCGGCGCGCGCGACGTCGCGTTCCCGTTTTTGAACGCTCTTGGATTCTGGATGTTTTTCTTCGGAGGTCTGTTTTTGAACTGTTCATGGTTTTTAGGCGGCGCGCCGGACGCTGGTTGGACGTCGTATGCGTCGCTGTCGCTTGACTCGAAAGCGCATCATGGCATCGATTTTTATACGCTCGGGCTGCAAATTTCCGGCTTCGGAACGATCATGGGGGCCATTAACTTTCTGGTGACGATCATCAACATGCGCGCTCCGGGCATGACGTTTATGCGCATGCCGATGTTCACGTGGGCGACGTTTGTGACGTCGGCGCTCATCTTGTTTGCGTTTCCGCCGCTGACGGTCGGCTTAATTTTTATGATGATGGACCGGTTGTTTGGCGGCAACTTCTTTAACCCTGCTGCCGGCGGCAATACGATCATCTGGGAGCATTTGTTCTGGATTTTCGGACATCCTGAAGTGTATATTCTCATTTTGCCTTGTTTCGGGATTTTCTCGGAAATTTTTGCAACGTTTTCACGCAAGCGATTATTTGGTTATTCCTCAATGGTGTTTGCAACGGTTTTGATTGCATTTTTTGGATTCATGGTATGGGCGCATCATATGTTCACGGTCGGGATGGGGCCGATTGCGAACGCCATCTTTGCCGTTGCGACGATGGCGATTGCGGTTCCAACAGGAATCAAGATTTTCAACTGGTTGTTTACGATGTGGGGTGGAAGCATCAAGTTTACGACACCGATGCATTATGCCGTCGCCTTCATCCCGTCGTTCGTCATGGGCGGGGTGACCGGGGTCATGCTGTCAGCGGCGGCCGCAGACTACCAATACCATGACAGCTATTTCGTTGTCGCGCACTTCCATTACGTCATTGTCGGCGGGGTTGTGTTCGCTCTGCTTGCCGGCACGCATTACTGGTGGCCGAAAATGTTTGGCCGCATGTTGAACGAAACGCTTGGCAAAATAACATTTTGGTTGTTCTTTATCGGTTTCCATTTAACGTTCTTTATCCAACATTTCCTTGGTTTAACAGGAATGCCGCGCCGCGTCTTCACATACTTGCCGAACCAAGGATGGGAGACAGGGAACTTCGTCAGTACGGTCGGTGCGTTCTTTATGGCGGCTGCCACGATTATTTTACTTATTAACATTGTGGTAACGACAGCAAAAGGCGAAAAAGTGCCGGGTGATGCATGGGGCGACGGCCGCACGCTCGAATGGGCGATCGCTTCGCCGCCGCCGGTGTACAACTTTGCACAAACACCGCTTGTCCGCGGTTTGGATGCTTTCTGGCTCGAAAAAATGGAAGGCAAAAAAGAATTGACGCCAGCTGAACCGCTTGGCGATATCCATATGCCGAATTCGTCGTTTTTGCCGTTTGTCATTGCGTTCGGCCTGTTTGTTGCCGCCTTCGGCTTTACGTATCATAACGATGCTGGATGGGGCTTGCCGGTTGGCATTGTTGGCCTGCTCATTACGCTCGGTTCGATGTTCTTGCGCTCGGTGATCGATGATCACGGCTTCCATATCCATAAAGAAGAAGTGCTTGAGCTTGAGAAGAAGGAGGCGAACGCCTGATGCATGCAGAGGAAAAATTGACGGCCGAGACGTTTCCGGCCGCGCCGGAACGCGCCACCCTTGAAGGGAAAAATAAGTTTCTCGGTTTCTGGCTGTTTTTAGGCGGAGAGACGGTGCTGTTCGCCTCTCTCTTCGCCACCTATTTGGCGCTGAAAGATAAAACGAACGGCGGCCCTTCGGCGGAAGAACTGTTCCAAATGCCGGTTGTGTTCATGGCAACGATGCTGTTGCTAACCAGCAGCTTGACGAGCGTGTATGCCATTTACCATATGAAAAACTTTGACTTTAAAAAAATGCAGCTCTGGTTTGGCATTACCGTTTTGCTTGGCGCCGGCTTTCTGGGCTTGGAAATTTACGAGTTCAATGAATATGTGCATGAAGGCCATAAGTTTACGACCAGCGCTTTCGCTTCTTCGTTCTACACGCTCGTCGGCACGCACGGAAGCCACGTCGCGTTCGGGTTGCTTTGGATTTTGACGCTCATGATTCGCAACGCTAAGCGTGGGTTGAATTTATACAACGCTCCGAAATTTTATGTCGCAAGCCTGTATTGGCACTTCATCGACGTCGTCTGGGTGTTCATTTTTACCGTTGTATATTTGATGGGAATGGTGGGGTGAACGTATGGCGAATCAAACGAATTCAGGAAATGAACGCGTCGATTTGGCGTATCGCCGGCGGAAAAATGCGGAAGAGATGCGCCATCAAATGATTGCATTCGTTTTGATGATTTTGTTGACGCTCATTGCCTTCGCCGCCGTTGGTTACGAAGAGTTTTCCCATTGGTTTGTCGTTCCGTTTATTTTGCTTTTAGCCGCCGTGCAGGTCGCATTCCAGCTTTATTATTTCATGCATATGAGCCATAAAGGTCACGAATTCCCGGCGATGTTTATTTACGGCGGTGTGGCGGTTATGCTTCTACTTGTTTGGGCGTTTACAACAGTCATTTGGTGGTAAGAAAAGGGGGAATCGGTTTTGCGCCGGTTTCCCCTTTTTTCAATAGCCCTGGCGCGGCGTCGTGTAGTATAATGGGAAAGGACAAATCAGGAGGGGATTCGTATGTTTCAATCGCTGCAAATGTTTGGCCCCGTCGCCCTTTGGAGTCCGTTTTTTTTGCTTGTGTTAGCGGCGGTTGCATTGCTGTACATGGGGATCACCGGGCCATGGCGGCAGCGTTTCGGCCTCGGTGATGGCGTTTCGGGGAAGCAGAAAGCATATTTTTTGACCGGGATGGCGCTTCTTTATATATGCAAAGGGTCTCCGTTGGATTTGATGGGCCATTTGACGTTTACCGCCCATATGGTGCAAATGGCAGTGCTGTATTTGATCGTGCCGCAATGCTTTATTTTAGGCATTCCGGCGCCGCTTTATGAGCGAGTGTTCCGCGTTGCAGCGGTGCGCCGCGTGTTTCGGCTGTTGACAAAGCCGATTGTGGCGCTATTGCTGTTTAACGGTTTGTTTTCGCTTTATCACGTTCCATTCATTTTTGACGCTGTGAAAATGAATATGTGGCTGCATGCCTTTGTTACCTCGGTCATTTTCGTTGCTGCGTTTTGCATGTGGTGGCCGCTTGTTAATAAACTTCCTGAGTGGCAAACATTGTCCGGCTTAAAAAAAATGGGTTACATTTTCGCTGACGGCATGCTGTTGACCCCGGCTTGCGCGCTCATCATTTTTACCGATACGCCGCTTTATGCGACGTATACGGACCCGAAAGCATGGATGGCTGCGCTGGCTTTATGCGTTCCTCAAGGGACGCTGGCTTCGCTTGATTTGACCGGGCCGCAAATGTTTTTATCGATGTCGCCGCTCCATGATCAGCAGCTCGGCGGAGTGTTGATGAAAATCATCCAGGAAATCGTGTACGGGACGATGCTGTTCTTCATCTTCACCGAATGGTATCGGAAGGAGCGGGAGAAAGAGCCAAGCATGGATATGGAGCTGCGGCCGACCAAACTGTAAAGCGCGGTTGGCCGCTAAACGATGAACAAAGAAGAAAGGGAGAGAAGCGATGGCCGTTTTACCGACAATCAGCACGAGCTGCATCGTGATCAGCGCTTTGCTTGTTGCTTATGGGTGGTATTTGATCAGCCGCAGGCGGATCGAAGCGCATAAAAAGGTGATGCTGACGGCAGCGGTGTTTGCTTTGCTGTTTTTCACCATTTACATGTCGCGGACGTTGTTTATCGGCAATACGAGCTTTGGCGGGCCGGAGAACGTCAAAGTGTACTATACGCTGTTTCTTATTTTCCATATTGTGCTGGCGACAGTTGGCGCCGTATTTGGCCTTGTCACCATTTGGACGGGATTGAAAGACAAGAGGGCCCGCCATCGTCGGCTTGGGCCGATCACCAGCATCATTTGGTTTGGCAGCGCCTCAACCGGGGTCGTCGTCTACTGGTTGCTTTACGTCCTCTATCCAGGGGGCCAAACGACGTCGCTCATCAAGGCGGTGCTCGGTTTTTAACCGGCGGGCAAGGAGCAAGGGCAGGGATGGCTGCATAACATATATTATAGATGCAACCAAAACGTTTAACATATCTTGGATAGAAAAGCCACTTATCGATGTTTCGACTGTCGAGGGCAAGCCGCAGGCTTGCCCCGTCACGCCAAGGCGTGACGGACGACCGAACAAACCCCCGCTTCTCAGACCTATACATGGGGCTGAAAGCGGTGTTGTTCGGTCACTCGGCAGTCGGATGCAATGACCGGTAAAAACGAAAAATGTTAAAGCTTTAAATTGCATCTATTATAGAATACAACGTGCCTGTATAGACGTGATTTTGTGCAGCGGGAGGAGAAGGCGGTGAACACGTTTCGCTATCGGAAACGGAGCGCCGTAGAGGCGACGCTGTTGACCATTGTCATGATGTGTGTGCGCGGCCAGACGGAGGTCGCGCTTGACGATTGTGAGGTGTTCATCACCGTTGCTCAAGGCGAGCGGTGCCGCGTCACGGTCAAGATGTCCATTCGATATGGGGCGCCGGTGATGGAAGTTTGCCGCCAGCTGCAACAGCATATTGCCGAGGAGATCGCCGCGATGACGCCATATGTCGCCGAGGCGGTCGACATTGTTGTCAAACGGCTTGTCATGCCGGAAAAAAACGCATGAGAACCGTGCTCTCATGCGTTTTTTGATTATTCTTTGATTTTTTCAAGCTCGCTTTTGACCTGCGCCAACACGTTTTGGCATTGGCTGACAAGAGAGGACGGAAAATGTTCATCATCGCCGTATTCGACGCCGTGTGGATAGTAATGTTTCCCTAAAATCGGCGTGAGCAGCTTAATGAGTGCATAGCGCGAATCGACATCTCCCTCAATGGCGTATCCTTGAACGCGCAAATAGTAGGTGCCTTCTTTGACGACGTATTTCCGGTCGTATGTGACCCGTTCATAATCCCATTGCGCTGCGCGGACAAAACCGTGGCGCTCCATAATGTCATCAAGGTGGGACAGTTCGACCGTCTGATTTTCCAGTCCAGTATTTTCAAACTTCATCTTTCTTCCTCCTAACAACACAATATGTAAAAGCGCCAAACAGGAAATCATCCCTCATTTATAATAGTACGAAAACGGTTTGCTTTTCAACGAATTGTTTGCCTTTTTGGGTGTCCTCTTTTTTTTGCCTCTAAAAAACGGCTATAATGGCAATAAGGAGATTGCGCAGAAAGCGGGAGTTGCCGTGTGAAATGGTTTTTCCTTTTTTTGTTTTTCTTGATTGGATTGTATTATTTTGTGCCGAGTCCGCCGCCCCGAGCCCCCGGAGCAGCCAGAGACGAATCGATACATGTTGAAAGAGCCGAAGGCGACGGCCGGCATCGTTGCGTTGATCGGGCAATCGGCGCAAGAGGCGAAAAAACGGCTTGGCGCTCCAGACCGAATCGACCCGTCAGCTTACGGATATGACTGGTGGGTGTACAGCCGTCGACCCGAGTCGTACGTGCAGATTGGCATCTTGCGCGGTCGCGTCGTCACCGCCCTTGTCGGCGGAGAGAAGGTGAACGTTGAACCGTTTGCGGTCGGCCAGCGGTTGCAGACGATTTTTCAAACGATGCCGGTGCTATCGAACATTGAGATTAAGCTAGGCAGCGGGACATACCGGTTTGAGCTGTCTGAACAAGATTACTCATCAAGGCCGGTTGTCAAAGTTGGCAGCGTCTACGCTCAGCTGTATGTTGACCGCTTTACCGGCGAGGTGGCGGCGATCCGCCTGATGGATGCAGAAACGTTCGTCAAGTTGCGGCCGTACGAGCTCGTTTACCGCGGCAGCCTGCCGGCGGCCGCGCCGCTGTCGGAAGAAAAGCGACAGGCTGTTGATGCGGCCAACGCGAAGCAAATTTTTGACTGGACGAATTTGATCCGCCGTCGCCATGGGCTTTCCTCTCTCATGTGGGATGACAAGGCCGCTGCCGCCGCGGAAAAACATAGCCGAGATATGCATGATCACCGGTTTTTCTCCCACGAGTCGCCGCAGTATGGCGATTTATCGAAGCGGCTTGGCGCGCTTCACATTCCGTTCCAGCTTGCCGGGGAAAATATCGCCGCCCATCAAGTCGATGGCGTTGAGGCGACCATCGGATGGCTGAACAGCCAAAACCATCGGAACATGATGTTGAACGAAGAGTTCACCCGCTTGGGCGTTGGCGTCTACGCCGATTACTATACGCAAAACTTCTTTACGCCGCTCTAAAAATTGGGCGCACCTCTCTGTGTTGGATGCGATATGATATGGCAGATAGGCATGAGTGGACGAAAGGGATGAGAACCGCCATGGTCAAGCCTCTGCATCCTTCCGTTGAACAGTTTAAACAGTTTGTGAAAAAACATCCAAAAATCATCCAAGAGGTGCGCAGTGGCAAAAAGACGTGGAAACAAGTGTATGAGGATTGGTATTTGTTCGGGGAAGACGATGACATATGGGAGCCGTATCGGGAAACAAACGGTGCGGCAAAAGAGGAGGAAAAAGGAACGAACAAATGGCTCGATAAGCTCGCGGCTATGCTTGAACAGATCGATGCAGCCGATGTGCAAAAACATTTGGCGAACGTCCAGCAGGCGATCGCGGCGATCCAAAGCATTCTTTCCGAATTTCAAGGGGCCGGTCAAGAACAAAGAAACAAAGAAGCGCATCCGTTTTCGTTCCGCAAAGATTAAAGGGTGGTGGCGATGAGGAAAGATGTATGGCAATATGTGCAAGGAACACCGATGTTGCGCGCGTTTTTGCGCGAACAGCCGCGCTGGTACCGGCTCCTTGCCCGCCGTCCGCATGAACTGTCGACGTTCCAATTGGCCGCCTTGCGCCACTATGAGCTGACGATCCCTGACAAAGTGGAAAAAATCTCCCAATCGTTGCAAATGGCGTCGCTTATGTGGCAAATGTTTAAAGCCATGCGCGACTAATCGGGCGGCCAATGGCAAAGACTAGTTTCGAAAGGGAGTGATGTCTTTGCCAAAGTGGTTCGCATGGTTTGCGGCTGTCATATTGCTTGCGGCGTATGCCTTCTTTGAGCCGGCGCCGTCGTCCTCCGCTCACGCCGAAGCAGTGGGCGGTCCGCTTCAGGTGAAGCATGAAGTGAAAGGAAGTGACGTATTCATTGAATGTGTTGCCGTCCACTTTCCGTTCCGCAAAGGGAGCGGCGGCGGACACATTAATGTCTATGTCAACGGGCAAAAAATGACGGAAGTATACACGGCCGCCTTTATTGTGCGCGGTTTGCCGAGCGGGAAACATACCATCCGTCTTGAGCTCGTCTACAATGATGGGAAAGCAACCGGCATGACGCACGAATTTGATGTCGCCATCCGATAGAGATGACGACGATCGTTTAAAAGGCGGACAGAGGCGATTCGGCACAGTCTGGATCGCCTTTTTTGTTTGCTTCTTTGCTATCTCTTTCCTTTTCATTTTCTTTTCGTTCATGGTATGATGAATAATGGAGGTGCCATTTGGTGAAGATTGCGACTCTCGAGCGCATCGAGATTTTAGATAAAGCAGAAGCGTTGGCCAAAATGATTGTCGAGTCGGACGTGGCGGACGAATACCGCCGCGCCTTTTGGCGGCTGAAGCAAGACCGCCGCGCCCAGCAGCTGATCGCTCGCTTTGTCAAGCTGAAGGAGCGCTACGAAGAAGTGCAGCGCTTCGGAAAATACCATCCTGATTACCGCGACGTGATGAAAGAAGTGCGCGAAGCGAAGCGGGAGCTCGATTTGCATGAGACGGTCGCCGCCTTTAAGGAGGCGGAGAAGGGGATGCAAGAGTTGCTTGATGAGATCAGCGTGCTGATCGGCAAAGCGGTGTCCGAACATGTGAAAGTGCCGACCGGAAATCCGTACTTTTTGTCGGCGGGCTGTTCCGGTGGCTGCGGGGCGGGCGGAAGCTGCGGCTGCCGCACATAAAAAAGGGGAAGGGACTATGTTTCCAAAACGGCAAGGGATTATCGTTTGGCTTCATTCGCTGAAATATGGGAAACAGTTGCGCAAGTTCGGCAACATTCATTACATTTCCAAACGGCTGAAGTATGCTGTTCTGTATTGTGATATGGAGCAAGTCGACCATGTCATGAAAAAGCTCGCCTCGCTTCCGTTCGTCAAGCGGGTCGAGCCGTCGTACCGCCCATTTTTAAAACTGGAATTTGAATCGAAAGGGGAGAAGGAAAAAGACTCCCCGTATCCGCTTGGATAAAGGAAAACAGCGGGTCGAAAAGCCGGTGCCGGCTTTTCGGCCCGTTGTTTCTTTGTTTACTGCAGCGGCAGGATGAAGCGATTCATCCGCATAATGCCGATCAAATGTTGGTAATATAAATCGAGTTCAGCGAACATCGTCGATGGCTTAACATCAAGGTGAATGACGTCCATGCCCAGCTCCTTTGCGGTTTCCATAAATAGTTCGTACCGTTTGTTTGGCTTGACGGACGGATCGGGAATGCCTTCACGGCAAATGTAAAGTGGTTGGAAATCGCCGGGGTCCGTCGGATGAAGGACAACGGCCAAGGAGACGACCGCCTGGCCTTTTTTCACCGTATGGAAGACAAAGAATCCGGACAAACGATGGCGGTTGGCCTTCGCCAATGCAATCAGCTCATATATATCCGAATATCCTTCGCCAAGTTCGATAAATCGTTGGATCATGAATCGTTCCCCCTTGCAAGCATCGTCCACCCTTAACTTTACCGGCCATCCTCGCGAATTGCAATCAAAAAAAACCTTGCGGAAATGAACCCGCAAGGCCCTTTCCAGTTCCTTGCCTCCGCGCAGGGCGGAACAAGGATCGGAAAGAATAAAGAAAAGGGAGAGGAGAAACCGGAGGAAGAACTTATGGGGAAACGTAAGTCTTCTCCGTCACTGGCAACAACGCACGAAGCGTGTTGCCATTACTCATTATGGACCGTTTGCCGATTTCTATACATGAATGGCGAAAAAATTCCGTAGTTTGACGATCATCAACTTTATGGTAAGATTACCATGAAAACAACGAATCAAATGGATGACAAAGCCACCTTGAAACGGTGAATTGGGTGAAGATGATGAGAGTCATTTCCGGGACATGCAAAGGACGGCGTCTGCAAGCGGTTCCAGGGATGTCGACGCGGCCGACGACCGATAAAGTCAAAGAAGCGATATTTAATATGATCGGGCCATATTTCTCAGGCGGCAACGGTCTTGATTTGTTTGCTGGCAGCGGCGGCTTGGGCATCGAGGCGCTCAGTCGAGGAATCGAGCGCGTCATTTTCGTCGATCATGACAGGAAAGCGGTGCAGACGGTCCGAAAAAACGTGGCGGCCTGCGGGCTTGAGAAGCGGGCGGAAATTTACTGCAACGACGCCGAGCGGGCGCTGAAGGCGGTAGCGAAGCGCGGCCTCCGCTTTGCGGTTATTTTCCTTGATCCGCCGTACAAAGAGAAACAGTGGCCGACGTTGCTGTCGTCGATCGCCGAGCGTCAGTTGCTGGAGCCGCGCGGTGTCGTCGTCGCTGAACACTCGGCGGAGGCGGAGCTGCCGGAGGAGGTCGGCGGCCTGACACGATGGAAGCGGGAAACATACGGTATCACCGGTGTGACGATTTATAGATGGGAAGGGGATGGAAGCGATGGCGAGCATTGCGGTTTGCCCCGGGAGCTTTGACCCTGTGACGTACGGGCATTTGGATATTATTAAACGAGGGGCGAAAGTGTTTGATCAAGTGTATGTGGCGGTGTTGAACAACTCGTCGAAAAAGCCGCTGTTTACTGTCGAGGAGCGGATCGAGCTGCTTCGTGAGGTGACGCGGACGCTTCCGAACGTCCATGTCGAAGCGTTTCACGGCCTGCTTGTTGATTACGCCCGCAGCAAAAAAGCGAATGCCATTTTGCGCGGCTTGCGCGCTGTGTCCGATTTCGAATACGAAATGCAAATTACGTCGATGAACCGCGTTCTTGATGAAAACATTGAAACGTTTTTTATGATGACGAACAGCCAGTATGCGTTTTTAAGCTCGAGCATCGTCAAAGAAGTGGCGAAATACAACGGCGATATTTCCGAGCTCGTGCCCCCGGTTGTTGAGCAGGCGCTGAAGCGGAAATTTGCGTCCACGGCCGCTGATTGACGCTTCCTTATGAAGCCGCTTAAGCGAACGTTGCAGTCGGCGCCGGCCCGGTTTTGCCGTCAAGGGCGGCTCACGGCCGAGACGACGCGAACCGCCCCGATGGCTTTTTGCTGCCAAAAAGCTGGGCGCTCAAGCGTCTTATGAGCGCCCGCGCGATTCACTGGCCGCCTTGATGACGAGCCATATATAAAGGCAAAGGAACAACAGTGTCAGGAGCGGCCCGTATTGCTGCAGCAACCGCCAGCCTTCATTCCAAGCGCCGTCTTTGGCGGCGTGAAGAAACGCTGGGATGTTAGTCGGCATCCCACCGGCTGTTTTGATGTACAACGGTTTCCAAAGCAAGTATGTAAAGGAAGCGGCAAACACTCCATGCAGCAAGCGCGCGATGAAAAACGGCTGAAAGCGGATGCTCGCTTCGGCGAGAATGCTGGCGACTTGCGCTTGGACGGAAAAACCGCCGAAAGCGAGGACGAAGCTTGTTGCCACTGCTTTTTCCATCAGCATCGCCTCATCGGTCTGACTGATCATTTGGCTGCCGAGTGTAATTTCAAACAAGCCGGAAAACACTGGGATGTCAAGCTGCTCCGGCAGCTGGGCAAGGCGGAGCAGATGGCGCAGCAATGGGGCAAGCTGTTCGGTCAAATGCATCATATACAGAAGTTTATTCATAACCGAAAAGAGAATAATAAAACCGCCGATCATTAACAGTGTTTGGACAGAAGAGCGCACGGCGTCGCCAAGAAGTTTGCCAAGCGGCTGTTCGTTTTTCAGTCGCGTGCGGTGCAGTGTGCGCAGCGCATACGGGAGCGAAAATGAGCGTGGTTGCCGCTTCGATTGCCTCTGTTCTTTTCGGATGCCGTGAAAGCGCATGATCAGCCCAACGCTAATGTTTCCTAAATAGTGGGAAACGGCCAGCACAAGGCCGAGTTGCGGGTTGTTGAAAAATCCCGCTGATACAGCTCCAAAAATAAAAAGTGGGTTGGATGAATTGGTGAACGACGAGAGCCGTTCGGCTTCAATCGTCGTCAGCTGTTTTTCCTGGTACAGGCGGGCGGTCAGCTTGGCTCCAGACGGGTAGCCGGACGCCATTCCCATGGCCCAGGCGAATCCGCCGACGCCCGGGACGCGAAACAACGGGCGCATGAGCGGCTCGAGCAAGACGCCAAGGAAGCTGACGACGCCGAAGCTGATGAGCAGCTCCGAGACGATGAAAAACGGCAAAAGCGATGGAAAGACGACCTCCCACCACATATTTAAACCGCGAATGGACGCTTCAAGCGACTGTTTTGGATAGCAAATGAGCGAAAACGCAAACAAGGTGGCGGCGGAAGCGAGCAATACGGTTTTCCATTTCGCCCCCCAATTTTGTTTCACTTTTCTCCCCCCTTTTTTGCCGTGCGGTTTCTTGTAGTACAACCTCATATAACCTAATATACGAGCATAGGGGGGTGTTTTAGACCATAAGATGAAAGCGGATAGCGCTGCGACAAAGGGGGAGGAGGCGTGCCGCCAAAAGTCGGATTGGCGCTCGGGTCGGGAGGAGCGCGCGGGTTCGCCCATCTTGGGGTATTGAAAGTGCTTGAGGAGGAGCATATTCGGATTTCCTATTTGGCCGGCAGCAGCATCGGCGCGCTCGTCGCCGTCCTTTACGCAAGCGGCCATAGCCTCCATCGTCTCTATCGGTTGGCTCAATCGTTTCGACGCAACGATTTTCTTGACTGGACGGTGCCGAAAATGGGGCTGATCGCTGGCGAGCGCATCACGCAGTTTCTTCGCTTGTTGACGAAAGGGAAACGAATCGAGGAGATGTCCCCGCCTGTGGCTGTTGTCGCCGCTGATTTGCAGACAGGGGAGAAAGTCGTGTTTCGGCAAGGGGAAGCAGCCCAGGCGGTGCGGGCGAGCATCTCGATTCCCGGCATTTTTGTGCCGGCGGAGGTGAATGGCAGACTGCTTGTCGACGGCGGCGTCGTCGACCGGGTGCCAGTGTCGGTCGTCCGAACGATGGGAGCGGATATTGTCATCGCCGTCGATGTCTCTCCGCTCAACACAAAGGCGGAAATTGCGTCGATCGCCGATGTCATTTGGCAGAGCCTCGATATTTTGCAAGCGGAACTGGTCGCTCACCGTCAGCTCGCCTCAGACGTTATGATCCGGCCGCGAGTCGAACAGTATAGCTCGCGGGCGTTCACAGATATTGAGGAAATCATCGCTCGCGGGGAAGAGGAAGCGCGGAAGCAAGTGGGAGCGATCCGTCAAGCGATCGAACAGTGGAAGGAGTCATCACACGAATGAAGAAACGGACGTATATTGCCCTGTTTTTCTTTGGCGCCGCCCTCATCTTTCTGCTCATTTTTATGAAGCTGCCGTATTATGTGACGATGCCGGGAAGCGCGCAAAGTTTGGAGCCGCTCGTTCACGTGGAAAACGGCGACCGCGATAAGGGAACGTTGATGCTTACGACGGTGCGGATGGGGCGGGCGAATGTGATGGCGTATTTGTTGGCCCATATCCGCCCGTTTTATGAGCTTCATCCGGTCGAGGAAATCAAGCAGGAAGGGGAGAGCGACAAGGAATATACGATGCGCCAGCTTGAGCTCATGGAACAGTCGAAGGAAGCGGCGATCATCGTCGCTTATCGTCACGCCGGAAAGCCGGTGTCGTATGAACCTCATGGCGTTTATGTCATGAGCGTCCTCCCGGATATGCCGGCCGCCGGCCGTCTAAAGACCGGTGATCGCATCGTCGCGATCGACGGAAAGCCGCTCGGCACATCGGAGCAGATGGTCAACTACATTCGCGGAAAACAAGCGGGTGATCGCGTCCGCGTCGCATTCATTCGCGGCCGGAAGCGGCAGGAAACAGAGCTCGAGCTCAAGCCGTTTCGACAGCACCCGAACCAAGTCGGCCTTGGGGTGACACTCATGACCGATTATGACGTCCGCACCGACCCGCCGGTTGACGTGGAGTCGGAACAAATCGGCGGACCGTCGGCTGGGCTCATGTTTTCACTTGAAATTTACAACCAACTTGTCGATGAAGATATTACAAAAGGTCATAAAATCGCCGGCACCGGGACGATTGATCTTGACGGAAACGTCGGGCCGATCGGCGGTGTTTCGCAAAAAGTCGTGGCCGCTGACCGCGAAGGAGCCGAGGTGTTTTTCGCCCCGAACGAACATGGTGCGCCGACGTCGAACTATCGCGAGGCGGTACGGACGGCGAAAAAAATCGGGACGCATATGAAAATCGTCCCGGTCGATACGTTCGACGAGGCAGTTCGTTATTTGCGTTCGATGCCGGAAGCGTAAATCGGCGCCGTGGCGTATTCTTCTTTCAGCGCGGCGCTGTAGAGCGGCTCCGGAAAAGCGGCGGCGTACACAGCTGCCGCTCTTTTTTCTTGCTCATAAAGAGGGTCGCCATTGAGTTTGGATGCTCTGGCGACGAGCGGGAGCGCAGCGCTTTTTTTCACCTGCTTTAAGTAGCGGCGGCCGGTTTCACTCATGCCGAGCAGCCGGATATAGGTCGGGTTGGCCGCTTTGGCTTGCTCCTCTTTTGTGAAATTCGTCAACACATGCGCGCATAGGCGTTGCAGCCTTGTCCAGGTGTATCGCTTCGTTTTGACAGCGGCGATGAAGGCGGCAAACGTTTCGGCGTGGGCGATGTGTTGCTTCAGCCGGTGTTCGATCCCTTCCTCCACGCCGGCGATGCGGCGCAAGTCGGCCTCTGTGGCGGTCAACAGCCGATATTTTAGGAGCGGAAAATACACTTCCCAATCGTGAAAGCGCCCGTATGTCTCCCGGTATTGGCGGAGTTGTTCGAGCGCAGCGGGCGGAACGTACGCCGCGATCGACTCGAGACGACCGGTTTGTCGCAATGTTTTCCGCAGGCTGGTGGCGCTCGCAATCGACGGGTGGGAAAATGATTCGTCATGATAGCCGGCGGCCAGCCGCGGAATCGTGCGCGGCATCATCGCCAGCTTGTTTTGCCAAATGGCTTTCACATACGCGAAACCAAGCACGTTGTTTGGCTTGGACAAATCAAGCGGAGCGGCGCCGAACGTTTGCCACGCTTCAGCGGCGGCTTTCGGAAAGCTTTGTCCGCGCGAAAGCCCGGTGCGGATGAGGGAATCGAACGTTTCCTTCTGTTCAAGCCATGTTTTGGCCGCGGATAAAAAAGCGGAAATTTCCCCCGATTCGCTGCCAAAGCAAAGCTCTTGGCAGCCGATCGACGCAAGCAGCTGCACCGCCCCATGTGCGAACTGTTCAGCCGCTTGCACAGCGAAGGCGTATGGCAGCTCGATGACCACATCTACGCCGGCGGCGAGCGCCATTTTGGCCCGCGCCCATTTGGAGACGATGGCCGGCTCACCGCGCTGCAAGAAGTTTCCGCTCATAACGGCGATCAAACAGTCCGCATCTGTCTTTTGCCTCGTTTCGTTCAAATGGTGGAAATGACCGTTGTGAAACGGGTTGTATTCCACGATCACGCCGACGGCTTTCACCTTTTTTCGCTCCTTTCATGGCGATTCGCGCGGCTTGGCCGCAACGAAATGGCTGTCTATTCTATCTGAACTTAGTATGGAATAGAAAGCGGCGAAGATCAACGGCAACATGCGGTGAGGACAGCAAAAGAAACGAAGCGGTCGACCGTTTTCCGATGTCCGCGCGCCGACCGTGCATGTTCGGAATGGCATTTGGACATGATGGGAGTATGCCGTTCTTTTCCCAAGGAATGAGTGGTTGTAAAGAAAAAACATTGACAAAACTAGAAACGAAACGTATAATTTTATTCGTTGCCTTGAGGTGATGATATGAAATGGACGGTCCAACAGCTTCGCCGTTTTCAACATAAGGAAATGGCGATTGATGAGACGGTCGATGTGTCCGATTTAAAACAAATTGACACGTTGATCCGCGATATTTCGCCGGTGCACGTCCAAGGAAAAGCGGATGTCGGGTCGACGAAATTCACGTTTCATTTGACGTTGTCTGGAACGATGGTGTTGCCTTGTTCGCGGACGCTTGTCGATGTGGCGTATCCGTTTTCCATTCAGACGACGGAGACGTTTTTTGCGGATGGCAGCGGCATCGTGGAGACCGATGAGGACACCCATATGGTGGCGGGGGACACGATTGATTTGAATCCCATCATCCGCGAGTTGATTTTGCTTGAAATCCCGTTGCAGCTGATCGCCGAAGGACCGGTTGCCGGCGGAGCTCCGCAACATGGGGAAGGATGGGACGTTCTGTCGGAAGAAGAATGGGAGAAAGCGATGCAAGAGCGGGAAAAGAAAGTAGATCCTCGCCTTGCAGGGCTGGCCAAGTTTTTCGAGGAAAAACGAGAGGAATGATCGTGAGTCGGCGTTGCCGGCCGATGGCGCCGAATATTGCGCACCGTCCGGCAGCCGCCTTGTGTGCCGGCGGACGGCGGCCTCGAGGTTGACTGATCCGCCGGCATGGATATGCCAAAATGCGCCCGACAAGGAGGTGGGAATGATGGCAGTACCTTTTAGAAGAACATCGAAAACGAGAAAACGGCTGCGCCGCACGCACTTTAAACTGCAAGTGCCAGGCATGGTGCAATGCCCGAACTGCGGCGAATGGAAATTGGCGCACCGCGTCTGCAAAGCATGCGGAACATACAAAGGAAGAGATGTCGTCAACAAATAATGGCCGACATCGAACGACAGGCTGTCCGAAAAGAGGACAGCCTTTTTGATTGTCTGCAAAAAATCAGTTGTTCGTCCAGGCGGCAGTTTTTTTCGGCGTGAGGCAGGAAATTGAAGAGAACGCGCCCAATTCATTGATGAAGAAAGGAGAGACGTGCTGATGGAAGCCATGTTGGAGCATCATGACGGCATTGCGCTGTTTACGATTTGCCGTCCAGAGAAACGGAATGCGATCAATTTTGCCGTGATGGGGGCGCTTGAGGAGGCGATGGAACAGGCGGCGGCTGATCCACAGGTGAAAGTGTTCGCCATTACCGGCGCCGGCAGCGAGGCGTTTTGCTCCGGCGGCGATTTAAGTGAGTTTGGGCATTTGCGCGGCACGGAGGCAAGACAGATGCTCATGCGCATGGGAGAGCTGCTGTACAGGCTGCTGACGTTTCCGAAGCCGACGGCCGCCCTTGTCAACGGAACAGCGATGGGGGCGGCTGCGAGCTGGCGACCGCTTGCGATTTTCGCTTTGCCAAAGAAGGAAGCCGGATCGGATTTGTGCAAGGCCGGCTTGGCATTACGACCGGCTGGGGAGGAGCGTCGATGTTGTTTGCCAAACTTCCGTACGGGCGGGCGCTTGATGTATTGCTGCGCGCCGAGCCGATGACGGCGGAGGCGATGGAAGCGTGCGGTTGGGTTGACGCCATCCTACCAGCCGAACATTGGCGCGAACAATGGCGTGAACGGCTGGCGCCTTATGCGGAGCGGTCGCTTTCCGTCTTGCAGGCATATAAGGCCGCAGCCGGCGAAAAATGGCGAACAGCTTGGTTTCGAGAGCAGTTCTTCGCCGAGATCGCCCGTTGCGCCGAGCTGTGGGGGTCGGCCGAACATGAACAGGCATTGCGTACTTTTTTGTGTAAGAAGTAATTTTTTCCTTCTACCGTTTCTACTAGCCGCATACATATAATGACAAAGCGGCGATAAGGGGGAAGGGGATGACGGGAGTGCGTCAAGACGCATGGACGAAAGAAGAGGATGAGTTGTTGGCGAATGTCGTGCTTCAGTATATTCGCGAAGGCGGCACCCAGCTGGAGGCGTTTGCCGAAGTCGGGCGGCGCTTGTCGCGGACGGCGGCAGCGTGCGGATTTCGCTGGAATTCGTGCGTTCGCAAGCAGTACAAGGAGGAGATCGAGCAAGCCAAGCAAGAACGGAAGATGCGAAAAAAAGAAACCCCATCGGCAAAGGAAAGCGAGGGGCAGGCGAAGGTGGAAACGGCAGTCAAAAGCCATTTGTCATGGGCGGAAGTGCTGGCCTTTTTGCAAGCTGAGGAGCAAAAGGCGCGCGACGCCCGACGGACGGCCGATGAAAACCGGGCGCTCAAAAACGATATGGAGCAGCTGCAGCAAATGGTAACGAAGTTGCAAATGGAAAAAGAATCGCTGCAAAAACAACTAGCTGCGATCCAGGAGGAGTATAAAACGCTGCTTTCCATTATGGAGCGGGCGCGCAAAATGGTGACAGACAGCGGGAAACCGGCGCCGAATGCAGTGGCTGAAGGCGTCGACGAAGGGTAAAGGCTGGCTTTTCGCCGGCTTTTTTTCTTAACGGAAGAAGAAGATCTCTGCTAAAATAAGGCTAACGCCATGTTGCAAGAAAGCGGGGGAGAAGGATTGAACATTGGGATTGTCGGCGGCGGAGCAATCGGATTGCTGCTCGCCGCTTATCTTGGGCGGCGCCATGGGGTGACGGTCTATACGAGGCGTCCGTCCCAAGCAAGGCAGCTTGCCGAGCATGGTGTGGCGCTGAAAAAAGATGGCGAGACATCGGTCGTGGCGGTGCGCGCGCAGCCGTTTGCTGGAGCGGAGCTGGACGAGCCGCTCGTGTTTGTGACCGTCAAACAGTACGATCTCGCTTCCGTCTGTGCGCAAATCGACGCGTTTCGCCGCGTTCGCACGCTCGTTTTTTTGCAAAACGGCATGGGGCATCTCGAGCAGTTGACGATGTTTGCCGACAAAAATGTCCTCGTCGGCGTCGTGGAGCATGGTGCCATAAAGCTGGATGACCGGACGGTGGCGCATACGGGCGCCGGAAAGCTGACACTTGCTTCCCGCTATGGTTCATTTGGCGACGCCTGGGAGCTTCGGGAAGGGGAGCGCGGCTTTCCGATCGAATGGGCCGATGATTGGGAGCGCATTCTTGTGGACAAGCTTGTCGTCAACGCAGTCATCAATCCGCTCACCGCTCTATTGCAAGTGAAAAACGGGGCGCTGCTAGAAACGGCTCCGTACCGCGATATGATGAGGCAGCTGTTTGATGAGGTGCGGAACGTGCTGCCGCTTGAAGACGCCGATCGGGCGTGGGAGCGCGTCGTCCGCATATGCCAAAAAACAGCGGACAACTATTCGTCGATGTATATGGACTTGGCGAACGGGCGCCGGACGGAGATTGACGCCATTTTGGGCTATGTGTTGAAACAAGGGGAGGCGCGCGGCGCTATGTTGCCGGTCGTCCGCTTTGTCTTTTGCGCGGTGAAAGGGAAGGAAGGGGGAGAGACGGATGGGTGATTGGCTCGCTTCGACGCTGGCGACGTTTGTGACCGCGCCGCTTCTGCTGTTTTTGCTCGTCTACTTCGGAGCACGCTTGGTCGGCAGGCGGAGGCGGGCAGCGTTTTACGCCGCGGTCAACGCTGCGACTGCTTTTTTCATCGCCGCTGTCTATTTTTTGCTGACAGTGCTGTTTGGGAAATCGTACTTCGTTCCTCTTCTTCTCTTTTTGTTTGGTCTGCACGCGGCGATCGCGCTTGGCTATTGGCGGAAAATGGCGGACTTTCGTTTGCGGACGGTGTTCCGTGTCTTTTGGCGGGCGAGTTTTCTTATTTTTGCCTCCCTTTACGCCGGGCTGCTTGTATACGGAATGGCCATGCGCGTTGCGATGAGCCTTTAGTGTGGCCGAGCAAGCTTTTTTTCTCTTGGCCATAAACGTGCTATACTCATGAAAGAATACATAAGAAAGGGAGTTTTTCGCCATGGAAGTTCGCGAAATTCCGTTGCCAGCAGCGACGAAATTGGCGGCTGATTACATAACCGGCGCGTTTCCAGCAGAGAGCGGCTTCGCTTATGCCCAGGCGGACGATGAAGCGTTTTGTCGGCGGTTGGCCTATTTGCAAGGAAGAACCTATGACCGAGAAGGGCTTGCCGACTATTTGCGCGCTTATCACCGGCGCTTCTCGGCGAGTGTGGCTACGATGGCAAATATTGAGAAACTGCGCAACGAGCGAAGCGTCGTCATTGTCGGCGGGCAGCAAGCCGGGCTGTTGACTGGGCCGCTGTATACGATTTATAAGATCATCACCATCATCCAGCTTGCCAAAGAGCAGGAACGAAAATTGGGCGTCCCGGTCGTGCCGCTGTTTTGGATCGCCGGCGAAGATCATGACATCGCGGAAATCGATCATGTCTATGTCGTTGAGGAAGGAGAAGTAAAAAAAGCAGCGTACCCACACAAAACGAACGAAAAACGGATGGCTGCCGATGTGCTGCTGGACCGGATGGCTGCGAAAGAGTGGATCGAGCGCGTCGTCAAAACGTATGGGGAAACGGACGTGACGAATGAGCTGCTCTTCTTTTTGTCATCGTGTCTTGACGAGGCGCGCACGTTTGTCGACTTTTTTGCCGCCATTGTGCTCCGGTTGTTCGCTGATCACGGTTTAGTTGTTTTGAACGCTGGCGATGCGGCGGTGCGGCCGCTTGAGCGCCGCTTTTTCGCCGCGCTCATTGAACGCCATCGCGATGTGACGGCCGTGGTGCTCGCTCAGCAAGAGGCGTTGCGCGCGCTCGGATATGCGCCGCTGATTGAAATCGGTCGTGACGCGGCCAACTTGTTTTATTACGACGGCCGTGAACGTTCGCTTTTGCAGTATGATGAGGAACGCGGCCTGTTTCACAATAAAGCGGGAACTCTCGTTTGGACAAGAGAAGAGCTGCTTGAGCTTGCCGAAACGAATCCGGCCCGTTTAAGCAACAATGTCGTCACCCGTCCGCTCATGCAAGAGCATTTGCTGCCGACGCTCGCTTTCGTTGCCGGACCGGGGGAGATCGCTTATTGGGCGGAATTGAAAGAGGCGTTTCCGCTTTTCGACCTAGAAATGCCTCCGGTCGTGCCGCGTCTGCAGGCGACAATCGTCAGCCGTTCGCTGCAAACCGACCTGTCCGATATCGGCCTTGAGGTGGCTGATGTATTGTCCGGGCGGCTCGATGAAGCAAAGCGGGAGTGGCGGGAGGCGACCGCTCAAGCGCCGCTTGCTTCGGTGTTTGCCAAAGCGAAGGCGGACATTGACGCGGCGCACCGGCCGCTCCGTGAGCTTGGGGTGGCGATTGACCGCGGATTGGAGGGATTGGTGGCGAAAAATGCCGCCATCATTCAGGCGCAAATCGAGTTTCTTCAGCACGCGCTCGAGCGGGCGCTGTTGCGCAAACATGAGGCGGAGCGGCGGAAATTTTGGCGCATCGAGACGTCGCTTCGGCCGAACGGTGCGCTCCAGGAGCGGGTTTGGAACGTGTTTTATTACATCAACCGCTACGGATTTGATTTTGTAGAAAAACTTTTGGCCATTCGCAGTCCTGGCAATGGAATGCATAAAATTGTATATATGTGAGGCTTTTTCAAAGAAAAAGTCGAAAAGAAACATCCTGCTTTGAGCAGGATTTTCTTTTTTGTGAAATGAATTGTAAAAAAACAATATTCACGAAATGGAAATAAAAGTAAAGGGGTGAAGCCGCCAGGATGGCCGTGATTGGTCCGTCCGACAAAAAGAAACAAAAAAGGACGTTTTTTTACAAAAAAAGCTAAAATTTTGTCCATCTTTGCGATATAATAAGGAGGCGGCCACTGGCCGATGTGAGTGTGGCTTTATGCAACGAAGGTGGTGGACATGTGTTTCAACATACAACCGTGTTGCTGAAAGAGGCAGTCGATGGGCTGAACATCCGCCCTGACGGCATTTACGTCGATTGTACGCTGGGCGGCGGCGGCCATAGCGAGTATTTGCTCTCCCGTTTGTCGGCACGTGGGAAGCTGTTTGCCTTTGACCAAGACGAAGCCGCCATCATGCATGCGCGTGAACGACTCGCCCGCTACGGCCGGCAAGTGCAGTTTGTGCACCGGAACTTCCGGTTTTTGCAAGAGGAGCTTTCGGCGCTTGGCGTCAAGTCCGTCGATGGCGTCTTGTTTGATTTGGGTGTTTCTTCGCCGCAGCTCGACGAACCCGAGCGCGGCTTCAGCTATCAGCACGATGCGCCGCTTGATATGCGGATGGACCGCAAGCAGCGGCTGACGGCGGCGGAGATTGTCAACCGCTGGCCATACGAGGAGCTCGTCCGCATCTTTTTCCGTTACGGCGAAGAGAAGTTTTCGAAGCAAGTGGCGCGCAAAATCGAGGAAGTGCGCCGCACGAGGCCGATTAAAACGACGGGGGAGCTCGTTGAGGTGATTAAGGAAGCGATTCCCGCTCCGGCGCGCCGCAGCGGCGGACACCCGGCCAAACGCATTTTTCAGGCGCTTCGCATCGCGGTCAACGACGAACTTGAGGCGTTTCGCGAGGCGCTCGAGCAGGCGATCGAACTGCTCGCCCCCGGCGGCCGGGTGAGCGTCATTACGTTTCATTCGCTTGAAGACCACATTTGCAAAGAAACGTTTAAAAAGGCGAGCGAAAGCCCGCCATTGCCCCCGGGGCTTCCGGTTCTCCCCGACGACTACCGCCCCGTGCTGAAAATCATTACAAAAAAACCGATCGTTCCTTCCGAGGAAGAGCTCGAACGAAACCGTCGCGCCCGTTCGGCCAAACTCCGCATTGCCGAAAAGCTGTAGATGACGAAAATAGCGGGGAAACACAACCAAATTTCAATGCGGGCGCCGCCCAGTGCGGCGAAAAACGAATGCATGGAGAAACAGGAGGGGAAAAATGTGAACGATGCAGCAGTCAAAGTCGCGCGCGAACAACGACATCCGGCGTCACCGCCAAGCCCGAAGACGCGGCGGAAGCAGCGCTTTCGCCTGTCGCTGGCTGAAAAGATGCTGTTTGTGTTGTTTTGCTTGTTTGTTTTCTATGCGGCGGTTCATATCGTCTCGAACCAAGTGCGCATTTACGAATTGAACAAAGGGGTGCAAAAGCTCGAGGCGTCGATTGACGAACAGAAAAAGAAGAACAATGACCTATATGTCGAGGTGCAACGGCTGAGCGCGTACGAGCGCATTTTGCAAAAGGCAAAAGAGCTCGGTTTGTCGCTCAACGAAAACCATGTGAAAGTTGTGCAGGAATGATCGGCGATGGAGGCAAGAAAGCATCGCAACACCCATCAAGGAGCGTTCATCCTGTTTTGCCTGTTCGGCTTCCTCTTTTCTCTGTTGTTCGCCCGCTTTGTGCAGCTTGAATGGACCGGCAAAGCGGACGGCCAAACGCTGGCTGTGATCGCGGAGCGGCAGCATCAACAAACGCGGACGATCAAGGCGAAGCGCGGAACGATTTTCGACCGCAACGGCGCCGTTTTGGCTGAAGATGTGCCGTCGTATACGGTTGTGGCCGTTTTGGATCCGAAGATGACAACCGATCCGGATCATCCGCACCATGTGGTCGATCCGAAAAAAACAGCGGAACAACTCGCCCCGTTGCTTGGCATGGACGTCGAGGCGATGGAGCGCATTTTGACCAAAAAAGCGAAGCAAGTCGAGTTTGGGTCCTACGGCCGCAACATCAGTTTTGAGCTGAAACGGAAAATCGAAGCGCTCCATTTGCCAGGCATCGCTTTCATCCGCGACACGAGCCGGTTTTATCCGAACGGCGTGTTTGCGTCGCACGTCATCGGCTACGCGCAAAAAAATGAAGCTAACGAAACGGTCGGCAAAATGGGCGTGGAAAAAGAACTTGACCGGTATTTGCGTGAAAAAGACGGCTATGTGTCGTTTGCCGGCGACGCAAACGGCTTCCGCCTCCCCGGGGGGAAGAGCGCATTGTCAAGCCGGACAATGGGGCAAACGTCTATTTGACGATCGACGGAAAGATCCAATCGTTTTTGGAAGATGCGATGAGCAGTGTCGAGAAGCAATACAAGCCGAAAAAAATGATCGCCATCGTCGCTGATCCAAAAACAGGGAAAATTTTGGCAATGGCGACGCGTCCGAGCTTCGACCCAAACAAGCGTGATATTACGAACTTTTTAAATGACGCCATTTCCTATCCGTATGAGCCGGGATCGACGATGAAAGTGTTCACGCTCGCGGCGGCCATCAACGAAGGAGTGTATAACGGCAACGAAACGTATCGCTCCGGTTCCTACAAAGTGGGGCCGAACACGATCCGCGACCATAACGATGTCGGCTGGGGGACGATCACGTTTAATGAAGGGGTGCAGCGCTCTTCAAACGTCGCCTTTTCGATTTTAGTGAAAGAAAAGCTTGGTGAAGATCGGTTTTTGCAATATTTGCACCGTTTCCATTTTGACCGGAAAACGGGCATCGATTTGCCGAACGAAGCGGTCGGGCAAATCCGCTATCGCTACCCGATTGAACGAATTACGACCGGATTCGGCCAAGGGACATCGGTGACGCCAATCCAGCAAATCCAAGCGGCGACGGCGATCGCCAACGATGGGAAAATGATGAAGCCGTATGTCATCGAGAAAGTCGTCGACCCAGACAGCGGCAAAGTCGTGCTCGATCATGGGCCGACCGTGGTCGGCGAGCCGATTACGGCGGAAACCGCGCGCAAAGTGCGCGCCATTTTAGAGACGGTCGTCACGTCCGAGCACGGCACCGGCCGTCCGTACCAAATCAACGGCTACCGCGTCGCCGGCAAAACGGGGACGGCGCAAATTCCGTCGGCTTCCGGGGGCTATTTGACCGGACGGGAAAACTACATTTTTTCGTTTTTAGGCATGGCGCCGACGGATGATCCGAAGCTTCTCATGTATGTCGCGGTCCAACAGCCGCACCTCGATGTGACCGAAACCGGAGCGGCGCCGGTGTCGCAAATTTTTACGACGGTGATGAAAAGCAGTTTGCAATATTTGCATATTGAACCGAACGGGGAAAAACGAATGAAAGCAAAGACTGCAAAACCGCAGGCGCTTGATTCATGGATCGGCCAGCCGGCGGCTTCGGCAGCCAAGCAGCTGAAGGACAAGGGATATGTGCCGGTCGTGATCGGCCGCGGCAAATATGTTGAGCAGCAGCTTCCGCAAGGCGGCGATCACGTTCTTTTGGGCGAACGGGTCGTGTTAAAAACGGACGGGGCGGCAACGATGCCGGATTTGCGCGGCTTCTCGCTGCGCGACGCTATGAAAGTGGCTCATATACTCGGCTTGCGGCCGAGCACGAAAGGGACCGGCTATGTCGTCAGCCAAAACATTCGTCCGGGAGCGGAGGTGCGCAAAGGCGATTATTTAATTGTTGAATTGGCTCCACCGCGCCAATGGGAGAAAGCGGCGGCGGAGAAGGAGAAAGAGGCGGCTTTACGGAAAGAAGCCGAGCCGCACGAATGATTTTTGCCGTTCTATAACGGGGCGTACAAGCATATAGTGGAACGAGCCCACCATGAAGGAGGTTCCGCCATATGCGCGTATCGTACGTTACCGTGCGCAAGCGGTTGACGATCGTGTTTTTGATCGGGATTTTGATTTTTGCCATTATCGATCTCCGTCTCGGCTACGTCCAATTTTGGCTCGGCGATCTATTAGCGGAACGGGCGAAAGGGCTATGGGGCCGGAACATTCCGTTTGAGCCGAAGCGAGGCGAAATTTTGGACCGCAACGGCGTCCCGCTGGCGACGAACATGAGCGCGCCGACGGTGTATGTCATTCCGCGGCAAGTCAAAAACCCGGCAGAGGCGGCGAAAAAGCTGGCGGGGGTGCTGGGCGGTTCGGTCGAATCCATCTATAAACAAATCACGCAAAAAACGTCGATCGTCCGCCTGAAAGAAGGGCGGAAAATTTCCGATGAAAAAGCGGCGAATGTGCGCTCTCTCGACTTGGATGGGGTGTATATCGCTGAAGATACGAAGCGCTACTATCCGTTTGGCAGCTATTTGTCGCACGTGCTCGGCTTCACCGGCATTGACAACCAAGGGCTCACCGGGTTGGAGCTGTATTATGACAAGGAACTGAGGGGCGAGCGCGGCTCCGTGCAGTTTTATTCCGATGCGAAAGGGCGGCGCATGCCCGATATCGCTGATGACTATACGCCGCCGACTGACGGCTTGAATTTGGTGTTGACGATCGATTCGCGCATTCAGACGATCATGGAGCGCGAACTTGACATCGCGGAGGCGAAATACAATCCGGACGGCATCATCGCGATCGCCATGGACCCGAACACCGGTGAAATTTTGGCGATGGCGAGCCGGCCGACGTTCAATCCAGCGGATTACCGGAGCGTTCCTCCGGAAATTTACAACCGCAACTTGCCGATTTGGAGCACGTACGAACCGGGATCGACGTTTAAAATCATTACGCTGGCCGCGGCGCTTGAGGAACATAAGGTGAATTTGCTGAAAGACCATTTCTTTGACCCGGGCTACGCCAAAGTAGCCGGCGCTACGCTTCGCTGCTGGAAAAAAGGCGGCCACGGAGATCAGACGTTTTTGGAAGTCGTGCAAAACTCGTGCAACCCGGGGTTTGTCGAGCTTGGCGAGCGGCTTGGAAAGGAGACGTTGTTTCGTTACATTAAGCAATTCGGTTTTGGTGAGAAAACGGGCATCGACTTGCAAGGCGAAGGAACAGGCATTTTGTTTGATTTGAAACGGGTTGGGCCGGTGGAACTGGCAACGACGGCGTTTGGCCAAGGAGTGTCGGTGACGCCGATCCAGCAAGTCGCTGCCGTGTCGGCGGCAATCAATGGCGGCATTTTGTACACTCCGTACATTGCCAAGCAGTGGGTCGACCCGGAAACAGGAGAGATCGTTCGCCGCAACACGCCAAAAGCGAAACGGCGCGTCATTTCCGAGGAAACATCGAAACAAGTCCGTTACGCACTTGAGAGCGTCGTCGCTCAAGGAACAGGGAAAAAGGCGTATGTCGAAGGGTACCGCGTCGGTGGAAAAACGGGAACGGCGCAAAAGGCGCAAGGCGGCCGCTATTTGCAAAACAACCATATCGTTTCGTTCATCGGCTTCGCTCCGGCGGATGACCCGAAGCTTGTCGTGTACGTCGCCGTCGACAACCCGAAAGGAACGGTTCAGTTCGGCGGCACGGTCGCTGCCCCGATTGTGGGGAAAATTATGGAAGATAGTTTGCGCACGTTGGGCGTGAAGCCCCGCAAAGACCAGCTCGAGAAGGAGCGCGACTGGAACGAGCCGAAAGTCATTGAAGTGCCAAACTTGATCGGAATGACAAAAAATGATTTGCAAGAGCAGCTTTTTGACTTAAAATTAGATGTTAGTGGCGAGGGAGATGTCGTTGTGGAACAATCCCCGAAGCCAGGGGCGAAAGTGAAAGAAGGCTCAACGGTCCGCATTTATTTGGCGAAACGCGAAGCGGCGGAAGAACGGTAAGACGAACGTGCAAGGGGCGACCGATGCGATGACACATCGGGTTGGTTGTGCCCCTTTTTCCGCTGTCTGCCTAACGGAGCGGACGATTTCGAAGCGAAAGGGATGAACGAAATATGAAACTGCTGACGCTGCTGTCACACTTGCCCGGTTTTTGGGTGCACCATGGAGGCAATCCCGATATCGTGGCGCTCGAAATGGACTCGCGCCGCGTTGCCCCCGGTTCTCTCTTTTTTTGCCTTAAAGGGTTTACAGTAGACGGACACGACTTTGCCGAGGAAGCGGTGGCGCGCAAAGCGGCGGCGATCGTGGCCGAGCGACCGCTTTCCGTTGATGTTCCCGTCGTTCTTGTGTCGGATAGCCGGCGGGCGATGGCGATTTTAGCGGACGCATTTTACGGACGGCCGACCCACCGCCTTCATTTAATTGGAGTGACAGGCACAAACGGCAAGACGACGACAACGTCGATCATCGAACAAATCGCGAGAAAAGCCGGCAAGAAAACAGGGCTCATTGGCACGGTTCACATCAAGGTCGGCGACCGCTCCTATCCGGCGGCCAATACGACGCCGGAGTCGCTCATTTTGCAGCGCACGTTTAAACAGATGGTCGATGAAGGAGTGGAGTTTGTCGCCATGGAAGTGTCGTCGCACGCGCTGCACCAAGGGCGGGTGCATGGCTGCGATTACGATGTGGCCGTCTTTACGAACTTAACGCAAGACCATTTGGATTATCACGGGACAATGGAAGAATATCGGAACGCCAAAGGGCTTTTGTTCGCCCAGCTCGGCAACCGCTACGACGAACGGCGGCCGAAATTTGCCGTTCTCAATCATGACGATCCGGTTTCGCAGTATTATAAACATATGACGGCCGCGCCGATCGTCACATACGGGATGAGGGAAAAAAGCGATGTGATGGCGGAACAGATCCGCATGACCGCAGGCGGCATGGCGTTTCGGCTGTGCACGCCGCACGGATCGGCGGCGGTCGAAACGAAACTTGTCGGCTCGTTCAATGTCTATAACATTCTCGCCGCTGCCGCTGCCTGCCTTGCCTCTGGCTTTTCGCTTGAAACGATCGCCGCGGCGCTTGCGGATGTCGAGCCGGTGCCGGGTCGGTTTGAAACGGTTGATGAAGGGCAAAACTTTACGATCATCGTCGATTACGCCCACACGCCGGACAGTTTAGAAAATGCCTTAAAAACGGTGCGCCAATTGGCGAAGCGAAACGTGTATGTCGTCATCGGCTGCGGCGGCGACCGCGACCGGTCGAAACGCCCGCTCATGGCGCAGGTGGCGGTGCGGTATGCGGATGTCGCTATTTTTACCTCCGACAATCCGCGCTCGGAAGACCCGCAGCAAATTTTGCGCGACATGGAAGCGGGAGTAAGCGCTGAGGTCGGAAAGCATGTGACGATTCCTGACCGTGAAGAGGCGATCCGCTACGCCATTGGCCAGGCGCAGGAAGGCGATGTTGTGTTGATTGCCGGCAAGGGGCATGAAACGTATCAAATCATTGGCAATGATGTGATTGAGTTTGACGATCGTGCTGTTGCCCGAGCGGCAGTGAAGGAGAGAGGATGACGATGATCGCATACAGGATGGTGCAATCGATGGCGGTGGAGGCGCGCGGCATTGTCGATGAAACGATTTGTTTTCATGCCGTGTTCGTCGATCCGATCCAGCAGGTGAAGAAAGGATTGTTCGTCCCGCTTGAGCGTGGGGCGGAAACATTGAAAACAGCGATTGAACACGGGGCGATCGGTTCGTTTTGGCCTCTTGGCGAACCGTTGCCGCGCTACATTCCTAACCAATTTCCACTTTTTTTCGTTCCGTCGCCGCTCGAGGCGGCCGCGGCATTGCTTGAACGGTATTTAGAGCAAGGCGGCGAGAGGGAGGCGCAGTTTTTCTTCGAGCTTCCCGAAGACAGCCCCATCGCTGGGGAGGCCGTGCGTCGCCGGTTGGCGAAATTGAAGAAGCGATGGCTGGACGCTCGGCCGTTTAAAGGATGTGACAATGCATGCGAGAACAAGTGATCATCATGGCCATGGCGGCTTCCTTTCTCATCACTGTCATTTTATCGCCGCTGTTCATTCCGTTTTTGCGGCGGTTGAAATTCGGACAAAGCATCCGCGAGGAAGGGCCGAAGTCGCATCAAAAAAAATCAGGCACGCCGACGATGGGCGGCATCATGATTTTGTTGGCGATTGTGGCGACGACCCTATGGATTACGCCGAGAATCGCCGGCTTGTCGACGAGGACGTATTTGCTGTTGTTGGTCACCGTCGGCTATGGGGTGCTCGGCTTCCTCGACGATATGATCAAAGTCGTGATGAAGCGAAATCTTGGCTTGACGAGCCGGCAAAAATTTATCGGCCAGCTCCTGATCGCAGCCATCTTTTTTGCCGTCTACCGCCAAAGCGGCTTTTCGACGGTGTTACATATTCCCGGCGCCGATTGGTCGGTCGACCTTGGATGGACGTACGGTGTGCTCTTGTTGTTCATGCTTGTCGGCAGCTCGAACGCCGTCAACTTGACCGATGGGCTTGACGGGCTGCTTGCCGGAACAGCGGCGATCGCCTTTGGCGCTTATGCTGTCTTGGCTTGGAATCAAGGCCAGTACGATGTCGCTGTATTTTGCGTTGCTGTTGTTGGCGCCGTGCTTGGCTTTTTAGTGTTTAACGCCCACCCGGCGAAAGTGTTTATGGGCGACACTGGCTCGCTCGCACTTGGCGGGGCGATCGCCGCTGTCGCTGTCCTGACGAAGCTTGAATTGTTGCTTGTCATCATCGGCGGTGTGTTTGTCATCGAGACGCTGTCGGTCATCATTCAAGTGGCTTCGTTCAAAACGACGGGACGGCGCGTGTTCCGCATGAGTCCGCTTCATCATCATTATGAGCTTGTCGGCTGGTCAGAATGGCGGATCGTTGTGACGTTTTGGGCCGTCGGCCTTTTATTTGCGATGCTAGCAATTTATATCGAGGTGTGGATGTAATTGAAACCGACTCGTTTTTATCAACATCGTCGTGTGCTTGTCATTGGATTGGCGAAAAGCGGAGCGGCGGCAGCTCGGCTTCTTGCGGAGTTAGGCGCTAAGGTCGTCGTCAATGATCAAAAGCCGCTTTCGGAAAACATGGAGGCCAAGCAGCTTGAACCGCTCGGCATTCGCGTCGTTTGCGGCGGTCATCCGCTTGAACTGCTTGATGAGCCGTTTGACCTTGTCGTGAAAAACCCGGGCATTCCGTACACGAACCCGATGGTGAAAAAGGCGCTTGAGAAGGGGCTTCCGGTTGTGACCGAAGTGGAGCTTGCTTATCACATTTCCGAAGGGCCGTTTATCGGCATCACCGGGTCCAACGGAAAAACGACGACGACGACGCTCATTTACGAAATGTTAAAAGCGGATGGCCAAGATCCGCTGCTTGCCGGCAACATCGGCCTTGTCGCCTGCGAGGTGGCGAGGGAAGCAAAGCCGGGGCAATGGCTTGTCACGGAACTGTCTTCGTTCCAGCTTGCCGGCATTGACAAGTTTCGCCCAACCATTGCGGTTTTGCTCAATATTTTCGACGCCCACTTGGACTACCACGGAACGAAAGAGGCGTATGCAGCGGCAAAGGCGAACATTTTCCGCAATCAAACGGAGCGCGATTATGCCGTCGTCAATGCCGACGATCCGCTCGTGATGAACATTGCCTCCTCGGTTCGATCGCAAAAAGTGCTGTTTTCGGCGACGAAGCTTCTTGGCGAAGGGGCGTACGTTCAAGATGGCGCCATCTATTGGAACGGTGATCCCGTTATCAGAATCGCTGACATCGTTCTTCCTGGACAGCACAATTTGGAAAACATTTTAGCGGCGGTGGCGGCCGCCAAGCTGGCCGGCGCCAGTGATGAGGCGATCCGCCAGGTGCTGGCGACGTTTTCCGGCGTGAAACATCGGCTTCAGTATGTGGCGGAAATTGACGGCCGGCGGTTTTACAACGACTCGAAAGCGACGAACATCTTAGCGACGCAAAAGGCGCTTTCAGCGTTTGCGGGCGAGCCGGTCATTTTGTTGGCCGGCGGGCTTGACCGCGGCAATGAGTTTGATGATCTTCTCCCGTATTTGCAACAGGTGAAGGCGGTCGTACTGTTCGGCCAGACGGCGGATAAAATCGGCCGCATCGCCCAAAAAGCGGGAATAGAAACGATCCGATATGTCGATAATGTGGAAAAAGCCGTCCCGGTTGCTTTCGAGCTTTCCGAGCCGGGCGACGTCATTTTGCTCTCTCCAGCATGCGCCAGCTGGGATCAATACAAAACTTTCGAGGAGAGAGGGGACATTTTTATCAATGCCGTGCATAAGTTGAAATAGAGGGAAAGGGACAGCCCTTCCCCTCTAGTTTACAAAAATAGAGGTGTTGGGCATTGCCGCGGAAAAAGTCTGCGCCAGATTTTTTGCTCATGATTTTGACGTTTTCGCTCTTGGCCATCGGACTTATTATGGTGTACAGCGCGAGCGCCATTTGGGCGGAATACAAATTCAACGATTCATTTTTCTTCGCCAAGCGCCAGCTATTGTTTGCGGGCGTCGGCATAATCGCGATGTTTTTTGTCATGAACATCGATTATTGGGTGTGGCGCGACTGGTCGAAAGTGTTGCTTGGCGTCTGTTTTGTGCTGCTCGTTCTTGTGCTCATTCCCGGCATCGGCATGGTTCGCAACGGGTCGCGCAGCTGGATCGGCGTCGGGGCGTTTTCGATCCAGCCGTCCGAGTTTATGAAGCTGGCGATGATCGCGTTTTTAGCCAAATATTTATCGGAAAACCAAAAAAAAATCACGTCATTTAAACAAGGACTGTTGCCGGCGCTTTTGCTTGTGTTTGCCGCGTTCGGCATGATTATGCTGCAGCCGGACTTAGGAACGGGCGCCGTTATGGTTGGCACGTGCGTGACGATGATTTTCGTCGCCGGCGCCCGTCTCAGCCATTTTGCCGGGCTTGGTGTTTTGGGGCTCGCTGGGCTTGCCGCCCTCATCCTGTCGGCTCCCTATCGAATCAAGCGGATTACATCGTTTTTAAACCCATGGGAAGATCCGCTTGGAAGCGGATTTCAAATCATCCAGTCGCTGTACGCCATTGGGCCGGGCGGTTTGTTCGGCCTTGGGCTCGGGCAGAGCCGACAAAAGTTTTTTTACTTGCCGGAGCCGCAAACCGACTTTATTTTCGCCATTTTAGCTGAAGAGCTCGGCTTTATCGGTGGTTCACTCGTTCTCCTGCTCTTTGCCCTTCTTCTTTGGCGCGGCGTGCGCATTGCCCTTGGCGCCCCTGACTTGTACGGAAGTTTTTTGGCGCTTGGCATTATTTCGATGATCGCGATTCAAGTGATGATCAATATCGGCGTTGTGACGGGACTGATGCCCGTTACCGGCATCACGCTCCCGTTTTTAAGCTACGGCGGATCGTCGCTGACGTTGATGCTGATGGCCATCGGCGTGCTGCTTAATATCAGCAGGCATGCCCGGTATTAGGCAAGCGGCGGATGTCCGCCGTTTTTTTGGCGTCTCTCGAACGCAGCCCATCGTCGAACGGTGCCGGCAAATGCGATAAAAACAGGCTCTCTCTTGCATTCATTTGTGATATAATGAAAATAAGTGCAAAAACAAAGAAACGGCAGCGGATGCCGTTTGTTTTTATACCGGTCGTTTCAGCGCGGGCGTTGAAGAAGAAAGCGGGGAATGCGATGGAAAAGGGAAAAGTCGTCGTCCTGGAGGACCGCGTGCCGAAACTGAAGGAGCGGCGCCGCCAGAAAGCGAACCGCCGGCTCATTGCGTACTTATCTTTCTTTTTTCTATTTATTTTGTGCGTCCTTTACTTCCAGTCGCCGCTTGGCGCTGTCGGGCATGTGGAAGTGAGCGGCAACCGTCATCTCACAGCGGAGCGCATCATCAGCTTAAGCGGTATTACGAAGCGGACAAGCTTTTGGAAAGTGAATGAACAAAATGTAGAAGAAAAGCTCACTCGCCATCCAGAAATTAAGGAGGCAACAGTGGAAAAACAGCTGCCGAACACGATCGTCATCCACGTCCGCGAATGGCGGCGAATCGCTTATGTGTATGACCGGCAAACGTTTTTTCCATTGCTTGAAAACGGGCGGCTGTTAAAGCAAGAAGGGACGAAGACGGCGCCAAGCGATGCGCCGGTGCTTGTCGGCTGGAAAGACGGCGACGCCATTGCTGAAATGACGGGGCAGCTCGCCGAACTGCCCGCGGCCGTGCTGGGCGCCATGTCGGAAATTCACTACAAGCCGACGAGGGAATATGAAGACCGCGTCATCGTCTACATGAATGACGGTTATGAAGTAAGCGCGACAATCCGGCAATTTGCGGACAAGCTGTCGCATTATCCGGCGATTGCCGCCGCGCTTGACCGAAACGTCAAAGGAGTCATTCATTTGGAAGTCGGCAGCTATTTTGTTCCTTACTCCCCGCCGAAAAAGGAGGATGGCGATGAAACGACAAGCCCGTAGCCGCCTCCTGCTGACGTTGATCTGCTTGATCTTCGGCGTCATGCTCGGGTTCTCGTACCAACATGCGAAAAACGAAGCATCCCGCCGCGAATGGAGCGACAGCGAGTGGAAAAAAGAGTACGAATATCGCTCGGCGCTTCTTGCTTTGCAAAAAGAAAACCGGTCGCTCAAGCAGCAGCTTGTCAAAAAGCAGGAGGAGCTGGCTGCATGGGAGAAGAAGCTGGCCGCGGAGCAGGAGAACGAGGCCGGATTGGCAAAAGAAGCGGAACAGCTGCGCATGCATGTCGGAAAAGCGAGGGTGAAAGGGAAAGGTGTAGCAGTCACCCTTTCCGATTCCTCTTATATCCCCTCTGAAGCGAGCGCTACCAATTATATCGTTCACGAACAGCACGTATGGAAAGTTGTTCACGAGTTGCTCATTTCCGGCGCCGAAGCGGTCGCGATTAATGGGCAGCGCATTTCCCACCGTTCATACATCGTCTGCAACGGCCCAGTCATTGAGGTCGATGGAACGCAACATGCCGCTCCGTTTGTCATTTCGGCCATTGGCAATCCGGACGTGCTCATGTCCGCTCTAGAGCTTCCCGGCGGCATCGTCGACGAACTTGTCGAAGACCATATCGACGTAAAAGTGGAAAAGCAAGGAGCGATCGTGTTGGATCCGGTGTTTGCGCCCGAGCCGTAAAACGGGCGGAAAGGGGCGATAAAGCGCATTGGAACGGAAAAATCGATTCTATTTTGCCGGCGTAGCTGCCATATTCGGTGTGATGCTGGCCGTCGGGCTTCGGACGACGCTGCATCCAGAAGGACGCGACACGCGCGACATTTGGGAGTTGCGCGCCGATTTGACAAAAGAGCAGAAGCTTGAACAACGGCTGCTTGAGGAGCTAGAGAGTTACGAGGAAACATTGCGCCGCTACCGGCGGGAACACGAGGCGGGCGGCGCGACAGAGCTTGAAGCGACAGTCGCGAAGCTGAGGGAAGAAGCCGGGCTGACAGAAGTGAGAGGAAGCGGTCTCGTGTTGACGATCGCGCCGCTTTCGGCGGCCGGCTACGTTGGTCCGGCCGCTGCCGCCGTATCGCCCGAGCTATTGCAACGGTTAGTGAATGAGTTGAACAAATACGGGGCGAAAGAAATCGCCATCGACGGTGAGCGACTGACGAACCGGACGGCCATTCGCGATGTCAATGGCGCAACGAAAGTCGGGAGCCGCTCAGTGAGGCTGCCAGTCGAAGTGAGAGCAATCGCCGATGATGCGGACAAGCTGTACAGCGGGCTCGCCGTTTCGCCGATCCGCGATGATTTCGCCGTGGAAAACTTGGAGCTGTCCATATCCAAGCCCCAGCCGCTCGTTGTCATTCCGCCCGCGGCTAGCCGCCCTGATGTGAAATACATGGAGACAGAAAACGGCGGCAAGGAGGAGAAATAGCATGTGGCTTCCGCTTCTCGGATTGCTTCTTGGGTTTGCCATCGGCGTTCTCGCCGGCTGGGAAGTTCCCGATGAATATTCACATTATTTGTCGATTGCCATTTTGGCCGCCTTTGATACATTAATCGGAGGGTGGCGCGCCTACCTGCAGCGGACGTACGACGAAACCGTATTTATAACCGGGTTTTTTTTCAACATTGTTCTGGCCGCAACTTTAACTTTTCTTGGGGTGCATCTTGGTGTAGACTTGTATTTAGCGGCTGTGTTCGCCTTCGGCGTCCGCTTGTTTCAAAACATTGCCATCATCCGCCGCCTTTGGCTTGCTGAGTGGGCCAAGCGGCGGTACAACCGCGAAAAAAGTTAGGCAAAAGACAGGGAAAGTGTTTTCGCGTGTTGAATTATATGGGGTAAAACAAAATATCGTGTTGTTGCGAAACTCGCAAACTAGACATAGACCAATAGACAAAGAGATGGGAAATTTCAGCCGAAAAAGGAGGTGTCGCTGCTTACTGAAACGCCGGCCGGCACCGGCGCGTTTTTAGTAGGCAGATGCCAAAAAATGAGCAGCAATGAGATCGTCGTTAGCCTGGATGTCGGAACATCGAGCGTGAAAGTCATCATCGGGGAAATGCTAGGCAGCTCCATCAATATTATCGGGGTGGGCAATGTCAAAGCGGAAGGGCTCAAAAAAGGGGCGATTGTTGATATAGATAAAACGGTGCAGTCGATCAGACGGGCCGTCGAGCAAGCGGAGCGGATGGTCGGTTTATCGATCCGCCGTGTGATCGTCGGGGTGGCCGGCAGCCATATTCAGCTCCATGACTGCCACGGCATTGTCGCCGTCGCGAGCGAAAACCGGGAAATCAGCGATGAAGATGTCGCCCGCGTCATCGATGCCGCGCAAGTCGTCTCGATTCCTCCCGATCGGGAAATCATCGGCGTCGTTCCGCGCCAGTTTATCGTCGATGGGTTGGACGGCATTCATGATCCGCGCGGTATGCTCGGCGTCCGCTTGGAAATGGAAGGCACTATGGTGACGGGTGCGAAGACGGTATTACATAATCTTCTTCGCTGTGTGGAGCGGGCAGGCTTGGAAATCAGCGATATTTGTCTTCAGCCGCTGGCGGCCGGTTCGCTCGTGCTGTCCGATGACGAACGGCATTTGGGGGCGGCGCTCGTTGACCTGGGAGGCGGCTCGACAACGGTCGCTGTCTTTGAGCAAGGGACGTTGCAAGCTGTCTCTTCGCTGCCGGTCGGCGGGGAGCACATTACGAAAGACTTGGCCATCGGATTGCGGACGACAACGGACGATGCCGAAAAAATCAAACTGAGGCACGGACATGCATTTTACGACTACGCTTCGGAGGAAGAAGTGTTCAGCGTGCCGATCATGGGCACCGATCAACACCAGCAGTTCAGCCAGCTGGAGATCGCCGATATTATTGAGGCGAGACTGGAAGAAATTTTGCAAATGGTTCAGCAGGAAGTGCGTCGTCTCGGGTTTCGCGATCTCCCCGGCGGCTATGTGCTGACCGGTGGCGTCGCCAATATGCCAGGGTTGCTTGAGCTGGCCCACGTCGTTTTAGGGACGAGCGTCCGCATTGCCATGCCGGATTATATCGGTGTGCGCGACCCGCAGTATACGATCGGCGTTGGCTTGCTCAAGTTCGCCTACCGGCAGGCGCAGCTGCAAGGGAAAACGGTCCCGGCTGCCGCTGCGGTGGAGCCGGTCGAGCGCTCCTCGCCAAAACAGCAGTCGAAACCGAAAAAGAAAGAAGACCATTTTGGGAAGAAGGTCAAGAAATTTTTCGGTTCTTTCTTTGAATAGAGATTGAAATTTTAGGAGGATTTGGCCATGTTGGAGTTTGAGACAACAGTCGATCAGTTGGCAACGATCAAGGTGATTGGAGTCGGGGGCGGCGGCAACAACGCCGTCAATCGGATGATTGAGCATGGGGTGCAAGGTGTAGAGTTTATTGCAGTCAATACGGATGCACAGGCGCTCAACTTGTCGAAGGCGCCGATCAAGCTGCAAATCGGGGCGAAGCTGACACGCGGCTTGGGCGCGGGAGCGAACCCAGAAGTTGGAAAAAAAGCAGCTGAGGAGAGCAAAGAGCAAATTGAAGAAGCGCTTCGCGGCGCCGATATGGTGTTTGTCACCGCTGGCATGGGCGGCGGCACGGGAACTGGGGCGGCGCCTGTCATCGCCCAAATTGCGCGCGAGTTAGGGGCGCTTACGGTCGGCGTTGTTACACGCCCGTTTACGTTTGAGGGGCGGAAGCGGGCGACGCAGGCCGCAAGCGGCATCGCCGCCATGAAAGAGGCGGTCGATACGCTCATCGTCATTCCGAACGACCGGCTGCTTGAGATTGTCGACAAAAATACGCCGATGCTTGAGGCGTTCCGCGAAGCGGACAATGTGCTGCGCCAAGGGGTGCAAGGCATTTCCGATTTGATCGCCGTGCCGGGGTTGATCAACCTTGACTTCGCTGATGTGAAGACGATCATGTCGAATAAAGGTTCGGCATTGATGGGGATTGGCATCGCCAGCGGCGAAAACCGAGCGGCTGAAGCAGCAAAAAAAGCCATTTCCAGCCCGCTGTTGGAGACGTCGATCGACGGCGCGCAAGGGGTGCTCATGAACATCACCGGCGGCATGAACTTAAGTTTGTACGAAGTGCAGGAGGCTGCCGACATCGTCGCTTCGGCGGCCGACCAAGAAGTGAACATGATCTTCGGCTCCGTTATTAATGAGGACTTAAAGGACGAGATCGTCGTGACGGTCATTGCGACCGGATTCAACGAAAACGTCGCTTCGCAGCCGCGGCCGCCGCGCATTGGCATCGGCACTGTGCCGAAAGCGGCGCCGGCGTCAAAGCGGGAAAAGCGCGAAGAGCCGATACAAGACTATGCGGCGCTCCGCTCGGGGCAAGCAGAAGATCCGCTTGACATTCCCGCTTTCTTGCGCAACCGCAACCGCCGCCGCTAGATGGCGAAACGAGGGTGTCCCAAAAGCAACGGGACACCCTTTCTTCATCACAAGATGCATGCACGAACGTGCACGAAGCACTTCGGTGAAACATATATTGTATCTCTCTTAAAGAAAGACGATCTTTTGAGACAGCCTCGCTTTTCCGATTAGGACTAAAAACTTCTCGCGTTGGCCGCCCGCTCTCTCGCAACGAAAGGGCGAAAAAGAGAAGGCGGGTTAGGCTTTCGTGCCGGCCGATTTGATCCGCCGTGGTTCCCCTGTTTTGACAAAACATCCCCTTTTTCACCGCCACCGATTGACAGACTTTCCCCGAAGAGATGCTATATACTTGTTTCAGATAAAGCCGATGTGGGCGGGGGGGAGGGGCTTGACGGTTGGTTGTCTATCTCGATGTCATTTGGCTGTTGAACGTCTGTTTTGACGCGTTGCTTCTTTGGCTGACGGCGCTCATGCTCAAACGGCCGATCGTCTGGTGGCGCCTGTTGGCCGGGGCGTTGATCGGTTCGCTGCTCGTTGTGCTGCTGTTTACCCCGTTTTCCGCCATCGCCCAGCACCCGTTGATAAAAGCAGCCGTTTCCGTGTTGATCGTATGGGCCGCCTTCGGCTTTAAGCGCCCGCGCTATTTGCTTGAAAATATGCTGGCGTTTTACTTTGCTACGTTCGCTGTCGGCGGCGGCATGCTGGCGGTTCATTATTTTTTCGCGCACCAACTGTCCGTCCGCCAAGGAATGCTTCTCATGCATCATCCCGGGGCGGGCGATCCGGTCAGCTGGCTGTTTGTTGTCATCGGGTTTCCGGTTTTATGGCTTTTTTCCCGCCGAAGGGTGGAGGCGATTCGCGAAAAAAAACTGCGGTTTGAACATATCATTGAGGTCAAGATCGTATGGGACGGGCGGCCGCTTATGCTGCGCGGCTTGATTGACAGCGGCAACCAGCTCGTCGATCCGTTGACAAAAACGCCGGTGATGGTAGTCGAACAGGAAAAAGCGAAGGCCGTGCTTCCGGAAGAGCTATTGGGTTGCCTCAGCGCTCACATGATGCTGGCTTCCCCGCCGGAGCGGTGGGTCCATCGCCTACGTCTCATTCCGTACCGCGCGGTCGGCAGCGGTCCACAAATCATGGCGGCGGTCAAGCCAGACCGCATTATGCTTCGGTATGAAAACGAATGGTTGGAAGTAGCGCAAGGGCTTGTGGCGCTAAGCGCTGATCCGCTGTCGACGGATGGGGAGTACGACTGCATCGTCCATCCGAAAATGGTGCAGGCGGGAAGAAAGCTGACCGCTTCGTAGGTTTTGTTAGTATATCATACTCGCTTTTGATCCGTTTAGAAGGGGGATTTTCATGAAAAAGTGGAAACTTCGTTTCATGTACTGGCTGTATAAGTTTTTGGCCAAGCTCGGCTTGAAGGCGGATGAAATTTATTATATCGGAGGCAGCGAAGCCCTCCCGCCGCCGCTGACAAAAGAAGAAGAGGAGCAGCTGATCGCCAGGCTCGCCGCCGGCGATGACACGGCGAGATCGCTTTTGATCGAACGCAATTTGCGTCTTGTCGTCTACATTGCGCGCAAGTTTGAAAACACCGGCATTCACATTGAAGATTTGATCAGCATTGGAACGATCGGCCTCATTAAGGCGGTCAACACGTTCAACCCAGAGAAGAAGATCAAGCTGGCGACATACGCGTCGCGCTGCATTGAAAACGAAATTTTAATGTATTTGCGCCGCAACAACAAAGTGCGGGCGGAAGTGTCGTTTGATGAACCGCTCAATATCGACTGGGATGGCAACGAGCTGTTGCTTTCCGACGTATTGGGAACGGAAGACGACGTGATTACGAAAGATTTGGAAGCGGATGTCGACCGGCGCTTGCTCTTAAACGCCTTGCGCCAGCTGAGCGACCGCGAGAAGCAAATTATGGAATTGCGTTTTGGCCTCTCCGGCGGCGAAGAAAAGACGCAAAAAGACGTCGCTGATTTGCTCGGCATTTCGCAATCGTACATATCACGGCTCGAGAAGCGGATCATTAAACGGTTGCGCAAAGAATTCAATAAAATGATGTAGCGGGCGGCGGGAGCGAAATTCCGCCGCTTTTTCCGCGTCGGACAGGCTGTGCATATTTTTCCCTTCCAAGGAGATACTGAAAACTGACGACTTAGCATCTCCTGATGGGAGGGAACAACTTGACGAGGAACAAAGTCGAGATTTGCGGCGTAGACACTTCGAAGCTTCCCGTCCTCAAAAATGAGGAAATGCGTGAACTGTTTCGACGGATGCATGAGGGGGATTTGGAGGCGAGAGAGAAATTAGTAAACGGCAACTTGCGCCTCGTGTTGAGCGTCATTCAGCGCTTCAACAACCGAGGCGAATTTGTCGATGATTTGTTTCAAGTCGGCTGCATCGGACTTATGAAATCGATTGATAATTTTGACCTCAATCAAAACGTGAAGTTTTCCACTTACGCAGTGCCGATGATCATCGGCGAAATACGCCGCTATTTGCGCGACAACAACCCGATCCGCGTTTCGCGCTCGCTGCGCGACATCGCCTACAAAGCGTTGCAAGTGCGAGAGCGGCTCATGAGCGAGACGGCGAAAGAACCGTCAACCGAGGAAATTGCCAAAGAACTCGGCGTCGCCCATGAGGAAGTGGTTTTTGCCCTCGATGCCATTCAAGATCCTGTTTCGTTGTTTGAGCCGATTTACAACGACGGCGGCGACCCGATTTATGTGATGGACCAGCTGAGCGATGAGCGCAACCGCGACAGCCAATGGATCGAAGAAATCGCCTTGAAGGAAGGGCTTCGGCGGTTGAATGAGCGGGAAAAAATGATCATCCGCAAACGCTTTTTCCAAGGAAAGACGCAAATGGAAGTGGCCGAGGAAATCGGCATTTCCCAAGCGCAAGTGTCCAGGCTCGAAAAAGCGGCGATCCGGCAAATGAATAAAAACATCCAAGTGTGACAGGCTGCAGGTGCAGCCTTTTTCTTTGGCACATAACTGCTCATTCGGCGTCATATAGATGAAAAAGAGGGAGAGGAAAGGCGGGGAGAAAAATCGTGATGAGAATTTCCGAATTTCAGACGAAAGATGTCGTCAATGTAGCCAATGGGAAGAAGCTTGGCAATATTGGGGACATTGATATTGATTTAGATACTGGAAAAATCCGCTCACTCATTATTTTAGGCGCCGGAAAGATGCTCGGGCTGTTCGGCCGCGAAGAGGCGGTCGTCATTCCATGGCAGAACATCGTCAAAATCGGAGCCGATGTTATTTTAGTCCGCCTTCATGATACGGATTGAATCCCGAGGATGGCCTAGGGTTGACAGCAATGTTTCGACAAAATCGCAAATAAAGGTTATCATGGACAAACAAACTATGATAAAATAGGAAAAAAAGTGATAAAAAACTACAAAAAGCAGCGTGAGGGTTGACGTGAATGCCGGACATTTTTCAACAAGAAGCCCGCGGCTGGCTCCGTTGCGGGGCGCCTCCGTTTGCTGGAGCCGTCGCTGGATTGACGACGAAACATGGCGGGGAGAGCAAAGGGCCGTTCGCCTCGCTGAATATGGGGCTGCATGTCGGCGATGACCGCACGGATGTCGTCAACAACCGCCGGCGCTTGGCGGAATGGCTTGCATTCCCGCTTGAGCGATGGGTATGTTGCGAACAAGTGCATGGTGCCGACATTCAGAAAGTGACGAAAAGTGACCGGGGGAACGGGGCGCAAGATTTCGCCACGGCGGTTTTAGGGGTCGATGGGTTGTATACAGACGAGGCGGGGGTATTGCTCGCGCTTTGTTTTGCCGATTGTGTGCCCATTTATTTTGTGGCGCCATCTGCTGGGTTAGTCGGCCTTGCTCATGCCGGGTGGCGGGGAACGGCGGGCGGCATCGCTGGTCACATGGTGCGGCTTTGGCAAACGCGCGAACACATCGCGCCGAGCGACATCTATGTTGCCATCGGACCTGCCATCGGTCCGTGCTGTTATACGGTTGACGACCGGGTCGTGGACAGTCTGCGTCCGACGCTTCCTCCGGAAAGCCCGTTGCCATGGCGGGAAACAAGCCCAGGGCAATATGCGCTCGACTTAAAGGAAGCCAACCGGCTTCAGTTGCTCGCGGCTGGCGTTCCGAACAGCCATATTTATGTGTCGGAACGCTGTACAAGCTGTGAGGAAGCGTTGTTTTTTTCCCACCGCCGCGACCGCGGAACGACCGGAAGGATGTTGGCGTTCATTGGCCGAAGGGAGGAATGGACATGACGGTGCGCGACAACTTGGCGGCCATTCGCCGAGAAATCGAGGCGGCCTGCGCCCGCGTCGGCCGCGATCCGGCCGGCGTGCGCATCGTGGCGGTCACCAAATATGTGGATGCAAAGCGGGCGCTTGAGGTGCTTGACGCCGGCATTGCCGACCTCGGCGAAAACCGCTCCGACCAATTGATTGAAAAGCATGCACGGATAGGAAATCAAGCGACGTGGCATTTCATTGGGACGCTTCAGTCGCGCAAAGTCAAAGACATTATTGATAAAGTCGATTACATTCATTCGCTCGACCGTCTGTCGCTCGCGAAAGAAATCGAAAAGCGGGCGGTGCGGCCGGTAAAATGTTTTGTTCAAGTGAACGTATCGGGCGAAGCGACCAAACACGGGCTCGCCCCGAAGAAACGATTCCGTTTATTGAACAGCTTCGCGCCTTTTCGCGCATCGAAGTCGTCGGATTGATGACGATGGCGCCGCATACCGGCGACGAAGCGATATTGCGCGCTTGCTTTCGCCAATTGCGGATGCTGAAGGAACGCGTTCAGGCGTTGGGAATGGCCCATGCGCCATGCACCGAACTGTCAATGGGCATGTCAAACGACTACACGATCGCCATCGAGGAAGGAGCGACATTTGTGCGCATCGGCAGCGCGCTTGTCGGATCATTGTAGGAGGTGAAACCGGATGGGGTTGATGAAAAAATTTCGCGATTATTTTTTAGAAGAAGACTACGAAGACTATGATGAAGAATATGAAGCGCCGCAGCCGGAAGAGGAGGCGCCGCTGAAGACGGCAGGCAAGGCGAACGTCGTCAGCCTGCAAAGCGTGCAAAAATCGGCGAAAGTCGTGCTTGCTGAGCCGAGGGTGTATGCGGAGGCGCAGGAGATCGCCGACCATTTGAAAAGCCGGCGCGCGGTCATCGTCAACTTGCAGCGCATCCAGCATGAGCAGGCGAAGCGGATCGTCGACTTTTTAAGCGGCACGGTGTACGCCATTGGCGGCGACATTCAGCAAGTCGGCACAAAAATTTTTTTATGCACCCCGGAAAACGTCGACGTCAGCGGCTCGATTTCGCTCGACGGCGAGGATGACAGACCGATGAAGAGGTGGTAGCCGTTGGATTATGTACTCACGTTTTTGACGACAGTGATTCAAGTGTACTCGTATGCGCTGATCATTTATATTTTAATGTCGTGGTTTCCCAATGCGCGCGAAACGCGGTTCGGACAGATGCTCGCCGCCATTTGCGAGCCGTATTTGGAGCCGTTTCGGCGCGTCATTCCGCCGCTTGGCATCATTGACGTCTCCCCAATCGTCGCGTTTATCGTTCTTGAATTCGCGACGAGAGGGCTTCACGCCCTGTTCGACATTCTTCAGTCGCAGTTTTAGGCTTCGTTTTGCGCGCACGGCGCCGCCGCTCTCCGTCTGGCAGGCAAAAAGGCGGAAGGGCGGAACTCGCAGAGAGGAATCCGTTGTGGGTTCCTTTCTTCCATGAAAGCAAGGTGACGTCGAGTGGAGCTGTATCAGCATTTTCGCAAAGAGGAACATCCGTTCATTGATCAAGTGCTCGAGTGGAAGGAGATGGTGAGCCGTCAGTACGCTCCGAAGCTGACCGATTTTCTCGATCCGCGTGAGCAGCAAATCGTGCAAAGCATCACGGGCGGCGATGGAGACGTGCGCGTGTTTTTTTTCGGAGGCGCCTCGTTTGTCGAGCGGAAGCGGGCGTTTCTCGCTCCGCCGTATATCGACCCTGAGGAAGAGGATTATGGCATTGTGCTGTTTGCCGTCCGCTATCCGGCGAAATTCGTTTCCCTTGAACATCGCGACGTGTTGGGGGCGCTGATGTCGCTTGGCTTGCGGCGCGGCAAGTTCGGCGATATTCTCGTCCAAGGAGAAGAGATCCAATTTTTTGCCGCCGCCGAGGTGGCTGATTACATCCGCCTCCATGTCGGGACGATCGGCAAAGCGCCGGTTTCGCTTGAGCCGCTGCCGCTGTCGGCTGCCATGCCGCTTGCCGAAACGTGGGAGGAAGGAACGGTCACGGTGTCTTCTCTAAGGCTCGATGCTGTGCTCGCTCAGGCGTTTCGCCTTGCGCGCGAGAAAGCGCGTGCGCTTGTTGAAAGCGGGCTTGTCAAAGTGAACTGGAAGGTGGTGGACAAGCCGGATTTCCTCTGCGGACCGGGCGATGTCCTGTCGGCGCGCGGTTTGGGCCGCTGCAAGCTGTTTTCGGTGGAAGGGCCGACGAAAAAAGAGCGCTGGCTCGTTCAGATCGGCCGACAAAAATAAGCAAATGACGGCAGGAAATCGGCAAACCGTGTCGAATGAAAGTGAAGAAAAGGAATGATGGAGACGGAGGTGGCCGTTGTGCCGTTGACGCCATTGGATATTCACAACAAGGAATTCAGCCGCGGGTTTCGCGGGTACGATGAAGACGAAGTGAACGAGTTCCTCGATCAAGTCATTAAAGACTATGAAATGCTCATCCGTGAAAAAAAGCAGCTGGAAGAGAAAGTGGCCGAACTGACGGAAAAGCTGAACTACTTTGCGAACATTGAGGAGACGCTCAACAAGTCGATTCTTGTTGCTCAAGAAGCAGCGGAAGAAGTGAAGCGGAATGCGCAAAAAGAGGCGAAGCTGATCATTAAAGAGGCGGAAAAAAACGCCGAGCGCATCATCAGCGATGCATTGGCGAAATCGCGGAAAATTGCCCTCGAGATCGAGGAGCTGAAGCGGCAGTCGAAAGTGTTCCGCGCCCGTTTCCGCATGCTTGTCGAGGCGCAGCTTGATATGATCAACAGCCGCGATTGGGACGAGTTGATGGAGTATGAGGCGCCGGATTTGGAAGAAGGGGCGAGAGAACCGCTGTCACAGCCTTGACGAACCGAAGACGTTTCGGTTATAATAATTGGCAAAAATCGCCGCATCAGCCGCCGTGGGAGGCGGTTGGCTTTTTTCAGGATGAATAGCGAAATAGCCATCGACGATGAAAGGGACAGTAGCTCTTGTACGACCGGTCGCAGCGAGCCGGGGATGGTGGAAGCCTGGCATCGGCGCAAGAGTGAACATCACCCTGGAGTTCCATGCCGAACATCAAGTAGGCCATGGCGCGTCATTCCCGTTACGAATGAAAAGTGGGCTGTGCGTCGTTTGCATGGCCAAGAAGGGTGGTACCGCGAGACCGTTCTCGTCCCTTGCCGGGGGAGAACGGTTTTTTATTTGGAATCTATCGTTCGAAGGAGGAGCAAGGATGGATTACAAAGAGACGCTGCTTATGCCGCAAACCGAGTTCCCGATGCGCGGCAACTTGCCGAAGCGGGAGCCGGAGATGCAAAAAAAATGGGAGGAAATGGACATTTACCGGAAAGTGCAGGAGCGGACGAAAGGGCGTCCGTTGTTCGTGCTGCATGACGGCCCGCCGTATGCCAACGGCGACATTCATATGGGCCATGCGCTGAACAAAATTTTAAAAGATATCATCGTCCGCTACAAATCGATGAACGGCTATTGCGCGCCGTACGTGCCGGGCTGGGATACGCACGGACTGCCGATCGAAACGGCGCTCGCGAAGCAAGGCGTCGACCGCAAATCGATGAGCGTCGCCGAGTTCCGCAAGCGGTGCGAGCAATACGCGTATGAACAAATCGACAACCAGCGCCGGCAGTTCAAGCGGCTCGGCGTGCGCGGCGACTGGGACAACCCGTACATTACGCTCAAACCGGAGTACGAAGCCCAGCAAATTAAAGTATTTGGCGAAATGGCGAAAAAAGGGCTCATCTACAAAGGGTTGAAGCCGGTCTATTGGTCCCCGTCAAGCGAATCGGCGCTCGCCGAAGCGGAAATCGAATATAAAGACAAGCGTTCGCCGTCGATTTATGTCGCCTTCCCGGTGAAAGACGGCAAAGGCGTGCTTGAGGGCGATGAGCGAATCGTCATTTGGACGACGACGCCGTGGACGATTCCGGCGAACTTGGCGATCGCGGTTCATCCGGATTTGGATTACCATGTTGTCGATGTCGGCGGAAAACGGTATGTCGTCGCTGCCGCCTTGGCGGAATCGGTGGCGAAAGAAATCGGTTGGGACGCATGGTCGGTCGTCAAAACGGTCAAAGGAAACGAGCTGGAATACGTCGTGGCGAAACATCCGTTTTATGAGCGCGACTCGCTTGTCGTCTGCGGCGAACACGTTACGACCGATGCCGGCACCGGCTGCGTCCATACGGCGCCGGGCCACGGGGAAGACGACTTTCTCGTCGGGCAAAAATACGGACTTCCGGTCCTTTGCCCGGTCGATGAGCGCGGCTACATGACCGAGGAAGCGCCGGGATTTGAGGGGATGTTTTACGAAGACGCCAACAAGGCGATTACACAGAAGCTTGAGGAAGTCGGCGCTTTGTTGAAGCTCGGGTTTATCACCCACTCGTATCCGCACGATTGGCGAACGAAGCAGCCGACGATTTTCCGGGCGACGACGCAATGGTTTGCGTCGATCGATAAAATCCGCAGCGAGCTGCTTCAAGCGATTAAGGAAACGAAATGGATTCCGGAGTGGGGGGAAATCCGCATCCACAACATGGTGCGCGACCGCGGCGACTGGTGCATTTCCCGCCAACGCGCCTGGGGCGTGCCGATTCCGGTCTTTTACGGCGAAAACGGCGAACCGATCATCACCGATGAAACGATCGAGCATGTGTCGAACTTGTTCCGCCAATACGGGTCGAACGTCTGGTTTGAGCGCGAGGCGAAAGACTTGCTGCCGGAAGGATTCACCCATCCGTCGAGCCCGAATGGCATCTTTACGAAAGAAACGGACATTATGGATGTCTGGTTTGACTCCGGTTCGTCGCACCAAGCCGTGCTCGTTGAACGCGACGATCTCGTGCGTCCGGCTGATTTGTACTTGGAAGGGTCCGACCAATACCGCGGTTGGTTCAACTCATCGCTGTCCACCGCCGTTGCCGTCACCGGCAAAGCGCCGTATAAAGGCGTGTTGAGCCACGGCTTTGTCTTGGACGGCGAAGGGCGGAAAATGAGCAAGTCGCTCGGCAACGTCGTCGTGCCGGCGAAAGTGATGGAACAGTTCGGCGCCGACATTTTGCGGCTTTGGGTCGCGTCGGTCGACTATCAAGCGGACGTGCGCATCTCCGATCATATTTTAAAACAAGTGTCCGAAGTATACCGGAAAATCCGCAACACGTTCCGGTTTATGCTCGGCAACTTGTTCGATTTTGACCCGAACCAAAACGCCGTGCCGATTGGGGAGCTTGGCGAAGTCGACCGCTATATGCTGGCGAAGTTGAACAAGCTGATCGCCAAAGTGAAAAAGGCCTATGACCGCTACGATTTCGCCGCGGTTTACCATGAGATGAACCATTTCTGCACCGTTGAGCTGAGCGCGTTTTACTTGGATATGGCGAAAGACATTTTATACATCGAAGCGGCCGACTCGCGCGCCCGCCGCGCCATGCAGACGGTGCTGTATGAAACGGTCGTCGCGTTGGCGAAGCTCATCGCGCCGATTTTGCCGCATACCGCCGATGAAGTGTGGGAGCATATCCCGAATCGAAGAGAAAACGTCGAAAGCGTCCAGCTCACCGATATGCCGGAGCCGATCGCGATCGACAGCGAAGAAGCGCTGCTGGCGAAATGGGATGCGTTTATGGACGTGCGCGATGATATTTTCAAAGCGCTCGAGAACGCCCGCAATGAAAAAGTGATTGGCAAATCGCTGACCGCGAGCGTCATCGTCTACCCGAAAGACGAGGCGCGGAAGCTATTGGCGTCGCTTAATGCCGACTTGCGCCAGCTTCTCATCGTTTCCGCCTTTTCGATCGCCGATGAGCCGTATGACGCCGCGCCGGCCGAAGCCGAGCGGCTCGACCACGTGGCCGTCCTCGTCCGCCCGGCGGAAGGCGAGACGTGCGAGCGGTGCTGGACGGTGACGAAAGAAGTCGGCGCCGATCCATCGCATCCAACGCTTTGCCCGCGTTGCGCACATATCGTGAATGAACATTATTCCGCGTAACGAAAAGCGGCAGGCTGCCTCAAGGGGCGGCCTTGCCGCTTGCTTTTGGTGGAGGAAAAAACCAAAACGATGGTGTAAAAAGCGCAAAGGGATCAGGGGGTTGTCAAGAAAAAGTGCAGAATGTTGCAGTGTATAAATTTATATACATGCTCATTGAAAACTTAACATTTGACTTCTCCTGCAACGAGCTTCCTCCCCCATGGCGCAGCCTGCGGGTTGAGCCTACAAGATTTTTAGAGGAAATGATGCAGCGCTTAGGGTGTGCAGGATAACGGAGAGGTTAACTCTTCATGTTGCATGTATATAGTTGTGTAGTTGAATCAATTCTATAGTTGAACGAATTCTGTCAAACTCCGTGTCTCATGAGCCTCCGTCGCATTTACTCCATTATCTTCGACCACACGTTTGCTTAAAATTATAAGGTTTATAGCGCAATTTTCCTATTATTTGTGAATATACTGTGAATTTCCATGTAAAAGGTTGACATCTTCTTTTTTTCTCTTTATAATGCCATTGAATTTTACAAACATTTCAAATTCATGATTAGAGAGGGCATTCCATATGAAATGGGTGTTCATGTCAAGAATGGCGTCCCGCTTAAAAGCAGAAGTTAGTTTCCTATTCGCATTTTCTGGGGTTTTGATCTTTGTTTGCCTCAATCCCCATACGATTAATCCAGCGGAATGGATTTTATATACGAAATACTTGGTTCCGATTGGAATGGCGGTCTGGCTGTTCTTCAGCTTCCGCTTGCATGTATCGTTGTTCACTTCGACGCCGATTCACTGGATCGCGATGAATGACATCATGCCAAACCCGCAAACGATCGTCTTCTGCCAAGCTTTGATCGCGTTTGTTTGTTTTTTCGCTTGGCAACTGGCCTTGGCCGGGATCATCGCCGGTGCGGTGGTGATCAACTATTCAGCGGGTTGGGATCTTTTCACTTTTCTGTTTCCGTTGTATTTGATTCATTTTCTTCTCCCATTTCTATGGGCGTGGATGATCGGATTGTCCGCAGGCGCTGTTTATGCCTATCATTCTTCGAAAAAAGCGATGTTGCTCGTTGGTGTGTTTGTTTTGTGGATCATCGTGCTGTTTTCTTTGGAATATCGCAATCCATCCTTCTCCTTGTGGGGAAACCATCGTTGGCCTTACATTGACCCGTTATTCAGCCTAACCTTCCAAAAAGAACGCGTGCTGATCAAGTTGGCGTATATCCTTTCTTCCATTGCCGTTTATGGCGTTTTTCGAAGCATGCGGCGATCCTTCGCGGGGCTTGCGGCTGGTGTGACTCTCGTTATTTTCGTAACATTTTTCCTTCAACATGCACAATCAAAATTCCAGTTGGATGACATTCTGTTGGCAAACGACGCCAAACTCTATCAACAAATCAAACATCAGGCTCAACCCAAGAACATCCCTTTGCATGGATATTGGAAAATCAAGGAGATCGAGGTGAATCCGAAATCCACGTATCCGATCAAAGCCACACTCTCTCTGCATCCGAACGAACGCACCGTTCGTTTTTCGATCAACGAGCAATTTCAAATCGATCACATCCAAGGCGGAGGGAAGCGTTTGCCCTTTCAACAAAAAGGAAACGTTGTTCAGGTGCAGACCAATGGTGCCCCATCCATGACGATCTATTATCGACATACGTTCGGCTCAACCTTTTATCCGTTGACATCGGGCGTCACGTTGTTGCCATTTGAAGCCAACTGGTATCCGCAGTCCATGGATTCAACGCTTTACGATCTCGACTCATCCGGAACGCTTCACTCCAATGTAGAAACGAAAACATGCACACGAGTCAAGGTGATTGTCGGAAAGGAAAAGTACCGTTGGCATGGGGGCCATCTCCCTTGTCTCTCCGTGATCAACGGTCCTTACAAACAAATTCAAGTGCAACATACTCGTTTCCTTGTTTATAAACCATTTCTCACTACAACAAGAAATTATATGGAATTGAAGCATCAACTCGTTTCCATCCGCAATGAGCTATGCCACTTGTTTCCGAATCTTGCAAATACAGATTATTGCACAAAAGAAGTCAAGAGCGTCTCAATCATCCCAAAAAGCATCAACACCACAAACCTTTCGCTCTACGACAGCACGGTGGCTGACGGAACCTATACATTTTACGTTGATCCGTTCTTGGACGTCAATGGCATCCCGGCAACCAAACATATTCAGGAGTTGGCTGCGTTTTTCATCCCATACCGATTGTTCGAAAACGAACAGATCAGTCTCTTTGCCGGCTTATATTTAATGGAAAAATTACATATTCCATCTATCGGATATGGAAACAGGATAGCGGAAAAGTCCTCCATCGACTCAACAACGTGGGAGCACTACATGGCACGATCCATAAAAGAAAAAGAAAACATATTGATTCAACTAGCGCAAGGAAGGGGAAAGGAGACAAATGATGGAATTGAAAAATGTGACCCTCAAGCACCGTCGCCAACTGATTTTGCATCATTGTTCTGTCAATCTTCCTTCCCAATCCATCATTCTAGCCAAAAATCACATTCGCACAGATATTGTCGCCAAAGCGCTTGCCGGCTTTCATCCTATCGATGAAGGGGAAATCCATTTCGATGAACAGGCAGCAAAAGGAAAACGCAATAAAACCGTATTTTTCGTGATTCCTGAGAACTACCACCAACTGTGGAGAAACTATCGTTTGCAAGATATTTCGATATGGCTGAATCGTCCTTTTCAGCAATCGGCGCTATGGAAAAAATATCGCCTCCCTTCCCATGCATCCATCGATTCATTGACGATGTTTCAACGGCTGATTTATCTTGTTTCTCTTGGACAGTCGCTAAATCGCACAGTATTCATTTTCGATCAGCCGACGAAACACTTTGACTTCGAAGACTTAGAACACTTTTACCATTTTTTACGTCATGATTTTGTGGATGCTAACTATATGATCTTGAGCAACCGAATTGAGAATGGATTTACTGATCTTTCAATTTATCAAATTCATAATGCAAAATTAGTTGCCTTTGAAAGGAGGTGAAAAAGAGTGTTAGGAAACAACAATGAAAAATGGAAAAGCTCATCGTTATTGGTTCCATAGCCTCTTACGAAATGAAGCTGGAACCGCAGTAAAGACGAGAACAAGCGATATAATATTTGGAGAGGAGAAGGGATAACATGATCGTGAACCGAAAAAAGAAATGGAAATCAAAATGGGCATCTTTATCACTGGCAGCAGCAGTAATAGCCACTGCCGGTGCAGCGGGAGCAGAATCCGCAACAGCCTTTTTAGATGGGTCAAGTACTTACAGCAATACAAAAACTATTAGAGCAAATACAAATGGTACAGGGAATATTCATGCTGTAAATAATGGTGCCAATACCCAAACGAGAGGCTATGCTTACAAATCGATTGATTGGTGGCCCGACAGCGTCGTCGCCTCCACCAACTGGCTCAATCCTAGGCAAGAAGAAACGCGCAATTTTACACAACAAGAAGGCGATAAATATTATGGCCAAATTGTTGGTCAAACGGTTGGTTCAAGAGGATACGTGACCATTACGGTCAAATAACGATGCCGAATCCGGATGATAAAGGAGTCAGGGATACGCGTAAAAAATAAAGCGGTCCCTGACCGCATTTTTTCTTTTGTCAACTTCTTGGAAAGAAAGCGGTTGATCGGCGATGAGGTGGAAATGGCTGTTTGTTTTTTATTGGAAACGATTGTTGAAAAGCAAGTTATACATTGGTGCTAGTTTCTCTTTTTTTCTTTTGCTGGCCGTACGGTTTACACTATTTTTTACCGATCCGTACAATATGGAGAGTTATGGGGATATCCCTCATGAAGTGTTCATGCTTGTCCAAATCGTTTCGCTCTTTTACATCGTGTGGTTCTACCTTCTCTACTCCAACGAACTTCGTTACGGCGTTTCGTCATGGTTCGCCGACGGCTACCGGATTTTGCTGGAGAAAATGAGCGCCTTGCTTGCGGTTCATGCGCTGTGCCAAGGGATCATGCTGATGATGAGCTGCGGCGTTTTTTCAATCGTGTATCTCTTCGTTGGGGTGGAGCCTTCGGATCTGTATTTGTCGCTGCTTCGGTTTCTCGCCGTCTATCAGTTTGGACCGCTCGTGCTCACCGTCCTGTACGGCGTCATCATCGCGCTGCTGTTGGAAACGAAAAAGGTCAGTTTTTTCGCTATGTTGCTTGTATGGATCCTGACCGGACCGATGACGACGGAGCTGTTCATCGATCTGTCCAAAACTGTTCATGCCCGCGACTGGGCGTCGCTGCTGTTTATCGGAAAACACGCGATTCAACAAGCGTATGATTCCTACATCGGGTTTGAGGTCGACCGCGGCGGGGAATGGAAACTAGCCACGTGGCTTCTCGTCCTTCTCGGCCTGGCCTTGCTGTCGTCGATCCGCTTTGCGCAGACGAGAAAGGAGCGGCATACGATTCTTAAAGCGCTGCTTGTCTTTCCCGTTCTCATCGTCTTGACCGCCTACAGCTCCTTGCAAACAAACACCAAGGCGTTCACCCGGGCCGATCAGACGACCGAACTTGAGGAGTACCGTCGAATGCCGCAAACCATCAAGGCCGATTTGCGCTACCGTATCCAGTCGTATGACATTTCTTTGCATGGATCGCGTGCGGTCGTGCGCGTGGCCTTGTCCCAGTTGGACACGAACCGGCCCACGTTTCAACTGTACCATTTGTATCCGCTCCACTCGATTGAAGCGGACCATCAGCCCGTCAAGTTTACAAGAAACGGCGATCTCGTGACCGTGTGGCTGCCGAAACGCACCTCGACGCTCACGTTTTCGTATGAGATCGTCGATACAGCTCTCATCCCGTACACCAATGGCCGTATCGTTCTGTTGGCTGATCGAGCGTGGTATCCGAAAAAACGAGCTACACACATGTATCGGACCTACGAATATCGAGTAGCGGGAACGAGAGCTTGGGGCGGGGCATTCACCGATCAATTCTTTCCGGACGAAACATATACGTTTACCTTGAACGTAGACGGCGATGTGCTGTTTTGCAATGTGCCAAAGCGGGGGACGGTTTACCGAGGGAAGGCGCAAGCGGTCACCTTGATCAAAGGGCAAGGGCATCAACTCGTCGATCAAGGATATGAGATCACCTACCCGGCCGATTGGCCGCACATGGCGGAACGGGCGCCGACGGTCATCCACCAGATGGAAAAAACATTCCGTCATGTACAACAAATCGCATCAACGGCGGTTTCATCGTTGCCGAACAAGATTGTCTTCTCTAGTTTCGGACTGTCCTCCTTTCTCGCAAACGATCATCTTGTATATAACACAAATGACTTATATGGGATCGATCAATATATTATGGAACAAAATTTTTACGAAAAAATACTTCGGCTTTCCGTACCGCCGAAAGGATCGCGGATCATGTACAACGAGTGGATTTCGCTGGCCACCCGCTGGCTGATGCAAAAACAAGGCCTTTCGGTGATCGACTGGAGCTCCAAAAGCGAGTGGTTCGAGTCGCAACCGTCATCCGTAAAGAAGCAAATTGAAGCCATTTATCAGGCGTTTCAGCCGCTGGATGTCGACCAAAAACAACAATGTTTGCGGACATGGTATGCGAACATGGATGACGGTTGGACATGGGACCGCATCTTTGAGATGATGCAGGAGGTGAACGGCGTTGGCGGTCGTCATTGAAGGATTGACGAAAATCGTGAAAAAGAAGCCGATTTTATCCGATGTCTCCCTCACCCTCTCCGGCGTGTACGGCTTGCTGGGACCAAACGGCGCCGGCAAGACGACGTTGATGCGCATTGTGGCCGGACTGTTGGAGTTCAATGCCGGACAGGTGTTGCTGGGGAGGAACGGATCAGCACCGGCACGAGAGTAAAACGGGTGAACGAGATCGGCTATTTGCCGCAAGAGTTTATGATGTACCCGGAGCTGACGATGTATGAAGTGCTGGAGCATCTCGCCGTCTTGCAAGGGGAACATCCCGCCGCCTGCCGCTTCAAAATCGAGAAGGTCATCGAACAAGTCAACTTGTCTTCGCACCTCAACAAAAAAATGCGCGAGCTGTCCGGCGGCATGCGGCGGCGAGTCGGCATTGCCATGCTGCTGCTTCGGGAGCCGTCCATCCTGCTGTTTGATGAGCCGACGGCCGGGCTTGACATCCGCGAGCGCGTGCGGTTTCGCAATTTGTTGAAGCGGCTGGGGCACGATCATACGATCGTCATCTCTTCGCACCTTGTCGAGGACATTGAATTTTTGTGCACGAAAATCGGGGTGTTGGACCGCGGCGTGGTGCTGTTTGAAGGCAGTCCCGATGAGCTCAAGCAAAAAGCCGCCCCTTATACGTATGAGTTGGACGTGCCATTGGAGGAGCTTGACTCGGTTATGGCCGCCAACGAAGTCGTTCAAATGAGCGAAGAGCCTTCCCACGTCGTCGTGCGCGTCTTGTCCGAACAACCCATCGGCCGGCCTGTCGCCCCGCGGCTGATGGACGGATATTTGGCGTTGTTGAAAGAGGCGGAAGCGCATGGATAAAAAAACGATCGCCCATCATTTTTCTTTTGACCGCCGCTTGCTCGGCCGATTGTACTGGTTTCCGTTTCTCGTGTATGGGCTGTGCGTCGGGTTGATGGCGGTCTTGTCCGCCCGCTCCGACGAACCGTTTTTGCCGTACACCGTCATCCAAGGCATTGCCGTGCCGATCGCCGGATGGCATCTCGTCTTTTTGTACCGCCATTTGTACGACGAAGGGGCGAAAGACGCGTTGGTATGGCATTACCGGAAAGCGGTCGTCTTCGACTTGGTCCGCTATGCCGTTTTGCATGGGGGATGCATCGCTCTTCTTGTCGCGGCGGTCATAGGGATTCAAGGAACGATGTTTCTCACCGCTCCCGTGTTGGGGCACCTGTTTCTGTTGTTTTTGTTTTACCAGTTGATTGGGCTTGCCTTGTTAGGCGTCTTTGGCAGCCTGGATGTCGCCTTGTCCGTCATCGCGGTCTATACCTTTATGGAAGTCGCGACGCAAGGGACGTTCATGCCGTGGCCGCATCTGTTTTTGTTTCAAGCGCCGGCCGATTCGCTGTCCCTCCTTCTCCCCATGATGTGGCTGGGGGCGGGCATTGTGATCGCCGCCATTTTGATTGGACGGGAGTTTTGGTAAACGAATTGGAGGCCATCGGCTGAATGTGGGAATGGGGAGCTTCTATGGAACGATGTCCGTTCGTTAGTGCACCCGGCCGCCCACTCCTCTTGCTGCTTCCATGGTCAGGAAGTGGGAAGTCGTTTCTCCTTTTTATCATGGCTAATTGAGATGGCCGCCGTAAATCGAAAAATCGAAAAAAGCTCTCCATAAAGTCTTGACTGACTCCTTTTTGCCGCTTCATTTGTTTGCCATGGCGAATTATGCTACAATGCAAAAAGGATGAATGAGAAGGACAGGGGACTTGGCACGGTGGCATACTATTGGATTGCGGCGGCGGTCGTCATCCTCGACCAATGGACGAAATGGCTTGTCGTCCGCTATATGCGGCTTGGGGAAAGCATCCCGATCATTGACAATGTGCTCTATATTACGTCGCACCGCAACCGCGGCGCGGCGTGGGGGATGCTCGAAGGGCAGTTTTGGCTCTTTTATTTGATTACAGTCGTTGTTGTGGCAGGTATCATCATCTATATCCGCCGTTTGAACCCTTCCGAGCGTTTGGCGGGCGTAGGGCTTGGGCTGATGCTCGGCGGGGCGGTCGGCAACTTTATCGACCGTGTGTTCCGGAAAGAAGTGGTTGACTTTATCCATACGTATATTGGCACGTACAGTTTTCCGGTGTTCAACGTGGCTGACTCGGCGCTGACGGTCGGCGTCATCTTGCTGTTTGTCCATATGTTTTTTTTCGCGACACCAGAGAAAGGGAATGAGTAGATGGACACGATCACGTTTCACATCGAAGACGAATATGACGGCGAACGAATTGATAAAGTGATCGCGGCGTTAAATGAGGAATGGTCGCGTTCGCAAGTGCAGCAATGGATCAAAAACGGGCTTGTGACCGTGAACGGCCAGACGGTGAAAGCGAACTACAAATGCGAGGCGGGCGACTCGGTCGCCGTTTCGCCTCCTGAGCCGGAGCCGCTTCATGTCGAGCCGGAGCCGATTCCGCTGGACATTTATTATGAGGATGAGGATGTCCTTGTCGTCAACAAGCCGCGCGGCATGGTCGTCCATCCGGCGCCCGGGCATATGCGCGGCACGCTTGTGAACGCGCTTCTCGCCCATTGCCGCGACCTGTCTGGGATCAACGGCGTGCTTCGCCCCGGCATCGTCCATCGGATTGACAAAGACACATCAGGACTATTGATGGTGGCGAAAAACGACGCCGCCCACCGCTCGCTCGTCGAGCAGCTGGTGAACAAAACGGTGACGCGCCGCTACAAGGCGATCGTCCACGGCGTCATTCCGCACGATTATGGCACGATCGATGCCCCGATCGGCCGCGACAAGCGCGATCGAAAGAAAATGGCCGTCACCGAGGAAAACGGCAAGGAAGCTGTCACCCATTTCCGCGTGCTCGAGCGGTTTCGCCATTATACGTATGTGGAGTGCCAGCTGGAAACAGGGCGGACGCACCAAATTCGCGTCCATATGAAATACATCGGCTATCCGCTCGCTGGCGACCCGCAATACGGGCCGAAAAAAACGCTCGCCATCGACGGCCAGGCGCTTCACGCCGGGGTGCTCGGCTTCCGTCATCCAAGAAGCGGCGAGTATTTGGAATTCGAAGCGCCGCTGCCGCCGGAGTTTGCCGAGTTGCTTGATTGGCTGCGAAAAAACGATTGACAAACGAACACGCCCCCTTTACAATGAAAACAGGTGAACAGGAACCTTTAAGTTCAGTCCTGTGAGGCTGAAAAGGGTCGGAATGACAAAGAAGGGCGATGTATGCCCATCTTGTTTGGCGATAAGCGCGCCATGCCCCCGCTTCACAGGCGGGGGATTTTTTTATGAAAACAGGCGAACGTCCTCTGTTGGCGGGCCGCCTGTGGGAACGCGCTCGCTGCGTGCATGCGCTGTTAGGAGGTGGACGGAATGCAAAAGGCGGTCGTGATGGACGAACAGGCGATTCGCCGCGCTTTGACGCGCATCGCCCATGAAATCATCGAACGAAACAAAGGCATTGAGAATTGCGTATTGGTCGGCATTAAAACGCGCGGCATTTACTTGGCGCGCCGCTTGGCTGAGCGGATCGAGCAAATCGAAGGGGCGTCCGTTCCCGTCGGTGAGCTTGACATCACCTTGTACCGCGACGATTTGACCGTGAAGACGGATGACCATGAACCGCTTGTGAAAGGAACGAACGTGCCGTTTCCGGTGACCGAGCGGAATGTCATTTTAGTCGATGACGTGCTCTTCACCGGCCGGACGGTGCGGGCGGCGATGGATGCGGTCATGGATTTGGGCCGCCCGTCGCGCATCCAGCTCGCCGTGCTTGTTGACCGCGGCCACAGGGAACTCCCGATCCGCGCTGATTTCGTCGGCAAAAACGTGCCGACCTCCCGTTCGGAGCTGATTGTCGTCGAGCTTTCCGAAGTGGACGGCGTTGACCAAGTGTCGATTCATGAGAAATAAAACAGCTCCCTTTTAAGCGCAGTCCCGTGAGGCTGCAAAAGGGGCGGAATCGTTTCGGGCGTTTCTGCACCCTCTTTGCGCCTTCATGGGCAAAGAGGGTGTTTTTGTGCACACTAAAAAACGAACTTCGCTCATTTGGCGAAAGGAGAGGCGAAAGATGAACAAACCGGTGTTGGATATTCAAGACCGCCCGACTGTGGGGCAATGGGTGACGTTAAGCTTGCAGCATTTGTTCGCCATGTTTGGGGCGACGATTTTAGTGCCGTACTTAGTCGGGTTGGATCCGTCGATCGCCTTGCTCACAAGCGGGCTCGGGACATTGGCGTTTTTGCTCATTACGAAATGGCAGGTGCCGGCGTATCTTGGCTCCTCGTTCGCCTACATCGCGCCGATCATCGCGGTGAAAACGGCCGGCGGCCCGGGAGCGGCGATGATTGGCAGCTTCCTCGCCGGATTGGTGTACGGGGTTGTCGCCCTCATCATTAAAAAAGCCGGCTACCGCTGGGTGATGAAGCTGCTGCCGCCGGTTGTCGTCGGTCCGGTCATCATCGTCATCGGTCTCGGCTTGGCCGGCACGGCGGTCGGGATGGCGATGAACGGCCCGGACGGCAAATACAGCCTGCTTCATTTCTCGGTGGCGCTTGTGACGCTCGCGGCCACGATCGTCTGCTCGGTGCTTGCGCGCGGCATGTTGAGCTTGATTCCAGTGCTTGTCGGCATCATCGTCGGCTATCTCTACGCGTTGGCGGTCGGGCTCGTCGATTTGTCGAAAGTGGCGGCGGCGAAATGGTTCGAATGGCCGGATTTCTTGATCCCGTTTGCCGATTATCCGGTGCGCATCACTGCCGAGATCGTCATGCTCATGGTGCCGGTGGCGATCGTCACCTTGTCCGAACATATCGGCCACCAGCTTGTGTTAAGCAAAGTCATCGGCCGCGACCTCATTCAAAAACCGGGGCTGCACCGCTCGATTTTAGGGGACGGAACGGCGACGATGATCTCCGCCTTGCTCGGCGGCCCGCCGAAAACGACGTACGGGGAAAACATCGGCGTGCTCGCGATCACCCGCGTCTACAGCGTCTACGTGCTCGCCGGCGCGGCGGTCATCGCGATCGCCTTTGGCTTCGTCGGCAAAATCACGGCGCTCATCAGCTCGATTCCGACGCCGGTCATGGGCGGCGTGTCGATCTTGCTGTTTGGCATCATCGCCTCGTCCGGATTGCGGATGCTCGTTGACAGCCGCATCGACTTCGGCGCGACGCGCAACTTGGTCATCGCCTCGGTTATCTTGGTGATCGGCATCGGCGGTGCGGTGCTGAAAATCAGCGACAGCTTCCAAATCACCGGCATGGCGCTCTCGGCGATTGTCGGCGTCCTGCTCAACTTAGTGCTGCCGGGGCGTCCGCAAGAAGCGGAAAATTTATTTGAAGCTGAAAACGACAGCGGCCATGTTGCCTAAATCGAATACAAAACACCTTTTAATTAAGTCCCGTGAGGCTTGAAAAGGTGTGAAAACAGGCGCATCCAGGGCCGGAGTGCACCTTCTCCGGTTCTGCCATGCGCTGATCGTCACACCTTGCCCAGCCGGCAAGGTGTTTTTTTTGCAAAAAAAGAAAGGGAGAGAGGCCAATGACCCATCTTTTTACATTGAGCGAACTGCCGCTTTCCGACATCACCCGGCTGCTTGATGAAGCGGAAGCGTTCCGCCGCGGCCGCGCTTGGCGCCCGGCGGCGCCGATGTATGTCGCCAATTTGTTTTTCGAACCGAGCACGCGCACGAAATGCAGCTTCGAGATGGCGGAACGGAAGCTTGGGCTTCATGTCATCCCGTTTGACCCGGAACGGTCAAGCGTGCAAAAAGGGGAGACGCTGTACGATACGGTCAAGACGCTTGAGGCGATCGGCGTTGACGCGGTTGTCATCCGCCACCACGAAGATGCGTATTTCGAAGCGCTCCGTCATGCGGTCGGCATCCCGGTCATCAACGCCGGCGACGGCTGCGGGCATCATCCGACCCAGTCGCTCTTGGACTTATTGACGATTCGCCAAGAGTTTGGCGCTTTCACTGGCTTGACGGTGGCGATTATCGGCGACATCCGCCACAGCCGCGTCGCTCGCTCCAATGCGGAAGTGTTGACACGATTGGGCGCGAACGTCCTGTTTTCCGGACCGGAAGAGTGGAAAGACGAAACGAATCCGCACGGGACGTACGTCGAACTCGATGAGGCCATCGCCTGCGCCGATGTCGTGATGCTGTTGCGCATCCAACATGAACGCCATGCGGAAACGATGGGGCTGACGAAAGAAGAGTACCATGCGCGGTACGGGCTGACGCTTGAGCGGGCGCGGCGGATGAAACCAGGGGCTGTCATTTTGCATCCAGCGCCGGTCAACCGCGGGGTCGAAATCGCCAGCGAACTCGTCGAAGCGAAGGCATCGCGCATTTTTAAACAAATGGAAAACGGCGTCTACGTGCGGATGGCGGTCTTAAAACGGGCAATGGAAGGGAGAATGGAGTATGGACGTATGGCTGAAAAATGGCATGTCGTTCAATAAAGATGGGGAATTGATGCGGACACATCTCAAAATCGAACACGGAACCATTGCGGCGATCCTGTATGAACAGCCGCTCGAAGCGGATGGGGAGGACGTGATCGACGTCGGCGGCCGTCTCATCGTTCCTGGCCTGATCGACTTGCACGTTCATTTGCGCGAACCGGGCGGCGAAGCGAAAGAAACGATTGAAACGGGCACGCTCGCCGCGGCGAAGGGCGGTTTTACGACCGTTGCCGCCATGCCGAACACCAACCCAGCGCCGGATCGGAAAGAGCAGATGGAACGGCTGCAAGCCCGCATCCGCGAAACGGCGCTCGTCAACGTGCTTCCGTATGCGGCGATCACGATCGGGCAAAAAGGAGAAGAGCTGGCTGACTTTGCGGCGCTTAAAGAAGCGGGAGCGTTCGCGTTCACGGATGACGGCGTCGGCGTCCAGTCGGCTGGGATGATGTTTGAAGCGATGAAACAGGCGGCGGCGCTCGATATGGCGATCGTCGCCCATTGCGAGGACGACACGCTGACAAACGGCGGCGCGGTGCATGACGGCGAGTTCGCCCGGCGCTATGGACTTCGCGGCATTCCGTCTGTGTGCGAGGCGGTGCACATCGCCCGCGACGTCCTGCTCGCGGAAGCAGCGGGATGCCATTATCACGTCTGCCATATCAGCACGAAAGAGTCGGTGCGCGCCGTCCGCGACGCGAAGCGGGCCGGCATCCGCGTCACGGCCGAAGTGACGCCGCACCATTTGCTCTTGTGCGACGAAGACATTCCGGGGTTGGATGCAAACTACAAAATGAACCCGCCGCTGCGCAGCCGCGCGGACCGCGAGGCGCTCATTGAGGGCCTGCTCGATGGCACGATCGATTTTATCGCTACGGATCATGCGCCGCATACAGCAGCGGAAAAAGCGAAAGGCATCGAGGCGGCGCCGTTTGGCATCGTCGGGCTCGAGACGGCGTTTCCGCTCCTATATACGCATTTTGTCAAAACGGGTGTGTTTTCATTAAAGCAGCTTGTCGACTGGCTGACGATCAAGCCGGCGCAATGTTTTGGCCTTAAGGCCGGGCGGCTTGCCGTCGGGGCGCCGGCGGACATTGCGGTCATTGATTTGGAAACGGAAGAAGCGATTGATCCCGAGACGTTTGCCTCAAAAGGGAAAAATACGCCGTTTGCCGGCTGGAAATGCCAAGGCTGGCCGGTGATGACGTTCGTTGGCGGAACACTCGTATGGAAGAAAGGAAGAGAATGACATGAAACGGCAGCTCATTTTGGAAGACGGTTCGTTTTTTGTCGGCGAAGCGTTTGGCAGCACGAAAGAGACGACCGGCGAAGTCGTCTTTAACACCGGCATGACCGGGTATCAAGAAATTTTGACCGACCCGTCGTATTGCGGGCAAATTGTGACGATGACGTATCCATTGATCGGCAACTACGGCATTAACCGCGACGACTTTGAAGCGATCCGCCCGTACGTGCACGGATTCATCGTCAAAGAAGCGTGCCTCATGCCGTCCAACTGGCGCGGCGAACTGACGCTGGATGAGTATTTAAAAGAAAAAGACATTCCGGGACTCGCGGGCATTGACACGCGCAAACTGACACGGGTCATCCGCCAGCACGGAACGCTGAAAGGAATGATTTGCGGGCTGGATGTCCATCCGGCGGAAGCGGCGGCCAAGCTGCGGGCGATGGAGTGGCCGCGCGACCAAGTGCGGCGCGTCTCAACAAAAAGCGCCTACCCAAGCCCGGGGCGCGGCGAGCGCGTCGTCTTGATCGACTTTGGGATGAAGCACGGCATTTTGCGCGAACTGAACAAGCGAAACTGCGATGTCATCGTGTTGCCGTACAACGCGACGGCGGAAGACGTGCTCAGCTGGCATCCGGATGGGGTCATGCTCTCGAACGGACCGGGCGACCCGAAAGACGTGCCGGAAGCGATCGAGATGATCCGCGGGATCTTGGGCAAAGCGCCGCTCTTTGGCATCTGCCTCGGCCATCAGCTGTTCGCGTTGGCGTGCGGGGCGAATACGGAGAAGATGAAATTCGGCCATCGCGGCTCGAACCATCCAGTCAAAGACTTGCGCACCGGCAAAGTCGCCATCACGGCGCAAAACCATGGTTATACGGTCACGCATGAATCGCTTGCCGGCACGCGTCTTGAAGTGACGCATGTCGCCTTAAACGACGGCACGGTCGAAGGGCTCCGCCATCTCGATTTCCCGGCGTTTACGGTGCAATATCATCCGGAAGCGTCGCCGGGGCCGGAAGATGCGAATTCGCTGTTTGACGAGTTTTTGGCGCTCATCCGTGAGTTCAACAAGAAAGGGGAAGTCATCCATGCCTAAACGCCGCGACATTGAAACGATTTTAGTCATCGGCTCGGGGCCGATCGTCATCGGCCAGGCGGCCGAGTTCGACTATGCGGGAACGCAAGCGTGCTTAGCCCTAAAAGAAGAAGGATACAAAGTCATTCTGGTGAACTCAAACCCGGCGACGATCATGACCGATACGGAAATCGCCGATAAAGTCTATATGGAGCCGCTGACGCTTGAGTTTGTCGCCCGCATCATCCGCAAGGAGCGGCCGGATGCGATTTTGCCGACGCTCGGCGGCCAGACGGGCCTTAACTTGGCGGTCGAGCTCGCCAAAGCCGGGGTGCTCGAGGAGTGCGGCGTCGAAATTCTCGGCACGAAGCTTGAAGCGATCGAAAAAGCGGAAGACCGCGAACAGTTCCGCGCTCTCATGAACGAGCTTGGTGAGCCGGTGCCGGAAAGCGCGATTATTCACAGCTTGGAAGAAGCGTACGCCTTTGTCGAACAAATCGGCTATCCGGTCATCGTCCGTCCGGCGTTCACGCTCGGCGGCACGGGCGGGGGCATTTGCACGAACGAAGAAGAGCTTGTCGAGATTGTGTCAACCGGCTTGAAGCTGAGCCCGGTGCACCAATGCTTGCTCGAACGGAGCATCGCTGGCTACAAGGAGATTGAATACGAAGTGATGCGCGACGCCAACGACAACGCCATCGTCGTCTGCAACATGGAAAACATCGACCCGGTCGGCATTCATACGGGTGACTCAATCGTCGTCGCCCCGAGCCAGACGTTAAGCGACCGCGAATATCAGCTTTTGCGGAACGCGTCCTTGAAAATCATCCGCGCCCTTGGCATCGAAGGCGGCTGCAACGTCCAGCTGGCGCTCGACCCGGACAGCTTCCGCTATTACGTCATTGAAGTGAACCCGCGCGTCAGCCGCTCGTCGGCGCTGGCGTCAAAAGCGACGGGGTATCCGATCGCGAAACTGGCGGCGAAAATCGCCGTCGGGCTGACGCTTGACGAAATGATCAACCCGGTCACCGGGAAAACGTACGCCTGCTTCGAGCCGGCGCTCGATTATGTCGTGACGAAAATTCCGCGCTTTCCGTTTGACAAATTTGAATCGGCGAACCGCCGCCTTGGCACGCAAATGAAAGCGACCGGCGAAGTGATGGCGATCGGCCGGACGTTCGAAGAATCGCTGTTAAAAGCCGTTCGTTCGCTCGAGATCGGCGTGCATCATCTCGAATTGAAGGAAGCGAAACACGCGGCCGACGACGTGATCGAAAAACGGATCCGCAAGGCGGGCGATGAGCGGCTCTTTTACATCGCCGAGGCGCTCCGCCGCGGGGTGGCGGTCGATACGTTGCATGAATGGAGCCAAATTGACCGCTTTTTCCTGCATAAGATTCAAAACATCATCGAGATGGAAACAGTGTTGAAAAGCCGCCAGGGCGACCTTGACGTGTTAAAGAAAGCGAAAGCGCTCGGCTTCTCCGATGCGGCGATAGCGGCGTTATGGAACAAAACGGAGCGCGACGTTTACGCGCTGCGCCGCCAGGAAGGCATCGTGCCGGTGTACAAAATGGTCGATACGTGCGCGGCCGAGTTCACGTCGGAAACGCCGTACTACTACAGCACGTACGAGGAAGAAAACGAATCGATCGTGACGGAAAAACCGAGCGTCATCGTGCTTGGTTCCGGCCCGATCCGCATCGGCCAAGGGATTGAGTTTGACTACGCGACCGTCCATTGCGTCTGGGCCATTAAGCAGGCCGGTTATGAGGCGATCATCATCAACAACAACCCGGAAACGGTCTCGACCGACTTCAGCACATCGGACAAACTGTATTTCGAACCGTTGACGGCTGAAGATGTGATGCATGTCATCGACCTCGAACAGCCGGTCGGCGTCATCGTCCAATTCGGCGGTCAGACGGCCATCAACTTGGCGGCGGAACTCGAAGCGCGCGGCGTCCGCTTGCTTGGGACGACGCTTGAGGATTTGGACCGTGCCGAAGACCGCGACAAATTTGAACAGGCGCTCTCGGAACTCGGCATTCCGAAGCCGGCCGGCAAAACCGCCGTTTCGGTCGAAGAAGCGGTTGCCATCGCCGAAGAAATCGGCTATCCGGTGCTCGTCCGCCCATCGTACGTGCTCGGCGGCCGGGCGATGGAAATCGTGTACAACCGCGAAGAGCTGCTTCATTACATGGAACATGCCGTGCGCGTCAATCCGCAGCACCCGGTGCTCGTTGACCGGTACATCACCGGCAAGGAAGTCGAAGTCGACGCCATCGCCGACGGCGAGACGGTCGTCATTCCGGGGATCATGGAACATATCGAACGGGCCGGCGTCCATTCCGGTGACTCGATCGCCGTCTACCCGCCCCAGACATTAAGCGCGGAAGTGATCGACAAGATCGCGGATTACACGATCCGACTGGCGCGCGGACTGCATATTGTCGGGCTGTTGAACATTCAGTTTGTCGTCGCAGGAAGCGACGTCTACGTCTTGGAAGTGAACCCGCGCTCAAGCCGCACGGTGCCGTTTTTAAGCAAAATCACCGGCGTGCCGATGGCGAATCTCGCCACGAAAGCCATTTTAGGGGCGAAGCTCGCCGACATGGGCTATGAGACGGGCGTCTGCCCGGTGCGCCCCGGCGTGTACGTGAAAGTACCGGTGTTCTCGTTTGCGAAATTGCGCAACGTCGACATTTCGCTCGGCCCGGAAATGAAATCGACCGGCGAAGTGATCGGCAAAGACGTGACGTTTGAAAAAGCGCTCTATAAGGGGCTCGTCGCCTCCGGCATCCAGATCCAGCCGCACGGGGCGGTGCTGTTGACGGTGGCCGACAAAGACAAAGAAGAAGCCGTCGAGCTGGCGCGCCGCTTTGCCGACATCGGCTATCAGCTGCTGGCGACGAACGGCACGGCGGAAACGTTGAAAGCGGCCGGCATTCCGGTGACGGTCGTCAATAAAATCCACTCGGCGTCGCCGAACATTTTGGATGTCATCCGCCAAGGGAAGGCGCAAGTCGTCATCAACACGCTGACGAAAGGGAAGCAGCCGGAAAGCGACGGCTTCCGCATCCGCCGCGAAGCGGTCGAAAACGGCATCCCATGCTTGACGTCGCTTGATACGGCAAGGGCGATGCTGCAAGTGCTCGAATCGATGACGTTCTCGACAACGGCGATGACGGAAGGGCTGGTGCGGTCATGATCGGCCGTGAACGAATGACGGTCGCAAGCCAGCGGCGGATCGCCGAGCGGACGTATGAATTGACGCTTTCCGGCCGCCTCGTGCAAGAGATGAAACAGCCGGGCCAGTTCGTTCATGTGAAAGTGGCCGCATCCGCCGATCCGCTTTTGCGCCGCCCGCTCAGCCTTTGCCATATCGACCACAAGCAGGGGCAATGCACGATCATTTACCGCCAGGAAGGGAAAGGCACGGCGATGTTGGCGCAAAAACAGCCGGGCGATGCGGTCGATGTGCTCGGCCCGCTCGGCAACGGCTTTCCGCTCGAGGCCGCGCCGGCGGGCGGCCGGGCGCTGCTGGTCGGCGGCGGCATCGGCGTCCCGCCGCTCTATGAACTGGCGAAACAGCTCACAAAGCGCGGCGTCAAAGTGGTGAGCGTGCTCGGGTTCCAAACGAAAGCGGCGGTCTTTTATGAAGAGGAATTCGCCGCGTTTGGGGCGACGTATGTCGCAACCGATGACGGCTCGCACGGAACGCCGGGCCGCGTCACCGATGTGATCGAAGCGCGCTTGCTTGAGTTTGACGTCTTGTACGCCTGCGGCCCGAAGCCGATGCTTCGGGCGCTGGCGGAACGGTTTCCGAACCGGCCGGTGTACTTGTCGCTGGAAGAGCGGATGGGCTGCGGCGTCGGGGCGTGTTTCGCCTGCGTCTGCCATGTGCCAGGGAGCGAGACGGCGTATAAAAAAGTATGCAGCGACGGTCCGGTGTTTCGGGCCGGGGAGGTGGTGCTATGAACCGGCTTGCCGTTGAACTGCCGGGTCTTTCGCTCAAAAACCCGATCATGCCGGCGTCCGGCTGTTTCGGATTTGGCCGCGAGTACGCCCAATTTTACGATTTAAGCGTGTTAGGCGCCATTATGATCAAGGCGACGACAAAAGAGCCGCGCTTTGGCAACCCGACGCCAAGGGTGGCAGAAACGCCGGGCGGGATGTTAAACGCCATCGGCCTGCAAAACCCAGGCCTTGACAAAGTGCTGGCGGAAGAACTGCCGTGGCTTGAACAGTTTGACGTCCCGATCATCGCCAACATCGCCGGCTCGACGGTGGAAGAGTACGTCGAGGTGGCCGCGGCGATCTCACAGGCGCCGAACGTCCATGCGCTAGAGCTCAACATTTCCTGCCCGAACGTGAAAAAAGGCGGGATTGCGTTCGGCACCGTGCCGGACGTGGCCGCCGAGCTGACGCGGCTTGTCAAAGAAGTGTCCGCCGTGCCGGTGTACGTGAAGCTGTCGCCGAACGTCACCGACATCGTGGCGATGGCAAAAGCGATTGAACAGGCGGGCGCCGATGGCTTGACGATGATCAATACGCTCGTTGGCATGCGCATCGACGTGAAAACAGGCCGCCCCGTTTTGGCCAACGGCACCGGCGGCTTATCCGGCCCAGCGGTCAAGCCGATCGCCATCCGCATGATTTACGAAGTGAGCCAGGCGGTGTCGATTCCGATCATCGGCATGGGCGGCATTCAAACGGCGGAAGACGTGCTCGAATTTTTCTATGCCGGCGCGAGCGCGGTTGCCATCGGCACGGCCAACTTCGTCGACCCGTTCGTCTGCCCGACGATCATCGCCGACCTGCCGGCGCTGCTCGATGAACTCGGGATCGGCCACATTTCCGAATGCATAGGAAGGAGCTGGAAGACTGGTGCACACGCCGTTCATTGTCGCGCTTGATTTTCCATCAAAACAAGAGGTGGAGGGGTTTTTGCGCCCGTTTGCCGGAACGCCGCTGTTTGTCAAAGTCGGGATGGAGCTGTACTATCAGGAAGGGCCGTCCATCGTCGCGTTTCTCAAAGAACAAGGGCATGCCGTCTTTTTAGACTTAAAACTGCACGACATCCCGAATACGGTGAAACAGGCGATGAAAGGGCTCGCCCGTGTCGGCGCCGATTTGGTGAACGTCCACGCCGCCGGCGGCCGGCGCATGATGGAAGCGGCGATCGAGGGGCTTGACGCCGGCACGCCAAGCGGCATGAGGAGGCCGCGCTGCATCGCTGTCACCCAGCTGACAAGCACGGACGAGCGAATGCTTCACGAGGAGCTGTGGATTTCCCGCCCGCTTGCGGAAACAGTCGCCCATTACGCCGCCTTGGCGAAAGAGAGCGGGCTTGACGGCGTCGTCTGCTCGGCGAACGAAGCGGCGTTCATCAAAGAACGGTGTGGCGCCTCGTTTCTCGCCGTCACCCCGGGCATCCGCTTTGCCGATGAGGCGGCGCACGATCAAGTGCGCGTCGTCACGCCAAAGCGCGCCCGCGAGCTCGGCGCCGACTACATTGTCGTCGGCCGCAGCCTCACCCGCGCCGCCGATCCGCTTGAAGCGTACAATCGCTTGCAGCACGAATGGAACGGAGGAGAGAGAGAATGAAACACGACATCGCCGCCAAATTGCTTGAAATCGGGGCGGTCGCCCTGCAGCCGAACGAACCGTTCACCTGGTCCTCGGGTTTGAAATCGCCAATTTATTGCGACAACCGCCTGACGCTCGCTTACCCCGACGTGCGCCGCACGATCGCCGACGGCCTCGCGGAGCTGATCCGCACCCATTTCCCGGAAGCGGATCTCATCGCCGGCACTGCAACCGCCGGCATCCCGCACGCCGCCTGGGTAAGCGAACGGCTCGGGCTGCCGATGTGCTACGTCCGCAGCCAAGCAAAAGCGCACGGCAAAGGAAAACAAATCGAAGGCAAAGCCGAACCGGGCCAGCGCGTCGTCGTCATCGAAGACTTAATCTCGACGGGCGGCAGCTCGCTTGCGGCCGTCCGCGCCTTGAAAGAAGCGGGCTGCGAGGTGCTGGGCGTCGCCGCCATTTTCACATACGGGCTCGAAAAAGCGAAACAGGCGTTTGCGGCAGAGAATTTGCCTGCCTACACGCTTACGGACTACAACACCCTCATCGAAACGGCCGTCCGCCTTGGCGCCGTCAGCGAGCACGACTTGGCGACATTGCGAAAATGGCGGGAGAATCCGGAGGAGTGGGGGAAATAAAATCAACGCAAGCGAAAAGGGGCTGACGCAAAAGCCCCTTTTTGATGAAATTTCACCGAAGTACTAGAAGACCGGTGAAAAACCGCTGTTTTCCTTGATCGATGGGTGAACGTGTGAAAATAGGGGCTGATGCTACAAGGATTTTCTACTTGAGAAGCGATTCCGGGAAGCTGTTGCCCTAGTAAATCACCGGCCTTCTAGGATTCTTTCTCCATTTTGACGACAAATATTTTACTCACGCAAGCTTCTGCAAGAAAATGAAAAACCATGTCGAACTTTGTCTGTTCCGAATGGCCGTAAAATTCAGTGTATCTTTAATGAAGCAGCCAATCACAGGTTTCTTCCACCTACACCCCAGTTGTAAATAGCAGCTTTGAAGGAACCACAGCGAATTGGAGTGGAACAATGATTTATCGGATCGCTTCAAACAGCTGTTGTTAGCAAACGGCACTTCCGTCAACTATGAATATGACGCGAATGACAATATGACTTCGAAAGTCATTCGTACAAGCGATGGCCAGTCACAAGAGTTTACCTACTCTTATGATGCGACCGGCAAACTCATCAAAACCGTCGGTCCGCTCCATGATGTGACCACGAATGACTATGATGCCAACGGAAATAAAATCAAAACTTCACGACAGGAAACGGAGCCGGCGCTACTTTTACGTATGATGACCGCGGCCTCGTGGAAAGCGTTTCGGTCGGTACGGCGGCCGGAAACGGCCCCGACCAACCGGACAAGCGATTTTTCAATGGTTTTGGTATGTGAGAATCGTTCTGTTGGAACTGCCGGATGGGCAAATCCAACGCAGGCTAGGGAGACCACCCCTGATCAGCGAAGGATTCTGCAGGGATTGGGCATGGATGAGAGCATTGACGTGTAAGTCATACGGATATTTTTATTGAAAAAATAATCGCCTCGCCTCGAGAGAAAAATCGGTAAATAGAAAAGAGATGATGGTTTCATTTTCCCCAAACGCTTCTCTTTTTTTAAAAAATCCATCTTCTAACCCAAATACTTCAATCGTTTTATACAAAGGGTCAACAATCCAATATTCTTTTACACCAAATTGTTCGTATAGTTTAAATTTTTCATTTCGATCTTTTAATGCTGTAGACGGAGAAAGAACCTCGACAATGAGTGTTGGCGCGCCTAAACAGCCGTTTGGTGTTAAGTTGTTTCGATTGCAAATGACAGAAATATCGGGTTGAACGACATGTTTTGCATATGTGTAGTCATCGTTTTCGGAGAGACGAACATCAAACGGAGCAATGGCAACGTAGCAATCTTTATTTTGAAAGTACGAACGAAATGCGAACGATAGTTCCATAACGGTAAACTGATGCTCCCACGTTGGTGAAGGGCTCATGTTGTAAGCTTTTCCATCAATAAGCTCCCAACGCCCATCCCATTGAATATAATCGGCATACGTATACAGTTTGGATGGTTCTGGATTCATCGGATCTCCCTCGCTTTTTTCATTATTATACCATATCCAAAACGGCAACGATGATTGAAGATAACAAATTGCATTCGCGATGGCGGCTTGTGGTTGACTCGACAAGTTTGCCAAGCGGGCTGTCCGTAAGGCCAATGCAGCTGGTCTTACAGACAGCCCGCTGTCTTTGATGCGGCGCTGGACCGTTTCGGTTTGCGGGAGTTCGCGCGAATCGCCCGATGCCGTGTTGGGCGGCCATTGGAGCGCGTTTACGATGGTTTTGCCGCTTGTTGTTTTTGCCGTTGTTTCATGGCGCGGACGAGTTCTTCATCCGGCGTGACGTAGAGCGTTTGCTCGTGTTCGTAAATGACAAATCCCGGCTTGGCGCCGCTCGGTTTTTTTACATAGCGGATGCGCGTGTAGTCGACAGGCACCGATCCGGAGTGGCGGGCTTTGCTGAAGTAGGCGGCGAGATTCGCCGCTTCCAAGAGCGTCTCGTCAGACGGCTGCTTGTTCCGGATGACGACGTGCGAGCCGGGGATGTTTTTGACATGGAGCCAAATGTCGTCTTTGTGAGCGAGCTTTGTCGTCAAGTAGTCGTTTTGTTTGTTGTTTTTGCCAACGAGTATTTCCGTGCCGTCGCTTGCGACGTAGCGGTCGAGCTCAGGGACGGCGGTTTTCCGCTTTTTTGCTCCTTTCGCGGCGCGCGGGCGCAAATAGCCTTGTTCGATGAGCTCGTCGCGGATTTCCTCGACATCTTTCGGCGAGGCGGTTTCCAGCTGGCTTAAAATCGTGTCGCAATAGGCGATGTCTTCTTTCGTCCGCTCGATTTGTTGTTGCACGACGACGAGCGAGTTTTTCGCTTTTTGGTATTTTTGAAAGTACTGCTGCGCGTTCTCGGACGGCGATTTTTGCGGGTCGAGCGGAATGGTGACCGTGCCTCCGTTTTCGTCGTAGTAGTTTGCGACCTCGATTTCCGTCATGCCGCGCTTTATGGCGTACAAATGGGCGGTGAGCAGCTCGCCGTACAGTCGATACATGTCGGCTTGTTTCGCTTCCTCCAGCGTCTGTTCGAGCTTGAGGAGCTTTTTTTCGTTTTTCGCTTTTTCGTTTGCCATGAGCCGCTCGATGTCATGGGCTTGCTGCTTGACGCGGTCGCGCTCGGCCTTGCCGAAATAAAAGCGGTCGAGTAGCTCGCTTGCACTCGCAAACGGCTGGCCTTCGATTTGCAAGTGCCGAAGCGGCAACACGTAAAACCATTCTTTTTCCCCGTTCGTGTACATCATCGGGGCAAAGCGGCGGCCGCGCACGTCATCGATGAGCGAAAGAAAGCTTTTTGGCAGCGTCGCTCGGTTGGCGAGCCCGGCGCGGAAGACGGCTTCGTTGGCAAATAGCGGCGAAAGGCCGCTGAAGGCGGAGACAAGCTGTTGGGCGAGCTTGCCGGCGTGAAAGTCGAGTTTTTTCAGCACCGTTTCTTCCGTCGCTTCAAGCGGATTCAGCTTGCCGTGCGTCGGCGGAGCGACGTACGGATGCCCGGGAAGCACCGTCCGGTAGCGGTTGACCGATGGCGGCAAATGTTTCAAGCTGTCGATGATCGTGTTGGTCGATGCATCAACGAGGATAATGTTGCTATGGCGGCCCATCACTTCGATGATGAGCCGCTTCGTCTGCAGATCGCCGAGTTCATCGCGGCCTTTTGCATCGATGATGATGATGCGGTCGAAATCGGCTTGGCGGACCGACTCGATGATGCTTCCTTCCAACTGTTTGCGCAGCCGCATGCAAAACATCGGCGGCTCGGGCGGATTGTCGTACGTTTCGTTTGTCAAATGGACGCGGGCGTACGTCGGATGCGCCGACAGCATCACTTTATGATTCTGGCCGCGGGCGCGCACGAGCATGACGATCTCATACGCCGACGGCTGGTGGATTTTCGTGATCCGCCCCCTGTGAGCGCTTCTTCGAGTTCGTTGACAATAGCATAAGTAAACACTCCGTCGAACGACATAGAAAAACACCTTTCTGTTTCGGTTGTTTGCTATTTCGATCTTACCATACGACCCGCCGTTTTGAACATTTCTTTGAACATTGCTTGAGCACGGGCGATGATGGAGGGCGAAAAGGTTGCATCATTAATTGGTGCACAGCTTTTCGCTTATAAGGACAGGACCGTGGTCAGCCGATAACATCGGGCTGTTTATGCTGCCAGACATCATGGCGGAGAGTTGATCATTTTTTCGGACAGGGGTGAATAAGCATAAAAAAGCGGGAACAGTGCGCTGAAAAGATGGAAGGACGGAGGGAGACAGATGCAATGGCATACGCTCGCGGCAAGCGATGTCGCGCACGAGACGAAGACGAATGTCAAGACCGGACTTACGGCGGCGGAGGCGGAAAAACGGCTGCGGCAGTTCGGTTACAACGAGCTGGCGGAAGGGAAGAAGGAGTCGGCCATCGTCGCCTTTTTCCGCCAGTTTCAAGATTTTATGGTGTTGGTGCTGCTTGCGGCGACGGTGATTTCCGCGTTTTTAGGCGAGTATGTCGATGCGGCGGCGATTGTTGTCATCGTGATCATGAACGCCATTCTCGGGTTTATCCAAGAGCGGCGGGCGGAAAAGTCGCTTGCCGCCTTAAAACGGTTGTCCGCTCCGCAAGCGGTTGTGTTGCGCGGCGGGGAGTGGGTGAAAGTCCCCACGCGCGAGCTTGTTGTCGGCGATGTGGTGAGGCTTGCAAGCGGCGACCGGGTCGGGGCCGACGTCCGCTTGATTGAGGCGGCCGGCCTGGAAATCGAGGAGTCGGCGCTGACGGGCGAATCAGTGCCGGTGGCCAAATCCGCCGCCCCGCTTCATACGAAACAGGCGTCGCTTGGCGATTTGCACAATATGGCGTTTATGGGGACGCTCGTGACAAGAGGGAATGGGGTCGGGATTGTCATCGCCACTGGGATGAAAACAGCGATGGGACAAATCGCGACGATGCTCGAAGAGGCGGATGCGGGGGCAACCCCGCTCCAGCGCCGACTCGAGCAGCTTGGGAAAATTTTGCTTGTCGTCGCATTGGCGCTGACGGCAGCGGTCGTGGTCGTAGGTGTCATTCAAGGGCACGACCTGTATGAAATGTTTTTGGCTGGTGTGTCGCTCGCGGTCGCCGCCATTCCGGAGGGGTTGCCGGCCATTGTGACGGTCGTCTTGGCGCTTGGCGTGCAGCGGATGATCAAACGAAACGCCATCGTCCGCAAACTTCCAGCAGTGGAAACGCTCGGCTGCGCCTCGGTCATTTGTTCCGACAAAACGGGGACGATGACGGAAAACATGATGACCGTCACACAAGTATGGGCAGGCGGGCGGACATTTGCGGTAAGCGGCGTTGGTCTTGAAACGGATGGCGAGTTTTCTGAACGCGGCCGGACGGTTGATCCGAACCGCGTTCCCGAGCTCGCTCGCCTATTGACAATGGGGGTGCTTTGCAATAGTTCGGAGTTGAAAGAGGAAAACGGCCGGCGTTACGTCGACGGCGATCCGACGGAAGGAGCGCTGCTGGTCGCGGCAGCGAAGGCGGGGATTACAAAACGAAGTCTGCTAGGTGAGTATGCGATCGAGCGGGAGTTTCCGTTTGATTCCGAGCGGAAAATGATGACGGTCATCATTCGCGACCGAAACGGCCGTCGGTTTGTCGTGACGAAAGGGGCGCCCGATGTGCTGCTTGAGCGGGCGGACCGCCTGGAATGGAACGGCCGCGAGCAGATGCTGACCCCGGCGTGGAAAGAAACGATCGAGAAGGCGATTCGCCAGATGGCGTCTTCCGCCTTGCGCACGATCGCCATTGCGTATCGGCCGCTTGCGGAAACGGAACGGATCGAGTCGGAGAAGGATGCGGAGACAAAGCTTCGGTTTCTCGGCGTCGCCGGCATGATCGATCCGCCGCGCCCTGAGGTGAAGCAAGCAGTGGCGCGATGCAAAGAGGCAGGCATGAAAACGGTGATGATCACCGGCGACCATGTGTTGACAGCCACCGCCATCGCCAAACAGCTTGGCGTGCTCCCGCCCGGCGGAAAAGTGATGGATGGGGCGACGTTATCGCGCCTGTCGGTCGACGAGCTCGAACGCGAGGTCGATAATATTTACGTGTTTGCCCGCGTCTCCCCGGAGCATAAGCTGAAAATTGTCAACGCCTTTAAGCGCCGCGGTCATATTGTCGCCATGACCGGCGACGGGGTGAACGACGCGCCGGCGTTGAAAGCGGCGGATATCGGCGTCGCGATGGGCCGGTCGGGGACGGAAGTGGCGAAAGAGGCGGCGTCGCTCGTGCTGCTTGATGACAACTTTGCGACGATTGAGGCCGCGATCGAAGAGGGGCGCAACATTTACGAAAACATCCGCAAGTTTATCCGCTACTTGCTCGCCTCGAACGTCGGGGAAATTCTCGTCATGTTGTTTGCGATGCTGCTTGCCTTGCCGCTGCCGCTCGTGCCGATTCAAATTTTATGGGTGAATCTCGTGACCGATGGGTTGCCAGCCATGGCGCTTGGGCTCGACCGTCCGGAGGAAAATGTCATGAAGCGGCCGCCGCGCCGTCCGGATGAAGGGGTGTTCGCCCGCGGGCTCGGCTGGAAAATCGTAAGCCGCGGCTTTTTGATCGGCGTTGTTACGCTGGCTGCGTTTCTGACCGCCTATGAACGGAGCGGCGCGGATCTCGTTTACGCTCAGACGGCGGCGTTTGCGACGCTTGTGTTGGCCCAATTGATCCATGTGTTCGACTGCCGCTGCGATCGTTCGGTTTTTGACCGCAGTCCGTTCGGCAACATGTATCTCGTTGCAGCGGTGATCGTGTCGCTGCTGTTGCTGCTGGTCGTGATCTACTACCCGCCGCTGGCTGCCGTGTTCCATACGAAGCCGCTTGCGGCCGTCGATTGGCTGCTCATCATCGGTTTGTCCGCCTTGCCGACCTTTTTGTTTGCCGGCTCGCTTTTTACGAGAAAATAAAAGGATGGATATGTTATAATAAAAAAGGTGATAGAGGAGCGCTCTATGACCTTTTCTTTTTCATCAACGACGCAACGGATGTGATGGCATGGTTTACAGCATGACTGGTTTTGGCGCGAGCACGAAAAAAACGGACCGCTTGACGGTGGCGGTGGAAATGAAATCGGTCAACCACCGGTTTTGTGAAATTTCCATTCGCCTCCCTAGACAATGGCTCGTGTTTGAGGATAAAATAAAAAAAGCAATTTCACCGTACGTGCGACGCGGAAAAGTGGAAGTGTTCGTCACGATCGCCGGCGAAGGACTTGTAAAGCGGAACGTACATATTGATTGGGATTTGCTCGGCCAATATTGGGCCGGGTTGCAGGAGGCAGCAAAGCGATTTGCCATTGACGGCAGCGTGACGGCGGCCGAGCTGCTTCGGCTTGATGGGGCCGTCGAAGTGGTGGAAGAGGAAGGAGCGAACGAGCAGGTCGAGCCGCTGCTTTTGGCCGCTGTCGATGAAGCGGCAAAGGAACTTGTGGCCATGCGCCGGCGCGAAGGGGAGGCGCTGGCCGCGGATTTGCGCGCCCGCCTTCATGAAGTCGAAGCCGGGGTGGAAGTCATTGAGCAGCGGGCGCCGCTTGTAGTCGAGCAATACCGCCAGCGGCTTGCGCGCCGCCTGCGCGAATGGGCGCCTTCTCCGGTTGATGAAGCGCGGCTGCTCACAGAAGTGGCGGTGTTTGCGGAAAAGGCGGACATTCACGAGGAATTGAAACGCATCCGCAGCCATTTGGCGCAAATGACGGACGTCCTTGAGGCGGACGAACCGATCGGGAGGAAGCTGGACTTTTTGGTGCAAGAGCTGAACCGCGAAGTGAACACGATCGGCGCCAAGGCGAACGACAGCTTGATCGCCGCGCAAGTCGTTGAGATGAAAAGCGTGCTTGAGAAAATGCGCGAGCAGGTGCAAAACGTGGAATAAACCGTTTAAGGCGGCTTGCCGGCGGCAAAACTATGACATATGGCAGGTGGGCGCGTCATGATGAGATTTATTAACATTGGGTATGGAAATATGGTGTCGGCCACCCGCATCATTACGATTGTCAACCCTGATTCGGCGCCGATTAAACGGATCATCCAAGATGCGCGCGAAAGCGGCAAGCTCGTTGACGCGACGCACGGCCGAAGAACGCGCGCGGTCATCATCACCGACAGCGATCACGTCATTTTATCGTCCGTACAGCCGGAAACGGTGGCGAACCGCTTGTACGGAAGCGATGATTTCTCCGAGGAAGGGTAGGGTTTTCAACGTTGAAAAGCGAACGTGGATTGTTAATCGTCATGTCAGGGCCGTCCGGCGTTGGCAAAGGGACGGTGCGCAAAGCGCTGTTTTCGCGTCCTGACATCAAGCTTCATTATTCAGTGTCCGTCACAACACGCAAGCCGCGCGAAGGCGAAGTGGAAGGCGTCGACTATTTCTTTCGGACGCGCGAGCAGTTTGAACAAATGATTCGGGAAAACAAGCTGCTCGAATGGGCCGAGTATGTCGGCAACTATTATGGGACGCCGATTGATTATGTGGAAAAAACGCTCGCCGAAGGGAAAGACGTGTTTTTGGAAATCGAAGTGCAAGGAGCGATGAAAGTGCGGCGGGCGTTTCCAGAGGCGCTCTTCATTTTCTTGGCCCCACCAAGTCTCACGGAGCTTGAAAAGCGGATCATCGGACGCGGCACCGAGTCGAAAGAGCTGATTGAAAATCGGCTGCGGGCGGCGAAAGAGGAGCTTGAAATGATGGATGCGTACGACTATGTCGTGGAAAATGATGAAGTCGAGCTCGCCTGCGAGCGGATCAAGGCGATTGTCACGGCTGAGCATTGCCGGCGCGAACGCGTCGCCGAGCGATATAAACGGATGTTGGGGGTGGAATGACGATGCTGTATCCTTCCATCGATTTGCTGATGCAAAAAGTGGACTCCAAGTATAAGCTTGTCACGGTGGTGGCCAAACGGGCGCGCGAGCTGCAGGACGGTGCGGAGCTGATGGTGAAAAAGCCGGTGTCGAAAAAATTTGTCGGCCAGGCGCTCGAGGAAATTGCCGGTGACAAGGTCGAATTAGTGGAGGAGGAAAAATAACAACCTAGCTTTAGGTTGTTATTTTTTTCAATGTCGGGGGGTGGCCAACATGATCAAGGGAAAACATATTTTGCTTTGTGTGACTGGGGGGGTGGCGGCGTACAAGGCGGCGGCGCTCACCAGCCAGCTCGTCCAGCGCGGCGCTGAAGTAAAAGTGATCATGACAGAAGGGGCGTGCCAGTTCATTACACCGCTCACGTTTCAAGCATTGTCGCGCCAGGAAGTGTATGTCGATACGTTTGCCGAAAACAACCCGGCCGTCATCGCCCATATCGATTTGGCGGACTGGGCGGATCTCGTTTTGGTCGCACCGGCGACGGCCAATACGATGGCGAAGCTGGCCGCCGGCATCGCCGACAACATGGTGACGACGACGATTTTGGCGACGAAAGCGCCCGTCTGGATTGCTCCGGCGATGAACGTTCATATGTACGAGCATCCGGCCGTTCGGGCGAACATTGAGCGGCTCTGTAAGTTCGGCTACCGGTTCATCGAGCCGTCGGAAGGCTATTTGGCGTGCGGCTACATCGGCAAAGGGCGGCTCGAGGAGCCGGAGAACATCATCGCCCATATCGAGCGCTTTTTTGCCGGTGATCCGCCGCTGTTTCGCGGGAAGCGTGTGCTTGTCACCGCTGGGCCGACGCGGGAGAGGCTTGATCCAGTCCGCTATTTCTCCAACTATTCGAGCGGAAAAATGGGCTACGCCATCGCCGAAGCGGCGGCCCGCTTCGGCGCTTCGGTGACGCTTGTCTCCGGACCGACGGCGCTTTCTTCACCCGATGGCGTCGAGACGGTGGCGGTTGAATCGGCGGAAGAGATGTATGAAGCGGTTTTGTCTCGGTTTGCGGAAACGGACATCGTGATCAAGGCGGCGGCGGTCGCCGATTATCGGCCGAAATATGTCGCGGCTTCCAAAATTAAAAAGCAGCCGGGCGGTTATGTCGTCGAGATGGAGCGGACGGTGGACATCTTGAAAGCGCTTGGCGAGCGGAAAACGGGACAGATTTTGGTTGGATTTGCCGCTGAGACGGACAACCTCGAGCAGTATGCGTTAAAAAAACTTGAAGAAAAGCGGCTCGATATGGTCGTTGCCAACAATGTCACCGAAGAAGGGCAGGGTTTGCCGGCGATACGAACATCATCACCATCTTCCGCCGCGACGGCGTCGTTCGGCCGCTGCCGCTCATGACGAAACGCGAGGCGGCCGAGGAAATTTTAAAAGAAATTCACGCGTATATCGAGGCGATTCGATGAAAGTAGCATCCGTGATTGTCGATGTCCCGTCCCGGCAGACGGACCGCCCGTTCGATTATTGGATTCCGGAGCGCTGGCAAGGCGTCATCCAGCCGGGCATGCGGGTGACGGTGCCGTTTGGGGCGCGGCGCTTGCAAGGGTTTGTCGTTGATGTGAAAGACCATTCCGACATCAAGCAACTGAAACCGATTGAGCATGTGATTGATGTCGTGCCGGTGTTAAACGAAGAGTTGCTTGATCTTGGCCGCTATTTAACAGAAACGACGCTTTGTTTTGCCATTTCGGCGTACCAGGCGATGCTGCCGGCGGCGATGCGGGCGAAATATGAAAAAACGCTCCGCTTGACGGATGAACGAAATCGGGAAGCATTGCCGGACGACCTAAAGCCGCTGTTTGTCCATCAAATGGAAGTGGCTTGGAAAGACATTGAAGCCGCCAGCTTATGGCGGGCGGCGCAAAAAGCGGTGCAACAAGGTGTGCTTGAAGCCGTTTACGAAGTGAAAGAAAAAGCAGGCAAGAAAACGGTGAAGCATGCGCGTTTGGCCGTTCCGGACAAACAGGCAAACGACGCGCTGGCGGCGCTGCCTTCAAGGCAAAAGGACGTGCTTTCGTTTTTGCTTGAAAAAGGGGAAGCGGTACCGGTTGCCGAGCTGCAAGCGGTGCTTGGCGTTTCCTCAGCGCCGCTGAAAGCGCTCGTCGACAAAGGATTGGTGGTGCTGAACGATGTCGAGGTGTACCGCGACCCATACGAACATCGCACGTTTCAGCCGAGTGAGCCGCCGGCGCTCACCCGGGCGCAAGAGGCGGCGTTGGCGAAAATCACCGCTTCGGTGCGCGCCGGAGAGCACCGCACGTTTTTGCTGTATGGCGTCACCGGCAGCGGGAAGACGGAAGTGTATATGCAGGCGATTGATGAAGCGTTGCGCCAAGGAAAGGAAGCGATCGTTCTCGTGCCGGAAATTTCGCTGACGCCGCAAATGGTCGAGCGCTTCAAAAGCCGGTTCGGCTCGAAAGTAGCGGTGCTTCACAGCGGGCTGTCGGTCGGCGAAAAATATGACGAATGGCGGAAAATTCACCGGAAAGAAGTGCAGCTTGTCGTCGGGGCGCGATCGGCGGTGTTTGCCCCGTTTGAAAACTTGGGAATGATCATCATCGATGAGGAGCATGAGACGAGCTATAAGCAAGAAGAAATGCCGCGCTATCATGCGCGCGATGTCGCCATTTACCGCGCTCGCCGCCACAGCTGCCCGGTCGTGCTTGGCAGCGCCACCCCCTCGCTTGAGACGTTCGCCCGCGCCGCCAAAGGGGTGTACGAGCTGCTCGAGCTGCCGGAGCGCATCAGCGACCGCGGCCTGCCGGACGTTCATGTCGTCGATATGCGCGAGGAGCTGCGAAGCGGCAACCGTTCGATGTTTTCACGCCGATTGCTTGACGAATTGCGCCGCCGGCTTGAGCGCGGCGAGCAGGCAGTGTTGCTGTTGAATCGACGCGGTTATTCGACGTTTGTCATGTGCCGCAGCTGCGGCTATGTCATCCGCTGTCCGCACTGCGACATTTCGCTGACGTACCATCGTGCCGGGGAACGGATGAAATGCCACTATTGCGGGCATGAAGAGCCGCTTGCCCCTCGCTGTCCGTCATGCGGCAGCGAACATATCCGCTTTTTCGGGACCGGCACGCAAAAAGTGGAAGAAGAACTGACGAGGTTGCTGCCGAAAGCGCGCGTCATCCGCATGGATGTTGATACGACCGGCCGCAAAGGGGCGCATGAAGAGCTGCTTTCCCGTTTTGCCGCCAAGGAAGCCGATATTTTGCTCGGTACGCAAATGATCGCCAAAGGGCTTGATTTTCCGGATGTCACGCTTGTTGGTGTGCTCGCGGCCGACACGATGCTTCATTTGCCCGATTTTCGCGCCGCGGAAAAAACGTTCCAGCTGTTGACGCAAGTGAGCGGGCGCGCCGGACGGCACGAGCTGCCCGGCGAAGTGATCATTCAGACGTATACGCCTGAGCACTACAGCATTGAACTGGCCGCCCGCCACGACTACCGGGCCTTTTACCAGCGGGAGATGGTGCTGCGCAAAGCGCACGGCTATCCGCCGTACTACTACTTGACGCTCATCACGGTCGCCCACCAGGAAGCGCCGGCTGCGGCCAAAGCGGCGGAGAAAATCGCCGCCTATTTGCGCAAGCATTTGTCGCACGAAGCGGTCGTTCTCGGCCCCGTTGCCTCGCCAATCGCCCGTCTTCACGATAGATATCGTTACCAATGCATGATAAAATACAAACGGGAGCCGAATTTGACCGCGGCGCTCAAGGCGGTCATCGACCGCTACCAAGCCGATGCCGCCCATGGCGGAGTGATGGTCACCATTGATACAAACCCATACATGATGATGTGAACTTGGGGGAATGACGTTGTCTGTTTTGTCGATTGTCACGTATCCTGACCCGATTTTGGAACAGCCGTGCGCGCCGGTGACGGCGTTTGACCGTCGGCTCGGGCGGCTGCTTGACGATATGTATGAAACGATGCTTGCCGCTGACGGGGTGGGCCTAGCTGCCCCGCAAATCGGCGTCGCCAAGCAGATCGCCATCATCGATGTCGGTGATGAACACGGTCGGATCGAGCTCATCAACCCGGTCGTGATCGAGGCGCGCGGCGAACAAGTGGATGTGGAAGGCTGTTTGAGCTTTCCCGGCTTGTTTGGCGAAGTGCCGCGCGCGAAATTTGTGAAAGTGCGGGCGCAAAACCGGCGCGGCCGCCCGTTTACGCTTTCCGCGACCGGTTTTTTGGCGCGCGCCCTGCAGCATGAAATCGACCATTTGCACGGTGTGCTGTTTACGTCGAAAGTGATTCGGTATTGCGATCTTGAAGAATTGGAAGGATAGATGCCGATGACGAACATTGTCTTTATGGGAACGCCTGACTTTGCCGTGCCGATTTTGCGGAAGCTGCTTGACGACGGCTATCATGTTTCGGCCGTTGTCACCCAGCCGGATAAGCCAAAAGGGCGGAAGCGCGAGCCCGTTCCGCCCCCGGTGAAAGTGGAAGCGGAGCGCCGCGGCATCCCGGTGCTGCAGCCGACAAAAATTCGCGAGCCGGAGCAATACGAACAAGTGTTGGCGTTTGCGCCCGATTTGATTGTCACGGCGGCGTTTGGGCAAATTTTGCCGAAAGCGCTGCTTGATGCACCAAAATACGGCTGCATCAATGTCCATGCCTCGCTTCTGCCCGAGCTGCGCGGCGGGGCGCCGATCCATTACGCCATTTGGCAAGGGAAAACGAAAACGGGTGTCACGATCATGTATATGGTGGAGCGGTTGGATGCCGGCGACATGTTAGCGCAAGTCGAAGTGCCGATTGCCGAAACGGATACGGTCGGCACGCTCCATGATAAATTGAGCGCCGCCGGGGCTAAACTACTATCAGAAACGCTTCCACTTTTATTGGAAGGGAACATTACGCCCGTTCCGCAAGATGAGGAGAAAGCGACGTATGCGCCGAACATTCGCCGCGAGCAGGAGCGGATCGATTGGACGCAGCCCGGCGAAGCCATTTACAACCATATTCGCGCCTTCCATCCGTGGCCGGTCACGTATACAACGCAGGATGGGCACATTTGGAAGGTTTGGTGGGGTGAAAAAGTGCCGGCGCCCCGTTCGGCGCCGCCGGGCACGATTTTGGCGCTTGAGGAAAACGGCATTGTCGTGGCCACCGGCAATGAGACAGCCATTCGCATCACCGAATTGCAGCCGGCCGGAAAAAAACGGATGGCGGCGGGCGAATTTTTGCGCGGCGCCGGCAGCCGTCTTTCGGTCGGCATGAAGCTAGGAGAGGATCATGAACGTACGTGAACTTGCTTTAGATACGCTGTTAGCCATTGAACAAAAAGGAGCGTACAGTCATTTGCAATTAAACGAAGCCATTCAAAAAGGACGCCTTGACGGGCGCGATGCGGCGCTGTTGACCGAGATTGTCTACGGCACGGTGCAACGGCGCGACACGCTCGATTATTATTTGGCGCCGTTTTTGCGCAAGGCGCGCCGGCTTGAGCCGTGGGTGCGCGTGCTTCTTCGGTTGACGCTGTATCAAATGGTGTATTTGGATCGTGTTCCCGACCGCGCCGCCGTCTTTGAAGCGGTTGAAATCGCCAAACGGCGCGGCCATCGCGGCATTGCTTCACTTGTCAACGGCGTATTGCGGGCCATCGGCCGCGAGGGGCTGCCGTCGATCGAGGCGGTTGATGACGCGGGAAAGCGGCTCGCCCTTGCCACCAGCCATCCCGAGTGGCTCGTTCGGCGCTGGATCCAGCAATATGGTTATGAAGAAGCGGCGCGCATGTGCGAGACGAATTTGCGCCCGCCGCAATCAACGGCCCGCGTCAACCGGCTGCGTGCGACTGTCGAAGAAGCGCTTGAGCGGCTGCGCGCTGAAGGGATGCAGGCAATCCCTGGCCATGTCGCTCCGGAGGCCATCCGGGCGGAAAAAGGGAATTTGGCTCATACGGAGACGTTTCGCGCCGGTTGGCTGACGATTCAAGATGAAAGCTCCATGCTTGTCGCTCGAGCGCTTGACCCAGCCCCCGGCGAGCGGGTGCTTGACTGCTGCGCGGCGCCGGGCGGGAAAACGACCCATATCGCCGAGCGGATGGACGGGCGCGGCGAAGTTGTCGCCGTCGATGTTCATGAGCATAAAGTGAAGCTCATTGAGCAGCAGGCGCAAAGGCTCGGTCTTGGCTGCATCACCGCCCTCACCCTTGACAGCCGCCGGCTCGGCGAGCGGTTTGCCCCGGAATCGTTTGACCGCATTTTGGTCGATGCGCCGTGCACCGGATTCGGCGTCATCCGCCGCAAACCGGAGATCAAATATACGAAAGGGAAAGACGCCATCGCCGCGCTTGTCGAGATTCAGCAAGCCATTTTGCGGGCGGCCGCGCCGCTGTTGAAAAAAGGGGGCGTGCTTGTTTACAGCACGTGCACCATCGAGCGTGAAGAGAATGAAGACGCGATCGCCCGTTTTTTGGCCGACCACCCGGATTTTTCCCTCGACGACCGCCTTGCCGAGCGGATGCCGAAACCGGTGCGGCCGCATGTGAAAGGCGGCATGTTGCAGCTTTTGCCACATCATTTTGACTCTGACGGGTTTTTTATCGCCCGACTGCGAAAGAGGGTGTAAAAGCATGGAAATGGTTCGTCCGGCTGCCCGCCGCTCTGTCGGCGAAACGCAGCCTCCGTTGCCATCGATTTATTCGCTCACGCTAGACGAATTGAAGGAATGGCTTGTCGCTCAAGGCGAAAAGCCGTTTCGGGCCACACAAATTTACGAGTGGCTGTATCAAAACCGTGTCACCGATTTTGCCGACATGACGAATTTGCCGAAGCGGCTGCGCGAACAGCTAGCGTCATCGTTTTCGATCACGACGTTGAAAACCGTGGTCAAACAAACGTCTAAAGACGGAACGATCAAATTTTTGTTTGAGCTCCATGACGGCTATTCGATTGAGACGGTGCTCATGCGTCATAACTACGGCAATTCGGTGTGCGTCACGACGCAAGTCGGCTGCCGCATCGGCTGCACGTTTTGCGCTTCGACGCTCGGCGGACTGAAGCGTCATTTAGAGGCGGGCGAGATCGTCGCCCAAGTCGTGCAAGTGCAAAAGGCGCTCGATGACACGAATGAACGCGTCAGCAGCATCGTCGTCATGGGCATCGGCGAGCCGTTCGACAATTACGATGCGCTCATCAAGTTTTTACGCATCGTCAATCACCCAAAAGGGTTGAACATTGGCGCCCGCCATATCACCGTTTCCACCAGCGGCATCATCCCAAAAATTTACCAGTTTGCCGATGAAGGAATGCAAATCAACTTCGCCATTTCGTTGCATGCACCGACGAATGAGCTGCGGACGAAACTCATGCCGATCAATAAAGCGTACCCGCTGCCGAAGCTCATGGAGGCGGTTCGGTATTACATTGAAAAAACCGGCCGGCGCGTGACGTTCGAGTACGGATTGTTCGGCGGGGTGAACGACCAGCTTGAGCACGCCGAGCAGTTGGCCGAGCTGATTAAAGGGCTGAAATGCCATGTGAATTTGATTCCGGTTAACTACGTGCCGGAGCGCAACTATGTGCGCACGCCGCGCAGCCAAATTTTCGCCTTTGAACGGGCGTTGAAAAAACATGGGATCAATGTCACCATTCGCCGCGAACATGGACACGACATCGATGCCGCCTGCGGACAGCTTCGTGCGAAGGAGCGAAAAGAGGAGACGAGGTGAATCGGATGCGAGCCGTTTTCCGAACTGACATCGGCCAAATTCGCGAACATAACGAAGACAATGGCGGCGTATTTGTCAATCAAAGCGGCCAATATTTAGCGGTTGTCGCTGACGGGATGGGCGGTCATCGCGCCGGTGATGTAGCCAGTTCCATGGCGGTGGCGTATTTGCAGGAGCGATGGGAGAAAGAGAGTGGCCTTGCTTCACCGGCTGAGGCGGAGCAATGGCTCAAGACGCAAATTGCGTCGGCGAACGAACAACTGTTTCGCCATGCCCTTTCCCACCCGGAATGTCAAGGAATGGGGACGACGGTCGTCGCCGCCGTTTGCGCTAATTCGTTTGCGACGGTTGCCCATATCGGCGACAGCCGCTGCTACGTGCTCAACAAAAGCGGAATTCAGCAGCTGACCGACGACCATTCGTTGGTCAATGAGCTCGTCAAAAGCGGGCAGCTTTCGAAAGAAGCGGCTGAGCATCATCCGCGCAAAAACGTGCTGTTGCGGGCGCTCGGCACGGAACCGGCGGTGAAAATCGACGTGAAAACAGTGGCGCTCGACGAGGGCGACATGTTGTTGTTATGTTCGGACGGGTTGTCCAATAAAGTGCCGGAAGCGGACATGATACATATTTTGACGGGTGCCGGCACGCTGGAAGAGAAGGCGGAGGCGCTTATTGAGCTCGCCAACGGGCGGGGCGGAGAAGACAACATTTCGCTGGCGGTCATCGATGTTTCAGCGGAACGTGAAGGTGGGGGATCGGCGTGCTCATTGGAAAGCGATTGAATGACCGCTATAAAATCATCAGCCTTATCGGCGGCGGCGGCATGGCGAATGTCTATTTGGCCCGCGACATCATTTTGGAGCGCGATGTCGCCGTGAAAGTGCTCCGCCTTGATTTTGCCAATGATGATCAGTTCATCAAACGGTTCCGCCGCGAGGCGCAAGCGGCGACGAGCTTAAACCATGAACATATCGTCTCCATTTATGACGTCGGCGAAGAGGAAGGCGTCTATTACATCGTCATGGAATATGTGCGCGGCGCGACGCTGAAGCAATACATCCAGCAGCACGCTCCGCTTCCGGTCGAACGGGCGCTTGGCATTATGGACCAGCTGACATCAGCGATCGCCCATGCCCATGAGAACGGCATCATCCATCGCGACATTAAACCGCAAAACATTTTGCTTGATGAGCACGGCAATGTGAAAGTGACCGACTTCGGCATCGCTGTGGCGATGAGCGGCACGACGATCACGCAGACCAACTCGGTGCTCGGTTCGGTTCATTATTTGTCGCCGGAGCAGGCGCGCGGCGGCATTGCCACCGAAAAGTCGGACATTTATTCGCTTGGCATCGTCATGTTTGAACTTGTCACCGGTCGGCTGCCGTTTTCCGGCGAATCGGCCGTTTCGATCGTGCTGAAGCATTTGCAGGCGGAAACGCCGTCGCCCAAGGCGTGGAACCCCGACATTCCGCAAAGCGTCGAAAATATTATTTTAAAAGCGACGGCGAAAGACCCGTTTTACCGCTACCAATCCGCGCGCGAAATGAACGAGGACATTCGGACAGCGCTGGATCCAAGGCGGCGCAACGAGCCGAAATTTACCATACCCGATGACGATGAGGAAGCGACGAAAGCCATTCCGATGATCAAACATGCGGAAAGCGCGGCGTTGGAGCAAGAGACGCTTGTGTACGAGGAAAAAACGAGCGAACCGGTTCATACGACGGGCGAACCGAAACCAAAGCGGAAACGGGTATGGATTGCCTGGCTTGTGGCTGCCTTGCTGTTCATTGGAGCTGCCGGCGTCAGCGCGGTCACATGGATTCCGGACCTCATTTTTCCAAAAGAAGTGACGATGCCGAACGTGGTCAACAAAAACTATGATGACGCTGTTGAACAGCTGTCGTCGCTCGGTTTGGAAATCAAAGATACGATTGATGTGGAAGATGATCAAATCGAAGAAGGAAAAGTCGTGCGCACCGATCCGGAAGCCGGCATGACGGTGAAGAAAGGGGCCGGCGTCATCATTTATAAAAGCATTGGAAAAAAGAAAATCGAATTTCCAAGCTTCATTGGCGATGATATTGCTGCGGCGGAGGAGGAGCTGCGCGCTGAAGGATTCACTCGCATTACGCGCAATGGCCGCCACAGCGACAAGCCGGAAGGGACGATTTTGGATCAATACCCGTACGCCGGCGATCGAGTGGCGCCTGATGAAACGGAAGTTATCTTTACCGTCAGCCTCGGGCCGGAGAAGGTCACCGTTAAAGATTTGACTGGCTATACGGAAAAAAGCGTGCGCGACTACGGCGCGGATCAAGGGCTGCGCATTGACGTGAAGTACGAGTATTCGGACGAGGTGCCAGAAGGGCTTGTCATTTCGCAAACTCCAGCGGCGAACGAGCAGGTAAAAAAAGGGGAAACCATCACGGTCGTCATTTCCCGCGGGCCCGAGCCGAAGCCGTCCAAAACGGTAGTGAAAGAGATTATGATCCCGTATGAACCGGCGATGCCGGGGCAAATGGTTGAAGCCCAGCTTTACATCCAAGATGCCAACCACAATATGTCAACGCCATACAAAACATACCGGCTGACGGCGCCAGCGACCGAGATGGTCGAGTTTGAAATTCCATATGGGGAGACCGCTTATTACCGCGTCATTGTCAACAATGTCGTCAAAGAGGAAGGATCGATCCCGTACCCAGAACATAACGAAAAAAAGGGGTGAGGCTATGGCGGAAGGACAAATCATTAAAGCATTAAGCGGATTTTATTACGTCTTGTCCGAAGGCCGCGTGTTCCAATGCCGCGGGCGCGGTGTGTTCCGCAAGAAAAACGTGACGCCGCTCGTCGGCGACCGCGTCGTTTTTCAGGCGACGAGCGAAACGGAAGGCTATATTTTGGAGATTGGCGAGCGGCAAAATGAGCTTGTGCGGCCGCCGATTGCCAACGTCGAACAGGCGATTTTAGTCTTTTCGGCTGTAAGCCCGGACTTCAGCGCCAAGCTGCTCGACCGCTTTCTTGTCTTGGTTGAATCGAAACGCATCGCGCCGATCATTGTCATCAGCAAAATCGATTTGTTGGATGGCGAATCGAAAGAAGAGATCGCCCGCTACGTGCATGATTACCGGCGCATCGGCTACGACGTGATTGAAACGTCAGCCGTGACCAAGCGCGGCCTCGATGAACTGGCGTTGCGCCTTCGCGGCCGCGTCTCCGTCGTCGCCGGGCAGTCCGGCGTCGGCAAATCGTCCTTATTAAACGCGCTCCGTCCGGATTTGCGGTTGAAAACGGGCGACATTTCCACCCATTTAGGGCGCGGCAAGCATACGACCCGCCATGTCGAACTGCTTGAGGTCGCTGGTGGACTTGTCGCCGACACCCCAGGGTTTGGCGCGCTTGAGTTCGACCAGATCGAGCTTGATGAATTGCCGCATTATTTTCCGGAATTCCGGATGTACGGGGAAGGGTGCAAGTTCCGCGGCTGCCTTCATATCGCCGAGCCGAAATGCGCTGTGCGTGAGGCGGTCGAGGCCGGGAGATTCCATCGTACCGCTATGACCACTACGTTAGTTTTGTTGCCGAAATGAAAGAACGAAAGCCGAGGTATTGAACATGATTCGAATTGCGCCATCGATTTTATCAGCCGATTTCGCCCGCCTGGCTGAGGAAATTCGTTCGGTCGAGGAAGGCGGGGCGGATTGGATTCATGTCGATATCATGGACGGGCATTTCGTGCCGAATTTGACGTTCGGTCCGCCGGTCGTGGCCGCCATTCGACCGGTGACGAAGCTGCCGCTTGACGTCCATTTGATGATCGCCGACCCGGACCGATACATTCCGGCGTTTGCGAAAGCAGGCGCGGATGTGATTTCCGTCCATGTTGAGGCGTGCGTGCATTTGCATCGGACGATTCATTTTATCAAAGAACAAGGCGTCAAAGCCGGGGTGGTGCTCAATCCGCATACACCGGTCGAGATGATCCGCCATGTGATCGGTGATGTCGATCTCGTCTTGTTGATGACGGTCAATCCAGGGTTTGGCGGACAGGCGTTCATTCCGGCGGTCGTGCCAAAAATCCGTGAGGTCGCCCGGATGGCCAGTGAACAAAACAAAGAGGTCGATATTGAGGTCGACGGCGGCATCAATGCGGGAACGGCGCGGCTTTGCGTGGAAGCCGGAGCGAACGTGCTTGTCGCCGGCTCGGCCATCTACAATGAACGGGATCGAGCCGCCGCTATTCGCACGCTTCGCAAAGCGTGCGCCAACTAGCCAAAAGGCAGCGCCGCTTTTGCCATCTTATTGAGCCGCAGGGTGATGAGAGCAAAGAAAAGAACGGAAGAGGGCTGCCTCGGCCCTTGCCGAAAGGGGGAAACGCATGTGTTGATTCATATTGTCGGCGGCGGTCCGCCCCACCTTCTTCCCGATTTGCGCTCGTATGATGGGAGCGATGTGCAGTGGGTCGGCGTCGACCGCGGCACGAAAGCGCTCTTGGATTTCGGACTCCGCCCGGTGCGGGCGTTTGGCGATTTTGATTCCTTGTCGGCTGAGGAGGTCAAGCGGCTAAGGGAGATGCTGCCGGAGCTTGACATTTGGCCGGCGGAAAAAGACAAAACGGATATGGAGATCGCCCTTGACTGGGCGGTTAGGCAGACAGATGGGGCCATCCGTCTATTTGGGGCGACCGGCGGGCGGCTTGACCATTTGTTTGGCAACGTTGAGCTGCTGTTAAAGTACGCCGGGCGGCCCATTGAACTCATCGACCGGCAAAACGTGCTCACCGTCCATCTGCCCGGCGTGCATACGGTCGCGCGCGACGATCGATACCGCTATGTGTCATACATCCCGATTTCCGAAACGGTGGCGGAGCTTACGCTTATCGGATTTAAATATCCGCTAACAAACTGTCATATTTCCCGCGGTTCGACATTATGTATTAGTAATGAACTTATCCAATCTTCCGGTACTTTTTCGTTTTCAGAAGGCATATTAATGATGATAAGGAGCAGCGATTTTGCCGGCTGCCCGTAGTCGCGCTTGGCTTATGACGGAATATAATGGATAAGGAAATGGCGGGAAGCTCGTGATGATCGGTGTGAGGAGGGAATCGGGATGAAGTTTTATACGATCAAGCTGCCGAGATTTTTAGGCGGAATCGTGCGGGCGGTGTTGAACGCATTTAAAAAAGGATAAGAAAAAAGCACCATTTTTGGTGCTTTTTTGTTGCCGCCGAACAAAAGGAGGGTTGCAACCTTTTGGGGCGGCTTCTTTTCGTTAGGCCGTTAGACGCGTTTCACTTTTCCAGATTTCAGCGCGCGCGCCGAAACCCAGACGCGTTTCGGTTTGCCGTCAACTAAAATGCGCACTTTTTGCAAGTTGGCTTTCCATGTGCGGCGGCTGGCGTTCATGGCATGCGAACGCGAGTTGCCGAACGATTTCTTCTTGCCGGTAATGAAGCACTTCGCCATCGTTTTTCCCTCCTTGCTTTCACATCCCTCTAAAAACACTATTATAATTTACCATACAACCGTAGGGATTGCAATAGACGTGCGGTTTTCTTTCAAGAAACTGTCCTTGACATCTATTTCAGTTTTCGGCTAAATAATACTAGTGGGCGGACGGGAAGCGCTTTGAAAACAGAAAGCGTTATAGTACAATAGGGGTAGCTGTGCGAGATACGCAAAGGGGAACGAGCATGTCGATTGAATGGCAAACGAAATACGGGCGCATCGAAGTCGCCAATGAAGTCATTGCGATGATCGCGGGGGAGCAGCCGTCGATTGTTACGGCATTGTCGGAATGGCGTCGAAAAACCAAATTCGCGATGGGCTGTCGGAAATTTTGCGCCGGGAGAATTTTTCCAAAGGGGTTATTGTCCGCGAAGAAAACGGCGAGATACATATCGATATGTACATCATCGTCAGCTACGGAACGAAAATTTCCGAAGTCGCCCATAACGTGCAGTCGAAAGTGAAGTACACGCTCGATCAGACGCTCGGGCTGGCGGTTCAGTCGATCAATATTTACGTTCAAGGGGTTCGGGTGTCAAACCCGTAGTAAGGAGGAGTTAGCCGGTGACAATGAGGACGCTTGACGGAAGACGATTTGCCGATATGGTGCAGCAAGGGGCCGCACATTTGGCGAACAACGCCAAGACGGTCGATGCGCTGAACGTCTTTCCGGTTCCAGATGGCGATACAGGAACGAACATGAACTTGTCGATGACGTCCGGGGCGAAAGAAGTGAAGGCGAATGCCTCCGACCATATCGGCAACGTCGCCGCGGCGCTGGCGAAAGGGCTGTTGATGGGGGCGCGCGGCAATTCCGGCGTCATTTTGTCGCAGCTGTTCCGCGGATTTGCCAAGGCAGTCGAAGGCAAACAAGCGGTGAACAGCTTCGAATTCGCCGCCGCTTTGCAGGCGGGGGTGGACACAGCCTATAAGGCGGTGATGAAGCCGGTTGAGGGGACGATCCTCACCGTTGCCAAAGAAGCGGCGCGCAAGGCGGTGGAGGCGGCAAAAAAAGAACGCGACGTGATCGCCGTGATGGAAGCGGCGCTCGCCGAGGCGAAAGCGGCGCTTAAGCGCACACCCGAATTGCTCCCGATCTTAAAGGAAGTCGGTGTCGTCGACAGCGGCGGTCAAGGGCTCGTATACATCTATGAAGGGTTTCTTGCTGCTCTGAAAGGAGAAATCGTGAGCGCCGCACGCGCTGAGGCGCGGATGGACGATTTAGTGAAAATGGTGCACCATCAAAGCGCGCAAAGTCATATTCATACCGATGAGATCGAGTTTGGCTACTGCACGGAGTTCATGGTCCGTTTTGAGCCGGAAAAGCTGGCCGAGCACCCGTTTTCCGAAGAAACGTTCCGCCGCGAGTTAAGCCAGTTCGGCGACTCGTTGCTTGTTGTCGCGGATGACGAGCTTGTTAAGGTGCACATCCATTCGGAAACGCCGGGTGAGGTGCTGACATACGGTCAACGCTACGGCAGCTTGATCAATATTAAAATTGAAAACATGCGCGAACAACATGCCAACATCGTCGGCAAGGAGGCCAAAACGCTGACTGGTGTTGCCAAAGAGGAAGCAAAGCCGTACGGCATCGTCGCCGTCGCCATGGGCGCTGGCGTGGCTGAACTGTTTCGGAGCATCGGTGCCCACGCCATCATTGAAGGTGGGCAAACGATGAACCCGAGCACGGAAGAAATCGCTGACGCCATCCGCCTCGCCAATGCGGAAACGGTGTTTGTGCTGCCAAACAACAAAAACATTGTAATGGCGGCAAAACAAGCGGCGGAGCTTTCCGAACAGCGGGTTGTCGTCATCCCGTCGAAAACGGTTCCGCAAGGTCTGGCGGCGCTCTTGGCGTTCAATCCGGCGCAATCGGCCGAGCAAAATGAGCGGGCGATGACGGCGGCGCTGTCGCGAGTGAAAACGGGGCAAGTGACATTTTCCGTGCGCGATACGACGATTGACGGCATCGAGATTCAAAAGGGCGATTACATGGGGTTATGGGATGACCGCATTATTGCCGCTGACAAAGACAAACTCACCGTAACGAAGCGGCTGCTTGATGCGCTCATTGATGAAGAAAGCGAAATCGTGACCATTTTGTACGGCGAAGACGCAACGGAGATCGATGTGGAAACAGTCGTTGCCTATTTGGAAACGAAACATGACGGGGTCGAAGTGGAAGTGCATAACGGAAAGCAGCCGCTGTATCCATTTATCATTTCCGTCGAATAATATGTTAGAATAATAGAAGGGAGCATTCCCTTCTATTTTTCTTATTTTTCTGTTTTGTGGAGGAATAGCGGAGATGAAATACAAAAGCGTCTTTGATATCATTGGCCCGGTGATGGTAGGGCCGTCAAGTTCACATACGGCCGGGGCGGTGCGCATCGGTTTAGTCGCGCGCAAGTTGTTTGGCCGAAAGCCGACGTGGGCGCGCATTTCGTTTTACGGTTCATTTGCCGAAACGTATCGGGGCATGGCACCGATGTTGCCATTGTCGCCGGGTTGCTTGGGTTTGACACGTTCGATGAACGTCTTCCGAGTGCGCTTGAGATCGCCCAAGCGGAAGGTGTGGATGTGTCGTTTTCCGCTGAGGAGGCGGTTCCGCATCATCCGAATACGGCACGCCTGCGGATTGGCGATGATGAAGGCGAGCTTGAGCTCGTCGGCATTTCGATCGGCGGCGGCAAAATCGAAATCGTCGAATTGAATGGGTTTGCCTTGAAGCTATCCAGCGCTGCTCATTATGCATAACGACCGGTACGGGACAATTGGAGCGGTGGCTTCCGTGTTGGCGAAGTGGAAGATCAACATCGGCCACATGGAAGTGTCGCGCAAGGAGAAAGGGAAAGAGGCGCTCATGGCGATCGAAGTCGACCAGCCGTTGACCGATGATCTGATTCAAGAATTAGAGCAGCTGCCGAACATCATTCAAGTGGCGAAGCTTGTGGATTAAAAAGAAATCGGTTTCAGATGCACCATGATAGAGAGAGGATAGGTGGGAAATGATATGTTTCGCAATGTAGCTGAACTCGTGGAGATGGCAGAAAAGGACAACATCAAAATCGCTGAAGTGATGATTCGCCAAGAAGTGGAGGTAAGCGGAAGAAGTCGAGAAGAGGTGATCGCGCAAATGGATCACCATTTGTCGGTCATGGAGCGCGCCGTCGAGAGGGGACTCGAAGGGGTTGTGTCCCGCTCCGGGCTGACGGGCGGCGATGCGGTGCGGATGCAGTGTTATATTGAGGGCGGCCGTTTTTTGTCTGGGGAGACGATTTTGGACGCCGTCAGCAAAGCCATGGCGACGAACGAAGTGAACGCGGCGATGGGCGTTATTTGCGCCACCCCGACGGCAGGGGCGGCCGGCGTCGTTCCAGGGACGTTGTTTGCCGTGAAAGAGAAGCTGCGGCCGACAAGGATGGAAATGATCGAGTTTTTGTTTACAGCCGGGGCGTTTGGCTACGTCGTCGCGAACAACGCCTCGATTTCCGGCGCCGCCGGCGGCTGTCAGGCCGAGGTCGGGTCGGCGGCCGGCATGGCGGCCGCGGCGTTGGTGGAGCTGGCCGGTGGGACGCCGAGCCAAGCGGCCGAAGCGATGGCCATCGCCCTAAAAAATATGTTGGGATTAGTATGCGACCCGGTTGCTGGCCTGGTCGAAGTGCCGTGCGTCAAGCGGAACGCGATGGGGGCGGCGAACGCCATGATCGCTGCGGATATGGCGCTAGCCGGCATTAAAAGCCGCATCCCGTGCGATGAAGTGATTGAAGCGATGTATCGCATCGGTGCAGCCATGCCGGTGGCGCTCAAAGAAACGGCGCAAGGGGGGTGGCCGCGACGCCGACTGGCCGCGCCATTGCGGCTCGCATTTTCGGCGCTTCTGCGGCATCGAAGTGAACGAAGCGATGCAGCAGCCGGTGACGGCGGTCAAAGGCATCGGTGAAGAGACGGCGGCCGCGCTTGCCGACATCGGCATCGCGACGGTCGGTGAGCTGCTTGCGTACGCCCCGTACCGCTATGATGATTACGAACAAAAAGATTTGGCCGTCGTCCGCCATGAAGAAAAAGTGACAGTGGAAGGAAAAGTATACAGCGCCCCGCTGTTGACGTATTACGGAAAGAAAAAATCGCGCCTTTCCTTCCGCATGCTGGCCGATCGCTACTTGATCACCGTTGTTTGTTTCAACCGTCCCTATTTGAAGGAAAAAATCGCCCTGAACGAGACGGTGACGGTGATCGGCAAATGGGACCGGCATCGGCAAACGATCAACGCCTACGAACTTCGGTTCGGACCAGCTCCGGAGACCACCGGCATCGAGCCGGTTTACTCCGTTCGCAGCCCGCTGACGGTGAAAACGATGCGCCGGTTGATGAAAGCGGCGTTCGAACAGTTTGGCGAGCACATCCCCGACCCGCTGCCGCCCGCTTTGCGCCGTGCTTATCGCCTTGTCGACAAACAAGAAGCGCTCCGCGCCCTTCATTTTCCGCGCACGCGCGAAGAGTTGCATCAGGCGCGGCGCCGGCTCATCTATGAGGAGTTTTTGTTGTACCAGCTGAAAATGCAGGCGCTCCGTCGATTGATGCGCGATGAGCGGCGCGGCGTCGTTCATTCGTTTTCTGAAGAGCGGCTTTCGTCCTTTCTTTCCGGATTGCCGTTTGTCTTGACGAACGCCCAGCGCCGCGTCATCGGCGAAATTTTGGCGGACATGCGCTCGCCGCGGCAAATGAACCGGCTTTTGCAAGGCGACGTCGGTTCTGGCAAGACGGTCGTTGCCGCTGTCGCTCTTTACGCCGCCGCTTTGTCCGGATTTCAAGGAGCGCTGATGGTGCCGACCGAAATTCTGGCTGAACAGCACACCCGCTCGCTCGCCGAGCTGTTTGCCGATACGGATGTGACGATTGCGCTCTTGACAAGCTCAGTGAAGGGAAAGCAGCGCAAAGCGGTGCTTGCCGAACTGGAAGAAGGAACAATTGATATCGTCGTAGGCACGCACGCCTTGATTCAAGAAGGAGTGCAGTTTCACAGGCTCGGCCTCGTGATTACGGACGAGCAGCACCGGTTTGGCGTCGAACAGCGCCGCGTTTTGCGTGAGAAAGGGCATGCACCGGATGTATTGATGATGACGGCGACGCCGATTCCGCGCACACTCGCCATTACAGCGTTCGGCGACATGGACGTATCGGTGCTCGATGAAATGCCGGCCGGACGAAAAAAAGTCGAGACGTATTGGGTGAAGCATCATCAGTTCTCCCGCGTGCTCGATTTTATCGAAAAGGAATTGCGCCGTGGTCATCAGGCGTATGTCATCTGTCCGCTCATTGAGGAGTCGGACAAATTGGATGTGCAAAACGCCATCGATGTCCATAGCCAGCTTGTCCATTATTATCGCGGGAAATATGAGATCGGCTTGATGCACGGCCGGCTGTCGGCCGACGAAAAAGAACGCGTCATGCGGGCGTTCAGCGAAAACCGCATCCATGTGCTCGTCTCGACGACGGTCGTTGAAGTCGGCGTGAATGTACCGAATGCGACGGTGATGGTCATTTACGACGCCGAACGGTTTGGCCTCGCCCAGCTCCATCAGCTGCGCGGGCGGGTCGGGCGCGGCGACGCCCAGTCGTACTGCATTTTGATCGCCGACCCGAAATCGGAAGTCGGCAAAGAACGAATGCGCATCATGACGGAAACGGCCGATGGGTTTGTGTTGGCCGAAAAAGATTTGGAGCTGCGCGGTCCGGGCGATTTTTTCGGTACAAAACAAAGCGGGCTCCCGGAATTCCGCTACGGCGATCCAGTGCATGATTACCGCATTTTAGAAGTCGCCCGCCGCGATGCCGCCAAGCTCGTTTCCTCGGCCGCGTTTTGGCGCGATGAGGCGTACGCCGGGCTGCGCGCCGAGCTGGAAGCGTCCGGCCTACTCGACGGGGAAAAGCTAGATTAATAGACAGGGAGGAGGCGGCCGGCGCATTCGCGCCCCGCTGTTTTTTATGGTAATTGATTTTTTGGCCAGTGGAAGCCTATATTTTCATTGCTCGGACGGAGGAGGCAGGAGATGCCTGTCCCACTATTTCGTTTGTGGGCCTCGAGGATGGAGCAGAAAGCCGTTTGGCGAGGGGGCGTCGGATCCACAGCGGCCGACAGCCTGTGGCGCTGTTCATTTTTTGTGCTTGCATTTCGTTTTTTGATATTATATATTACTTTTAGTACCTAGTCATAAAATCGGACGGTGTCACGAATCGATGAGAAAAAGCAAACGCGAACGGCAACGGTTGTTGCAGGAGACGATCCGGGAAAACCCGTTTATCACCGATGAAGAGCTCGCCGAAAAATTTTCGGTCAGCGTGCAGACGATCCGCCTTGATCGGCTTGAGCTGTCGATTCCCGAACTGCGTGAGCGCATCAAGAATGTCGCCCGCCAGTCGTTCGCTGATAAAGTGCGGGCGTTGCCGCTTGAAGAAGTAATCGGCGACATTATTGACATCGAGCCGGATGCGAGCGCCATTTCGATTTTCGATGTGAAAGAGGAGCACGTCTTTCGGCGCACCCGCATCGCCCGCGGCCATCATTTGTTCGCTCAGGCCAACTCGCTTGCCGTCGCTGTCATCCATGATGAACTGGCGCTGACAGCGAAAGCGACCATTCGTTTTGTGCGTCAAGTGAAAGAAGGGGAGCGGGTCGTAGCCAAAGCGAAAGTGACCGGAAAAAACGGCGCACGGGCGCACAATCGTCGAGGTGAACAGCTACGTCGGTCAGGAGCTCGTCTTTTCTGGTACGTTTGAAATGTATCGTTCAAACATAGAGAAAAAGGATGGGACAGCAATGAATATCGCGGTTGATGCCATGGGCGGAGACCATGCCCCGGGCGAAATCGTGCGCGGGGCGCTTATGGCCGCCGCCCATTTTCCTGACATCGAGATTACGCTGATTGGCGATGAAGCGAAAATTCGTCCGCATGTGGCGGGTGAAGAGCGCATTTCGATCATCCACACCGACGAAGTGATCGAAGCAGATGATGAGCCGGTGCGGGCGGTGCGGCGCAAAAAGAACTCGTCGATGGTGCGCATGGCGGAAGAAGTGAAAGAAGGGCGCGCCGAGGCGTGCATTTCCGCCGGCAATACCGGGGCGCTCATGGCAGCCGGACTGTTTGTCGTCGGGCGGGCAGCCGGCATCGACCGCCCGGCGCTCGCCCCGACGCTGCCGACGTTGGATGGGCGCGGCTTTGTCTTTCTGGATGTCGGCGCCAACGTCGATGCAAAGCCGGAACATTTGCAGCAATACGCTTTGATGGGACATGCGTACGCAAAGAACGTGCGCGGCGTCGAAAAACCGCGCATCGGCTTGCTGAACGTCGGAACGGAAGACCAAAAAGGAAACGAAACAACGAAACGGGCGTTTGCCTTGCTCAAGGAAACGAACCTTCATTTCATCGGCAATGTCGAAGCGCGCGATCTGCTGCAAGGAGTGGCTGATGTTGTCGTCGCCGACGGCTTTGCCGGCAATGTTGCGTTAAAAACGATTGAAGGGACGGCGCTGGCGCTCTTTTCCTTGCTCAAGCAGACGCTGACAAGCGGCGTCGCGGCGAAGCTGGCCGCCGCCGTCCTCAAGCCAAAGCTCGCCGGGCTGAAAAAAATGATGGACTACTCGGAGTATGGCGGCGCGGCGCTGTTTGGCTTAAATGCTCCGGTCATTAAAGCGCACGGGTCGTCCGATGCGAACGCCATCTTCCACGCCATCCGCCAGGCACGAGAGATGGTGGTTCATGATGTCATCGGCACGATCAGAGCGGAGCTGGAACGGGCATAATCGGTAAAGGAGGAATCAAAAATGGGGAAAATCGCCTTTTTATTTCCTGGCCAAGGATCGCAGACGGTCGGCATGGCGAAAGACGCTGCCGAGCATGACGCCCGCGCCCGCGCCGTCATCGCGGAGGCTGACGAGCGGCTTGGATTCGCGCTTTCCAAGCTCATGTTCAACGGACCGCAAGAAGAGCTGACGTTGACATATAACGCCCAGCCGGCGCTCTTGACCGCCAGCATCGCCTTGCTCCAGCTTGTCGACGGCGCTGGGCTGAAAGCGGACTATGTCGCTGGCCATAGTTTGGGCGAATATACGGCGCTTGTCGCCGCCGGCGCCATGTCGTTTGCCGATGCCGTCTACGCGGTGCGCCGCCGCGGTGAGCTGATGGATGAAGCGGTGCCGGCCGGTGAAGGGACGATGGCGGCGGTGCTTGGGATGGACGCTGATGCGCTTGAAGCAGTGACAAATGAAATCGCCGCCCAAGGCGATCCGGTCGAGCCGGCCAACTTCAACTGCCCGGGGCAAATTGTCATCTCCGGCTCGAAAGCCGGAGTGGAAAAAGCGGCGCAGCTTTTGAAAGAACGCGGCGCCAAACGCGTCATTCCGCTTGAGGTGAGCGGTCCGTTCCACTCCGCTCTCATGAAGCCGGCGGCAGAAAAACTGAAAGCGGTTCTTGACAGTTTGGTGATTCGTGACGCCGTCATTCCGGTCGTCGCCAATGTGACGGCTGAGCCGGTGACGAAAAAAGAGGACATCGCCCGCCTTCTCATTGAACAACTGTACTCGCCGGTGCGTTGGGAGCAGTCGGTGCGCACGCTTCTTTCGCTTGGCGTCGACACGTTTGTCGAAATCGGTCCGGGAAAAGTGTTGTCCGGCCTTGTGAAAAAAATCGACCGCAACGCCCGCGTTTATGCGGTGAACGATCTTGCTTCCTTCGAAGCGACCGTTGCGGCGCTGAAAGGAGAATAACAAAACAATGCTTGAAGGAAAAATCGCCCTCGTTACCGGGGCGTCGCGCGGCATCGGCCGGGCGGTTGCCTTGGAGCTCGCCCGTCAAGGGGCGAACGTCGTTGTCAACTATGCCGGCAGCGAGGCAAAAGCGAATGAAGTCGTTGAGATGATCCGCTCGCTCGGCCGCGAAGCGATCGCCGTTCAGGCGGACGTCGCCCGGGCGGAGGAGGTGGAGCGCTTGGTGAAAACAGCGCTCGACCAGTTCGGCCGCCTCGACATTTTGGTGAACAACGCCGGCATTACGCGCGACAATTTGCTCATGCGGATGAAAGAAGAAGAATGGGATGCGGTGATTAATACGAACTTAAAAGGGGTATTTCTTTGTACGAAGGCTGTGACACGGCCGATGATGAAGCAGCGCGGCGGCCGGATCATCAACATCGCCTCCGTCGTCGGGGTCATCGGCAACCCTGGGCAGGCGAACTACGTGGCGGCCAAAGCCGGCGTCATCGGATTGACGAAGACGGCCGCGCGCGAACTCGCCAGCCGGAACATCACCGTCAACGCCGTCGCACCGGGATTCATTACAACCGATATGACCGAAGCGCTCAGCGAGGAATTGAAGGGGAAATGTTAAAACAAATTCCGCTCGCCCGTTTCGGCGAGCCGGATGACGTCGCCCGCGTTGTGGCGTTTCTCGCGTCCGACGCCGCCGGCTACATGACCGGCCAGACGCTTCACGTTGATGGCGGCATGGTCATGCCGTAACAAAAGGCGGCTAGTATTTTCCCTGAGAATCGACTATAATCATGAAGGGAGGTGAACGCAATGGCCGATGTATTGGAACGTGTAACGAAAATCATCGTTGACCGGCTGGGGGTTGACGAATCGCAAGTGACGCTCGAGGCGTCGTTTAAGGACGACCTGGGCGCTGACTCGCTCGACATCGTCGAACTCGTCATGGAACTTGAAGACGAATTCAACATGGAAATTTCCGATGAAGAGGCGGAAAAAATCGTCACAGTCGGAGACGCTGTGAACTACATAAAAAGTCGCCTGTAATGCCGCTTTTTTGCAAAGTCCCGTTGCTTCGAACGGGGCTTTCTCTGCTTTTTCAGGGATGCTCGGCGGGTCTTGCGGAAAAAAGCGCACGATTCCCGCTCGCGTAGCGGACCGGAGAACGGATATAATAGAAGAAGACACGGCCATTTTGTTCTGGAACGAAGTCGGAGGGCATTTTTATGTCAAAACAAAAAGATAAAGAGCGCATCCATGAAAAGAGGCGGGCGAAGTTTCAAGAGTTGCAAAAAAAAATCGGCATCACCTTTCGAAACGAAAAGCTGTTGATTCAAGCGTTCACCCATTCATCGTATGTGAATGAGCATCGGCGGCGGCTTCACGAAGACAATGAACGGCTTGAGTTTTTAGGCGATGCCGTGCTGGAGCTGACCGTTTCTCAATATTTATTTCAAAAGTTCCCGCATATGAGCGAGGGGCAATTGACGAAGCTGAGGGCGGCCATCGTCTGCGAGCCGTCGCTTGTGAAATTTGCCAACGCCCTGTCGTTCGGCGAGCTCGTCTTGCTCGGCAAAGGCGAGGAGCTGACCGGCGGGCGGACGCGTCCGGCGCTTTTGGCTGACGTGTTTGAAGCGTTTATCGGCGCCCTTTATTTGGATCAAGGAATGGAGGCGGTCCTCCATTTTTTAGGGCAAACGATCTTTCCCAAAATAGATGAAGGTGCTTTTTCTCATGTGATGGATTTTAAAAGCCAGCTGCAGGAACTCGTGCAGCGCGACGGCAGCGGGACGCTTGAATACACCATTTTGGAAGAAAAAGGACCGGCCCACAACAAAGAGTTCGTCGCCCGCGTGGCGTTAAACGGCCAAGAGCTCGGCATCGGTGTCGGCCGCTCCAAAAAGGAAGCCGAGCAGCATGCGGCACAAATGGCGCTTGAGACGCTGCGGGCTGCCGAGCGGCCATAGAAGGCTGGCGCTTTTACGTCAGTCTTTTTGTATGAACATTTTTTCTCGACGCACTGTGGTGGTATATTGAAAACAGCAGCCTGTCCCGGTCCGCTCCGGCGGGCCGAGATCAAAGCGGAAAGATGGTGAAGCATCGTATCATGTTCCTGAAACGGTTAGATGTGATCGGCTTCAAATCATTCGCCGACCGCGTATCGATTGATTTTGTCCCCGGTGTCACGGCGGTTGTCGGCCCGAACGGAAGCGGCAAAAGCAACATTACCGACGCGATCCGCTGGGTGCTCGGCGAGCAGTCGGCGAAATCGCTGCGCGGGGCAAAAATGGAAGACGTCATTTTCGCCGGCAGCGACTCGCGCAAGCCGCTGAATGTCGCCGAAGTGACGATCACGCTCGACAACGAAGATGGCTTTTTGCCGCTTGAGTATCAAGAGGTGAGCATCACCCGGCGCGTTTACCGCTCCGGGGAAAGCGAGTTTTTCATCAACCGCCAGCCGTGCCGCTTAAAAGATATTGTCGATTTGTTTCTGGACTCCGGGCTTGGCAAGGAGGCGTTTTCGATCATCGGCCAAGGCCGGGTCGAAGAAATTTTAAGCAGCAAGCCGGAAGAGCGGCGTACGATTTTTGAAGAAGCGGCCGGTGTCTTGAAATACAAGCTGCGCAAAAAAAAGGCGGAAACAAAACTTGCGGAAACACAAGACAACTTGCATCGCGTCAACGACATTTTGCATGAGCTCGAACAGCAGCTTGAACCGCTTCGGATGCAGGCGTCAATCGCCAAAGAGTATTTGGAAAAACGCGAGGAGCTCGAGCGGTTTGAAGTGGCGCTTATGGTGCACGACATCGAGGAGCTGCACCGGCAATGGAGCGGACTGAAGGAAGCGCTTGATCGGCACCAGCAAGAGGAAGGAGCGCTGGCGGCGGCGTTGCACAAAATGGAAGCCCATATCGAACAGCTGCGCGACCAAATGGCGGCCATTGACGAGTCGATCGACGGCCTGCAGCAAGTGCTGCTGTTGGCAAGCGAGGAGCTTGAAAAACTCGAAGGCCGGAAGGAAGTGTTAAAAGAGAGGAAAAAAAATGCAGAAAAGCGGAAAGAGCAGCTTGAGGAGACTGCCGCCGCTTTAACGGCGAAACAGCGCCGCCTGGCCGAACGGCTCCGTGCAGAGCGGGCTGAGCTCGCCCGGCTTGAGGGCGCTGCCGCGGCGCTGGAGAAAGAGCTGAAAGAGAAACAAATGTCGCTTTCCGAGTATGAGGTTGATCTTGAGGAGGAGATCGAGCGGCGAAAGGGCGATTATATCGACCTTGTCCACGAACAAGCGGCGTTGAAAAACGAGCGCACGCATGTGGAGCAGGCGATCGGCAAGCTGCAGGCCAAGCGGGCGGCGCTCGACGAAGCGAACCGCCACCATCTTGCTGAACGCGAGCAGATAGAACGAAAACTGGCGGCTTCGCGCGCTGAGCAGTCCCGCCTTGAACAAGCCATCGCTGAGACGAGCGGGAAGCTGGCTCATATGACGGCCGCACTTGCGGCACAAAAGGCGGAGCTCGAACGGAATGAGTCGCTTTTGCAGCAGGCGCGTCAATACCGGCAGCAAACAAAAGCGCGCAAGCAATGGCTGGAAGAGATGCAACACGATTATGCCGGCTTTTTCCAAGGGGTGAAGGAAGTATTAAAAGCGCGCGACCGGCTTCCCGGCATTCATGGCGCAATCGTCGAGCTGATCCGCGTGCCGGACCGCTACGAAACGGCGCTCGAAACGGCGCTCGGCGGCGCGATGCAGCACATCGTCGTCGACAGCGAAGCGGCGGCGCGGCAAGCCATCCACTATTTGAAAACGAACGGCCATGGGCGGGCGACGTTTTTGCCGCTTGACGTCATTCAAACGCGTGCCCTGTCGGAGCGGGAGCGGGCGATGATCAGCGGCCATCCGGCGTTTGTCGGCATCGCAAGCGAGCTGGTCGAGTACGATCGCGCCCACCAGGCGGCGATCGCCCATTTGCTTGGCCACGTCATCGTCACGGCGGACTTAAAAGGAGCCAATGAACTCGCCAAACTCCTTCAGTACCGCTATCGGCTCGTCACCCTTGACGGCGATGTCGTCAGTCCGGGCGGCGCGATGACCGGCGGCGGGGCGGCGAAAAAGACGGCTTCGCTGTTGGGCCGAGCCCGCGAGCTCGAGGCGATGGCTGCCAAATTGCGTGAAATGGATGAAACGATCGCCCGGCTCGAGCGCGATATCGCAGGGAAAGAGCGAGAGCGGGCGGAGCGGGAACGGGAGGCGGCTGCGCTGCAAGAGAAGATGGCGGCGCTGCAGCAGTCGTTGCAGGCGCAAAAAGACGAACAACGCGAACTCGACTGGCAAAAAAAGCGGATCGACGAGCGGCTCGCGCTGTACGATGAAGAAAAAGCGAACGATGAGCGTGAAGCGGCGGAACTCAACCGCCGTCTCGTCGCCGTTGACAGACAGCTTGAGCAGCTTGCCGGAAAGCTGCAAGCGATTGACGACGACATCAGCCGGCTGCAGGCGCAAAAACAGACGGAGCAAACGACAAAAGAAGCGCTGCAAGCCGCGATCACAGAACAAAAAGTCGCTTTGGCCGAGACGAAAGAACGGGTGAAACACGCGCGGCGGACAGTGGAGGAGCTTGAAACGGAATTGGCTGAAACGGCCCGCGAGCTCGAAGCAGCCGAACGGGAGCGCGCCGCCCTTGCCGCCGAAATGAACGCGCCGTCCTGGAACGAGGACGAACTGGAGCAACAGCGGCAGCAAAAGCTAGAAGACAAGCAAAAAACGATTGAACTCATCGCCAGCCGCCGCGAACAGCGGCTTGACTGCCAAGGGCGGCTTGAGCATTTGGAGCGGGAATGGAAAGAAGCGAAGCGCCAGCATAAACAGCTTGTCGATGTGGTCAAAGACGAAGAAGTGAAGTTGAACCGGCTGGACGTTGAGCTTGATAACTTGCTCACCCGGCTTGGCGAAGAGTATGGAATGTCGTTTGAGGCGGCCCGTTTGGCCTATCCGCTTGAAATCGGGGCCGAAGAGGCGCGCAAGCGAGTGAAGCTGATCAAGCGCGCCATCGATGAGCTCGGCACCGTCAATTTAGGAGCGATCGATGAATATGAGCGCGTTTCCGAACGGCACCGTTTTTTGAGCGAGCAAAAAGCCGATTTGGAAGAGGCGAAAGCGACGCTCCATCAAGTGATCGACGAAATGGACGAGGAAATGAAAAAACGGTTTTTTTCAACGTTCGAACAAATCCGCGCTCATTTTGGCGAGGTGTTCCGCGAGCTGTTCGGCGGCGGGCGCGCCGATTTGCGGCTGACCGACCCGAACGACTTGCTTGAGACTGGGATCGACATCGTCGCTCAGCCTCCGGGGAAAAAGCTGCAACATTTAAGCTTGCTTTCCGGCGGCGAACGGGCGCTGACGGCGATCGCCCTCTTGTTTTCGATTTTAAAGGTGCGTCCGGTGCCGTTTTGCGTCCTTGATGAAGTCGAAGCGGCGCTTGATGAAGCGAACGTGCAGCGGTATGCCCAATATTTAAAACGGTTCAGCCGCGATACGCAATTTATCGTCATCACCCACCGGAAAGGGACGATGGAAGAGGCGGACGTGCTGTATGGCGTCACGATGCAAGAATCGGGCGTCTCGAAGCTCGTTTCCGTCCGTTTGGAAGACTCCAAGCAACTCGTGTCGTCATAGAAAGGAGGAGCCTCGATGGGCTTTTTTCAAAAGTTGAAAGAAAAGTGGACAAAACAGGCGGATGCCGTCACGGAAAAGTTTAAGGAAGGGCTGTCGAAAACGCGCGATTCACTCGCCGGGAAAGTGAACGACTTGATCGCCCGCTACCGGAAAGTCGATGAGGAATTTTTCGAAGAGCTGGAGGAAATTTTAATCGCCGCTGACGTCGGCGTCACGACCGTCATGGAACTTGTCGATGAGCTGAAAATGGAAGTGAAGCGCCGCAACATTCAAGACCCGGCGCAAATGCGCGACGTCATCGCCGAAAAGCTCGTTGACATTTACCGCGCCGGCGCCGATGACACAGAACTTTCCGCTTTGAATATACAAGAAGGCGGGCTGACGGTCATTTTGTTCGTCGGTGTCAACGGCGTCGGCAAAACGACAACGATCGGCAAGCTCGCCCATAAGCTGAAATCGGAAGGGAAATCCGTCTTGTTGGCAGCTGGCGACACGTTCCGCGCCGGGGCGATCGAGCAGCTCGAAGCGTGGGGCGAGCGCGTTGGGGTCGACGTCATTAAGCAGGCGGCCGGCTCCGATCCAGCGGCGGTCATGTATGATGCGATTCAAGCGGCGAAAGCGCGCGGCGTTGACGTATTGTTATGCGACACGGCCGGGCGGCTGCAAAATAAAGTGAATTTAATGAAAGAGCTCGAAAAAGTGAAACGCGTCATCAGCCGCGAAATTCCGGGCGCTCCGCATGAAGTATTGCTTGTGTTGGATGCGACGACCGGGCAAAACGCGATGAGCCAAGCCAAGCTGTTTAAAGAAGCGACCGATGTGACCGGCATCGTGTTGACGAAGCTTGACGGCACGGCGAAAGGCGGCATCGTGCTTGCCATTCGCAACGAGATGGCCATCCCGGTGAAACTCGTCGGCCTCGGCGAGAAGATGGACGATTTGCAAGTGTTCGATCCAGAACAGTACGTCTACGGATTGTTTGCTGATTTGCTGGAATCATAAAAAAGTCAACAGAGGGTGCTCCAAAACCAATGGAGCGCCCTTTGTTGTTACGTCCACGGGGTGTAACCGATAAGCCCTTTGTCCGTTCCATCCCTTGACACCTTGCCGAAAAGACGGTACACTACATTTTTGTAAAGGTATTTTACTTAACAATGAGGGGGAGAGTCCGGTGCTGGAAAAAACGATGCGCATGAACTATTTATACGATTTTTACCAAGCGCTGTTGACGCCGAAACAGCGCAACTATATGGCGCTTTACTACTTGGACGACTACTCCCTCGGGGAAATTGCCGAACAATATGAGGTGAGCCGCCAGGCGGTGTACGATAACATCCGGCGTACAGAAGCGATGCTGGAGCAGTATGAAGAGAAGCTCGGGCTGCTGCGAAAATATGAACGGCGGCGGCAGATCATCGAGCGGCTGAAAGACTACATCAGCCGGCGCTACGGCGCTGACGCCGAATTGGCGGCGCTAGTCCGCGAGCTTGACGAACTTGATTAAAAAAGGGGTGGCCGCCATGGCGTTTGAAGGACTGTCTGAACGTTTGCAGCAGGTGATGAACCGCATTCGCGGCAAAGGGAAAGTCACCGAAGCGGATGTCAAAGAGATGATGCGCGAAGTGCGCCTTGCGCTTTTGGAAGCTGACGTCAACTTTAAAGTCGTCAAAGATTTCATCAGACAGGTGAGCGAGCGGGCTGTCGGGCAGGAAGTGATGAAAAGCTTAACGCCGGGCCAGCAAGTGATCAAAATCGTCAAGGAAGAGCTGACGGCGTTAATGGGCGGTGAGCAAAGCCAAATCGCTGTCGCGAAGAAACCGCCGACCGTTGTGATGATGGTCGGGTTGCAAGGGGCCGGGAAAACGACGACCACCGGGAAGCTGGCCAACTTGCTGCGCAAACGGCATAACCGGAAGCCGCTTCTGGTGGCTGCCGACGTTTACCGCCCGGCGGCGATCAAACAGCTTGAGACGCTTGGCAAGCAGCTCGACATGCCTGTCTTTTCGTTAGGCGAGCACGCCAATCCGGTTGAAATTGCGAAACAGGCGCTCGAGCGGGCGAAAGAAGAGCATTATGATTACGTGCTCATCGACACAGCCGGCCGCCTCCACATTGATGAAGCGCTCATGGATGAACTGAAGCAAATGAAAGAAGCGGTCAAGCCGGACGAAATTTTCCTCGTCGTTGACGCCATGACCGGGCAAGATGCCGTCAATGTCGCACAAAGCTTCCATGAGCAGCTCGGCATCACCGGGGTGATTTTGACGAAGCTGGACGGCGACACGCGCGGCGGGGCGGCGCTGTCGATTCGCGCCGTCACCGGAGCGCCGATCAAGTTTGCTGGGATGGGCGAAAAACTTGACGCTTTGGAGCCGTTTCATCCGGAGCGGATGGCGTCCCGCATTTTAGGGATGGGCGATGTCTTGACGCTCATTGAAAAAGCGCAGGCCGCCGTTGATGAGGAGAAGGCGAAAGAGCTCGAACAAAAAATGCGCACGGCCACCTTCACGCTTGACGACTTTTTGGAGCAGCTCGGCCAAGTGCGCAAGCTCGGACCGCTTGACGAACTGATTAAAATGCTGCCGGGCGCCAACAAAATCAAAGGGCTCGCCAACATCCAAGTCGATGAAAAGCAAATCGCCCGCGTTGAGGCGATCATCCGCTCGATGACGAAAGAAGAGAAAACGCATCCGGAAATCATCAACGCTAGCCGCAAAAAGCGGATCGCCAAAGGAAGCGGCACGACGGTGCAGGAAGTGAACCGGCTTTTGAAGCAATTTGACGAGATGAAAAAAATGATGAAAATGATGACGAATATGCCAAAAGGGAAAAAGAAAGGATTCCGTTTTCCATTTATGTAAATGAAGATCTGTTAAGCGAAAAACCTTTACAAACGGAAAAAGAATTGTTAATATACTATCTTGTGTGAACTCTATACGGAGGTGCGTACTGACTATGGCAGTAAAAATTCGTTTAAAACGCATGGGGACAAAGAAAAAACCATTCTATCGCATCGTGGTTGCTGATTCGCGCTCACCGCGCGACGGTCGTTTTATCGAAACGATCGGCACGTACGATCCGGTCGCTGAGCCGGCGCAAGTGAAAATCGATGAGGAATTGGCGCTCAAATGGCTGCAAAACGGCGCCAAACCGTCGGATACGGTGCGCAGCTTGCTGTCGAAGCAAGGCATTTTAGAGAAGTTCCATAACTTGAAATACGGCAAATAAGCGGAATGGCACATGAAGCCGCTCATTGAAACGATCGTCAAGGCGCTTGTCGATCATCCGGAGGCGGTGGCGGTTGAGCGCCGCGAAGAAGAGACGGCCGTCATCTATGAGCTGTCCGTGCATGAAGACGACACTGGCAAAGTGATCGGCAAACAAGGGCGGACGATCCAGGCGATTCGCACGGTCGTTGCCGCCGCCGCGGCCGGATCGCCAAAGCGGGTTGTTGTGCAAGTGAAAGACAAAGGGTGAGGATGTTCCTCTCCCTTTTTTGATATGAGGCCAAAGGGCGCAAAAATGACCCGGGTGCCGTTCATTCCGTGTCAAAAGGGGGAAGAGGATGAAGCTCATTCAAACGGTTGAGGTGCGGCAAATCGTCACCGAACGGAGCAAACAAGAGCTTGCCGCCGCGTTTTTGGCGCGCAAGCAGCAGCTCGAGCGCGAGTGCGACCAGCTTCGTTTTGAACAGAAACGAATGGAGAAAAGCGGAAACTATCCGCCCGCTTTAGTGAAACAATATTTTGCCAAAGAGATCGACGAGCGGATGGAGAAAATGAAACTGCTTGAGTTTCAGCTCGAACAATTACATATGCTACCGTTAGGGAGCGAATTGAAAGAGCGGGAAGTCGAGGCGCTCGTTGAGGTGAACGTCGGCGACCGTTGGGAAGAGGTGACAAAAACGCGCGCCATCATCATTGAAGACGGCGTCGTCAAAGAGATTCGCTAAGAAGGGATGAACGCGATGGAACGATGGTTTAATGTCGGAAAAATTGTCAATACGCACGGCATTCGCGGCGAAGTGCGCGTCATTTCGCGCACCGACTTTCCTGAAGAACGGTATAAAAAAGGAAACAAGCTGTACATTTTCCGCGAACGGGACACGGAACCGATTGAAGTCACGGTGAAAAGCCACCGCGTCCATAAATCGTTTGACTTGTTGTCGTTTGAAGGCTATGACAGCATCAACGATGTGGAACGGTTTAAGGGAGCGATGCTGAAGGTGCCGGAAAGCCAGCTCGGCGAACTCGCGGAAGGGGAATATTATTTCCATGAGATCATCGGCTGCACTGTCGTGACAGAAGGCGGGGAGACCATCGGCGCGGTAAAGGAAATTTTGACTCCAGGGGCGAACGACGTCTGGGTCGTCCGGCGCGAAGACGGATCGGAAGCGCTCATTCCGTACATTGACGAGGTCGTTTTGCACGTCGATCCGGAGCGGAAAACGATCATCATCCGGCCGATGGAAGGGCTGCTCGAGTGATGCGGATCGATATTTTAACGTTGTTTCCCGGCATGTTTTCCGGGGTGTTGAGCGAGTCGATTTTAAAGAAGGCGCAAGAAAAAGGGGCCGTCGACATCCGCCTTATTGATTTTCGCGAGTTTGCCGACAACAAGCATAAAACGGTCGACGATTATCCGTATGGCGGCGGCGCCGGCATGGTGCTCAAGCCGCAGCCGATTTTTGACGCGGTGGAACACGTGACGGCTGGATCGCCTGGCGCCCGCATCATTTTGCTTTGCCCGCAGGGCGAGCGCTACACGCAAAAAAAGGCGGAAGAGCTGGCGAAAGAAACGCATTTGGTGCTCATTTGCGGCCATTACGAAGGGTATGACGAACGCATCCGCCAATATTTAGCAACCGATGAAATTTCGATCGGCGACTATATTTTAACAGGCGGGGAACTCGGCGCCATGGTCATTGTCGACAGCGTCGTCCGTCTTCTCCCCGGGGTGCTCGGCAATGAGGCGTCGCCGGTCGATGACTCGTTCAGCTCCGGGCTGCTTGAGTATCCGCAATACACAAGACCGGCCGATTTCCGCGGCATGAAAGTGCCGGATATTCTGCTTTCTGGCAACCATCAGCTCATCGCCGAGTGGCGCGAGAAGGAATCGCTCCGGCGCACGTTTTTGCGCCGTCCGGACTTGCTCGATGAATATCCGCTTACAGACAAGCAAAAGCAATGGCTGAAAGAGTGGGAAAAGGAGCGCGAATAGCTATTGCCTGAGTCAACCGTTTATGCTATCATGTCTTTTGTGTGACCTTAAGCGATTGGCTTGAGGACGGAAAACGATGTTCCGCTGCAATGAAGAGATCATTGGCATGAACATCTGTGGAAGGGGTGGATCATGATGCATCATTTAATCCAAGAGATTACGAAAGAACAACTGCGGACGGATTTGCCGGATTTCCGCCCGGGCGACACGGTGCGCGTTCATGTGAAAGTCGTCGAAGGCAACCGCGAACGCATCCAAGTGTTTGAAGGGGTCGTCATTAAACGGCGCGGAGCGGGCATCAGCGAAACGTTCACGGTCCGCAAAGTGTCCTATGGCGTCGGCGTTGAGCGCACATTCCCGGTGCATACGCCGAAAATCGCCAAGCTGGAAGTCATCCGCCGCGGGAAAGTCCGCCGCGCGAAATTGTACTACTTGCGTGAACTTCGCGGCAAAGCGGCGCGCATCAAGGAAAATACGAACGCAGCGCAATAATGGACAACGGTGGATCACAGCGGAAAAGGAGCTTGCTTTCAAGCTCCTTTTTTCACTACCGCCAATGATGATTACGGTCGTGATCCACGACTGCAAACTTTGATTTAGGTGGGTGGACAATGGAACAGAAAAAAAGCGAATGGCGCGAATGGATGAAAGCGATCGTCGTTGCCGTCTTGCTCGCCGGGGGCATCCGCTACTTTATTTTCGCTCCGATCATCGTCGACGGTTATTCGATGATGCCGACATTACATAACCATGAGCGGATGATCGTCAATAAACTGGCGTATAAAATCGGCATGCCGCACCGTTTCGATATCATTGTTTTTCACGCTGAAGAAGGGAGAGACTATATTAAGCGAGTCATCGGCCTGCCGGGCGACCGAATTGAATACAAAAATGATACGCTCTATATCAATGGCAAGCCGTATGAAGAGCCGTATTTGGACGAGTATAAAAAGCAGTTGTCCGACGGCGGTCCACTGACGGAATCGTTCACTTTGGAGGAACTGACCGGGCGAAGCACGGTGCCGCCGGGGCATTTGTTTGTCATGGGCGACAATCGCCGTTTCAGCAAAGACAGCCGCCATATCGGCTTCATTCCGATGTCAAAAGTCGTTGGCAAGGCGAATCTTGTGTATTGGCCGCTTTCTGACGCCCGGATTGTGAAATAAACGAGGCAGGTGATGCCAATGACAGTGATTCAATGGTTCCCCGGCCATATGGCGAAGGCCAAGCGGGAAGTGCAAGAAAAATTAAAGTTGATCGACGTAGCGTTTGAGCTGCTTGACGCCCGTGTGCCGATGTCCTCGCGCAACCCGATGATCGACGAGATTCTCGGACAAAAGCCGCGCCTCATTTTGCTCAATAAGGCTGATATGGCCGATGAGGCGGTGACCGAACAGTGGATCCGCTATTTCCACGATCAAGGGCGGCTGGCTTTGCCCATCGATGCTCAAAGCGGAATAGGAGTCCGGCAAATCGCGGCGGCAGCGAAAGAGATGGTGAAAGACAAATTCGAGAAAATGCGGGCGAAAGGGATTAAAAACCCGCGCCCGGTTCGGGCGCTCATCGTCGGCATCCCGAACGTCGGCAAGTCGACGCTGATCAACCGGCTCGCCGGCCGCCATATCGCGAAAACCGGCGACAAGCCGGGGGTGACGAAAGCCCAGCAATGGATTAAAGTCGGCAAAGAAATGGAGCTGCTTGATACCCCAGGCATCCTATGGCCGAAATTTGAGGATGAGGACGTGGGCTACAAGTTGGCGGTAACCGGGGCCATTAAGGACGAAATTTTAAACTTGCAGGATGTCGCCATCTATGCGCTCCGCTTTTTGTCGACCCACTATCCCAACCGGCTTGCGGAGCGCTACGGCCTTGATGACATTCCGGATGACATTGTCGCCTTGTTTGACGCCATCGGAAGGCGGCGCGGCTGCTTGACGTCAGGCGGCGCTGTTGACTACGATAAAGTGGCTGACATCGTTTTGTATGACATCCGCACGGAAAAATTAGGCCGCTTAAGCTTTGAAACGCCCGCTTCACGGACGTAGCGCGTCCGGCGGGCGTTTTTTGCCGGCGGCGCTTTACGGTCGGCCAAACAGAGCCGATAGTATAAGTAGAAGAGGGAGAGGAGCATGAAGCGGTATACGGTGAAAGACATTGAAGCGCTGCTTCCGAAGCTTGGCGCGGACGACCCGCGCTGGGAGATGCTGCGGCAGGATGAGCGAAAAAGCGTGCAGGCGCTTCTTGCCCGTTTTGAAAGGCAGAAAGCGCGCCGGCACGCCATCGAGCAGCGGTGGGAAGAACTGATGCGTTATGAGCGGGAACTATACGCCGCTGGCGTTAGACGGATCGCCGGCATTGATGAGGCCGGGCGCGGCCCGCTGGCCGGCCCGGTCGTCGCCGCCGCGGTCATCTTGCCGAAAGACGCCTATTTGCCGGGGCTTGACGACTCGAAGCGGCTGACGCCGGAAAAGCGCGAGGCATTGTTTGCGCAAATTGAAGCGTGCGCCGTCGCCATCGGCATCGGCATCGTCAGCGCGGCGGAGATCGATGAAAGGAATATTTACGAAGCGACAAGGCAAGCGATGGCGAAAGCGGTGAACGCCCTTTTCCCGCCGCCTGAACATTTGCTTGTTGATGCGATGGCGGTGCCGTGCCCACTGCCGCAACAGCGCCTCATAAAAGGAGACGCCAACAGCGCTTCGATCGCTGCTGCGTCGGTCATCGCCAAAGTGACGCGCGACCGGTGGATGAAAGAACTGGATCGCCGCTATCCACAATACGGGTTCGCCCGCCATATGGGCTACGGGACGCCGGAGCATCTCGAGGCGATCCGCCGTTACGGCGTTACGCCTGAGCACCGTCGTTCGTTCGCACCGGTGAGGGAGGTGCTCGAGGCGAGCGAGCAGCTCTAGAAGAAGGGATGGGACGAAATGGTCGAGCGCATGGAGCGGACGATGCCAACGACCGCTGTCCGCGACGCGACATCCAGCCGGCGGTTTCAGCCGGGGCAGGCCGTCGTCGGCCGAGTGGAGCGGGTCGAGGAGATGGAAACCGAGGAGCGGGCGGCGCTCGTCCGCGCTGGCGGACAGCTTGTGCGCGCCCGTTTGGAGGCGCCGCTTGCCGTCGGACGTTTGTATTTGTTTGAAATTCACGAACGACAAGGAACAATTTATTGGAAAGCCATTCCCCTTTCCGAACCGGCGTCTGCTCCGTCAGGTGAAGAGGCGGTGCGCCGGTGGCAAAAAGCGTGGAAACTGCCGGATGCGGCGCTGCCGGTGCTCCGCCAAGCGCTGAAAGCTGGCGCGGCTGCAACGAAAGAGGAAATTGCCGCACTGACTGAAGCGGTGAAAGAGACCGGCCAGCCGGACGCGGCCGAAGACGTGCTCGCCCATTTGTTTCGCCGCCGGCTGCCGTTCTCTTCAGCCGTGTTTCGCGCGCTATGGGCAGCCAAAACCGGGGTGTCGCTCGCTGAGGGTTTGGGGAAACTGAAAGCGGCCATTGCCGCCCTTTCCGCCCATCCGGCGGCGCTTGAGCTCATCCGGGCGATGGAGAAGTTTCTTTCACCGCCGCTGTCCGCTTACGAGGCGGCCGTGCGTTTGTTGCTGTCAGGGGAGGAAGAGGCCGAAACGGCCCGCGCGCTTCTTGCCCGCCTTGGGCTCGCCCCGTTGCCGGAGAACCGCCGCTTGGCGCTTCGGGAGGCGATGCAATGCCGCCGGTTTGCCGATATCATTCGGCAGCTCGGCTTGACGGACGAGGAGGCGTTTTTGGAACGGTGGGCCGCTCTCGATGCTGCCTATCAAAGCGGAGCGCTGCCCGCCGCGGAAGCGAAGTTGTGGGCGGCCGCTCGAGCGACGAGAGATCCGGCGCTGTCGCTGTTTTGCTGGCTGAGGCGAGCGGCCGTGCGGCTTGGGCTTGAGGATGAGGCGGAGCTCGTCCGTGTCGGGAAAATCGAGGATTTGCCTTCCGCCCCGTCGTTGAAACGGCTGCTTCTTCGCTTTCTTCATGAATCGGGGAGCGAAGGGGCCAAGAGGGCGGCCGAAGCGATTCTCGACCAGCTCGATGGCATGGCCATCGCTGCTGGCGGCGATGGGCTCATTGAGCACGTATGGATTTCGTTTCCATTGCCGCTTGGCGGCCGTAGCAGCGATTTTGCTGTGTGCTGGCAAGGAAGGAGGAAACAAGGCGGGACGCTTGATGCCGATTACAGCCGCATTGTTTGTTGCCTGACGCTTGAAGAGCTGGGAGAGGTGATCGTTGATATGCGCGTGCAACGACGGATCGTCCACATCTCCATTTTTCACGATGATCCGCGGTTGGCGGTTGCTGCCGCGCGGCTGGCTCCGCTTGTCAAAGAGCGGTTTCAGGCGCACGGCTATGCGCTTTCAGGCATTGATGTAAAGGCAACGCGTTCCGCCCCTCCTCCACCTTCCGTTTTTCTGTTTGCCGACAGTTGCAGCGAGGTGGATTGCCAAGCATGAACGAGGAGCGGAAAAAAGCAGTCGCCTTGTCTTACGATGCGGCACTTGACGCAGCTCCGATCGTCAAGGCGAAAGGGGTTGGCAAGGTCGCCGAAGCGATCATCGCCGCCGCCCGCGAGCACGGCGTGCCGATTCGCCAAGATCCGACGCTTGTTGAGCTGCTGGGGAAAGTGGAGATCAACGAAACGATCCCGGAGGAGCTGTACGCCTTAGTGGCTGAATTGTTCGCGTTTTTGTATCAGCTTGATCAGGAAGCGAAAGGAGAAAGAGCGGGGAAGGAGTGATGTTTCCGTTTCCCGCTTTCGTAATTTTGCGGCGAAACGGTGGACAAGCGCAAAATGTTAGGTATAAAATGAAAGCGCTAAGACTTTTTTGATTTTATACATAGGAGGTTGGCGCATGAACATTCATGAATACCAAGCAAAAGAAATTTTGCGAAGCTACGGTGTGAGCGTGCCGAACGGCCGCGTCGCGTTCACGGTGGATGAAGCGGTCGAAGCGGCGAAAGAGCTCGGCGCGCCGGTGTGTGTCGTCAAAGCGCAAATCCATGCCGGCGGGCGCGGCAAAGCGGGCGGGGTGAAAGTGGCAAAAAGCCTCGAGGAAGTCCGTACGTACGCCAGCGAATTGCTCGGCAAAGTGCTCGTCACCCATCAAACCGGCCCGGAAGGAAAAGAAGTGAAACGGCTGTTGATTGAAGAAGGGTGCGACATCCAAAAAGAATACTACATCGGCCTTGTCGTCGACCGCGCCACCTCGCGCGTCGTGTTAATGGGGTCGGAAGAAGGCGGAACGGAAATCGAAGAAGTGGCGGCGAAAACGCCGGAGAAAATTTTTAAAGAATACATCGATCCAGCCGTCGGGCTTCAAGCGTTCCAAGCGCGCCGATTGGCTTTCAACATCAACATTCCGAAGCATCTCGTCAACCAAGCGGTCAAATTTATGATGGGCTTGTACCAAGTGTTTGTCGATAAAGACTGCTCGATCGCCGAAATCAACCCGCTTGTCGTCACCGGCGACGGCAAAGTGATGGCGCTTGATGCGAAGCTGAATTTCGATTCAAACGCCTTATACCGCCATCCGGACATCCTTGAATACCGCGACTTGGATGAAGAAGACCCGAAAGAAGTCGAAGCGTCGAAATACGACTTGAACTACATCGCTCTTGACGGCAACATCGGCTGCATGGTCAACGGCGCCGGCTTGGCGATGGCGACAATGGACATCATCAAATATTACGGAGGCGAGCCGGCCAACTTCCTCGATGTCGGCGGCGGCGCCAGCGAGGAAAAAGTAAGGGAAGCGTTCAAAATCATTTTGTCCGACCCGAACGTCAAAGGCATTTTCGTCAACATTTTCGGCGGCATTATGAAATGCGATGTCATCGCGAGCGGCATCGTCGCGGCGACGAAGCAAGTCGGTTTGACGCTTCCGCTTGTCGTCCGACTTGAAGGAACGAACGTTGAGCTTGGGAAAAAGATTTTGCAAGAGTCGGGCTTAAACATTATTGCGGCCGAATCGATGGCGGACGGAGCACAAAAAATCGTCGAGCTAGTACGTTAAGAAAGCGAGGGAGACACGTGAGCGTTTTTGTCAATAAAGATACGAAAGTGATCGTACAAGGGATTACCGGTTCGCAAGGGCTGTTCCATACAAAGCAGATGATCGAGTACGGGACGAACATCGTCGGCGGCGTCACGCCGGGCAAAGGCGGCACGGAAGTCGAAGGCGTGCCGGTGTTTGACACCGTTTCCGAAGCGGTCGAAAAAACAGGCGCGAACGCCTCGGTCATTTACGTTCCGCCGGCCTTCGCTGCGGATGCCATCATGGAAGCGGTCGACGCGGGACTCGACCTTGTTGTTTGCATCACCGAAGGCATTCCGGTGCTTGATATGGTGAAAGTGAAACGGTACATGGAGGGCAAAAAGACGCGCCTCATCGGCCCGAACTGCCCGGGCGTCATTACGCCGGAAGAGTGCAAAATCGGCATTATGCCGGGCTACATCCATAAAAAAGGACATGTCGGCATTGTTTCCCGTTCCGGCACGCTGACGTACGAAGCCGTTCACCAACTGACGCAAGCCGGCATCGGCCAGTCGACGGCGGTCGGCATCGGCGGCGACCCGGTCAACGGCACAAACTTCATCGATGTGTTGAAGGCGTTTAATGAAGACGAAGAAACGTACGCGGTCATTATGATCGGCGAAATCGGCGGCACGGCGGAAGAAGAAGCGGCCGAATGGGTGAAAGCGAACATGACGAAACCGGTCGTCGGCTTTATCGGCGGGCAAACGGCGCCTCCGGGCAAACGGATGGGCCATGCGGGCGCGATCATTTCCGGCGGCAAAGGCACGGCCGCAGAGAAAATCAAAAAAATGACCGAATGCGGCATTAAAGTGGCGGAAACGCCGGCCGTGATCGGCGAAACGCTCATTTCTGTGCTGAAAGAACGCGGCTTGTACGAAAAATGCAAAACGCACTAATGGTTTGGCCCCGCACGTTGCCGTGCGGGGTGTTGCATATCATGTCTATAGATGCAATTTGAAGCTTTCCCATTTGCCGCTTTTACAGAGCAATTGGATCGGCTGTCGGGCGACCGAACAACGCCGCTTAAAGACCCATGTATGGGTCTGTGAAGCGGGTGGCTGTTCGGTCTTCCGTCACGCCAAGGCGTGACGGGGAAGCCTGCGGCTTGCCTCCGACAGTCGAAAAAATAGACAGGCGACTTTTCCGTCAAGGATATGTTAAACGTTTTCGTTGCACCGATCGATCCATGCTGAAGGTGAAAAAAGAAAGGGGATCAGTATGTACGATACGGTCCGCGACCGACTTATCCATCTCCATCATTGCCGCGGGGCAGGATGGAAGACGATTTATTCCTTGCTGAAGGTTGATCCGACGCTCACCGCTCCATTTTCTCTGCCTCCTCATGATCTCCGCCCGCTCGTTCCGCTTTCCGACGCTCAATGGACCGCTTTTTTCCATGATTTGCATTCCATCGATGTGCAACGTGTGATAAAAACATATATGGACCGGTGCATTCATGTGGTCACCGTGTTTGATCATGACTATCCGCCGTTGCTTCGGCATATTTATGCCCCGCCGTGGGTGCTGTATGCAAAGGGGGCCCCCGCTTTGCTTCAGGAGCGGAAACTGATCAGCATCGTCGGCACGAGGCGGCCGACGAAAGAAGGAATCGAAGCGTTGAACAAATTGGTGCCGCCGCTTGTTGCCGCCGGCTTTACGATCGTCAGCGGGCTCGCGTTTGGGATTGACGTGTGCGCCCACCAACTCGCCGTCCAGCATGGCGGGTCGACGATCGCCGTCATCGCTGGGGGACTTGACCACATTTATCCGAAAGAACATCGACCGTTCGCCGCCCTGCTGATGAACGAACAGTTGGTCATCGCTGAGCATCCGCCGGCAACGCGCCCACAGGCATGGCAGTTTCCCGCGCGCAATCGCATCATCAGCGGGCTGTCGCTCGGCACGCTTGTCGTGCAGGCGAAGCGAAAAAGCGGTTCGCTCATTACCGCCGCGTATGCGCTTGAGCAAGGGCGGGAAGTGTTCGCCGTCCCCGGCCCGATCGGTTTGGCGGAATCCGCTGGGCCGAATACGCTCATTCAGCACGGGGCAAAACTAGTGCAAGAAGCGGCGGACATTTTGGATGAATTCCCGTACGTGTAATGCACATGTTTGACAAATGCGGCAATAATCATTAATAATAATGAAGATTTCAATTTACCTCCTAGGGGTGGAAGATGGATGTCAGACTACTTAGTTATCGTCGAATCGCCAACGAAAGCGAAGACGATCGAACGATACTTGGGAAAAAAATATACAGTCAAAGCGTCGATGGGCCACGTCCGCGATTTGCCAAAAAGCCAAATGGGCGTTGATATAGACCACGGCTACGAGCCGAAATACATTACGATCCGCGGCAAAGGCCAGGTGATCAAAGAGTTGAAAACGGCGGCGAAAAAAGCGAAAAAAGTGTTTCTTGCCGCCGACCCCGATCGCGAAGGAGAGGCGATTGCCTGGCATTTGGCCCACATGCTCGATCTGGACATTCACTCTGATTGCCGCGTTGTCTTTCATGAGATCACGAAGGATGCGATTCAGCAATCGTTTCAAAAGCCGCGCGCGATCAATATGAATCTTGTTGACGCCCAGCAGGCGCGGCGCGTGCTCGACCGCCTCGTCGGCTATAACATCAGCCCGCTCTTATGGAAAAAGGTGAAAAAAGGATTAAGCGCCGGCCGCGTCCAATCGGTGGCGCTGCGCCTCATCATCGATCGGGAACGAGAAATTCGCGAATTTCAGCCGGAAGAATATTGGACGATTCAAGCGAAGTTTCAAAAAGAAGGAGAGACGTTTGCCGCCTCGTTTTACAGTATTGACGGACAAAAGCGCGATTTAAAGACGGAGGCGGATGTGAAAGCCGTGCTGGATCGCTTAAACGGAACGGCATTTGCGGTGAAAACGGTGACAAAACGAGAGCGCAAGCGCAGCCCCGTGCCGCCGTTTACGACGTCGTCGCTTCAGCAGGAAGCGGCGCGCAAACTGAATTTCCGGACGAAAAAGACGATGATGATCGCCCAGCAGCTGTACGAAGGAATCGATCTTGGCAGCGAAGGGACGGTCGGTTTGATCACGTATATGCGCACCGATTCAACGCGCGTCGCCGAGACGGCGCAGCAAGAGGCGGCGGCATATATCGAGGCGACGTTCGGCGCTATGTATGTCAACCAGGAAAAGCGGAAAGAGAAGAAAAGCACGAACGCCCAAGACGCCCATGAAGCGATCCGCCCGACATCGGCATTTCGCGATCCGGACAAAGTGAAACCGTATTTGACGCGCGACCAGTTTCGGTTGTATAAACTCATTTGGGAACGGTTTATCGCCAGCCAGATGGCGGCCGCCGTGCTTGACACCATGAGCGTCGAGTTGGAAAACAACGGTGTCGTGTTCCGCGCCAGCGGCTCGAAGGTGAAATTTCCAGGGTTTATGAAAGTGTATATTGAAGGAACGGACGATCAAACGGAAGAGCAGGACCGTATCCTCCCGGATTTGGAAGAAGAGGAAACAGTTGAGAGCGAAACGATCGAATCGAAGCAGCACTTTACGCAGCCGCCGCCGCGCTACACGGAAGCCCGCCTCGTCAAAACGTTGGAGGAACTCGGCATCGGCCGCCCGTCGACGTATGCCCCGACGCTTGATACGATCCAAAAACGCAACTATGTCGTCCTTGAGAACAAGCGGTTTGTCCCGACCGAGCTCGGCGAAATCGTTGTCGAGCTGATGCTCGAATTTTTCCCGGAAATTATCGATGTCGAGTTTACGGCGAAAATGGAAAAAGAATTGGACGAAATTGAAGAAGGGAAAGTGGAATGGATCAAAGTCGTCGACGAGTTTTACCGCGAATTTGAAAAACGGTTGAAAGTGGCGGAAAAAGAAATGCGCGCAGTTGAGATTAAGGATGAGCCGGCCGGCATTGACTGCGAGGTGTGCGGCAGTCCGATGGTGTACAAAATGGGCCGTTTCGGCAAGTTTATCGCCTGCTCGAATTTTCCGGAATGCCGCCATACGAAGCCGATTGTCAAAGAAATCGGCGTCAAGTGCCCGAAATGCCGCGAGGGCAACATCGTCGAGCGCAGCACGAAAAGAAAGCGGGTGTTTTACGGCTGCGACCGTTTCCCGGATTGCGACTTCGTCTCGTGGGATAAACCGCTCGCCCGCCCGTGTCCGAAATGCGCGGGGCTGCTTGTGGAGAAAGAGCTGAAAAAAGGTGTGCAAGTGCAATGCACGGCGTGCGACTATGAAGAGCGGCTAGAAGCTTGAAAAGGCATCGGATACAATTCAGAATTTTATAAAAAAACAGTTGCGTTCATGCGGATGAATATGGTACGATGTAGTAGCCGTTGCGGGGTGAGGCGATGGAGAATTCGAAACTTGCGTTACAATTATTCATGGAATATTTACAAATCGAGAAAAATTATTCACAATATACTATTGTGTGTTACCGGCGTGACATTGAGCAGTTTTTCCGGTTTATGGATGAGGAAGGAATCGGCGCGCTCAATGAAGTGTCCTACAGCGACGTTCGTTTATATTTGACGAAACTATACGAGCAACAGTTGGCCAGCCGTTCGGTCGCCCGCAAAATTTCGAGTCTGCGCAGCTTTTACAAGTTTTTGTTGCGCGAAGGGCGGGCGGCCGAAAATCCGTTTGCGCTCGCGACACTGCCGAAAAAAGAGCAAAAAATTCCTAATTTTTTATACCCAAAAGAATTAGAAGCATTGTTTCTTGTCAATGATGAAAATACGGCCCTAGGCCAGCGCAATGCGGCGCTGCTTGAGTTGTTGTACGCGACTGGCGCTCGGGTTAGTGAATGTTGTCACATACAGCTGTCTGATGTCGATTTTGTTGCGGAAACCGTGCTCATTCACGGCAAAGGAAACAAGCAGCGCTACGTTCCGTTCGGCCGTCCGGCCCGCGAAGCGCTTGAACGGTATATCCATAGGGGCCGACGCGAACTGACAAGAAAGCTGCCGGCGGACCACCGCTATTTATTTGTCAACGCCCGAGGCAATCCGCTCACGCCTCGGGGAGTGCGCCATATTTTGGATCGGATTGTCGAAGCCGCTGCGCTGACGCAAAACATCAGCCCGCACGTGCTTCGGCATACGTTTGCGACTCATTTGCTCAACGAAGGGGCCGATCTCCGTTCGATGCAGGAACTGCTCGGTCATGCGCATTTGTCATCGACGCAAGTGTATACACATGTAACGAAAGACCGGCTGCGGCATATTTATTTGCAGGCGCATCCGCGGGCGTAACCCGCAGGCAAGGAGGGGAAATGATGGGAGCCTTTCATGCGACGACAATTTTTGCCATCCGCCATAACGGCGCAGCGGCGATGGCTGGCGACGGCCAAGTGACGTTCGGCAACGCCGTCGTGATGAAGCATACGGCGAAAAAAGTGCGGCGCCTGTTTCAAGGCAAAGTGCTCGCCGGCTTTGCCGGCTCCGTCGCTGACGCGTTTACGCTGTTTGAAATGTTTGAAGGCAAGCTCGAACAATGGAATGGCAACTTGCCGCGCGCGGCGGTTGAGCTGGCGAAAGAGTGGCGGAGCGATAAAGTGTTGCGCCGCCTCGAGGCGATGCTCATTGTTATGGACAAACAGCATTTGTTGCTTGTCTCCGGCACGGGCGAAGTGATTGAGCCGGATGATGGCATGCTTGCCATCGGCTCGGGCGGTCAGTATGCGTTGGCTGCTGGGCGTGCGTTGAAGAAGTACGCCGGCGGCTCGATGACCGCGAAAGAGATTGCCAAGGCGGCGCTCGAGATCGCCGCTGACATTTGCGTTTATACGAACGGCCATATTATTGTTGAAGAGCTGTAAAAAGGAGGAGGCCGATGATGGCGGAAACGTTGACTCCACGGCAGATTGTCGAAAAGCTCGATCAGTTCATCGTCGGGCAAAAAGAGGCAAAAAAGGCGGTGGCGATCGCGCTTCGCAACCGGTACCGCCGCAGTTTGCTCGATGAAAAATTGCGCGATGAAGTGATGCCGAAAAACATTTTAATGATCGGCCCGACCGGGGTCGGGAAGACGGAGATCGCCCGCCGGCTCGCCAAACTCGTCGGCGCCCCGTTCATCAAAGTCGAAGCGACGAAATTCACCGAAGTCGGTTATGTCGGGCGCGACGTCGAATCGATGGTGCGCGATTTGGTGGAAACGTCAGTTCGGATTGTGAAAGAACGAAAAATGAACGAAGTGAAAGACAGGGCTGAACAGCAGGCGAACAAGCGGCTTGTTGAACTGCTCGTTCCGGGCAAGCCAAAGCAGACAATCAAAAATCCGCTTGAGCTGCTGTTTGGCGGCCAAGGAGCCCAAGCGGACAACAGCTACAGCCATGAGGATGAACAGGTGGAACAAAAGCGGCGCCAAGTTGCTTGGCAGCTGGCAAACGGGCAGTTGGAAAACGAGATGGTGACGATTGAAATCGAGGAACAGACGCCGTTATGGTTTGACTTTTTGCAAGGGGCAGGCATTGAGCAGATGGGGATGAACATGCAGGACGCCTTGAGCAGCCTCATGCCGAAGCGGCGCAAAAAGCGGCGTCTCAAAGTGAGTGAAGCGCGCAAAGTGCTCATCAACGAGGAAGCGCAAAAGCTGATCGACATGGATGAAGTGACGCAAGAGGCCGTCCGCCTGGCTGAGCAGTCCGGCATCATTTTTATCGATGAAATCGACAAAATCGCCCGCAGCGGAGCGGTGTCCGGCTCGGCCGACGTCTCGCGCGAAGGGGTGCAGCGCGACATTTTGCCAATTGTCGAAGGGTCGACCGTCATGACGAAGTACGGACCGGTGAAAACAGACCATATTTTATTCATCGCCGCCGGCGCGTTCCATATGGCGAAGCCGTCGGATTTGATCCCTGAGCTGCAAGGCCGTTTCCCGATCCGCGTCGAGCTTGCGAAACTTTCGGTCGACGATTTCGTAAGAATATTAGTCGAGCCGAATAACGCGCTCATTAAACAATATCAAGCTCTTTTGGCGACAGAAGGTATAAGTCTTGAATTTTCTGACGATGCTATTCGTAAGATTGCCGAGGTGGCGTTTGAAGTAAACCAGACGACCGACAACATCGGTGCGCGCCGGTTGCACACGATTTTGGAAAAACTGCTGGAAGACTTGCTGTTTGAGGCGCCGGACATCGGAATCGACAAGGTCGTCATCACACCGCAATATGTCGAGCAAAAACTCGGCAGCATCGTCAAAAACAAAGATTTAAGCGAGTTTATTTTATGAGGAGGAGATGAAATCCATGAACTTGCTAGAGAAAACGCGGAAAATCAACGCCATGTTGCAAAAGGCGGCCGGGCGGCCGGTCAATTTTAAAGAAATGGCAGAAACGCTTTGCGAAGTGATTGAAGCCAATGTGTTTGTCGTCAGCCGCCGCGGCAAACTGCTTGGATTCGCCATTAAACAATCGATTGAAAACGAACGGATGAAGCGGATGCTGGAGGAGCGCCAGTTTCCGGAAGAATACACGAAAAACTTGTTCAACATTACGGAAACGTCTCCTAATATTGATATTAATAGCGAATATACGGCGTTTCCAGTGGAAAATCGTGACTTGTTCAAAACCGGTTTGACGACGATCGTTCCGATCAACGGCGGAGGCGAGCGGCTCGGCACGCTCATTTTATCGCGCCTTGACCGCGAGTTTGACAATGACGATCTCATTTTGGCTGAATACGGTGCGACGGTCGTCGGCATGGAAATTCTGCGTGAAAAGGCGGAAGAAATTGAAGAGGAAGCGCGCAGCAAGGCGGTCGTGCAAATGGCGATCAGCTCGCTTTCTTACAGCGAACTTGAGGCGATTGAACATATTTTTGAAGAGCTTGACGGAACGGAAGGGCTGCTTGTCGCCAGCAAAATCGCCGACCGCGTCGGCATCACCCGCTCGGTCATTGTCAATGCTCTGCGCAAACTAGAAAGCGCCGGCGTGATCGAATCGCGCTCGCTCGGCATGAAAGGAACGTACATTAAAGTATTGAATGACAAGTTTTTAAGCGAACTGGAAAAATTGAAATCGAGCTGAACGGCGTAGCCGCCTAAGCCCGCTGGGTATTTTGGCCTGGCGGGTTTTTTGTTGTTGGCAAACATCTTTGGCATCGTTTTTCTGTCATGGCATCTTCGAAAAATAGTACCAAGTTCCGTCTATACATTAGGTTTTCTTTCCCGTAAAATGAAAATTAGCAGAAATTGTCGAAAAATAGGAGAAAAGAGGGGATTCCATTGGCGCTCTTTTCAGCGACGATCGGTTGGCTTGAACAAGGGCTTCGCTACGCTGCGCTTCGCCAACAGGCGATCGCCGACAACATCGCCAACGCCGATACGCCGGGCTATAAGGCGAAAGATGTGCGCTTTCAGGCTGAATTGGAACGGGCGTTTCGGCTTGAGGCCAAACGGACGAATCCGAAGCATTTTTCGTTTCCAAACGAACAAAATGGAAAAATCATCGTGACGACGGACACAACGGTGAGTTACAATCATAATGGAAACAGTGTCGATATCGATCAAGAAATGTCAAAACTAGCAGAAAACCAAATTTATTACAATGCCTTAATCGAGCGGCTCAACGGCAAATTTACCACGTTGAAAACCGTGATTAAAGGAGGGAAATAACGGGTGTCTTTGTTTCAAAGTCTAAACATTTCGGCTTCGGCGTTGACCGCCCAACGGTTGCGCATGGACGTGATTGCCTCCAACATCGCTAACGTCGATACGACGCGCGCCCGCCTTGTCAACGGCGAATGGGAGCCGTACCGCCGCAAAATGGTCATCATCGAACCGCAGAGCGGGTCGTTTTCGGGCTATTTGCAGGCTGCGCTCGGCCGTGCCGACGCGGTGGACGGCGGAGTGCGGGTGCGCGAAATTGTCGATGATCCGGCGCCGTTTAAACTCGTCTATGACCCGAATCACCCGGATGCGGGCGCCGACGGCTATGTGCGTCTGCCAAACGTCGACCCGCTGAAAGAAATGGTGGACTTGATCGGGGCGACGCGTTCGTATGAGGCGAACGTTACGGTGTTGAATGCTTCGAAAGGAATGCTCATGAAGGCGCTCGAGATCGGGAAATAGCATGCGAGGGGATAAACGATGATTGATGGAGCAACCCGCATTGGGCTGACGATGTCTTCCGCCGTTTCGCTCCCAGCGAAGCCGGCTGAGGCGCAAAAGCAATTCGCCACATTTTTCAAAGAGGCGCTCAACCGCGTGAACGAAGCGCAAATTCAAGCCGATGCGCTGACGGAAAAGCTCGTTCGCGGGGAGAACGTTCAGTTGCATGATGTGATGATCGCCGCGCAAAAAGCGAGCATCACGTTGCAGCTGACGCTGGAGATCCGCAACAAAGCGATCGAAGCGTATCAGGAAATGATGCGCATGCCATTGTAGCAGCAATGAATCGCAATACATACGGAAGCCGCCGCCATTGTTGCGCTATGGCGGCAGGTATTGGATCATCGGGGGAATTGTATGAGAAGGAAATGGAAAGAGTGGTGGAGCCGCGCTCGCGCGTTTTGGCAGGAACGGACAAAAAAACAGAAATGGCTCGTGCTCACTGCGGCAGCGGCCGTGCTTTTGGCCGTTGGCGTCGGCGTCTTTTTCGCCACAAGGACGGAAATGGTGCCCCTCTACAGCAATTTGTCGCCGCAAGAAGCGGGGCAAATTAAAGCAACGCTTGACCAGCGCGGCGTTCCGGCCGAAGTGGCGGACGGCGGGACGACGATTAAAGTGCCGAAAGAGCAAGTGGACGCGCTGAAAGTCGAGCTCGCTGCTGAAGGCATCCCGAACAGTGGAGTCATTGACTATTCATTTTTCGGCCAAAACGCGAGCTTCGGCATGACGGACAATGAGTTCAATATGGTGAAGCTGAAGGCGATGCAAACGGAACTCGCCAACTTGATCAAGACGATCGACGGCGTCGAGGACGCCAAAGTCATGATCAACCTTCCGCAGCCAAGCGTATTTGTTTCCGATGGAAAAGGTGAAGCCTCGGCTTCGATCGTGCTGAAGACGAAGCCGGGCTATCAATTCAGCGACGAGCAAATTCGGGCCTTGTATCATCTCGTCGCCAAAAGTGTTCCGAATCTCTCTACAGATAATATCGTCATTATGAATCAGTTTTTTGAGTATTATGACCTAAAAAATGATGGGGAAAATTCGACAGGGGCGACATTCGCCTCGCAGCAGCAAATCAAAAAGCAGATCGAGCGCGACATTCAACGCCAAGTGCAGCAACTGCTCGGCACGATGATGGGGCAGGATAAAGTCGTCGTTTCCGTGACGGCGGATGTCGACTTTACGCAGGAGAAACGAGAAGAAAATTTGGTTTCTCCAGTGGACGAGAAAACGAAGCAAGGTATTGCCGTCAGCGTTCAGCGCATTAAAGAGACGTACTCCGGGAGCGGTGCGCCGCCCGGAGGCGCCGCTGGAACGGGCGCGAACGAAGTGCCGGGCTACCAAAACGCAAACGGCGCAACAAACGGCAACTATGAACGAACCGAAGAGACGATCAACAACGAGGTAAACAAAATCAAAAAGCAAATCGTCGAAAGTCCATATAAAATCCGCGACCTAGGCATCCAAGTGATGGTCGAGCCGCCTGACCCTAATGATCCGAACTCGCTGCCGCCCGAGACGGTCAATGATATTCAAAAACTGCTAGGCACAATCGTTCGGACGTCAATTGACAAGAGCGAGGCGCAAACGCTCACGGATCAAGACATCAACAACCGCATCGTCGTTTCGGTGCAAAAATTCAACGGCAAGCCGACATTCACCGAATCAACGCCGGACCGGCCGGTGTGGTGGTGGTATGCGGCCGGTGCAGGAGCGCTGTTGCTCGTCGCCTTGCTGTTGTTCCTCTGGCTGCGACGCCGCCGTGAATATGAAGAAGAAGAGGAGGAGCTCGCATTCGCCCCGCCGCTTCCGGTCGAGCCGGATTTGCCGGAGCCGCCGGAGACGGAGGCAGCGTTGCGCCGTCGACAGCTTGAGCGTCTGGCGAAAGAAAAGCCGGATGAGTTTGCCAAACTATTAAAAACGTGGCTATCGGAAGAGTAGGGGGAACGGCGTATGGCAAAGCGCGAACGAAAAGGCGGGCTGTCGGGCAGGCAAAAAGCAGCCATCCTGCTTATTTCCCTCGGCCCGGATGTGTCGGCCTCTGTCTATAAACATTTATCCGAGGAAGAGATCGAGAAGCTGACGCTGGAAATTTCCAACGTCCGTCAAGTGACGACGGAACAAAAAGAGGAAGTGCTTGAAGAGTTTCGACAGCTCGCCCTGGCGCAAGATTACATCGCCCAAGGCGGCATCGCCTATGCGAAAGAAGTGCTTGAAAAAGCGCTCGGCCCGGATAAGGCAATGCAGATCATCAACCGCCTGACATCAGCGCTGATGGTGCGGCCGTTTGATTTCGCCCGCAAAGCCGACCCGATGCAGCTGTTAAACTTCATCCAAAATGAACATCCACAAACGATCGCTCTGATTCTTTCGTATTTGGAGCCGGCGCAGGCAGGGCAAATTTTATCGGCGCTGCCGCAGGAAATGCAGGCGGATGTCGCCCGGCGCATCGCGCTGATGGACAGCACATCGCCGGAGATTATCAACGAAGTCGAGCAAATTTTGGAGCGGCGGCTGTCTGCGACCGTCGTGCAAGATTACACGCAAGCCGGCGGCATTGAGGCGGTCGTGGAAGTGCTGAACCAAGTCGATCGGAGCACGGAGCGGACGATTTTGGATGCCTTGGAAATCCAAGATCCGGAACTGGCCGAGGAAATCAAAAAACGGATGTTTGTCTTTGAAGATATCGTGACGCTCGATCACCGCGCCATTCAGCGCGTCATCCGCGAAGTGGATAACAATGACTTGATGCTGGCGCTTAAGGTGGCGAGCGATGAAGTGAAAGACATCGTCTTCCGCAACATGTCGACAAGAATGGCGGAGACGTTCAAAGAAGAAATGGAATATATGGGGCCAGTCCGGCTGCGTGATGTCGAGGAGGCGCAATCGCGCATCGTCGCCGTGATCCGACGTCTCGAAGAGGCTGGAGAAATCGTCATCGCGCGCGGGGGAGGAGATGATATTATTGTCTAACGTCATTAAAGCGCCGAAATTGGCGGTGCGCGCTGGGAAAAAGACGATCGTCGTGCAGCGCCATGTTTCCGATCTTCCATCGTCCGGCGACGATCGGCAACGGGAGATGGAAGCGGTCGCCGCCGCCAAGGAAGAAGCAGCCGAGCTTCGCCGCCAGGCAGAGCAATATTACGAATCGGTGCGCGAGCAGTTGGCCCGCGACAAAGAGGAATGGCAGCGTGAGAAAGAGCGCCTCATCGAGGAAGCGCGCGCCCGCGGGTATGAAGACGGCTATGCGGCTGGGCGCGAGGAGGCTTTGAGCGAGCACCGCGCGTTGATTGAGCAAGCCCGCCGCTTGGCGGAGCGAGCGAACACCGAATTTTACGCTCGCATCGAATCGACGGCTGAGGCGATGCTGGAGGTGGCGTTAAAAGCGGCCGAACGCATTCTCGGCGCCGCGCTTGAGGGCGATCGAAACGCTTTTTTGCCGCTCGTGCACCAAGCGTTGCAGGAAGTGCGCCAGCAAACGGAAGTGGCCGTTTATGTGCATCCGCACGGCTACGAAATCGTGGCAGAACAAAAAGAGCTGCTGAAATCTCTGTTTCCGCATCGCGTTGATCTATTCATCTACCCGGACGATGCGCTTCCTGAATATGGATGTGTCGTGGAGACGCCGTTTGGACGCATCGAGGCGGGCGTCGATGTACAGCTTGAGCGGCTGCGCGAGGCGCTCTACCGGCGATTGAAGGAGGGAGCGTTTTCTGAACTGGCAGGCGCTTCTTGATGAAATCAACGCTGTCGACTTGTATAAACGGTTTGGCAAAGTGTCGCGCGTCATCGGCTTGATGATGGAATCGAAAGGACCGAAAAGCTCGATTGGGGATCTTTGTTACATCCATGAACAGAGCGGATGCCGGAAAATTCCCGCCGAAGTCGTCGGCTTTCATGAACAGCACGTCTTGCTTATGCCGTTTTCCGCCACGACCCATATCGCTCCCGGCTGTTTTGTCGAAGCGACCGGCCGGCCGCTTGAAGTGCACGTCGGCGATGCGCTCATTGGCATGGTTCTGGATCCGCTCGGCCAACCGCTTGACGGGAGCCCGTTGCCGCCCGGGCTGAAGCCGGTTTCGGTCGAACGCGATCCGCCCAATCCGCTCGTTCGGCCGCCGATTGTCGAACCGCTTGAAGTCGGCATCCGCGTCATCGACAGCCTGCTTGCCGTCGGCAAGGGGCAGCGCGTCGGCATTTTTGCCGGCTCGGGCGTCGGCAAAAGCACGCTCATGGGAATGATTGCCCGCCATACGTCGGCTGATGTGAACGTCATCGCCTTAATCGGCGAGCGTGGCCGCGAAGTGCGCGAGTTTTTAGAGCGCGACCTTGGCCCAGACGGCTTGGCCCGCTCGGTCGTCGTCGTCGCCACGTCCGACCAGCCGGCGCTGATGCGCGTCAAAGGCGCCTATACGGCAACGGCGATCGCCGAATATTTTCGCGACCAAGGGGCGGATGTCATGCTCATGATGGACTCGGTCACCCGCGTCGCGATGGCGCAGCGGGAGATTGGCCTTGCCGTCGGTGAGCCGCCGACGACGAAAGGCTATACGCCATCGGTCTTCGCCCTCCTGCCAAAGCTGCTTGAACGGGCTGGAACGAACGCTTCCGGCACGATCACCGCGTTTTATACGGTGCTTGTTGACGGCGATGACATGAATGAGCCGATCGCTGATGCGGTGCGCGGCATTTTGGATGGCCATTTTGTGTTGGAACGCCAGCTGGCGAACAAAGGGCATTACCCGGCGATCAACGTGCTCAAAAGCGTCAGCCGCGTCATGCCCCATATTATCAGCGCAGAGCACCGCGAAGCGGCAAACCGGTTCCGCCGCCTTCTGTCCACTTATATCGATTCGGAGGATTTGATTCAAATCGGGGCGTACAAACGGGGGTCGTCCCAAGAAATTGATGAGGCGATCGAATTTTATCCGCAAATGATGGCGTTTTGCCGCCAAAACATCGATGAAAAAACGACGCGCGCCGAAAGCATTGATAGGTTGTTGCGCTTGCTGTCGGTTCGGTGAGAAATCGCGCGCCATGTTCAGACGATGAAAGGGTGAACAAATGTGACGCCGACGTTTCGGCTGCAAAAAGTGCTGGCGATGAAAGAAAAAGAAAAAGAAAAGGCGCTTGGCGAATACGAGGAGGCGGTCCGCCGGTTTGAGCAGGCAGCCGAAACGCTTTACCGCCTGCTCAAGGAAAAAGAAGAATGCGCGGCGGCTCGGGATGAACAGCTTCAAGCCGGCCTGTCCGTTGGAGACATTCGCCTTAGGCTGCAATATATGGCGAATTTAGAGCGGATGATCGACCATTATCAGCTCGTCGTCATGCAGGCGCGCGAGCAGATGCAGCGCCGGCAGCAGCGTTTGATGGAATTGAATATCGAAGTGAAAAAATACGAAAAAATGCGCGAGCGCATGAAGCGGTGGGCCGAGCAGCTTGAGAGGGAAGCGGAACGCCGCCTGCTCGATGAAATGGCGGTTCAACGTTTTGCAAGGCAAGGAGAGGTATAGATGGCGGAGAGCAAAGTTGAACAGGAAATGCAGGCGAGTTGGTGGCAATGGCTGTTGTTTGTCATTGTCATTCCGAGTGCGTTTGCCGCCTCCTTTCTGTTGTTGATTTTAAACATTGCCGGCGTTGATGTGGCCAAGGCGGCAAAGCAGTGGACCATAAAGGCGCCGTTTGTCTCCGAGTGGATCAACTGGAGCAAAAAGGAGAAAGCTTTGCAAAAAACGATTGAAGCTCAGCAGCAGACGATCAACCAGCAAAAACGAACGATCGCCGACCAACAAAAGCAAATCAAGCAGTTGAAAAACGAATTGGCGGCAAAGGAAAAGGAAATCGCCCAGCTGTCTGCGCCAAGCGGGAAAACGGACGCTCAGGCTGAGCCTGTTGACGAGCCGGCCTTGACGGAAGAAGATGTCGTCGGCATGTATGACGCCATGTCGGAAAAACAGGCGGCGGCGATTTTAGCGGAACTGCCTGAGAGCGAAGCGCTCCGTGTACTGAGCCAGATTGACGGCGACAAAGCGGCAGCCATTTTGGAACAAATGCCGGCTGGGCAGGCGGCGAAACTGTTGGCATCGTTAAGTAAAAGGGCGATGGGGAAGGAGGCGGCCGAATGAAAGTAACGATCACAGCAAACGCGCCGCTATCGGCAGGCGCTATGGCGGTGAAAAAAGAGGCGGAAAACGCAAACATGTTTGCGGCGTTGCTTGCTGATAAGCAACAAGAGTTATTGCCCGCTGGGGCAGAGACTAGCTTGCTTCAAGAGGAGTCGAGCAAAAACAAAGAGCCAGATTGGCAAAATGGTGGAATGGAAACGGGCGCAGCCGGACAACCATCTTCAGCGGAAAAGAAGCCGGCGCCAATCGAATCATTGTGGCTTGCCTCTTCCCTCGTGGCTGCTTGGGCTGTCGCTCCAATTTCGGCAGCTGCAGGCGCGCCGCTTTTAGCGGCGGATCAGCAGGCGGAAGGGAAAACGAGTGATCATGGGACATTTCCGTTTGTCGGTGCGATGAATGGTGAAGAAACGATTGCCGCTCAGCCGGCGGCCGATGAAGCGGGATTGGAACGTGCGTTCATAACCGACGGACAAAAACGTGGTCATATCGATGCTGAATCGGGTTCGCCTTCCAGCGGAAAAACCGGGATGTTTCCACTGCTCCTGAGCGACGGCGACCAGCGCCCGTTCCGTGAGCAGGGAGGCAACAGGGCGGTTGTCGCGCTGCCGAACGGAGTTTCTTCTGTGCGATCGGCTGGCGAAAAAGACGTTTCGCTGCCAAAAAGGGGGACAAGGGGCAGGGCGGCGAGGCTGCTCCTTCGTTCACCACTCCTCCTGCGCTTTTATCACCCTCCTTTTCATCTGTCGGGTTGGTCGGCGAGATGCCGGCGTCAGCTGGCGGAAGCGTCGCTGATCAAGTCGCCCACGCGCTAAGGTCGGCGCGGTGGATGAAGCTTCCAAACGGTGTCATGCAGCTTGTCATCCGTCTGCATCCGGAACATCTCGGGACGGTGACGGTGAAAATGACAGAGGAAGGTGGAAAGCTCGCCGCCAAGCTGCTCGTGGCCAACGACGCGGTGAAAGAGTTGCTCTACGCTCATTTGCCGCAGCTTGCTCAGCAGCTTGATGCGAGTTCCATCACGGTCGAAAAATGGACCGTTTGGTCGGATTATGACAGCCCCGCGATGCCGCCATATTCCGGGAACCGCCAAGGAGGGCAGCAGCAGGGCGAATCGCGGCAAAAACAAAAGCGGGAGCCATCATCTTCCTTCCCGTTTGCGCTAGACGGGATCGAAGCTGACGCATAAGGGGGAAAAGAACGAGGATGACAACGAATCCGATTGATGGAAGCTTATGGCTGACAAACGCGGTTCAGCCGGAACGGAAAACGGGCAATCAAATTTTAGGAAAAGACGACTTTCTCAAAATTTTGCTCGCTCAGCTCGAAAACCAAGACCCACTCAATCCGATGGAAGATAAAGACTTTATCGCGCAAATGGCGAGCTTCTCTTCGCTTGAGCAAATGATGAACATCGCCAATTTGATGCAGCAATGGATGCAAGCGTCAAGCCGCGATGCGCTTTTGCGCTACAGCGAATGGATCGGCAAAACGGTGCACTGGCAAGACGGCGAGACGACGATGAGCGCCGTCGTTCAATCGGTCATGCAAAAAGACGGCCAAGTGACTCTTGGGCTTGATAACGGGACAACGATTGCCGCGGATGCGGTTGTGAAAGTCGAACAAAAAGGATAAAAAGGGGAGAGGAAACCGATGCTTCGTTCCATGTATTCCGGAATCGGCGCCATGCGCAACTTTCAAACGAAGTTGGATGTCATCGGCAACAACATTGCCAATGTCAATACGTACGGGTTTAAAAAAGGACGAACGATTTTCAAAGATTTGATGAGCCAGACGATTTCCGGCGCCAGCGCTCCTGGCACTGCCGGCCGCGGCGGGACGAATCCAAAGCAGGTCGGGCTCGGTTCGCAGCTCGCGGCGATCGACACCGTCCATACGCAAGGCAGCTTGCAAACGACCGGCCGCGTGCTCGATTTGGCCATTTCCGGCGACGGGTTTTTCGTCGTCGGCGATGCGTCCGGCAACAATCGCATGTATACGAGAGCCGGGAATTTTTATCTCGATTCGCAAGGCTATATTGTCAATGCCGATGGCCAATATTTGCTCGGTGTTGGAAATAGCCGCCTTCAAGTTCCGACCGATGCGAAAAGCTTGAGCATCGGAGCGGACGGCCAAGTGACCATTGTGAACGCATCCGGCAACTTGCCAATCGGCACGATTCAGCTCGCGAAATTTGCCAACAATGACGGATTAGAAAAAGCCGGCAACAACTTGTTCCGCGAAACGACCAACTCTGGAGCGCCATCGATAGGGGCTCCGGGAGCGAACGGAACCGGAACGATCGTCTCCGGCGCGCTTGAGATGTCCAACGTCGACCTTGCTGAGGAATTCACGGAGATGATCGTCGCCCAGCGCGGCTTCCAGGCGAATACGCGCATCATTACGACATCGGATGAAATTTTGCAAGAGCTTGTCAACTTGAAAAAATAGAATAGGAGGTAGGGCGTGAGCGGCGTCTTGCGCCTGCTGCCCGATGATTTCGTTAACGAAGCTCAACGGCAAACGGTTTGTGCTCAATGCGTTGTACATCGAACAAATTGAAGCGTTTCCTGATACGACCGTGACGCTGACGAACGGAAAAAAATTCGTCGTTCGCGAAACGGTCGAGCAAGTGGCGGCGCGAGCGAGCGAATTTTACCAGCAGCTTGGTGTGTTTCGCTTACCGAAAGCAGGAGGATTGGACCGTGAAAGGGAATAAAGCAATCAAAACGATGATCATTGTGCTGGCGGTCATCGCTTTGGCTGGAACGGCGGCGCTTGTCGCGGTGATGAAGATGGGGCATGCGGAAAAACAAGGGGCGCCAAGCGCCGATGAACTGGCGGAACGATCGATCGACATTCCGGAAATGACCACCAATTTAGCGGACGGGCGTTATATTAAAATCTCATTTAAAATTGAAACAGACAGCGATCAAGGAAAAGAAGAGGCGGAGAAACGCGATTTTCAGATGAAAGACGTGATCATCGAGCAACTTTCGCAGATGAAAGCGGCCGACTTTAAAGGAAAAGAAGGACTGACGGCGCTGAAAGAGCGGCTGAAGCGCGAGATCAACGGATTGATGCAAGAAGGGAGAGTGGAGAACGTCTACATTACCTCTTTTATCCTCCAGTAGCCCTGTCATTGGAAGGGGGAAGATGAAATGACGGCCGGGGAAGTATTGTCGCAAAGCGAAATTGACGCGTTGCTCGCTGCGCTTTCTGCAGGGGAGATGAGCGCGGAGGAGCTGAAAAAAGAGGAGGAAGGCCGACGCGTCAAAACGTATGATTTTCGGCGGGCGCTCCGGTTTTCCAAAGATCAAATCCGCAGCCTGACGCGCATTCATGAAAATTTCGCCCGTCTGCTGACAACGTTTTTTTCCGCCCAGTTGCGCACATATGTGCAAATTTCGGTCGCATCGGCCGACCAAATTCCATACGAAGAATTTGTCCGCTCTATCCCAAAAATGACGATCATCAATGTCTTTGAGGTGCCGCCGCTCGGCGGGCATGTCCTTTTGGAAGTCAACCCGAACATCGCTTACGCCATGCTTGACCGGGTGATGGGCGGGCGCGGCGTCGGGATGGATAAAGTGGAGCATTTGACGGAGATTGAAACACGCATCATGTCCAATTTGTTTGACAAGGCGTTTGTCCATTGGCGCGACGCTTGGGAATCGGTGGCGGAAGTCGACCCGCTCTTTGTCGATTTTGAAGTCAATCCGCAGTTTTTGCGCATGATTGCGCCGAACGACACCGTTGTCGTCATTTCGCTCAACACGCAAATCGGCGAAGCGCGCGGCATGATGAATGTGTGCATTCCGCATGTCGTCTTGGAACCGATTATGCCGCGGCTGTCGGTGCATTACTGGATGCAGGCGCAAAAAAAGGAGCGTTCCCCCGAGGAAGCGAAACGGATCGAACAGCGCATCCGCGCGGCAAAATTGCCGATTATCGCTGAACTGGGAACGGCGGTCATCACGGTCAATGAATTTCTTCAACTCGAGGCCGGCGATGTCATTCAGCTCGAGCAGTCGATTCATGAGCCGCTCGTGGTCAAAATCGGCCATATTCCAAAGTTTATCGGCCAGCCGGGGAAGCGGAACAAAAAGCTGGCGGTGCAAATTTTAGCGATGATCGAGGGGACGAAGACGACCATGATGAATGATGGAATGTTGTCGCAGGATGAAATTGATGCTTTGTTGCGCGGAATGGACAGCGACGGACCTATTCCGGCGCTTCATGATCTTCTCTCTCCGCTTGAGCAGGACGCCCTTGGGGAAATCGGCAATATTTCTTTCGGCAGTTCGGCCACTGCCCTGTCGATGTTATTGAACCAAAAGGTGGAAATTACGACGCCAAGCGTGTCCATTATCGAGCGCACAAGCGTCGCGGATGAATTTCCGCAGCCATATGTCGCCATCCAAGTCAACTATACGGAAGGGCTGCTCGGGACAAACTTGTTGGTCATTAAACAGCAAGACGCGGCGATTATCGCTGATTTAATGCTTGGCGGCGACGGAACGGCGGCCGATGGTCCGCTCGGAGAGATTCAGCTGAGCGCTGTTCAAGAAGCGATGAACCAAATGATGGGTTCAGCGGCGACGTCGATGTCGACTGTCTTTGGCAAGCGGGTTGATATTTCCCCGCCGACGCTCCACCTGCTTGATTTGGCGGAAGGAAAAGGGATGGAATATTTGCCGGACGAAGACTTTTTCATTAAAGTGTCATTTCGGCTGAAAATCGGCGAGTTGATCGACTCAAGCATTATGCAGTTGTTGCCGATCGATTTCGCGAAAGAATTGGTTGCCCAATTGCTCGGCTCGCCGCTTGAGGAGCCGGGGGCAGCGGAAGTGAGCCTTAAGTCGTCGGCGGACGACCGGCCGTTTCACGAGCCGCAGCCTGTTCCAATTGACGTTCAGGCAAACGGCGGTGCGGCCGCTTCAGAAGCGGCGAGCCGCTCGACGGATGGACCGCCGGCTGGGCGGGCGGACAAGGAGAGGGATGGTGCAGCCGCTCGGCATATTCAAACCGCCGATTTCGTCGAGTTCGATGCCCCGCCGCTTGCGGCAACGGAGGCGCGCAATTTGGAGCTGCTGTTTGATGTGCCGCTGCAGGTGACGGTTGAACTCGGGCGGACGAAGCGGTCGGTGCAGGAAATTTTGCAGCTGTCGACTGGATCGATCATTGAGCTCGATAAACTGGCCGGCGAACCGGTCGATGTGTTTGTCAACAACAAGCTGATCGCGAAAGGCGAGGTTGTCGTCATCGATGAAAATTTCGGCGTCCGCATCACGGACATCATCAGCCAAAGCGATCGGCTGACAAAGTTAAAATAAACAGGCGTTTGGGAGGTTAGGGGACATGGCAAGAGTGCTTGTCGTTGATGATGCGGCATTTATGCGCATGATGATTAAAGACATTTTGACGAAAAACGGACATGAAGTCGTCGCCGAAGCGGCCGATGGACGGCAGGCGATCGAGAAATACAAGGAAACGCGGCCCGATGTCGTGACAATGGATATTACGATGCCGGAGATGGATGGGATTGCGGCGCTCAAGGAAATTAAAAAAATCGACAGCAATGCCAAAGTCATTATGTGCTCCGCGATGGGCAGCAGGCAATGGTGATTGATGCCATTCAAGCCGGAGCGAAAGATTTTGTGGTCAAGCCGTTCCAAGCGGACCGCGTCATCGAAGCGATCAACAAAACGATCGGGTGAGCGATCAGAGGTGGAAACGATGGCAATTTGGCGCTGGGCGGCCGTTTTGCTGGCAGCAGCCATCGCTTTGGGGCCGACGCCGGCATTGGCCGCCCAAAGCCCCACGGTCGCCGACTGTCTGCAGCATCCCGATTCATGCGGGCCGTCAGCTCCTTCTGGGCAACAGACAAACCAAACAGCGAATCAAGCCGCTGATGCGGTTTCCGCTTCCGATGTGCTTCGGCTCATCGGCGCGACCGCCTTTGTCCTCATTCTCCTTTATGCGGTGTTAAGGTGGATGTCCCGCCGTCAGTCGTTTGTTTCAAGCCAAAAGGGCGTCATCGAGCATCTCGGTGGGACGAGCGTCGGGACGAACCGCTCTGTACAGCTCATTAAAGTCGGCCGTCGGCTGCTCGTCATCGGTGTCGGTGATTCGATTCAGCTTCTGAAAGAAATTGAAGACGAACAAGAAATGAATGAACTGTTGGAGCAACATCGCGCACGGTTGGAGCGAATGGCGGAGTTCGGCCGGCTTGGCTCCTTCCTTCGAGGCGAGTGGACGGGGAAATCAAAGCGGAAAAGCGATTCGCTGTCATCGTTTTCGGCGCTGTTGGCGGAGGAGATGAAGCAAATGACTGAAAAACGGAACGAGTGGCTGAAGCGGCTGAAAGGGAAAGGAACGGCGGGCGATGAGTGAATTTGTCCATATGTTTGATTCGATGGCTCCCGAGCACGTGTCGACAGCGGTGAAGCTTCTTCTGTTGCTCACCGTGTTGTCGATCGCACCCGGCATTCTCATTATGATGACATGTTTTACGCGCATCGTCATCGTTTTGTCGTTTGTGCGCACGGCGCTCGGCACGCAGCAGATGCCGCCGAACCAAGTGCTCGTCGGGCTCGCCTTGTTTTTAACATTTTTCATTATGGCGCCGACTTGGAAAGACATCAACGATCAGGCATTGCAGCCGCTGTTTGCCGACAAAATTGACTTGGAGGAGGCGTATGAACGGGCGGCTGTTCCGCTGAAGCAGTTTATGAGCCAATACACCAGGCAGGAAGATTTGGCGCTGTTTTTATCATACAGCGGCGCCAAACAGCCGAAAACGGTCAACGACATCCCAATGACCGCGCTCGTGCCGGCATTTGCCATCAGTGAGTTGAAAACGGCGTTTCAAATGGGCTTTATGATTTTTATTCCGTTTCTAGTCATCGACATGATCGTCGCCAGCGTCTTAATGTCGATGGGGATGATGATGCTGCCGCCCGTGATGATTTCGCTGCCGTTTAAAATTTTATTGTTTGTCCTTGTTGATGGCTGGCATTTGGTCGTCAAATCATTGTTGCAAAGTTTTCAATAAAGATAGGTGGCGTTTATGAGTGCCGATTTCATCATCCGCCTTGCTGAACAAGGCGTATATATCGTGCTTGTCGTCTGCGGGCCGCTCTTGTTGTTGTCCCTTGCCGTCGGGCTTGTCGTCAGCATTTTCCAGGCGGCGACGCAAATTCAAGAGCAGACGCTCGCGTTTGTGCCGAAAATCGTCGCCGTCTTGCTTGGACTTGTGTTTTTTGGGCCGTGGATGCTCTCGAAAATGGTGTCGTACGCGCACGATATTTTCAACAATCTTGCTTCGTTTATAGGCTGATCGGCGATGGAACAAGCATGGACTTATTTTCCGGCGTTTTTGCTCTTCTTTGTCCGCGCCGCTTCGTTTTTCGCGGCGATGCCGTTGTTTTCCTATCGGACCGTGCCGGCTTCGTATAAAGCCGGATTGGCGTTTTTGTTCAGCTGGCTGTTGTTTTTGGCGATGCCCAAACCGGTGTTGGCGCTTGACGGTGTGTATGTATTGCTTGTCGTAAAAGAAGCGCTCGTCGGATTGGCGCTCGGGCTGCTGGCAGCGATCCTCATGGCGGCGATGCAAATCGCCGGCGGCTTGATCGATTTTCAAATCGGGTTTGCCATCGCCAACGTCATCGACCCGCAAACTGGAGCGCAAAGCCCGCTGCTTGGCGAATATCTTCATTTGCTCGCCCTGCTGCTTTTGCTCGCTCTCGATGGCCACCATTTGCTGCTTGACGGCATGTTTTACAGCTATCATTGGTTGCCGCTTGACCGCCTGCCGCACGTTGCTGACGGTCGGGCGGTGGAATACGCGGTGCGGGCGTTTGCTGCGATGTTCGCCGCCGCTTTCCAAATGGCGGCCCCGCTTGTCGGATCGCTCTTTTTAGTCGACGTGGCGCTTGGCATCATCGCCCGCGCGGTGCCGCAAATGAACATTTTTGCGGTCGGCTTTTCCGCCAAAACGGCAGCGGCGTTTTTGCTCCTGTTGGCGGGGATTGGGACGATATTGCTTGCGGCGCGCAGTGTATTTCACTTCATGTTTGCCTCGTTGCGCGAGTTGATGCGGCTGTTGGGGGGCGGATAAGATGGGCGAGTGGCGGCTCGATTTGCAATTTTTCGCTGGGGAAAAAACGGAAAAGGCGACGCCTCGCAAACGGCAAGAAGTGCGGGAAAAAGGACAGGTGGCCAAAAGCGGTGATGTCGTCTCCGCTTCCGTGTTGCTTGCTTCATTTCTTGCTTTGTCCTTGGTGGGGGCGTACGAGCGGGACGATCTGCTGCGGTTGTTCGCCCGCGCCTTGTCCGATTCTGCCTCCCCTTCGTTGACGGTTGACTCGCTTCACCGGCTGTTTCTTGACTGGCTTTCCCATGCATCCTTGCTTTTGGCGCCGCTGTTCGCCGCCGCAGTGCTGGCGGCTGGGTTGGCCAACTTTTTGCAAATCGGCGCTTTGTTCACCGTTGAACCGTTAAAAATGGATGGGAACCGCCTCAATCCCGTGCAAGGAATGAAACGGCTGTTTTCGTTGCGCGCCTTGGTCGAGCTGTTGAAATCCGTGTTAAAAGCTGGAATCATCGGTGCGGTCGTGTTTGCGGCGCTGTTGGCCGAACGAAGCGAGCTTGCGGCGCTCGTTTCCAAGACGCCGGGTGAGGTTTTGACTGTCGTCGGCGGCTTGACGGTGAAAATGGGGCTGTACGCCGCAGGGGCGCTCTTGTTTTTAGCGCTGTTTGATTACTTGTATCAGCGGTTTGAATTTGAAAAAAGCATCCGCATGTCCAAACAGGACATTAAAGATGAATACAAAAAGACGGAAGGCGATCCACTCATCAAATCGCGCATCAAGCAAAAACAGCGTGAGATGGCGATGAGGCGGATGATGCAGGAAGTGCCGAACGCGGATGTCGTCATTACCAACCCGACGCATTACGCCGTTGCCCTCAAGTATGAAGACGGCAAGATGGAAGCGCCAGTCGTCGTCGCGAAAGGGGCGGATTATATGGCGTTGAAAATCAAGGAAGTGGCGAAAACCCATGGCGTCGTGACGGTCGAAAATCGCCCGCTTGCGCAGGCGCTCTACCGCCAGACGGAAGTCGGCGACATGATTCCAGAGGCGTTTTTTAAGGCAGTGGCGGAAATTTTGGCGTACGTCTATCGGCTCAAAGGAAACGTGTAGCAACAAGGAGAGAAAACCATGCAAGCGCAAATTAAAGATTTATCCGTATTGTTTCTTGTCGTGCTCATCGTCGCCATGCTCGTCATCCCGCTGCAGACATGGCTGTTGAGCGTCTTGATCATCATCAATATTTCCCTTGCCTTGCTTGTATTGCTGACGGCGATGAACACGAAAGAGCCGCTTGAGTTTTCCATTTTTCCGTCATTGCTTTTAGTGCTGACGCTGTTTCGGCTCGGGCTGAATGTGTCAACCACCCGCTCGATTTTAAGCAAAGGGGAGGCGGGCGGCGTCGTTGAAACGTTCGGAACGTTCGTCGTTGGCGGCGATGTTGTCGTTGGGTTTGTCGTGTTTTTGATTTTGGTCATCATCCAGTTTGTTGTCATCACCAAAGGGGCGGAGCGCGTCTCGGAAGTGGCGGCCCGCTTTACGCTCGATGCGATGCCCGGCAAACAGATGAGCATTGACGCCGATTTGAACGCCGGCATGATTTCGGAGCAAGAAGCCCGAAGGCGGCGGGAAAAAGTGGCGCAAGAAGCCGACTTTTACGGAGCGATGGACGGGGCAAGCAAATTTGTGAAAGGCGACGCCATCGCCGGCATCATTATCGTCGTCATCAACATGTTGTTTGGCATGGTGATCGGCGTTGTGGAGAAAGGAATGGATATAGGGGAGGCGGCAAAGCGCTACACGCTTTTGACGGTCGGCGACGGCATCGTCAGCCAAATTCCGGCGCTGTTGATTTCCACGGCGACCGGCATCATCGTCACCCGGGCGGCGTCGGACAGCAACTTGAGCGGCGATATTATGCGCCAGCTGTTCGCGTTTCCGAAAATGTTGTACGTCACGGCAGGAACGATTTTCCTGCTCGGCTTGTTTACGCCGATCAACGACTTGTTGACGATGCCGATTGCCGGGCTGCTGGCGCTTGGCGGCTACCGATTTATCGAGCGGCAAAAGCAAGAAGAAGCGGCATTGGCCGCTCCGGAAGAGGAGGCGGCGGCCGCCGACGAATTGAAAAGCCCGGAAAGCGTCATCCAACTGCTGCATATTGATCCGATTGAATTTGAGTTCGGCTATGCGCTCATTCCGCTCGCTGATGCCAATCAAGGCGGGGATTTGCTTGACCGGATCGTCATGATTCGCCGTCAGCTCGCGCTCGAGCTTGGCATTGTCATCCCGGTTGTGCGCATTCGCGACAACATCCAGTTGCAGCCGAATGAATACCGGATCAAAGTGAAAGGAGAGGAAGTGGCGCGCGGCGAGCTGCTGCTTGACCATTATTTGGCGATGAGCCCCGGAGTTGACGATGATTCGATTGATGGCATTGACACCATCGAGCCGGCGTTTGGTCTGCCGGCGAAATGGATTTCCGAGACCGTCAAAGACCGGGCGGAAATGCTTGGCTATACAGTCGTCGACCCGCCATCGGTCGTCTCGACACACTTAACGGAGGTGCTGAAAGCCCATGCCCACGAACTGCTGGGGCGTCAGGAAACAAAACAGCTGATCGATCATTTAAAAGAATCGTATCCGGTGCTTGTCGACGATGTGACGCCGAATCCGTTGTCTGTCGGCGACGTGCAAAAAGTGCTCGCCAAGCTGCTGAAAGAGAAAGTGTCGATCCGCAACTTGCCGCTCATTTTTGAGGCGCTTGCCGATTTTGCCCGCCTGACCAGCGACACCGATTTGTTGACGGAATACGTCCGCCAAGCGTTGGCGCGGCAAATCACCTCGCAGTACGCCGTGCCGGGCGAGCCGCTGCGCGTCATTACGCTGTCGGGCAGGGCGGAAAAAACGATCGCCGACGCCGTGCAGCAAACCGAACACGGCCGCTATTTGGCGCTCGAGCCGGCGCGGGCGCAGGCATTTGTGGAAGCGGTCGCCGCGGCGCTTGAACGCTATCCGTTCGCCGGCCAGACGCCGATTTTGCTCTGCTCCCCGGCGGTGCGCATGTACGTCCGACAGCTGACCGAGCGCCATTTTCCGACTGTTCCGGTGCTGTCGTACAACGAGCTTGAAGCGGATGTCGAAGTTCAAAGCGTGGGGATGGTGGAAATCGAATGAAAGTGAAAAAATTTGTCGCCCCGTCCATGAACGAAGCGATGAAAATGGTTCGCGCCGAACTTGGCCGCGACGCCGTCATTTTGCACTCGAAAGTCGTGCAGACCGGCGGATTTTTCGGTCTGTTTGCGAAAAAAAAGATCGAAGTGTTGGCCGGCGTTGATCCGGATCCACTGCCGCTGCGTCAGCCGGATGCCGCCGCGTCTTTGACGCGTCAGCCGGATGCCGCCGCGTCTTTGACGCGTCAGCTGAGTGCTGCTGCGTCCTTTGCCCCTTTGCCGGCGGCCGAGCGGGAGGAAGACGGCTCGCTTGCCCGTGAGATCGAGGAAGTCAAGGCGCTCATCCGTCAGTTCAACGCCCGCTCGTCTTCGCTTTTGTATCCTCCACCGCTTGCGGAAGCGGAACGGCGCCTCGTTCGGCAAGGGATGGCGGATGTGTACGTCCGCCAAGTGATGGATCGCCTGCTTGAACGGTGGTATGCCGACAAAGACGGCCGGTCGCCCGCTGCGGTCTCCGCCTGGACGAAAGAAGCGGTGCGCGATCTATTGTCGACGCTTCCGTTTGTCAAAACGGCGGAGCAAAAAAAGTATATGATTTTGCTTGGTCCGACCGGGGTTGGAAAAACGACGACGCTCGCCAAAATGGCAGGGCGCGCCGTCCTCGAGCAAGGGAAAAAAGTCGGGTTCATCACGGCCGACACGTACCGGATCGCCGCCATCGACCAACTGAAGACGTATGCCGACATTTTGCACGCTCCGTTGGAAGTATGCTACAATGCCGACGATTTTCGGACGGCGAAGCGGAAATTGGCCGGCTGCGATCTCGTGTTCGTCGATACGGCTGGCCGCAACTTCCGCAATCCGCAATACGTGGATGAACTGCAGCAAACGCTCGAGTTTGACAGCGAAACGGAAACGTTTCTTGTATTCGCCGCCACGGGAAAGTATGACGATATGAAAACGATTTACAACCACTTTTCCCGCCTGCCGATCGATCGGCTGATCGTGACGAAGCTCGATGAGACGGACTCGTTTGGAACGATCGTCAATGTGTTGCTTGACAGCCGGCTTGCCGCCGCCTATTTCACGAACGGGCAAAATGTGCCGGACGACATGGTGGAAGCGTCCGCAGACCGGCTCGTTCATCTGCTGTTTGGGGCGGAGCGATGGTGAGCGATCAAGCAGAACGGCTGCGCTATGAGCTGGGCCGCCGGCTGACGCCGGCGGCGGGGCCGCGGACCATCGCGGTGACGAGCGGGAAAGGCGGAGTCGGCAAGTCAAACCTTTCGCTCAATTTTTCGCTGTCGCTCTCGAAGCTCGGGTTTCGCGTCTTGCTGCTTGATATGGACATCGGCATGGGCAACATCGACATTTTGCTCGGCCAGTCGTCGCCATTGACGCTTTCGGATTGGTTTTCCGCGCGGTTGCCGCTTTCCGAGCTGGTAAAAAGCGGACCGGAGCATCTATCGTATATTGCTGGGGGACGGGCGCCGCGCAATGGTTGAGTGTCGATCGATCCGCTATCGACTATTTGTTGGCCGAGCTGCAGACGGTGGCGTCGCGATATGATTATCTCATTTTCGATATGGGGGCGGGTGCCTCAGAAGAACGATTGTATTTTTTAAAGTCCGTCGACGATGTGTTTATTGTCACGACGCCGGAGCCGACCGCGATGACGGATGCGTACGCCATGATGAAATATATGCACACCGCCGGCAGCGAGGCTCCGTTTTCCGTCATCGTCAACCGCGCCGGCAGCGAGCGGGAAGGATACGGCGTCTTTTCGCGCCTGCAGCATGCCGCCAGTCGGTTTTTCCATAAAGACATCGCCTTGCTTGGCGTCGTTCCTGAAGACCGGACTGTGGCGCGCTGTGTCGTCCGGCAAACGCCGTTTGTTCTCTTTGATCCGGCGGCGAAGGCGAGCCGGGCAGTGCGTCAAATGGCGTGCCGCTATGCGGCGGGAGGAGAAAAAGAGCCGGAGCGGGCTCCCCGCTTTTTTGCGAAGCTGCGTCAACTTTTGCTAGAAAGGTAGAGACGGAACATGAAGACGATCAAGGTGCTTGTCGTCGATGACTCGGCGTTTATGCGCAAATGGATCAGTGATTTTTTGTCCGAGCATCCGCGCCTCGAAGTCATCGGAACAGCTCGCAACGGCCGGGAGGCGCTCGAGAAAATCGCTGCCCTAAGGCCGGATGTCGTGACGCTTGATGTGGAAATGCCGATCATGAACGGGCTCGAAACGTTGCAGCGCATCATGCGGGATCATCCCGTGCCGGTCGTCATGGTGTCAAGCACGACGACCGAAGGGGCGGAAAACACGATCGCCGCCATGCAGTACGGAGCGGTCGACTTTGTCGCCAAGCCGTCCGGACCGATTTCGCTCGATTTGTACAAAGTGAAAGACGAGCTGATTGGCAAAGTGCTGCACGCGAGCGAAGCGAACGTGGCTGCCTTGACTGCTCCGCGCCGCCAACGTCCGTCTTGGCGCCCATCGTTCAAAGCGGCGGCGCGCCCGCAACAGGCCATCGTTGCGATCGGCACTTCCACCGGCGGCCCGCGCGCGCTCGAGACGGTGCTGACGCAGCTTCCGCCCGATCTAGCCGCTCCGATCGTCGCTGTCCAGCATATGCCCAAAGGGTTTACGGCGTCGCTCGCCAATCGGCTTGATGCGCTTGCCGCGATCACGGTCAAGGAGGCGGAAGACGGGGAAGTGCTGCAAAATGGCACCGCCTATATCGCGCCAGGCGGCGTCCATCTCATCGTTCGCGAAGAAGGCGGCGCGCTTAAAGCCCGTTTCGACGAATCGCCGCCGCGCGCCGGCCATCGTCCGGCTGTTGACGTATTATTTGAGTCGCTTGCTGCCATTCGCCGCTGTCGGAAAATCGCGGTGATTATGACCGGCATGGGAAGCGACGGAACAGTAGGGTTGAAAATCCTGAAGGAAAGCGGGAACACAAAAGCGATCGCGGAAGCACGCGAGACAGCCGTTGTCTTTGGGATGCCAAGAGCGGCGATCGAGGCTGGCGTCGTTGATGTCATCGCACCGCTTGACAGCATCGCCGCTGCCATCGTCCAATCGATCGGGGAGTGAGGGGGAAACGGCATGGACATGAGCCAATATTTGGATTTATTTATTGATGAAAGCAAAGAGCATTTGCAGGCGATCAACGAGCGGCTGTTGGAACTTGAAAAAACGCCGGAGGACATGTCTGTGGTGAATGATATTTTCCGTTCGGCCCATACGTTGAAAGGCATGTCCGCCACAATGGGTTTTGAAGATTTGGCCAATTTGACGCACCAAATGGAAAACGTGCTCGATGGCATCCGCAATCGGCGGCTTTCCGTTACCCCGGAATTGCTTGACGTCATTTTTGAGGCCGTCGACCATTTGGAGGCGATGATCAGTTCCATCGCTGCAGGCGGCGACGGAACGCGCGATGTAAGGAGAACAGTCGAACAGCTGAAACGAATCGAGCAAGGGGAGATGCCCAACAAGCAGGCAGCAAGGGAAGAACCGCCCCTTGAACATGCGTATGGGGAATTTGAATACCATGTGCTCGAGCAGGCGAAGGAGCAGGGATTTTCCGTCTACGAAATCCGCGTTCGGCTTCGCGATGACTGCTTGTTGAAAGCAGCGCGCGTCTATATGGTGTTTGAACAGCTGAATGAAGTCGGAGAAATCGTGAAAGCAACGCCGCCGGTCGAGATGCTGGAGGAAGAACAGTTTGACCGGGAGTTTCTCGTTACGGTCGTATCCAAAGCGCCAGCCGATGAGTTGCAAAAGCGGCTGATGGGCATTTCGGAAATTGATGACGTCAAGGTGTCTAGGCTATCGAGCGATGAACCGTCGGCAGAAAGTGAGAAAGCGGCTGCGCCCCAACAACCGGCCGCTATGGAGCAGGCCGCGGCCGTTCAAGCCGAAGCAGAGGCGCCGGAAAAACAAACAGTAAAACAGGCGACGAAAACGATCCGCGTCAACATTGAACGGCTCGATCGGTTGATGAACTTATTTGAAGAATTGGTTGTTGACCGCGGTCGGCTTGAGCAAATTTCCCGCGAGCTGAACCATGCCGAATTGACGGAAACGGTCGAGCGGATGTCTCGCATCTCGAGCGATTTGCAGACGATCATTTTAAATATGCGCATGGTGCCGGTCGAAACGGTGTTCAACCGCTTTCCGCGCATGGTGCGCCAACTCGCCCGCGAGCTCGGCAAAAAGGTGCGTCTTGACATCATCGGCGCGGATACCGAGCTTGACCGGACGGTGATCGATGAAATCGGCGACCCGCTTGTCCATTTGATCCGCAATGCGCTCGACCACGGCATCGAAGCGCCGGACGTCCGGGCGGCGCGCGGAAAGCCAGATGAAGGGATCATTCAATTGCGAGCGTACCATAGCGGCAACCATGTCTTTATTGAAATCGAAGATGACGGCGCCGGCATTTCCCGGGAGAAGGTGCTGCAAAAGGCGAAAAGCCGCGGCATTGTCTCGCCGCAGGCGGCGGAGCATTTGAACGATCAGCAAATTTACGAGCTTATTTTCGCTCCCGGCTTTTCGACCGCTGAAAAAGTTTCGGACATTTCCGGCCGCGGCGTCGGTTTGGATGTCGTCAAAAGCACGATTGAATCGCTCGGCGGCACCGTTTCGGTCGATTCGCAGCCTGGAAAAGGGTCGCTCTTTTCCATTCAGCTGCCGCTCACATTGTCGATCATTTCGGTGTTGCTCGTTCAAATCGCTGAGGAAACGTACGCGATTCCGCTGTCATCGATCATTGAGACGGCGCTGGTGAAAAAAGAAGAGATTTTTTCCGCCCACAACCAGCCGGTCATCGATTTTCGCGGCAAAATTGTGCCGCTCGTCCGCCTGAAAGACGTCTTTGCTGTTCCCGGAGCGGCCGATGACGGAGATGCGGTGGCGGTCGTGATCGTCCGGAAAGGAGAAAAACTGGCGGCGCTGGCGGTTGACTCGTTTATCGGGCAGCAAGAAGTCGTGTTGAAATCGCTTGGAAACTATTTATCTTCCGTTTTTGCCATCTCGGGGGCGACGATTTTAGGAGACGGCCGAGTGGCGCTGATTATCGACTGCAACGCGCTCGTGAAGTAGGGACGGCCGTGTCGGTGCGAGGGAGACTATAGTGTTGATCTGCCGTTTTCAGTGGCATGTCGAAAAAAAGGGGAGGATTGGATGACGGCCAGTGTGCAAGCAGACTGGAAAGTGATTGCGTTTCGCCTGAAAGATGAAGAATATGCTCTGCCGGTGCAGCATGTCCGTTCCATCGAGAAAATGCAGCCGATCACGCGCGTGCCGGGGACAGCCCATTATGTAAAAGGGGTCATCAACTTGCGCGGTGTTGTGACGCCGATCATCGATTTGTGCGAGCGGTTTGGATTTGCCCCCAAACCATATGGGGAGCAGACGCGGATCATTATCGCCGCTCTTGAAGATATGGAAGTCGGGCTTATCGTCGATGCTGCGAATGATGTCCTTGATCTGCCGACGGAAAGCATCGAACCGCCGCCAGAGGCCATTGGCTCCGTTGAGGCAAGTTACATCGACGGCGTGGCGAAAGTGGAGAATCGGCTCCTCATTTTGCTCGATTTGGCGAAAGTGCTCGACCGATAACCTGTAGAGAGGAGCATTGACCTTGGACGATATTCGCAACTTGACGGGGATGCATATTGACATTTTGCGCGAAATCGGCAACATTGGCGCCGGCAACGCGGCGACGGCTTTGTCGACGTTGCTGAACAAGAAAATTGAAATGGCGGTGCCGCGCGTTCAAATTGCGACGTTTGCCGAAATGATGGAATCAATCGGTGGACCGGAACAAGTAGTGGCGTGCGTCTATTTGCGCATCGAAGGAGAAGCGCCGGGAAACATGTTTTTCGTGCTGCCGCCGGAACAGGCTGAGCGGTTTGTCCGCCGGATGATTGGCGATGACTCATTTTCGTTTCAAGGAGAAGCCCATGAGCTTGGCTGCTCGGCGCTTCAGGAGCTCGGCAATATTTTAGCCGGCTCGTATTTGTCGGCATTGGCTGACTTTACGCGGCTCAACTTGCACCCGTCTGTGCCGGCATTGGCCATTGACATGATCGGAGCTGTGCTGTCGTTTGGGTTGCTTGAGCTGTCGCGCGTTGGCGATTACGCCATTTTGATTGACACAGCCATTTACGATGAACGGCGCCCGGACGAAAGCATCAACGGCCATTTCTTTCTTCTGCCTGACCCCGAGTCGTTTTCCACTATCTTTCGAGCACTAGGTGTGGATGGTCTATGAGCACAGCGCAGGCTGTCAAAATCGGCATTGCGGAAATGGAGGTCGTCATAGCGCCGAATGTCATCCGCACATGCGGGCTTGGGTCGTGCGTCGGCGTCGTCATTTACGATGCAGGCAAGGCGGTTGCTGGCATGGCGCATGTCATGCTTCCGCATTCCTCGATGGCGCGCGGCGGAGTCATCAATGCGGCTAAATACGCTGATACGGCGGTCGAGGCGCTCGTTCAGCTTGTCATTGCCGCTGGCGGGCGGAAAGGGATGCTGAAAGCGAAGCTGGCCGGCGGGGCGCAAATGTTTTCGTTTTCGACAGTTGGCGGCGATATGATGCGCATTGGCGCGCGCAATGTGGAGGAAGTGAAAAAGCAGCTCGAGCGGCTTCACATTCCGGTCGTCGCCGAAGATGTCGGGGGCCATAGCGGCCGCACGATCGAATTTAATCCGCAGACGGGCGTGCTCTCCATCCGCACCGCCGCTCAAGAAATCAAGGAAATATGACCGGGATGCGCCGTTTCCGCAAGGCAAGGGGGAGAATAATGGGAAGCGCGCTAAAAGGAGAAGAACGGAAATATTGGGATGAATGGATCCATGGCCGCGACCGTCGCGCGGCCGAGGAGCTGGTGCAGCGCTATATGCCGCTTGTTTTCTACCACGTGCAGCGGCTTTCGGCGACGCTGCCGAGCTCCGTGCCGAAGGATGAGCTCGTCAGCCTTGGACTCGTCGGCTTATACGATGCGTTGGAGAAATTTGATCCATCGCGTGATTTGAAGTTCGACACGTACGCCTCGTTCCGCATCCGCGGCGCCATCTTAGACGGTTTGCGCAAAGAAGACTGGCTGCCGCGCAGCATGCGCGATAAGGCCAAAAAAATTGAGGAAGCGATCGAGCGGCTTGAACAGCGGCACATGCGATCGGTGACGGCGAAAGAGATCGCCGCTGAGCTCGGGATGACGGAAGAGGAAGTGCAGGCGGCGGCGAGTGAAACGTTTTTTTCCCATTGGCTGCCGCTCGGGCAGACGACCGTCGACGAAGATGAAGGACTGCTTTCGGTTCGCGACGACCGCGCTCCGCTTCCCGAGGAGCAAATCGTTAAGCAGGAAATGATCGAAAAGCTGGCTGAAGCCATCGGACAGCTGAATGAAAAAGAGCAGCTCGTCATCAGTTTGTTTTACAAAGAGGAGCTGACGTTTACAGAAATCGGGAGCCTTTTGCATTTGTCGACATCAAGAATTTCGCAAATTCATGCGAAAGCGCTTTGGAAACTGCGCCGCTTCTTTGAAAAAGAGCCATGAGGGGAGAGAAAACGCGATGGACATCCAGCTTCCAGCGTTGCAAAGCGTCATGCCGAAAGCGCCCGACGCGGAAAGGCTTCAAACCTCAACGCAACAACATTCCTATGCCGTGCAGGCGCAAATGGCAGCTGCCGGCCAAAAGCGGGCGGAGCGTGCGCGCCGTCGGGTGACGGATAAACGAACGAGCGCCCGTCTTGAGCAGGAGGCGTCCCGTTTTGGAGGACACCCTTATAAAGGAAAAACGATCGACATTCAAGGATAGTGAACATCATGATGGCATTTTGGCTAACGATCAGTTTGCTGTTGCACGCCTTGTCGTTTTGGTTGATCATTGTGCTTTTCCTTCGCCTGTCGCGGCTTGGCGAGGCGGAGAGGCGGGCCGAGGAGCTCGAGGAAGCCATGACCGCTTATCTCGCTGCCTGGAAGGAAGAAAACGAGCGCTTTTTGGCTGAACTTGACTCGTTGCTTAATAGCGGCGCGGCTCCATTCGTTTCTGCACCGGAAACGAACGATGCGCCCAGTGGGCAACGGGGCGCGAACGGGAAAGAGACGGCGTCCATGCCGGGGGCAGGAGGCGGTGAAATCGGAGCGGGGTTCGAAAAGCGAACAGCGGAAGCAAAAAAGGGGGAAAACGAGCCGGCGGAGCGGGGAGAAACCGAAAAACGCGCCAAAACAAGCCGTCCAAGCGCCGCTCCGGGCTATTTCCCAGACATCGAAGCGGTCAAGGATGTGCTCGAACTTTCACACGCCCGACCGGCCGACGCGAGTGAGCTTGCTCGCCGCCTATATGCGGAAGGAGAGACAGTCGAGGAAATTGCCAAACAGCTCGGCAAAGGGAAAACGGAAGTCGAGCTATGGCTCAAATTTGCGCAAAAAACGAATCAATAGGCGAATAACAGCTTGATTTGCCGCTTGCAGTTGTGATATATTTTTTCATGGTGTGAATACACACGCCTGGTGATTTCAGCAACGGTGCTGGCAACGCCAGTCTTGCTGAAAGATGAGGCAGGCGGAGGACCAAAAACCACTAAGGAAACAGGAGGAGCATACATGTCGGTTATTTCGATGAAACAACTGCTTGAAGCTGGCGTCCACTTTGGACATCAGACGCGCCGTTGGAACCCGAAAATGAAAAAATACATTTTCACGGAGCGCAACGGCATCTATATCATCGACTTGCAAAAAACGGTGAAAAAAGTCGAGGAAGCCTACAACTTCGTTCGCGAATTGGCGGCGAACGGCGGCAAAATTTTGTTCGTCGGCACGAAAAAACAAGCGCAAGAGTCGGTGAAGGAAGAAGCGGAACGCTGCGGCATGTTTTATGTCAACCAACGCTGGCTCGGCGGCACGCTGACGAACTTCGCTACGATCCAAAAGCGGATCAAACGGCTGCGTGAAATTGAAAAAATGGAAGAAGATGGCGTATTTGACGTTCTGCCGAAAAAAGAAGTCATTCGCTTGAAAAAAGAAAAAGAGCGTCTTGAGAAGTTTTTGGGCGGCATCAAAGACATGAAAGAGCTGCCGGATGCGTTGTTTGTCATTGACCCGCGCAAAGAGCGGATCGCGGTGGCGGAAGCGCGCAAGCTGAACATCCCGATCATCGGCATCGTCGACACGAACTGCGATCCGGATGAAATTGACTATGTCATTCCGGCCAACGACGACGCCATCCGCGCTGTTAAGCTGTTGACTTCGAAAATCGCCGACGCCGTGCTTGAGGCGAAACAAGGCGAAGAAGTGGCCGTCGCAGCAGAGTAACGATGCACAAGAAAGGTGATAAGAGGGGAAAGCCTTTTATCACCTTTTTTTGAGACAGAAATGAGCAACTTTTGGCTATACTAACGAATAAGGGCAAAACGGGAAGCCGCTGCCGGCACCGATACATATACGGGACAATGAGAAGGAGGATTTTTTTATGGCGATTACAGCACAAATGGTGAAAGAACTGCGCGAAAAAACAGGCGCAGGCATGATGGACTGCAAAAAGGCGCTCACCGAAACAAACGGTGACATGGAGAAAGCGATCGACTGGCTGCGCGAAAAAGGAATTGCCAAAGCGGCGAAAAAAGCGGACCGCATCGCGGCCGAAGGGATGGCGTACATTGCGGTGGAAGGCAATACCGCCGTCATTTTGGAAGTGAACTCGGAAACGGACTTCGTTGCGAAAAACGAAGCATTCCAAACGCTTGTCAAAGAGCTGGCCGCCCACTTGCTGAAACAAAAGCCGGCTTCGCTTGATGAAGCGCTCGGTCAAACGATGGACAACGGCTCGACCGTCCAAGACTACATCAACGAAGCGATCGCCAAAATTGGTGAAAAAATTACGCTTCGCCGCTTTGCCGTCGTCAATAAAGCGGACGGCGAAACGTTCGGTGCGTACTTGCACATGGGCGGGCGCATCGGCGTATTAACGTTATTAGCCGGCAATGCGAGCGAAGACGTCGCCAAAGATGTCGCCATGCACATTGCCGCACTTCATCCGAAATACGTCTCGCGCGACGACGTGCCGCAGGAAGAGATTGCGCATGAGCGTGAAGTGTTGAAGCAGCAAGCCTTAAACGAAGGCAAGCCGGAGAAAATCGTTGAAAAAATGGTCGAAGGCCGGCTGAACAAGTTTTACGAAGACGTCTGCCTGCTCGAGCAAGCGTTCGTGAAAAACCCGGATGTGACGGTGCGCCAATACGTCGAATCGAACGGAGCAACAGTCAAGCAGTTCATCCGTTACGAAGTCGGCGAAGGGCTCGAAAAACGCCAAGACAATTTTGCAGAAGAAGTCATGAGCCAAGTCAGAAAACAATGACGGACCGCAACAGGGAACACGCGCGTGTTCCCTGTTTTTCAAAGTGATTCGCATCATGGAGGTTGGACATGGAACAGCCAAAATACAAACGCGTCGTGTTAAAGTTGAGCGGGGAAGCGCTCGCTGGAAAGCAAGGGTTTGGCATTCAACCGGCGGTCATTCAGTCGATCGCCAAACAAGTGAAAGAAGTTGTTGAACTGGGCGTCGAGGTCGCCATCGTCGTCGGCGGCGGCAACATTTGGCGTGGAAAAACGGGAAGCGAAATGGGCATGGACCGGGCGACGGCTGATTACATGGGCATGTTGGCGACGGTGATGAACGCCCTCGCTTTGCAGGACAGCCTTGAGCAGCTCGGTGTGGAAACGCGGGTGCAAACATCGATTGAAATGCGGCAAGTGGCCGAACCGTACATTCGCCGCCGGGCGATTCGCCATCTTGAGAAAAAACGAGTTGTCATTTTCGCCGCCGGCACAGGCAACCCGTACTTTTCGACCGATACGACCGCGGCCTTAAGGGCGGCGGAAATCGAGGCGGACGTCATTTTAATGGCGAAAAACAACGTCGATGGCGTCTACAGCGCCGACCCGAACGTCGACGCCAATGCGGTCAAATACGATGAGCTGTCGTACTTGGACGTCATTAAGCAAGGGCTCGGCGTCATGGATTCGACTGCTTCCTCGCTTTGCATGGACAACAACATTCCGCTCATCGTCTTCTCGATTATGGAAGAAGGCAATATTAAACGCGCTGTGTTAGGTGAAAACATCGGAACGATCGTAAGGGGAAATAATGATGGCAAAGCAAGTGATCCAACAGGCGAAAGAAAAGATGGATAAAGCGGTGCAAGCGTTCACCCGCGAGCTGGCAAGCATTCGCGCCGGACGGGCGAACGCAGGGCTGCTTGAGAAAGTAACCGTTGACTATTACGGTGTGCCGACGCCAATCAACCAACTGGCCTCCATCAGCGTGCCGGAAGCGCGGCTGCTTGTCATTCAGCCGTACGACAAATCGGCCATTAAAGAAATGGAAAAAGCGATTTTAGCATCGGATTTAGGGCTGACGCCATCGAATGATGGATCCGTCATTCGTCTTGTCATTCCGCCGCTCACCGAGGAACGGCGCCGCGAGCTCGCGAAGCTTGTCAAAAAGTATTCAGAAGACGCGAAAGTCGCGGTGCGCAACATCCGCCGCGATGCGAACGATGAATTGAAAAAGCTCGAGAAAAACGGCGAGATTACGGAAGATGAGCTCCGCAGCTACACGGACGAAGTGCAAAAGCTGACCGATGACCATATCGCCAAAATTGACGCCATCACAAAAGAAAAAGAAAAAGAAGTGATGGAAGTATAGGCAAAACGATGCAAACCCTCTATGTTGATGGAGGGTTTTTTTGCTATAATGGAAAGGCAAAACACGATCCCGGAGGACTCGTATGTTCAATAAAATGCGAAAAACAAAAGAGAAAGACGTCCCGGTGACGAAAGAAGAGGTGCTCAGGCATCCGATGCCGAACCACGTCGCCATCATTATGGACGGAAACGGGAGATGGGCGAAAAAGCGGGCGCTGCCGAGGGCGGCCGGCCATTACGAAGGCATGCAAGTTGTGCGCAAAATCACTCGTTTTGCGAATGAGCTGGGGATTCAGATTTTGTCGCTTTACGCGTTTTCGACAGAAAACTGGAAACGTCCGAAAAGTGAAGTCGATTATTTGATGAAGCTGCCGGAACAGTTTTTGACGACGTTTCTTCCCGAGCTCGTCGCCGAAAATGTCAAAGTCCAAGTGATCGGTCATACGGAGGCGCTGCCCGATCATACGCGCCGGGCGGTCGAGAAAGCCGTGAAGGAAACAAGCGGCAACACCGGCCTTGTGTTAAACTTTGCCCTTAATTATGGAAGCCGGGCGGAAATCGCTGCCGCCGTAAAGCAGATCGCCAAAGACGTCGAACGCGGGATGCTCGCGCCGGAAGACATCACCGAGCCGCTCATTTCCTCGTACTTGATGACGAGCGGGCTCGCTGACCCTGATTTGCTCATCCGTACGAGCGGGGAGATTCGCTTGAGCAATTTCATGCTTTGGCAGTTGGCGTATACGGAACTTTGGTTTACGGATGTCTTATGGCCGGATTTTACGGAGCAACATTTCTTAGAGGCGATTGCCGCTTACCAGCGGCGCGACCGCCGATTTGGAGGAGTGTCAGCGCGATGAAGCAGCGAATCATCACCGGAGTCATAGCGGCGGCGCTCTTTTTGCCGATTGTTATTTTTGGCGGATTTCCGTTTATAATAGTAACATATATATTGGCCACGATTGGGCTGTTTGAATTGTTGCGGATGAAAGGGATGCACCCGTTGTCGTTTGTCGGGGCGGCTGGATTGATCGCCCTTTGGCTGTTGCTCGTTCCCGCCTGTTACGGCGGCGAGTGGTTGGCGTCTGGGACCGCCAAATTTGGCGTGCTCGCCGCTTTGGCTTTTTTGTTGCTTGTCGGTACGGTCGTGACGAAAAATGCGCTCTCGTTCGATGAGGCGGCGTTTGTCGTTTTGGCGGTCGTCTATGTCGGCGTAGGGTTTTTCTGTTTCGGCGCTGTTCGTTTGGTTGGGTTCGTGTACTTCGTTTATGCCTTGTTTGTCATTTGGGCGACTGACATTGGGGCGTATTTCTTTGGCCGCGCGTTTGGCCGGCGCAAGCTATGGCCGGAGATCAGCCCAAAAAAAACGGTGGAAGGCGCCATCGGCGGCATCGCTTCCGCGGCTGTTGTCGCCGCGATTTACGAGTGGGCGGCGGCGCCGTTTGGCAGTTTGGCGGCCGCGCTTGGCGTCGCGCTGCTGCTGTCGGTGTTCGGTCAGCTCGGCGATTTGATCGAATCGGCATTTAAGCGCCATTACGGCGTCAAAGATTCCGGGGCGATTTTGCCGGGACATGGCGGCATTTTAGACCGGTTTGACAGCTTGCTGTTCGTGCTGCCGATATTGTACATATTGCTTGAAATCGCACGATAAGCGGGTGAGGAGTGAAACGATTGAAATATATTAGTATATTAGGGGCGAGCGGATCGATCGGCACACAGACGCTCGATGTCATCCGCGCCCATCCGGACGAATTCCGCTTGGCCGCCGCATCGGTCGGGAAAAATATCGAGGCGGCGAGGCGGCTGATCGCTGAATTTTCCCCAAGTCTTGTCGCCGTCGCTGACCGTGATGCGTATAAAGTTCTTTATCGCGAGTACCGCGGGCGGACGACGATCGTGTACGGAGAGGAAGGATTGATTGAAGCAGCCGTTTGCCCACAAGCCGATGTTGTCGTCACCGCTGTCGTCGGCAGCGTCGGCCTTGTGCCGACGCTGAAGGCGATTGAAGCGGGAAAAGCGATCGCCCTCGCCAACAAAGAGACGCTCGTTGTCGCCGGACATCTCGTCATGGCTGCAGCCAAGCGGCGCGGTGTGCCGCTGTTGCCAGTTGACAGTGAACATTCCGCCATTTTTCAATGTCTGCAAGGGGAAAGGATGGAACACGTTGACAAACTCATTCTGACCGCATCCGGCGGCAGCTTCCGCGACAAGACGCGCCGAGAGCTCGCTCATGTGACGGTTGAGGAGGCGCTTTGCCATCCGAACTGGTCGATGGGGGCAAAAATTACGATTGATTCGGCGACCATGATGAATAAAGGATTTGAGGTCATTGAGGCTCATTGGCTGTTCGGGCTGCCGTATGAGCGGATTGAGGTTGTTTTGCATCGAGAAAGCATCATCCATTCGCTCGTTCAGTTCCGTGACACAAGTGTATTGGCGCAGCTTGGAACGCCGGATATGCGCGTTCCGATCCAATATGCGCTTGCGTATCCAAAGCGGTTGCCGCTCCCATCCGCCAAGCCGCTTGATTTCATCTCGCTTGGGGCGCTCCATTTCGCCCCGGTTGATTTCGACCGCTATCGCTGTTTGCGTCTCGCCTATGAGGCTGGCAAGCGCGGCGGCTCGCTGCCGACGGTGTTGAATGCGGCCAATGAGGAGGCGGTGGCGGCGTTTTTAGCCGGGCGCATACCGTTTTTGGCCATCGAGGAGTGGATTGAACGCGCGCTCGAGCGCCATCGGCCAGTGAGCAATCCGCAGCTTGAGGACATTCGTGAAATCGATGCGGACGCGCGCGCCTACGTCCGCTCACTACTATCATAAAGGTGGTTGAAACGTTGGAATCGATCATTTCATTTATCGTCGTCTTTGGTGCCCTCGTCTTTTTTCACGAGCTCGGCCACTTGCTGCTAGCAAAACGGGCCGGCATTTTGTGCCGCGAATTTGCCATCGGCTTCGGGCCGAAAGTGTTTTCGTTCAAGAAAAACGAAACGGTGTACACGATCCGCCTGCTCCCGCTTGGCGGCTTCGTCCGCATGGCCGGTGAAGACCCGGAGACGATTGAATTGAAGCGTGGGCAAGTCGTCGGTCTTTTGCTTGATGAGAGCGGCCAAGTGGAAAAAATCGTCCTCAACCATAAGGACGATTATCCGAATATCCGCGTAGTGGAAGTGGAAGAGGCCGATTTAGAGCATGGCATGTATGTGACCGGCTATACGGACGGCGAGCGGTTCGAGCGGTTTACGGTCAAGGAGCCGGCGTTTTTCGTCGTCGACCGCCAAGAGATTCAAATTGCTCCGTACCATCGCCAATTTGCGGCAAAAACGCTCGGGCAGCGAACGATGACGATTTTGGCCGGACCGCTCGCCAACTTTCTCTTGTCGCTCGTTGTCTTTATCATCATCGGTCTTTTGCAAGGCTATCCGGTCGACAAGCCGGTGATCGGCGAGCTGACGCCGGAAGGAGCGGCGCGCGCCGCCGGCTTGAAGCAAGGGGATAAAGTGATCGCCATTAACGGTGAACGGATGGAAACATGGACGGAAATCGTCAACACGATTCGCGCCCATCCGGGAGAACCGCTTCAGTTTCAAATTGAGCGGAATGGGAAAGAACGGAGTGTGACGGTCACTCCGGAGGCGAAAACGGTGCAAGGGGAGACGATCGGCTTGATCGGCGTCTATCAGCCGATGGAAAAATCGGTGTTGGGCTCGATCAAGCAGGGGCTGGTTGAGACGTATTACTGGACGCGGGAAATTGTAACGGGGCTCGGCCAATTGATCACCGGCCAGTTTCAGCTTGACATGCTGTCCGGACCGGTCGGCATCGCCGTATCGACCGGCAAAGTGGCGGAGTCTGGGATCTACTACTTGATGAAATGGGGCGCGATTTTAAGCATCAACCTGGGGATTGTCAACTTGTTGCCATTGCCGGCGCTAGACGGCGGGCGGCTCCTCTTTTTCGCCATTGAAGCGGTGCGCGGCAAGCCGGTCGACCGGCAAAAAGAAGGAATGGTTCATTTTATCGGCTTTGCCTTGCTGATGTTGCTGATGCTTGTGGTGACATGGAATGACATTCAAAAATTTTTCCTATAGAGAGAAAACGAGGTGGCTAATGGATGAGACAAAGTCAAGCATTTATTCCGACGTTGCGTGAAGTGCCGGCGGATGCGGAAGTGAAAAGTCATCAGCTCCTGCTGCGGGCCGGCTTCATTCGTCAAAGCGCAAGCGGCGTCTATACGTTTTTGCCGCTTGGGCATCGTGTTTTGCAAAAAGTGGAAGCCATCATTCGCGAGGAAATGAACCGAATTGGAGCGATGGAGCTCTTCATGCCGGCCTTGCAGCCAGCTGAGCTTTGGCAGCAGTCCGGCCGTTGGTACTCGTACGGGCCGGAACTGATGCGCTTAAAAGACCGGCACGAGCGCGATTTCGCCCTCGGGCCGACGCATGAGGAAATGATCACGGCGATCGTCCGCGACGAAGTGAAAACGTACAAGCGGCTGCCGCTTGTGTTGTACCAAATCCAAACGAAATTCCGCGATGAAAAGCGCCCGCGCTTCGGACTGCTGCGCGGCCGTGAATTCATGATGAAAGACGCCTATTCGTTCCATACGTCAAAAGAAAGTTTGGATGAAACGTACAACGACATGTATAACGCCTATTCGAACATTTTCCGCCGCTGCGGATTGAACTTCCGCGCCGTCATTGCCGACTCGGGGGCGATTGGCGGCAAAGATACGCATGAGTTTATGGTGTTATCTGACATCGGAGAAGATACGATCGCCTACTCCGATGCGTCTGACTATGCCGCCAACATCGAGATGGCGCCGGTCGTGGCGACGTACGAAAAAAGCGATGAGCCGCCAGCCGAATTGAAAAAAGTGGCGACGCCGGGGCAAAAAACGATCAATGAAGTCACGTCCTATTTGCAAGTCTCGCCGGAGCGTTGCATTAAATCGCTCTTGTTCAATGTGGACGGCCGCTATGTGCTCGTTCTCGTCCGCGGCGATCATGAAGCGAACGAGGTGAAGGTGAAAAACGCACTCGACGCGACGGTCGTCGAATTGGCGACGCCGGAAGAAACGGAGCGGGTGATGAACGCTCCAATCGGTTCGCTCGGCCCGATCGGCGTCAGCGAAGACGTCACGGTGATCGCGGACCATGCTGTCGCCGCCATCACGAACGGCGTCTGCGGCGCGAACGAGGAAGGATACCATTACATCGGAGTCAACCCGGGCCGCGATTTTGCCGTCAGTCAATACGCCGATTTGCGCTTCGTAAAAGAAGGCGACCCGTCGCCGGATGGCAAAGGGACGATCCGCTTTGCCCGCGGCATTGAAGTCGGGCATGTGTTTAAGCTGGGGACAAAATACAGCGAAGCGATGAACGCCGTCTATTTGGATGAAAACGGCCAAACGCAGACGATGATCATGGGTTGCTACGGCATCGGCGTATCAAGATTGGTGGCCGCAATCGCGGAACAGTTTGCTGACGAACACGGGCTTGTGTGGCCGGCTTCGGTCGCACCGTTTCACATCCATTTGCTTACAGCGAACGCAAAAAGCGATGAACAGCGCGCGTTGGCGGAAGAGTGGTATGAAAAGCTCGGACAGGCTGGGTTTGAAGTGTTGTATGACGACCGCCCCGAACGGGCCGGAGTGAAGTTTGCCGACAGCGATTTGATCGGCATTCCGCTCCGCGTCACCGTCGGCAAGCGAGCGGGCGAAGGCGTTGTGGAAGTAAAAGTGCGGAAAACGGGCGAGACGTTCGATGTGCCGGTCAGCGAGCTTGTCGACACTGCGCGCCGTCTCCTTCAATCATGAGTGCCGGCGCTGGCGAAAAAGAATTCTGTCTTTTTCGCCGGCGCTTTTGTTATGGTATGATATAGAAAGAGAATGATGTTGAGAGGGGAACAAACGGACGTCATGGTGACAAAAGAGCAAAAAGAGCGGTTTCTCATCCTGCTTGAGCAGCTGAAGATGACGTCGGACGAATGGATGCCGCATTTTCGTGAGGCAGCCATTCGCAAAGTCGTGATCGATAAAGAGGAGAAAAGCTGGCATTTTTATTTTCAGTTCGACAACGTGCTGCCGGTTCATGTATACAAAACGTTTGCCGATCGGCTGCAGACGGCGTTCCGCCATATCGCCGCCGTCCGCCATACGATGGAGGTCGAAGCGCCGCGCGTAACTGAGGCGGATGTGCAGGCGTATTGGCCGCTTTGCCTTGCCGAGCTGCAAGAAGGCATGTCGCCGCTTGTCGATTGGCTCAGCCGGCAGACGCCTGAGCTGAAAGGAAACAAGCTGCTTGTCGTTGCCCGCCATGAAGCGGAAGCGCTGGCGATCAAACGGCGGTTCGCCAAAAAAATCGCTGATGTGTACGCTTCGTTTGGGTTTCCCCCCCTTCAGCTTGACGTCAGCGTCGAGCCGTCCAAGCAAGAAATGGAACAGTTTTTGGCGCAAAAACAGCAAGAGGACGAAGAGCGAGCGCTTGCTGTACTGACCGATTTAGCGAGGGAAGAAGAAAAGGCCGCGTCTGCGCCGCCGTCCGGTCCGCTTGTCATCGGCTATCCGATCCGCGACGAGGAGCCGGTGCGGCGGCTTGAAACGATCGTCGAAGAAGAGCGGCGCGTCGTGGTGCAAGGCTATGTATTTGACGCCGAAGTGAGCGAATTAAAAAGCGGCCGCACGCTGTTGACCATGAAAATCACCGATTACACGAACTCGATTTTAGTCAAAATGTTTTCGCGCGACAAAGAGGACGCCGAGCTCATGAGCGGCGTCAAAAAAGGCATGTGGGTGAAAGTGCGCGGCAGCGTGCAAAACGATACGTTCGTCCGTGATTTGGTCATCATCGCCAACGATTTGAACGAAATCGCCGCAAACGAACGGCAAGATACGGCGCCGGAAGGGGAAAAAAGGGTCGAGCTCCATTTGCATACCCCGATGAGCCAAATGGACGCGGTCACCTCGGTGACAAAACTCATTGAGCAAGCGAAAAAATGGGGGCATCCGGCGATCGCCGTCACCGACCATGCCGTTGTTCAGTCGTTTCCGGAGGCCTACAGCGCGGCGAAAAAACACGGCATGAAGGTCATTTACGGCCTTGAAGCGAACATCGTCGACGATGGCGTGCCGATCGCCTACAATGAAACGCACCGCCGTCTTTCGGGGGAAACGTACGTCGTCTTTGACGTCGAAACGACGGGCCTGTCGGCTGTGTACAATACGATCATTGAGCTGGCGGCGGTGAAAGTGAAAGACGGCGAGATCATCGACCGGTTCATGTCGTTTGCCAACCCTGGACATCCGTTGTCGGTGACAACGATGGAGCTGACTGGGATCACCGATGAGATGGTGAAAGACGCCCCGAAGCCGGACGAGGTGCTAGCCCGTTTTGTTGACTGGGCCGGCGATGCGACGCTTGTTGCCCACAACGCCAGCTTTGACATCGGTTTTTTAAACGCGGGCCTCGCTCGCATGGGGCGCGGCAAAATCGCGAATCCAGTCATCGATACGCTCGAGCTGGCCCGTTTTTTATACCCGGATTTGAAAAACCATCGGCTCAATACATTGTGCAAAAAATTTGACATTGAATTGACGCAGCATCACCGCGCCATCTACGACGCGGAGGCGACCGGGCATTTGCTGATGCGGCTGTTGAAGGAAGCGGAAGAGCGCGGCATACTGTTTCATGACGAATTAAACAGCCGCACGCACAGCGAAGCGTCCTATCGGCTTGCGCGCCCGTTCCATGTGACGCTGTTGGCGCAAAACGAGACTGGATTGAAAAATTTGTTCAAGCTTGTGTCATTGTCGCACATTCAATATTTTCACCGTGTGCCGCGCATCCCGCGCTCCGTGCTCGTCAAGCACCGCGACGGCCTGCTTGTCGGCTCGGGCTGCGACAAAGGAGAGCTGTTTGACAACCTGATCCAAAAGGCGCCGGAAGAAGTCGAAGACATCGCCCGTTTTTACGATTTTCTTGAAGTGCATCCGCCGGACGTGTACAAGCCGCTCATCGAGATGGATTATGTGAAAGACGAAGAGATGATCAAAAACATCATCCGTAGCATCGTCGCCCTTGGCGAAAAGCTCAACATTCCGGTCGTCGCCACTGGCAACGTCCATTACTTGAACCCAGAAGATAAAATTTACCGGAAAATCTTAATCCATTCGCAAGGCGGGGCGAATCCGCTCAACCGCCATGAACTGCCGGATGTATATTTCCGTACGACGAATGAAATGCTTGACTGCTTCTCGTTTTTAGGGCCGGAAAAAGCGAAGGAAATCGTCGTTGACAACACGCAAAAAATCGCTTCGTTAATCGGCGATGTCAAGCCGATCAAAGATGAGCTGTATACGCCGCGCATTGAAGGGGCGGACGAGGAAATCAGGGAAATGAGCTACCGGCGGGCGAAGGAAATTTACGGCGACCCGTTGCCGAAACTTGTTGAAGAGCGGCTTGAGAAGGAGCTAAAAAGCATCATCGGCCATGGCTTTGCGGTCATTTATCTGATCTCGCACAAGCTTGTGAAAAAATCGCTCGATGACGGCTACCTTGTCGGGTCGCGCGGATCGGTCGGCTCGTCGTTTGTCGCGACGATGACGGAAATCACCGAGGTCAATCCGCTGCCGCCGCATTACGTCTGCCCGAACTGCAAACATTCCGAGTTTTTTAATGACGGTTCGGTCGGGTCGGGCTTTGACTTGCCGGATAAAAACTGCCCGCGATGTGGGACGAAATACAAGAAAGACGGGCACGACATCCCGTTTGAGACGTTTCTCGGCTTTAAAGGCGACAAAGTGCCGGATATCGACTTGAACTTTTCCGGCGAATACCAACCGCGCGCCCACAACTATACGAAAGTGCTGTTTGGCGAAGACAACGTCTACCGCGCCGGGACGATTGGCACGGTCGCTGACAAAACGGCGTACGGATTTGTCAAAGCGTATGCGAGCGACCATAACTTAGAGCTGCGCGGCGCGGAAATCGACCGGCTCGCGGCTGGCTGCACCGGGGTGAAGCGGACGACCGGGCAGCATCCGGGCGGCATCATCGTCGTCCCGGATTATATGGAAATTTACGATTTTACGCCGATTCAATATCCGGCCGATGACACGTCCTCTGAATGGCGGACGACTCATTTCGACTTCCATTCGATCCACGACAATTTGTTGAAGCTCGATATTCTCGGGCACGACGATCCGACGGTCATTCGCATGCTGCAAGATTTAAGCGGCATCGATCCGAAAACGATCCCGACCGACGACCCGGATGTGATGGGCATTTTCAGCAGCACCGAGCCGCTTGGCGTTACGCCGGAGCAAATCATGTGCAATGTCGGCACGATCGGCATTCCGGAGTTTGGCACGCGCTTCGTTCGGCAAATGTTGGAAGAGACAAGGCCAAAAACGTTTTCCGAACTCGTGCAAATTTCCGGCTTGTCGCACGGCACCGATGTGTGGCTCGGCAACGCGCAAGAGCTCATTCAAAACGGCACGTGTACGTTATCGGAAGTCATCGGCTGCCGCGACGACATTATGGTCTATTTGATTTACCGCGGGCTCGAGCCGTCGCTCGCTTTTAAAATCATGGAATCCGTGCGCAAAGGAAAAGGCTTAACGCCGGAGTTTGAAGCAGAAATGCGCAAACATGACGTGCCGGAGTGGTACATCGATTCATGCAAAAAAATCAAGTACATGTTCCCGAAAGCGCACGCCGCCGCCTACGTGTTAATGGCGGTGCGCATCGCCTACTTTAAGGTGCACCATCCGCTTTTGTATTACGCGTCGTACTTTACGGTGCGGGCGGAGGACTTTGACCTTGACGCCATGATCAAAGGATCAGCCGCCATTCGCAAGCGGATTGAGGAAATCAACGCCAAAGGCATTCAGGCGACGGCGAAAGAAAAAAGCTTGCTCACGGTTCTTGAGGTGGCCTTAGAGATGTGCGAGCGCGGCTTTTCCTTTAAAAATATCGATTTGTACCGCTCGCAGGCGACGGAATTCGTCATTGACGGCAATTCTCTCATTCCGCCGTTCAACGCCATTCCGGGGCTTGGGACGAACGTGGCGCAGGCGATCGTGCGCGCCCGCGAGGAAGGCGAGTTTTTGTCGAAGGAGGATTTGCAACAGCGCGGCAAATTGTCGAAAACGCTGCTCGAGTATCTAGAAAGCCGCGGCTGCCTTGACTCGCTTCCAGACCATAACCAGCTGTCGCTGTTTTAGTGGAAACGCCGCCGCTGAAGGAAGCGGACAGCGCTCTTTCGCCCGAGCGGCAGTTTCCCGTTGCAATATATTTCCCAATGTGTTATAGTTTTAGTGGAATTGGCAAAGATAATGGCAAGCAGAGAGTGGGGAAACCCACTCTTTCGTCTTGAATGGGCACCCATCTCTCGTTCATTCCCCGCCTTGTGCAGGGGATTTTCTCATTATGCCACGCATGCACGTTTGCTCGGTAAGGAGGAACACAATGAGCAAAAAGGTGACAGAAACGGTCGAACAACTCGTCACACCGATCTTAGACGAAATGGGGCTTGAACTCGTCGATATTGAATATGTGAAGGAAGGGAAAAATTGGTTTTTGCGCGTCTTCATTGACTCTGACGATGGCGTCGATATTGAACAATGCGGTGCTGTCAGCGAAAAATTGAGCGAAAAGCTGGATGAAGTCGATCCGATTCCGCATAACTATTTTTTGGAAGTATCATCGCCCGGAGCGGAGCGGCCGCTGAAAAAGGCAAAAGATTTTGCCAAGGCCATTGGGAAACATGTATATATCAAAACGTATGAGCCCATTGAAGGAGAAAAGCAGTTTGAAGGCGAACTAACCGCTTTTGACGGAACGACCGTGACGCTGTTGGTCAAAGACCGCGGACGGCAAAAAACGGTCGCCATTCCGTATGAAAAAGTGGCAAGCGCCCGATTAGCCGTCATTTTCTTCTAATCGCAAAAGGGGGATTTTTGTTGCATGAACACGCAATTGCTTGAGGCGTTAGCCGATCTGATGCGGGAAAAAGGCATCAGCAAAGAAGTCGTGATGGAAGCGATCGAAGCGGCGATCGTTTCGGCGTATAAACGCAATTTCGGGCAGGCGCAAAACGTGCGCGTCGATCTCAATATGGACACCGGCACGATCCGCGTGTTCGCGCGCAAAGATGTCGTCGAAGAGGTGGCCGATCCGCGCCTTGAAATTTCGCTTGAGGAGGCGCAGCGGATCAATCCGAATTATCAAATCGGCGACGTCGTCGAGCTCGAAGTGACGCCGCGCGATTTCGGGCGCATCGCCGCACAGACGGCGAAGCAAGTCGTCACCCAGCGCGTGCGCGAGGCAGAGCGGAGCATCATCTACGCCGAATTTGTCGACCGTGAAGAGGACATTATGACCGGCATCGTTCAGCGCGTCGACCCGCGCTTTGTTTACGTCAGCCTCGGCAAGGCGGAGGCGCTCCTGCCGGCAAACGAACAAATGCCGAATGAAACATATAAGCCGCACGACCGGTTGAAAGTATACATTACGAAAGTGGAAAAAACGACAAAAGGGCCGCAAATTTTCGTCTCCCGCACCCACCCGGGACTGTTGAAACGGCTGTTTGAGCTCGAAGTGCCGGAAATTTACGACGGAACGGTCGAGATTAAATCGATCGCCCGCGAAGCCGGCGACCGTTCGAAAATTTCCGTCCACTCCGACAACCCGGAAGTCGATCCGGTCGGCGCATGCGTCGGACCGAGAGGGCAACGCGTGCAGGCCATTGTTGATGAGCTGAACGGAGAAAAAATCGATATCGTCCGCTGGTCGGCCGATCCGGTGGAGTTTGTCGCCAACGCGTTAAGCCCGGCGAAAGTGTTGCGCGTCATTGTCAACGAGGAGCAAAAGGCGACGACGGTCATCGTTCCGGACTATCAGCTGTCGCTCGCCATCGGCAAACGCGGGCAAAACGCGCGGCTGGCGGCGAAATTGACCGGCTGGAAAATTGATATTAAAAGCGAATCGGAAGCGCGGGAGATGGGCATTGATCCGCATGCGCCATCCACTTCGCTTGATTTCAGCGATGCGGCGGCCGATAATGAAAATAGCGAAGAAAACGGCCCATCGTTTGATCAATCAGCGGAAATCGAGTGAGGGGGAATGAAAAATGGCAGCGCAAAAGAAAATTCCGTTGCGCAAATGCGTCGTCACTGGAGAGATGAAGCCGAAACGGGAGATGGTGCGCATCGTCCGCTCGAAAGAGGGGGAAGTGTCGATCGACCCAACCGGTAAAAAGGCGGGGCGCGGCGCGTATATTACCCTTGATCCGGAATGCATTTTGCAGGCGAAAAAGAAAAACATTTTGGCCCGCCATTTAAAAGCAGACATCGATGATGCGATTTATGACGAATTGCTCGCCTTGGCGGAAAAGGAGAAACAGGCCGGACATGAAGCATAACCGTTGGGCATCGCTGCTTGGATTGGCGCAGCGGGCGGGCAAAGTCGTCTCCGGCGAGGAGCTTGTCGTCAAAGAAGTGCAGCGGGGTCGGGCGCGGCTCGTCTTGCTTTCGCAAGACGCATCGGTCAACACCGAAAAAAAAGTGACGGACAAATGCACGTTTTATGGCGTCCCGCTTTGCAAAGTGCCGGACCGGTATGTGCTTGGCGGCGCGATCGGCAAGGACGCCCGCGTCGTTGTCGCTGTCATCGACGAAGGGTTTGCGCGCCAATTGCAAACGATGCTCGACCGATCTTAATGGGGGTGACTGTATGTCGAAAATGCGTGTGTATGAATACGCGAAAAAACAGAACGTTCCAAGCAAGGACGTCATTCATAAATTGAAAGAAATGAACATTGAAGTGAACAACCATATGGCGATGCTGGAGGCTGATGTCGTCGAAAAACTCGACCATCAATATCGCCCGAACACCGGGAAAAAAGAAGAGAAAAAAGCGGAAAAGAAAACGGAGAAGCCGAAACGGCCGACGCCGGCGAAAGCGGCCGATTTTGCTGATGAGGAAATTTTTGACGACAGCAAAGAAGCGGCGAAAATGAAACCGGCGAAGAAAAAGGGAGCGCCAAAAGGGAAGGAAACGAAAAAAACCGAGGCGCAACAGCAAGAAAAGAAACTGCTCCAAGCGGCGAAAAAGAAAGGAAAAGGGCCGGCGAAAGGGAAAAAGCAGGCAGCACCAGCCGCCAAACAAGCGCCGCAGCCGGCGAAAAAAGAAAAAGAGCTGCCGAAAAAAATTACGTTTGAAGGCTCGCTTACCGTGGCCGAACTGGCGAAAAAGCTTGGCCGCGAACCGTCGGAAATTATTAAGAAGCTGTTTATGCTCGGCGTGATGGCGACAATCAACCAAGATTTAGACAAAGACGCCATCGAGCTCATCTGCTCGGATTACGGCGTTGAAGTCGAAGAAAAAGTGACGATCGATGAGACGAACTTTGAAGCGATCGAAATTGTCGATGCGCCGGAAGATTTGGTTGAACGGCCGCCGGTCGTGACGATCATGGGGCACGTCGACCACGGGAAAACGACGTTGCTTGATGCGATCCGCCATTCCAAAGTGACGGAGCAAGAAGCCGGCGGTATTACGCAACACATCGGTGCGTATCAAGTGACGGTCAATGACAAAAAAATTACGTTCCTCGATACACCGGGGCATGAAGCGTTTACAACGATGCGGGCGCGCGGCGCGCAAGTGACCGATATCGTCATTCTTGTCGTTGCCGCGGATGACGGGGTGATGCCGCAGACGGTGGAAGCGATCAACCACGCCAAGGCGGCAAACGTGCCGATTATTGTCGCCATCAACAAAATCGATAAGCCGGAAGCGAACCCGGACCGCGTCATGCAAGAATTGATGGAATACAACCTCGTTCCGGAAGAATGGGGCGGCGATACGATTTTCTGCAAGTTGTCGGCGAAAACGAAAGAGGGCCTTGATCATCTTTTGGAAATGATTTTGCTTGTCAGTGAGATGGAAGAATTAAAAGCCAACCCGAACCGGCGTGCGGTCGGTACGGTGATCGAAGCGAAGCTTGATAAAGGGCGTGGCCCGGTGGCAACGCTTTTGATTCAAGCGGGAACGTTGCGTGTCGGCGATCCGATCGTCGTCGGTACAACATACGGGCGCGTGCGCGCGATGGTGAACGACAGCGGCCGGCGCGTCAAAGAGGCGACTCCGTCGATGCCAGTCGAAATTACGGGGCTGCATGAAGTGCCGCAAGCCGGCGACCGCTTCATGGTGTTTGAGGATGAGAAAAAGGCGCGGCAAATCGCGGAGGCGCGGGCGCAGCGGCAGCTGCAGGAGCAGCGAAGCGCCAAAACGCGCGTCAGCTTGGATGATTTGTTTGAACAAATTAAGCAAGGCGAAATGAAAGAGCTGAATTTGATCGTCAAAGCCGATGTTCAAGGATCGGTTGAGGCGCTTGTCGCCGCCTTGCAAAAAATCGATGTGGAAGGCGTGCGGGTGAAAATCATCCACGCGGCTGTCGGCGCCATCACCGAATCGGATATTTCGCTGGCGACGGCATCGAACGCCATCGTCATTGGATTTAACGTCCGTCCGGATGCAAACGCAAAGCGCGCCGCTGAATCGGAAAAAGTCGACATCCGCCTCCATCGCATCATTTACAATGTCATCGAGGAAATTGAAGCGGCGATGAAAGGGATGCTCGATCCGGAGTACGAAGAGAAAGTGATCGGTCAGGCGGAAGTGCGGCAAACGTTCAAAGTATCGAAAGTCGGCACGATCGCCGGTTGCTATGTCACGGACGGCAAAATTACCCGCGACAGCAAGGTGCGCCTCATTCGCCAAGGCATCGTCGTCTACGAAGGGGAAATCGATTCGCTCAAGCGGTATAAAGACGATGTGCGCGAAGTGGCGCAAGGGTATGAATGCGGGTTGACGATCAAAAACTTCAATGATATCAAAGAAGGAGATGTCATCGAAGCATACATCATGCAGGAAGTGGCCCGGGCATGATCGGCTTCGCCGCGTGCGAATGCATCATCTACAACGCCCGCTCGCTCAAGGATAAACGGGCCGTCCTGCAGCGGGTCATGACAAGAATCCGGCAAAAATATAACGTCTCTGTGGCCGAAATTGATCATCAAGACGCATGGCAGCGGGCCAAAATCGGCCTTGTTGCCATTACGTCCAGCCGCCGGGCGACCGAACGGGAGCTCGAGCGGGCGCTTGCTTTGATCGACTCGTTCCCTGAGCTGGAGCGGGCGGCCACATCATTCGAGTGGTTGTAACCGAGGTGATGGGTGATGAATATACGGGCAACTCGCGTTGGCGAGCAAATGAAAAAAGAGTTGAGCGACATCATCAGCCGCAGGCTGAAAGACCCGCGCATCGGCTTTGTCACGGTGACCGATGTGCGGGTCACCGGTGATTTGCAGCAGGCGAAAGTGTACATCAGCATCCTTGGCGATGACAAGCAGCGGGAAGAGACGTTGAAGGCGCTCGAGAAAGCGAAAGGGTTTATCCGTTCGGAAATCGGGCAGCGCATCCGCCTTCGCAAGACGCCGGAAATTTTCTTTGAAATCGATGAAACGATGGAATACGGCAGCCGCATCGAACAGCTGATCCGGCAAATTTCAAGCGATGACCACCCGGCGAAAGAGGCGAATGGGGAGCCGAACAATGGATAGACGAACCGTCTATCCATTTCCATTCATCCTATTTCGCGCAGGAGACTCCCACTTCAACGACCAAAGGGAGTAAGTGGGAGAGGAATGCGCGTTCCCCTTTCTTTTGTGTATGATCGAATAAAGGCGTGGAGAAAACCGTTCAATAAAGGCACTCCCATAACGGCTGCTCGATGGATGGAGTTGGTTGCAGGAAACGCTGCAACCGTCAAACATCGAGCGTAGGTCCGTCTGTTGTGTGTGGAAGCCAAGTACTGCCAACAGACACACCGAGAGAATCGGCAACGATGCAGGCATGACCTGCGTCGTTGGGCAGTCGTCAACCTGCCCCCTGATGCAACCCCAAGTCAAGGAAGGAGGACGACGTCCGTTTGCACTTCTGGGGAGTTGCAAGCCCCCACTTCAAGCGTTCGCGAAGTGGGGGTAGTTGACGATCATGGAAACGGAAAGGGTGCGTCGATGGACGGGGTATTGCTGCTGAATAAACCGAAAGGGATGACGTCTCACGACTGCGTAGCCAAAGTGCGCCGTCTGCTTGGCGTAAAAAAAGCGGGACACACCGGCACGCTTGACCCAAACGTGTCCGGTGTGCTGCCCATTTGCCTTGGCAAGGCGACGCGCATCGCCGAGTTTTTGACCGGGACGACGAAAACGTATGAAGGAAAAGTGACGCTTGGCGCCGCGACGACAACCGAAGATGCGGACGGCGACATCATCGCCGCCCGTCCGGTTGACCGGCCGATTGCGCGCGCGGAAATCGAAGCGGTGTTTGACAGCTTGACCGGAGAAATTGAGCAAACGCCGCCGATGTACTCCGCGGTGAAAGTGGGCGGCAAAAAACTGTATGAATACGCGCGCGCCGGCATCGAAGTCGAACGTCCGACGCGACGCGTGACCATTTATGAGCTCGAACTGCTTGATGAACGTGAACAATTCTTTGGGGAAACGGTGTCATTTCGCTTTCGCGTCACGTGCAGCAAAGGCACGTACGTGCGTACGCTGGCGGTGATGATCGGCGAGCGGCTCGGCTATCCGGCGCATATGTCCGACCTCATCCGTACGGCGTCCGGGCCGTTTCGGCTTGAAGATTGCGTAACGTTTGAAGACGTTGAGCGCCGGGCGGCCGACGGGACGGCTGATGCCTTGCTCATCCCGATCGAGCGGGCGCTTTTTCATTTGCCGAAATATGAAATCAATGATAAAGTAGCAGAGAAGGTAAAAAACGGGGTGCTGCTCCGGCTTCCCGCTTTTTTAGAGAAGCTTGACGGGCCGGTCGTGCTTGTTTCGCCCGAGCGGGAAGCGCTGGCCCTGTACGTGAAGCATCCGGCGCGCCCCGGCTTGATGAAACCGCTCAAAGTGTTTCATTAACGCCGCGGGTGCAGCGTGGAAATAAAGAAGGTAGGTCATGGACATGGAAACGCTGTTTCTTTCGCATCCGCACCGTCTCGAACGCCAGGCGCTCCCTCCGACGGTGATGGCGCTGGGCTATTTCGACGGCATCCACCTCGGCCATCAAAAAGTGATCCGCACCGCGGTCGAGATCGCCAACGAGCGTGGGTACGAAAGCGCGGTGATGACGTTTCATCCTCATCCGTCCGTTGTGCTTGGCAAACAGTCCGAGCTCTACTCGATCACGCCGCTTGGCAAAAAGGAGCAGCTGATTGCATCACTTGGCGTCAACCGGCTGTACATCGTTGAATTTACGCCGACGTTTGCTGCGCTGTCGCCAGAAGCGTTCGTTGACCAATATTTGGACGGGTTGCATGTGAAACATGTCGTCGCCGGTTTCGATTTCACGTATGGGCGGTTCGGAAAAGGAACGATGGAGACGATGCCGATTCATGCGCGCGGCCGCTTTGGACAGACGGTCATTCCGAAGCTCGCGATCGACGGGGAAAAAGTGAGCTCGTCCCGGGTGCGGAAACTGCTCGAAGACGGGGCGGTCGAACAGCTTCCCCGCCTGCTCGGCCGCTTTTATGAGCTTGAAGGAACGGTCGTTGCCGGGGAACGGCGCGGGCGGATGATCGGCTTTCCAACGGCGAACATCGCTTTAAACAGCGATTATGTCTTGCCGGCAGTCGGCGTCTATGCAGTCAAGGCGGTGATCGGCGGGCAAGTATATGAAGGAGTGGCGAACGTCGGCTACAAACCGACGTTCCATAAAACGCGCGAAGGATTGCCGAATATTGAGGTGCACTTATTCGAGTTTTCCGGCGATCTTTATGGACAAACGATGACCATTGAGTGGCACCGCCGTCTGCGGAGCGAGCAGAAGTTCGCCAGCGTCGACGAACTGACGGCGCAAATCGCCCGCGACAAGAAAGAGGCGGAGCAGTATTTCCGCTGTTTCAGCGAAAAGACTTGCATTTTGCCGGAAAAAGAGGTATTCTAATCAATGTATGCGAACCATTGCTTGGCTAGGCGAGTCACCGACGCCCGCTCGGCAATCGGGGATCTAGGACTAGGGAGGTGAACAAGGATGGCATTGACGCAGGAGCGCAAACGCGAAATCATCGAGCAATTTAAAATCCATGAGAACGACACCGGTTCTCCGGAAGTGCAAGTTGCGATCCTGACGGAGCAAATCAACAACTTGAACGAGCATTTGCGCATTCATAAAAAAGACCATCATTCACGGCGCGGCTTGCTGAAAATGGTCGGGAAGCGCCGCAACTTATTGGCCTACTTGCGCAAGAAAGATGTGGCGCGCTACCGTGAATTGATTGAGAAACTTGGATTACGTCGATAAAAAAGCGGGAGCATTCCCGCTTTTTTGCTAGTTTATAGGCGTGATTGACACGGCGATGATAACAATGGTGCCAATTCGTCTATACTAATCATCAGCGGATCTATAATTTCATCTGTACATAGAGAGGAGTACTCGTCTGTATGGAACAAGAGAAACGCGTGTTTTCCATCGATGTGGCCGGGCGGCCGCTCATCATTGAGACCGGCGAGCTGGCGAAACAGGCGAATGGCGCGGCGCTCGTCCGCTACGGCGATACGGTCGTGTTGAGCACAGCCACCGCGTCGCGAGAGGCGAAAAACGTTGACTTTTTCCCGCTCACCGTCAACTACGAGGAACGGTTGTATGCGGTTGGAAAAATTCCTGGCGGGTTTATTAAGCGCGAAGGTCGCCCGAGCGAGAAAGCCATTTTGGTGAGCCGTCTCATCGACCGACCGATTCGCCCGCTGTTTGCCGAAGGATTCCGCAACGAAGTGCAAGTCGTCTCGATGGTCATGAGCGTTGATCAAGACTGCGCGCCGGAAGTAGCGGCCTTAATCGGTTCGTCGGTGGCGCTGACGATTTCCGACATTCCGTTTGAAGGGCCGATCGCCGGTGTCATCGTCGGTCGCGTCGACGGCCAGTTTGTCATCAATCCGACGGTCGAGCAAATGGAAAAAAGCGATCTGCATCTTGTCGTCGCCGGCACAAAAGATGCGATCAACATGGTGGAAGCCGGGGCAGATGAGGTGCCGGAAGAAGTGATTTTGGAAGCGATCATGTTCGGCCATGAGGAAGTGAAGCGGCTCATCGCCTTCCAAGAGGAAATCGCCGCCCAAGTCGGCAAAGAAAAAATGGAAGTCGTCCTTTACGAGCCGGATCCAGCGCTGGAGGCGGAAATCCGCCAGCTTGCCGAAGCGGACATTAAGCGAGCGGTGCAAGTGCCGGAGAAACTGGCGCGCGATGCTGCCATTGAAGATGTGAAAGCTGGCGTCATCGCCAAATATGAGGCGGAAGAAGCGGATGAGGAGAAGCTCAAGCAAGTACAGGAAATTTTGCATAAACTCGTAAAAGAGGAAGTGCGCCGTTTGATCACGGTCGAGAAAATCCGTCCGGACGGGCGCAAAGTCGATGAAATCCGTCCGCTTTCATCGGCGGTCGGCGTCCTGCCGCGCACGCACGGCTCCGGTTTGTTTACGCGCGGGCAGACGCAAGTGTTGAGCGTTTGTACGCTTGGGGCGCTTGGCGACGTGCAAATTTTGGACGGGCTTGACCTTGAAGAATCGAAGCGGTTTATGCACCATTACAACTTCCCGCCGTTTTCCGTCGGGGAAACCGGGCCGATGCGCGGGCCGGGGCGTCGTGAAATCGGACACGGGGCGCTTGGCGAACGGGCGCTCGAGCCGGTCGTGCCGTCGGAGCGCGAATTCCCGTATACGATCCGCCTCGTTTCAGAAGTGCTTGAGTCAAACGGCTCGACATCGCAGGCCAGCATTTGCGCCAGCACGCTGGCGATGATGGATGCTGGGGTGCCGATTAAAGCACCGGTCGCCGGCATTGCCATGGGGCTTGTGAAAAACGACGACCATTACACGATTTTGACGGACATTCAAGGCATCGAAGACCATCTTGGCGATATGGACTTTAAAGTCGCCGGCACGAGAAAAGGCGTGACGGCATTGCAAATGGACATTAAAATCAAAGGATTGACGCGCGAGATTTTGGAAGAGGCGCTCATGCAAGCGCGCAAAGGGCGGCTCGAGATTTTGGATCATATGATGCAAACGCTCAGCGAACCGCGCAAAGAGCTGTCCAAATATGCACCGAAAATTTTGATCATGCACATCAACCCGGACAAAATCCGGGAGGTGATCGGACCAAGCGGCAAGCAGATCAACAAAATCATCGACGAAACCGGCGTCAAAATCGACATCGAACAAGACGGCACGATTTTCATCTCGTCTGTGGATGAAGCGGCCAACCAAAAAGCGAAGCAAATCATCGAAGACATCGTCCGCGAAGTCGAAGTCGGCCAAGTGTACTTAGGCAAAGTGAAACGGATTGAAAAATTCGGCGCCTTCGTTGAGTTGTTCAACGGCAAAGACGGGCTTGTCCATATTTCCGAGCTCGCTGAAGGGCGGGTCGGCAAAGTCGAAGACGTCGTTTCGATTGGCGATGAAATTTTAGTGAAAGTAACGGAAATCGATAAGCAAGGGCGCGTCAACCTGTCGCGCAAAGCGGTGTTGCGCGATGCCCGCAACATTGGAGGGGAACTGCCGCGGGAATCTAGGGAAAAACGAGGAAGACGGCCGGAGCGCCATCGCATGAAGCCTTAGGAATTTGTTTCTTAAGGCTCTTTTGTTATGTTCTATCCTGTCCCCTAAGACATATGTTGTAGTAGTAAAAAAGGAGGGGGACAAGGGTGAACAACGGAATTGCCCGCTATATGGCGCTAGCGGTCATGTTTCTTGCCGCCTGGGCGGCGGTTCATTGGCCTCCGATTGGCGATTACATCGCGAGCTGGCGTCCGATGGAAACAACCGCGATGAAAGAGCGCGACAAGCTGTACGACACGATCGTCAAACAAGCGAAGCAATATGAAATTCCCGCCCAAGATGCGGTCATCGATAAAGTATGGAAGGCGACGCCCGGCTACAACGGGCTCGCCGTCGACATTGACGCCTCCTATCAAAACATGAAGAAAACGGGGATGTTTGATGAGCGAAAACTCGTGTTCCGTCAAGTGCCCCCGCGCGTCCATTTGGACGATTTGCCGCCGGCGCCGATTTACCGCGGCCATCCTGACAAGCCGATGGTGGCGTTTGCGGTCAATGTCGCTTGGGGGAAGAATACCTCCCCGACATGCTTGAGACGATGAAAAAATACAATGTCAAGGCGACGTTCTTCTTGGAAGGACGATGGGTAAAAAAACACCCGGAGATGGCAAAAATGATAGCAGACGCCGGCCATGAAATCGGCAACCATTCCTACAGCCATCCCGATATGAAAACGCTCGCTGTCGATGACATCCGCCGCGAGCTCGAGAAAACAAACGAAGTGATTAAGGCGGCGACATCGGTGAAATGCAAATGGTTTGCCCCGCCAAGCGGCAGCTACCGCGACGAGGTCGTCGAGGTCGCCGCGGAACTCGGCATGAAAACGATTCTATGGAGCGTCGATACAATTGATTGGCAAAAACCGTCGCCATCTGTTATAGTGAAACGGGTGACATCGAAAGTTCATCCTGGCGCCATCATTTTGATGCACCCAACGATGCCGACGGCGGCTGCACTTGACGAGCTGATCACCTCGATTAAGCAAAAAGGCTACGCCCTAGGCAGCTTGACGGCCTTATTCGATGAGAAAAGACTGGCAAACAAACAGGAGGAACATGGAGTTGATTAACAAATATACGTGCAAAAACGGTGTGCGAATCGTGCTCGAGCAAATTCCGACTGTAAGGTCGGTGGCCATCGGCATATGGATCGGGACCGGCTCGCGCAATGAAACGGAGCAAACCAATGGCATTTCCCATTTTTTAGAGCATATGTTTTTCAAGGGGACCACGACGCGCACGGCCCGGGACATTGCGGAAGCATTCGACAGCATCGGCGGGCAAGTAAACGCCTTTACATCGAAGGAGTATACGTGTTACTACGCCAAAGTATTGGATGAACACGCGCCGTTGGCGCTTGAAATGCTCGCCGATATGTTTTTCCACTCGACATTTGTGGAGGATGAGCTGCAAAAGGAGCGCAACGTCGTGCTCGAGGAAATCAAAATGTATGAAGATACACCGGATGACATCGTCCACGATTTGCTCGGCAAAGCGTGCTATGCGGGTCATCCGCTCGGCTATCCGATTTTGGGCACGGAAGAGACGCTGCGCACGTTTACTGGCGACACGCTGCGCCAATATATGGCGGACTACTATACACCGGATCGCGTCGTCATTTCGGTCGCCGGCAACGTCGACGAACGGTTTATTGATGAGGTCGAGCGCTATTTCGGCTCGTTCGCCGCAGAGAGCAAGCCGCCTTCTTCAGGGACGCCGGCGTTTGTGCCGCAAAAGATCGCGCGCAAAAAGGACACAGAGCAGGCGCACGTATGCATCGGATTCAACGGGTTGCCGATCGGCCATCCGGACGCGTACCCGCTCCTCATCTTGAACAATATTTTAGGCGGCAGCATGAGCAGCCGGCTGTTTCAGGAAGTGCGCGAACAGCGCGGATTGGCGTATTCGGTGTTCTCGTACCATTCCGCCTACCAAGACAGCGGCCTGCTCGCCATTTACGCCGGCACAGGAAGCAGCCAGCTTGATGTGCTGTTCGAAACGATCCAGCAGACCATTCGCCAGCTGAAGGAGGACGGAGTGACCGAAAAAGAGTTGCATAACAGCAAAGAGCAGATGAAAGGAAGCCTGATGCTTGGGCTCGAGAGCACGAACAGCCGGATGAGCCGCAACGGCAAAAATGAACTCCTTCTCGGCCGCCACCGCTCGCTTGATGAGATCATTGAAGAGATTGAAAGTGTCACGGTGGAAAAAGTAAACGAACTGGCGCGCACGGTTTTCACGGACGATTACGCGCTCGCCTTAATCAGCCCGGACGGCGTGCTGCCGCGCCCGCTCCCATAGACCGAGCTCAAAAAAGCTAACGACCTGTCGCTAGGTTGTTAGCTTTTTCGTTTCCGCCTCTTTCACCCTTCCTCGGGGACGTCGATCATCACCATATCGGCGCCGATTTTGCGAATATATTTCCACGGCACGCGAATTTCCTGTCCGTCTTTGCGAAACCCGAACCATTTTCCCGTTGGGATGAGCAGCGCCTCGATCTGCCCCGTTTGCTCGTTGATTTCCAAATCGGTCTGCCCGAGCACCCCGAGCCGCTCGGCTCGGCTTACATCGACAATTTCTTTTCCGCTTAATTCGCTCAGCCTCATGCTGGTTTCCTCCTTTTTCGCTTCTTTACTTTATATGTAAGGAACAAAAACAGAAAAAATGACTGCCTCTTGTCAGCTTTGGGCGCATATCGCCCATTTTTTCCTGCAAGGATATTCACCTATATTTTCCCTCCAACATAAGATGGGAAAGGAAACGGAGCAGTTTGCCATATAGATGCAATTTGAAGATTTACCATTTGCAACTCTTACTGAGTATTTGATCGACTGTCGGGCGACCGAACAACGCCGCTTCCAGACCCATTATATGGGTCTGTGAAGCAGGCGGTTGTTCGGTCCTCCGTCACGCCTTGGCGTGACGGAGAAGCCTGTGGCTTTCCTCCGACAGTCGAAAAGGGGAAAACCGCTTTTCCGTTAAGGATATGTTAAACTTCTTCGTTGCATCTATACAGAAAAGAAGGTGAGCGTACAACATGATGCTGACAGGAATGCATATCGCCATCATCGGCGGCGATGCTAGGCAGCTTGAAGTCATCCGCAAACTCGTTGAACTCGACGCGAAGTTGTCGCTTGTCGGCTTCGACCAGCTCGCCCATCATTTCACCGGGGCGATGAAGCTGCCGATTGGCGAAGTCGATTTTGCCGATTTGGATGCGATCATTTTGCCGGTTCACGGCACGACGCTGGACGGAAACGTCAACAGCGTGTTTGCCCACGAACCGATTCCGTTTACAGAAGAGATGGTGCAAAAAACGGCGCGGCAATGCACGATTTATTCCGGCATCAGCAACGCGTATTTGGACGAATTGGTGAAAAAAACAGGGCGCAAGCACGTGCAGTTGTTTGAGCGCGACGATGTCGCCATTTACAACTCCATTCCGACCGCGGAAGGCACGGTGATGATGGTCATTCAGCATACGGATTTTACGATCCACGGCTCATGCGTTGCCGTCTTGGGGCTTGGACGCGTTGGCATGACCGTCGCCCGGACGTTCGCCGCGTTGGGGCGAAAGTGAAAGTCGGGGCGCGCCGGTCGGAGCATCTCGCCCGCATTACAGAAATGGGGCTCGTGCCGTTTCACTTAAACGATTTGGAAAAAGAAGTGCGTGACATTGACGTCTGCATCAACACCGTGCCTCATCTCATCGTGACGGCGAGCGTCATCGCCAAAATGCCTCCCCATACGCTGATTATCGATTTGGCGTCAAAACCGGGCGGCACTGACTTCCGCTATGCCGAAAAACGCGGAGTGAAAGCCATTTTGGCGCCCGGGCTGCCGGGGATCGTCGCGCCGAAGACAGCTGGGCAAATCATCGCCAACGTCTTGGCGCAGCTGTTATATGCAGATTTACAAAAACGGGAGGAGAATCATGCATGAGCGGAAACAGCTTGAAAGGAAAACGGATCGGCTTTGGCCTCACCGGGTCGCATTGCACATATGATGCGGTGTTCCCGGAGATCGAGAAGCTTGTCAACGAAGGAGCGGAGGTGCTGCCGATCGTCACCTATACGGTGAAAACGACGAACACCCGCTTCGGGGAAGGGGAAGAATGGGTGAAAAAACTGGAGCAACTGACCGGAAACGAGGTGATCGATACGATCGTCAAAGCAGAACCTCTCGGACCGAAAATCCCGCTCGACTGCATGGTGATCGCCCCGCTCACCGGCAACTCGATGAGCAAGCTGGCCAATGCCATGACGGATTCCCCCGTGCTGATGGCAGCGAAAGCGACGATGCGCAACCACCGCCCGGTCGTGCTTGGCATCTCCACGAACGATGCGCTCGGCTTAAACGGCGTCAATCTAATGCGGCTTATGGCAGCAAAAAACATTTATTTCATCCCGTTCGGCCAAGACGCCCCGCAGGCGAAGCCGAACTCCATGGTCGCCTACATGCCGCTTTTGCGCGATACGATTCTCGCCGCGCTTGAAGGGAAGCAGCTGCAGCCGGTCATGATCGAGCGGTTCCGCTACAACTGAATCAAAAATCAATGTTCCGCATAAAAATGTTCTCTCGTCCACAGCGGAATGTGATAAAATAAAGACTATGAATTCACTTCTTAGAGTGACGATGTGGAAGGAGAATGGTTGATGGCTCAAAAACAATATCATGTCGCTGTCGTCGGAGCAACGGGGGCAGTTGGGCAGCAAATGGTGCGGACGCTTGAAGACCGGAACTTCCCGGTTGGAAAATTGACTTTGTTGTCATCGGAGCGGTCAGCCGGCAAAAAAATGCGCTTTCGCAGCGAGGAGATCGAAGTGCAGGCGGCATCGCCCGAGCGCTTTAACGGAGTCGACATCGCCTTGTTCAGCGCCGGCGGCGCCGTATCGAAAGCGCTGGCGCCGGAAGCGGTGCGGCGCGGGGCGATCGTGATCGACAATACGAGCGCGTTTCGGATGGAGGAAAACGTGCCGCTTGTCGTTCCGGAAGTGAACGAAAGCGATTTGACGTGGCATAACGGCATTATCGCCAATCCGAACTGCTCGACGATTCAAATGGTCGTGGCGTTGGAGCCGATTCGAAAAGCGTTTGGCTTAGAGCGCGTCATCGTCTCGACATACCAGGCCGTCTCCGGGGCGGGAGCGCAGGCCATTGAAGAGCTCAACGAGCAGACGAAAGCCGTGCTCGAAGGCAAGCCGGTTGAGGCGAACATTTTGCCAGTGAAATCGGACCGGAAGCATTACCCAATTGCGTTCAACGCCATTCCGCAAATCGATAAGTTTCAAGACAATGGATTCACGTTTGAAGAGATGAAAATGATCAATGAAACAAAAAAAATCATGCATATGCCTGAGCTGAAAGTGGCGGCGACGTGCGTGCGCATTCCGGTGGCGAGCGGCCATTCGGAATCGGTGTACATCGAAATTGAACAAGACGGCGTCACCGCCTCTGACTTGCAGGCGGTGCTCCGCGAAGCGCCGGGCGTCGTGCTTCAAGATGATCCGAGCGAACAGTTGTATCCGATGCCGGCCCATTGCGTCGGTAAGTACGACGTGTTTGTCGGCCGCATCCGCCGCGATTTGGACAACCGCCGCGGCTTCCATCTATGGGTTGTCGCTGACAACTTGCTAAAAGGTGCAGCCTCGAACTCGGTGCAAATCGCGGAAAGTTTGTTGAGGCTCGGGCTCATTTGAAAAAGCATCGAGGTGTTAGCATGAAACTCATTGTTCAAAAGTTCGGCGGCACGTCCGTCCGCGACGAGCGCGGGCGGAACTTGGCGCGCCGCCATATTGAACGGGCGTTGGAAGATGGCTATAAAGTCGTGGCCGTCGTATCGGCTATGGGACGTTCCGGCGATCCATATGCGACCGATACGCTGCTTAGTTTGATCGGCGGCGTTCATCACCATGTCACAAAACGAGAGCAAGATATGCTTATGGCGTGCGGAGAAATCATCTCAAGCGTTGTGTTCAGCAACTTGTTGAACGAACACGGCATCAAAGCGACGGCGTTCACCGGCGCCCAGGCAGGATTTTGCACGAACAGCGATCATACGAACGCGAAAATTCTCGAAATGCGCTGCGACCGCCTCCTTGAGGCGCTCGAGCAGTACGACGTTGTCGTGGTCGCCGGCTTTCAAGGCATGGCGGAAAACGGCGACATAACAACGCTCGGCCGCGGCGGGAGCGACACGTCGGCGGCAGCGCTCGGCGCGGCGTTAAACGCGGAGTGGGTCGATATTTTCACCGATGTCGACGGCGTCATGACCGCCGACCCGCGCATCGTGGAGAGCGCCCGGCCGCTTGACGTCGTGACGTATACGGAAATTTGCAACATGGCGTACCAAGGGGCGAAAGTGATCCATCCGCGCGCGGTGGAGATCGCCATGCAGGCGAAAGTGCCGCTGCGCATTCGCTCGACGTACTCCGATGCCCCCGGGACGCTCGTCACTTCATCGGTGCGCGGCCGAAAAGGAAGCGATGTGAAAGAGCGGCTTGTCACCGGCATTACGTACGTCGCCGACGTTACACAAATCAAAGTGCTGGCGAAAGAAGGCCACTATGAGCTGCAGTCTGACGTGTTTCAAGCGATGGCCCATGAAGGGATCAGCGTGGACTTTATCAACATTTCCCCGTACGGTGTTGTGTACACCGTGAGCGGCGACATGACGGAAAAAGCGGTGGCCGCCCTGCGCCGCATCGGCTACGAACCGGCCGTGACGCCCCGATGCGCCAAAGTGTCGGTCGTCGGCGCCGGCATTGCCGGCGTACCAGGGGTGACGGCGAAAATCGTCACTGCCTTGTCGGAGCAAGGCATTCAAATTTTGCAGTCCGCCGACAGCCATACGACGATTTGGGTGTTAGTGAAGCAAGACGATATGGAAAAGGCGGTCAACGCTCTGCATGACGCCTTCTGTTTATCCGAGGCGGATGCGGGCGAAGATGAAGCGATTGGGAGCGAGGAGTGAAAACCGTGGTTCAGTTCGGGAACATCATAACGGCGATGGTTACGCCATTTGACCGAAAAGGGAATCTCGACTTGGCAAAAACAACGGAGCTTGTCAACTATTTGCTTGACAATGGCACAGATGCGCTCGTTGTCGCCGGCACGACCGGCGAGTCGCCGACGTTGACGACCGAGGAAAAAATCGCGCTTTTTCGCCATGTCGTCTCCGTCGTCAACGGCCGAGCGCCGGTCATTGCTGGAACGGGCACGAACGATACGCGCGCGTCGATCGAGCTGACGAAAAAGGCGGAAGAGGCGGGCGTCGATGCGGTCATGCTTGTGGCGCCGTATTACAACAAGCCGAACCAAGAAGGGCTGTATCAACATTTCAAAGCGATTGCCGAAAGCACATCGCTGCCGGTGATGCTGTATAACGTTCCAGGGCGCACGTCGGTGAGTCTTGCTCCGGAGACGGTCATCCGGCTGTCCGAAGTTCCGAACATTGTCGCTGTCAAGGAAGCGGGCGGCAATTTGGACGCCATGGCGGAAATCATTGAGCGTACGCCGGACGACTTTTTGCTCTACAGCGGCGACGACAGCTTGACGCTTCCAGTGCTAGCGATCGGCGGCAATGGCGTCGTCTCGGTCGCTTCGCACATCATTGGCAATGAAATGCAGGAAATGATTCGTTCCTTTTTAGCGGGCGATCATCAGAAGGCGGCGGCGCTGCATCGAAAATGGCTGCCGCTCATGAAAGGCTTGTTTGCCGCCCCAAGCCCGGTGCCGGTGAAAACGGCGCTGCAGCTGCGCGGGCTGGACGTTGGTTCGGTGCGCCTTCCGCTTGTGCCGCTTGCCGAACAAGAGCGGAAGGAGCTAAGCCGCCTGCTCGATGCGCTGTCGTAACGAAACGATTCCCCAACGCTTTGCTTGCGCGTTGGGGCCTTTTTTTGCCTTGGCTGTGAAATCCATTGGCTGGTGAATGAACCATCTTGTGTTTTTCAGCATCGATTCGTTATAATAAAAGCAAGTGACTTTGAGCGGGTTAGCATCACAATTGGGAGGACGCAGCCTTGAAATCGAAAATAAAGCCGGTAGAGAAAATACGCATTTTTGCCCTTGGGGGAGTCGGAGAAATCGGAAAAAACATGTATGTTGTCGAATTGGACGAGGACATTTTTGTCATCGACGCCGGGGTGATGTTTCCGGAAGACGAAATGCTCGGCATCGACAAAGTGATCCCGGACATCACCTATTTGATTGAACGGCAGCATCGCATTCAGGCCATTTTTCTCACCCACGGGCACGAGGAGCATATGGGGGCGATCGCCTACGTGCTCAAGCAGCTGTCTGTGCCGGTATACGGAACGAAGCTGACGCTCGGGTTGGCGGAGGCGCTGTTAAAAGAACAAGGGGTGTCGGGCGCAAAGCTCAATGAAGTTCATCCGGATGCGGAGCTCGTGTTTGACAAGGCGAAAGTGACGTTTTTCCGCACGATCCACAGCATCCCCGATTCGATCGGCATCAGTCTGCATACATCGCAAGGTGCGATCGTGTACACGAGCGATTTTAAATTTGACCAAACCCCGTACGGCAACAACCGCACCGACTTAGGGAAAATGGCGCAAATCGGCGAAGAAGGGGTGCTGTGTCTTTTGTCGGACAGCACAAACGCCGAACGCCCCGGCTACAGCGGCTCCGATACGGTAGTCGCCTATGAGATCGCTGACGTGATCGGCCATGCGAAAGGACGCGTGTTTGTTGCCTGCTACGCTTCCAACATCACCCGCATCCAGCAAGTGCTGTACGCCGCCCGCCAATCCGGGCGTAAAGTGGCAGTCATCGGCAAAACGCTGCATAAAGTAATGGACATCGCCGTGCGCCTTGGCTATTTGCACGTTCCAGACAAGGTGACGATTTCTGCGCACGATATCGATCGCTACCATGACCGCGAGCTCGTCATTTTGACAACCGGCGGGCATGGCGAGCCGATGAGCGCGCTTTGGCGCATGGCGCGTCAAGCGAACAAACAAGTGAACATCAAAGAAGGGGATACCGTCATCGTCGCCGCATCCGTCATGCCGGGCTATGAGCTTGGGTTCGCGAAAACGATCGACGCCTTGTATCGGGCCGGCGCCAACGTGATTTACCGCGACCGGCAAGTGCACGTATCTGGGCACGGTTGCCAAGAAGAATTAAAGTTGATGCTCAATTTAATGAAGCCAAAATACTTTATTCCGGTGCATGGGGAATATCGGATGCAAAAAGCGCACGCCCGGTTGGCGAAGGCGGTCGGCATCTCGGAGGAGCGGACGTTTTTAATCGACAAAGGCGAAGTGATCGAGTTCCGCGGCGGTGCCGCCCGCCCCGGCGGCAAAGTGCCGTACGGCAACATTTTAATTGATGGCCTCGGCATTGGCGATGTCGGCAACATTGTGTTGCGTGACCGCCGCTTATTGTCCCAGGACGGCATTTTGATCGCCGTCGTCACGCTGAATAAAGAAGCGAAAACGATCGCGGCCGGCCCGGAAATCATTTCGCGGGGGTTCGTCTACATGCGCGAGTCTGAGACACTGCTTGAGGAAGCAGAGAAAATGGTGGCGGCAATCATCGAGCGCTGCCTTGAATCGTACATGCTTGAATGGTCGTCGTTGAAAGCGAACATCCGTGAAGCGTTAAGCCAGTTTTTATTTGAAAAAACGAAGCGCAGACCCATGATTTTGCCTATTATTATGGAAGTATAATGCAATCATGCTCAAAGTCAACTGAAAAATGCCGGAAACGGTCAGCCGTTGCCGGCATTTTTCTTTTTTCTTTCGGCCATACTAAGCGTATGATCGACAAGAAAGGAGACGAAATGGATGGAGAAGGAACGTTATTTTCAAGCGGAAACCGAGGGCGAACAGCCGGAAACAAAGGCCGAGGAAGCGACTGCGGCCATCACCCAGCTTGGGCAGACGAACGTCCCGCAAATGGATCCCGATACGAACATTCATTGTTTGACGATCGTCGGACAGATTGAAGGGCATATTCAGCTGCCTCCGCAAAATAAGGCGACGAAATACGAGCACGTCATTCCACAGATTGTGGCCATCGAGCAAAACCCGAAAATTGAAGGGCTGCTCGTCATTTTAAATACGGTCGGCGGCGATGTGGAAGCAGGGCTCGCCATTGCCGAAATGCTCGCCTCGCTCTCGAAACCGACTGTTTCCGTTGTGCTTGGCGGCGGCCATTCGATCGGCGTGCCGATCGCTGTGTCGTGCAACTATTCGTTCATCACCGAGACGGCGACGATGACGATTCATCCGGTCCGTTTGACGGGGCTTGTCATCGGCGTGCCGCAGACGTTTGAGTACTTGGATAAAATGCAGGAGCGCGTCGTCCGCTTCGTGACGAAACATTCGAAGATCAGCGAGGAAAAGTTTAAAGAGCTCATGTTTTCCAAAGGCAATTTGACGCGCGACATCGGCACGAACGTCGTTGGGCCTGACGCCGTTCGGTACGGGCTCATCGATGAAGTCGGGGGCGTGTCCCAAGCGATGGCGAAGCTGCGCGAGCTGATCGCGATGAGGAAAAACGGGGAAGGGAAGATGATCCAATGATTTTGTATACGATCATGCCCGAACATTTGATTTTTCCGGTCGATGCCGCTGTTTATGAGAAGCGGAAAATGGTGTATTACGATGGCATTCCGTTTCTCGTCCAATCTGTCGAAACGGGAGAATATGAAATCGTGCAAAACTTAAGCACGAATCCGTTCCATTTTTTAAACGCCAAATATGCGCCTGGGGCGCGATTTCCGGCTTCTCTGGCAACATCGTAATGAATTGTTCAGCCGTTCATGATATAATAGTAAACAAACGGAAAAAAGCAGCCATTGTTGGCTGCTTTTTTCCGGCTTGCCAATTCATTCATGCTGGAGTGAACGATCATGGCGAAACGAAAGCGAAGAAGAAAAGGGAAACCGTCAAAAACACAGCCATGGACGGAAACCATCCGCTTTGAATTGATCGGACTTGGCTTGCTCGCGGTCGCTGTCGTTGCGATGGCCCGCCTCGGGCTTGTCGGGGAGACGCTCGTGCTTGTGGGCCGCTTTTTTTTCGGCGAATGGTACATGCTATTAGTAGGCGGACTTTTCCTATTATCGCTCATCGTCATGTGGCGGCGGGAGTGGCCGTCATGGACGGGCCGCCCGTTTGTCGGCGCTTCGTCCATCGCCGCGGCGCTTCTGCTTTTGAGCCATGACAAGCTGTTTGAACTCATGTCGCGGCGCGGCGAGCTTGATCCGAGCATCATTCGGACGACGTGGGGGCTGTTTTGGAACGAAGCAAGCGGCAAGGCGGCCGATGTGGATTTAGGGGGCGGAATGGTCGGCGCCCTGTTATTTGCCGCCAGCTACCAGCTGTTCGATTCGCCCGGGACGAAATGGATTTGTTTCCTTCTGTTCATCGTCGGCTTTGTCGTGCTGACCGGGAAATCGCTGCGCGAGACGGCCGGCAAATGGGTTGCTTTTGCCGCAGCGTTTGTGCGAAAAGAATGGTTGGCGTTTGTCGAAGATATCAAGCAATGGCGGGCGGGGAGGAAGCGCAAGGAAAGCGGCGGCCGAAGCCGACGCTCGCGGCGGGCGGCCGCAAAGCGGGAAGACGAGCCGGCTGAAGCAAGCAGCGTCGAGCCGGATGAGGAATTGCTTTCCCCGCCGCCGATCATTTCCGATTTTGCCGCAGTCCGGTCGGCCGCTGAGCCGGAAGAAGAGAAGAATCCACTGGTGGAAGGCGACAGTGGGGGGGAGGAGGACAAACCGGCGCCGCCGCTTGCGTTTTCCGAGCATGAAAACACCAATTACGACCTGCCGCCGCTTGATTTGCTTCGCCTGCCGAAGCCGGCCGGGCAATCGGCCGATCATGCGAACATTTACGCCAACGCGCGAAAACTGGAGAAAACGTTCCAAAGCTTCGGCGTCAAGGCGAAAGTGACGCAAGTGCACCTCGGTCCGGCGGTGACGAAATATGAAGTGTATCCGGACGTCGGGGTGAAAGTGAGCAAAATTGTCAGCTTAAGCGACGATTTGGCGCTCGCTTTGGCGGCGAAAGACATCCGCATTGAAGCACCGATCCCCGGCAAGTCCGCGATCGGCATCGAAGTGCCAAATGAAGAGATCGCCACTGTTTCGCTGCGCGAAGTGCTGGAAGCCATTGAGCATACACGGGACAAGGCGAAGCTTTTGATTCCGCTTGGGCGCGACATCTCCGGTGAAGTCGTCGCTGCAGAACTAAACAAAATGCCGCATTTGTTGATCGCCGGCGCGACCGGCAGCGGCAAAAGCGTCTGCATCAACGGCATTATCGTCAGCCTGCTCATGCGCACGAAGCCGCATGAGGTGAAGCTGATGATGATCGATCCGAAAATGGTGGAGTTAAGTGTGTACAACGGTGTTCCTCATTTGTTGACACCGGTCGTCACCGACGCGAAAAAAGCGGCCCAGGCGCTGAAAAAAGTCGTCCAAGAAATGGAGCGGCGCTACGAGCTGTTCTCGCATACCGGCACGCGCAACATTGAAGGATATAACGAGCATATCCGCCACCATAACGAAACGGCGTCGGAACAGCAGCCGCTTTTGCCATACATCGTCGTGATCATCGACGAATTGGCCGACTTGATGATGGTGGCTTCCTCGGATGTGGAAGAGGCGATCACCCGTTTGGCGCAAATGGCGCGCGCCGCTGGCATCCATTTGATCATCGCCACCCAGCGCCCGTCGGTGGACGTCATCACCGGCGTCATCAAAGCGAACATTCCGTCGCGCATCGCCTTCAGTGTATCATCGCAAATCGACTCGCGCACCATTTTGGATATGGGCGGGGCGGAAAAACTGCTCGGCCGCGGCGATATGCTGTTTTTGCCGATGGGGGCCTCAAAACCAGTGCGCGTCCAAGGGGCGTTTGTCTCCGACCAAGAGGTGGAAGACGTCGTTCGGTTTGTCATCGGACAGCAGCAGGCGCAATATTATGAGGAGATGTTCGTCGAAGACAGCGAACTCTCTTCCTCAGCCCTTGAAGACGAGTTGTACGATGAGGCGGTCCGCCTTGTCGTTGAAATGCAAAGCGCCTCCGTCTCGATGCTGCAACGCCGCTTCCGCATCGGTTACAATCGCGCCGCTCGGCTCATTGATGCCATGGAGGAGCGCGGCGTCGTCGGCCCGTATGAAGGAAGCAAGCCGCGCGCTGTTCTTTGGTCGAAGGAAGATTTAAAAAAGACATCATAAATGAAAAAAAGGGCGGGCGAAAAAAGCCTGCCCGCTCAATCATACATCTTATTGGAAGCGTTACCAATCCTATTTCTTTTTCTTCGACAAAATTTGATATCACCTATTTATTTGCCCAGTAAAAAATGATATAGTAATCTCAAAAAGGTTATATGTCTAATGTCAGAGGTCTGATCTTAACGCAAATGCGTAACACGGAGGACGTTGTCATGTCAATCAAATCAGACAGCCGCCACCTTTACTTGCAAGTGATTGATCGCATCAAGCGCGATATTGAAACGGGAGTGTACAAAGAAAAGCAAAAACTGCCGTCCGAGTTTGAACTCGCCAAACAGCTTGGCGTCAGCCGGGCGACATTGAGGGAAGCGCTCAGGGTGCTTGAAGAAGAAAACATTATCATCCGCCGCCACGGCGTCGGAACGTTTGTCAACGCCCGTCCGCTGTTTACGTCCGGCATCGAGCAGCTCTCAAGCGTCACGGATATGATTCGTCAAGCGGGGCGCAAGCCAGGAACGATTTTTTTGTCTTCCTCCATCCAACAGCCGACGGAAGACGATATGCGCCGTTTCCAATGCCGGCCGGACGAGAATTTGCTGCTCATCGAGCGGGTGCGCACCGCTGATGGAGAGCCGGTCGTTTATTGCTTGGATAAAATTTTATGCAAATATTTGCCCAAAGGGATCTCTTATGAGCAAGAGTCGTTGTTTGAAAACTTGCACAACCAAACGCATCGCGACATCGCCTATGCGGTCGCGCGCATCGTGCCGCTCGGCTATCATGAAAAAGTGTCGCCGATTTTGCAATGCGACCCGGAAACGGCGCTGCTTGTGCTCAAGCAAATGCATTTCGATAAAAACGATGAGCCGATTTTTTATTCCGTCAACTACTTCCGCTCCGACAAGTTCAGCTTCCATGTCATGCGGAAGCGGTTCAGCTTTTAAGGGGGTGAAAAGGGTACATAGAAAGAAGCCGGAAGTTTCATACTAAATAAAGGAACCAATTTTCAAAGCAGGGGGTAGTGATGGATGAAAAAGCGAATGGGATTGCTTTTGTCCACTTTGTTCGCCGCCAGCACGCTGCTTGCCGCTTGTGGCGGTCAAGGGGGAAATAATGCCGGGGGCGGAAAAGACACGTTCAGCGTCGCCATGGTCACCGACGTTGGCGGCATTGACGACAAATCGTTCAACCAGTCGGCTTGGGAAGGGCTGCAAAAGTTCGGCAAAGACAACGGGCTTGAAAAAGGCCGCGGCGGCTACGACTACTTGCAGTCATCGAGCGACGCTGACTATGCCACGAACTTAAACAAGCTTGTGCGCAGCGACTTTGACTTGATTTTCGGCATCGGGTATTTGATGGGCGACGCGGTGAAAGAAGTCGCGAAGCAAAACCCGAAAAAACATTTCGCCATCGTCGACACGGTTGTTGACGAGCCAAATGTCGCCAGCATCACGTTCAAGGAGCATGAAGGCTCGTTCCTTGTCGGTGTTGTCGCCGGGCTAATGACGAAAACGAATAAAATCGGCTTTGTCGGTGGGATGGAGATTCCGTTGATCGAAAAATTCGAAAGCGGATTCCGCGCCGGCGTGAAAGCGGTCAATCCGAAGGCGACTGTGGAAGTGCAATACGCCGGGGCGTTCGACCAAGCGGATAAAGGGAAAGCGATCGCCTCGAGCATGTACGCGTCTGGCATCGACATCATCTACCATGCAGCTGGAGCGACTGGGAACGGCGTCTTCTCGGAAGCGAAAGATTTGAAGAAGAAAGATCCGAACCGCGAAATTTGGGTCATCGGTGTTGACAAAGACCAAGCGCCGGAGGGAGAAGTGAAAGTCGGCGGCAAAACGTACAACGTAACGCTCACTTCGATGGTGAAGCGCGTCGACGTCGCTGTCTATGACACGGCGAAACGGGCGAAAGAGGGCGACTTCCCGGGCGGCAAAACGATTGAGTACGGGTTGCCGGAAAATGGGGTTGGCATTGCCCCGACGCAAGACAACATTCCGGAGAACGTGTTAAAAACCGTTGACGAATGGAAGCAAAAAATCATCAAAGGCGAAGTGAAAGTTCCGACAAACCGGAAAGAGTACGAGCAATTCGCTGCGACGATCAAGTGACGAACAACGGCGAAGAAGGCTAGCGCGAGCCGCTAGCCTTCTTCAAAATCGTCAACTACCCCCACTTCGCTAACGCTTGAAGTGGGGGCTTGCAACTCCCCAGAAGTGCAAACGGACTTCGTCCTCCTTCCTTGACTTGGGGTTGCATCAGGGGGCAGGTTGACGACTACCCAACGACGCAGGTCATGCCTGCATCGTTGCCGATTCTCTCGGTGTGTCTGTTGGCAGTACTTGGCTTCCACACACAACAGACGGACCTACGCTCGATGTTTGACGGTTGCAGCGTTTCCTGCCAACCAACTCCATACATCGAGCAGCCGTTATGGGAGTGCCTTTATTTAACAGTTTTCTCCACGCCTTTATTCGATCATACACAAAAGAAAGGGGGAACGAGCATTCCTCTCCCGCTTACTCCCTTTGGTCGTTGAAGTGGGAGTCTCCTGCGCGAAATAGGAGAAGGGCGGCTGTTTCGCTGTCGCCTTTCATTTTGTGATTTTGACCTTGCTTGAGTAAGGAGTGAATGGCTTGGAATACGTGATTGAAATGCTCAATATCCGCAAGGTGTTTGGCACGTTTGTCGCCAATGACAACATTACGCTGCAAGTGAAAAAGGGGGAGATACACGCTCTGCTTGGCGAAAACGGGGCCGGCAAATCGACGCTCATGAACGTGCTGTTCGGTTTATACCAGCCGGACGGCGGCGAAATCCGCGTGAAAGGAAAGCCGGTGCGCATCACCGACCCGAACGTCGCCAATGATCTTGGCATCGGCATGGTGCATCAGCACTTTATGCTCGTCGATACGTTCACCGTGACGGAAAACATCATCTTAGGCAGCGAACCGACGCGGGCCGGAACGATCGATATGAAGCGGGCGGAGCGGGAAGTGCGCGAATTGTCGGAACGATATGGACTCGCGGTCGATCCGACAGCGAAGATCGCCGACATTTCCGTCGGCATGCAGCAGCGCGTGGAAATTTTAAAGACGCTTTACCGCGGCGCCGATATTTTGATTTTTGACGAACCGACAGCGGTGTTGACGCCGCAGGAAATTCGCGAGCTCATGCAAATTATGCGCACGCTCGTCCGCGAAGGAAAATCCATCATTTTAATTACACACAAACTTAAAGAAATTATGGAAGTGTGCGACCGCGTCACCGTCATCCGCCGCGGCAAAGGAATTGCGACGCTCAATGTGGCGGAGACGAATCCGAACGAACTGGCGGCGCTCATGGTCGGCCGCGAGGTGCAGTTTACGACCGCTAAGAAACCGGCTGAGCCGGGAAAACCGGTGTTGGAAATTAAAGACTTAGTCGTCAAGGACGCGCGCGGGATCAAAGCGGTCAACGGTTTGAACTTGACGGTGCACGCCGGCGAGATCGTCGGCATTGCTGGAGTCGACGGCAACGGCCAGACCGAGCTCATTGAAGCCATAACCGGGTTGATCAAAGCTGAATCAGGGACAATCCGCCTCAACGGCCGAGACATTACGAATTTGCCGCCGCGCAAAATCATCGAAGCCGGCGTCGGCCATATTCCGCAAGATCGGCATAAGCACGGGCTTGTCCTTGACTTTCCGATCGGCGAAAACATGGTGCTGCAAACGTACTATCAGCCGCCGTACTCGAAACGGGGTCTGTTGAATTTTCAAGCCATTTACGAAAAAGCGCGCCAGCTCATCCGCGAATTTGACGTGCGCACGCCGGATGAATATACGAAGGCGCGGGCGCTGTCGGGCGGAAACCAGCAAAAAGCGATCATCGGCCGTGAAGTCGACCGCGACCCGGACTTGTTGATCGCCGCCCAGCCGACGAGGGGGCTTGATGTTGGAGCGATCGAATTTATTCATAAGCGGCTCATTGAACAGCGAGACCGCGGGAAAGCGGTGCTGCTCGTCTCGTTTGAGCTTGACGAAGTGATGAACGTCAGCGACCGGATCGCTGTCATTTATGAAGGAAACATCGTCGCCATCGTTGATCCGAAAGAAACAACCGAACAGGAGCTCGGGCTGTTGATGGCTGGAAGCAAACGGAAGGAAGCAGGTGTGTCGTGATGAAGTCGAATCGTCTCCAGCAATTTTTGATACCATTGTTGGCCGTTCTTCTTGGCATGATCGCCGGTTCGATCGTGATGCTTGCAAGTGGCTACAACCCGATCGCCGGGTTTTACGCTCTCGTGTACGGGGCGTTTGGCGATACGTACTATATCGGCGAAACGATCCGCCAGACGACGCCATACATTTTAACGGGCTTGGCGGTGGCGTTTGCCTTTCGCACCGGCTTGTTTAACATCGGGGTTGAAGGGCAGCTGATCGTCGGCTGGCTCGCTGCCGTCTGGGTCGGGGTGTCCTTTGATTTGCCCAAAATCATCCATTTGCCGCTTGCCTTGTTGGCCGCCGCGTTGGCCGGGGCGCTATGGGGCTTGATTCCGGGTGTGCTGAAGGCGTATTTAAAAGTGCACGAAGTCATTATTACGATCATGATGAACTATATTGCTTTGCATGTAACGAACGCCATCATCCGTTCCGTTTTGTCTGATGAGGGATTTAAATCAAAGCCGGTGAAAGAAAGCGCATCGCTTCACTCCGACTTTTTTGATGCCATTACGCATCATTCCACCATGCATTACGGCATTTTCATCGCTGTCGCCGCCGCATTTGTCATGTGGTTTTTGCTTGAGCGGACGACGAAAGGGTTTGAGCTGCGGGCGGTCGGTTTCAATCAGCATGCGTCACAGTACGCGGGCATGAATGTGCGCGCCAACATCATTTTAGCGATGGTCATCTCCGGCGCTTTTGCCGGCGTCGCCGGGGCGATGGAGGGGCTTGGCACATTTGGAAACATCTCGACGAAAGCCGGCTTTACCGGCCTTGGATTTGATGGCATCGCGGTTGCCTTGATCGGAGGAAACAACGCGTTTGGCATTTTGCTCTCCGCCTTGTTGTTTGGCGCCTTAAAAGTCGGGGCGTTGGAAATGCCGTCAAGCGCCGGCGTGCCGACCGAACTCGTCGATATTATTATCGCGCTCATCATTTTCTTTGTTGCATCCAGCTACATGATCCGCTGGCTGTTATCTCGTTGGCAAAAGGGGGCGGAGTAAGTGAGCGTGTATGACGTCTTGCAAACGATTGTCCCGACAACGATTTTCTTTGCGGCTCCTCTCATTTTCACCGCCCTTGGCGGCGTGTTTAGCGAACGGTCCGGCGTCGTCAACATCGGGCTTGAAGGATTGATGACCATCGGCGCGTTTGTCGGCATCGTCTTTAATTTGACGTTTGCCGATCGGTTTGGCGAATGGACGCCGTGGCTTGCCTTATTGGCTGCCATGGTGGTCGGCGCTGTATTTTCCCTGCTGCATGCTGTCGCGTCGGTCACATTTCGCGCCGACCAAGTCGTAAGCGGGGTGGCGATCAACTTTTTGGCGCTTGGTCTGTCGCTGTTTTTAGTGAAGAAAATGTACGGCAAGGGGCAGACGGACCAAATTCAAGTTGGGTTTGACAAAATTGACGTGCCAGTGTTAAGCGACATTCCCGTCATCGGGCCGCTGTTGTTTTCCAACGCGTACGCGCCGTCGTATATCGCCATTGCGCTGGCGTTTGTATCATGGTATGTCATTTACAAAACGCCGTTTGGCCTGCGGCTGCGTGCGGTCGGCGAACATCCGATGGCGGCGGATACGATGGGGATTCATGTCGCCAAAATGCGCTACATCGCTGTCATGATCAGCGGCGCGCTCGGCGGCTTGGGCGGTGCGGTATACGCGACGATCATTTCCCGCGATTTCAGCCATGCGACGATTTCCGGGCACGGATTTATGGCGCTTGCGGCGATGATTTTCGGCAAGTGGCATCCGATCGGCGCGATGGGGGCGGCGCTCTTTTTCGGGTTGGCGCAAAGCTTAAGCATCGTCGGGCAAACGATTCCGTTCTTGAAAAACGTCCCGACCGTTTACTTGCTCATCGCCCCGTATGCACTCACGATTTTGGCGCTGGCGGGCTTCATCGGCCGCGCTGAGGCGCCGAAAGCGGCTGGCACGCCATACATCAAAGGAAAACGGTGATGAAAGCGGCTGTCCGAAAAACGGACGGCCGTTTTTTGCTGAATGGAATGATTTGCATTTTTCCATTGGCAAAAGGTATATTGTTGATAAGACGCTTTACAATAAATGAAAGATAGTGCATATCTGCAAAGAGAAAAAGTAAGGAGGAGTTGGATTGGTCGACGAAAAAGTCACAGCGGTCGGACCGGTTCGCGTCCATACGATTTCGACCGATAAGTACAAAACGAACACGATCGTTTGGAAAATGAAGGCCCCTCTTGCTAAAGAGACGGTCACGCTGCGCGCGCTTTTGCCATACGTCTTGCAAAGCGGCACGGCCGACTATCCGAGCGTTAAGGCGCTGCGCACCTATTTGGATGAACTGTATGGGGCGACGCTGAACGTCGATTTAACGAAAAAAGGCGAACATCATATCATGACGATTCGCATCGATGTCGCCAATGAACGATTTTTGCCGGAGCAAACGCCGCTTCTTGCGAAAGCGTTTCAGTTCTTGGCCGATCTTCTGTTCCGCCCGGCGCTTGATGGCGGCCGGTTTGTCACTGACATTGTTGAGCAGGAAAAGCGGGCGCTCCGTCAACGCATTCAGGCGGTGTATGATGACAAAATGCGCTATGCGAACATGCGCCTTGTAGAAGAAATGTGCAAAGGCGAACCGTACGCCCTCTCTCCAAACGGCGAGCTTGAAGACGTGGACGGCATCACGGCGGAAGGGCTGTATCGCTATTATGAACGAGCGCTGGCCGAGGATGAGCTGGATCTATATGTCATTGGCGACGTGGCTGAAGAGGCGGTGCTCAATGCGGTGAAGCAGCGTTTTTCTCTGCCGGATCGTCCAAAGCGGGAGCGCGCATCGTCGGTTTCTGTCAAGCCGCAAGGGGAAGTTCGCGAAGTCATCGAGCGGCAAGACGTGAAGCAAGGAAAGCTCAACATCGGCTATCGGACAAATGTGACGTATGAAGATGACGATTATTACGCCTTGCAAATGTTTAACGGCATTTTTGGCGGTTTTTCCCATTCGAAGCTGTTCATCAACGTCCGCGAGAAGGCAAGCCTTGCCTATTATGCCGCCTCAAGGCTTGAGAGCCATAAAGGGCTTTTGATGGTCATGTCCGGCATTGAACCGGCCAACTATGAGAAGGCGCGCCGCATCATCGATGAGCAAATGCAGGCGATGAAAAACGGCGATTTCACAGATGAAGAAATGGCGCAGACGAAAGCGGTCATCCGCAACCAGCTGCTTGAGACGCTCGATACGCCGCGCGGGCTTGTGGAGGTGTTGTACCATAACGTCGTCTCAACGCGAAAGCGCCCGATCGATGAATGGATGGCCGGCACCGATCAAGTGACGCGCGAGGATGTGGTGCGCGTCGCTGACAAGGTGAAGCTTGATACGGTGTACTTTTTGACCGGAATGGAGGCGACGGAAGATGGAAAAACGGGTGTATGAGACGCTGCACGAAGAGCTGTTTTATGAAAAAATGGACAACGGCCTTGACGTGTACATTTTGCCGAAAAAAGGATTCAACAAAACGTATGCGACATTCACCACGAACTACGGTTCGGTCGACAATCAGTTCGTCCCGCTCGGTAAAACGGAGATGAAGCGCGTTCCGGACGGCATCGCCCATTTTTTGGAGCATAAGCTGTTTGAAAAAGAAGACGGCGACGTGTTTCAGCAGTTCAGCAAACAAGGCGCCTCGGCGAACGCCTTTACGACGTTCACCCGCACCGCCTATTTGTTCTCAAGCACCGACAACGTCGAGAAAAACTTGGAAACGTTGATCGATTTTGTGCAAAGCCCGTACTTTTCCGACAAGACAGTGGAAAAAGAAAAAGGGATCATCGGCCAAGAAATCCGGATGTACGACGACAACCCAGACTGGCGCGTCTATTTCGGCGCCATCGAAAGCATGTATCACAACCATCCGGTCAAAATCGACATCGCCGGCACAGTTGAATCGATCGCCCAAATTACGAAAGAGTTGCTGTATGAGTGCTACGAAACGTTTTACCACCCGAGCAACATGCTTTTGTTTGTCGTCGGCCCGGTCGATGAACAAAAAATCATGCAGCAAATCCGCGACAACCAGGCGAAAAAGTCGTTCCCGCAAGCTCCGGAAGTGAAGCGGTTTGCGTATGAAGAACCGAGCGCAGTAGCGGAAAAGAAAAAAGTGATTCCGATGCATGTGCAGACGAACAAGTGCTTTGTCGGCATCAAAGCGCCGTCCGTTCCTGAAGCCGGCGAACAAAAACTTCGTCATGAGCTTGCCTTCCACGTCGCATTGGACTATTTGTTTGGAAAAAGCTCGCCGCATTATGAACGGCTGTACCGCGAAGGATTGATCGATGATACATTTATGTACGATTATACAGAAGAGCGCGGGTTCGGCTTCGCGTTGATCGGCGGCGATACAAGGGACGCTGAACGGCTCGCTTCGGAAATTCAAACGGTGCTGCTGTCGTTTTCGTCGGAAGCAGTCAAAAAGGAAGAGTTTGAACGGGTGAAAAAGAAAAAAATCGGCGCCTTTTTGCGCGCGCTCAACTCGCCGGAATACATCGCCAACCAGTTTACGCGCTACGCGTTTTACGGATCCAACTTGTTTGACATTTTGCCGGCGCTTTCATCCCTTGCCATGGACGATATCTCGGCGGTTGCCTCTTCTTGCTTCCGCGATTCGCAAATCGCGGTTTGCGAAGTCGTTCCAAAAGGGCAATAAGGCATCCTTCCTGAGAAGGATGCTTTTTTGCGGCAAAAAGGAGAGGATGGTTTCATGCGCTACGCCTTGATTACAGGAGCCTCTGGAGGCATCGGACAAAGCATCGCCCGTGTGCTCGCTCGGGAGGGGTACGGACTTTTTCTCCATTACTATCGGCGACGGGCGCCTGTTGAAGCGCTGAAAGAAGAGCTTAACGATGTGCATATTGTGCCGATTGAGGCCGATTTGTCGGCACGGGATGGGGTGGAAAAGCTCGTTTCGCAAATCGATCGCCCGGTTGATGCCATCGTTTACAACAGCGGTGCAAGCTATTACGGATTGTTGACCGACATGAACGATGAATTAATCGAGCGGATGGTGCGGCTTCACATGACAAGCCCGGCGTTGCTCATCAAAAGGCTGATCCCATCAATGGTGGCGAGAAAGCGCGGTCATATTGTGTTCATTTCCTCGATTTGGGGATTGTGCGGCGCTTCATGCGAGGCGGTGTACTCGATGACAAAGGGAGGGCAGAACACGTTTGCCAAGGCGCTGGCCAAGGAGCTTGCCCCAAGCGGCATTCGCGTCAACGCTGTTGCACCGGGGGCGATTGATACCGATATGCTGCGGGTGTTTCGTCCTGAGGAGCTGGAAGGGCTCACTGACGAAATTCCAGCCGGCCGGCTCGGCACCCCGGATGAGGTGGCGGAAACGGTGGCGTTTTTGCTGTCTGATGCCGCTTCGTATATCACCGGCCAAGTCATTTCCGTCAACGGCGGCTGGTATTGTTGAACGTATATTTTCCGGTTCGGCAGGCAAACTATCCTTGAAACATTCAACAAGGAGGGATTGACATGTCGGTACTGGATAACTTTGAACAATGGAAAGACTTTTTGGCGGAACGTTTAGAACAAGCGCAACAGCAAGGATTGACCCAGCAAGTGATCACAGATGTCGCTTACCAAATCGGGGATTATTTGGCGAAACACGTCGACCCGAAAAACCCGGAAGAACGGGTGCTCGCTGATCTTTGGAGCGTTGCGGATGAAAAAGAGCAGCACGCCCTTGCCAACATGATGGTCAAGCTGGTCCAACAAAAATAATCACCCGGTAAAAGAGAGGGGCCTCCCTCTCTTTTTTCTTCCTCCTTTTCGGTTGCTTTTCCATTTATAATTATAGTAGTATGAACTTAGCATAAGGCGTTCGTGCGGACACCGGCAAGGGAGGAGACGGGATGGGCAAGCAGGAATGGTATTTGGAATATGAAATTCATGTCAACCGCCCGGGGTTGCTCGGCGACGTTGCTTCGCTGCTCGGTATGTTGTCCATTAACATCGTGACGATCAACGGTGTCCGGGATTCGCGCCGCGGCATGTTGCTTTTGTGCGACAATAACGAGCAAATTGAACGGTTGGCGACGATCTTGCGGACGATGGACAACATTACGGTGACGAAGTTGCGCCAGCCGAAGCTGCTCGACCGCCTCGCCGTCCGCCACGGCCGTTATATCCAGCGCGATGCCGATGACAAAAAAACGTTCCGCTTCGTCCGTGATGAACTTGGACTGCTTGTCGATTTTATGGCGGAACTTTTTAAAGAAAAAGGGCATAAGCTCATCGGCATCCGCGGGATGCCGCGCGTCGGCAAGACAGAATCGATCGTCGCCGCCAGCGTGTGCGCCAACAAACGATGGCTGTTTGTTTCATCGACGCTGATTAAACAGACGGTTCGCACGCAGTTGATGGAAGATGAGTATAGCGAGGACAACATTTTCATTATCGACGGCATCGTCTCAACGCGCCGCGGGAACGAGCAGCACTGGCAGCTCATCCGCGAGCTCATGCGCCTTGAGGCGACGAAAGTCGTCGAGCATCCGGACATGTTTGTTCGCCATACGGAATACACGCTCGATGATTTTGATTATATGATTGAGCTGCGCCATGAGCCGGACGAAGATATTTCCTACGAAGCGATTGACCGCCCGTCATTGTTGGGCGATGACGGGTTTTCCGAATTTGGGTTTTAATTTAAAAAAAGTGGAAGGTGTTGGCCGTTGACGGAACTAGGAAAACGTTTGCGGGAAGCACGGGAAGAAAAAAAGATGAGTTTGGACGAGCTGCAGGAGATGACGAAAATTCAAAAGCGGTATTTGATCGGCATCGAAGAAGGCAACTATGCCATCATGCCTGGAAATTTTTATGTGCGTGCCTTCATCCGGCAATATGCTGAAGCGGTCGGGCTTGATCCGGATGAGCTGTTTGAACAGTATAAACAGGACATTCCCCAGTCTTATCAAGATGACATTCCGCAGACGCTGTCGCGCGTGAAGACGCACCAGCAACTGTCTGCCGAGGGGGCGAAATGGCTCGATTGGCTGCCGAAAGTGGTTGTCGCGGCGGTCGTCATCGGGGCGGCAGTCCTCGTTTGGGTGCTGCTCCAGCACGGCGCCGCAAATGAGCCGCCGACAAAGACAAGCCCAAAAACAGCGGAGGTCGAAAAGCCGAAACATTCGCCGCTTGAGCAAGCGAAACAAAAGCAGCCGGCGAAGGAAACGGACGAGAAGGCAACGAATGAAAACGGACAGCAAAATGAACAGCCAGCGCCGACTGGCGAAGAAGAACAGCCGGCTGCGGCGATGAATGTGACGGAAAAGCGCGGCAACACGGCGACGATTGAAGTCGAAAGCTCCGGCGCGTTTTCCATCGAGCTTTCATCCAAAGGAACGTCATGGGTCGAAGTATACAATACGAAAGGCCATACGTTTTACCGCGGAAACTTGACAAGCGGGCAGACGAAAACGTTCGATCTGTCGGCCGAAAGCGAAGTATGGGTGAAAATCGGGCGTACGCTGGACGTCGACATGAAGGTAAACGGCCAGCCGTTTGCCTATCCGTTTGCCCCGAAAGAGGAAGTATACCAAAAGCTGCATTTCGTGTTGAAGAAATGATGGAACAGGGCGCTTTTCCGCAGGAAGGCGCCTGCTTTTCGCACGGACTGAACGATGTTGAATGAGCGGAGGTATTTGTGGTGAACTTGCCGAATAAAATTACGGTAGCGCGCATAATGCTCATCCCGTTTTTCTTGATTGTGATGCTCGTCCCGTTCGGGTGGGGAAGCATCCAAATCGGCGGGGCCGAGCTTCCGGTGGCCCATCTTGCCGGCGCGCTCATTTTCATCATCGCCTCAGCGACGGACTGGATCGATGGCTACTATGCCCGCAAATACGGGTTGGTGACGAATTTAGGAAAATTTTTAGATCCGCTTGCCGATAAATTGCTTGTGTCGGCGGCGCTGATCGTGCTTGTCGAGCTCGGGGCCGTTCCGGCGTGGATGGTGATTGTCATCATCAGCCGCGAGTTTGCCGTCACCGGCTTGCGGCTCGTGCTTGCCGGCGAGGGGGAAGTCGTCGCTGCCAACATGCTTGGCAAAATCAAGACATGGACGCAAATTGTCGCCATTTCCGCTTTATTGTTACATAACTTCCCTTTCTCGCTCATTTCGTTTCCGTTCGCTGAATTGGCGCTGTGGGTGGCGGTCATTTTCACGATTTGGTCTGGCTGGGATTATTTTGCGAAAAACAGACATGCGTTTTCCCATTCGAAATAGCCGGCCGCAAAGGGGGAGAAAGTCTGTTGAACGCGGAGATCATTGCCGTTGGCTCCGAGCTGTTGCTTGGGCAAATCGCCAATACGAACGCCCAGTTTTTGTCGCAGCAGCTGGCGATGCTTGGCATTAACGTCTATTTCCATACCGTCGTCGGCGACAACGCCGGCCGCCTCGAACAGGCGGTGAAAACCGCGCAAACGAGAGCGAACCTCATCATTTTCACCGGCGGCCTCGGCCCGACGAAAGACGATTTAACGAAGGAGACGATCGCCCGTTTGCTTGGCCGCCGACTCGTGATCGACGAGGAAGCGCTCCGAGCGATTGAGGCGTATTTTGCCCGCACAAACCGGCCGATGACAGAAAACAATAAAAAGCAGGCGCTCGTCTTGGAAGGATCGACGGTGCTGAAAAACGAGCACGGCATGGCGCCAGGGATGGCGCTTGTGGCAGACGGCATTACGTACATGTTGCTGCCCGGGCCGCCGAAAGAAATGCGGCCGATGTTCAAAAAATACGGAAACGCCTTTTTGCGCCGTACGTTTTCGCTTTCCGAGCGCATCGAGTCGCGCGTGCTCCGCTTTTTTGGCATCGGTGAATCAGCGCTCGAGACGGCGATTGCGGATTTGATCGACGCCCAGTCGAATCCGACGATCGCGCCGCTGGCCGGCGACGGTGAAGTGACGCTTCGTCTGACAGCGAAGCATCAGGATGAGGCGGAGGCGAAGCGGCTTCTTGACGAAGTGGAAGCGGCCATTTTGGCGCGCGTCGGCCGCCACTGCTACGGATATAACGATGAAACGTTGTTTACAAAGACGCTCGAGCGGTTAAAAGAAAGAGGATGGACGATCGCGTCGGCCGAAAGTTTGACCGGCGGCCTTTTCCTCGAACAGCTCACCGCCGTCCCCGGCGCGTCTCAAGTCGTGCAGGGCGGTGTCGTCTGCTACACAAACGGCGTCAAAGAACAGGTGCTTGGCATACCGCGCCCGCTGCTTGAGGCAGAAGGGGCGGTGAGCGAGCCGTGCGCCCGTTTGCTTGCTGAAAACGTCCGCGCGATGTGCGATGCGGATATCGGCATCAGCTTCACCGGCGTCGCCGGACCCGATCCGCTTGAGGGCCACCCGCCCGGCACCGTGTATATCGGCATCGCCGTCCGCGGGCGCGATGCGACTGTCCACCGTCTGACGCTGTCCGGCACGCGTGATGCCATTCGCATCCGCACCGCCAAATACGGCTGTTTTTTTCTGCTTGAGATGCTCGCGGCCGACTGCTGATCGGCCGCCCCCTTCCTTCTCCATTCTCCACCGCACATCGTTTTTTCCACCGCATGAGTATGGCGATTGTTGCTAGTTTCTCCACTGAAAAAACGAATGGACGTTCGTTTTTTGCTTGGCAATGGCCGCAAAACGCGGTATAGTATAAGTAGTCCTAGAATAAGGAGGAGTAGGTTAGTGAACCAAGATCGTCAAGCTGCATTGGAGCAGGCATTAAAACAAATTGAACGACAGTTTGGCAAGGGGCCATCATGAAGCTCGGCGAGCAAGTCGACCGCAAAGTGTCGGTCGTGCCGAGCGGTTCGCTGGCGCTCGACATCGCGTTAGGCGTCGGCGGCTATCCGCGCGGGCGGATTGTGGAAATTTACGGCCCGGAATCGTCCGGGAAAACGACCGTTGCCCTTCACGCGATCGCGGAAGTGCAAAAGCGGGGCGGGCAAGCAGCTTTCATCGACGCAGAGCATGGTGCGACCTGTTGCTGACTGAAGTATGGCGGAAACGCCGTGCGAAAAGTCAGCGGGACTGAGCATGAGTAGGTCCTAACTGCATCACCGAGAGCTCGGTGAAAATCCGAGACGGGAATGAAGGTTGGCATTCCCGCCCTAATACCCCGACGTGCGGTCATGGTGCGCAACATGGCTGTACGAAGCTCGGAGAGGACGGCGAAAAGCAGACCTGAGAAGCGGTTAGCGAAGTAGCCGGGGGTCCATAAAGCTCCTATGGCTAGAGAACGCATAGCGTTGGAACGAACCACCGGAAGTACGGCTCGTAAGGCGTGGGGCGCCGAAAAAAGAAGGCGCTCACCTCCTAAGTGAGGTTCAGCCCTGGATGAGGTATTCGTGTTTGCCGAGTCTGGATTGATCCCGTAGAGGATCTTTGCCTTGAGCCCTCCAACCATGGGCAGAAAGGCGGCTGACGGGTCAGAGGTGGAGCCTAAGGGAGCATGCAAGGATAGGTGATGCGGTACAGGTGAACCACCCCAGCGGATGCCAAGGGATGCGCATCCCGATGCCGCTAAGCAGGAGGAAATGACTGCTGAAGGGGTGGGGCAGCAGCCCGTAGTAGTGATGAAGCAGGGTAACTCCTGCGGAGCGAAGGGGCATAGTCGAGTACCCTAGGTTACTAACCCAGACAATGATTAGGAAGCCGTGAGGAAATCCGTAAGGGTTTCGGTGAGCAAAACTGACTAAAAACGTGTATGGTACAAATCCGCTAGAAAGGATTTGATACTATCAACCAAACGTTTCAAGAACTAATCATTCCTAGGTCGGAGCAGGAATTCCGCGACCTACAAGACAAGATGTACGCCATTACAAAGGAATGTCTGGAAAAAGGTGATGTTCCAAGATTTAAGGGATTGGTCGAAATAGCAAGCAGCGATGTCGTGATCGTATCCGCCATTCACAAAATCAAATCAAACCAAGGAAATAGTACAGCGGGTACAGATGGGAAAACCATCAGCGACATACTAACGCTGAACTATGACGAAGCGATAAACTTCGTTAAAAGATGCTTTAAGAAATATACACCTAACCCGATCAGAAGGGTCCATATCCCAAAACCCGGGAAAAAGGAAAAGAGACCTTTAGGCATTCTGACGATCGCAGACCGAATAATCCAAGAATGTGTGAGGATGGTCATTGAACCAATTCTTGAAGCACAATTTTTTCAACACTCATATGGGTTCAGACCCTACCGAGACGCAAAACAAGCCATCGAAAGATGTGTATTTATATGTAACCGAATAGGGTACAATTGGGTGATAGAGGGAGATATAAAAGGTTTCTTCGATAACGTGAACCACACTATCCTGATCAAGCAGCTTTGGCACATGGGTATACGTGATAGACGAATGCTCATGATTATCAAAGCCATGCTGAAAGCAGGAGTTATAAAAGAAACCAAGATAAATGAAATGGGCACGCCACAAGGTGGAATTATCTCCCCACTATTAGCCAATGTGTATCTTCATAAACTCGACCAATGGATAACAAGAGAATGGGAAGAGAAGAAAATGCGAAATGGTACAACCATTCGCACGGCAAAATACAAGTCCCTCCGAGATCACTCAACAATAACCAAACCAGAGTTCTACGTAAGATACGCAGACGACTGGGTACTGTTCACCAATAGCAGGGGGAATGCCGAAAAATGGAAATATCGAATCAAGAAATATCTAAAAGAAAACCTTAAACTTGAACTATCCGATGACAAAACACTCATAACCAACATTAAGAAGAAACCAATGAAATTCCTAGGTTTCAAAATTAAAATGATACCACACGGTAAAGGTGGAAAATACATCGGATACGCGAGTGCAGACACGGAAAAAATTAAAGGGAAAGTTGAACAGATCAGGAAAGATCTGCGTAAACTAAAATTCGCCACGAATCAAGAATGGCTTATAACGGACATCAACCGAATTAACAGTAAAATTAGAGGTATCATTAATTATTACTCAAGTGCTCCTAGCGTCAACAGAGATGTAAGGCCATTTAAGGAAAAACTTAAATATGCGTCCTACAAAGCACTAAAGAGATATGGAGCGAAATGGATACCTGCTAATCAATGCTACAACTTAGCACCCCTGTACCCAGATAGAACAGAACAAGTGCCTGCAATCAAAATAAATGGAAGATGGCTTGGTATAATGAGTATTGGGTTCGCAACTTGGATTAAAACAAACCAGAAAAATCAGAAGGAAACACCATACACAGCGGAAGGAAGAAGAATTAGGCTTCAAAACACGGGTAAGAAGCCGCTGACCGTAAGAGCACAATGGTTATTAGACAGTGGTTACCTAAACCTAATTCAAGGAGTTAAGTCTAGTAAAATTTACAACTTCGAATTCTTCATGAATCGGTGTTATGCGTTTAACAGAGATAAAGGAAAATGTAAAATATGTGGTGACATTCTGCAGCCATTTAACACTAGAACCCACCATATCAATACGAAACTTCCGCTGAACGAAATTAATAAGGTAAGCAATCTCGTAACGGTCTGCGACAAATGTCATACATTGATCCATTTAAAGGATCTAAGTGATGTCAACCTCAGTCGCTTAAAAACAAACGCAATAAGGAAACTCGAGGAATACAGAAAGTGCGTACACTAGTAAAGTCTAGAGCGGATTAGTAACCGGGGTACTCGATGGAACGCCGTGTGCGGGGAAACTCGCACGCACGGTGTGAAGCGGGGGAAAATAGCCCCTCCGGGTAATGCCGAGGGTGACTATTACCTATCGCTATCGCTCGACCCCATCTATGCACAAAAATTAGGGGTCAATATCGATGAATTGCTGCTTTCCCAGCCTGACACGGGCGAGCAGGCGCTCGAAATCGCGGAAGCGCTCGTGCGAAGCGGCGCGGTCGATATTATCGTCATCGACTCGGTGGCGGCGCTTGTGCCGAAAGCGGAAATTGAAGGGGAGATGGGCGACGCCCATGTCGGCTTGCAAGCGCGGCTTATGTCCCAGGCGCTTCGCAAGCTGTCTGGCGCCATTAACAAATCGAAAACGATCGCCATCTTCATCAACCAAATTCGCGAAAAAGTCGGCGTCATGTTCGGCAATCCCGAGACAACGCCGGGCGGGCGGGCGCTCAAGTTTTACGCTTCTGTCCGCCTAGAGGTGCGCCGCGCCGAGCAAATTAAGCAAGGCAATGATATGGTCGGCAACAAGACGAAAATCAAAGTCGTCAAAAACAAAGTGGCGCCGCCATTTAAAACGGCTGACGTCGACATTATGTACGGCGAAGGCATTTCCCGCGAAGGGGAAATTCTCGACATGGCGTCCGAATTGGACATCGTGCAAAAAAGCGGTTCGTGGTATTCGTACAAAGACGAACGGCTTGGCCAAGGGCGGGAAAACGCGAAGCAATTTTTGAAGGAAAACCCGCACATCGCCGATGAGATCGCCCGCGCCATCCGCCAGCATTACGGCATCGACGTTGAAGAGGGAACGAGCGAACCGCAGCAAGACGGGTTCGGATTGCTTGAAGAATAACGGCATAAGGCGTCCTGGCAAGCGGCTGGGGCGCCTTTTTCCATCCGTTCGGCCTGCAAGGAGAGCGGTAAGCCTAAAAAGGACGGCGTGCGGAACGGTCTTGTTCCGTTGTCATCCTCTAGACGCGTCCGCCCGCCCGCCGTCAAAGCCGAGGGCTGGAGCGCGTCGGTGTAATATCTTGACAATTCCTATTGCCGCCTTTACAATGAACATGTATATTTGTCCATACGCCCGCCCGTTGCGGTGGACCGCCTTCGTGCGGAGGGCTGCGCGGGTCGATTGTGATGCCAAGCGATTGAGCTAATGGATTGGAAACGGGAATAATGTCCATCTGCGCCGGTCATGGCGGCGAGAAGAGAGAACGAAAGGAAACCGAACAGCAAGAGGAGGTGAAACGATGGGTTCGATCATCATCTCCGCTTTGCTTGCCTTAGTCATTGGTGCCGTTGTTGGCTTTTTTGTTCGCAAATCGATTGCCGAAGCGAAAATCGGCGGGGCGAAAGCCGCTGCCGAACAGCTGATTGAGGAGGCGAAACGCGAGGCGGACGCCTTGAAAAAAGAGGCGCTTCTCGAAGCGAAAGACGAGATTCATAAACTGCGTACGGAGGCGGAGCGTGATATCCGCGACCGGAGAAGCGAACTCCAAAAACAAGAAAACCGCCTGATGCAAAAGGAGGAAAATCTCGACCGCAAAGATGAAGCGCTCAACAAACGTGAGGCGTTGCTTGAGGCAAAGGAAGAAGCGTTGAACGAAAGACAACAGCATATTGAACAAATGGAAAGCAAAGTGGAAGCGCTCGTCAAACAACAACAAGCCGAACTTGAACGCATTTCCGGCCTGACGCGCGACGATGCCCGCCAGCTCATTTTAGAGCGCGTTGAGAAAGAGCTGTCGCATGAGATTGCGATGATGATCAAAGAGGCGGAAACGCGGGCGAAAGAGGAGGCAGACAAACGGGCAAAGGCGATTTTGTCGCTTGCCATCCAACGTTGCGCCGCCGACCATGTCGCCGAAACGACGGTTTCCGTCGTCAATTTGCCAAACGACGAAATGAAAGGGCGGATCATCGGGCGCGAAGGGCGGAACATCCGCACGCTCGAGACGTTGACCGGCATCGATTTGATCATCGACGATACGCCGGAAGCGGTCATTTTGTCCGGATTTGACCCGATTCGCCGCGAGACGGCGCGCATCGCGCTCGATAAGCTTGTGCAAGATGGCCGCATCCATCCAGCGCGCATTGAGGAAATGGTCGAAAAGGCGCGCCGCGAAGTGGATGAGCATATCCGCGAAGTCGGCGAACAGACGACGTTTGAAGTCGGTGTTCACGGCTTGCATCCGGATTTGATCAAAATTTTAGGGCGGCTCAAGTTCCGAACGAGCTACGGACAAAACGTGCTGAAACATTCGGTGGAAGTGGCGTTTTTAGCCGGACTGATGGCGGCCGAGCTTGGGGAGGACGAAATGCTGGCGCGCCGGGCCGGCTTGCTTCATGACATTGGCAAAGCGATCGACCACGAAGTGGAAGGAAGCCATGTGGAAATCGGCGTTGAGCTGGCGACGAAGTATAAAGAACATCCGGTCGTCATCAACAGCATCGCTTCCCACCATGGCGATACGGAACCGACGTCGGTCATCGCTGTGCTCGTCGCGGCGGCCGATGCGCTGTCGGCGGCGCGGCCGGGAGCGCGCAGCGAAACGCTGGAAAACTATATCCGTCGTCTAGAGAAGCTTGAAGAAATCGCCGAATCGTACGAAGGCGTGGAAAAATCGTACGCCATTCAAGCTGGACGTGAAGTGCGCATTATGGTCAAACCAGATATGATCGACGATTTGGAAGCGCACCGGCTGGCGCGTGACATCCGCAAACGAATCGAAGAAGAGCTCGATTACCCGGGCCATATTAAAGTGACGGTCATCCGCGAAACGCGGGCGGTCGAATACGCGAAATAAAGTGGCTATTGCCACTTTCTTTTTTTGTGCGTAAAATAGGAGGGTATAGCGATGCGGAGATAGATGCAAGGCGATATGTTTCGTTTAGAAAGGGATCAAGGATGAGAATTTTATTTATCGGCGACGTCGTCGGTTTGCCGGGGCAAAAAATGGTGGAGCACTATTTGCCAAGGCTGAAGGAAAAACATCGGCCGGACGTTGTTGTGATCAACGGCGAAAACGCCGCCGGCGGGAAAGGAATCACCGAACCGATTTACCGGGCGCTTCTCGCTTGGGGGCTCATGTGATCACGTTGGGCAATCACGCATGGGACAAACGCGATATTTTTGAGTTTATCGATCAGGCGAAGGCGCTGATCCGCCCGGCGAATTACCCGCCCGGCACGCCGGGAAAAGGCATCGTCTTTGTGCCGACCGAGCATGGCGAAGCGGCGGTCATCAATTTGCAAGGGCGGGCGTTTTTGCCGGCGATTGACTGCCCATTTCAAAAGGCGGACGAGCTGATCGCCGCCGCCTCCGCGCGCACGCCGGTCATCATCGTCGATTTCCATGCCGAGGCGACGAGTGAAAAACAGGCGATGGGCTGGTACTTAGACGGCCGCGTATCCGCGGTCATCGGCACGCATACACACGTCCAGACGGCCGATAACCGCATTTTGCCAAGAGGGACGGCGTACATTACCGACGTTGGCATGACCGGTCCATACGACGGCATTTTAGGCGTCGATCGAGAGGCGGTGCTGCGCAAATTTTTAACCGGGCTGCCAGTTCGTTTCGACGTCAAGGAAGGACGAAGCCAATTGAATGCCGTCTTTGTTGATGTCGACGAAAAAAGCGGACGGGCGTTTCGCATTGAACGGTTGATCATTAACGATGACCACCCTTATTTTGAATAGTCCATCTTTTAAAAATTTTTTAAAATGTCCTCCTCCCATGCAGGAATAGTTGTCGAAACAGTGAATATAGTTACAATGAAGACCTTTTACCGAAATCATTTTCCAAGGAAACGAGGGAGGAGCTAGGAATGGAAATATTAAAAGTTTCAGCAAAATCGAATCCGAACTCTGTAGCTGGTGCACTTGCCGGGGTGCTGCGCGAGCGCGGCGCAGCGGAAATTCAAGCGATCGGCGCAGGTGCATTGAACCAAGCCGTTAAAGCAGTAGCGATCGCACGAGGGTTCGTGGCACCGAGCGGCATGGACTTGATTTGCATTCCGGCGTTTACGGATATTATCATCGACGGAGAAGAGCGGACAGCGATCAAATTGATTGTCGAACCTCGTTAACTGGATGATCCGACAATGGCGGCTATAACCTGTTGGCGCCTTCGGCTGCGAAGGCAGGCAGGTTATTTTTGCTTTTTTCAAGGGGGAACGGAGTGATCTTCGATGCCCATTGCGACGTGTTGATGAAGTTATGGCAAGATCGGTCTCTGTCGTTTTACGACGGAGCTTCGCTTCACGTCACTCTTTCCGGGATGGCGGAAGCAGGGGTGAAAGTGCAATGCTTTGCCATCTACATACCGGAAACGGTGCCGGAGGAATCCCGGTTCACGGTGGCGCTGGAGATGGTGGACATCTTCTTTGCCCGTATTATCGATGCGTTTCCGTCTGTGAAGTTCGTGCGGACGAGACGGGATATCGCCGCCCTTAAAAAAGAGGAAGTCGGCGCCATGTTGACGCTGGAAGGGTGCGACGCCATCGGCGCCAACCTTGTCAAGCTAAAGACGCTCCTCCGCCTCGGCGTCGCTTCCGTAGGGTTGACATGGAACTTCCCGAACGCTGTCGCTGACGGAGCGTGGGAGAAGCGCGGCGCCGGGCTGACGGCGTTTGGCCGGCAAGTCGTTGCACTTCTTAATGAAGCAAAACGATGGGTCGATGTGTCCCACTTATCGGAGAAAGCGTTTTGGGATGTCATCGAGATGGCTCGGTTCCCCATCGCTTCCCATTCCAACGTGCATCGTCTATGCCCGCATCCACGCAACTTAACCGACGAGCAGATTAAAGCGTTGATCGAAAAAGACGGCATGATCGGCATTAATTTCGTTCCGTATTTTTTGACGGCGAAGAAAAACGAGGCGATGATCGCTGATGTGCTTCGCCATCTCGACCATATATGCGCGCTCGGGGGGAAAACAACGTCGGGTTTGGTTCCGACTTCGATGGCATCACGGAGACGGTCGCCGGCCTTGGAACGGTAAGGGAATATGCGCGGCTTGTCAACGAGTTGTACAAGCATTACTCCACCGAGCAAGTATCCCGCTTTTTATTCGGCAACTTCTACGCCCATTTGCCGGAGTGACGAATATCACTGAGTATCGGCTCTGCGTATCCTAGAATAGAAGACAGGGCATCGGCGGCGCCGGCTGAAAAAGGCGTCCAAAATGGTAGTTTCCTTGTCAGAAAAGTGGTACAATAGTAGCGAAAGGCTGGAGTGAATATAAAGGGGTGTAATGCATGATCGAACAGCTGTCATGGAAGGTGGGCGGCCAGCAAGGGGAAGGAATTGAAAGTACAGGGGAAATTTTCTCCACAGCGCTGAACCGCCTCGGATATTACTTATATGGATACCGCCATTTTTCTTCACGCATCAAAGGGGTCATACGAACAACAAAATTCGCGTCAGCACAAAACCGGTACGGTCGCTTCGCGTCAGCACAAAACCGGTGCGGGCGGTCGCTGATGATTTGGACATCTTGGTGGCGTTCGACCAAGAGACGATCGACTTCAACTTCCACGAGCTGCGTGACGGCGGCATCGTCATGGCGGACGCCAAATTCAATCCGGTGATTCCGGAAGGAAAAGGAGTGGCGCTTTACGCCGTTCCGTTCACCGATATCGCCACACAGCTTGGCAATCCGCTGATGAAAAACATGGTTGCCATCGGCGCGACAAGTGCGGTGCTCGATTTGGACGCCGCCGTGTTCGAAAGTGTTGTCGTTGATACATTTGGGCGCAAAGGGGCGCAAGTCGTTGAGAAAAACATGGAAGCGATTCGCGCTGGAGCGCAATATATGAAAGAGCAGCTCGATGGTTCGACGAAAACGATGAAACTAGCCAAAGCCGACGGCAAACGGCGAATGTTCATGATTGGCAACGATGCCATCGCCTTGGGCGCCATTGCCGGCGGGGCGCGCTTTATGGCCGCCTATCCGATCACCCCAGCTTCGGAGATTATGGAGTATTTGATTAAAAAGCTGCCGGATTTTGGGGCGCGGTCATCCAGACAGAAGATGAAATCGCCGCCTGTACGATGGCGATCGGCGCCAACTATGCGGGCGTGCGGGCGTTCACCGCTTCGGCCGGACCCGGGTTGTCGCTTATGGCCGAAGCGATTGGGCTGGCCGGGATGACGGAAACACCGCTTGTTGTCGTCGATACGCAGCGGGGCGGTCCAAGCACCGGCTTGCCGACAAAGCAAGAGCAGTCGGATTTGCTCGCGATGATCTATGGCACGCACGGGGAAATTCCCAAAATTGTCATGGCGCCAAGCACGGTCGAAGAAGCGTTTTACGATATGGCGGAAGCGTTCAACTTAGCCGAGGAATACCAATGCCCGGTCATTTTCCTGTCGGATTTGCAGCTGTCGCTCGGCAAGCAGACGGTTGAGCCGCTTGATTACGATCGGATCGAGATCCGCCGCGGCAAGCTGATGAATGGTGAACTGCCGCCGCTTCCGGACAAAGACAACTTCAAACGGTATGAAATCACGCCGGACGGTGTTTCGCCGCGGGTGCTGCCGGGAACAAAATACGGCATCCACCATGTCACCGGGGTCGAACACGCCGAAACAGGCCGCCCGTCAGAGACGGCGGCAAACCGCCGGGCGCAAATGGAAAAACGGATGCGCAAACTTGAGCACATCCACTTCCCGACGCCGGTGCACAAACAACTCCGCCACGAAGAACCGGATTTGCTCCTTGTTGGCTTTTTATCGACGCGCGGAGCCATTGAAGAAGCGATGGAGCGGCTCGAGCAAGATGGCGTCAAAGTCAACCATGCGCACATCCGTCTGCTTCATCCGTTCCCGGTTGACGACGTGCGGCCGCTTGTCGAGAAAGCGAAACGAGTCGTCGTCGTCGAGCAAAACGCCACCGGGCAGCTGGCGAATTTGTTGAAAATGAACGTCGGGCACGCTGATAAAATCGCCAGCGTCTTAAAATTCGACGGCAATCCGTTCTTGCCGGGCGACGTCTATACTAAATGCAAGGAGTTGTTAGCGCAATGGCCACCTTTAAAGATTTCCGCAATGATGTGAAACCGAACTGGTGTCCGGGGTGCGGCGACTTTTCCGTGCAGGCCGCCATCCAGCGCGCGGCCGCCAATCTCGGGTTGGAGCCGCACGAACTCGCGGTCATTTCCGGGATCGGCTGCTCGGGCCGCATTTCCGGCTACATTCACTCTTACGGCTTTCACGGCACGCACGGCCGCGTTTTGCCGCTGGCGCAAGGAGTGAAAATGGCGAACCGCGATTTGACGGTCATCGCCGCCGGCGGGGATGGCGACGGATTCGCGATCGGCATGGGGCACACGGTTCATGCCATTCGCCGCAACATCGACATCACATACATCGTCATGGACAACCAAATTTACGGGTTGACGAAAGGACAAACATCGCCGCGCAGCGCTGCCGGCTTCCAAACAAAAAGCACGCCGCACGGGTCGATCGAGCCGGCTTTGTCGCCGCTCGAGATCGCGTTAAGCGCCGGAGCGACGTTTGTCGCGCAAGGTTTCTCAAGCGATTTAAAAGAATTGACGAGCTTGATTGAGGAAGGCGTCAAGCATAAAGGCTTTGCGCTCATCAACGTCTTCAGCCCGTGCGTGACGTACAACAAAGTGAATACGTACGAGTGGTTCAAAGAGCGGCTCATCAAGGTGAGCGACATCGAAGGATACGACCCGTCCGACCGGGAGATGGCGATGCAGACGGTCATGAAATACGATGGTCTCGTCACCGGGATCATTTATCAAAACAAAGAACAAAAGTCGTACCAAGAGCTTGTGCCAGGCTACAGCGAGGCGCCGCTTGCCGAGGCGGAGCTGAAAATGAGCAAAGAAAAGTTCGCCGAACTCGTAGCAGAGTTTATGTAAAAATGGAAACCATTTGCACCCGATGGAGGCTTGCCTCATTGGGTGTTTTTTGTTATCATGACATGTTCCGATCCTCCGGAACAAACCCCATTGTGTTTCCTTGCCGCTCGCGATATACTATGGTAGTGTGTGGTTGGAAGAAATTTGCCGAGGCGAGGCTGGCTGCATAGGAAAAGGCGGCCGCTCGTCCCGGATGATCGAATGATTTTGTGAAGAAAGGAGATTGCTATGAACGAAAAACAACGTTTGGAGCAAACGGGACAAATCAAAACCGAAAGCCATCCAGCGGACAGAAAATCCGCCTTGGACCGGCTGAAAGAAAAAACGACGAAAGACTATGAGAAATATTTCACGAGCGTGTTTCTCCCGCCGAATTTAAAAGAGGCGAAGAAACGCGGCAAAGAGGAAGTCAAGTACGTCAAAGACTTTGCGATTCCTGAAGAGTTTCGCGGCATGGGGCGCGGACGGAAGTTTTACATCCGCACGTATGGCTGTCAAATGAACGAGCACGATACGGAAGTGATGGCCGGCATTTTCATGGCGCTCGGCTATGAGCCGACCGACCGTCCGGAAGAGGCAAACGTCATTTTGCTCAACACGTGCGCGATCCGTGAAAACGCGGAAAACAAAGTGTTTGGCGAGCTCGGCTACTTAAAGCCGCTCAAAACGACGAACCCGGACTTATTGCTCGGCGTGTGTGGCTGTATGTCGCAAGAAGAATCGGTTGTCAAGAAAATTTTAAAACAATACCAATACGTCGACCTCATTTTCGGCACGCACAACATCCATCGCCTGCCGTACATTTTGCATGAGGCGTACATGTCGAAAGAAATGGTCGTCGAAGTATGGTCGAAAGAGGGCGACGTTGTTGAAAACTTGCCGAAAGTGCGCAAAGGGAAGATTAAAGCATGGGTCAACATTATGTACGGCTGTGACAAGTTTTGCACGTACTGCATCGTCCCGTACACGCGCGGCAAAGAGCGAAGCCGCCGTCCGGAAGACATCATCCAAGAAGTGCGCCAGCTCGCCGCCCAAGGCTATAAAGAAATTACGCTCCTTGGGCAAAACGTCAACGCTTACGGAAAAGATTTCACCGACATCCAGTACGGCCTTGGCGATTTAATGGATGAGCTGCGCAAAATTGACATTGCGCGCATCCGCTTCACAACGAGCCATCCGCGCGACTTTGACGACCGGCTCATCGAAGTGCTCGCCAAACGCGGCAACTTGGTTGAGCATATCCATTTGCCGGTGCAATCGGGCAGCACGGAAATTTTAAAAATGATGGGCCGCAAATATACGCGCGAGGAGTACTTGGAGCTCGTTCGCAAAATCAAAGCCGCCATTCCGGATGTCGCGTTGACGACGGATATTATCGTCGGCTTCCCGAACGAGACGGACGAGCAGTTTGAAGAAACGCTGTCGCTTTACCGTGAAGTCGAATTTGACTCGGCCTACACGTTCATCTATTCACCGCGCGAAGGCACGCCGGCGGCGAACATGAAGGACAACGTGCCGATGGAAGTGAAAAAAGAGCGGCTCAAGCGTCTCAACGACCTTGTTCAAGAAATCGCGGCCAAGAAAATGAAGCAATACGAAGGGCAAGTCGTCGAAGTGCTTGTGGAAGGTGAAAGCAAAACGAATCCGGATGTATTGGCGGGTTATACGCGCAAAAACAAGCTCGTCCACTTCGTCGGCCCCAAATCGCTCATTGGCCAATTGGTCAACGTGCGCATTACGCAGGCAAAGACGTGGACGCTGACGGGCGAGCTAGTCAATGAAGCGATCGAGGTGAACGAACATGGCAAAATATACGCGGGATGATATCTTGGCCCAGGCGAAGCAGCTGGCGAAAATGATCGCTGAAACGGAAGAAGTCGACTTTTTCAAACGAGCGGAAGAAAAAATCCACCAAAACGAAAAAGTGCGCACGTTGATCAACGAGCTGAAATCGCTGCAAAAGCAAGCGGTCAACCTTCAGCATTACGGAAAACATGAAGCGCTGAAACAGGTTGAGGCCAAAATTGACGCCATTTACGAAGAGTTGTCGCAAATCCCGATCGTCAGCGAATTCCAGCAGTCCCAATCCGATGTGAACGACCTGCTTCAGCTCGTCGCCTCGACGATTTCGAATACGGTGACCGATGAAATTCTCGCTTCGACGGGCGGCGACGTGCTGCGCGGCGAAACCGGCGCCGCGCTTCGCTACAACAAACACGGCGGCTGCCATTAATGGCATGCGGCTCAAAAGCGTCCTTTGGGGCGCTTTTTTTCTTATGGGCGCGCTCTCCCTTTCCCCGAACCGCGGGCGGCTATCTGGCGGCAAAAAAGAAGGCACATCGAACGGAGCAGGCGCATACAATGAACTATACGGAATAATGATTCATTTGCTGTGCACATTAGCGGAGATGGCGCATAGGATGAAATGAAGATTCATTTGAGGAGGGTTCCGTTCGATGTCTGAATACAGAGAAATTATTACGAAAGCCGTTGTCGGCAAAGGCCGCAAGTTTACCCAATCGACCCATACGGTGACGGCGCCGAACCGCCCGTCAAGCATTCTCGGCTGCTGGATCATCAACCACCGTTATGAAGCGAAAAAATGCGATAAAACGGTCGAAATTCACGGCCATTATGACATCAACGTCTGGTATTCGTACAACCACAATACAAAAACCGAAGTCGTCACCGAAACGGTGTCGTATACGGACGTCGTCAAATTAAAATATCGCGACAAAGATCATTTAATCAGCGATGACACCGATGTCATCGTCCGCGTCATCCAGCAGCCGAACTGCCTCGAGTGCACGATTTCGCCAAACGGCAATAAAATCGTCGTCGATGTTGAGCGGGAGTTTGTCGCCGAAGTGATCGGCGAAACGAAGGTGTGCGTTGCCATCAATCCGGAAGGCTGCGGCAAGGACGACGATTTTTGCGACGAGGATGACCTTGATGAAGAATTAGAAGATTTAAGCCCAGATTTGCTGCTTGGCGAAGAAGAATAAAACTAGGAAATTTCTTTCCTAGTTTTTTCTTTTGCCGCTTGTTATAATAGTAGCGCAATCAACGAGCCTTCGGGCCGAAAAGGTTGGGGAGAAGCGATGCCATCGTACACACCGATGATTCAGCAATATTTGCACATTAAAGCGCAATACCCAGATGCGTTTTTATTTTTCCGGCTTGGCGATTTTTACGAACTGTTTTTTGACGACGCCATCAAGGCGGCGCAAGAGCTGGAAATTACGCTCACAAGCCGCGATGGCGGCGGCGATGAACGGGTGCCGATGTGCGGGGTGCCGTACCATTCGGCGCAAGGATATATTGAACAGTTAATCGAAAAGGGATATAAAGTCGCCATTTGCGAACAAGTCGAAGACCCGAAAACGGCCAAAGGCGTCGTTCGCCGCGAAGTGGTGCAGCTCATCACCCCAGGGACGCTCATGGAAGGCAAAGGGCTCACCGAGAAGGAAAACCACTACTTGGCGGCGCTCACGCCGTTTGCTGATGGTACATACGGATTGGCTTACGCCGATTTGTCGACCGGCGAGGTCCGATTGACGCTTCTTTCTTCGTGGGAGGAAGCAGCAAACGAATTGCACGCCGTTGGAGCGCGGGAGATCATCGTTGCCACAGACAGCGGCGAAGAGTGGGTGCGCGAGCTGAAAGAGCGGTACGGGGCGGCGGTCTCTTATGAGGACGACACATCTCTATGCGACGAATGGAACGGCGTCATCGGCCATGTGGCGCAAGAAAAGCTGCGGCAGGCCGCAGCCCGCTTGCTTCATTACCTCGTCCGCACGCAAAAGCGGCGGCTCGATCATTTGCAGCCGGCTGAGTTGTATCAAGTTGACCACTATATGAAAATGGACCGACATTCCAAGCTGCATTTGGAATTGGTCGAAACGGTGCGGTCAAAAGGAAGGAAAGGCTCGTTGTTATGGCTTTTGGATGAAACGGTGACCGCGATGGGCGGGCGGCTCTTAAAACAATGGCTGGACCGGCCGCTCATTGATCGGCGCGAAATCGAACGGCGCCTCGATTTTGTGGAAACGTTGAAAACGAGCTATTTTGAACGGCAGGAGCTGCGCGACAGGCTGCGCGGCGTTTACGACATTGAGCGCCTTGTCGGCCGTGTCTCCTACGGCAACGCCAATGCCCGCGATCTCGTGCAGCTGAAAAAGTCGCTTCTTCAAGTGCCGGCGCTCCGCCAGACGGTCGGCGCGCTGCCGCTCGCTGAAGCGGACAAGCTGTGCGAGCGCCTTGACCCGTGCGAAGAGCTCGTCGATTTGCTCGAGCGCTCGATTCAAGAACAGCCGCCGCTTTCCGTCAAAGAAGGGAACCTCATCAAAGACGGGTATGACAAGCAGCTCGACCGCTACCGCGATGCGAGCCGCAACGGCAAAGCGTGGATCGCTGAACTTGAGGCGAAGGAGCGGGAAGCGACCGGCATCAAATCGCTCAAAGTCGGCTACAACCGAGTGTTTGGCTACTATATTGAAGTGACAAAGCCCAATCTCCCCCTTGTTCCGGAAGGACGTTACGAACGGAAGCAGACGCTCGCCAACGCCGAGCGCTTTATCACCCCGGAGTTGAAGGAAAAAGAGGCGCTCATTTTGGAGGCGGAAGAAAAAAGCATCGAACTCGAATATGAACTGTTTGTCGCCATTCGCGAGCAGGTGAAGCAATACATCCCGCGCCTGCAGACGTTGGCGAAAGCCATTGCCGAGCTTGATGTGCTTCAATCATTCGCAACGATCAGCGACGAGTATCGCTACGTGCGTCCGCAGTTTTCCACGGAGCGCGTCTTGGTGATTCAAGGCGGCCGCCACCCGGTTGTCGAAAAAGTGCTCGGCGCGCAAATGTACGTGCCGAATGACTGCTACATGAACCGCGAGCGGGAAATGCTGCTCATCACTGGACCGAACATGGCTGGAAAAAGCACGTACATGCGGCAAGTGGCGCTCACCGCCGTCATGGCGCAAATCGGCTGTTTCGTTCCCGCCGAGCGGGCGGTGCTGCCCATTTTTGACCAAGTGTTCACCCGCATCGGCGCTGCTGACGACCTGTCGGCAGGACAAAGCACGTTTATGGTCGAAATGTTGGAGGCGCGCCACGCCATCGCTCATGCGACGCAAAACAGCCTCATTTTGTTTGATGAAATCGGGCGCGGCACATCGACGTACGACGGCATGGCGCTCGCCCAGGCGATCATTGAGTACATTCACGACCATATCGGCGCGAAAACACTATTTAGCACCCACTACCATGAACTCACCGCCTTGGAGCGTTCGCTCCCGCGGCTTTCGAACGTCCATGCCCGCGCCATCGAGGAAAACGGCAAAGTCGTCTTTTTGCATCAAATCGCCGACGGGCCGGCCGATAAGAGCTACGGCATTCACGTCGCCGAGCTGGCCGGGCTGCCGGCTTCGCTCATTGAACGCGCGCGGGCCATTTTAGCGGAACTGGAGAAAGCGGCGGGAAAACAGGAAGCCGCCGCAGGCAGGATGGACGATGGCGCTTTGGCGGAAGCGGGTTTGGCTGTTCAGGGGAACGAAGCGTTAGACGTCGGCAGCAAGGTTGAGCGCGAGAAGGCCTCCCGTCCGTCAGCCGGCGCGGCGCGGGAGGGTGTTTTGACGGAAGCGGCGTTTGAGCAGCTGAGCATGTTTCCTGACCTTGCTCCGGCGCCTGTGGAGCCGCCTCTTTCAAGCAAAGAGAAAAAGGCGCTCGCGGCGCTGAAAGAGATCAATTTGCTCGAGATGACGCCGCTTGAGGCGTTAAACAAACTGTACGAGCTGCAAAAGCTCCTCAAGTAAAGGAGGGAGGCCCGATGGGACGCATCCGCAAGCTCGATGACCTGCTGGCAAACAAAATCGCCGCCGGCGAGGTCGTCGAGCGGCCGGCTTCGGTCGTCAAGGAGTTGGTGGAAAACGCCATTGATGCCCATAGTACGGTCATCAACATCGAGCTTGAAGAGGCGGGAATGGCGAAAATCCGCGTCATTGACAACGGCGACGGCATGGAGGAAGACGACTGCTTGCTCGCTTTTGAACGCCATGCGACAAGCAAAATTCACAACGAGCACGATTTGTTCCGCATCCGCACGCTCGGGTTCCGCGGTGAGGCGCTGCCGAGCATCGCTTCTGTATCCGAAGTGGAGCTGACGACCGGCACGGGCAGCGGACCGGGAACGAAGCTTGTGCTTCAAGGCGGCGCACTCGTCTCCCGCGAGCGGGCGGCGGGGCGCAAAGGAACGGATATTACCGTATCGAACTTGTTTTTCAACACCCCAGCGCGCTTGAAATATATGAAAACGATCCACACCGAGCTCGGCCATGCGGCCGACGTCGTCAACCGGCTAGCGCTCGCCCATCCGGACGTATCATTTCGCCTCCGCCACCAGGGCAAAACATTGCTTGCCACCAATGGCAGCGGCGATGTCCGGCACGTGCTCGCCGCTATTTACGGCGCCGAGACGGCGAGACAAATGATCCCCATCGAAGCGGAATCGCTCGATTTTACCGTTCGCGGCTACATTTCGCCGCCGGACGTGACGCGCGCCTCGCGCAACTACATCTCGCTTGTTGTCAATGGCCGCTATGTGCGCAGCGTGCCGCTCATGAAAGCGATTGAAGCCGGCTACCATACGCTCTTGCCGATTGGCCGCTATCCGATTGTGTTTTTATCCATTGAAATGGATCCGGTGCTTGTCGACGTCAACGTCCATCCGGCAAAGCTCGAAGTCCGCTTTAGCAAGGAAGCAGAGCTGAATGAGCTCGTCACAGACGCCATCCGCCAGGCATTTCGCGAGCGGACGCTCATTCCGTCCGTATCTGCCGACAGCAAGATGGCAAAACCAAAGGCGGAGCAGGCGGCTTGGACGTTCACTCATCGCGTCCGCGAGCCGTCTGTCTTATCGAGCGACATCGGCGGCGGGGAAGATGCGACCGCCCCTTTTGCGCCGCTAACCGGTGACGCACCGGCTGAGCGGCCATCCGCGGCTGTGCAGACGGATGAATGGGGAATACCGGACGAACATGGGCCCGCTTTCGAGCGAAAGCAGGAGGAAGAGGTGGGAGAAGAGCGGCGCGCCCTCCGCTTGCCGACAGATGGGCAAGCGGAGGATAAAGCGGCGGCCGATCGCCTGCCGCCGCTTTATCCGATCGGACAATTGCATGGGACGTACATTTTGGCGGAGAACGAACATGGGCTGTATATGATCGATCAGCATGCGGCGCAAGAGCGGATCAACTATGAATATTTCCGGGAAAAACTTGGCGAAGCCACGAAGGAAGTGCAGGAGCTGCTCGTTCCGTTGATGTTTGAATATCCAGCCGACGAGTACGAGCGGATCGCCGCCTGCCGCAATGAGTTGGCGCGCTGCGGCGTGTTTCTTGAGCCGTTTGGGCCGCGGGCGTTTCTCGTTCGCTCCCATCCGACGTGGTTTCCGAAAGGGAGAGAAAAGGAAATCATCGAGGAAATAATCGAACAAGTGTTGGCGGCCAAAACGGTCGACATCAAGCAATTGCGCGAACAAGCGGCGATCTTAATGAGCTGCAAGCGCGCCATTAAAGCAAACCAACATTTGCGCCAGGATGAACTGTTCGCTTTGCTTGAGGCGCTGCGGCAGACGACGGACCCATTTACTTGTCCGCACGGCCGGCCGATCATCGTTCATTTTTCGACATATGAAATTGAAAAACTATTTAAACGGGTGATGTAGCCTGCGCCCCCTTTGCGCGACAAAGGGGGCGCTTTTTGTAATCGTTTTGTAATCTACTTTTATTCTTTCTGTTACAGACGGATTGCTTTGATTTTACTATAATGGCACATGTGCAGGAATACTGTGGTGAATTTTGTAGAGTGATAGCGAATTTTGTATAAACATGGATACATAAAGATGGATACATCGACGTCATAGGGGGATGCAGCATGAAAAAAACGGTTGTATTGACAAGCACGTTGATCGGCTCGTTGTTGGCCGGCCACGCGGCATCGGCGGCGAGCTATACGGTGCAAAAAGGCGATACGCTTTGGAAGATTGCCCGGCAATCCGGCACGACGGTCGCAGCGTTAAAGCAAGAAAACGATTTGTCTTCGGATTTGATTTTTCCCGGACAAGTATTGCGCGTCAATGAGCCAAATGAATCGAACGAATCTTCTTCGAATACATATACGGTCGAGCCTGGTGATACGTTAAGCGGAATCGCCCGCAAGTTTGGCACGACTGTGGATGCGCTGCTCAAGCTCAATCCAAGCATTGCGAACCCAGACTTCATTCGCGCCGGGCAGAAGTTGCAAGTAGCAGGGGACAGGAACGTTCCAATACATACAATGTGCAGCCGGCAGCCGTGCCGACAAGCGGCCGGTATATCGTGCAGGCGGGGGATACGCTGCTTGAGATTGCGAACAAGTTTCAAACGACGGTCGACCGTCTATTGGCACTGAATCCGCAAATTACAAACCCGAACACCATCCGCATTGGCCAAGCCATTAAAGTGGCGGGCGGAACGGCTGATGTCCGGGAGGCCAAGCAGCAAGTATCGGCCGCCAACTCGGCTGTTGCTGAGTCGTCCGCATCGCTTGCCGACCGAATCATCGATATAGCGGAAAAATATTTAGGGGCGCGTTATTTGTACGGAGCAAGCCCGTCGCGCACCGATGTGTTTGACTGCTCATCGTTTACGATGCGCGTCTTTGGCGAAGCCGGCATTTCGTTGCCGCGCACATCCACCGCTCAGGCGCAAGCGGGAAGAACGGTGTCGTTTGGCCAGTTGCAAAAAGGCGATCTCGTCTTTTTTGACACCGATTCAAACGGCTCGATCAACCATGTCGGCATTTACGCTGGCAACGGGCAAATGATCAACGCGACCGTTTCGTTGGGTGTTGCGTATTCGTCGCTGACGTCATCCTATTGGAAAACGCGGTATGTAAAAGCGGTTCGGGTCATCAACTAAATGAAAGACGATTAACGCAGCTGTTCGTGCGAAGCCTTAGGCGCTTCGGTGAACAGCTTTTTTGTTGCTCGTGCGAGTGAAAGCCGAATCCAAAAAAGATGCAGGATGATGCCGCGGAAAACGGGTTAGCGGTTTTGAGGCTTTCTGCTTTTAAGGCAACAAAAAACAGCAACAAGTACAAATAGTCCGGCTTTCTGGCGCGTATCATTTGGTGCCATGATGATTCATCATGTAAAATAAGATATTCATAGGTGATTAAAAAGGAGGGCATTGGTATGGACAGCCGTCTGTCCGTGATGGTGAGCATTGTGCTGGCGATGCTCGTCGCCTCGATGGATACGACGATCATGAACACGACGATGCCGATCATCGCCAAAGAACTTGGAGGGTTTTCTTTGTACGCCTGGGCGTTTGCGTCATACATGATTACAACGACCGTCCTGTCGCCGATTGCCGGCCGTCTGTCCGACCTGTTTGGCCGCAAAAACGTATTCAGCTTTGGCATCATTTTATTTTTGGTTGGCTCGCTTCTTTGCGGTTTGTCGCAAAATATGGTGCAACTCGTCCTGTTCCGCGCCGTACAAGGGTCGGCGCCGGATTTATGATGCCGTTTCCGGCCATTATCGCCGGTGATTTGTTTCCGGTGGAAAAGCGCGGAAAGATCCAGGCGTTTTTTACCGCCATGTGGGGCATTTCCGCCGTGTTGGCGCCGCTTTTAGGCTCGCTGTTTGTCGAATATGCGACATGGCGCTGGATTTTTTATGTCAACATTCCCATCTGCTTGCTCTCGCTTGTGACGCTGCTTCCATATAAAGAGGTATATGAACCGAAGCGGGCGGCGGTTGATTATATGGGGCTTTGTTGTTTGCGGCGGCGGTCAGTTTGCTTTTGCTCGTCACGGTCGTTGAACAAGGGCAATGGTGGTACGGGGCGGCCGGCGCGGTCTTACTTGTTGCGTTTTACTTTTTCGAAAAACGGCAGCTGTCTCCGCTCGTGCCGTTGTCGCTTGTCCAGCACCAGACGCTCAAATGGATGAACATTAACGGCTTTGTCAGTTGCGTTGCGTTGTTTGGAACGTCAAGCTACATCCCGCTCTTTTTGCAAAACGTCGCCCATTTGTCCGTATTTATAAGCGGCGTTGCCTTGCTTGGCTCGTCCATTGGCTGGATGATCGCCGCCGTGCCGGCCGGGAAATGGATTTTGCGTTATGGCTACCGACCGCTTCTTATCATCGGCAACGTGCTGCTCGTTGCGTCCGGCTTGCTTCTGGCGCTGCTGAACGAAAGTCACGGATTTTGGTATGTGTTTTTCGTCATGTTTGTCCAAGGGCTGTCATTCGGGTTGACGTCGACCGTTGGGGTCATTGGCTCGCAGCAGCTTGCCGACGCTCATGAAAAAGGAATCGCGACGTCCTTTTTTATGTTTTGCCGCAATATCGGCACGGCGATCGGCGTGACCGTCATGGGAGCGTTTTTGACGAAGGCGCCGACGTTTATGACCGGCATCCATCATTTGTTTTTATTCGGCCTCATTGGCAGTATTGCGGCGCTTGTCACCTCGCTTTTCATTCATGATGAAGCCGAAGCCGGCCGAAACACGTGGCAGCCGGAAGGAACGGCGTAAGGCTGGAAAGCGGTATGGGTGCGGCCTGTTTGCTCTTTGCGAGTTTACGGTGAAAGAGGAGGCACATTGAGAAAAATCCAATTGATTTTTTCAATGAAGCAGACCTTTTCATCAAGATGGCGAAAGAGAAAAAAAAAATACTAAACATTGTCTGTGGTCATCCGATAATGTAGATGGAACAACATACTGAGTCACAGACGGAGGATTTGCCAATGAACATGAAAATGACCGTGCGCAAAAAACTGCTGGCTGGGTTTGGCCTTGTCTACGTATTGATTGTATGGCTAGTCGGCTTTTCTTATTACGAAATTTCCAAACTGAACGGTACATACACCGATGTCATTGACAAACGGGTGCCGAAGCTCGTCAACGTCAAGGAGCTGGAGGTGCTCATCCGCCGCCAAGTCGGCAGCATGCGCGGCTATTTGTTGACTGGCGATGAGACGTCAAGGAAAAACTTTGAAAAAGCGCATGAGGAGTACAAGAAAATAAGCGAAAAACTTGCGGCGGAGTTGACGCAAGCCCAAACAAAACAATGGCTGGCTCAGCTTGATTTATTGGAGCAGCAGTTTTACGAACTGGGGCAAAAAACGTTTGATTTAAAGGATCAAAACAAAACGGCGGAATACAATGCACTCATTGTGACGACGGGTCGAGACATTACAAATCAGTTCGATGACGTCGTTTCCCGGCTCATTTCCAGCCAGCAGTCGGAGATGAACAAAGCAAGCAAAAAAGCGGACGATGAAGCTTCGGATGTGCAGAAGTTCATTATCGTTGTGGGCATATTGACCGTGGTGGTCGGCGCGATGGCCAACTATTGGATCAGCCGCTCGCTTTCCCGCCCGTTGCTTGCGCTGTCGGAAGCGGCTGGTCGGATCGCCGCCGGCGATTTGACCAAGACGAAAACTGGCGTCCGCAACCGCGACGAAATCGGCGAGCTGGCTGCTTCGTTTGAACAAATGGCGCAAAACTTGCGCGAAGTGCTTCAGGAAGTGGCGCAAAGCGCCGAGCAAGTCGCCGCTTCGTCAGAGGAGCTGGCCGCGAGCGCTGAGCAGACGAGCAAGGCGACCGAGCAAATCGCCATGACGATTCAGAGCGTTGCTTCCAGCATGGACAAGCAAATGCAAAGCGTGGAAGAAGCGTCTGCCGCCGTCAATGCGGCGTCTGAACAGATCGAGCAAATTTCCGGACGGGCGCAAAGCGTGTCCGCCATCGCTAGTGAGGCGTCAAGACAAGCGGCTGAGGGCGGGCAAACGATCGAGGCGGGCGTCGCGCAAATGAACAAAGTGAACGATACGGTCGAGAGGCTGGCTGACCTCATCAAAGGGCTTGGCCACCGTTCCGAGCAAATCGGTTCGATCATCGAAGCGATCCGCAGCATCGCGGCGCAGACGAACTTGCTCGCCCTAAACGCCGCCATTGAGGCGGCGCGCGCTGGCGAGCATGGACGCGGCTTTGCCGTCGTCGCCGATGAGGTGCGGAAGCTCGCTGAGCAATCGGCGCAATCGGCCCAGCAAATCGCGGAATTGATCGCCGCCATTCAAGAAGAAACGGTTCATGCTGTCCAATCGATGGAATCGGTTGTCAACGAAGTGATGGCCGGAACGAACGTCATTCGCGCCTCGGGAGAAACGTTCGCCCGCATTCGCGCCGCTGTGGACGAAGTGGCGGCGCAAATCCGCGACGTGTCGGCTGCTGTTAGCGAGATGGCCTCTTCTTCGGAACAAATTGTGCGCACTGTCCGGCTTGTCGCCGATGTGGCTGAGTCGACATCAGCTGGTGCGCAGGAGGTGTCGGCGGCGACCGAGGAACAGCTGGCCTCGATGGAGGAAATTTCAGCTTCAGCCGCGTCGCTCTCGAAAATGGCAGACGATTTGCAGGCGATTGTCAACAAGTTTTCATTATGATGAGCGCCTTTTATGGCGTTCATTTTTTTCCATATGGTTATGGCGAAAGGGAAGAAAGGCGATTTTTCACGTTGCCATGTATAAAACGATTGGTGGATGGCGAAAACGTATGAAAGAAATGGTTCCATGCACAGCTGTTTTTATGTATAATGATGGTTGACACAAGTCCCACAACAGAAAGCAGTGACGTGCTATGGCTGAAAAAGTCGCCGTCATCGTCGGGCCGACGGCGGTCGGCAAAACGAAGCTCGGCATTGCGTTGGCGAAAAAGCTGGGCGGGGAGGTCATCAGCGGCGATTCGATGCAAATTTATAAAGGGATGGACATTGGCACGGCGAAAGTGAAGCCTGATGAGATGGAAGGAATCCCGCATCATTTGCTGGACATCAAAGAGCCGTGCGAACCGTTTTCCGTCGCCGAATTTCAGCGGCTTTGCCGTGCGCTCATCACCGAGATTTCGGCGCGCGGCCGGCTGCCGATCATCGTCGGCGGCACCGGGCTGTACATTCAGGCAGCCCTTTACGATTACCAATTTTCCGCCGCCCCTTCCGATGAAGCGTACCGCCGGGCGCTCAAACAGCTGGCGGCCGAGCAAGGAGCCGAAGCGCTTCACCGCCGGCTTGAGGCCGTTGACCCAACCAGTGCAGCCCGCATTCATCCGCACAACATTCGCCGCGTCATCCGCGCCTTAGAGGTGTACCATTGCACCGGAAAGCCGTTCAGCGAGTGGCAGCAAACAGAAAAGAGGCTTTTGTATGAGGCGGCCATCGTTGGCTTGACGGCGGAGCGGAAGGTACTTTATCGCCGCATCAACGAGCGGGTCGATGAGATGATCGCCGCAGGGTTGATTGAAGAGGCGAGGGCGCTTTATGACCGCGGCTTGCGCGACTGCCAGGCGGTGCAAGCCATCGGCTACAAGGAGCTGTACGACTATTTTGACGGCCGCGTTTCCCTTGATGAAGCGATCGAGCAGCTGAAACAACATTCGCGCCGCTATGCGAAACGGCAGCTCACTTGGTTTCGCAACCAAATGCAGGTGAAATGGTTTGACATGACCGACGCCGGGCAGTTCGCCGCCAAGGTGGAGGAAATTTCTCACTATGTGGCAGGAAAGCTTCAACTTGAAGCGAATATATAAGTATATCCTTAGAGAGAAAAGAGGAGGACGTTTGATGAAAAATACGATCAATATTCAAGACCAGTTTTTAAACCAGCTGCGCAAAGAGGGCATTCAAGTGACCGTCTTCTTATTGAACGGCTTCCAACTGCGCGGGTACATTAAAGGGTTTGACAACTTCACCGTACTTTTGGAAGTGCAAGGAAAACAACAGCTCATTTACAAGCACGCCATTTCGACGTTTGCGCCGGAGCGGAACATCCATTTTGAAACCGAACAGTAAGACCGACGGTACATATGCCGCCGAAAAAAGGCGCCTTCCTTCGCGGAGGGCGCTTTTTGCCATTTTCCGTTTTCCTTCCGCGCCCGCTATTTGATCGACAAGCTCCTGCGTCACCCGAAGGGAAGTGAGGGACGAGGTGAATTCAGGCGTAAACCGCCGCTTTTGTGAATAAACATATACAAACTTTTTCCGCTATAGCCGACCCGCTGTTCGTTTGGGCGATTGTCACGGATCGGCGGTGGCGTACGTATACTAGTAACGAAAAGGCAAGGCGTCAAAAGCCAAGTCGGAACGGGTGCGGATGGCAGAAAACGGGAAGCGAGGTGACGCCCCTTGTCAGAATTGACGATGAACAAGGCGAAAGGGCAAATCAACATCGTGTTGAACTCCAAAACGGTAAACCATTTAGTGAAAGAAGAGAGAAACGACTGGCTCGATGGCGAAGAGCATCAGGCGCTCCGCAATATTCAAAAGGAGCTTGATCAACTGATCGGCCTTGATCATGTCAAAAAAATCATCAAGGAAATTTACGCCTGGCTGTACATCAACCGGCTGCGCAAGGAGAACGGCTTAAAGGCCAACCGCCAGGCGCTCCATATGATTTTCAAAGGCAATCCCGGCACCGGCAAAACGACGGTGGCGCGCTTGCTCGGCAAGCTGTTTTTTGAGATGAACGTGCTGTCCAAAGGGCATTTCATCGAGGCGGAGCGGGCCGATTTGGTCGGAGAGTACATCGGGCATACGGCGAGCAAAACGCGCGATTTGATCAAAAAAGCGCGCGGCGGAATTTTGTTCATCGATGAAGCGTATTCGCTCGCCCGCGGGGCGAAAAAGATTTCGGCAAAGAAGCGATTGACACGCTTGTCAAAGGGATGGAAGACTATTGCGACGACTTGGTTGTGATTTTGGCCGGCTATCCGAAAGAAATGGACTACTTTTTGTCGCTAAATCCCGGCTTGCCGTCGCGCTTTCCTCTCACGATCGAGTTTCCCGATTATACGGTCGAGGAGCTTGTGCAAATCGCCAAGCAAATGCTGCGCGAACGCGAGTATGAAATGACGCCGGAAGCGGAGCGGAAACTGTACATTCATCTCGAAGGGACGCTGGAAGCGACCGGCCGCCTCAAGTTCAGCAATGGCCGCTATGTGCGCAACTTAATCGAAAAAGCGATCCGCAAGCAGGCGGTCCGCCTTCTTCATGAAGGGCGCTACGACAAAAAAGAGCTGATGACGATCCGTGACCGCGATTTAGTGATTCATGCTTGAACGCTCTCCCACCTACGCTCACACGTGGAAGTGGGGGTCTTCTCGGCGCGAGATGAAAAAAGCAAAGGAGGCTCCTCTTTCTTTTTCTTGTCGAAAGAAAGAGGTCTTCCTTTCTTTTTTGTGCCGCAAAAAAGAGGAATGCGATCAAAAAGAGCGAATACATAAACAGCGGGGGCATCATACAGATATTTATCTGAATTATCTGTCTAGTAGATCTGCACGCCCTGCGTCCATTCGGAGAAAAGGGGAAAGGCGCTTGTACATGACGATTGGGGAGATGTTTTCCCAGACAGTGCGAAAGTTTCCAAACCGGGAGGCGGTCGTCGACGCGGCGACCGGACGCCGCTATACGTACGCCGAATGGGAGAGGGAAGTGAATCGGTGGGCGAACGCGTTTTTGGAAGCGGGCGTCCGCAAAGGAGACCGTGTTTCGACGGTGCTGTACAATACGCTTGAGCTCGCGACCGCTTTGTTTGCCTGCGCCAAAATCGGCGCGGTGTTCAATCCGATCAACTTTCGGCTGAGGGCGGAAGAAATCGCCTATATTTTGATGGACGCCGAGCCGAAAATTGTGCTGTTTGAACGGGCGGTGGAACCGGAACTTGCCGCGATTCACAGTCGTTTCCCGCACGTGTCATTTTGGTCGATCGACCGCGATCCGCCGCCGTTTGCCAAAAACGCTCACGAGCAGGCCGCGCGGGCTGGAGAGGAAGCGCCGCCTGTTCATGTGGATGAGAGCGATCTTTATGCCATTATGTATACAAGCGGCACAACTGGGCGTCCAAAAGGAGTGATGCACCGTCACCGCGACATGATCGAGCAAAGCGTCATTTGCCATGGCGTCATGCGCATCCGCGAGACGGATCGCGGGCTGGCGGCAGCGCCGCTGTTCCATTGCGCCGAGCTGCATTGCTGCTTGCTGCCGCGCGTGCATGCCGGAGCGGCGAGCGTCATTTTGCACCATTTTGACGCCAAGCTCGTGCTTGAAACGATCGAACGGGAGCGGATTACGATCCTATTCGGAGCCCCGACGATGTGGAACATGATCTTGCAGGAGAATGTAAGCGGTTACGATTTATCTTCGCTTCGCCTCGGCCTATACGGCGCCGCTCCGATGGCTCCAGCGCTTGTCAGGCAATGCCAAGAGCGGCTCGGCATCGAGCTGATTCAAGCGTACGGCATGACGGAAATGGGGCCGGCGGTGACGTTTTTGTTGGAAGACGAGCAGCTGAAAAAAGTCGGTTCCGCTGGACGCGCCTGCCTGAACCATGAGATCCGCGTCGTCCGCGCGCGTGAAGACGGGCCGTCCGACCCAGACGATGTGCTGCCGCCATATGAAGTCGGTGAAATTGTGATGCGCGGGCCGTGCATGATGGCTGGCTACTACAAGCGCGAGGAAGCGACGGAAAAAGCGTTGTACAAAGGTTGGTATCATTCCGGCGACCTTGGCTACCTTGATGAAGACGGCTACTTGTATGTCGCCGACCGGGTCGATGACATGGTGATCAGCGGCGGGGAAAACGTCTATCCGCGCGAAGTCGAGGACGTGTTGTACGAGCATCCGAAAGTGCTTGATGTCGCTGTGCTCGGCGAGCCGGATGAGCTGTGGGGCGAAAAAGTCGTCGCCTTCGTCGTCAAAAAAGATGACCTCCTGACCGCCGATGAGCTCGAGCAGTTTTGCAAAACGAGCGACCGCCTTGCTCCGTACAAACGTCCGCGCGCCTACTATTTCATCGATGCTCTGCCCCGCAACGCGAGCGGGAAAATCCAAAAGTTTTTGCTGCGCGAACAGCTGAAAAAACAGGCGGCGGGCGGAACAGAGAAAAAGTGACCGAACAGAAGAGAGGGATGAACGGGTGACGGCTCGCTATTTGCGTGAGGAGCACCATATGTTCCGCGCGGCGTTTCGCAAGTTTTTGGAAAAAGAAGCGTACCCGCATTATAACGATTGGGAGAAGCGCGGCATCATTCCGCGTTCGTTTTGGGCGAAGATGGGCGAGAACGGCTTTCTTTGCCCCTGGGTCGATGAGAAGTATGGGGGTCTCAACGCCGATTTTGCCTATTCGGTTGTCATTAACGAAGAACTAGAAAAAGTTGGATCGAGCCTCGTCGGCATCGGCTTGCACAACGACATTGTCACGCCGTATATCGCATCGTACGGAACGGAGGAGCAAAAACAAAAATGGCTGCCAAAATGCGTCACCGGCGAGCTCATCACGGCGATCGCCATGACCGAGCCAGGCGCCGGTTCGGATTTGGCGAACATTTCAACGACGGCCATCAAAGACGGCGATTATTACATCGTCAACGGACAAAAAACGTTTATCACGAACGGCATTCATGCCGACTTGATCGTCGTCGCCTGCAAAACCGATCCGCAGGCAAAGCCGCCGCACCGCGGCATCAGCCTGCTTGTCGTGGAGCGGGATACGCCGGGGTTTACGCGCGGCCGGAAGCTTGAAAAAGTCGGGCTGCACGCCCAAGATACCGCTGAGCTGTTTTTCCAAGATGCGAAAGTGCCGGCGCATAACTTGCTCGGCGAAGAAGGAAAAGGTTTTTACTATTTGATGGAAAAGCTCCAGCAGGAGCGGCTCGTTGTCGCCATTGCCGCCCAAACGGCGGCGGAAGTGATGTTTTCCTTGACGAAGCAATATGTCAAACAGCGCACGGCGTTCGGCAAACGGGTGAGCGAGTTTCAGACCGTCCAGTTCCGCCTTGCCGAGATGGCGACGGAAATCACCCTTGGCCGCGCGTTTGTCGACCGTGTCATCGAGGAGCATATGGCAGGAAAACAGATCGTCACCGAAGTGTCGATGGCGAAATGGTGGATCACCGAGATGGCCAAACGCGTCGCCGCCGAGGCGATGCAGCTGCACGGCGGCTACGGCTATATGGAAGAATACGAGATTGCCCGGCGCTATCGCGACATTCCCGTAAGCGCCATCTACGCCGGGACGAACGAGATGATGAAAACGATCATCGCCCGGCAGCTAGATTTGTAGAGAGAGGGAAAGACATGCTTCATGGCATTGTAGTCGTTGATTTTTCCCATTACTTGCCCGGCCCGTTTGCCAGCTGGCGCCTCGCGCAGCTCGGAGCGGACGTCATCAAAATCGAGCCGCCGTCCGGCGACCGGCTGCGCCCGTTCGCCGAGGGCCGGTTGTTTGCCGCCTATAACGCCGGTAAACAAAGCGTCGCTCTTGATTTAAAGACGGAGGCGGGGCGCGAGCAAGCCCGGCGGCTCGCCGCCCGCGCCGATGTGGTGATCGAAAGCTTCCGCCCCGGGGTGATGGCGCGGCTTGGGCTCGGTTATGACGATATGTGCCGCATGAACGAACAAATCATCTATTGCTCGATCAGCGGCTTCGGTCAACAGAGCGGCCGCTCATTGCTTGGCAGCCATGATTTAAACTATATGGCGCTCTCCGGCTTATTGGCGCAGCTGGCCGATGAACGCGGCCGACCGGTTCATCCGAAGATCACGCTTGCCGATTTTATCGGCGGCATGGCGGCGGCCGAGCGCATTTTGGCTGCCCTCTTTGCACGCGAGCGAACCGGCAAAGGCGCCCATCTTGATGTTTCGCTTGTCGATGGCTTGGCAGCGATGATGGCTGGCCATTTTGCCATTGAACACGGCGGTGGGCCGAAGACCGGTCTTTCCGAGTTGTCTGGGGAGGTGGTGTGCTATCAGCTGTACGAGACAAAAGACGGCCGTTATATGAGTTTAGCGGCGCTCGAGCCGCACTTTTGGCGGCGGTTTTGCGAGGCGGTCGGCCATCCGGAATGGACGGAGGCGCAATGGGCGCCGGCGCGATCGGGGGAAGCCGTATATGATGAGCTCGCCGCCTTGTTCCGTGAAAAGACATTGGATGAGTGGAGCGCGTTCGCCGAAGCGGTCGACGTCTGCCTTGCCCCGGTGCTGGAGACGGGTGAGGCGAAGGCGCTGTTTGCTGACGGCCGGCTCCGCCATCTCGTTCGGCTGCAGCCGGGCGGCGTGTGGACGGCCGCACATGGGCCGGACGGCCAATGGGGCGGCGGGGAGCCGCCTAAAGTCAATGAACATGCGCATTTGGTAAAGGGGGAGGAATGACCGATGATGAAAACACCGTTAAACATTTCCATGATGCTCGAGCGGGCGGAGTTGTTTTTCCCGAAAAAACAAGTCGTTTCGCGCATGAAAGGAGGCGTCGTCCGCCATACATACAAGGAGATCGGCGAGCGGACGCGCAGGCTGTCAAGCGTGTTGAAGCGGCTCGGGGTGGAAGTCGGCGACCGCGTCGGCACGTTCGCTTGGAATCATCACCGCCATTTGGAAGCGTATTTTGCCATTCCCGGCATCGGGGCGGTGCTCCATACGATCAACATCCGCCTTTCGCCGCAGCATATCTCTTACATCATCAACCATGCCGATGACCGTGTGCTGCTGATCGATGATGATTTGCTGCCGGCAATTGAAGCGATCAAGGACGAGATCCCGAATGTACGCGCTTTCATCGTCATGACCGATGCCGACGAGCTGCCGGAAACGAAGCTCTCGCCGGTGTACCATTACGAGAAACTGCTTGCCGAGGGCGATCCAACATTTCCGTTCTTAAAAGACCTCGATGAATACCAACCGGCTGGTATGTGTTATACGTCGGCGACAACGGGAAATCCGAAAGGGGTTGTGTATACGCACCGCAGCACCGTCTTGCACGCGATGGCGTTAGGGCTGGCTGATACGCAAGGGTTATGCGAGCGCGATGTCGTCATGCCGGTCGTACCGATGTTCCATGTCAACGCGTGGGGGCTGCCGTTTGCCGCTACTTGGTTCGGTTCGACGATCGTCATGCCGGGTCCGGCGTTTACGCCGAAAGTGCTTGCCGAGCTGATTGACGCCGAACGAGTGACGATCACCGCTGGCGTGCCGACGATTTGGCTCGGGCTGTTGCAAGAATTGGAGAAAGGGAACTACGATGTCAGCAGCCTAACGCGCGTCATTTGCGGCGGTTCAGCCGCGCCGAAAGGGATCATCCGTGCGTTTGAAGAAAAATACGGCATTCCGTTCATTCACGCGTACGGCATGACCGAAACGAGCCCGCTTGTGCTTGTCTCACGCCCGAAAAGCTATCAAGACGGGCTGTCGTACGAGGAGAAACTGGACATTCGCGCCAAGCAAGGGCTGCTTGCGCCGGGGCTTGAGATGAAAGTGATCGGCCAAAACGGGCCGGTTCGTTGGGACGGGCAGGAAATGGGCGAGCTTTGCTTGCGCGGTCCGTGGATTGCCGCCGAGTATTACAACGATGAGAGAACGAACGAAGCATTTCGCGATGGCTGGCTCCATACGGGCGATGTCGTCACCGTGGACGAAGAAGGGTTTGTGAAAATTGTCGACCGGACGAAGGATGTCATTAAAAGCGGCGGCGAATGGATTTCATCGGTTGATTTGGAGAATGCGCTTATGGCCCATGAGGCGGTGTTCGAAGCGGCGGTCGTCGCTGTGCCGCATCCGAAATGGCAAGAGCGCCCGATTGCCTGCGTCGTGCTGAAAGAAGGCAAAAGCGTGACAAAAGAAGAGCTGTACGACTTTTTGCGCCCGCAATTTACAAAATGGTGGCTGCCGGATGACATTGTGTTTCTCGATGAAATTCCGAAAACGAGCGTCGGCAAGTTTTTGAAGCGGAAACTGCGCGATGAGATGGCAGCGCGCTATGCCGATGCGGCGAAGGAGTAAAGGAGGCGGACACCGTGGCAGACACAATTGCGGTCATCGGCGCCGGGGTGATGGGAAGCGGCATCGCGCAAACGGCGGCGATGGCGGGAAAAACAACAAGGGGGAGAAAATGGTGCGTGAAGCGGTGATTGTGGAAGCCGTCAGGACGCCGGTCGGCAAGCGAAACGGCGTCTTCCGGGATGTTCATCCGGTGCATCTTGCCGCGGTGGTGCTCGATGAAGTCGTGCGCCGGGCGGGCATTGAGAAACGGATGGTCGAAGACATCGTCATGGGCTGCGTGACGCCGATCGCCGAACAAGGGTACAACATCGGCCGGCTGGCGGCGCTCGAGGCCGGATTCCCGATCGAAGTGCCGGCCGTGCAAATCAACCGAATGTGCGGCTCGGGGCAGCAGGCGATTCATTTTGCCGCCCAGGAAATCCGCTCTGGCGATATGGATGTCACGATCGCCGCCGGAGTCGAAAGCATGACGAAAGTGCCGATTTTAAGCGATGGCAACGAGCAGACGATTCCGCCGTCGCTTCATGAAAAATACGAATTCATCCACCAGGGCGTCTCGGCTGAGCGGATCGCCAAAAAATACGGCCTGACGCGCGCGGAGCTGGATGCCTATGCCTACGAAAGCCATCGGCGCGCCTTGGCCGCCTTGCGCGAGGGGAAGTTTCGCGCCGAAATTGTCCCAGTCAAAGGGCTTGACCGCGACGGCCGCGAAATCTTTGTCACCGATGATGAAGGGCCGCGGGCCGATACATCACCGGAAGCGCTCGCCGCGCTCAAGCCGGTGTTTCAAGAAGACGGCGTCATCACCGCCGGCAATGCGAGCCAAATGAGCGACGGGGCGGCCGCTGTTTTGCTGATGGAGCGGGAGGCGGCGAGGCGGCTTGGGCTCACGCCGAAAGCGCGCATCGTCGCGCAAACGGTCGTCGGCTCCGACCCGACGTATATGCTCGATGGCGTCATCCCGGCGACGAGGCAAGTGCTGAAAAAAGCCGGCCTCTCGATCGATGACATCGACCTCATTGAAATCAACGAAGCGTTCGCCCCGGTCGTGCTCGCCTGGCAAAAAGAAATCGGCGCTCCGCTTGAGAAGGTGAATGTCAACGGCGGCGCCATTGCGCTTGGCCATCCGCTCGGCGCCACCGGTGTGAAGCTCATGACATCGCTCGTTCACGAACTGGAACGGTGCGGCGGCCGCTATGGGCTATTGACGATTTGCATCGGCCACGGGATGGCGACGGCGACGATCATCGAGCGGGAGTAAGAGCAACGCGTGGAAAAAACATTTGTTTGACACACACTCAACAGCGGTGGCGGCCGCTGTTTTCTCTTTGAAAATAAAAATATGCCATGGAGCTGGAACATTGTGATAAGATGAAAGAAAAGCAAGTGAAAGGAGGAGCGCAAGCACAGTGCAGAAGGAGAAGCCGTTTTACACGTATGGCGACATTCAACATTGGGAAGGGAATTGGGAACTGATCGATGGCGTTCCCTATTTATTGGCGTCTCCGTCGTTTGAGCACCAGTATGTGGTCGGACAACTGCACCTTGCATTGGCTTCGCATTTTCAGGCGCGTGGCTGTCATGTCATTCTGGCCCCGTTTGATGTTCAGCTTGATCCTGAGGAGCCGGAACGGATGGCGAAAACGGTTGTTCAGCCGGATTTATCAGTCGTTTGTCGGGTGGAGCGAATCGGGAATCGGCGAATGAAGGGGGCTCCCGATCTCGTTGTGGAAGTGCTGTCACCAAGCACCGCTCTGCGCGATCGAAACCAGAAATACTATTTATACGAAAAATATGGTGTGCATGAATATTGGATGGTAGACCCCAGCAATCGAACGATCGAAGTGCTCAGCTGGCAAGATGGACGATTCGAGCAGCGAGCGGTTTTTGGGCCAAGCGATGAGCTGGTTTCGTTTTGGCAACCGGATTTGACGGTTTCGCTCGCCCCCGTGTTTCCTCCGGAAGAAAGCGATGTGTAGCTGATGGAGAACAGCCTTGTTTGACTGCCATCTCTGGAAATAACGGCTTCGCCTTTGATGTCAGCAGCAGAAAGAAGAACGCATAGGGGGATCGATGCCATGAAACAACCTGTTCTCGCTTCCTTGTGTTTATCGCTTGCTGCCAGCATTTGGGGCGGGATGTACGTCGTGAGCAAATACGTGTTGGACTACATTCCGCCGTTTACGCTCGTCTGGCTGCGCTACGCCGTTGCCTTGATTGTGCTCGGTGCCATCGCCGCGATGAAAGGTGAGCGCCCCCCAAAGAATGGGCGTGACTGGGGAATGATTATCACGGTCGGAATCATCGGCTACGTCGTTTCCATTTCGTTGCAGTTTGTCGGCACGAAATGGTCGAACGCCCATACCGCTTCGCTCATCACCGCCTCGACGCCGGCGTTTGTCGTCTTGTTTGCCCGCTGGCTGCTTGGTGAGGTGCTCACATGGCGGAAAATGGCTGCGCTGCTACTGGCGACAGCGGGTGTCATCGTCATCGTCGGACTTGGAGGCGGCGGGGAATCGACGCTTGCCGGAAATATGGCTTTAGTTGGTGCAGCGATCACTTGGGCGCTGTTGTCGGTGCTTGTGAAAATCGCTTCGGGCCGCCTGCCCGTGCTTTCGATCACCACGTACGCTATTTTCACTGCGTTTATCGGCATGACCCCGATGATGCTCACCGAAGGGCCGGGGCTTGCCGCGAGCCATTGGAGCGTTCCCGTCGCCCTTGGGGTGTTGTATCTTGGCGTTGTATCGACAGCGGGGGCATTTTTTCTTTGGAACAAAGGGATGGAAATGATCGACGCCGGCGTCGGCTCGCTCTTTTTCTTTTTCCAGCCGCTCGTCGGCTCGCTCTTTGGCTGGCTGCTGTTGCATGAGGAGCTCGCCGCCTCGTTTTGGCTCGGCGGGGCGCTCATTGTTGCCGGCGTGGTCGTGGCGGTGCGAAGCGAGCAAAGCGCGTAAAGGAAAGCGTCAGCAAACTATATAGATGCAACGAAGAAGTTTAACATATCCTTGACGGAAAAGCGGTTTTCCCCTTTTCGACTGTCGGAGGAAAGCCACAGGCTTCTCCGTCACGCCTTGGCGTGACGGAGGACCGAACAACCGCCTGCTTCACAGACCCATATATGGGTCTTTAAGCGGCGTTGTTCGTTCACTCGACAGTCGGATGAAATGACCGGTAAAAAAGAAAAATGGCAAAGCTTTAAATTGCATCTATATAAAAGCGAGGAGCCGTCTATCTTTTCGTACGAATCAATGAGTAGATGTTGTTTTTGCCGTTTGATCATTGCTCGCCCGCTTTTTCTCCAACCGCCCGCCGCGGCAGCTTCCAACCGTATGTGTACGACAAAATGCGGAGGGCGGCGACGACAATCAACAGCACATACAGCTCCATGGGCGATTCGGCCCATTTCAGCCCAACGGCGAGACCGGCGAGAATGGCCCAGGCGGCATAAATTTCTGCGCGCAACACGAGCGGCTTTCTTCCCGCCAACACGTCACGGATCATGCCGCCGCCGCTTCCGGTCAACACCGCGGCGACGATGACCGCGCTTAACGGATGCCCCATGTTGACGGCATGCAGCGCTCCTTGAATGGCGAACGCCGACAGTCCGAGGGCGTCAAAAAAGTTGCCCCACCGCTTCCACGGCGGCAGCATTTGTTTCGGAAATAAATAGACGATCGTCATCGAGACTAAGGCGACAAGAAAGAGCGGCCCTTGCTCCCATAGCGCCGACACGGGGACCCCGATCAACAAATTGCGCACCGCTCCGCCGCCAAAGGCGGTGACGATTCCCAAAATGTACACCCCAAGCAAATCGTACTCCTCTTCCATCGCGACGATCGCCCCGCTAATGGCAAAGGCGATCGTGCCGATGATGCTCAATACTTCCCACGTCATTCTTGCTGTTCCTTTCCGTGCGTTGTTCTTGTATCATTGTAGAGGCAAAAGCGGCGGAAAATCAATCGTTTTTTTGGAACGAACTAGCAGACCGATGATGGGATTTGGTATCATGAACGTAGAGAACATGTTCGCTGCGAGGGAAAGGAAGGGGGATGCCATGAGCCGTGAACAAGCGATCCTTGTCGGCTGCCAGCTCGCTGGTGTCGATGATGAACGGTTTCGCTATTCGATGGAGGAGCTCGCTTCGCTCGTTGCGACGGCGAACGGCGAGGTTGTGGCAGAGGTGACGCAAAAACGTGAAGCGCCGCACCCGGCGACGTATATCGGAAAAGGGAAAACGGAAGAGCTCGCCGCCATAGTCAAGCAGCTGGAACCGGACGTGGTTATTTTCAACAGCGAGCTCTCTCCAAGCCAAGCGCGCAATTTGACGAACCTGCTTGGCGAGGTGAAAGTCCTTGACCGGACGCAGCTCATTTTAGACATTTTTGCTCAGCGCGCCCGATCGAAAGAAGGAAAGCTGCAAGTCGAGCTCGCCCAGCTGGAGTATATGTTGCCGCGCCTTAGCGGCCAAGGGGAGGCGCTGTCTCGCTTGGGCGGCGGCATCGGCACGCGCGGTCCGGGGGAGACGAAGCTGGAGACCGACCGCCGTCACATTCGCCGCCGCATTGACGATATTAAAGGCGAACTTCGCCGGGTGGCTGAGCATCGCGAACGCTACCGCGAGCGCCGGCAAAAAAACCGCGCCTTTCAAGTGGCGCTTGTCGGCTATACGAACGCCGGCAAGTCGACGATTTTCAACCGGCTGACCGCCGCCGATTCGTTCGAGGAAAACTTGCTGTTTGCCACGCTCGACCCGTTGACGCGCAAATGCGTCTTGCCATGCGGCTATACGGTGCTTCTCACCGATACGGTCGGGTTCATCCAAGACTTGCCGACGACGCTTGTCGCTGCGTTTCGCTCGACGCTTGAAGAAGTGAAGGAAGCGGATTTATTGCTTCACGTCGTCGATTCGTCGCATCCGGACTACGCCGAGCATGAGCGGACGGTATCGCGGCTCTTGGAGGAACTAGGGGCTTCTTCCATTCCGGCCGTCACCGTTTACAATAAAAGCGACCGGCAAACGCTGGAATTTCTCCCGACGACAACCGATGCGATCGTGATGAGCGCGCTCTCGGCTGCCGATGTCGACCGGCTCCGCCGCTTTATTGAAGAAGCGGTGAAACGGCAAATGGTTCATTATGACGTATCGATCCCGAGCGGGGAAGGAAAACTGCTCGCCCAGCTAAAATCGGACACCATTTTGCACGAATGGCATTATAATGAACAAAGGGGCACGTACGACTGCCAAGGGTACGTGCTGCCAGCGCATCCCTTGTATGGGGAATTGCAATCATTCCAACGGTAGAAAGGGTTCATCGATGTTTTGGACACAATGGAAACATGGAGAAACGATCGCTGCACTTGTTGAGGAAGTTGAACAGCAAATTGCGCCGATCCACCGGCGCATCGACCGGATGGTCGATGCGAACCAATATCGCGTGCTCGACAGTTTCCGCCGCCATCAAGTGAGCGACGGGCATTTCATCCCATCGACCGGGTATGGCTATGACGATATCGGCCGCGATACGCTTGACCGCATTTACGCCGATGTATTCGGGGCGGAAGCAGGGCTTGTGCGCCCGCAAATCATTTCCGGCACGCACGCGATTGCCATCGCGCTGTTTGGCGTGTTGCGCCCGGGCGATGAACTGCTTTACATCACCGGCGCTCCGTACGATACGCTTGAGGAAATCGTCGGCGTCCGCGGCCGCGGCGTCGGCTCGCTGAAAGAGTTTGGCATTCGTTATCGCAGCGTGCCGCTCACAGCAGAAGGGATGGTCGATTTTTCGGCCGTTCGTGAAGCGATCCATGAGCGGACGAAAATGATCGGCATTCAACGTTCGCGCGGCTATGCGACACGCCCGTCGTTTACGGTCGACGAAATCGCGGAGATGATCGCTTTTGTCAAAGCGATTAAGCCCGACGTCGTCGTGTTTGTCGACAACTGCTACGGCGAGTTTGTGGAGGAGAAAGAGCCGTGTCATGTCGGCGCCGATTTGATGGCCGGCTCCCTCATTAAAAACCCGGGCGGGGGCTTGGCGAAAACAGGCGGCTATATCGTTGGGAGGCAAAAATACGTCGAAGCGTGCGCTTACCGGATGACCTCTCCGGGCATTGGAGCGGAAGTCGGTCCGTCGCTTTACAACTTGCCGGATATGTATCAAGGCTTTTTCCTTGCGCCGCACACCGTGGGCCAGGCGCTCAAGGGGGCGGTGTTTACGGCGGCGATGCTCGAGCGCATCGGGCTTTCGACATCGCCGTCGTGGAAGGAGAAGCGCACAGACCTCGTGCAATCGGTCCGCTTTGACGATCCAGAACAAATGGTCGCTTTTTGCCAAGCCATCCAAGCCGCTTCTCCCGTCAACGCCCATTTCACCCCGTATCCAAGCGAGATGCCCGGCTATGAGGACAAAGTCATCATGGCGGCAGGCACGTTCGTGCAGGGCGCGAGCATCGAGCTAACGGCAGACGGGCCGCTGCGGCCGCCATATGTCGCCTACGTGCAAGGCGGGCTGACGTATTCACACGTCAAAATCGCCATTTGTTCAGCCGTCCACCGTTTGCTTGAACAGCAGTTGATTTGTTTGTGAGAAAATGTAACGCTTCATTGACTCGTTTCTTGACATTATGGTAAAATGAAGGTATCAAAAGCGAGGAGGAATTGGCATGAGCAGCCATATTCGTCGTTCCATGCCATTGTTTCCGATTGGGATCGTGATGCAGCTGACGGATCTATCGGCCCGCCAAATCCGCTATTACGAAGAGCACGGCCTCGTCACGCCAGCGCGCACGGAAGGCAACCGGCGGCTGTTTTCGCTCAATGACATTGACCGCTTGCTGGAAATTAAAGATTTGATCGACCAAGGCGTCAACTTGGCGGGCATTAAGCAAATTTTTGCCGCGCGGGAGGAAGGACGCCACCAGCAGGCGGAGAAAGTCGAAAAAGTAGGAAAACCGAAGCTGTCGGACGAAGAACTGCGCGAAATTTTGCGGAATGAATTGCTGCAGGCCGGGCGGTTCCAGCGCGCATCGCTTCGCCAAGGAGATCTCGCTCGCTTCTTTCATTAATGACGGAACATGATTTCCGAGCCGGGGAGGAGTTTGGACATGGCAAAATATACGCGTGACGACATTCTACACATCGTCAAAGAGGAAAATGTCAAGTACATCCGCCTGCAATTCACCGATATTTTGGGCACGATCAAAAACGTCGAAATTCCGATCAGCCAGCTGGAGAAAGCGCTTAACAACAAAATTATGTTTGACGGGTCGTCGATCGAAGGATTTGTCCGCATTGAAGAGTCGGATATGTATTTGTATCCGGACTTGGATACGTTCGTCATTTTCCCGTGGACCGCAGAAAAAGGGAAAGTCGCCCGCTTTATCTGCGACATTTACAACCCGGACGGCACGCCGTTTGAAGGCTGTCCGCGCTATAACTTGAAGCGGATGCTGAAAGAGATGGAGGCGCTTGGCTTCAACGCCTTTAACTTAGGAGCTGAGCCTGAATTCTTCCTTTTCAAGCTTGACGAAAAAGGACACCCGACGATGGAGCTGAACGATCGCGGCGGCTATTTCGATTTGGCGCCGACGGATCTCGGGGAAAACTGCCGGCGCGACATTGTGCTCGAGCTTGAGGAAATGGGGTTTGAAATCGAAGCGTCCCATCATGAAGTCGCCCCGGGCCAGCATGAGATCGATTTTAAATACGCCCATGCGATTAAAGCGTGCGACGACATTCAAACGTTTAAGCTCGTCGTCAAAACGATCGCCCGCAAACATGGATTGCATGCGACCTTTATGCCGAAGCCGATTTTTGGGATTAACGGTTCAGGAATGCATTGCAACCTGTCGCTGTTCCGCAACGGTGAAAACGCCTTTTTCGATCCGAACGGCGACTTGCAGTTGAGCGATACGGCGCGGCAGTTTATCGCCGGTGTGCTGAAGCATGCGCCGAACTTTACGGCGGTGACGAACCCGACCGTCAACTCGTACAAGCGGCTTGTTCCAGGCTATGAAGCGCCGTGCTACGTCGCTTGGTCGGCGCGCAACCGCAGCCCGCTCATCCGCATTCCCGCTTCGCGCGGCATGAGCACGCGCATTGAGGTGCGCAGCGTTGACCCGTCGGCCAACCCATACTTGGCCATGGCGGTGCTTTTAGCCGCTGGGCTTGACGGCATTCGGAACAAGCTCACTCCTCCGGCGCCAGTGGATCGAAACATTTACGTCATGACGAAAGAAGAACGGCTCGAAGAAGGCATTGTCGATTTGCCGGCAACGCTCTATGAAGCGTTGGAAAACTTGAAGTCCGATGAAGTGATGATTCACGCGCTCGGCAAACATTTATTCGAACATTTCGTCGAGGCGAAAGAAATTGAGTGGGATATGTATCGGACAACGGTTCATCAATGGGAATTGGACCAATATATGGAACTCTACTGATTCATAAAAAAGCTGCCCCGTTTTTTTCAGGGCAGCTTTTTTATGGGCGCAGGCCGGCACGAGTCAGTCGAACAGGCGATAGACGCCGATCACTTTGCCGAGAATCGTGCAGTCGCGGACGATGATCGGCTCAAGATGGGCGTTTTCCGGCTGCAGGCGGATGTGGTCTTTTTCCTTGAAAAACCGCTTCACCGTCGCCTCGTTGTCTTCCGTCATGGCGACGACGATGTCGCCGTTGTTGGCCGATGACTGCTGGCGGACGATGACGTAGTCGCCGTCGAGAATGCCGGCTTCGATCATGCTGTCGCCCATCACTTCAAGCATAAACAGCTGCTCCTCGCCGGCGGCGAGCCGCTTCGGCAGCGGAAAGTAGCCTTCGATGTTTTCCACCGCTGTAATCGGTTGGCCGGCCGTCACCTTGCCGATGATCGGCACCGAGATGATCTCCTCTTTTTCTCTCTCCTTCGCCATATCGTTGTCCAAAATTTCAATGGCGCGCGGCTTTGTCGGGTCGCGGCGGATGTACCCTTTGCTTTCTAGGCGCGCGAGATGCCCGTGGACCGTCGAACTTGACGCCAATCCAACCGCTTCCCCAATTTCCCGCACCGACGGAGGATAGCCTTTTGTTTTTACTTCCTGTTTAATAAACTCTAAAATTTGCTGTTGTCGTTTTGACAGTTTCGTCATGGTTTCACACCTCTCGCCACATCATTTGCCTTCATTATACCATGCGGAAGACGAAAAAACAAACATAAGTTCGAGTTTTTTATTGACACAAACAAATGTTCTTGACTATAATGAAGGAAAGCGAACAAACATTCTAGAAAGGGTGGGGAGAATGGGGAAAACGTTGCTGCACTATGTTTTGTTTTCATTTTTGTTTGCGCTCGTGTTGGCAGGGTTCGTTTACGCCAGCAGCCCGGTCGATAAAAAAGAATACGTGACGATCACGGTCGCTCCCGGCGATACGCTTTGGGGGCTGGCAAAACAGTACGAACAGGAACACCATATGCCGCCTGATGAGTTCATCCGCTGGGTCGTCGATGTCAACCATTTGCCGAGCCCGCGTCTTGCCGCCGGTGAACAAATTGTCATTCCTGTGTTAAAATCAAAGCAGGGCGGCTCGGTGGCCGTCAATCAGTGATGGAAAGAAGGGATTGGCCATGAGGGCGGTCATTTACTGCCGAGTCAGCACGGACAAAGCTGAACAGGAAACGTCGCTCGCGAGGCAACGAGATGAGCTCGAGCGACTGGCGGCCGAGTGTGGATTTGAAGTCGTTAAAGTGATCGCCGAGCAGGCGAGCGGTTATGAAGCCGACCGCGACGGCGTGTTGGAGCTGCTTTCGCTGTGCGAGGAAGGCGAGGTCGATGTGCTGCTCATTCAAGATGAAACGCGGCTTGGGCGCGGCCATGCGCGCATGGCGGTGCTGCATTGCTTGAAAAAGCAAGGGGTGAAAATATACAGCGCCAGCCACCGCGGGGAGATGCCGCTGTCGGAGGCCGATGAGATGGTGTTATCCATCATCGCGATTGTCGAGGAGTACCAAAGAAAAATACATAACGCCAAAATTAAGCGTGGCATGCAGCGAGCCATCGCCAGCGGCTACCGACCGGAGCGGAACCTAAGGCGCCGGGGCGAAAACGCCGGGCGCGATCGAATTGATCTGCCGGTTGAGGAGATCGTCCGCTTGCGCGAGCGCGGACTGACGTTTGCCGATATCGCCGCGACGATGCGAAGCTTCGGTTACGAGGCGTCCAAGGCGACCGTCCATCGGCGTTACCAGGAATATATGGACGAGCAACAAAGGCGGCGTTGATCGTGTACTGCGCCTGACCCTAAAGCGGCGAGCGGGCAAAGGAAGCCAAGCTGCCATCGTTGCCATCTTCCCGGTTGATCAGATAAGATAAAACAGGGTGAGAATATGGCAGATAGGAGAAGATAATCAATGCTTGCCAAACATAAATTAGCCCGCATCAATGAACTGGCGAAAAAAGCGAAAACGGCCGGCTTGTCGGCCGAAGAGGCCTTCGAGCAAGCGAAGCTGCGCCGTGAGTACATTCAAGCGTTCCGCAAGGCGATGACCGATATGCTCCATACAGTGACCGTCATTGACCCGAACGGCAACGACGTGACGCCGAAAAAATTAAAGGAAAGCCAGTGGCGGCGCTTCCATTAAACGGTCGAAAGAGGGGTGGCTCGGAAAATAACGTTGTACAAGCCGATCGATTTTCTATATGATAGTAAATGACACCATGTTGATGAAAGGGAGGAAGACGATGGCGCATTCAATCGAGGAGTTGGCGATTACGACGATTCGAACGCTGTCGATTGACGCGATCGAAAAAGCGAAATCCGGGCACCCGGGCATGCCGATGGGCGCGGCGCCGATGGCGTACACGCTTTGGACGAAATTTATGAATCATAACCCGGCGAATCCAAACTGGTTCAACCGCGACCGGTTTGTCTTGTCAGCCGGGCACGGGTCGATGTTATTGTACAGCTTGCTTCATTTAAGCGGCTACGACGTATCGATGGATGATTTGAAACAATTCCGTCAATGGGGAAGCAAAACGCCGGGCCATCCGGAATACGGCCATACGCCGGGCGTGGAAGCGACGACGGGACCGCTTGGCCAAGGGATCGCGATGGCGGTCGGCATGGCGATGGCGGAGCGGCATTTGGCCGCTACATACAACCGCGACGGGTTTGAGATTATCAATCATTATACGTACGCCATTTGCGGCGATGGCGATTTGATGGAAGGAGTGGCGAGCGAAGCGGCGTCACTCGCCGGCCACTTGAAGCTCGGCCGTCTGATCGTCCTGTATGACTCGAACGACATTTCGCTGGACGGGGAGCTCAACCTGTCGTTCTCGGAAAACGTCGCCCAACGTTTCCAAGCGTACGGTTGGCAATATTTGCGCGTTGAGGACGGCAACAATATTGAAGAAATCGCCAAAGCGCTCGAGGAGGCGCGGGCAGACCTCAGCCGGCCGACGCTCATTGAAGTCAAAACGACGATTGGCTACGGCGCGCCAAATAAAGCGGGCACGTCCGGCGTCCACGGCGCTCCGCTCGGCGCCCAAGAGGCGAAGCTGACGAAAGAGGCGTATCGTTGGACATTTGCGGAAGATTTTTACGTGCCAGAAGAAGTGTACGCCCACTTCCGTGCGACGGTGCAAGAGCCGGGAGCGAAAAAAGAGGCGGAATGGAATGAGCAGCTCGCCGCCTATGAACAGGCCCATCCGGAACTGGCCGCCCAATTGAAGCGAGCGATCGAAGGCAAACTGCCAGATGGATGGGAAGCTTCTTTGCCGGTATACGAAGCAGGCAAAAGCTTGGCGACCCGCTCATCGTCCGGGGACGTGATCAACGCCATCGCCAAAGCGGTGCCGCAATTGTTTGGCGGTTCGGCGGACTTGGCAAGCTCGAATAAAACGCTCATCAAAGGCGGCGGCAACTTCTTGCCGGACAGCTACGAAGGGCGCAACATTTGGTTTGGAGTGCGCGAGTTTGCCATGGGGGCGGCGCTCAATGGCATGGCGCTCCATGGCGGGTTGAAAGTGTTCGGCGGCACGTTCTTCGTGTTCTCTGACTATTTGCGTCCAGCGATCCGCTTGGCGGCGCTGATGGGCTTGCCGGTCATCTACGTCTTGACGCACGACAGCATCGCCGTCGGCGAAGACGGGCCGACGCACGAGCCGATCGAACATCTCGCTTCGCTTCGGGCGATGCCGAACTTGTCGGTCATCCGACCGGCTGACGCAAACGAAACGGCGGCCGCATGGCGGTTGGCGCTCGAATCGACGGACAAGCCGACTGCGCTCGTCTTGACGCGTCAAGATGTGCCGACGTTGGCGGCAACAGCTGAGTTGGCGTATGAAGGCGTGAAAAAAGGTGCGTACGTCGTTTCACCGGCGAAAAACGGCGCTCCGGAGGCGCTGTTGTTGGCGACTGGTTCGGAGGTGAGCTTGGCGGTGAAAGCGCAGGAAGCGCTCGCCGCCGATGGCATCGACGTCGCTGTCGTCAGCATGCCATCGTGGGACCGCTTCGAAGCGCAGCCAAAATCGTACCGCGATGAAGTGCTTCCGCCGGCCGTGACGAAGCGGCTCGCCATTGAAATGGGCGCGTCGCTCGGTTGGGAGCGCTACGTCGGCGCCGAGGGCGACATTTTGGCCATCGACCGATTCGGTGCTTCCGCTCCGGGAGAGAAAATCATGGCCGAGTATGGCTTTACGGTTGACAACGTCGTCCGCCGCACAAAAGCGCTGCTCGGCAAGTAACCGGAAAAGCTGCCCTTGCGTTGTTGCAGGGGCAGCTTGTTTTTGCGAAAGATGGCTGCGCTTTGGTCAAGTATTTTCGGGGTTGAATCGAGGGCAAAGGCTTGTTTGTTGGCCTGTTTGCGGCCGCATGGCCATCGCAAACAAAAATCGACAATGTTAGTGAAAAAACTTGCCGTTAATAGACATATTTTTCCCCTTTCATTTTCTATAATAGAAAATAGATTGAACAGAAATGGGGGATGGGGCATGGTCCGCTATTGGATTTATTTGTTGAATGACGATGTGGCGTCGCATTACCGCCATCGGGCAGAAAAAATTGTCGAACTGCTTCGTGAGCATCAATACGCGAAAGCGCCGCTGAAGGCGATTTGCCGCAAGCAAGTCGAATTTATCACCGAACGGCTGTCATTTTCGCGCCTGGAACTTGGCTTAAAGCAATATTTTGCCGGCCGCGTCGGCAAAAATTTGGAGCGCAATATGTTTGTTTTGCAAAACGATTCCGGCGAGGAAGCGTTGCTTGTCGTGCAAAAGCGCCGCTTGCTTCTTGTCGCTGACAGCGCGCCGCTTGCCGCGGACATCGGACGGGCGCTCGCTCGGATTTCGCCGACGTTTTTGGCGGTCGACGCCGATTTTGTCGATTACTACTGGCTGTCTGCGCCTCGACAAGGAAGAAAATTTGCGTAATGAAAAGATTTTTGCCGCGAAATATTGTCTAATGACGCATCGTTTAGTACACTGTTAGGGAGACAACAAGAAGGAGGAAAATCGCTGTTATGTGGGGTACGATTCTCGTTGGCGTGCTGGCGCTCATCGCCGGGGTGGCGATCGGATTTTTCGTCGCCCGCAAAACGATGATCAATTATTTGAAGAAAAACCCGCCGATCAATGAACAAATGATTCGCATGATGATGATGCAAATGGGAATGACGCCATCCCAGAAGAAAATCAATCAGATGATGAAAATGATGAACAATCAACTGAAATAAGCGAAACGGACACTCGATCGAGAGTGTCTTTTTATTTTGCCAAAATGTTCTTTCAAAATTTTTCTAGTTTTGTTACAATAATATGGCGATTGTTCGTCAGCCAAATGAAAGGAGGGCGGGCCTTATGCGCGTGTTTCGCGATTTGTTTTGGTTTTTCCGTCAAGAAAAGAAGGCATATATCACCGGCATTTTCGTGCTTGTCATCGTGGCGTTTTTGGAGACCGTCCCGCCGAAAGTGCTCGGCCTGTTGGTCGATCATATGAAAAACGGCACGATGACAAAAGAAGTGCTCATCCGCTGGATCGCCGTCCTCGCCGCCGTTGCGGCGGCGCTTTACGGGCTCCGCTACGCTTGGCGCATTTTCATTTTCGGTTCGGCGGTCAAGCTTGCCCGCCAGCTGCGCAACGAGCTGTATCAGCATTTTACGAACATGTCGCCGTCGTTTTACCAGCGGAAGCGGATCGGCGATTTAATGGCCCATGCGACCAACGATTTGCAGGCGATTCAGCAGACGGCCGGAAGCGGCATTTTGACGCTTGTTGACTCAGTGACGCTTGGCGGGTTCGTGTTGGCGACGATGGCGTTTTCGATCAGCTGGAAGCTGACGCTCATCAGCCTATTGCCGATGCCCGTGATGGCGGCGGCGACGAGCCGCTATGGGACGATGCTCCATCGTCGGTTTTTAACGGCGCAAGCGGCGTTTTCGTCGCTGAACGACAAGGTGCAGGAAAGCGTCAGCGGCATCCGCGTCATCAAGGCGTTCGGCTATGAGGAACACGATGTCGAGGCGTTTCGCCGTCAATCGGAAGACGTCGTGGCGAAAAACGTTGCCGTCGCCAAAATTGACGCCTTGTTTGATCCGACGATCGGGCTGCTTGTTGGGCTGTCGTTTTTTCTCGCTGTGGCGTTTGGCAGCCAAATGGTTTTGGCGGGCGAATTGACGATCGGCGAGCTTGTGTCGTTTACGACCTACCTTGGCCTGCTCATTTGGCCGATGTTGGCGTTCGGCTGGCTGTTTAACATTGTTGAGCGAGGGCGCGCTTCGTACGACCGGGTGCGGGCGCTGTTGGCTGAACAAGATGAAATCATCGAGCACCCCGATGCCGTAGATGTCCCGCCGAAAGGGGACATTGAATACCGTGTTCGCCGGTTCGTCTATCCGGGAGAGACAAAGCCGGCGCTCGCGGACATTCGTTTTTCGCTGGAGCGCGGGGCGACGCTTGGCGTCGTCGGCAAAACCGGGGCGGGCAAAACGACGCTGCTTCGCCTGCTGCTGCGCGAGTTTGACGGCTATGACGGCGAGATTCGCTTCGGCGGCCGCGACATCCGCGATTATACGCTTTTCGCGCTCCGTTCGGCGATCGGCTACGTGCCGCAAGACCATTTCTTGTTTTCTGCCTCTGTCCGCGACAACATTGCCTTTGCCAAGCCGGAAGCCAGAGAGGACGAGGTCGTCCGGGCGGCGCGGCTGGCCGACATTCATGATGACATTTTGCAGTTTCCTGACGGGTATGAGACGGTCATCGGCGAGCGCGGCGTTTCCCTATCCGGTGGGCAAAAACAGCGGCTGTCCATCGCCCGGGCGCTTCTCATTGACCCGGAAGTGCTCATTTTGGATGATGCGTTGTCGGCCGTGGATGCGAAGACCGAGGCGCGGATTTTAGCGGCGCTCAAACAGGAGCGGCGCGGAAAAACGACGATCATCGCCGCTCATCGTTTAAGCGCGGTTGAGCATGCCGATTGGATTCTCGTCCTTGACGGGGGGCGAATTGTGCAGGCCGGAACGCACGAGCAGCTGATGGCAGAAGACGGCTGGTATCGTGACATGCATCGACGCCAGCAGCTTGAGGCGCTTGCGGAGCAACAACAGACCTGAACGTTCGAGCTCCCGCCAAAAACGAGCGGATCGAAAAACATGAAAACACAAGTTGTTTGTGGAGATAGGGGGAAGTGGATGAACGACCGATGGTTGACAACAAAAGAGCAGCGGCGCGTTTTATGGCGGCTGCTCGCTTATATGGGAAGATACAAAAAAGAAACGGCGCTTGCGTTTACGCTTCTTCTGTTGGCAACGGCCGGGGAGCTTTCCGGCCCGTATTTGGTGAAAGTGTTCATTGACGACTATTTGGTGCCGGGCCGCCTTGCTTTTGGACCGGTGGCGGCGCTGGCCGCCGCCTATCTCGGCGTGCTCGTCTTGAAAACGATCATTTCCTACTTCCAGCTTGTCGAGTTTCAGCGGCTCGCTTTGCACGTCATTCAAGCGCTGCGGATGGATGTGTTTGCGAAAGTGCACCGGCTCGGGATGAGCTATTTTGACCGGACGCCGGGCGGAAGCATCGTTTCGCGGGTGACGAACGATACAGAAGCGATCAAGGACATGTTCATCAGCGTCCTAGCGGCCTTTGTGCAAAACGGCTTGTTTGTCATCGGCGTGTTTGTCGCCATGTTTTCGCTTGATGCTAAGCTTGCGTTGTTTTGCCTGTTCATCCTCCCGGCGATCGCGTTCATCATGCACACATACCGACGCTACAGCTCGGTGTTTTATCAAGAGATGCGCGAACGGCTGAGCGAACTGAACGCCAAATTGAACGAATCGCTGCAAGGAATGGCCGTCATTCAAGCGTTCCGCCAGCAGCGCCGTTTATATCAAGAGTTTGCCGCCGTCAATGAAGCGCATTACAAGGCGGGGATGAAAAACATCCACCTCGATGGACTGCTGCTTCGACCGGCGATCGATGTGGTGTATATGTTGTCGATCATGGTCGTGCTCAGCTTTTTTGGCATCACGGCGCTTGATGGCCCAGTTGAGATCGGCGTGCTGTATGCGTTTGTCAACTATTTGGAGCGCTTTTTCGAACCGGTGACGCAAATGATGATGCGCCTGTCTCTTTACCAGCAGGCGATCGTTTCCGCCTCTCGCGTGTTTGCCCTTCTTGATCATCAAGAAGAGGCGCCGGCCAATCCAAACTGGTCGCCGCATGCAATCGAGCGCGGGGAAATCGAATTTCGGGATGTCAGCTTTTCCTACGACGGCAAACGGGATGTGCTGAAACGGCTGTCGTTTGTCATCCGTCCAGGTCAGACGGTCGCGTTTGTCGGCCATACCGGCAGCGGCAAAAGTTCGATCATCAACTTGCTCATGCGCTTTTATGAGTTTGACCGCGGCGATATTTTGCTTGACGGCCGGTCGATCCGCGATTACTCGCGCGCTGAGCTGCGCCGCCGCCTCGGCCTTGTCTTGCAAGATCCGTTTTTGTTTTACGGGACGGTCAAAGAGAACATTCGCATGTATAATCAGGAACTGGACGACGAAGCCATTCAGGAGGCCGCTCGGCTCGTGCAGGCCGATGCGTTTATTGAGCAATTGCCCGATCGTTACGACCATGTGCTCGCCGAGCGCGGGGCGACGTTATCAAGCGGTCAGCGCCAGCTTCTTTCCTTTGCTCGCACGATCGCTGCTGATCCGAAAATTTTGGTGCTCGATGAGGCGACCGCCCATATTGACACCGAAACAGAGGAAGCGATTCAAGATGCGCTCATGCGCATGCGGAAAGGGCGGACGACGATCGTCATCGCCCACCGTCTATCAACGATTCAAGACGCCGATCAAATTTTCGTCCTCCACCGCGGCGAAATCATCGAGCGCGGTACGCATCAGCAACTGCTGGCGCAAAAAGGGCTTTACTACCAAATGTACTTGCTGCAAAACGGCCTTGTCGACGTCCATGCGTAAATGGCGGCGTTTTGCCCCTGCTTGGAATAAAAAGAAGAAAGCGCCACATCCCGCCTAGCGGGAGGCGCTTTGCTTTCGCCGCTTGGTTTGTTCGCGTTGATAGGCATTGAGCAACGTGTCAAGTTCTTTGCTGATTTTCATGGCCGCCGCGGAGTTTAACCCCGTTTTGGCCACCGTGTCGACAAGCTCCATCCGCTTTTGTTCAATCAAGGTCAACAATTTGCATTTCGGCACGAATCGACCGTCCTTTGCTTGAAGTATTGTGTATGGTGCTTTATACTATTTTATCAGTGAACGCAAAAATGGAAAATAGAAAAATTGACCAGGAACAATGAGAAACACGTTACGGGAAGAAGGAATTCTGCTAAAATAAAAAGTAAAAAAGCAGGGGCTGGTTCACCAATGAATGATCTCAATCTATTTTTAGCGTTCGGCGCCGGGTTTTTGTCGTTTATTTCCCCGTGCTGCTTGCCGCTTTATCCGGCGTTTTTATCGTATATCACCGGCGTGTCGGTCAGCGAGTTGAAAGAGGAAAACGCGATGCTGAACCGCCGCAGCTTATGGCATACGCTTTGCTTTTTGCTCGGCTTCTCGCTCATTTTTATCTCGCTTGGCTTTGGCACCTCGCTGCTTGGAAGGCTGTTTGTTGATTATCAAGATGCGATCCGGCAAATCGGCGCGGTCGTGATCGTCGCTCTCGGCCTCGTCGTTGCCGGGCTGTGGAAGCCGGCGTTTTTGCTGAAAGACCGGCGCATTTCGTTTCGTGAACGGCCATCGGGATATGTCGGCTCCGTGCTGATCGGCATGGCGTTTGCCGCCGGTTGGACGCCGTGCATGGGGCCGATTTTGGTGGCGGTTGTCGCTCTAGCCGCCACCAATCCGGGCTCAGGAATGGTGTATATGCTTGCTTATACGCTCGGATTTGCCGTTCCGTTTTTCATGTTGTCCTTTTTTATCGGCAAGCTGCAATGGATCCGCCGCCATAGCGCATCCATCATGAAGGCGGGCGGCTATGTCATGGTGGCGATGGGCATCCTTTTGTATTTTGACTGGATGACAAAGCTGATTGCTTATACGACAAGCTTGTTTGGCGGTTTCACCGGTTTTTAGCGGCTGTTGTTGGAGGAATATCGTTGAGGAGAGGGCGATGGAAAGATGGCTGCCATTTTAATTGCTGACGATGCGAAGTTTATGCGGGTAACGCTGGCGCGCATACTGGAAAAAACGGATCACACCGTAGCCGGTGAGGCGGAAAACGGCAAAGAGGCGGTCGAGCTGTATCGCCGGCTGCGCCCCGATCTTGTCATCATGGATATTACGATGCCGGTCATGAATGGGATTGAAGCGGTGCGGGCGATTAAGGAGATCGATCCCGGGGCGAAAATCATCATCTGCTCGGCGCTCGGGCAGCAGCGTATGGTCGTTGAGGCCATTGAAGCCGGAGCGGCCGACTTCATCGTCAAGCCGTTTGAAGAAACCCGCGTGCTCGAGGCGATTGCCCGTCTTTTGTAAGCGGACTTCGGCTCCGTACGACATAGGAAGGCGCCGCTTATGACCGAAGACAGCTGGGGGCGCTTCTCATGGCAAGGAAGAGGAGGGGCGCTGGCGCGATGTTGGCCGGAGGCGGCTTTAGAGCACGATAGGCAAGCAAAGTGTTTTTTGCTATAATGGCGTTGTTCGTGAATTTTGTCGGAAGAAGGTGATGGCTTTGGCGCTTGTTACATCGCTCATCGCCGTTGTGATGGCGTTTTTCATCTTTTTTGTGCGCATGAAGGCGTCGGAAAAGCCGACGAATGCCAAAAAAATTATTTTGCCGCCGCTGTTTATGAGCACCGGAGCGCTGATGTTCATCGATCCGGTCTTTCGCGTTACGCGCGGGGAACTGATCGAGGCGGTCATTCTCGGCCTGTTTTTCTCGCTGTTTCTCATTAAAACGTCGAAATTTGAAATCCGCGGCAATGAGATTTATTTGAAACGCTCAAAATCCTTTATTTGGATTTTGCTCGGGTTGATTGTCATTCGCCTTGGCTTGAAAACGTATTTAGGACGAACGATCGACTACCGCCAGTTAAGCGGCATGTTTTATTTGCTCGCGTTTTCGATGATCGTCCCATGGCGGATTGCGATGTACGTTTCGTATAGAAAGCTGGCGGCGCAGCTGAAACCGCCAGTGCTGACATAAAGAGCTGTCCCGCTGATGGACAGCTCCCTTTTTTGTTGCGCCAAGCCACTTCACTTCGCTTCCCTGGAATTTTCCCGCAGACGGAGCTGAAGTCGTCGGTTCCGGCCGAAAAAGCTGCTTGTTTGGGCCGCTTTTTTCATGCTGAAACAGACGAAAGCCGCCGGTCAGCCTTAGACGAAAGGCGGAACGTCAGCGGCTTTCCAATAAATGTTTATAAGGGGCGAGATCGATGTTCTTCGCCTGCAATGTCCGGATCAAAAACTTATGGTCGCGCTTGGGGGTTGCGATGATGTAGCCGCGGATCAGCAAGTCGCGTGTGATGCGCGGCGCCTGCTCCTTGAGCGCAAGCTCGCCGATTTTGCCGGCGATCTTTTGCCGCGCCACGTCGCGGAACAATTCCGGCACAGGGCGAACCAATTCCTCAAGCAGCGCTTTTTCTTCTTCCCCCCATAAATGGCGCGTCTGTTCAATGTAATATTCCTGCCAGTCGAGCTCCGATTTTCCATCTTCTTTCGGCAGCCGCTTCAAAAACTTGCGGAACATGAAAAAGCCGCCGATCGACATCATGACAAGCAAAAAGACGACCCAAAGCAAAATAAACCAAAGAAACCATCCGGTCAGCACGATCCCCACCCCAACATGATGATCAACTGTTTTGCCATAGGCAAGATTCGTCTACTATTATGTCGAAAAGCTTGCTGTTTGGCAAGTTTCAAACGGCGGCTTGTTACGAAGTGTAACGCAACTGTAATGCAACTGTAAAAAAGCTTGTCCCGCCTTACAGCGCCAATGGATGGAAAGCCGCCGGCCGTTTTGTATGGAAAAGATATACAGTGACGTTCCCTTCTTTGCCTGCTAATCTAGTAAACAGAAAAAAGCCAAAAGGCAACGATGAGGGGGATGCGCAGAGTGAAAAAGACGATTGCAGCGCTCGCGATCACTTGCTGTATGGCGTTAAGCTCTCATGGGCTGTCGGCGGAAGCGGCTGGCTCGTATACATACTATCAAGTGAAAAAAGGCGATACGTTGTCGAAGATCGCCAAACAATATCATACTACGGTTGCTTCGTTAAAGTTGTTAAATCACTTAAAAAGCGGTGCCATTTATGCCGGAGAAAGGCTGAAAGTGCCGGCTGCGGCGAAGCGATCGGCTTCGGCGCCGGCAAAGAAGAAATCGATCTCATTAAGCGCCGCTGACCGGAAGCTTCTCGCCCAGCTTGTGCAAGCGGAGGCCGGTTCGAGCGAGCCGTTTGCCGGCAAGGTGGAAGTGGCGCTTGTGGTTTTAAACCGCACAAAGCATCCGGAGTTTCCAAAGACGGTGCGCGGCGTCATTTATCAAAAAACGAAATCCGGCTATGCGTTTGTACCAGCCAAAACGGGGAAATTGACCCGCATTCAGCCGACCAAGCAGGATTACGAGGCGGTCGACAAGGCGCTGGCCTTATTCCCAAACGATCGCCGCGGCTCGCTTTATTTCTACAATCCGAAAATCACAAAAGACAAATGGATGTTGTCGCGTCCGGTGACGATTCGCATCGGGCACCATGTCTTCACGAGATGAACGGGGTCGAATAAGGCCTCGTTCTTTTGTTTTGTGCATAGCGGCAGCCGGTGGTGACGCTTCTTGTGGTGCATGCCCAAGATCATTTCATGACGGCGATCACGGTCAAGGACTTAGCCGCTGAATTCGTGGAGCTGTATGAAGCGCTCAAGCGGCAAACAGCCGAATCATAATCGCCGTCGGCCGGCTTGTTGACCGGGTGAGGATGATTCGCTTCAACGGGAATGAACCCAAGGCGGGCGGCAACGGGCTGTTCTAGCGGCCGCCCGCTTTGTTGATTTTACAATAATTTTATTATGTAAACATAATGACGACAGCCGTTCAGCCCGCCCGGCTGCCGCCGGGCGCGGCTAAACGGAGATAAGGAAACTCCGCTTGTTTTCGTCACATATCGTGGCTTGTGTTGTGCTTTTGCCGCGTGTGATTGCGGTTCTTCACTTTTTTCGAACCGTCAAGCGGCTCCGGCTGCCCAGGATTGTCGCCTTTTGGGGCGTTTTTGCGCATATCTTTGCCGTCGTTTTTGTTCGTCATTTGTTGTCCCTCCTTTGTCCGTTAGCATGCGGCGTTGTGCTTTTGCTTATTCGGCGCATAATTTGCGCCCGGTTTGAAACGATAAGTAGTGAACGACCGCGATGACTGCGAAGGAGGAACGAGCCATGGTTTATCATAAAACGAAGCAAGACGCGTTTCAGGCGGCGCAAAAGGCGACGATGGAGGCAAAAGAGTGGCATGACCATCTCGTCCGCGATCAAGCCGATTACGGCCATCAGTTAGCCCATTTGCGGCAGGAAGTGAACGAAGCGTTTGCACAAATTGAAAACGCGCTTGAAGTCGCCTCGGAAACACAGCGCATGCAGCTTGAGAAATTCCGCAGCGATTTGCAGGCGATCGTTGACGAAGTCAATGAGAACGAGTAAGGGAATGCCGGCGGCGGTCATTCCCTTTTTGCATGCTATGGCAGTCCGGGATGGCGAAATGGCCGCCATGCTATTGGTTCTTTTTTCGTTTTTTGTTGTTTTGGCGCTGGGCTTCTGTCAGTGGTTCATTGGAAAACTCTTCATTGTAGCCGGCTCCCATTCCTTGCGCTTTGGCGGCGTTCATGCCAGGGATCACGTGGTTTGCTTTTCGCTTTGCCATTCGTTTCACCTCCGCTTCTAGTTTGCAACGAAACGGGCGCCTTATTCCTCTTTTGCCGCGGTAAGGAAGTAATATGGCGAGACATTGGAAATCATTATTTACAACTTGTGCTGTTCTATAATAAGATAAAGTCGTGCCAAACTTTATGGGGATTGGGAGAATTCATGCTATTTTTTCGACTTTTGTGCGAAAAAATAGTATAGTATTATTGTGAAGTGAAGGGGTTATACATATGGCGAAACAAGATGTGTTCAACGCCCGCTCTTCGTTTGTTGTAAACGGCAAAACGTACAACTACTACCGTTTGCAAGCGCTTGAAGAAGCGGGCATCGGCCAGGTGAGCCGCCTGCCGTACTCGATCAAAGTGTTGCTTGAATCGGTGCTTCGCCAAGTCGATGGCCGCGTCATCACGAAAGAGCACGTCGAAAACTTGGCGAAATGGGGAACGCCGGAAATGAAAGACATCGACGTGCCGTTTAAGCCGTCGCGCGTCATTTTGCAAGACTTCACCGGCGTGCCGGCCGTCGTCGATTTGGCTTCGATGCGCAAAGCGATGGCGGATCTAGGCGGCGACCCGTACGAAATCAACCCGGAAATTCCGGTCGATCTCGTTATCGACCACTCGGTGCAAGTCGACCGCTACGGGTCAGACGATGCGCTGGAGTACAACATGGATTTGGAATTCAAACGGAACGCCGAACGGTACAAGTTTTTGAAATGGGCGCAAAAAGCGTTTAACAACTATCGTGCCGTTCCGCCGGCAACGGGGATCGTCCACCAAGTGAACTTGGAATATTTGGCCAGCGTCGTTCACGCGGTCGAAGGGGAAAATGGCGAGTACGAAGCGTTCCCGGATACGCTTGTCGGCACGGACTCGCATACGACGATGATCAACGGCCTCGGCGTCCTCGGTTGGGGGTCGGCGGCATTGAAGCGGAAGCCGGCATGCTCGGCCAACCGTCGTACTTCCCGGTGCCGGAAGTCATCGGCGTCCGCCTGACAGGCAAGCTGCCGGACGGAGCGACGGCCACGGACTTGGCGCTTAAGGTGACGCAAGTGCTGCGGAAAAAAGGCGTCGTCGGCAAATTCGTTGAATTTTTCGGACCAGGAGTAGCGACTTTGCCGCTTGCCGACCGGGCGACGATTGCCAACATGGCGCCGGAATACGGGGCAACGTGCGGCTTCTTCCCGGTCGACGCTGAAGCGCTTGACTATTTGCGCTTGACCGGCCGCGACGAACATCACGTTCAAGTCGTCGAAGCGTATTGCAAAGCGAACGGTTTGTTCTACACGCCGGATGCACCGGAGCCGGTGTTTACGGATGTGGTGGAAATCAACTTGTCGGAAATTGAAACGAACTTGTCTGGCCCGAAACGGCCGCAAGACTTGATCCCGCTCTCGAAAATGAAACAGTCGTTCCGCGACGCGGTGAAAGCGCCGCAAGGCAACCAAGGCTTTGGCTTGACGGAAGCGGACTTGGAGCGGGAAATTACGGTCGAGCTGAACGGCGAACAAGTGAAATTGAAAACGGGCGCTGTCGTCATCGCGGCCATCACAAGCTGTACGAACACGTCGAACCCGTACGTGCTTGTCGCCGCTGGTTTAGTGGCGAAAAAAGCGGTCGAAAAAGGCTTGCAAGTGCCGAAATACGTGAAAACGTCGCTCGCGCCGGGCTCGAAAGTCGTCACCGGCTACTTGCGTGACTCGGGGCTGCTTCCGTATCTCCAGCAGCTCGGTTTCAACATTGTCGGCTACGGCTGCACGACATGCATCGGCAACTCAGGTCCGCTTGCGCCGGAGCTCGAAAAAGCGCTCGCGGAAAGCGATCTGCTCGTGACAAGCGTCCTGTCCGGCAACCGGAACTTTGAAGGCCGCATCCACCCGCTTGTCAAAGGCAACTATTTGGCATCGCCGCCGCTTGTTGTCGCCTATGCGCTCGCCGGCACGGTCGACATTGACTTGCTTAACGAGCCGATTGGCAAAGACAAAGACGGCAACGACGTCTATTTCCGCGACATTTGGCCGTCGATGGAAGAAGTGAAGAATGTCGTCAAGCAAGCGGTCGATCCAGAACTGTTCCGCAAAGAATATGAGCGCGTGTTCGACGGCAATCCGCGCTGGAACGCCATCGAAACGACGGATGAGCCGCTGTACCAATGGGATGAAAACTCGACGTACATTCAAAATCCGCCGTTCTTTGAAGGCTTGTCGCCGGAAGTGCGCAAAGTCGAACCTCTCACCGGCTTGCGCGTCGTCGGCAAGTTCGGCGATTCGGTCACGACTGACCATATTTCGCCAGCTGGGTCGATCGGCAAAAACACGCCGGCAGGCCAATACTTGATCTCGAAAGGCGTCGAGCCGAAAGATTTCAACTCGTACGGTTCGCGGCGCGGCAACCATGAAGTGATGATGCGCGGCACGTTCGCCAACATCCGCATCCGCAACCAAATCGCGCCGGGCACGGAAGGCGGCTATACGACGTACTGGCCGACCGGCGAAGTGATGTCGATGTACGATGCGTGCATGAGATACAAACAAGACGGCACTGGGCTTGTCGTCATCGCCGGCAAAGACTACGGCATGGGCAGCTCGCGCGACTGGGCGGCGAAAGGGACGTTCTTGCTCGGCATTAAAACGGTCATCGCCGAAAGCTTTGAGCGCATCCACCGCTCGAACCTCGTTTTGATGGGCGTCCTGCCGCTGCAATTCAAAGAAGGCGAAAATGCGGAGACGCTCGGCTTGACGGGTAAAGAAGTGTTCGACATTCACATCGATGAAAACGTCAAACCGCGCGATCTCGTCAAAGTGACGGCGACGAACCCGGATACGGGTGAGAAGAAAGAATTTGAGGTCATCGTCCGCTTTGACAGTGAAGTCGAAATCGACTACTATCGCCACGGCGGCATTTTGCAAATGGTGTTGCGCGAAAAATTGGCGAAAGTGAAACAATAACGACAAAAAGCAGGCTCCCATATCGGGAAGCCTGCTTTTATTTTGTGCTGAGCTTTTTCGCTGCGTTCTCAAGCTTGCTTTTTGGATCCGGGGTGAACGTTCCGTCTTGGCCAAAGCCTTGCGGGTTGACGCCCGGCGCCTTCGTGCCGCGGTTTCGGCCGCCGTTTTTGGTCATTGCTCTCACCTCCGCTCTTTACGGATAGTATGGCCGCCCTTGGTCAAAATATAAGCAAAGGAGGAAAGCTTCACTGTTTTTCGCTAAGAGCAATCGTTGCGGCTACGATGGGATGTTCCGCTTTTCCCGCCACCGTCTGCCCCAGAGGCGCATGCTTGGCAGTTCGGCGAAAATCATGCCGGCCAAAATCGCAGCGCCGCCAAGCCAGGCCGATGGCGACAGCCGCTCTCCAGCCCAAAGGTAGGCGGTCAAAGCGGCGAACACGGGCTCCATGGCGAAAATCAGCGCGACATGGGCGGGAGTCGTATATTTTTGCACCGCCGTTTGGATGAGAAACGCCGCGGTCGTCGCCAACAACGATGTCACAGCGAGCGCCCCCCATACTTCCGGACGGCGGAGCACCGCCATATTCCACATTTGCGCGGCGTCTTCAAACCAAAAGGCAAAGAAGAAACAGAGGATGCCGACGGTAAAAATTTGCACCATGGTCAACAGCATCGTCGAATGCTGAGAGGAATAGCGGCCGGTGACGATAATGTGCATGGCAAAGGAAACAGCACAAAGAAAGACAAAGAAATCGCCCTGATTGAACGACAGCTCCGCTCCCCCTGTCAGCCAATACAGGCCGAACGCGGCAAGTGCCGCTCCAACGACCGCATTCACAGACGGTTTTTGCTTTAAAATCAAAAAGGAAAACAATGGAACGAGCACAACGCTCAGTCCGGTAATAAAGCCGGCTTTCGAGGAAGTGGTATACAACAGTCCGATCGTTTGGAATGCGTAGCCACAAAACAGCCATAGCCCCATCCACGCTCCAGCGCCGATGACTCGCCATGACAACTGGCCGAAGAGTGGGCGGGAAGCGGCAGCGATCCAGGTGAGAAGCAACAAGCCGGCCAAACTGAAGCGAACGGCGTTAAACGACAACGGCTCCAAAAACGAAATGGCATTTTGGACGACGACGAACGTCGCCCCCCAGACGAACGTCACCATGAGCAGACTCAGATCGGCTATGGTTTGACGCTTCAATTCGAATCCTCCCTCTTCATATGCTTGCGCCCCATCTCATTTTGGGTGCTAGCCGCTAGTGTACCACAAGTAGGCCGAAAAAGATAGATATTTTGGAAAAAAGATGGGCGCCTGCGGCAAAATGGTTGATACAAGAAGAATTTGCGCATAATATTAGGTAATGAACAAGGGCGCAAGTGTGGTAAAATAAAAACCAGCTCCGATCATCGCCACGCGGAAGGGTGACAATGCGTTGGACGTACAAATCCACTGGACGTATATCACGCCGAAAAAACAAGAGGCGTTTCTTGTCTCCGATTGGGTCGATGCCAAAAAGGCGCTCGCTTTGGCGGATGATTTTGAAAAAACCGGGCGGACGAAAACAGTGGAGTTCATCGATCGAAACGGCACGGTGTGGTCAAAAAAAGAGCTGCAAAAGCTGCTTGAGGAGATCGCCGGCGAGCCGCATGAGATCGTTGTGTATTTCGACGGCGGCTTTGACCATGAGACGTCCCAAGGCGGCGCCGGCGCGGTCGTATACTATAAGCAAAACGATCATCGCTACCGGTTGCGCGCCAACCGCCGGCTCGGCGAAATCAAATCCAATAACGAGGCAGAGTATGCGGCGTTTTGGTTTGTCATGCAGCTGCTCGAGGAACTTGGTGTTCATCATTTGCCGGTGACGTTCCGCGGCGACTCCCACGTCGTGTTAAAGCAGCTGTCCGGCGATTGGCCGTGTTTTGAGGACGATTTCAACATCTGGCTTGACCGCATTGAAGCGAAAATGCGCGAGCTTCACATCGAACCGGCGTACGAGCCGATTTCGCGCAAACAAAATAAAGAGGCGGATTCGCTCGCCCGCCAGGCGCTTGAAGGGCAGATCATCACAAGCCGAACGGAATTGACAGGGAAAGGGTAAGGTCGTATGGGAAAGAAGCGGAACCGACGCAAAGAAATATTGGACCAAATCGCTTGGCTGGAGGAAACGTACTGCGATGGCTGCTTTTTAAAAAGCACGTTCCGGAAAGAGTACGGCAAAACGTACGCCCAATCGTTTTGCATCCAGCAATGCACGGTCGGGGAACAAATGCGGCAGTACGGGGAGATGCTTCTATCAGCGCCGCCGCGTCCGCGTCGGTAATGAAGGAATTTTTTTCAAGAGGCGGTTGGTGCGGGCGATAGGAGCCCCAATCTGCGCTTTCGCGAGCCTGGGGCGGTGCCGGCTGCGACCAGGCAAGCTTTGGCGTTTGAACGGAGGAAGCGGATGCGCTGCGAAGGCCGGTGATTGACAGAACATACGTTTTAACATGGAGAAACCTCAAAAGCTGTTCTTCTTTTCGCTCCAAAAGGAAATCGCTGTTTGTCCTCCGCCTTAATAGATGCAATTTAAAATTTTCACATTTGTAGCTTTTACTGAGCATTGGATCGACTGTCGGGCGACCGAACAACGCCGCTTCCAGACCCATTATATGGGTCTGTGAAGCAGGCGGTTGTTCGGTCCTCCGTCACGCCAAGGCGTGACGGAGAAGCCTGTGGCTTTCCTCCGACAGTCGAAAAGGGGAAAACCGCTTTTCCGTTAAGGATATGTTAAACTTCTTCGTTGCATCTATATATATCGTTTTGCTGTTATTGCTGCGCCTCGCGAAGCTGATGTTCGGCGCGGGCCAATGTTTGTTCGCAACGGGCGAGAAAATCACCGTCGACGCCCGTTGCTTCTTGGCGGGCGCGCGCAAGTTGGTCGCGGGCGTTTTTCACCGCTTGTTCGGCGTGGCGAAACATCTCGGGGTCGAGCTGCATCGTCGCCTGGCCGACCATTTTCTCCGCCGTCTCGACGAACATTTCCACTTGCTTTAAGTCATTGTATCCCGTATGTATGTCGGCATCGCGTCTGGCCATATGAACACCTCCCTTTCTTTATTGTTTGCCGTTTGATGGAATCTATGCAAATCGCAATGAAAAAGGCACCCTGCTTAAACAGAGTGCCTCTCGTTCCGCTCCCGTTCTCTCGTCTATGTCAACGAAGTCTTATAATTTGACAACGTTCGCTGCTTGCGGTCCGCGGTTTCCTTGGACGATTTCAAACGAAACTTCTTGGCCTTCTTCTAACGTTTTGAACCCTTCACCTTGGATCGCCGTGAAGTGGACGAATACGTCGGAACCGCCTTCCACTTCGATGAAACCGTAACCTTTTTCGTTGTTAAACCATTTTACTTTACCACGTTGCATAATACTGAATTCCTCCTAATACCTTTAGCCTGTTCGGCTAACCTCAAGATTTTTATCAAATAACAAAATATACTTCACAGCCATCCAAGATGCGTCTTCATGTTGAATGCCTGAAATATATTCTGTTATGTGATGACTTCACTATACACTATTCGGAGCTGCCGCGTCAAGCAAAAGAAAGGAAATTTCCGAAAAAAAGTGTCCCCCGCTGAAAAAATGCTGTTCAGCAAAGGAAAACAGGCCGTCCGGGGAGAAAAAAGTCATGAGCGGGCAACAACGGCCATACATTGGAATAGGAACGACGAAAAGGGGAGAAGCGGATGTACCGCGGAAAAATCGCGGGAAAAGAAGTGATCGTTCGATTGGGAAACCGGGTCAGCCGCCGCTATTTCAGCGACAATAAAATTTACCACATGGTTCTTTCGTACGGAGAGTCGGCGTTTCGCAAAGGGCAGGATATGTTTTGCATCTATAATGACCGCGTCGGCTTGATTGTTGCGGAAGTCGAGCAACAGGACGTCCCGGTCATTCGGATCGATTACATTATCGAAAACGAAAATGTGTACGAATAACCAATTGACAGCGGAAGGCGAATGCGGTAATCTCAAATGTAAGCGGTAACAAAATAAGCCGCATTCGTCCCTGTTTCTCCCAGGGGCAGACGTGCCGCAAGAGCATCGTCTGTTTCTTTTTTGGCTCGCGTTGAAACAGGCGGCTTCGTTTTTTCGTATGATGATATGACAAGAGAGACAAAGAGGTGACTGCGGTGTTATTGCGCAAAATGATGTCCAGAGTCGGAGTCGGGTCGGCGCACGTCGACTTGATCTTAAATAAATCGTTATGGCGCCAGGGGGAAATGATTCAAGGGATCGTCCACATTTACGGCGGAACGGTGGAACAAATGATCGAGCGGCTCGATGTGGAGCTCGTGCAAAAAACGATCGAAAACGGCAAGGAACTGGATGACATTGTCGCCGTCATTCCGGCGGCCGGAACGTTTTCGATCAAGCCGGGCGAGAAAAAAGAGATCCCGTTTTCCTACACGATTCCGGAAACATTGCCGCCATCGCGCCCCGGCCGGTCGTACCGGTTCATCACCCGCCTTCATATCGAAGACGCGGTCGATACGCTCGACTTCGATTACGTGCAAATTTTGCCGAAAAAATAGGTTGACAGCGTTTTCAACAGGTGATATGCTAAAAGCAAGTTAATAACGTTGTGGTGGAGAAGCGGAGACCCACACATATTCCTCGTTGATGAGCGGGGAAGTGTGTGGGTTTTTGCTTTTTCACCCAACGGTTCACCCTCCGGAGGGGCTGGACAAACAGGAAATGGAAGAAGAAATCACGAAATAAGAAAAGGGGAAGAGAACAAATGTCGCCATTTTTAGGGGAGCTCATCGGCACAGCCTTGCTCATCATTTTCGGCGCGGGTGTGTGCGCCGGGGTCAACTTGAAAAAATCATACGCGGCCAACTCCGGCTGGATTGTCATTACGATGGGGTGGGGGTTGGCGGTGGCCGTGGCCGTATACGCTGTCGGCCGGTATAGTGGCGCCCATCTCAATCCAGCGCTGACAGTGGCATTGGCCATAAGCGGCGATTTTCCATGGAAAGATGTCCCTGGCTATGTGTTGGCACAAGTACTTGGCGCTATGGTTGGGGCTGCCGTCGTCTATCTCCACTATTGGCCGCATTGGAAGGAAACAGACGACCCGGGTGTCAAGCTTGGCGTGTTTGCGACGGGTCCGGCCGTGCCGAATACGGCTGCCAACTTGCTTAGCGAGATCATCGGAACGTTTGTGTTGGTTTTGGCCATCTTGGCCATTGGCGCCAACAAATTCGCTGATGGGCTCAATCCATTTATCGTTGGTTTTTTGATCGTGGCGATTGGACTGTCGCTTGGCGGTACGACGGGATACGCCATTAATCCCGCTCGAGACTTTGGGCCTCGGTTAGCTCACTTTTTGCTGCCCATCCCAGGGAAAGGATCATCAAACTGGTCGTACGCATGGGTGCCGATCGTCGGACCGCTGCTTGGCGGCGCGCTAGGAAGTTTGGTGTATAAAGCTGTTTTCTTGGGAAAACCGTCAGGCGCATTATGGGGAGTGCTGGCGGCAACGGCAGCCGTTTTGGCGGCGGCGAAGATGACAAACGGAAAGACAGTGAGCGCCGCAAGCCGCCGTTCTCTCTAGTTGGCGTACGGGGTTGCAAACAAATCAAGGAGAAGGGAGAAGAATGTCATGAATCAATACATGTTAGCCATCGACCAAGGCACAACGAGTTCGCGCGCGATTTTGTTCAATCAAAAGGGCGAAATCGTTCATATGGCGCAAAAAGAGTTTACGCAATATTTTCCGCAGCCCGGCTGGGTCGAGCATAACGCGAACGAAATTTGGGGCTCGGTGCTCGCCGTCATCGCGAGCGTTTTGTGTACGCCCGGCATGGGTGCGACGCTATAGGGTGAAAGTCCCGAACGGGGGCTGGCGAGCGCCTACCGTTAGCTGAAAGCAAGGGTGTCCACCGCGAGGTGGAATCTGAAGGAAGCTGGAAGCAAACACTCGACCTGAGGTACACGAACCCAATGGGAGGCCGTCACAGTCGGACGAGTCTGCACAACAAGACGAAGTCCTAAGCCGCCAAGGGCTGTGGAGGTAGATTGGGCAGGTACATGAGTGGAAAGTGTCCATCCTTATCCGGGGAGGCCTGTACGGAACGCCTTCTGACGATGGCAACCAGAGTCGAAAGGCTCTGCTGAACGTACAGGAGTCAGCAGAGGCCATAGTACTGGAGTAAGGGACGCCTGAAACAGGAAGGGCCGAACGTCAACTCAGGGATGAATCAGACTCTTTCGAGATGTTGCGTGTCGAAGCAGAATTCCTTTCGGAACTCATCTGAGGAAGCAAGGGTGAAGCCCAGAGGGCCTCAGGTCGAGGGCTGAGCGCAACCCGGCAAGACCTGAATCTCATCCCGCGGAAGGAGAAGATCACGATGGCTTTGTTGGAACGCATCTTAGCGAGAGACAACCTCATCACGGCGCTCAAACGGGTCGAAGCGAACCAAGGAGCACCGGGAATCGACGGAGTATCAACCGATCAACTCCGTGATTACATCCGCGCTCACTGGAGCACAATCCGCGCCCAACTCTTGGCGGGAACTTACCGGCCGGCGCCTGTCCGCAGGGTCGAAATCCCGAAACCGGGCGGCGGCACACGGCAGCTAGGCATTCCCACCGTGGTGGACCGGCTGATCCAACAAGCCATTCTTCAAGAACTCACACCCATTTTCGATCCAGACTTCTCCCCTTCCAGCTTCGGATTCCGTCCGGGCCGCAACGCCCACGATGCCGTGCGGCAAGCGCAAGGCTACATCCAGGAAGGGTATCGGTACGTGGTTGACATAGATCTAGAGAAGTTCTTTGACCGTGTCAATCATGACATCCTGATGAGCCGGGTAGCCCGAAAAGTCAAGGATAAACGTGTGCTGAAACTGATCCGTGCCTACCTGCAAGCCGGCGTTATGATCGAAGGGGTGAAGGTGCAGACCGAGGAGGGACGCCGCAAGGCGGCCCCCTCAGCCCCCTGCTGGCGAACATCCTTCTCGACGATTTAGACAAGGAATTGGAGAAGCGAGGATTGAAATTCTGCCGTTACGCAGATGACTGCAACATCTATGTGAAAAGTCTGAGGGCGGGACAACGGGTGAAACAAAGCATCCAATGGTTCTTGGAGAAAACGCTCAAACTCAAAGTAAACGAGGAGAAAAGTGCGGTGGACCGCCCGTGGAAACGGGCCTTTCTGGGGTTTAGCTTCACACCGGAACGAAAAGCGCGAATCCGGCTCGCCCCAAGGTCGATTCAACGTCTGAAACAGCGGATCCGACAGCTGACCAACCCAAACTGGAGCATATCGATGCCAGAACGAATTCATCGCGTCAATCAATACGTCATGGGGTGGATCGGGTATTTTCGGCTCGTCGAAACCCCGTCTGTCCTTCAGACCATCGAAGGATGGATTCGGAGGAGGCTTCGACTCTGTCAATGGCTTCAATGGAAACGGGTCAGAACCAGAATCCGTGAGTTAAGGGCGCTGGGGTTGAAGGAAACAGCGGTGATGGAGATCGCCAATACCCGAAAAGGAGCTTGGAGAACAACGAAAACGCCGCAACTCCACCAGGCCCTGGGCAAGACCTACTGGACCACTCAGGGGCTCAAGAGTTTGACGCAACGATATTTCGAACTCCGTCAAGGTTGACGAACCGCCTAGTGCGGACCCGCATGCTAGGTGGTGTGAGGGGACGGGGGTTAGCCGCCCCCTCCTACTCGATCCGAGGCGCAAGTGAAGCCGGAACAAGTGGCAGGGATCGGGATTACAAACCAGCGGGAAACGACGGTGGTGTGGGAGAAAGACACCGGCAACCCGATTTACAACGCCATCGTCTGGCAGTCGCGGCAGACGGCCGATATTTGCGATGAACTGAAGGCGAAAGGGTATGATCCGCTATTCCGCGAAAAAACCGGCTTGCTTATTGACGCCTATTTTTCCGGGACAAAAGTGAAATGGATTTTGGATCATGTCGACGGAGCGCGCGAACGGGCGGAGCGCGGCGAATTGCTTTTCGGCACGATCGATACGTGGCTCATTTGGAAGCTGTCCGGCGGCCGCGCCCATGTGACCGACTACTCGAACGCGTCGCGCACATTAATGTTCAACATTCATACGCTCGAGTGGGATGACGAGCTGCTTGATATCCTAGGCGTACCGAAGGCGATGCTTCCTGAGGTTCGGCCGTCGTCGGAAGTGTACGCGAAAACCGTCCCCTACCATTTCTTCGGCGTGGAGGTGCCGATCGCGGGAGCCGCGGGCGACCAGCAGGCAGCTTTGTTCGGCCAGGCGTGCTTTACGGAAGGGATGGCGAAAAATACGTACGGCACTGGCTGCTTTATGCTGATGAATACGGGGGAAAAAGCGGTGCAATCGAAACACGGGCTGCTCACAACGATCGCCTGGGGAATTGACGGAAAGGTCGAATACGCCCTTGAAGGCAGCATCTTCGTCGCCGGCTCTGCCATTCAATGGCTGCGCGACGGCTTGCGGATGATCAAAACGGCGGCGGACAGCGAAGCGTACGCCGAAAAAGTCGAGTCGACCGACGGGGTGTATGTCGTCCCAGCGTTCGTCGGCCTCGGCACCCCGTATTGGGACAGCGAGGTGCGAGGCGCGGTGTTTGGCCTCACGCGCGGCACGACGAAAGAGCATTTCATCCGGGCGACGTTGGAATCGCTCGCCTACCAGACAAAAGATGTGCTCGCCGCCATGGAAGCCGATTCCGGCATCTCGCTGACGACGCTGCGCGTTGACGGCGGGGCGGTGAAAAACAACTTCCTCATGCAGTTCCAGAGCGATTTGCTGGCCGTTCCGGTCGAACGGCCGGTCGTGAATGAAACGACGGCCTTGGGCGCGGCGTATTTGGCCGGATTGGCCGTCGGCTATTGGAACAGCCGGGACGACATCGCCACCCAATGGCAGCTGGATCGCCGCTTTGAACCGAAGATGGACGACGCCAAGCGGACCGCGCTCTATGAAGGATGGAAAAAAGCGGTGCAAGCGGCGCGGTCGTTTAAATGATGGAAAAACGCAGATGTCTCGTCATGGGCATCTGCGTTTTTGTATTTTGGTTTGCACGTTACGGGGCGGAGAAAAAGGAAACAGCATCGCCCTCCTCTGTTTGTCGAGTAAAGTCGATTTTTTTCGCCGCGCATTCAATAAAACAAAAAAAGCTGAGCGTTTGAAACACCAATATAGTCAAACAAATTTATGTTCTAAATAATCATATATGATAAGGATCAAATTACAAAAAATGTTGAAGCAAGTTGAATCATCTCATGCTTCCGGCTTTATCGGGCGCGCTCATCAACACGGTCGTCACCATTCAATATTTGCGAAGCGAAATCATTGATACGAAAGTGAAAGATTTCGTGAAAACAGCGCGCGCCAAGGGCGTTCCAGAACGCCAGATTTACTGGCGGCACATTTTGCGCAATTCGTTTTTGCCGATCGCAGCGTTTTTAGGCTATGAAATTACGGGTCTCATCGGCGGTTCCGTTTTTTTAGAGTCCATTTACAGTTATCCAGGGCTTGGACAACTGTTTTTGCAGTCGATTATGCAGCGCGACTACAGCGTCGTGACGGCGCTCGTGATGATTTCCGGGGTGGCGACGCTTGTGGGGACCTTGCTTTCTGACATTATTTTAAGTGCGGTCGACCCGCGCATTCGCATTGAGTAAGGGAGGGGCGTGGAGTATGAAAATCGAGGTGAACCGTCCTGTTCCAGCTGAAATAGCCGCTGAGAAAAGCCCTTCCGCTCTTTCGATTATGTGGCGGGAGCTCGTCCGCGATCGGCTTGCCCTTGTTTCGCTCATTATATTGTCCGTCATTTTGCTGATTGTTTACGGCGCTTCCATTTTTTTAGACCAAGAGGAAATTGTAAAGGTAGACTTTTTGGCCATTTATTCACCGCCATCGGCGGAACATTGGCTTGGCACCGATTATGGCGGCCGCGATGTGTTCGGCCAGCTCATCATTGGAGCGCGCAACTCCTTTACGATCGGCCTGGCGATTACGCTGATCACAGGCGCAATCGGTCTTGCGGTGGGGCTTGTGGCCGGCTATTTCGGCGGCTGGATCGACAACGTCATCATGCGCATCATCGATTTTATTCTCGTCTTGCCGTTTTTAATGCTGGTGATCGTCTTTGTAGCCATCGTCCCGAAATACAATGTGGCGACGTTCATTTTGATTATGAGCGCGTTTTTATGGACGGGCAAAGCCCGGCTCATTCGCGCCAAGACGCTTGCCGAGCGGGAATTGGACTATGTCAGCGCATCCAAGACGCTCGGGACGCCGGACTGGAAAATCATCTTGTTTCAAATTTTGCCGAACTTAAGCTCCATTATTATCGTCAATTTGACGTTGAACTTAGCCGGCAACATCGGCATTGAGTCAGGTCTTACATACTTGGGGTTCGGGCTGCCGGAAAGCACGCCAAGCCTTGGGACGCTGGTCAGTTATGCGACCAATCCCGATGTGCTGCAAAACAAATGGTGGGTATGGCTGCCTGCATCATTGCTCATTTTGGTGATGATGCTGTGCATAAATTTCATCGGCCAAGCGTTGAAACGCGCGGCTGATGCAAGACAACGATTAGGATAAAGGGGGAGAAAAACAGTGAAGCGAAAGTGGATGGCGGCGCTCGCCGCGCTCCTGCTCGTGCTGGCTGGGTGCACGGGCAAGTCGGAAACGACCGGCGGAAACAGCAATAAGGAAAAACCAGCGGCGCAAAAAGAAGACATCAGCAAATTCCCGATGACGGTGAAAAACGACGGGAAAATCATCGACGGCGGTGTGTTAAAATACGGCCTTGTGTCCGACACGCCGTTTGAAGGGACGCTCAGCTACGCATTCTACACAGGAGCGCCAGACGCCGAAATTTTGCAGTTTTTTGATGAGTCACTGTTCCGTACGAACGGCGACTACGAAATTACAAACGATGGCGCCGCAACGTATGAACTGTCCGACGACAAAAAGACGATGACGATTCGCATCAAGGACAACGTCAACTGGCATGACGGCCAGCCAGTGACGGCCGAAGACTTGGAGTACGCATACTTGGTTATCGGGAATAAGGATTACACAGGCGTCCGCTACGGTGATGCGCTCATCCAAGACATCGTAGGGATGGATGAGTACCATAGCGGCAAAGCCGATAAGATTGCTGGCATTAAAGTGATCGACAAAAAGACGTTGACGATCACATGGAAGCATGCAAATCCGTCTGTGTTAACCGGCATTTGGGCGTACCCGCTGCCGAAGCATTATTTGAAAGACGTGCCGATCAAACAGTTGGCGCAGTCGGATAAAATTCGGAAAAATCCAATCGGGTTCGGGCCGTTTAAAGTGAAGAAAATCGTTCCGGGCGAATCGGTCGAATTCGTCCGCAACGACGATTATTGGGCGGGCAAACCGAACTTGGACGGCGTCATTTTGAAAGTCGTCAGCCCGCAAGTGGTGTTGCAAGCGTTGAAAAAAGGGGACATCGATGTCGCCGAATTTCCAACCGACCAATACGTGAATGCAAAAGGAACGAAAAACCTGCAATTCATCGGCAGGATCGACTTGGCCTACAACTATATCGGCTTTAAACTCGGCCATTGGGATGCGAAAAAGCAAGAAAATGTGATGGACAATCCGAAATTCCAGAACAAAAAGCTGCGCCAAGCCATGGCGTACGCCATCAACAACCAAGAAGTGGCCGATCGCTTGTACCACGGCTTGCGCTTCCCGGCGACCACGCTGATCCCGCCGTCGTTCCCGGGATACCATGACAGCTCGATCAAAGGGTACACGTATAATCCGGAAAAAGCAAAACAGCTGCTTGATGAGGCCGGCTATAAAGATGTGGACGGCGACGGCTTGCGCGAAGATCCGAACGGCAAAAAGTTTACGATCAACTTTTTGGCGATGAGCGGCGGCGATATTGCCGAGCCGTTGGCGAAGTTTTACATGCAATGCTGGAAAGACGTTGGCTTGGATGTCCAATTGGTGGACGGCCGTCTGGCGGAGTTCAACTCGTTCTATGACATGGTTGAAAAAGATGACCCGAAAGTGGACGTTTACGCTGCCGCTTGGGCAACGGGAACGGACGTCGACCCGTATGGTCTGTACGGCCGCAACGTCATGTTCAACTACTCGCGTTGGGTGAACGAGAAAAATGATGAGCTGCTGGAAAAAGGCCATTCCGAGCAGGCGTTTGACAAGGAGTATCGCCGGAAAATTTACAGTGAGTGGCAAAAGCTGATGAACGAAGAAGTGCCGGTCATCCCGACATTGTATCGTTCGGCCATCTACGCAGTCAACAACCGCGTCGCCAACTTTACGGTTGACCCGAGCTCGAAGCTGACGTGGAAAGATGTCGGCGTCACGGCCGAGCAGCCGGAAGTGGCGGAATAAACAAAAAGCGATTGCCGCTATGGATTTGATATGGTAACATAAAAGACAAATGATCATACGTCTTATCAAGAGTGGGCGAGAGAACGGGCTTGATGACCCCACAGCAACCTGCCGCCGGCAAGGTGCTAACACCCGCAAAGCGGTCTCGCTTTGGATGATAAGAACGGCTGCCCCCTTTCGCATCATTCCGAGGCGAAAGGGGTTTTTGTCGATAGGGGTGAAGGGGAAATAGTGAAGAGGGACATGTCGATCCGAGCTTGCATGGCCGCTCATCTTCCTGTTGCAGCGTTCGCCGTTCATGTCATGCGCTGCGTGCAGGCGGAGCTGATTCGGTTTGACCCTGAAGCGGCGGTTTATGTCGACCGCGGGGGCGGATATACCCACTTGTATGGGAAAGCGCAAGGGACAACCTTTTCAGTGTTGTTGACCGACAGCGAGGCGGACGAATGGAAGGCGGACGGACCGTACGCCCTTGATCGCTACATATGGACAGAGCTTGGAAAAAAAGGGTTTTTCCAATGCGGATGACGCCGTATTTACAAGCTGTATGGTTAATGGAGTCATAGAAAGGAAGAGGACGAATGGCAGTCAAAAAATTTGAGCATGTCGGCATTCAAGTGAAAGACATCGAGACATCGAAAGCGTTTTATCAAAACGTCGTCGGCCTGGAGCTGCTCGACGAAATGATTCATACGAACGGAACGATGAAATTGGCGTTTTTAGGGATTGACGGCTCGATCGTCGTCGAGCTGATCGAAGGATACAACCCGGATTTGCCGACGGAAGGAAAAGTGCACCACGTGGCGTTTACGATCGAAGGCATCGAGCAGGAAAAAGAACGGCTTCAGTCGCTCGGCGTCCCGCTAGTGTGGGATGAAATTACAACGCTCCCAAACGGGGCGAAATACTTATTTTTCCTTGGTCCGGACGGCGAATGGATCGAGTTTTACGAGCCGGCGCAATGAACGAAGGGGAAGGTGGCCATACCGATGGCCGCCTTTTGCCGTGCAAGAAGGAAAATAGGGAGTGCACCGCGTATAGGTAAAGGGGAGAGGAGGAGAACAGATGGAGCCGCAAGTCATTCGCGCCATTCAAGACGACTACCCGGATGAATTCGCCTGGTGCTACGGCTGCGGACGGTTGAATGAGCAAGGCCATCATTTCCGCACCGGCTGGGACGGAGACAAAACGGTGACCGTCTATACGCCGCGCCCGGAACATACGGCGATCCCCGGGTTTGTGTACGGCGGGCTGATCGCCTCGCTCATCGACTGCCATGGCACCGGGTCGGCGGCGCTCGCCTTGCATCGGAAAAACGGCCATGAGCCGGGAAGCGGGGAAACGCCGCCGCGCTTTGTCACCGCGTCGCTTCATGTCGACTTTGTCAAGCCGACGCCGCATGGCGTGCCGCTTGTCGCCGTCGGAACGGTGACGGAGATTCACCCGAAAAAATGGCAAGTGGACACCGAGGTGTTCGCCAACGGCGAACTGTGCGCCCGCGGTCAAGTCGTCGCGGTCGTCATGCCGAAAACGTTTGTCCAGGGATGACAAGCAAACGAAAAGCGCCGGAGGGCGGCTGTTTTTGACAGCGCTTTCTCCGGCGCTTCGCTCGTTGTGCTCGATCCCGCTTGGGAAAAAGCGGACATCTTCACAAGTGACATGTTCATCCTTGGATGGCGGGGCGAAACAGGTTGCCGATCGAACGCTTCTAGGCATGGCTGCTGCCAACAGCCCGATTCAGTTGGACCGGTTTGGCGTCTGCCTCGGCGCCAGCGTTGCACTTCCCTTCCATAAACGAAAGCGCTTTTTTAAGGTTTATCCATAATCAGCACCGAGGAGGTCGCGCTCGCCACTTCTTTGCCGTTTTGCCGGACGACGGCGGTTACATAGGCGACGGTTTTTCCGAACCTTTCCACCCGCGCTTCCACTTCAGCTTCCCCTGCCGCCGCGGGGCGGTGAAACGTCGTCTGCAAGTTGATGGACGCGTGCAGCTGGTCATCGCGAAGCAAGGTGGTCACCGCATACGCCATGAGAATATCCGCCGCCGCTCCGACGAACCCGCCCATGATCACCCCGTTGCCGTTGAGGAGCGATTCATGGATCGTCCATACCCCTTTCGCATAGCCGTCCCGGGCTTCCGCCAGGCGGACGCCGAGCGTCTCATCGCACGGCGGCGGCGCGCTTTTTCCGGCAATGACGTCATGCAAGTTGGTGATTGGCTTCATCTCGAACATCCTTTCTGTCATCCATTGCGTTTCCATGAAAATGGGGTCATTTTCATGCCCGGATGGAGGGCAAAACGCCGCCCGCGGATCGTTTCGGTGAACATCATGGATCCTAAAGCAGCGATTTTCATCGGGTGGTGAGCGAAATGAGCTCATGGATGTGTTATTCGCCAAACGGCGGCGATTTCCTCTTTTTCGTGCGCAAGGGAGGAGTACGGCAAAGCGGCGGCGAAAGAAACAAGCAGCGGATGATGGAAAGGAGATGGTCTCATGTATCAACCGCCAGACGCCGGCCGTTGGACGGGACGGATTGACAGCGTGAAGGACGAGCGGGCGTTTCGCCTCCATCAGCGCATTCGCTTGCTCGATTTGTCCAAGCCATTGGAGACGGCGGAACGAGCGGCGGCATTCATCGGGTTTGCGTGCGACGAAGGCGTGCGCCGCAACCAAGGCCGCCAAGGGGCGAAAGAGGCGCCGGCCGCCGTCAAAGCGGCGCTGGCCCGGCTGCCTTGGCATCTTCCGGAAGGGGTCGTTGTCTATGACGCAGGCGATGTCGTTTGCGTCGATGAACGGCTCGAACAAAGCCAGACGGAACTTGGGAAGGCGGTCGCCCGCCTGCTGCAACACAACATGGCGTCTATCGTGATCGGCGGCGGCCATGAGACGGCGTACGGCCATTACTTGGGCGTTCGCGAAGCGCTCGGGACGGATGCCCGCCTTGGCATCCTCAACATTGATGCCCATTTCGACTTGCGCCCGTACGATGACGGCTCGACGTCCGGGACGATGTTTCGGCAAATATTGGATCAAGACGAGCGGGCAAGCTACTTCTGCCTTGGCATTCAGCGGCTCGGCAACACGGCGGCGCTGTTTGCGGACGCCGAGACGTACGGCTGCCGGTACATGCTGGAAGACGAGCTGACCGCAGGGCCGATCGAGGCTGCCTATGAACAAATCGAGAAGTTTGCCGCCGATCACGATGCCGTGATGCTCACCATTTGCATGGACGCCATCAGCGCGGCTGCCGCGCCGGGGGTGAGCGCGCCGTCGCCGTTTGGGCTCGCCCCGTCTCTGGCGCGCGCTCTCATCCGCCGAATCGTTTCTCATCCGAAAACGATCAGCGTCGATCTTTGCGAAGTCAATCCACTCTGGGATGAAGGCGGAAAAACGGTGGCGTTGGCCGCCGCCTTTTGCATGGAAGCGCTCCTTCATTTTCAACGCTTGCAGCCAAGGCGGTGAGAACGTGAAATTGGTCATTGCCGAACGGGACGACAAAGAACGGGAAGCGATCCGCTGGCTCGTGTCCGCGTATTCCTTGCCGATCGAACAGGTGTATACAGCAGCAAGCGTGGAGGAGATGATGGCCGTTTTGGAGCGGGAGGCGCCGGAGCTGTTGTACGTCGAACTCGATATGATTCCGTATGAACGATGGCTGCAGGCGACCGCCCACGTCCGCTTGTTTTGCCAGCGGGTGATTGCCGCAACGGCCGAAGCGACGTTCGCGCGGGCGAAACAAGCCATCGACTGGCAATGCGTCGATTTGCTTGTGAAGCCGCTTGAGCCCGCCAAGCTGAAGCAGGCGCTGCGGACGTCGGCGTCGCGTTCCCCGGGGCGTCCAGGCTTGCCGACGGGGTTGGACGCCCATCACGACGATTACCGCTCCTTATTTTGCGATTTTCCTTCCGCGGCCTCCGCGCATGTATGGCTCGTGCAGGCGGAACAGCCCGCTTTGTCTCAAGAAGTGATCCGCTTTTTGATGAATTACCCGTTTCGCGGACGGGCGCGCGTCTTGCCGCTCACCCGTATGGCGGTTTGCCTGCTTCCCGATTTGCCGGGCGACGGGAAAGAAGAGGCGTGGAAGCTGTTGCGCGATTGGGAGGAAGATCATCATGAGCCGCTCGCGGTTGTCGTGATGCCGCCTGATGGCTGGAGGACGGTGCGCGCGCAATACCAAGCAGCGCGCCGGCTGCTCGAGACGACGTTTTTCATTGGCTATCGCCAAGTGATCGCTCCCGCTTCGGAATACGAACAGTGGCGTGAGCTCGATCCGTTTTTGACGCCCGAGGAGCAGCGGCAATGGATCGAGATGCTCGAGCAGTTCGACCACGAAGCGGTGAAACGGTGGCTGCAGCGCGAGTTTTGGCACTGGTCGCCGCCGTTTCCGAGTCCGGAGATGGTGCGGACGCGGCTGACAAGCATCTTGGCGCAAATCCGCCGCTTTATGAAAACGTACCGCCTGGACCGCGGCGGAACCGAGCGGGAATATATGCGCATCTTTCAAGACATTTTGTACAATCCCGTCTTGTATCGCATCGTTCAAGAATTGATTTTATTTTTATATCGGTTGTTCCATGAGGCCAAGCAGGCCGAGGAAGATGCGCGCGTCGACGCCGTGGAGCGCGGCCTCCGCTATATGGAGGCGCATTTTCGCGATCCGTCGCTCACGCTTGAGCGGGTCGCGGCCGCTGCCGGGCGCAGTCCCGCGTATTTCAGCCATTTGTTGTCGAAAAAGCGGGGCGTGACGTTTCGCCAGTGGCTGACGAATCGGCGGCTTGAGGAAGCGAAGCGGCTGCTTCGGCAGACGGACTTGTCGATCAAAGAAATCGCCGAACAAACCGGGTTTCGCACCGCCCATTATTTGACGCGCGTCTTCAAAGCCGAACTGAATGAGACGCCGACCGCCTACCGCGACGAACAACGGCCGAAACCGCCATCGCCGCGGTAGGCGGTTTTGTCTGTGGCAAAGCGCAGCCTTGCCGGATCGCGGGCGAGAGGGGGCGGCGTCTATTTCAAAAGAAATGGATCGATATCGAAAAAAATGAACAAATAAAACGGAGAGGAAATAGAAAATTCAAAAAAATGTGATCACTTTTAAAAGACGTGCGCCTATCTTCTCCTTCTTCGCTCCCTTACAATGAAAAGCAAAGAGGAGAAAGGAGAGGATGACGATGGCAGAAAAACGGACCGTCAGCCCGCCCGCGGGAACTGAGCGGCGGGCGAAAGGATGGATTCAAGAAGCGGCGCTGCGGATGCTGAACAACAATTTGCATCCCGATGTCGCCGAGCGGCCGGATGAGTTGATCGTCTACGGCGGCATCGGCAAGGCGGCGCGCAACTGGGAATGTTACGAGGCGATTGTGGACACCCTTCTTCGTTTAGAAAACGATGAAACGTTGCTCATTCAATCCGGCAAGCCGGTGGCGGTATTTCGCACGCATCCGGACGCCCCGCGCGTGCTGATCGCCAACTCCAACCTCGTGCCCGCATGGGCGACGTGGGATCATTTCCATGAGCTCGACAAAAAAGGGTTGATCATGTATGGACAAATGACGGCTGGCAGCTGGATTTACATCGGCAGCCAAGGAATCGTTCAAGGGACGTATGAAACGTTTGCTGAAGTGGCACGCCAGCACTTTGGCGGCACGCTCGCCGGGACGATCACGCTAACGGCCGGCCTTGGCGGCATGGGCGGGGCGCAGCCGCTCGCGGTGACGATGAACGGCGGCGTCTGCCTCGCTGTCGAAATCGATCCGGCCCGCATTCAGCGCCGCCTTGATACGAAATACCTCGACACGATGACCGACAGCTTGGAGGCGGCGCTTGCGATGGCGAAACGAGCGAAGGAAGAGAAAAAAGCGCTGTCAATCGGCCTTGTCGGCAATGCGGCTGAAGTGTTGCCGCGTCTCGCCGAAATGGGCTTTGTTCCGGACGTCTTGACCGATCAAACGTCCGCCCATGATCCGTTAAACGGCTACATCCCGGCTGGCCTTACGCTTGATGAGGCCGCCGAACTCAGGGCGCGCGATCCGAAGCAGTACATCGCCCGTGCAAAACAGTCGATCGCCGCGCATGTGCGGGCGATGCTGGCGATGCAAAAGCAAGGGCGGTGACGTTTGATTACGGCAACAACATCCGCCAAGTGGCAAAAGACGAAGGGGTGGACGACGCCTTTTCCTTCCCGGGCTTTGTGCCGGCCTACATCCGCCCGCTCTTTTGCGAAGGAAAAGGGCCGTTCCGCTGGGTGGCGCTCTCGGGCGACCCTGAGGATATTTACAAAACCGATGAAGTCATTTTGCGTGAATTTCGCGACAATGAGCGGCTTTGCCATTGGATTCGCATGGCGCAAAAACGCATTCAATTCCAAGGGCTGCCGGCGCGCATTTGTTGGCTCGGCTACGGCGAGCGGGCGAAATTTGGCAAAATCATCAACGACATGGTGGCCAAAGGCGAGCTGAAAGCGCCGATCGTCATCGGCCGCGATCATTTGGATTCGGGCTCCGTCGCTTCGCCGAACCGGGAGACGGAAGGAATGAAAGACGGAAGCGACGCCATCGCCGACTGGCCGATTTTAAATGCGCTGTTGAATGCGGTTGGGGGCGCGAGCTGGGTGTCGGTTCATCACGGCGGCGGCGTCGGCATGGGCTACTCGATTCACGCCGGCATGGTCATCGTCGCCGACGGCACAAAAGAGGCAGAAAAGCGGCTGGAGCGGGTGTTGACGACCGACCCGGGGCTTGGTGTCGTCCGCCACGCCGATGCCGGCTATGAGCTCGCCATCCGGACGGCGAAAGAAAAAGGCATCGATATGCCGATGCTCAAGTAGAAAGGGGGATCCATATGCGCCCGCTTTTTGTCCGCCGCGCCCGCCAGCTCGTGACGCTGGCGGGAAGCTGCGCGGCTCCGCTCGTCAAGGAGAAGATGAGCGATCTAGGCATCATCGAAAACGGCAGCGTCTGGATCGAAAACGGAGTGATCATGGCGGTTGGGACGGACGATGAACTGGCCCGCCAATTTGCCGATCGGCTCGCCGAAGCTGACGTCATCGACGCCAAGGACAAAACGGTGACGCCTGGGCTCATCGACCCGCACACCCATCTCGTTTACGCCGGCAGCCGCGAACACGAATGGACGATGCGGCTCGGCGGGGCGACGTACATGGAAATCATGAACGCCGGCGGCGGCATTCATGCCACGACAAAAGCGACGCGCGAGGCGTCGGAAGAGATGTTGTATGATGAAAGCAAGCGGCGGCTCGATCAGTTTTTGCTTCATGGGGTCACGACCGTCGAGGCGAAAAGCGGCTATGGGTTAAGCCTTGAGCACGAAATCAAGCAGCTTAACGTCGCCAAGCGTCTTGATGACACCCACCCGGTCGATGTCGTCTCCACGTTTCTTGGCGCCCACGCCGTTCCGCCGGAGTGGAAGCACGATCCGGATGAATACGTCCGCCTGATCATCGACGAGATGATTCCCGAAGTGAGCCGGCGGGGGCTCGCCGAGTTCAACGACGTCTTTTGCGAGCGCGGCGTGTTTACGCCCGAACAAGCCCGCCTCATTTTGGAAGCAGGGAAAGCGCACGGCTTGACGCCGAAAATTCACGCTGATGAAATCGAACCGTACGGCGGGGCGGAACTGGCCGCCGAAGTCGGCGCCATCTCCGCCGACCACCTGCTTCGCGCGTCAGACGAAGGAATCCGCCGCATGGCCGATCGCGGCGTCATCGGCGTTCTTTTGCCCGGCACCGCCTTTTTCTTAATGACAAAAGCCGCCGATGCCCGCCGTTTGATCGACGCCGGCGTTCCCGTCGCTTTGGCGACCGACTGCAACCCTGGTTCGTCGCCGACCGTCTCGCTCCCGCTTGTCATGAGCCTGGCCTGCCTGCATATGGGCATGACTCCCGCTGAAGCGATGGCCGCCGCCACGATCAACGCCGCCCACGCCATCGGCCGCGCGCATCTTGTCGGCAGCCTCGAGCCGGGGAAGAAGGCGGATTTGGTCATGTTCAACGTTCCGAATTATGTGCAGATCATGTACCACTACGGAATCAACCATGTCGAGACGGTGATCAAAGGCGGGGAGGTGGTGGTGAAAGAAGGCAAGGTGTGCATCTAAAAGGGAAACGTTCTTCCGTCGAAGCGTTTGGCGACCGGAAGCGGCTATGCTTCCGGCCGCGCAAGTTGGGGTAAAAAGAACAATGGGGGTGGAGGAGAATGAAAACGGATACAAATATAGCGCCATCCGTGCCGACGCCAACGCCGGCCAGCGGGGCATGGAAGTTTTTCGTCTTTAGCGCCATCGGCATTTTCGTATTTTTCGTCCCGGTGTCCATCGGCGGCACATCATCGATTTTGCTCGATCATATTGTGACATGGATTCGCGCGCATTTTCCAGGACTCGTTCCGTATTATGCACTTATGGTTATTGCCCTTGGAGCGGTTTATCCATTCTATAATAAGACGTGGAACAAAGACATTGTCACCGCTGTTTTTTCCATTCTCAAAGTACTTGGATTGATCGTGGCGGTCATGTTGGTGTTTCACATCGGTCCGTCGTGGCTGTTCCAACCGAATATGGGGCCGTTTTTGTACGACAAGCTCGTCATTTCCGTCGGACTTCTTGTGCCGATTGGCTCCGTCTTTCTCGCCCTGCTTGTCGGCTACGGGCTTTTAGAATTTGTCGGCGTATGGATGCAGCCGATCATGTGTCCGATTTGGAAAACGCCGGGCCGTTCGGCGATCGACGCCGTCGCCTCCTTTGTCGGCAGCTACTCGATCGGTCTATTGATCACCAATAAAGTGTTCAAAGAAGGCAAATACACCGTGAAAGAAGCGGCGATCATCGCTACCGGCTTTTCCACCGTATCGGTGACATTTATGGTCGTTGTCGCGAAAACATTGGGGCTCATGCCAATCTGGAACACGTATTTTTGGGTGACCTTTCTCGTGACGTTTGCCGTTACAGCGCTTACCGCCCGGCTTTGGCCGCTGAGCCGCATGAGCGACGAGTATTACGATGGCAAAGGAGATCCTGAACAAAAAGTGACGGGAAGCTATATGAAGCAAGCTTGGTCCGAGGCGATGAAAGCGGTAGGACAGTCAAAAGGGATTGGGACAAACATATGGGAGAACTTGCGCGATGGCTTCATCATGACGATGGGCATTTTGCCGTCCATTATGTCAGTCGGACTGATCGGGCTGTTGCTCGCTGAATATACGCCGGTGTTTGACTGGTTGGGCTACCTGTTCTATCCATTCACCCTTCTGTTGCAAATCCCTGAACCGTTGTTGGCCGCGAAAGCTTCGGCCATCGAAATCGCGGAAATGTTTTTGCCCGCTTTGCTTGTCACCGAGGCTCCGCTTGTCACGAAATTCATCATTGCGGTCGTATCCGTATCGGCGATCCTATTCTTTTCTGCTGTCATTCCATGCATTTTATCTACAGAAATCCCGCTCAGCTTGCCGAGGCTGCTGGTCATCTGGTTCGAACGCACCGTCTTGACGCTCATCCTCACCGCGCCGCTTGCATATTGGCTGCTTTGACGGAAACAGAAAGGCGCCCTAGCCAAAACGGGCGCCATTTGGGTTATCGTCGTTCTCGGAGCGGTGGTGTCGTTTCGCCAACAAGGGGAACCTCCCTAAATGTCAGTCACAAATATTTTACTTACATCGTTTTACATTTGAACATTCAGCATATATAATATAACATGTATAATATAGTATGCAGAGTTCATATGCATAAAACGAAACCGAAGGTGTTGCCGCACCTTCGGCCCTGCAATAGACGGTTCCCATAAAGGGGATCGGCGTGAGCAGAGGGAAATAATCCACCCAGCCGCCTCGTTAACTTAAGGGTGGATTATTTCTTTTGGTTGTGCGACAGCATTGAAACAATGAGACTTGCGAATGCGATCGCAAACATTAATGCTTCAAATACTGTCATCGGCATCACCCCCTTCCAAATCAGGGTAGCCGATCCACCCTTAAGTTACCGTACTATTGCCTTCCTCATTATACCACATATTCGTATAATAAGAGATTGCTTTTTATTACTATGTCTAAAAGCCTGTCCACCTCCGAGACAGGCTTTCACAGCGTTTCCCGCTGCTGCTTTAACAAATCACGAATCTCTGTCAATAGCTCCTCCTCTTTCGTTAGCGTCGGCGCGGTTTCCTTCACCTCTTCCTGCTTTTTCACCCGTTCATACAGCGTGTTGATCAATTTCACAAACAGGAAAATCGAAAACGCGATGATCAAAAAGTCGACGACCGTTTGGATAAACGCCCCATATTTCACTTCCGCTTTGCCGACTTTCCACGACAGGCCGCTGAAATTGATGCCTCCCAACAATAAGCCGACGAGCGGCATGATGATGTCATTGACGAGCGAAGACACGATTTTGCCAAATGCCCCGCCGATAATGACCCCGACGGCCAAGTCGATGACATTGCCGCGGACGGCGAATTTTTTAAACTCGTTCCACATGGTCATCTCCTTCCGAAGAAAATGTTCGTCTGCTATTATACCCGACCGGCCGCAACATTGAAACTTTTTAGTTTAAATCGTAGCAAATCAATTGGTTTTATAGTATTATAGAATACGTTCATCAACCAAACCAAAAGGGGGGAACACATCGTGGAAATGACCGCACAACAACGAGACGTTCGCGCGAAACAAGCAGCGAACGCCCCGAAACATCCGACTACGTGGATGATTGCGGCCTCCATCCTCATATTGATCGGTGGAACGTTGTTCTTATATAGCCGCGTTTCTTGGCAACAGGCGCTTTTGTATGTGCTCGGGGCGTTTGGTGGATTTGTATTGTACCAGGCGCATTTTGGCTTTACATCCGCCTGGCGAAAGTTTATTCTATACCGCCAAGGGGAAGGCATTCGGGCACAGATGATCATGATGGCGGCAGCCAGCGCGTTGTTTTTGCCGCTGCTCGTGAAAGGCTCAGCGCTCGGGCACCCGGTGTCAGGGTATGTATTTGGCGTGGGAGTATCGGTCATCGTCGGCGCCTTTCTGTTTGGCATCGGCATGCAGCTTGGCGACGGCTGCGCGTCCGGGACGTTGTACCATATCGGCGGGGCGATGCGAACGGCATCGTGACGCTCATCGGGTTCATCGCTGGCTCCGTCATTGCGACGACCCACTTTGACGTGTGGGCGAAGATGCCGCAATGGAAGCCGTTCTCGTTCATTGGCGAGTTCGGCCCCTTGGGAGGGTTTTTGCTTCAGTTGGTTTTGCTTGCGGTCGTCTACTATGCGGTGACGGTGATGGAAAAACGACGCCACGGCCAACGCGTTGCTGCATTGCTTGAGAACCGTCATGGCTGGAAAGCGATTTACAAAGGGCCATGGTCGCTTCTGGTCGGGGCGTTGCTCCTGGCTGTAACGAACGCGCTTGTGCTGATGATTAGCGGCAAGCCGTGGGTATTACATCCGCCTTCGCCCTTTGGGGAGCGAAGTTCGTGCAGCTGTTTGGCGTCGATCCGACCGCTTGGGCGTACTGGCAAGATGAAGCGAAACGGCAGGCGCTCGCAAATCCCCTCTACTACGATACAACGACCGTAATGGACATCAGCTTGATGGTCGGCGCCTTGTTGGCGGCAGCGCTCGCGGGCCGCTATACGAAGCCTGTGCAATGGAAGCGTCCGACGCGCATGACGATCGGCGCGCTGATCGGCGGGCTGATGATGGGATACGGCGCCCGGCTGGCGTTCGGCTGCAATATCGGCGCGTATTTCGGCGGCATTGCGTCATTCAGCGCCCACGGCTGGGCGTGGTTTGTCTTTGCTTTCCTCGGCAGCCTGATCGGCGTCAAACTGCGTCCGTATTGTGCGTACAAAAACTAAACGTTCGAACTTCGGCATCCCGTCATGTTGGCGGGATGCTTTCGTTATGCCGGACGGAATATGATACAATGGCCGTAGGGCTTTGACATGCCTCGTGTCCGCTTTTTCGAAACCGTTTTCTTTTTGAGGGCAGGGGAAAGGACGCAGCGGCGCTTATTGGAAGGAGGAAAAAGGCATGCGTCAAGCGGCCTCGATCGTCTGCATTGGCGGGGCGAACGTCGACCGAAAGGCGCGGTTGCTCACTTCGTTTCGGCTCGGCACGTCTCATCCCGTCACCACGACGCAAACCGCGGGCGGGGTGGCGAGAAACATCGCCGAAAACTTAGGGCGGCTTGCTCAATCTGTTTCGCTCGTCAGCACCGTTGGCGATGATCGCGATGGACAGTGGCTCGTTGACGTGACGAGCCGATATGTCAATACGAGCTTCATCGTGCGAACGCCAAAAGCGAACACCGGGACGTATACAGCGGTGCTCGATGAACGCGGCGAGATGGTTCTCGCCTTGGCGGATATGGCCATTTATGATACAGTGGGGGAAGAATGGCTAAAGCAACAATGGACTCGGCTCGGTCCGATTTCTGCAGTTGTGCTTGATACAAATTTCCCGGAGGATGTCATTCGTGCGGCGCTCGCACAATGCCGCCAAGAGGGCATCCCGCTTTGTGCCGTGACGGTGTCGGTTCCGAAAGTGAAGCGATTGCCCAGTGATTTGTCTGGTGTGACGTGGCTTATCACGAATGAAGCGGAGGCGAAGGCATTTGTGGGAAGCGACGGGCATACGGGCGACATCATGGAAGCGATCCTTCACGCCGGCGCTAAGAACGTTGTCATCACGCGCGGCGCAAACGGCGTTGCGTACGCCGCCAAGCAAGGGGAAACAGGGACGCTCGCGGCGCCAAAGGTGGATGTCGTTGACGCCACCGGAGCGGGCGACGCCTTTGCGGCTGGATTTTTGCACGGCGTCCTCGGGGGCCGTTCGATCGAAGACGCCTGCCGCTTCGGGATGAGCAATGCGGCGCTTACGCTGCAAACGGCCGAAACGGTGCATCCCGCTTTGAATGAACACCTGTTGCAAGCCGCCTATGCGCGGTATTTTCGCGAAGGGGAACGAAGTGATGAATGATTTTCTCGTCTTTTCCGAAGAAGTCGCTCAAGCTAAAGCAGAACAAAAGCCGATTGTCGCCTTAGAATCAACGATCATCTCGCATGGCATGCCGTATCCGGAAAACGTGCAGACGGCGAAAGACGTCGAGCGGATCATCCGCGACCGCGGCGCCGTGCCGGCGACGATCGCCATTTTAAACGGAAAAATCAAAATCGGGTTGACCGAAGACGAACTTGAACAGCTCGGGACAAGCCGCGATGTAGAAAAAGTGAGCCGCCGCGACTTGCCGTATGTCGTCGCCATGAAGAAACACGGGGCGACGACCGTGGCGGGGACGATGATTTGCGCCCAGATGGCGGGCATCCGCGTATTTGCGACCGGCGGCATCGGCGGCGTGCACCGCGGCGCCGAACAGACGATGGACATCTCGGCTGATTTGCAGGAACTCTCGCGCACCAACGTCGCGGTCGTCTGCGCCGGGGCGAAATCGATTTTGGATTTAGGCTTGACGCTTGAATACCTCGAGACGCACGGCGTTCCGGTCATCGGCTATCAGACGGACGTCCTGCCGGCGTTCTATTCGCGGACGAGCCCGTTTCGCGTCGACTATCGCCTCGACAGCGTGGAAGAAATCGCCCAGTTCCTCGAAACGAAATGGAAGCTTGGGTTAGACGGCGGTGTTGTGATCGCCAATCCTGTCCCAAAAGAAGATGAGCTCGAGGAGTCGTATATCAACGCGATCATCGAACAAGCGCTCAAGGAAGCAGAAAAACAGCACATCACCGGAAAATCGGTCACCCCGTTTTTGCTTGACCGTGTGAAAACGTTAACCGAAGGGAAAAGCTTAAAAGCAAACATCGCCTTAGTGAAAAACAACGCCGCCTTGGCGGCCGACCTTGCCCGAGAGCTTTCTTGATGCGAACGCCCCCGCCTTGATGGGAGGGCGGGGGCGTGATGGCAGTGGAGGATTTATCGAGCGTGAAGCAAATGGCGGATTTTTCGATCATGCTGGGCGATTTTGACGGAGTGGAAGTCGACCGTTTCTTGTGTTTCAACTAGTTCGACGCGGATGTGGCCGAGTTTCGCTTCGAGCCGTTCGAACCGTTCGTTCACGGTGCGCTCCAACTGGGCGATCTGCCGCTCAAACCGTCCATCCATCTCCTCGATGCGTCCGTCCATTCCTTCCACACGTCCATTCATTCCTTCCATGCGCTTGTCCATGTCTTCGATGCGCTTGTCCATGTCTTCGATGCGTTTGTTCATCGTGTTCGTTTGTTCGCTCAACGCTTGGACTTGGCGTTGAAGCGAGTCGAATTTCTCATGGAGCGCTTCGAACTGCTTGCGCATATCGGACGCGTACAAGTCAAGCACTTGCAAAATTTGCGCCAATATCGTTTTTTCTTCCACCCTCTTCACCTCCTTCCACTTCTAGTATATCAAACAAGCGAGTTTGCGAGAAGGAAAAACGGTTTCAAATCAAGCGGATTTTGTCTATGATGATAGAGGAGGAGATGCTGTGATGTTTGAAATGACCAAGAGCTCCATTGGCTGCCCATTTCCATCGCATCGGCCGCTGCTTGTGTTCCATGTATGAAGGAAGAACCCGCAAACCCGTCGCAAGGAGGTTGAATGTCGATATTCTGTCAGCGACGGGGTGAAATTTCAGAAAAAAAGAAGGTGTGATCATGTCCTTTATTCAAACAATCGAGCCGCATTTGTTTAGCGACCATCCTGTCCTCCGCCAGTTTGCGTTTGACGCAATCGAAGAGTATCCGGATCTTCCAGCCGCGCTTGTGGAGCGTTTGGTGGATGAGGCTGTAACGGCGGACAACGAAGAAACACGGAGGATGATTTTGTACGGCATCTCCAAACAGCCGTTGACGGACCGAGCGCTTGAGCAGTTGTTGACCATGAAAGACGCAACGAAGTACATCCGTTGGTTTTTCCCGTTTCCAGCCGCCCAGCTCGAAAAATACGGAGAACAGCTGCTCCCTCACTTCCCGCGGTCTTGGCAGCGAGCCGTCCGCCTTGCTTTAGAAGGAACAGAAGATGACGTATGGGAACACTATTTTTCAGTGCTTTCGCATTTGCACGAGGAAGAGTTCCACAATCACGATTGGTTTTTAGTAGCCAAACAAGCCGTGCGCATTCTCGTTGAACGCGGATGGATGACGAAGGAAGATATCGGTCTGACATGGATGAAAAACGAGCAACAGCCTTGGTTTTCGTATGACGGCATTTTGGCGGTGTATGCGATCTCGCTCATCGGCGCCGCTGAATATATTCCCCGCCTCGCCCGACTGTTGGAACAACAAGACGGAGATGTGCTTGTTGATCAAGCCGTTTCCACCTTATCGATGTTCCAACGTGAAGAAACGATCGAAGCGGTGCGCCCATATGCGTTTCAGGAAGACACGGCGCTGTCCGCTATTCATGTGCTCGCCAACATCAAATCTAAACAGGCCGTGCGTGTATTGCGAGAAGTCTTTTCCAAGCAGCGCGATGATGACCTCCAAGCATTTTGCTTTGAGGCACTTTGCCATCAGCTGGATAAAGAGGCGCTCCCAGAAGTAGAGCAGTATGTAAAAAGAGCGGAAAAACGAGGGCGTTCTTGGATGATTGATGTCGAACAGAACGCGTACGCCTATTATACGATTCTAGAGATCGATCACCCGAAGCTGGAAACGTGGAAAGCCATTGCCGAGCAGCGGTATCGCCATTTTCAAGCCGTGCTGCAAACACCTCCGCGGCCGACCAACATCCCATACCGCCGAAGAGAGCGAAAAATCGGCCGCAACGACCCATGTCCGTGCGGCAGCGGGAAAAAGTATAAAAAGTGCTGCGGGAAGTAAGCACACGCACTTTGGCTAAAAAAACAGCCTGCCTTCGCGCATGGAAGCGAGAGGCGGGCTTGTTGCTTAACAAAGACTTAAACCTATTTGAAAACGTTTACCAATAATGTACAATGCTTATTCCCAAAATGAATGGTAAAGTTGATTGATGCCAACCCGATATGGTATGTTAAAAGAAAGGTTAATAAAAATTAACGTTCATATCGAATTGTGGATCTATTTTGGTTAAGAATAATTAACATAAAGGGGGTGCGATGATGGAGATTAAACAAACGATCGCGAAAAATTTAAATCGGGTCAAAAACGAGTTGGGGTTGAAGAATCAAGATTTAGCTGAAATGATGGGCGTGACGAGACAAACGATTGCCAAATATTTAAAAGGGGAACAAATTCCTGACAGTGCAAAATTATTTCTTCTGTCGCGACGCTTGAATATCCCGATGAAGGATTTGATCGTTTCTTCCGACGATCAGCGTGAACCAATGTCTTCTTTCATGTTTCGTGCGGATAACCCTAAAGAAAACTTCCGTCTGATTGATCAAAATCAAGTCAATCGGATCATGGATGATTATTATGAGCTGCTTGCCTCTTTTGGAGAGGCTAGTGTTGCTTATTTGCCCCCGACGTATAAAGTAAAGCTCGTTGATCATGAGTTAACGGTGGAACATAAGGCCATCATTCGACAAGCAGCGGAACAAACGAGGAAAATGTTTGGCCTTGATCATGTGACCCCAAGTGATATTTATGCGGTTTTAGAGCACCATGGCATACATGTCATCGCGTTGAAAACGATTGATAAAAAAATTGATGGTTTATCGGCTTACTCCGAGGAAAAAGGAGCTTTTATTTTCCTTAATGATCACGACGAAATACCTGAGGAACGAAAACGGTTCAGCGTCATTCACGAACTTGGCCATCTTATTTTCCATCGCGAGGAGTACCGAAGTGATCTTAGCTCTCTTACTTACAGCAGCGCAAGAAAGGAAATCAACGAAAAAGTCGCCACGTTGTTTGCAAGCTACTTTCTTATTCCTCGCGAACAGTTGCGGGAATATGCCTATTATTTTAAACGATATGTTACCCTTGAAACGATTATGGAGCTTAAGCGCCAATTTTTTGTCAGTGCTGAAGCCTTCATGAGGGCCTTATTGGATGAACAATACATTTCCGGAAGGACGTACGGCCATTTGCGAAAAACGTTGTGGGAGCAAGGATATAAAGAGCAAGAACCTGCTCCAATCGAGTATATTCCCAAAAACCGCAAACTGACCTATTTTGTGAAACAGGCGTATTTCGAGGGGAGCATTACGATTAACAAAGTATGCGAAATCCTTGGATGCGATTTGCGGACTGCTAGAGAAATGATCAAGGGATGGTATAAGGAGCATGGATGTTCGGAAAATACGGGGGCTTTATAAAAAGAGAGCGGTGGTGGACAACAATGTGTTAAACGATTTTTATGAGTTGGGTAGGATGGATTTACTGACGAGAGTGTTTGGCCGAGTGTGTGTTCCCGAAAGTATTTTGTGGAATGAGACTCCTGACGATATCCGGACGGCTTTGCAACAAATCAATTACGAGACGGCCTCTTTATATACAGAAGAGGGATACGGGCTCATGTATCAGCTGTTGACAGAATGGACAGGATTGAGCGAATATGATGCAGAACTGATTGCCATTGCCGGTCAAGATATGATTGTATGCACATCGAATGAAAAAAGGATCATCAATGCATGTGAAAGTTATGGCATCGAATATACGGGAACTTTAGGAATTTTATGTTGTGCGTATGAGCATCAGTTGATCGGACGGGAAGAATTCAAGGGATTGATTGACCGGTTGTTTTCCGATGAGTGCAGCTGCCACTTGCATCCGAGGTTGAAGAACCAAATTTACAAACAGTATCATTTGCAAGATGTATAGTCGTGTTGAACAAGGCTAGCGCCTTTTGCATTGAAATAGGGAACGGTCCTGTCTGGATGCGATTCAAGGACGGCCTTTCTTTGAGAACATTCCACGTCTTCCACCAAAAACTGGCCGCAAAGACCCATGTGGCAACGGGCAAACGTATAAAACGTGCTCCGGGCAGTAGCAACGCTGTTTTCGATCAAAGAAACAACCCGCCCCATGCGTTGAAGCAGGGAGCGGGTTTTCCGTGTAAACTACCCACCACCTATGCTTCGCTTAGAAGTGGGAGACTTCTTTCGGAAGAAAGATGTTAAAACGCCACCGCCATCAAGCTTAAGCTCCCATACTGGTACTCGCGAAACAACACGCGCGGCGCCCCGCCGCGATCGCCTGCCCCGTAGGCGATCCAATACGGCGCGAGATGCTCGGGCGTCGGCACGGCCTGCTTGGCGTAGGGCGCTTTGTTCTCATACTCGAACACCTCTTCACTGTGGGCGGCTGATCGGCTGAGAAGCCAATCATCAAATGCGACGGCCCATTCGTCCGCCTCGGCATGCCCTTCCCAACGGAGCGCCATCAAATTGTGCACCGTCCCGCCGCTTCCGATGATCATCACGCCCTCATCCCGCAGCGGGCGCAGCGCTTCTCCGAGCTGAAACAATTGCTTCGGCGTCCACCACGGCACGACCGACGCTTGCACAACTGGAATATCCGCTTTCGGAAATAAGCGGCGAAGCAGCACCCACGAGCCGTGATCCAGCCCGCGCGTTTGATCGATGGCTACGTCCGTCACACTAGAGAGGCGCTCCCGCACGCGCTCCGCCCACTCGACCGACCCGCGCGCCGGATACACCACTTCATACAGCTCGCGCGGAAACCCGGAAAAATCATAAATCATGTCATACGTTCCCTCAACCGCCGAAACCGTCGGTTGGCGCGTCATCCAATGGGCGGTAAAGATGACGACCGCCTGCGGGCGAATTCCTTCCCCGAGTTTGCCCAAAAACGCCGTGTACGCATTGTCTTCGATCGCCAGCATCGGCGAACCGTGAGCGAGAAACAGGGCGGGGGATCTCATCGTTCCATTCCTCCCTTGAACCATATTGACAAATCCGCTTGCGGCCTAATGCCGCCTCCAAACGATTCGCCGAAAAACGGCGCCGGAATTTCTCATCCCTAGTGTAGCATAAACATCTTTCGCTCTTCTATGCACACGCCTAGCGTTCAACGTTCACGCCATCCCCAGTTTTTCAGCACGGTGCGGTCATTTTTCAATGCGCTTCTCCCACGCGAATGCTCGAAAAAGCGGCTCTCTTACTGGTTAAGAGAGCTGATTTTTTAGTAGAATAGAAGAAAAATAGAAACGAAGAAAACATTTCGGCACGAAGGAGCTATTCTTATGTCATTGCACGATCTGTTCCGTGAAGTGATGGCCATCTACGAGCAAGACAAGCAGGAAAAACTGTCGAAAGAGCGGCGGACGTTTCAGTTAGTGACGCGGGCGATTCCAGAGGCGTTGAAGGCGCTCTCGTTTTTGCCGTCCAACAAGTATATCGTCAAAGGTTCGGTCGGCCAAGGAAACTGGACCGACGTGCCGTGGGTGGCGGTGATGGATCAAGAAGTGACGGATTCGACGCAGCGCGGCTATTATATCGTCTACTTGTTCAGCGAAGATATGCGCCGCCTCTATTTGACGCTCGCCCAAGGGGTGACGGAGACGCCGAAAGACGAAATGGAGCGGGTGAAGCGCGGCATCCGCCAACTCATTCCCGCCGGAGAGCGCGTGCGGACCGATGATGACATCCGTCTTGGCGAAAGCAAACGGGCGAAAGAGTACGAACGGTCGGTGGCGGCGTATATCGCCTATTCGTTTGACGATCTGCCGTCCGATGAACAACTCGCGCGCGACCTTGAAACGATGATCGATTATTACCGACAGTATGCGGAGCGAACAGAACCGATGGCACCGCCCGAGCAGGCCCTTTCCTATCGGGAGGCGGTTGAGCATATTCATTCATACATATCCGCCAAAGGGTTTTACTATACGAAAGAGGAAGTGGCCAACCTCTTTCTTTCATTAAAAACGAAACCGTTCGTCATCCTATCCGGCATTTCCGGAACGGGGAAAACGAAAATCGTTCAATGGCTCGCTGAGAGCGTCGGCGCGACGGAAGACAATAGGCGGTTCACCTTGATCCCCGTCCGCCCGGACTGGAACGACGGCTCTGATTTGCTTGGCTATGTCGACATTAAAGGCGAGTTCAAGCCCGGGCCCCTTACGAACGTCATCATCGAAGCAGAGAAGCATCCGGACAAGCCGTATTTCGTCGTGTTGGACGAGATGAACCTCGCCCGCGTCGAGCATTACTTCAGCGATGTGCTGAGCGTGATGGAAAGCCGCCGCTGGGAAAATGGGCGCATTGTATCGTCGCGGTTGCTGCCGAGAGAAACAGCAGGGTGTGATCTTTTTCTCCCACCGAACGTCTACATCATCGGCACGGTCAACATGGACGAGACAACCCACCCCTTCAGCAAAAAAGTGCTCGACCGCGCGAACACGATCGAGTTTAACCGCGTCCAGCTCGACCATCTCGACTTTTTGCGCGATGTGCCGACCGTTGCACCCCAACCTGTCGGGCAGGAGCTGTTCGCGGCGCGGTATTTGCATTTGAAAGATGTATATGCCGACTATCCAAAGCTGGTAGAAGACGCGACGAAACAGCTCGTGGACATCAACCGCATCCTTGAGCCGCTCGGGGCGCACATCGGCTACCGCGTCCGCGACGAAATTTGCTTCTACCTGGCCTACAATGAAGAAGGAAAGCTAATGGAATGGGACAAGGCGTTCGACTATTGCCTCATGCAAAAAATGTTGCCGCGCCTTTCAGGAAGCGACGTGCGGCTCGAAACAGCGCTCAAGCAGCTGTTTGTCCTGTGCGCCGGCTTTGAACCGGACGGTGAATACGGCGGCGTGCTTGATGTTTCGTATGCTCGTTATCCAAAAAGCGCGGAGAAAATTTGGCGCATGCTGCGGAGGTTAGAGGACGATGGCTTCACTTCGTTCTGGCTCGGGGCGTGACGACTATGAGCTCGTCCATATCGAAACGGAACAGCTCACGCTCGTAATCAAAGGAAAGCCGTACCACGAACAATACGAAGGGCTTAAGCAGTACCGCCGCCTCGATTTCCATGAGACGATGGAGTTTTTCGTCAGCGGCGAAGACATCTTGGACGTCAAACTGTTTGACGTGGACGCGGGTGAGCTTGTCGACTGGTCGGGCGGCCACCGCCCGATTTTCTTTGAAAACGGCGTCTATCAGCTGCTTGTCGTTCCGAAAACCGACCGGGTGCTCTCCTTTTACCATGAGTCGCCAGCGCTGAGAAACGCCATCAGCCTGGTGGACATCGGCGGCCAAGCGGTGTTGATGGGCAATCTCCATTTCCCGAATGAAGTTGGGCTGTCGACATTCGAAATCCGCGACGGCCACCGCTCCGTTTTGGACGTGACGATCGAAATTTTCCCGACGAAATTGACATACAAACAAGACTACCAGCGGCTGCTTGATGAAGTGAGCGAAGAAATTTACAACTTGGCGTTTCACTTCATCAAGCGCACGTACCAGCGGGCGAAGGCGAAACGCAGCGGCGCGCCGTCCCGAAGCGAGTTTTTCCGGCTTATGGAGAGGCATATCGGCGATTTTTTGCATGCCATTCGCCATATCGAGCGGCAGCCGCACCATCAACTGTCGACCGTCCATGTGAGGGTGCGCGGCGACCAGCTCGGCCGTTTGGATGCGGCAGGACGGAATGATTTGCGCAAGCGGCCGCATGTGTTCCGCGACGTCAAACGCGGCATCGACATCGGAAGTCGAACCGTCATGCCGCAATCCGGGCTCAAAGCGAAAAAAGAACTGACGTACGACACGCTCGAAAACCGGTTCGTCAAATGGATGATGACGCGCCTTGCCGAGAAGCTGCGCGATTTGTTCGAACACGTGCAAGGGAAACAAAAACGGTACGAAACGGAACCGGATCCGGATTTGCTTGAGCGCATCCAATCGATGATCCGCGCGCTCGAAACTCGTCTCCGCCACTCCTTTTGGCGGCCGATCGGGCGGCTTGACCGCTCTGTTGCGAGCCTCGTCCTGCAAATGGCGCCCGGATACCGCGACGCCTATCAGCTGTTTCTCATCATCACCCGCGGCCTCGCCTTGCAGGGAACGCTGTACCGAATGTCCGTCAAAGACGTCGCCACGTTGTACGAGTATTGGACGTTTTTGAAGCTCGGGCAGCTCCTCGGGAAAAAATACAAACTCATCAGCCAAAACGTCATCCAAGTGAACCGCTTGGGATTGTTCGTCCATCTCGACAAAACCCGCTCCGCCAAGCAAGTGTACGAACATCCGCACACGGGCGAGCGAATCACGCTCACGTACCAACCGTACGAAGGGAGGCTGCCGACCGTCCCGCAAATGCCCGACACGGTTTTGGCGATTGAAAAGAAGGGAAAAGGATATACGTTCAACTACATTTTCGACGCCAAATACCGTCTGGACTTCGCTGTTTCGGGCAGCGCGTATGAAAAACGGTACGGAATGCCGGGCCCGATGGAAGACGACATCAACACGATGCACCGCTACCGCGATTCCCTTGTCGCCCGCCGCGGCGGCCCATACGAGCGCACCGCCTTTGGCGCCTACGTGCTGTTCCCGTGGCATGACGAAGACAGCTACCAAGCGCACCCGCTGTACAAAAGCATCAACGACGTCAACATCGGCGGTCTGCCGTTTTTGCCGAACGCCACCCGCCTCGTCGAGCAGTTCATCGAGCGGCTGATTGAAAAGAATCCCGAAGAACTGCAACAAGAAGGCATCCTGCCGCAAGGGATCATCGAGGAATGGCGGTCGACTTTCGATGAGCATGTGCTTGTCGGCATGGTGCCAAGCGCGCGGCATTACGAAGCCTACTTGAAGCACCGCTTCTACCACATCCCAGTCAAGCAGCTGAAAAAAGGCTGGCAAAACGCGCGCTACATCGCCCTTTACCCGAAACAAGGAGCCGCCCCGCAAAACGGGGTCACGTGCTTTGGCAAAATCACCGCTGTGAACATCGTCAAACGATCGGCCATCGCCGAGCTGCCGAAACGAAGTGATGACGAATACGTTCGCTTCGAAGTCGAAAGCTGGAACTTTCTCCAACACGTCATCCGCCCCGTCGGCTACGGCATCGCCGTCTATACGATGACGACGCTCAACACGCTCAAGCAGGCGAAAGAACTGCCGGAACTGTTCATGAAATCAAGCGAGGAAATCGCCCTTTGGCGCATCCTGCGGCGGCTGTCCGACCGCATCCGCTTCGACCTTGACGCCCGCTACTTGGACCAGGCGTCCAAAATCACCGCGTACCGCGTCAAAAACGTGTCCATCCGCCTGGAAAGCGGCCGACTCATCATCACAAACGGCGCAAAGCACAAAACAATCCCCGCCGAACTGCTCCGCAGGCAGCCGTCGGCCGTGTTTCGCGAAGTGGTGGGGATGATGGGGGAGGGGCGCGACTAGAAAATGAACCTTGAAAAGTCAACTTTGCGATGACATTGCACACCCCAAGTATTGTAGCATTTCCTCTGGGTGTTTATGAATATTGCTTTTACGGAAGCAAACGTTTTGATCCCAGTGACGATTGCGACAATGAAGATCCATTTGAATCAACGACAGTTGGGCAGACACAAAACAGAAAATGGCGGCATATTGTTTTGGTAGTCTGGTGGGATCTGTAGTAAAATGAAAGTGCTCTTGCATGGGGGATTCCTCCTTTCGAATGATGGGTCACACTTTCATTCTACAGGAGATCCGCCAGCAAGGGCTATTTTTATACTTGTCTGAGTTTTATCTAGCACCACGGGTTCAACTTGTTTGTCGAGTAATGTTGAATTTTTAGTAGCGATTCTTCTTGACTTTTTTTTTTGGAAAATATAATTTTCAAAAAGCATTAGAGGAGGTGTATTTTCATGAGTGGAAAATTATAGTTCGACAAAGGGGATAGCTGTAATAATGGTTTGGCTTGTTTAATAAGTTGGGACCATTGAACAAGGGATGTTCATTGTTCATTTACGGGAAGTTGATTTGGAATTCGAACAAGCGATGATCCCTCAACCAATGTGAAAGATGCTGCGACGTTTACCTGTCCTCATATACATGCAACACCAAGAGTGAACTTTCCATTCATTACAAACTCTAAACATTCCAACAATTCCTCCAGACGCTCATGGATATGCTCTAGGAACCGCTCAGTCGCTTGGATGATATCCCGAAATGAGATTGGAGTGGGATTTCTTTTATGAAGAAAACGGTTTCGTTAGCAACCATTATTATTTTATTATTATCTCTTGGCACTGTTACTAACGGTTTCTCGGATTATATTGAGGTGTATTCAATTGAAAAACACAAGGATAGCTTGCGTTTAACCTGGAAACAAATTTCTAATGCTAAGAAATATGGGCTCTTCACCACAACATGTACTTGACAAGCAATACGGTTTCCTGCACAAAGATGTGCAAAAATCACTGATTTGTTGATTTTCCCTCACAAGCGTAAATAGGGTATGTTCAGAAAAAATCAAGTACAACTTTTGGTGAAGAGCCGAAATATGTTTTATATGATAAAAATGGAGCAGTTTTGTATGAGGGAAATGAAAGGGAGTTTATTCACAAAAACCTAGTAATGGGTGAAATGTATGAGTATGTTTTAGCTGCATTTGATAAAGACGATCGTTTATTGACTAAAATGAATATTATTACAAACACATTACATCCTCTATCGAATGATAGTGTGAAGGTAGATATGTTTCTGAACGAAAGAATGATAAAAATTGATTGGTCAGATATACCACATATTCAAAATTATACAGTTTACCGTGATGGTGAGTCAATAATGATTGTTTCACAGAGTGAGTTTAAAGACTTTAATGTGTCTTTTGGTCGAGAATATATGTATACCATTGAAGGAATCGAGAAAGTAAAAAAATTTGACGAAGCAAAAGGCAAAGTAGTTGAAGATGAAAAAAATCATGTTATCCTAATCCCTTTGAAGCAAGTAATTGATAAGCGTAATACGCATTTTCAGGAATTCTCTAAGTCATTCTCAACATTTGCAGTTGACCCCGTAACTTCTTATCGCAATACCACATTCATTAAGCCAGCTAAAATATCTGCGCCAGACGGTTACTGCTATGGAGGAGATAATCGTAATTTTTCCGCGTCTGCTAGCACATATCGTAATCGAATTGATCTTTCGATTTATTGGCGGGATGGGTCCTATGGATTTTCAAAATATACAAGAGATTCTATCCGTTATAATAAAAACGATAATGGCACATGCGGTTCAAATGGATTGGCAAGGCAAAATGCTGGTACATCAGGTATAACGGCTGTAAAGGAATGGATTACACCGGGCGAAGCACAGTTTCAAATTTCTCATTCTGTTGGATTACCTTTTTACATGGGGGCTCCACCAAATATTGATTACAGTTATAGTTTAAATATTCAAAAGAGTGGAGTTACTTATATTAGTGGTAGCCATGATCAGTATCCTTGGCATGAAATTTATAGATCAGATAACGGGGGAACGTGGAAAACTCTGTATCAATTTGATCCTGATGTTGCAGGTACAAATGTCAATTATTTATTTCCTTGGTACCCCAATAAAAAAATCGCAGTGGGCAAGTAATTTTGCATTTAAATAAAGAATTTTCGATATTGATGTCCCGTTTTTATCACCTGACAAGCGGGTACGTTGACAAGAAGGGCAAACAATGCCATGTAAAGCAAGATTGCAACTTTATATTTATATAATAAGGGGATCGTATGAGTGAAAAAATTTTTTGTGGAGGTTTTGTGGGCGTTTGTCATGTTCACGTTTTCTCTCTCTTTGTTTAGTGATTTTGCCTTTGTCATTGCCATTTTACCGTTTGCGGCATTGGCTATTTTTCTTATATGCGCAGTGACAGAAGTGTTTGTTTCTTATTTTGAGAGAAGATGGGGAGTGAAGTGGGGGTGGACAGTTGTTTTAGGAATTGCAATGGTTGCGTCGCTTCCTTTTTATCCGTCTGTTGTCTTTATGATTCCCATTTATATTGGGGCAATGGGGTATTATGCAGGGAGGCGACTATTTCCTAAATTTTGTAGAATGCAAGGAAAAGCGTAATCATTCACTTTTTTGCACCCTCCCGACGAAAATCGGGAGGATTTTTTGCGCCCATCGTCGATGAAGAGGCTGGATCTCTTGCTCCTTGACGTCAAGTTCGATCAACTCGTTCCTAGATCGAAACAGAGCCCTCGTTCTTAAGCTGTGTCTATGATAATCAATCTATAGTTTCGACAAATTTCAACAACATCCTACCAGTTGTTTTCGTAAAATAAAACCATAAAGAAAAGAAACAAGGAGCCATTCGTGCATGAAGACAAAAGGGATGATTGACAACAGACAAAACGGTCTAGTCGGCGATGCGTTGAAAGCGCATATCACAAAAAGCAGCAAACTATCGATTGCGGCGGCGCATTTTACGTTATATGCGTTTGCAGAGTTGAAAAAAGAGCTGGCGCAAATCGATGAATTTCGCTTTATTTTCACAGAGCCTGCCTTTGTGAGCAGCGACCGCCCACTCAATGAATGGGTGAAGAAAAACGAAGCGGCGCTGTATGGAGTGGAGGAAGAGCGGAAATATAAAATCGAACTCAACCAAGCATATATAGCAAGGGAACTGGCGAAATGGCTGAAACAGAAAGCAAGGGTGAAATCGGTCGTCAACCAGCGCATTCAAGGCAGCTTATATCATGTACGAAATGAGGACGGGTCACAAATCGGTTTGATCGGCGGAGCGCCGTTTTCCAGTCCAGGGTTAGGCTACAGCAATTCCTCCCATTTTTATTTTACCCATGTGCTGGATGATCAAGATTCCAGCGCCCAGCTGCTTCGCCAATTTGAGGCGATTTGGCAAGATGAACAGGCGCTGCAAGATGTGAAAGAGGAAATGTTGCGGCGTTTGGAAATGATGCATCGAGAACATCCGCCAGAGTTGATTTACTTTGTCACACTTTATCACCTGTTCAAAGATTTTTTAAAAGAAGGAACAAACTACGAAACGTTGCAGATAAGAACCGGATTCCAAAATACGGTGATTTGGAACAAACTTTACGATTTCCAGCGCGATGCGGTCATTGGCGCCATCAATAAGATCGAAACGTATGGGGATGCATCATCGCTGACAGTGTTGGGCTCGGAAAAACGTTCGAAGCGTTGGCGGTGATTAAATATTACGAACTGCGCAATCACCGCGTTCTCGTGTTGGCGCCAAAAAAATTGCGGGAAAACTGGGCGATTTATCGGTTAAATGATCGGCGAAACATTTTAGCCGCAGACCGCTTTTCGTATGACTTGCTCAATCATACCGATTTATCGCGCGAACGCGGCTACAGCGGCGATATTAACTTAGAGCATGTCAACTGGGGAAACTATGACTTGGTTGTCATTGACGAATCGCATAACTTTCGCAACAACGATCCGCGCCACGATCGGGTGACGAGATACTCCCGATTGATGAACGATATCATGAAAGCGGGGGTGAAGACGAAGGTATTGATGCTTTCCGCCACCCCTGTCAACAATAAGCTTGATGACTTGAAAAATCAAATTGCCTTTATTACAGAAGGAAATGACAAAGCATTGGCGGAAACAGCGAACATCAAAAGCATCAGCCAGACGATCCGCCGCGCCCAGTCGCAATTTAACAAATGGAGCCGGCTTCCCGAAGAAGAACGGACGACCGAGCGGCTGTTGGATATGCTCGATTGGGACTATTTCGCTTTGCTTGATTCGCTGACGATCGCCCGTTCGCGCCGTCATATTGAAAAATATTACAACGTGGACGCTATCGGGCCGTTTCCGACGCGTCTAAAGCCGATCAATCTGAAAGAAAAAATCGACAGCAAAGATGAGTTTCCGCCGCTTGAGAAAATCAACAACGACATTTTGCGGCTTCGCATGGCGCTCTATTCGCCGATGCAATACGTGCTGCCGCACAAAAGAGCGGACTATAGCGAAAAATACGACACAAAGGTCGCAAACGGCCGAGTGTTTAAGCAAACCGACCGCGAGCACAACCTTGTTTATTTAATGAAGTCGAATTTGCTGAAGCGGTTGGAAAGCAGCGTTCATTCGTTTTCTTTGACATTGCAAAACATCATCCAACAAATCGACGAACATCTCGAGAAAATCGACCGTTGCGATGGGAGTTCTGGGACAATTGGCGAGATGGACGAGATCGATGCGGAAGATCCGGAATTGGAAGAGGCGTTGATTGGCTCGAAAGTCAAAATCTTTTTGAAAGACATGGATTTGATCCGTTGGAAACAAGATTTGCTATACGACCGGGAGATTTTGCTAAGGCTGCTTCACCAAGCGCGGAACGTAACGCCGGATCGCGATCAAAAGCTGTTGGCGTTGAAACGATTGATCGAACAGAAAATCAAGCACCCGATTAACGAACAGAACAAAAAACTGCTCATTTTCACCGCTTTTGCCGATACGGCAAACTACTTATACGAGAATTTGCATCAATGGGTGCAAACCCAATTTGGCTTGCACTGTGCGGTCGTGACGGGCGCTGATCGGCCGAAAACGACATTGAAGATGAAGAAAGTCGATTTCAACCATGTGTTGATGAACTTTTCGCCCGTCTCGAAAGAGCGCGATAAAGTGATGCCAGAAATGAAGGACGAAATCGACATTCTCATCGCCACCGACTGTATTTCCGAAGGGCAGAACTTGCAGGACTGCGATTATCTCGTCAACTATGACATCCATTGGAATCCGGTCCGCATCATTCAGCGGTTCGGCCGCATCGACCGCATCGGCAGCAAAAACAAACAAATCCAGCTCGTAAACTTCTGGCCATCGATTGAGCTTGATGAGTACATTCAACTTGTCAACCGGGTCAAGGGCCGAATGACCATTTTAGATATTTCAGCGACTGGCGAAGAAAACGTCATTGCCGACAACAGCAACGAAATGAACGACTTGGAATATCGCCGCAAGCAACTGGAAAAATTGCAAAATGAGGTCATTGATTTGGAGGATATTTCTGGAAATATATCGCTGACCGATTTTACTCTCGACGACTTCCGGATGGATTTGTTGAAATTTATGAAAGAACATAAGGAAAAACTCGAACAGGCTCCGCTCGGACTTTTCAGCATCACCGCCAATCAAAATGAAACACTGAAAGACGGAATTCAGACGGGCATCATCTTCTGCCTGAAACAAACGGCGCCGACGGCATCGGCGCATGAACAAAACGCGCTTCATCCGTATTACTTAGTGTATGTTCGGGAAGACGGCACGGTGTTGTATAACCATGTCCACGTAAAGAAAGTGTTGGATTTATACCGGTCGCTTTGCAACGGCAAAAAAGACGTTGAATGGGGCTTGTACAAGGCGTTTTACCAAGAGACGAAAAACGGAAAAGACATGGGGTGATACAAGGCCCTGCTGGAAAAAGCGGTGGAAGAGATCGTCGGCAAAATCGATCAGCAACTAACATTGAACATATTTAGCCTTGGGAACTTGGACAGCTTAGTCACGAACGCCAACACGAGTTTGCAAGATTTTGAGATCGTTTCGTATTTGATCATTAAAGGGTGAGGATCATGGCCGCATCCGCATTTTATGCTACAATAGGGCTGGACGAGCGCGTCCGCCCGTTGCATAAAAAGCTCGATAAAAAAATGTTTTACGATTATGCGGATTTGACGAAAAAAGAAAAGGACTATATGACGAAAGACATCGAGCGGATCGAGCTGACGTATTTGTTGACCTCAGGGATCATCAACATTCAGCCGTTCGTCAACGACGACTACCATTACGAAGGGGTTATGTTTATCACCGTTCGGCTGCGGACAAAATCAAAGGATGCGCACGTTTCCGTGATCGGGGAGATCATCCAAAAAACAGTGCCCAACCCAACCGTTATCGTGTTTGAAAAAGAAGGAAACGTTCGAATTGGGACATGCCGCAAGCGGCTGAACAAAAACGATCGGACTAAAACCGTGGCCGAAGAATGGGCGTATACCCCGTGGTTTTCACTCGATCATGATGACGAGACGGTCAAGCAGTTTCTTCGCGCCGTTCATATGACGAAGCTGTCGTTCGCCAACTTTTTTCGGTTTTATCAAGACATCCATCTGGCGGTGCAGGCGTTCCAGCACGCCAAAGCGGTCGGTGCGTTTTACATCGCCGCTGATGAACAATCCAAACAGCTCGTCGCGCAAATCGAACAGGCGGAAGTTGAAATCGCAAAATGGAAAAACGAAATCAAAAAAGAAACACAGTTTAATCGAAAAGTGGAATACCATATGAAAATTCAACAGCTAACGAAGCAAATCGAACAATGGAAGCAACAATTGCGCGGAAAGGAGCAGCACGATGGAGAAACTGGACGGAAAGTCGCTCGACCTTGTCAAAACAAACATTGAAGCGTTAAAGCAGCTATTCCCGGAAGTTGTCACGGAGGGGAAAATCGATTTTGACAAATTGAAGCTTGTTCTAGGCGAAGAGATCGAAACGCGCAACGAAAAGTACGAATTCACCTGGCACGGCAAAACACAAGCGATGAAACTCGCCCAAACGCCGTCCACTGGCACCTTGCGGCCGGACAAAGCGTCAAGCAAAAACTGGGAGACAACGGAAAACTTGTATATTGAAGGCGACAATTTGGAAGTGCTGAAGCTGTTGCAAAAATCGTATTTCGGCAAAATCAAAATGATTTACATCGACCCGCCGTACAATACGGGGAAGGATTTTGTGTATAAAGATGATTTTCACGATAACATTAAAAATTATAAAGAAATAACTCAACAAATGGCAAAGGCTAATACGGAGACGAATGGTAGATTCCATACAGATTGGTTGAATATGATGTATCCGAGATTGAAATTAGCAAGGAATTTATTAAGAGAGGATGGCGTTATTTTAGTATCCATTGATGATGTTGAATATGCAAATTTAAAAAAGATTTTGGACGAAGTATTTGGACAAGAAAATTTTGTAGGTAGTTTTATTTGGAGTGCAGGAAGAAAAAACGATTCTAAATATATATCAATCTCACATGAATATATTCTTTGTTACTTCAAAAATATGGAATTTGTAAGAGAACGTGAAATTGTATGGCGAGAGAAAAAAGAAGGGTTGAAAGAAATATATGATACTGCTCAAAAGCTACTAAAGGAATGTAATGAAGATTATAAATTAGCTTCTAGGTTATTAAAGGAATGGTATAATTCACTGCCAGATAATCATCCTTCCAAACAACATAAACATTATAATTGTATTGATGAGAGAGGTGTGTATTTTCCTTCAGACTTGTCTAAACCAGAAGCAAATGGTGCAAGATATGAAATTTTGCATCCTGTTACTAATAAACCTGTTAAACAGCCAGCAGGTGGCTGGAGATATATGAATAAAGAAAAAATGTTAGAGTTAATAAATAACAACCGTATTCATTTTGGAGAGGATGAAACCACTATACCATGTTACAAACGTTACTTATTTGAAAGTGAGTACCAAGTTCCATACAGTGTTTTTTATCAGGATAATAGAAGCGCTTCAAAGAGATTGAAAGATTTATTTGGAAAAAAAGTATTCGATTTCCCTAAAGATGAAAATATAATAAAAAAATTAATTAGTATTGCTTCATATGCCCAAGAAGGTGCAAATAGTTCGACTAATGATATCATTTTAGATTTCTTCTCCGGCTCCGCCACAACTGCCCATGCAGTCATGCAGTTAAATGCGGAGGATGGCGGCAATCGCAAGTTTATTATGGTCCAGCTGCCGGAAAAAACGGATGAAACGTCCGATGCGTATAAAGCGGGATATAAAAACATTTGCGAAATCGGCAAGGAACGCATCCGCCGTGCGGGGGAGAAGATCGTTCAAGAAACCGGAAAGACGGATTTGGACATCGGCTTTAAAGTGTTTAAGCTCGATTCCTCCAATATCAAAGAATGGGATCCGGACTTTGACAACCTCGAACAAACGCTTTTCGATTTGCAAAACAATATTAAGGAAGATCGGACGAAAGAAGATTTATTGTATGAGATTTTGCTGAAAATCGGGCTGCCGTTGACGGTGCCGATTGAGGAAATCGACTGCGGCGGCAAAACGATTTACAACGTTGCCTATGGTTCCGCACTTATTTGCTTGGAAGACGAAATCGATCTTGACCTTGTTCAGGAGATGTTGAAACACCGTTCTGAGCATATGCCGCCGAAAGTCATTTTGAAAGAATCCGGCTTTATGAGCGACGCGGTGAAAACGAATGCCTTGCAAACGTTGAAAAAGCACGGCATCACGGATGTTAGGAGTGTATAACCGATGAAGCTGAAGTTTCACGCGGATTTGGACTACCAACGGCGCGCGATTGAGTCGGTGGTGCAAATTTTTAAAGGGCAGGAGATGAGCCAGTCGAACTTCACCGTTTCATACGGCCCTGATGCGGGAATAGTTCAAACGGAATTGGGCGTTGGGAATCGCCTCGACCTGACGCCTGAGGAAATTTTAAAAAACGTTCAAGACGTCCAAGTGAGAAATGGCCTGCCGCGCAGCGAGCGGCTCGACGGCATGCATTTTACGATTGAAATGGAGACGGGGACGGGGAAGACGTACGTCTATTTGCGGACGATTTATGAGCTTCATAAACATTACGGGTTCAGAAAGTTTGTCATTGTCGTCCCGTCCGTGGCGATTCGCGAAGGGGTGTACAAGTCGCTGCAAATCACCCGCGACCATTTTGATGAACTGTATGACCGCACGCCGGTTGAGTACTTTATTTATGATTCGCAAAAGCTTGGAGAAGTGCACAATTTTGCGACGGCCACCACGATTCAAATTATGATCATCAATATCGATGCGTTTCGCAAAAGCTTCGAAGACCCGGAAAAGGAGGATAAAGCGAACGTCATCCACCGTCCGAACGACCGCTTGAATGGCTATCGCCCAATCGAATTTATCCAACAGACGAACCCGATTGTCATCATCGACGAACCGCAAAGCGTCGATACGACGCCGAAGTCGAAGGAGGCGATCGCGTCGCTCAACCCGCTTTGCACGCTGCGCTACTCGGCGACGCATGTGGATAAATACAATATGATATATCGCCTCGATGCGGTCGATGCGTACAATCAAAAGCTTGTGAAAAAAATTGAGGTCATGTCTGTCCGCTCTGAGCCGTCGTTCAATGTGCCGTACATCAAACTTGTCGAGGTGAAAGAGCGGAAAGCGAAACTTGAGCTCGATGTCGAGTCGCGCGGAAAGGTCAAGCGAATGACGAAAACGGTCAAATACGGCGATGACTTGTATGACGTTTCGGGGGAGCGCGAACTGTACCGCGGCTATATCGTCGAGCAAATCGATTGGACGGAAGGAAATGAAGCGGTTGAAATCAACGGCTATCGACTCGGTGTGGGCGACGCGATTGGAGATGTCGATGACGATGCCATCAAGCGGTATCAAATCCGCAAAACGATTGAAGAGCATTTAAATAAAGAATTGTGGCTTCGCCCGCGCGGGATTAAAGTATTAAGTCTGTTCTTCATCGACAAAGTCGCTCATTACCGTGATTATGATCAAAACGGCAATCCAATCAAAGGAAAATATGCGGCGATGTTTGAGGAAGAGTATCGGAATTTAATGCAAAAGCCGAAATACCGTCCCTCTGGGAAGATCCGGGCATTGACCATGATATTGAGAAAGTGCACAACGGTTATTTTGCACAGGACAAAAAAGGCCGGTTGAAAGATACGAAAGGGAATACAGAGGCGGATACGGACGTATACAACCTTATTATGAGAGACAAAGAACGGCTGCTCAGCCTCGATGAGCCGCTCCGCTTCATTTTCTCTCATTCCGCACTCCGTGAAGGATGGGACAACCCGAACGTCTTCCAAATTTGCACGTTGAAAGACTCGTCCGGCACGTACGTATCGAGGCGCCAGGAAATCGGGCGCGGATTGCGGTTGGCTGTCGATCAAAACGGAGAGCGGGTGCATGACGATCATGTCAACATATTAACGGTGATGGCGAATGAGTCGTATGAAGAATTCGTCGCTACGTTGCAAAAAGAGATTGAAGAGGATACGGGCATTCGGTTCGGCAAAATTGAAAAGCATGTCTTTGCGAAACTCATCTATTTGGACGAGGCGACGGACGAGCCGGTGCAAATGGGTTATGATTTATCATTGAAGCTGTATGAGGAATTAAAACAAAATGGCTATATTGACAAACAGGGCAAAGCAACGGAAAAGCTCAAGCAGGCCATTGAAGACTACGACCTCCGTTTAGGCGACGAATTCCAGCCGTGGCGGTCGTCCATCGTGAAAGAGATCAAACGCCATTTGCAAGCATTGCCGATCAAAGATGGGACGAAAAAGAAAAAAGTCCATGTCAATATGGCGGTTCTCAATCAAGAAGAGTTTCGGCAATTGTGGGACAAAATCAAATACAAAACCGTCTATTCAGTCGATTTTGACAGCGAACAGCTCATTGACTTGTGCATCGCCGCCATTCAGGAAATGAAGCCCATTGAAAAAATCCGCATTGTCAGCCGGAAAGGACGGGTGGAAATTGATCATGTGACAGGCGTACAGGCTCAGGTGGTCAGCGAAAAAGTGGAGGATTACGTGAGCTTGCACCATACTCTTCCCGATGTCATCACCGAGCTGCAAAACCGGACGAATTTAACGCGGAAGACGATCGTGCGCATTTTGACCGGCTGCAAGCGGCTCGATGATTTCAAAAACAATCCGCAAAAGTTTATTGAAGAAGTGGCGAACATCATCCAGCGCCAAATGAGGCTGTTGCTGAAAGATGGCGTGAAATATTACAAAATTGGTGATGATGCGTATTACGCGGTTGAGCTGTTCCAAAACGAAGAGCTGCTCGCCTATTTGAACGACAACGCCATCCCGAGCGAAAAATCGCCGTTTGACCATATCCTTTACGATTCCGATGTGGAAGAGCGGTTCGCCAAACGTTTTGAACACGATGAGAACGTAAAAGTGTACGTCAAACTGCCGAACTGGTTCAAAATTGACACCCCAATCGGCTCCTACAATCCCGACTGGGCGCTTGTCATTGAGAAAGACGGGGAAGAAAAACTGTACTTCGTCCTTGAGACGAAAGGGCAGGAATGGGAGGATGAGCTGCGTCCCGGTGAGGCAGCGAAAATTGCCTTCGCCCGCAAACACTTCCAAGCCATCGGAACAGACGTCGAATTTATCGGACCGGAGAATGATGTCGAGCGGTTTATGTTACGAGCCTTAAGCCGTTGAAGGTGGGGACAAAACAGAAGCCAAGCGGGCTTCTGCTTTGTCTTAGCATCACATTATGAATTGACCCGGTTGAATGCAAAATCTTTGAGACATCCAAGAGCACATTCCCGAGCAGCAACAGGGCGCTAGTGTATTGCACACTTAGAGAAATAGGAGTTGATAAAAAATGAGCTTCAAAGCGGAAGCGTTGCGAGTTTTCATCGCTTCGCCATCAGTGTAGAAAAGGGAGCGGCACCGCACCGCTCTTTTTGTATTTTTTGGTCGGTCGACAAAGTTCGACGGCAATGTTTTACAAAAATTGATACAATCAAATTGAACGTGTTGCCTATAGTGGGGAGCTGATTCATTGTTTCAGCTTCTGTTTTTGGAAGAATGGTTGCTTCACAGAATGAATCCTTGACACGCAAGGGGAGCAAAGAGGGTTGCACCTATGGACATCCGCATTCGTAAGATCTTGGTCTTCCACCATTGATTGACCGGCGGGGTGCGGTGGACTCTCAATGCCAACCTCCTGCTGGTGTTGGCGTTCAGTGGCTCACAAAGTCCTTTGTTCTTCCTCTTGTTAAGGTGCGAAATGTGAGCTGGAAAGTCGGTGAGTATATGGCTACCTAATTACCTTTTGCCTTGGGAAAACTGATGGGTGACCAGCTTTTGATATAAACGATGGGTAGCCAGCAATAATTCATGGTTTCCCTGTCCAGTAATGCGCCCGTCTTCGACAACGAAGATCGTGTCTGCATCGGTGACGGTAGAAAGCCGATGGGCAATAATCAACGTCGTTCGACCTTTCATCACGTTTTTCAGCGCTTCTTGCACTAGGCTTTCTGAGTCGCTGTCCAAGTTAGAAGTGGCTTCATCTAATAGCAGGAGTTTTGGGTTTTTTAAGATGGCTCGAGCAATCGCAATACGTTGTCTCTGCCCCCCTGAAAGCTTGATTCCTCGTTCGCCGACTTCTGTTTCATAGCCATTCGGCAATTTTTGAATAAATTCGTGAGCGTTGGCCAGCCGAGCGGCCTGTTCGATTTCTTCATGCTCAGGCATGCTTTCGAATCCATAACAAATATTTTCTCGAATGGTGCTTGACAAAATGGGAATATCTTGAGAAACGTAGCTAATCGCTTGTCGCCATTTTTGTAAATCGATTTCATGGATAGGTATGTTTCCTAACAAGATTTGTCCCTCGTCTGGCAGATAAAAGCGTTCAATCAGTGAAAAAATGGTGGTTTTTCCGCCGCCGCTGGGGCCAACAAAAGCGTAAATTTTGCCTGGCTCAATAGTAAAATGAATGCCTTTTAGCACCGGTTTATCTTGATGATAAGAAAAGGAAACATGTTTGAACTGCAATGTTTGATTGAAGTCGGGTTCTTTTTGTGAGCCCAGCAGTTCCCGTTGCTCTTGAAAGATTTCATTAATCCGCTCTGTAGCCCCCAATGCTTTTTGAAAGGTGGTGAAAAAGGAAGCTGTAGCAGTGAAAGGCATGACAATTTGAAAAATATAAATGATGATGGCCGCAAGCTCTCCCGCCGTCAAATGCCCAGATGCAACCCGGGCGCCGCCATAACCGACAATGATCACGACAACGAGCATCATGACGGTGGCAATCATCGGTGAGATGACCGCATAGACTTTCGCTTCTTTCAAACCGAAGTTCATTAAATTTTTGATCTCTTGATCTCCTTTTTCTGCTTCCATGTGTTGACCGTTATAAGATTTCACGAGACGGATATCTTGCAAGATCCGGCCAAGATGTCCCGAAAACTTGGCCAGTTCATCTTGCGTGCGCAAAGAAATTTGATGCATCTTTCTTCCCAACGGCATGATGATGAGCATAGCAGCGGGAACGGCCAAAAAGATAAAGAGAGTAATTCGCCAATCAATCATAATCAGTAAAATGATGGAACCGATCACAGAGACGATGCCACTAAAAAATGTGACGAGATGGTTGGAAATAAGCAATTTGATGACTGCTGTATCTTGAGTAATGCGGCTCATCGTTTCCCCCGATTCATAGCGGTCAAAAAAGGAAACAGGCAAATGAAGGATGTGGTTCCATAATCGACTTCGAATCTGGGCTACTAGAGCTTCTCCGGCATACGACATGAGATAAAACGAGATGCCGCCTGCCGCCGTTTGAACGAGAAAAGCAGATAAGAGCCAAAAAATTTGTTGCCACTTCATTCCGCCATGGGCTAAGAGATCAATAAAGTCTTTCGCAAACAGGGGGATGATCAACCCAGCCCCGCTTTCAATCAATCCAAGAATGAGGGCGAAAGCAATGAGCGATTTGTTCAATTTTCCTTGTTTGAGCAAATACCAAAATGGTTTTGGACTGCCTTGTTTCGTTTCGATCCTATTTTTCATATCCACTGTTCTCTCCTTCCTTTGATTCCTTCATATCTATACCCATGTGCTCAAGACGTTGCATGTAGTCATCCATCGCTTGTTCAAGCCACTGCGTCTCTTCTTTGGAAAAGGGGAGGGGACTAAGAACATCCCATTCTTCTTTCCACTCAAAAGAATCCCATTGGTTCTGGTTAAGTAGCTCGGTAATCTTTTCAACGGTCTCCAAGCTCAAAAGACCAAAAGTAGAGCGCAGGAACGTTTCAATCATGTGCTGTACGTCAGGGTGGTCGGCGGGGAGTCCGTACAGTTCGTGAACTTGTTTGACGAATTGGGCATAGGATTTGATCATTTCGTTCTCTTTTTGCTTGAGTTCTTCATTATGGAAAATGGCATCAACCGTTTCTTGGTCTAGGTAATGTGTCATCAATCGTTTTTGATCATCTTCTGTTTGAATGCTGCGGATTAAGCTCATCAAGAGAAGGCTGTCAATTTCTCCTTCTTCCTCTAAAAGGGTGATGGCATATTCAATGGCTTGAATGGATCTTTCTAACTGTCTTCGTTTCTGTTCTAGCATGTTTTTTTCCAGCATCAACGTTTCTTTTAAGGTAAGGTCGTATGTTGGTTGGTGAATATATTGTCGAATCTCTTCCAAGCTAAGCCCAATAAACTTCAAACTCATAATTTTGTGCAATTGAAGAATGTCCTCTTCCGTATAGATTCGATGTCCTGATGACGGATCTTTCGTTGGCTGCAGCAGTCCAATTTCATCATAATACCGCAATGTCCGGATGGATACACCTGTCTTTTTGGCGATTTCGCCGATCGAATACGTCTCCATGACAGTTGTCCTCCTTCTTTCTTTTGCTAGTCTCTCCCTTATCATACACCCTAACGCAACTGGAGGTTCAAGAGGGAATTGCTTAAAGGAAGGCGGATCGCTCCGCCTTTGTGAATGGATTGATACACTGGAGATCATGTTGCACGATATAAAATACCTGAATCCGTGATAAAGACGCGTTCAAACTGCCAAGAAAACTTGATCAATCAACAAATATTGCACTCGGGGTTCTTCACCTGATAGGTGAACATTCGGAATGGAGTTGATACTTTGGCATGATTGGGTTTTCCAACATTTTTAATACACTTCTGTCACGGATTCGGGACATGAAAATAGTGCAGGAAATCATCACAAAAAGGGATTGATGGATCATTCAATATAACTAACACCGAAATCAAAGTTGACTTCCATCCGTCACGAATTCAGGTTTAAAAGTCAAGTACATCTTTTGGTAATTAACTAATTTATGTATAATTTTACAATTTTCAACAATTTTTTTTGCAACGATTGGTACAATCGAATTGAATGAGATTTTTGTTGTAGGAACGAAAGAGGGGATGATCACCAGGGCAACGATTGCAAAGCGGATTTCGTGCCGGCATTGTTTGAAAAAGAAAACGACACAAATCTATGAAGTCCGCCATTGTTGGCGTACAGGTGTAGGAGTAGGGCACCTAGTAGCGAGGGCAGGTCAACGAATCCGGAGCACGGTGTTTCGCATTGGCGCGGCGCTCTATGGACCGCGAAGGACGGACGTGTTGCGACTCGTAGTCTGCCAACAGCTTCCGGTAATCAAGGATTGCCGGCACACCGATGATCGGAAGGTCATCGACCTGGAGTTTCCGGTACGGTTTTTGGATGGGTTCGTCCAAGTCCTCGAGATTCAAGGATTTTCCCAATATCACACCTATCAAATACACAATGATTTGATATTGGGTCTTGATGATTTCGAGCAAATAGGCTAATAATTGAGGTAACAAAGCTTGTCACTCCTTTGTTTTGGCTGTTTGGTGTCGTTGCTTCATGATGGCCGAAAATAACGAGGGGTGGCCAGCTTTTTTCTTCCGACCGTTGAAATTCAAAGAGAAAGCGTGAGTATGGAGGATGAACTTTTGACAATACCTAACGATATGCCGGGGGATGACGATGAATGTGATGGATCCATCGAAGCGGGAAATTTGGCGTCGGTTTGTCCAAGAGGGAACGTTAGATCAAGCGAGAATAAGCAAAAGAATTGAAGAGTCGTGGTATCTTTGCCGCCAGAAAAACGTGGATCCTTATGATGGGAAAGGGAAAATGTTTTTGACTGGCCGTTTATTGCTGGAAAGAAGGGAAAAAAATCAAAGGTTGCTCCGTTGTGCTGTTCCGATTTTGGAGAAGTTGCAACAATTATTTCAAGAAATTCCTGCGATTTTTCTCCTTATCGATCAAGAAGGGTATGTGTTGTGGGCTAAAGGACATCAACAGGCGATGAAAAAGGCGAAAGAAATCAATTTTTTAGAGGGAGTCAAATGGACGGAGGAGGAAGTCGGGACGAATGCCATTGGTACAGCCTTAAGGACGAGAGAACCGATTGCGGTTGTCGGACTCGATCACTATGCAGTTGCTTCCCAACAATGGGTTTGTTCCGCGGCTCCGATTTACGATGAAAACAAAGAGTTTCTTGGTATCATTGATATGTCCTACCCAATCTATCACGGTTTGTCCGACGCTCAAGACTATGTACTTGCCACGATTGTCGCCGCCTCCTACACCATTGAGCAGCAACTGCGAATCCAACAGAAAGAAAATCTATTGGAACTTTTCCGCCACGGTTTTCAAATGGAAGATTCGGCTTCTTACTCAGTTGTATGTGATGATCAAGAGAACATTGTGTGGGCCAATCATCGCTTGCGTTCATTCTGTTCCAGCATCATCGACCAGCCGTTGCAACAATTTTGCCAACGAACGTGGAAAGTCTTCTCCAAAGTTCCCATTTTTTCTTCAGTTTACGGTCATCTTATCGGCTATAAAGTAACTTTGCAAAAAGCACAAGACGAGGAGGCTTTTTTTTGCTCCCTGCCATCATTCCGCTTTGACGGGGTGATTGGAACAAGTCCGTCTTTTGCTGCTGTGTTAAGAAGTTGTTCTAAAGTAGCGAAAACGGATGCAACGGTTTATCTCTCAGGGGAAACAGGGACAGGAAAAGAGTTGATTGCTCGGGCGATTCATCAAAACAGCCTGCGGAAGGATGGCCCATTTGTCGCCGTCAATTGCGGAGCGGTTCCGAAAGAGCTCATCGGGAGCGAATTGTTTGGGTATGTGGAAGGGGCGTTTACTGGCGCAAAGCGGACAGGGTATATGGGAAAATTTGTCCAAGCTCACGGTGGAACGCTTTTCCTAGACGAGATCGGTGAAATTCCACTAGAAATGCAAGTAGCTTTGTTAAGAGTGTTGCAAGAAAGAGAAGTCGTGCCAATTGGCGGAACCAAACCGATTTCTGTTGATGTTCGGGTCATCACAGCCACACACCGCGATTTGTATGAGTTGGTAAAGGAAGGGAAGTTGCGAGAAGATCTGTTTTATCGTTTGCATGTATATCCGATCAAGCTCCCAGCGTTAAGGGAGCGGAAAGAGGATATCCCGTTTTTTGTTGACTACTATTGCCGAAAAAACGGTTGGAATGTTTGTTTGCCTAATTCAGTGATGAACTTATTGATGGACTATTATTGGCCTGGGAACATCAGGGAATTATTTAATGTGTTGGAACGAATGAGAATTGAGTATGGAGAGGCAGTCCCCCCGATTTCTGGAATAAAGTCAATGCTTGTAGCGTTGAAGAACGACGAGAAGGGAAGAGGCGAGCTTACCTATCGGGAGCAGGTGGAAAAAGAACAAATGATGAACATGCTTGAAGAGACGAAAGGAAATATTAGCAAGATGGCGGAGCTATTAGGCATTTCTCGCAGCACGTGCTATCGCAAGCTGAAAAAGTACAAATTGATTTGAAATAAAACAAAATGACACAGATTGATGCAAAGGGGTAAAAAAGAGGGATATGAAGCATTTAAGAAAGCGCTTACAACAAGGGGGTGTAAGCGCTTTTTTGTTGGCATGGAGTTTGCTTTAGATAAATAACGAAACTACTTAAAACAAAGGGAGGTTTCTGTATGGCTGTTGCTCGATCACAATCCATCGTTCTTACGAAAGAAAAGGCTAAATGGATGTATCAGAAAATGCAGGAAATTCGCCAATTTGAGGACAAGGTGCATGAAATTTTCAGCAGGGGAGTGCTGCCTGGTTTCGTTCATTTATATGCGGGGGAGGAGGCCGTGGCGGTAGGGGTTTGCGCCCATTTGACGGAAAAGGACTACATTACGAGCACCCATCGCGGACACGGACATTGCATCGCTAAAGAATGTGATGTCAACGGAATGATGGCTGAAATTTATGGGAAAGCGACGGGGTTGTGCAAAGGAAAAGGGGATCGATGCATATCGCTGACGTTTCCAAGGGGATGCTTGGCGCGAATGGCATCGTTGGCGGAGGATTTCCTCTCGCTGTCGGAGCTGGACTGACGGCAAAACTAAAGAAAACAGGATCTGTCGCCGTTTGCTTCTTTGGAGACGGGGCAAACAACCATGGCACCTTCCATGAAGGAATTAATTTGGCGGCCATTTGGAAATTGCCGGTCATCTTTGTAGCCGAGAACAATGGATATGCGGAGTCGACTCCGTTTGAATATGCATCCAGTTGCCGAAACATTGCCGACCGTGCTGCGGCATACAACATTCCGGGGGAAGTTGTCGATGGCAAGGATGTCATCGCTGTATACGAGGCGGCAAAAAGAGCCATTGAACGAGCTCGCAACGGCGAGGGCCGACCTTGATCGAATGCAAAACATATCGAAACTATGGGCATTTTGAGGGAGATGCACAAACATATAAGTCATTGGAAGAGAAGCAAAAACATTTGCAAGAGTTGGATGCCATTGTGAAGTTTCGCGAGTATCTCCTTGTCAATCAGTTATGTTCTGAACAAGAGCTCGCAGAGATCGAACAAAGCGTCGCCAAAGCGATTGAAAAAGCAGTGGAGTTTGCCGAAAACAGCCCGTTTCCGACGGAAGAAGATTTGTTGCGAGATGTCTATGTTTCTTATTAAAACAGAAACGGTTTAGGAGGGAAACAGAATGGCGAGAACGATTTCTTTCTCAGCGGCGCTGAACGAAGCGATGAGACTAGCCATGCGAAAAGATGAACATGTCATTTTGTTGGGCGAAGATGTTGCGGGAGGCGCAACAGTCGATCATTTACAAGACGACGAAGCTTGGGGAGGGGTCATGGGAGTCACGAAAGGGCTCGTGCAGGAATTCGGCAGGGAACGCGTATTAGATACGCCGATTGCCGAGGCCGGGTACATTGGAGCGGCGGTTACTGCGGCGGCAACGGGTTTAAGACCGATTGCGGAGTTGATGTTTAACGATTTTATCGGCAGTTGCTTAGATGAAGTAATGAACCAAGCGGCCAAACTTCGCTATATGTTCGGCGGAAAAGCGAAAGTGCCATTAACGATTCGGACGATGCATGGCGCTGGATTTCGGGCGGCGGCGCAGCACTCGCAAAGTTTGTACGCCCTTTTTACCCACATTCCAGGGTTGAAAGTTGTCGTTCCTTCCACTCCTGCCGACGCTAAGGGTCTTTTGCTTGCTTCGATTTTTGATGATGATCCTGTCATCTTTTTTGAAGATAAAACGCTCTATAACATGAAAGGAGAAGTGGAAGAAGGGTTTTATACGATCCCATTCGGAATAGCGGATATTAAAAGACAAGGCGATGATTTAACGATTGTCGCTATCGGCAAGCAAGTGCATACCGCCTTGAAGGCGGCAGCGATATTGCAGGAAAGAGGCGTTGAAGCAGAAGTAATTGATCCACGGACATTGTCCCCGCTTGATGAGAACACGATTCTGTCGTCTGTAGCGAAGACAGGACGGCTCATTGTTGTTGACGAGGCGAATCCTCGCTGCAGTGTCGCTGCTGATATTTCGGCTCTTGTAGCAGACAAAGGGTTTGACTATTTGGACGCGCCTATTAAAAGGATTACTGCTCCGCATTGCCCTGTGCCATTTTCACCGGCATTAGAGGATCTTTACTTGCCGACGCCGGAGAAGGTACTGCGTGCTGCGGCGGAAATTATAGGAGACGAAACGATTGTGCCAGTATAAATGATAGAGCGTGTTGCCTTGGTTGTACGCGGCAACACGCGTTCTTTGCATTGTATTTATTTGAAAAAGGGGGAGAGAAAACGTGGCCGTTGAGATTATTATGCCAAAGCTAGGAATGAGCATGGAAGAGGGAACGGTGGTAGAGTGGCTGAAGAAAAAGGGAGATCCAGTGAAAAAGGGAGAATCGATCGTCGTCATTAGTTCTGACAAAATCGAAAAGGATATCGAAGCGCCGCAAGACGGAGTATTATTAGAAATTATTGTTCAACAAGATGAAACAGCGGAAGTAGGGAAAGTGATTGGTTACATCGGACAAGAAGGTGAAGTTTTGAAGGAAGCTGACCGTGAATCGGTAGCAATCAGTATGAAAGAGGAAATCGAGGCAATATCCGAAACTATGTTACGGGTTTCTCCTGCTGCTCGAAAATTAGCACATGAAGCGGGAATAGATTTGCGTCGTGTTTCAGGTTCAGGACCAAAAGGGAGAATTACGAGAGCAGATGTAGAAAAGGCTATTCAAACTAGACAGGCGTCTTCACAACTAGAAAGCGAGGAGCAAAGGTTTACACAAATAAATAAGGAAGCCATCAACACATCAGAAAGTATAAACCTTAAGAAAAAAATGTCGGGACAAATAAGTGAGATGGCAATAGAACAAAAAGACGTTACGGTAAAACCGATAACAGGTATGCGGAAAGTCATTGCAACAAGAATGTTTGCAAGCCTTCATCAGACAGCTCAGCTGACCATTCATATGAAAGCAGATATTACAAAATTAATAGAAGTGAATGAAAATATAAAAAATGAATTGCGCGATGAGTCAACGATCAAATTCACGATTACTGATTTTATTGCTCGCGCAGTGATTTTATCACTGCGAACACATAAGCAAATGAACAGTCTTTATCAAGACGGACGTATTTATACGTATGATTCTGTTCATTTAGGAATTGCCGTTGCAGTGGAAAACGGCCTCGTTGTTCCAGTCATCCGCTATGCGGAGAAGCTTTCTTTAAAAGAAATTTCGCAAAAAATTAAGGAATTAAGTACCAGGGCAAGGGAGGGGGCATTAAGCAGTGAAGAAATGACAGGTTCGACGTTCACGATTACAAGTTTAGGAGCTTACGGTGTAGAGTTTTTCACACCAGTACTGAACCCTCCGGAAGTAGGGATTCTTGGGGTAGGGACTGCCGAAGATGTTCCTGTTTTGGTAGGAGACATTGTTGAAAAGAGAAAAAAATTACCGTTAAGCTTGACATTTGACCATCAAGTGATCGACGGAGCGCCTGCAAGTCAGTTCCTTGGTATGGTGAAGCATTATTTGGAGAATCCATATCAATTATTGTATTCATAATTTTGGGCGGCATGGCATGAGATATGGTGTTGAGAATGAAGCCGTTGGATGAGGAAATAGGAGATGGGAGAGTAGCGAAATGATAACTAGTGATTTTGCAATCGCAACGGAAACACTTATTGTTGGAGCAGGTCCGGGGGATATGTAGCAGCCATCCGAGCCGCGCAATTAGGTCAAAAAGTAACGATTGTAGAAAAGGGAAAACTTGGTGGAGCATGCTTAAACGTAGGATGTATTCCATCCAAGGCCCTTATTTCGGCAAGTCATCGTTATGTGATGGCAAAACATTCTGAAAAAACGGGGGTTAAAGCGGAAAATGTCACGGTTGACTTTTCAAAAGTCCAAGAATGGAAAACCAGCATTGTAAAAAAATTGACCGATGGTGTTGAGGGACTGTTGAAAGGGAATAACGTCGAAATTGTCTATGGCGAAGCATATTTTGTGGATGCGAACACGGTGCGTATTATGGCAGAAAACCATGTACAAACATATGAATTTCAAAACGCGATTATTGCGACAGGCTCGAGGCCAGTTGAACTGCCTAATTTTCCATTTTCGAAGCGTGTTATTGATTCCACTGGCGCTTTGAACTTGCCGGAAATCCCGAAATCGCTTGTGGTGATCGGTGGCGGTTATATTGGTACGGAATTAGGGACGGCATATGCGAACTTCGGAACGAAAGTAATCATTGTAGAAAGCGCAGATGAAATTTTACCGGGATTCGAAAAACAAATGAGCGCGATTGTGAAACGGCGATTAAAGCAAAAAGGAGTCGATATTTTCACCAATGCTTTTGCCAAAGGGGTTGAGGAGCGTGAGGATGGTGTGACAGTGACATTTGAGGTAAAAGGGAAAACAAAAAAGGTTGCTGCCGACTACGTTCTAGTCACAGTAGGCCGATGTCCGAATACAGATAAAATTGGTATAGACAGAATCGGTGTGAAAATGAACGACCGCGGTTTCATTGAAATAGACAAACAATGTCGTACGAGCGTGCCGAATATTTATGCGATCGGTGATATCGTACAAGGGCCACCGCTGGCTTATAAAGCCTCTTATGAAGGAAAAATAGCTGCTGAAGCGATTGCGGGTTTTCAATCGCAAATCAGCTACTTAACTATGCCGATGGTTGTCTTTTCGAATCCGGAGTGCGCATCTGTCGGTTATTTTGAACAGCAAGCGAAAGAGAAAGGGATTGATGTAATGACAGCGATCTTCCCTTTTGCAGCTAACGGTCGAGCTCTTGTTTTAGATGAAACGGACGGGTTTATGAAGCTTGTTGTCCGCAAGGAAGACAACGTCGTTATTGGGGCACAAATTGTTGGTCCACACGCCTCAGACATGATTGCAGAGTTATGCCTTGTAATTGAAGCAGGTATGACAGCAGAAGATATCGTTGTAACGATTCATGCTCACCCAACATTGGGGGAAATAGCGATGGAAGCAGCTGAAGCAGTTCTTGGTACGCCTATCCATATCATAAATCGTAGAATGAGTTAATGAATGATACTTATGAATAAAATAAAGGTTCATCACCAAATTTTGTGATTTAGTGACAAAAAAGAGAAGGCACTGACGAGATCCTGGCAATAATGTTAGCGGTGAAATCAACACCGTCAAGAAAGCACTTGACTGTTTCCATTCTACCAACTTCAAGGTCTGTATACGGAAGAAGGATGTTGACTGATGAACCCATTTCATCCAGATAACATGTTTCTAGGATTGATTGGAAATCACAGAAAATGGTGAAGACTCAAAATAAATTATACGAGGAGTGTTTTAATATAGATGAAAGCGGCAAGATGGTATAATGCCAAAGATATTCGAGTCGAGGAAATTCCAGAGCCGAAAGTGGCGAAGGGGCAAGTGAAAATTAAAGTGGCGTACTGCGGGATTTGCGGGTCTGATTTGCACGAATACTTGGTCGGGCCGATTTTTATACCTGTAAGTGAACCACATCCGCTTTCAAAAGATAAAGCACCGATTGTGATGGGGCATGAATATGCAGGGGAGGTAGTAGAAATCGGTGAAGATGTGACAAATGTAAAAGTGGGCGACCGCGTGTGTGTAGAACCAATTTACAGTTGTGGTGAATGTGTCTCTTGTAAAAAAGGACATTACAATGTTTGTGGAAAATTGGGGTTTATAGGGCTATCTGGAGGGTATGGAGGATTTGGGGAATACAGTGTTGTTCCTGTCAATATGGTGCATAAAATTCCCGAGCAAATGTCTTGGGAACAAGCGGCACTGGTTGAACCTACTGCAGTTGCTGTCCATGCTGTTCGTCAAAGCACGTTGAAAATTGGGGATACAGTTGCTGTATTTGGAACAGGCCCCATCGGTTTGCTTGTGATTCAGGCAGCAAGAGCGGCGGGTGCAAGTAAAATTATCGCAACAGAAGTTTCGCCTGAACGTCAAGAGTTTGCCAAAAAAATAGGAGCGGATATCGTCATCAATCCGCTAGAAAATGATGTTGTGCACGAAATCAAGCGCCATACAGATGGGTTAGGAGTAGATGTGTCATTTGAAGTTGCTGGAGTAAATTCAACGTTAAACACAGCAATTCAATCCACGAAAAGAGAGGGAAATGTAGTAAATATCAGCATTTGGGAAAATACAGCAAATATTCCATTGAACAATCTCATTTTGACAGAAAGACAAATGACAAGTATAATTGCGTACCGTAACATTTTTCCTAACGTCATTCAGCTAATTGCGAACGGTCAAATAAAAGCGTTGGACTTAGTCACCAAAATTATCAGTTTAGATGAAATCGTATCAGAAGGCTTTGAAGCACTAACAAAGAATAAAAATCAAATTAAAATTTTGGTTAATCCATTCTTATAATGAGCTGCAATAAAGGGGCAACTTGTGGCCGTTCGCGCACTTCTACGGGCGTTCTAGGGCGATGAACAGCCGCATCCGGCGCTGAAAAAACGGTAGATCACCAAGGACAAGGGAAGTAGACCGCCCAACACCCATCAACCCGTTCTAGTTTTTTGACATCAATCTCGTCGGTGAAGAAAGGCACTTTGAGAAATGAGCTCATTTCTACCGAGACTTGTGCTTTATACAACTTCAAGATTTCTTAGGCAGCCATCGTTGGACTTCCTATTTTCTCATGCCTGTTGGTCAAGATCGATGCTAGGCGCAACTGATAACAGCGTCTCCATCTCGGGTCTGTCCCTTTTTGTGGCCGCCCGCGCTGTTATGGTAAAATGGGTTGCTAGGTACAACTCCGTGAAACTGATTGATTTAGAAGAATTAGTAAACTTGCTTGTCCATTGGTACGAGAACATGCCCAGCGATGCGAGAGCGCTGCTTCCGCTGCAGAAAATGTATGTGCCTGAATAAAAGCCGTTTGGGGCCGATTTCCCGTTTGCTGGATGTTTTCCCTATTCAGGGGATTTCTGTTAAGGGCGAGGATTTCGTCGTATTGACTTGGATGGAACACACAAGCGAAAAACGGAGAGCTTTCCCAGCTCTCCATTTTTTCGTACATGCAGGATTTCGGCCTTATGTTCACGAATGATATCCCTTATTGTTGGTTTCCTCCGTGAGGAACCGTCCTTTCCACGATGGGAACGATTCCGCCAAGGATGTTGATGATGACAAACGGCCAACCGTTCGTCGTGCGGATGGGGCTCCCTAAGGACGCTGATCAAGTTGCGACGTTTGCAAAGGCGGTGGCGGGAGGGGCGTCTTGCCTGCGATCGGAGCGAAAGCAACTGTCAGGGGCCGCAGCGAACCTTCGTGTTGCCGTGCAGATGGGGCGCCTCGTAGAAATGCAGGGGCAATAGGCGGTGTGTGGCTGTAAAGATGACGTTTCTGTGGGGGATGAGTGGTGTCAATCGTCACCTATACGTTCTATTCCATTGCCTCGGAACGAGGCGGGATTCGGCTGATCGATGCGGATTGGAGCGATCAGTGGGGATGGATCGTTGTGCAAAGAAGCCGCCGACGGTTGGAGTGCGTCGTGAATGGAGCTGTTCTCCGTCCGGACGTCTCTGTGCGCTTCCCCATTATTCGCTGGGTCGACAGCGAGCGGTTTTTGCTGGCGGATGCGAGAAGCCAAGGGAAGCGTGATAATGTGTTTTTGCTCGATCTGCATGGCCGTATCCGACATTCCTTTTGCGGCGGCGATGGGATAGAAGACATTGCGGTGGGGAAGGAAGGGATATGGATCGGCTATTTTGATGAAGGAGTGTTTGGCAAAGGAGTTTCGGCGGAAGGATTGGTTTTGTTTCGCTTGGACGGTTCCTCAGCATTCAAGTATCATTCCCATTTGACGGACCGTCCAATGATCGTGGACTGCTATGCGATGTGCAAAGGAAAATCATCGACCTTGTGGCTTTTTCCTTACGACGATTTTTCGCTGATTCAGGTGGATCCTGGCCAAAAGACGGTGCAGAGATACAAAGCGCCCGAGCAGCTGCGCGGATCAACCGCTCTATGTGTGAGGGGGAACTATGCGTATTTTGGCCACAGCTATCGTGCAAAGGAGGAAGTGTACAGCTGGGATATCAGAAGCGGAGCGCTGGAGAAAATCGGGCGTCTTCATGGGGCGGTTCGAGGACTGGGGCCGAAGGAAACGAACCACTTTGTGAGTGTCGAGGATGATGCCGCGAGGGTGCATAGGATTCTCAATCCAGACGAATACGGGACGTCATGGTAAGATGATCGTGGCTGTTTTTCCGCATCGGGCAAGACGTTTTGGGCAGGCGATTTGAACGTTCCGCGGGAAAACGTGGGTCGATCCAAGCCGACGAATCCAAATTGCCGGGAGCGAAGAGCGAACTTTGGAGAGATCGGGGTTGGAGTTCTCTATTTTGTTTTTCTATCAGCTATTGAATTTTTAGGTGCAGATGGATAGAATGAAAAAGGAGAGCCATATGGCCCGTAGCTCAGTGGATAGAGCGTCGGTTTCCTAAACCGTGCGTCGGAGGTTCGAATCCTCTCGGGGCCGCTATGTGGATCCGACTCGTTTGGATCGGAATTTCTACATCTCTTGGTACGACTGCGTTTGCAGTCGTTTTTCATTTTTTGGGAATCCGATGGGGTGAACATCATTCTTATTGAGGCAAGGAATGTAGAGTGGCGCTCACGTTGAGTTCAATTCAATGCATGTGGAAAAGACATGAAAATATATACAGTACATACAGTGGCATCGAACAATATTGAAGCGGGGGCAAACATGACATTATTTGAAGAGTGTGTTTATGCAATAGGTCATGGGAACTTGAGGATTTTAACGAGCGGGGAAACCGAAACATATTTTGATTATTTATGCACATTATTCCCGATCTTGCCTTGGGGGAGAATCGATTGGGAAAAGGTATCGGAAAAGAAACACATAAAGCATGCATCGGAAGTAGTTGATTGGCTGCGGCAAAGGGGAATTGATCATTACGATGTGATTGTGCTATGGAATTATTCTGATAACCCTGGCATCCAGACGACATTAGAGAGAGTTCTGCATGCTATTGATGATGTGGTGGCAGTGGGGTCAGACACTTTTATTCTTTGCCAACATGGAGAGTATGCAATCGAATGTTTTCATGATGGTGTTGTGACGATCGGTGTTCCTGAAAAGAAGAGGCATTTTCATGCTGGAGAGGAGGGGGAGTCAAATGATCATTGCCAACAACTATAAAGAAATCAAAGACCATTTTGACTTCACAGATAGCATTATAACGGATATCAAGTGGAACAATCCGTTAGATTTGTCTATCACAATCGACTATTATTGGGATGTACAGGAGAATAGAGAGGAAAATAGAACATTCGTGTTGCATTTTACGGATTGCTTGGCTGTAGAGTACAAAATGTGGAAGGAAGTCATAGAAATGTCGAGGGAGGATCTCCATTTTGACAGCTTGTTTACCATGATTCGCTTCGAACATGCAGCAGCAGATTCAAGCGGATTTCAGCATTTTCGTATCTATACCTTTGATTATACAGAGCCGTTGCTGCAAATTATTTGCAAGTAGGTTCAGCTGGAAGAAGTGTAGGTCATTGTTGTCAGGGGGGTAATGATCGCTTTATTTTGGGTAAAGAAAAGGCGGATCGCTCCGCCTTTTTGCATGGATTGACGCACGGGACATAAGCTTCTCGGGGCCAACTGGCTCAATGCGAATGGCCTGTTCATCTCAACTGAGGGATTTACATGCACCGTTTTTCCAATTATAATGATATTTAGAATAACCGCTGCCGTTCGGATGGATGGCAGGTCAAGAGAGGGGGCGGCATCGCCGCTCCTTTTGTATTCATTGCCATGGACGGGAGGGAATGCTTTGTATTCGCGAATTGCCTTATTCGGGGACAGTGATTTTTTGCCCGCGTTGCAAATCGCCCAATCAGAAGGAGTGCATATCACCCTTTATTATTCCGACGGCAATGATGAGATTCGCCCGCACGATGAACTGTTAGATCTTGTCGATGACAGGAAAGTAATCGATGCGGAATTTCTCCACAGCATTCGACGGGAATGAGAAGGCGATTGTGTACAATTGTTATTTCCTAAGGGCGCTTTTTTTCGATTTCAGCCGCCTGTTTGAGAAATGCCACCGCAACATTGCACCAATTGCTCTCTTCAGCTGTGAGGCCCTCAGCAATGAACTTTCCGTGTTTTCAATGGTGTTTCCCTTTGGCGAAGTGTTGCAGTTTCGCTTTTCCCTGTGGAGCTGTGCAAGCAACACTATGGAAGTGATTCAAACGCATATACCGCACCAATGGATATACAACGCTGAACCATTCATCAACCCATACAACGGCAAGATCAGCTATGACTATTCCGGTGAAGTGAGGAAAATGAAGAAGGAAGAGTTTGCCGAGCTTGTCCGATCGTTGGGGAGAAGTAAGGGCTCGCGATTTTATTGTTCTCCGTTAGATGAGTTGTTAAACAACGTTTACATTGATCAATGGGTGCCGACGTATATGTCTAACTATGGAAAGCGTTGGGTGACATACTGTGACTTGCTTAGGGAAACATTTGATCAATGGAAGTACAGCCACTTTGAGATTTATGACGAGGACGGGAATGAGGTCAATGAAGATCTCAACTTGCAACTTGATGAAATATTCGAAGATTTTTTAGAGAATACTTCGCACGAGCCATTTGTTAGAGAAATTGAAAAAACGATTGCCTAATACGATGGATGTCACCTTGAAATGTTTCGGGTGTAGATGGCTTATATGACGCTTTGGCGGCATGGAGCCGTCTTTTTTGCTGCTATAAAATGTGTTTTTCATCAGCCTTCTTGAAAAATCTCTGCGTTTTTTCTCGAGATGGTGGCGAAATATTCAACGATTTTGTAAAATTATTATGAAGGGCGATGTTGGGATGGCTGTGTTGATGTCATGAATATGCAACGGTGCATTGAATTATATTAATATATTTTTGTTCAAATCAATAATAGTGATATACTATTAACCAATTGTGTTATAATAAATGTTGGAATCGCCCTCAAAACGAAAGGGGTATCGGCGACATTGTTTCGAGCGATCGCTCGATGCTCTTTTACAACTATTCATGGATAGGGATGGTAAATATGGGCAACAAACAAGGAAAAACGGATGTCATCTTAATCGGCGCCGGCATTATGAGCGCGACGTTGGGGACGCTCTTGAAGGAATTGGCGCCAGAGTGGGACATTGTCGTCTTTGAAAGACTGGAAGAGGCAGGAGCGGAAAGCTCCAACGAGTGGAACAACGCCGGGACCGGGCATGCGGCGCTTTGCGAGTTGAACTATACGGTTGAGAAGGCCGATGGGTCGATTGACATCGGCAAAGCGATTAAAATCAATGAGCAGTTTTACGTCTCTTTGCAGTTTTGGGCTTATTTGGTCAACAGTGGTATTCTTCGTGACCCGAAAGATTTCGTCCGTCCGCTGCCGCATATGAGCTTTGTGCAAGGGGAAGACAATGTGGCGTTTTTGAAAAAGCGGCACGAAACGATGGCGGCCAATCCGCTGTTCAAAGGGATGGAGTTCACAGATGATCCGAAGAAGCTGGCCGAATGGGTGCCGCTCATGATGGAAGGGCGGGTGGTGGACGAGCCGATCGCGGCGACCCGCATCGAATCGGGGACGGACGTGAACTTCGGGGCGTTGACGCGCCAACTGTTTGAACATTTGAAACGGAAGAACGTGGAGATCCGCTACCGCCATCATGTCGAGGATATCAAACGGACAAGCGACGGTTTATGGGAGCTGAAAGTGCGGAATTTGGATACGGGCGCCGTGGAACTTCATGCGGCCAAGTTCGTCTTCATCGGGGCCGGGGGAGGCAGCCTCCATCTGTTGCAAAAGTCCGGCATTCCTGAAGGGAAGGGAATCGGCGGCTTCCCGGTGAGCGGGTTGTTTATGGTGTGCAACAATCCCGAGGTCGTCGAGCAGCACCATGCGAAAGTGTACGGCAAAGCGAAAGTCGGCGCGCCGCCGATGTCGGTGCCGCATTTGGACACGCGGTTTATCGACAATCAAAAGATGCTGCTGTTTGGGCCATTTGCCGGATTTTCGCCGAAGTTTTTGAAAAACGGATCGATGCTCGACTTGTTCACTTCAATCAAGCCGCATAACGTCTTGACGATCTTGGCGGCGGGCGTGAAAAACATGTCCTTGACCAACTATTTGATCCAGCAAGTGCTGTTGTCCAAAGAACAGCGCATGCAAGAGCTGCGGGAATTCGTCCCGACGGCGAAAAGCGACGAGTGGGACATCGTCGTGGCGGGTCAGCGCGTGCAAGTGATCAAAGACACGGAAGCTGGCGGCAAAGGAACGCTGCAGTTCGGCACGGAGGTCGTCCATGCGGCAGATGGCTCGATCGCGGCGTTGCTCGGCGCTTCGCCAGGCGCATCGACGGCGGTTCATGTCATGCTTGAAGTGATGGAGAAGTGCTTCCCAGAACGGATGAACGAGTGGCGGGCGAAAGTGAAAGAGATGATCCCGTCTTACGGCGAGTCGTTGATGAAAAATGAAGCGCTGCTGCGGCAAGTGCAAGCGTCTACAGCGGAAGCGCTCGGATTGAACGGCCACTTTGCGATGCAGTTGGCGTAGGCCTATAGGTTTTAGCGGCTTAAAGAAAAGCTGAGTGCTCGTTGCTTGGAAGGAGCAGCCGCCTGGAAATGAAGGGCGGCTGTTTTTCTATTTCGTTTGCCGCTTGGTGTCGGAATGAAAGGGGCCTTGCCCTGTGGTTTTCAGATGCACGGCGGGGCGCAATCAAGTATACTGGAAAACAAAGACGTGAATGGAATAGCAATGGATCATCGAGGCTTGTTGAGACGATCTTGCGCTGCGGCCGCTGTTATCTTCCATGGAGAAGCAGTTGAAGGGGGTGAGGCTATGACGAGATGGGTGTCCTATTCAGAAAAGCGGCAGTTCTTAACAACGTTTTTGCAGCAGCATCGTTTGAAGCATCCCGATGCCCGATTTGTGCTGCAATACTTGCTTCAACACCCCATTTGCTTGAGAACGTCCATTTTACGGAAACCGAGCAAAAGCAGGCGCGGTGGCTGATCATTTCGACTGCGATGGCGGAGGAGGACGGGCTTGTGTTTTATCGGCGCGGTCAAAAAAGCACGAGCCTTGCCTCGATTATGGGTGATTTGGCGCTGCATCCGAACGAGCCGCTTTATTTGACGCTCCATTTTCCTGGAAAGGCAAGGAATTTTTCGTACCTTCGCCTCATTGATCACCAAGCGTTGGAAAATGTCAGGCGGCACGAGCGGCATGAGAAAATGGCGAAGGCGGCCGAGCAAGTGTTGGATGAGGCGCTGAAACGGCACGAACTGTCGAGGCTGAAGCTGCAAATCGATCAGGCGCTCGATCGCAAAGATATGGAGCTGTTTCATAAGCTGACGGAACAGCTGAAAAAATATGAAGGACAAAGCTGACGAAATGCAGTCCGCTTTGTCCTGAACCCCAGAAAGGGAAGTCAACGGCTGCAAGGTCTGTCGTGGGTTTCCCTGTCCTCCTCATGGAACGATCGGCGCGACGGCGCTTGCGACGTCGTAGTCGCTTTGGTCGAGTTCCGTCGGCAGGCCGATGACGAGTTTCGCCAACTCTTTTCCGACATACGGGCCGACGGTGAGGCCTGAGGAGCCGAGCCCGTTGGCGATATACACCTCAGAAAAGCCCGGAAGCGGTCCGAAGACAGGGAGAAACCCAGGCGTGCGCGGGCGGAACCCGACCCGCGTTTCCACGTAGGTGCAAGCCGACAGCCCTGGCGCGACGGCGAGCGCTTTGTCCAGTATTTCGTGGATGCCGCCTGCGGTGGCGCGGATGTCCATGCCTGCTTCATCTTCATGGGTCGTTCCGATGATGATTCGCCCTCCAGGGAAGGCGAGCATATACTGATTGTTCGGCGGCATGACGACCGGCCATCGGCCGGTCTCGCCTGCCAACCATTCGAGATGAACGATTTGTCCTTTTTGCGGGCTGACGGCAAACCGAACGCCCAGCGGTTCGAGCAGTTCGCCAGCCCACACGCCGGCTGTGACGATGACCGCTTCGGCCGTGTATTTCGCTCCATTGACTTCCACGCCGATGACGCGGGAGCCTTCAAACAGGATCCGGGCGTTTCCACGGATGTAGGCGGCGCCAAGCTTTTGGGCCGCGTTTGTGAGGGCGTCCCGCACCGCCCGGCCGTTCACTCGGGCGGCGCCGCTCACATATAGGGCATGATGCTCACCGCCAAGCGGCGGAAACAGCTCCTTCGCCTCATGGGGATGAAGCCGCACGATCTCTCCCATTTCCGGCGCGTCTTCGCGCCGTTTGCGAGCGCGCTCCTCCATTTGTTCCAGTTTCTGTTCGTCTGTATGCAGGCAAAGCGCCCCGACGCGCGCATAACCGGTGTCCGTTTCCCCGAGCGCTTGCAGTTCTTCGATGAGGGAGGGGTAAAACTTCGCTCCGTTTTTGGCCAATCGGTACCATTTTTGGTTGCGGCGCTGCGACAGCCAAGGGCAGACGATCCCCGCCGCCGCATCGGTCGCTTGGCCTTTGTCGCCGCGGTCGATGATGATCACGTTTGCGCCTTCCTTGGCCAAATGGTAAGCAGTCGAGGCGCCTAAAATGCCAGCTCCAATGACGATGTATGACTTCATTCCCTGACACCTTTTCTGCGTTTTTCTCTATTAGCATACCATACACAGCATCAATCGGGAACTGCAGCTGCCTGCCTGAACAGCCGATGGGCCGTTTAGCACCCAAAGATGCAACTGTTCATGGCAAGGGAAAAGGGCGACATGGAAGACAACGAGAGTTGGGGGAGGCGGCGGCAGAACAGAAAACAGCAACGCCAGGCGTAACAAGGCTGCCCCAAGACGCCATATCATAGCCATCTCGAGCAGCCCCGTCTCAGCCCGCTTGTTTCGTCTCATGTTCCTGAATGACCGACCGGATGATATGGAGCGAGTCCCATTCTCCACCCGAGAAGAAGACGATCGGGTATTTTTTCGGAAACAAAAGGGTCTGGATTTGTTTGGGCGGTGTTCCGTTTTCGTATAAATCGATGATCGTCCCTTGCAGTTCAAGCAAATAGTCAAGCTTCCGCTGCAAGGCCTCGCGCCCGTTCGGGAGATAGCCCGCATGGGCGCAGAAGACGTCGCCGAAATCGTATGTCAACACGTGTTGCAAGGAGGCGATGATCGCCGGGATGTTTTCCTCGCGCAAGATGACTTTCGTTTTCTCTTGACAGTACAAGTCGCCGCTGAACAATTGCCCCGTTTCGCGGTTCAAAAACGCCACATGGTCGATGGAATGGCCCGGCGTCGGGATGACGTCCCACGTTGCGCTTCGCGAGGAAAACGTCGCGCCGATCGGTTTGGCAACGAACGGGTCGCGCTTGCCCCAAAACACTTTTCGGTATAGCGGATAGTCCGCCTTTTGCTGGCAATAATGGATCATCGGTTCGTTCATGTAGATGGGCAGACCCATCTTTCGCTGCAAAAATGCCGCGCATCCGGTATGGTCTTCATGATAATGGGTAACGACGACTTGATCGATGTCTTGTTGTTGAAAAAATGAAGTGAATTCGTGTTCCATCGATTTGGCGCCGGTGTCAATCAGCACCCCATCGATGACAAAGCAGCGGACGGTGAGGCGGACGCCTTGAAACGTCGCCGTTCCTTTGGCGATATGCACGTTTTGAACCACTTCTGTTTCAAACCGTTTTTTGATCACTTTCTCGATCAGCATGGCGAACGGGCCTCCTTATTGGTGTGAGGATGTTGTTACCATTATACCACAACAGAATGAATGTTCATTCATTTGTTATTGGCGTTTCACACCCATCATGTGCTTGATGGGATGGAGAAAAGCGATGCTACAGTTAAGCTTACTTCAATCAAGCGTCTGTGAATATCCCCTCTTTTGGGGATTGAACGTTTGATCAAAAGGAACGATTCGGAAATATGCAGGGGATGGTTTTGCGCAACTTGTATGATAAAATGATAGAAGATCGTATCGGAATGCGGATGCAATGGATGGACATTTGCGCCGACGCCTCCAATGGAGGATCGTCCATATTTCCGACAGGTGAGAAGGGGATGTTCATGAAAACCGTTATTCACGCTTTCGTCATTTCGATCATCGTTCATGTGGTGTATTTGGCATCCACCATCGGCATAGGATATTGGAAAACGAAGCTTTACAAGCCCGATGTGGAGAATGCTTGGGAGAAAGCGGCCATGCTGCAAAATGAAGTGGTGTTTGGCCACACGGGGTCGCCGATTTTGTATTTGGTGTCGTTTGTTGGAGTGGCGGCGGTCGTTGCTTTGGTAATGCATGTGTACCAAATGGTTCGCGGCTGACAAAAAGGAAAAGGAAAAAGCCGGTCCCGAAGGGGAACGAAGCCTGTTGGGGCGGCTTTTCCTTTTCTGTTTTGTTTCTGAAAGATCTATCTCGCCTATAACCGAAAAGGTGGGTGGCAGCAGTGTCGTTGTCAATACGCTGTCCAGCCGGCATCGGCAACGATCACAGCGCCGTTTAGAAAACTGGCATCGTCGGAAGCTAAAAACAAGGCGATGCTGGCGATTTCTTCCGGCTCGCCTGCACGAGGGTTGAGAGCCGCACCTGCCATGGCCCTCTCCATTCCGAATGGATTGGGCGCAGTGATCGTGGCGCCGATGTTTGTACTGACGCCCCCCGGTGCGATGGCGTTGCAGCGGATACCTTCTTTTGCATATTGAAATGCCACGTTTTTCGTCAGTCCAATGACAGCATGCTTTGAAGCAGTATAGGCGGCTCCGGCTCGCGAGCCATAAAGTCCGCCAACGGAGGCGATGTTGATGATCACCCCGCTTTTTTGGGGGAGAAAAATGGATAGTGCTTTACGAGTCGTACGCATGACGCTTGTTACATTAACCGCAAACACTTTCTCCCACAGCTCGTCCGTCACCTCGGCAGCAGGAACAAAGTTGTCCATAATTCCAGCATTGTTGACTAAAATGTCGAGTGAGCCGAACGCTTGCAACGTCTCATCGATTAATCGTTCCACATGTTCCTTATTAGCGACATTGGCGGTGATGCCGATAGCTGTTCCACCGTTTTCTGTAATCTCTTTGACCACAGCAGACTGCCCTTCTTCGTGAATGTCTGAGACGACTACTTTTGCTCCTTCTTTGGCAAACAACAGTGCTATCGCTTTTCCCATCCCTGAGGCGCCTCCAGTAACAACGGCAACTTTTCCCTCTAATTTCATAGCGCAAGCTCCTCCCTAATTTCAAAACATTATCTTTTCCATTTTGTACCCATGCGCTTGTCTTTTGTCACAGGAAAGATCAAAATATTTTTCTAGTTTATATTAGTGCATACTTCCACTGATCGATCCATACATTGAAAGAAGAGGGGAAACAGGGAGGGAAAAAGCGTGCAATTCTACTACGGCCCACACATGCCGCTGCGCGTTTTGGATGAGATTGAATTCTGGAAGCACCAAGAGGAAGAACATACGGTCGTCATTCGCGAGCTTGCGTCTGGATTGGAAGCGCCATATGTAGAAGCGTTGAAAAAATGGGAGGAGGCGCTTTCGGCTACGCATCAGCACGCGGTCCGTTACATTGAATCGGTTATTCGGGCCGGCCATTATGTTCCGGAACAACTGCATCAACAAGTGCTCCATTTTGTGTCGTACTGCTTAGAGCAGAGCCTTCAGTTCATCGAATTATGCCGGCACATCAAAATCCGCAGCAAAGCCGTCAGCCAAAACCCGACCGCCAAGGTGGTGCTCGATCACATCATTCGCGAATCGGAGTATTTTGTCGGCATCGCGCAGTTGTTGCTGTACGGTGCTCATTCGGCATTGGCTGCAATGCGGACAGATTCATCGGCGACATCATAGATGCAATGTAGTATAATCGAATTGGGGTTTCTACCTATTATGATGAGCCACGAGGGGACATAGCTGTGATTGTCACGACCACCAATACCATTGAGGGAAAAGAAATTGAAGAGTATTTGGGCATCGTAGCGGGAGAGGTCATTTTGGGCGCCAATGTCGTCCGCGATTTTCTCGCCAGCATCACCGACATCATCGGCGGGCGGAGCGGAACGTATGAAAGCAAGCTGGCCGAAGGGCGGGAGATGGCGATCAAGGAGATGGTCAATAAGGCGAGAAGCCTTGGCGCCAACGCCGTCATCGGGGTGGATCTCGATTTTGAAACGCTGCGCGACGGCATGATGATGTGCATTGCGACTGGGACGGCGGTGCGGGTGAGATCGTAATGGGAAAGCAGCGGGTCTATCGGCCCCTGCTTTTTTTGCTTTGCTGGCTGCCGTTGTGGAGGTGTCAGTGCATCGGCTGTTGATGCTGATTGGGTTTTGCGGCTTGAAATAGGATTGACAGAAGAAAAAAAGCGGTTTATGATTCACATATATGAACAAATGCTCATATATTAAAATGTGAGGGAACAGCCATGAACGCAGAGGATCATTCGTTTTTAGATGAAAGTGTGATTGAGGAAGTGTCACGGATCTTTAAAGCGCTGGCGGATCCGACGCGGATGAAGATGTTGTATTTGTTGTCGCAGGAAGAATGTCATGTCGGCCATATTGCGGAAGTGCTCGGCATGTCGCAATCGGCGGTTTCCCATCAGTTGGCGCTGCTTCGGACGCTGCGGCTTGTGAAATATCGCCGTGAGGGGAAGATGTTGGTTTACTCATGTGATGACGAACATGTCATTTCGTTGCTAAAGCAGGCGATTGATCACGCACAACACCAATAAGTAAGGAGAGAAGATGGATGCATCATCACGCGCACGGCCATTGCGATCACCATCACGGGCATCATCACGGCAGAGAAGGAAATCAAAAAGGGCTGGCGATTGCCCTCGGTGTAACGGTCGGGATCATGGCGCTCGAGTTTGTCGGCGGGCTTGTGACGAACAGCCTTGCTCTTCTTTCGGATTCGGGGCATATGCTGAGCGATGCTGCTTCGCTTTTGTTAAGTCTGTTGGCGGTGTGGTTTGCGGCGAGGCCTGCGTCGCCGAAGAGGACATATGGATTTTACCGGTTCGAGATTTTAGCGGCGCTCGTAAACGGGGTTGCGTTGGTGGGGATTGCCGCTTGGATTATTTGGGAAGCGGTCGCGAGGTTTGTGAATCCACCTGCTGTCGCGAGCGGGCCGATGATGGCCATTGCTGTCATAGGGTTGCTGGCTAATTTGGCAAGCGCTTGGGTGTTAATGCGCAAAGGGGATGTCAAAGAGAACGTCAATGTCCGCAGCGCCTATCTTCATGTGCTTGGCGATGCGTTAGGCTCGGTCGGGGCGATCGCGGCGGGGCTTGTCATCTGGCTGTTCGATTGGTACGCGGCTGATCCGCTCATTTCCATTGCGGTGTCGGTGCTGATTTTAAAAGGGGCGTTGGCCGTGGTGAAACAGACGGTGCATATTTTAATGGAAGGAACGCCGGCGGCGATTGACCATGGGGAAGTAAAAGCGGCGCTCTCCGGCATTGATGGCGTGATCGATGTGCACGATTTGCATATTTGGACGATCACCTCGGGGCTTGATTCGTTAAGCTGCCATTTGCTCATTGAGGAAGGTTGCGATGGGCAGGCGGTTTTGCAGCGGGCGATTGATTTGGTCGAAACGCGCTTTCACATTCGCCATGCGACGATTCAAATCGAAATGCCGCATATTCGCCATGGGGAGATGGAAGTATAGGGGAGGGCTGCCAAGCTTCTCCCCGTGTTTTTTAGGATCTCCAATTGTGTTGCAACGTTTCAAGGAAGATACGTACATTTTGCTTGTTTTCCATAATCGGTGCACAAATATAGGAAAACATTCGGTAAAACGGCGGATGGTTCAGGTGAACAATGGACAGGTGGCCGTGCTCGATATCGCGGGCGACGACGCTGCGCGACAGCAAGGACAGGGCGTTGCCGTTGATCAGCGTTTCTTTAATGCCTTGGTTGCTGCTGATGATCATGAGCGATTGGATTTTCAGCCCGTTCGAGCGGATGAAATGGTTGAAATATTCCCTTGTTCCCGACCCGACTTCGCGCGCCACCCATGCTTCGTTTTGCAGCTCGGCGATCGTGACCTCCTCTTTTTGCGCCAGTGCGTGGCGGTTGGAGGCGACGATGACAAGCTCGTCTTGCATGAACGGATGAACGGACAGTTCTTTTTCGTTCGTTTGTCCTTCGATTAAGCCGATGTCGACTTGGTACGATTTGACGAGTTCGACAATTTCTTTTGTGTTGCCGATCATCACCTCAAGCTCCAACTCTGGATAACGCTTTTGGAAATCGGGCAAAAGCGGCGGCAAAATATACTCCCCAATCGTAAAGCTGGCGCCGATGGTCAATTTGCCTTTCACTGAGTGATGGTGCTCCAAAATGTCTTGCTTCGTTTGTTCATAAAGCGCCACCATTTGTTTGGCGCGGTCGTATAGGAGCTCGCCGGTCGGCGTCATGCGCAGCCGCTTCGGGGAGCGGATGAACAGTTTCGTTTGAAACTCTTTTTCTAAATTTTTGATGTGCAAGCTGACGCTTGGCTGCGACAAATGGAGAATTTCCGCTGTTTTTGTGAAATTTTTCACTTCCGCCAATGTAATAAATGTTTTCAGTTCGTCATAGTACATCTTCGTTCCTCCTGCCCATCGCTCGATCGTTGTTGCAGAGAGTATCTATTATAAAAATTAATAGTTTCAATAATTTATATTTATTTTACTAATGTTTTGTTTTGCGGTAAAGTGTAAATATGATATCTTCGATAAAGTATACTTGCCTTATAGGAATAATGGAGTTTGACGCTCGTTCTGTCGTTGAGACCGAAACGACGTCAATCGTTCCATTTTATTTTATATTGTGAGGTGGACACCGTTGCAGCTGCAAGTAACCAACAGTCCGTTTACCCAGGAGCAGATTGAGCTCTTGAATCGTTTGTTGCCGACGTTGACGCCGTCGCAAAAGCTTTGGCTGAGCGGGTATTTGGCTGCTGCCGAGGCGGCGGTTGCCGTTTTGGATGCCGAAGCGCCAGCGCTGTTTGCTGGAAGCAGCAAACCGGTTTCGAAAGAAGTGACGGTATTGTACGGCTCGCAAACCGGCAATGCGCAAAAGTTGGCTGAGAAAGCCGGCAAAGCGCTCAAAGAGCGTGGGTTTGAAGCGAAAGTGTTGTCCATGCTTGATTTTAAGCCGAATGAATTGAAGAAAGTCGAGACGCTGCTCATCGTCGTGAGCACGCATGGGGAAGGCGATCCGCCAGACAACGCGGTGTCGTTTTACGAGTTTCTCCACAGCAAACGGGCGCCGAAGCTGAATCATTTACGCTTTTCCGTCTTGGCGCTTGGCGATACGTCGTATGAACACTTTTGCCAGACGGGGAAAGATTTTGACAAGCGGCTCGAGGAGCTCGGGGGAGAGCGGTTTTATCCGCGCGTCGACTGTGACGTCGACTACGAGGAAGCGGCGGCGAAATGGCTTGACGGCGTGCTTGGCGTGCTGAGCAAAGGTGCCAATGCCGAGGCCGCGCCAGTGTTGTCGGCCGCTGCGGCCGTGCCGAAAGCCGAGCCGACAGTCGTCTATTCGCGGAAAAACCCGTTCCCGGCTGAGGTGCTGGAAAACATCAACTTAAACGGCCGCGGATCGAACAAAGAAACGCGCCATCTCGAATTGTCTCTTGAAGGATCGGGGTTGAAGTATGAGCCGGGCGATGCGCTTGGCATCTTCCCGAAAAACGATCCGGAGCTTGTCGATCTCATCATTCACGAAATGAAATGGAACCCGGAAGAAACGGTGACGATCGACAAAGACGGGGAAGTGCGGTCGCTCAAAGAAGCGCTCACGTCCCATTTTGAAATCACCGTGTTGACCAAAGCGCTGTTGCAAAAGCTGGCGCCGCTTTCGAAAAACAGCGAGCTTCAAGCGCTCGTCGCCCCAGGCAATGAGGCGAAGCTGAAAGAATACGCCAAAGGCCGCGACTTATTGGATGCGTTCCGTGACTTCGGCCCATGGGACGCCACTCCGCAACAACTCATCTCTATCTTGCGGAAAATGCCGCCGCGCCTGTATTCGATCGCGAGCAGCTTAGCGGCCTATCCAGATGAAGTGCACTTGACGATCGGCGCGGTCCGCTACGAGTCTTACGGCCGCCTGCGCAAAGGGGTGTGCTCGACGTTCTGCGCCGAACGCGTCCAAATCGGCGATACGTTGCCGGTCTTTGTGCAGCCGAACCCGAACTTTAAGTTGCCGAAGGATCCCGACACGCCGATCATTATGATCGGTCCAGGCACCGGAGTGGCGCCGTTCCGCGCCTTTATGCAGGAGCGCGAAGCGACGGGCGCGAATGGAAAATCGTGGCTCTTTTTCGGCGACCAACATTTTATGACCGACTTCCTGTATCAAACGGAATGGCTCGCTTGGCTGAAAAGCGGTGTGCTGACCAAAATGGACGTCGCCTTCTCGCGCGATACGGAGCGAAAAATATACGTTCAACACCGGATGCTCGAGCGAAGCAAAGAACTGTTCGGCTGGCTCGAGGATGGCGCTGTCGTCTACGTATGCGGCGACAAACAACACATGGCGCGCGACGTCCATCAGACGTTGATCGAGATTATCGAAAAAGAAGGCGGAATGAGCCGCGAACAGGCGGAAGCGTATGTCACCGAGATGCAAAAGCAAAAACGATACCAACGCGACGTCTATTAATCTCAAAAGAAGGAGTGGGATCGAAAATGGCGAAAGTCGTGTTAAAAGCGCCGGACGGACCGCCAAGCGATGTGGAGCGCATCAAGCAGGAAAGCCGTTACTTGCGCGGCACGCTCGCGGAAACGATGGAAGACCCGCTCAGCGCAGGAATTCCAGAGGATGACAACCGGTTGATGAAATTCCACGGCAGCTACTTGCAAGACGACCGCGACGTGCGCACCGAGCGGCAAAAACAAAAACTGGAGCCTGCATACCAGTTCATGGTTCGCGTCCGCACGCCGGGCGGGGTGGCGACGCCGGAACAGTGGCTTGTCATGGATGAACTCGCCCGCAAATACGCGAACGGCACGTTGAAGCTGACGACGCGCCAGGCGTTTCAACTGCATGGCATCTTAAAATGGAACATGAAAAAAACGATGCAAGCCATTAACAATGCGCTCATGACGACGCTTGCGGCGTGCGGCGACGTCAACCGAAACGTCATGTGCAACCCGAACCCGTACCAATCGGAAGTGCATGCGGAAGTGTACGAATGGGCGAAGCTGATCAGCGACCATTTGCTTCCGCGGACGCGGGCGTACTACGAAATTTGGCTGGACGACGAGAAAGTGGCGGGCACGCCGGCGGTTGACGGCGAAGAAGAGCCGATTTACGGACCGACGTATTTGCCGCGGAAGTTTAAAATCGGCATCGCCGTCCCGCCGTCGAACGACGTCGATGTGTTCTCGCAAGACATCGGGTTCATCGCCATTGTCGAAGACGGCAAGCTTGCCGGGTTTAATGTCGCCATCGGCGGCGGCATGGGGATGACCCATGGGGACAAAACGACGTATCCGCAACTGGCGAAAGTGATCGGCTTCTGCCGGCCGGATCAAGTGGTCGAGGTGGCGGAGAAAATTATGACCGTTCAGCGCGACTACGGCAACCGCTCATCGCGCAAACACGCCCGCTTCAAATACACCATCGATCGGCTTGGGCTGGAAGCGGTGAAAGAAGAAATTGAGCGCCGCCTTGGCTGGAAGCTCGGCGAAGCGCGCCCGTACCATTTCGAGCATAGCGGCGACCGCTATGGCTGGGTCGAAGGCGTCAATGGGACATGGCACTTCACACTCTTTGTCGAAGGCGGCCGCGTCAAAGACTACGACGATTACAAACTGATGACGGGCTTGCGCGAAATCGCGAAAGTCCATACCGGCGATTTCCGGTTGACGCCAAACCAAAACTTGGTCATCGCTAACGTCACGAGCGAGAAAAAGCCGGAAATCGAGGCACTCATCGCCGAATACGGCTTGACCGATGGCCGCCGGTACACCGCCTTGCGCCGCAACGCGCTCGCCTGTGTCGCCTTGCCGACGTGCGGCTTGGCGATGGCGGAAGCGGAGCGCTACTTGCCGAAGCTGCTTGATAAAATCGAGGAGATTATCGACGAAAACGGTTTGCGCGATGAGGAAATCACGATCCGCATGACGGGCTGTCCGAACGGCTGCGCCCGCCACGTGCTCGCCGAGATTGCCTTCGTCGGCAAAGCGGTCGGAAAATACAACATGTACCTCGGCGCTGCGTTCAACGGCACGCGCCTTGGCAAACTGTACCGCGAAAACATCGGCGAGGAGGAAATTTTGCGCGAACTGCGCGTCCTCCTATCCCGCTATGCGAAAGAGCGTCTTGACGGTGAACATTTCGGCGACTTCGTCATCCGCGCCGGCATCGTCAAAGAAGTGACGGATGGGACGAATTTCCATGATTAAGGTGGTCAGGGTGAAATGGAAACCAGCCTCTCCTGGTTTAGGGGAGGTTGGTTTTTTGTTGCTTTCATGCAATGGCTTCGGTGTTTTGTTCATTGTAGCCGCATTCAATCTATATGAGGTTGTAATAAAGGATTTCCGATCTCCATGTCCTATTCTTTATCACTTGAAAAGCTGGCACGGTGACAAAAAGAGCGAACAATGCCATGTAAAAAAATTGCAACTTATATAATTCACAAAATATTTCGACTATATTATAGTAGTGTTATGAACTTGTATTTTTCAGATCATGACCAAGGGCAAACATTTTTTCCGAGATCGTATGCAGCGATCACGTGAATGGAAAGGGGGAGAAGATATTATGAAGATGGGAACAGAAAAACAAACATACTTGAACTACATCAATGACGAGTGGATTCATTCCTCCACTGGAAAAATCGAAGCCAGCCTTAACCCAGCCAACATCGATGACATCGTCGGCTATGTCCAAGAGTCCGGTGCGGAAGATGTGAACGCCGCGGTGGAGGCGGCGCGGCGGGCGCAGGCGGCATGGCGGAAGCTGTCCGGCCCGAAACGCGGAGAGTATTTGTTCCGCACGGCGGATCTCTTGGAGAAACGGCTTGACGAGATCGCCGAAACGATGACAAGAGAAATGGGAAAAACGCTCCCGGAAGCAAAAGGGGAAGTGCAGCGGGGAGTCAATATTTTGCGCTACTACGCTGGGGAGGGGATGCGATCCATCGGCGAGGTCATTCCATCCACGGACAGCGAAGCGTTGATGTTTACGACGCGCGTGCCTCTTGGCGTGGTTGGGGTCATCACGCCGTGGAACTTTCCAGTCGCCATTCCGATTTGGAAAATCGCACCTGCCATCGTCTATGGAAACACGGTGGTGTTTAAGCCGGCGCAGGAAACGGCGGTCACGGCAGCGAAAATCGTGGAATGCTTTGACGAGGCGGGGCTGCCGGCCGGTGTGGTGAATTTGGTGACAGGCAAAGGATCGATCATCGGCAATGCGATCGCCGAACATCCCCACATTCACGGCATCACCTTCACCGGCTCCAATGAAGTCGGCAAAACGATCGCCCAAAAAGCGGTGGCCCGAGGGGCGAAATACCAGCTGGAAATGGGCGGAAAGAATCCGGTGATCGTGCTCGAGGACGCTGATCTTGATCGCGCCGTCGAGGCAACAATCAGCGGCGGGCTGCGTTCCACGGGACAAAAATGCACGGCGACAAGCCGTGTGTTCGTCCAGCGTACCATCTATGATCAATTTAAGGAAAAATTGTTGGCAAAAGTGAAGCAGCTGAACATCGGCAATGGACTCGAGGACGGCGTTTGGATGGGGCCGTGCGCCAGCCAAAAGCAGCTCGAGACGGTCCTTTCTTATATCCAAAAAGGAATCGAAGAGGGGGCGACGCTCGTTTACGGAGGCCAACGTTTGACGGATGGGGAACGGGCAAAAGGGTTTTATGTGCAGCCGACCATCTTTGAAAACGTGTCGCCCGACATGACGATCGCTCGCGAGGAAATTTTCGGGCCGGTGTTGGCGTTAATCAAAGTGGATTCGCTGGAAGAAGCGCTTTCTCTCGCCAATGACACACCGTTTGGATTGAGCGCCTCGATTTTCACGCAAAATATCGGCAAGATGCTCGCGTTCATCCAAGACATCGAAGCCGGGCTCGTCCGGATCAATGAAGAAAGCGCAGGAGTCGAACTGCAAGCGCCGTTTGGCGGGATGAAGCAGTCGAGCTCCCACTCGCGGGAACAAGGGCGCGCGGCCATCGAGTTTTTCACGGCGATGAAAACGGTGTTGGTCAAAGGATAAGAAATGGAGCAAAGTGCGCTGCCGTTTAGGCAGGGCGCTTTTTTTAGCGTCAAGCCATTGGCGAAGGCGATTGTCGGCGAGCAAACGGTTTGCTTACAATAGAAGAAAGAGCATGTGCAGGGAGGGAGAGCGGCATGAGCCAATCAGGCGAGCAACGCCGGTATACGCTCGGCGAGTTCTTTTCTTTAGCTGGAGACGAGCGGATGGAGCTGTACGAAGGAACGATTGTGTTGATGTCTCCAGCTCCTTATGAACATGAAGGTGTAGTGGCCAATTTGATCGCCGAGTTTCGCATGGCGTTAAAAGGAAACTCCTTGTCTTGTGTTCGGCAGCAACCTCCAAGTCGTCTTTTTGTTTGAGGATGAACAAAAAGGAACGAAAAATGTAACGGTGATGCCCGACCTATCCATTATTTGCGATCGAACGAAACTGCGCCAAGGTCGGTGTTACGGCGCCCCCGACCTGGTGGTGGAAGTGTTGTCGCCAAGCACCGCCCACAACGACCGGCTGCTGAAGCGTCATTATTATGAGAAAGCGGGGGTCCGCGAGTACTGGCTTGTCGATTATCAGCACCAGGTGATGGAAAAATACGTTTGGCAATCGGGGACGTTTCAGCTAGAAGACGTGTACGATGCAACTAACGGGGCGGCTGCATCGACCACGTTTCCCGAGGTGCGCTTTTCCGTGAAGGAGATTTTTGCGTTTTTGACGTCGTGAAGAGCGGTGAAGCTGCGTACAAAATAACAACAAACACGTTTCGCTCCAAAAGTCTGCTGTTGCTTGGCTGACAGAAACGCTTAGAAAAAGGGAGAAATAGCTTTTTTATTTGTGGAAGGTGCCTTGATAGATCAACATTTCTAGAGAGAGGGATATTCCAGTGGAAGAGCTTCCTTCTTTTTTTGTTGATATAATGAAAAGAAAATAAGAAATGGGTAAAAAAATATTGACAATGATAATTTTTATCAATTAGAATATGATATATGAAAATGATAATCCTTCTCTTTTTAGAGGTTTGGGCGGGAACATGGTTTTCAAAAGAATGGAGTGAGATGTGGTGGCCGCATGCGGACAGAATGGCTTGACTTGAAAAGAACAGCGATTGAGGAGATGCCAGCCATCTTGGCGGTGCTGGTTGCTTCTCAACACAAGCAGAATTTATCTTTTTAATTAGGAAAGATAATCAATATCATAATTGCGCCTGTAAAGCAATTGAGTCTGGACATGGCATCGTCATTCGACTTGTATGATGGGATAGAACGGAAGACAGGATGAGAAAACATGAAAAAATGGATGGTGCTCTTTGTTGTTTTGGCTGCGGCATCATTGTTTGTCGGTGTGCATGATTTATCGCCTCGCGAGCTGTTCGCCGGCGACCGTGAGGCGTGGGAAGTGTTTTTAATCAGTCGCTTGCCGAGGCTCATCAGCATTCTGATCGCCGGGTCAAGCGTGAGCATTTGCGGCTTGATCATGCAGCAGTTGAGCCAAAACCGATTTGTGTCGCCGACGACGGCGGGAACGATGGATTGGGCGCGGCTTGGCCTGTTGGTGTCCATGATTGCATTCGCTGCCGCAGGGCCGCTTGTGAAGGCGGCTATTGCCGTTGTGTTTGCGTTTGCGGGGACGCTGCTGTTTATGACGGTTTTGGATCGTGTGAAGTACAAAGATTCGATCTTTATTCCGCTCATCGGCTTGATGTTTGGCAATATTGTCGGTTCTGTCACGACGTTTTTGGCTTATAAATATGATTTGATTCAATCGATGTCCGCATGGATGCACGGCGATTTTTCCGTTATGATGCAAGGACGTTATGAAATGCTGTATGTGAGCGTTCCGCTCATGGCAATCGCTTATGTATACGCCAATCGGTTTACGATCGCCGGCATGGGGGAGGAGATGGCGACGAACTTAGGGGTTCGCTACCGTTCGATTGTCTACACTGGTCTCCTCATTGTCGCTGTTGTTTCTGCTGTTGAGGTGTTGACGGTTGGGACGCTGCCGTTTTTAGGGCTGATCGTTCCGAACATCGTCACGATGTATTATGGGGATCATTTGCGCAAAGTATTGCCGTTGACAGCCATATTTGGCGCTTTGTTTGTGCTGATTTGCGATGTATTTGGCCGAGTCGCCATTTATCCATACGAAATTCCGATCGGCTTGACGGTTGGAGTAATCGGAAGCGGTGTCTTTTTATATTTGCTCGTAAGGAGAACGAAGCAGTATGTCTAATCGGATGAAAGTGGTTGTGCTCGTGGTATTGGCGCTCGGATTGATCGTGTTGTTTTTGTTTACACACTTGCGAGGGGATTTTGACTATGTGTTGCGCTCGCGGAGCGAAAAGATTGTCGCGATGGTGCTTGTCGGTTGGGCGGGGGCGGTTTCGACCGTCTTATTTCAGACGATGACCAATAATCGTATTTTAACTCCAAGCATTATCGGGCTTGATTCCGTTTATATGCTTGTGCAAACCGCGGTGGTGTTTTTGTTCGGTTCGACGACGTTGACCATGATGGGCAACACCTTGCACTTTCTCTTGTCTGCTGGGTCGATGATCGGTTTTTCAGTTTTATTGTATTCGTTTTTGTTTCGCCGTGAAGGGCAAAATTTATATTTCATCTTGCTTGTTGGGATGATTCTCGGTACGTTTTTCCAAAGTTTGACGTCTTTCATGCAATATTTGATTGACCCAAATGAATTTTCCATCATTCAAGATCGAATGTTTGCGAGCATCAACAATATAAAAACAGACTTGCTTTGGCCGGCAGGCCTGCTCATTGCGGATGCGACATTGTATACATACCGTCATCTTCACGAGTTGGACGTGCTGTCGCTCGGCAAAGATCATGCGATCAATTTAGGCGTGGCGTATGAAACGGTCGTCAAACGGCTGCTGATGATTGTGGCGGTGTTGGTGTCGGTTTCGACCGCGCTTGTTGGTCCCATCATGTTTTTCGGATTGATAGTCGCCAATGTGGCGTATGCGTTTTTTCAAACGTATGAACATCGTTATTTGCTTGCAGGAGCGGCGCTGTTCGGCATCATCGCCCTCGTTGGCGGCCAGCTGGTAGTCGAGCGAGTGTTCACCTTTTCGACGACGTTGTCTGTCATTGTTAACATGGTCGGAGGCGTCTATTTTCTATACCTTTTGTTAAAGGAGCGAAAAGCATGGTAGAGGTGAAACAAGTATTGAAGCGATACGGCGGGAAGACCGTGATTGACCGTGTATCTTTATCTGTTCCGCGCCGCAAGCTCACATCGCTCATTGGCCCGAACGGGGCGGGGAAAAGCACGCTTTTGTCCATGATGAGCCGCTTAATTCCGAAAGATGGCGGGGAAATCTGGATTGAAGGAAAGGAAATTGCTCGTTATCGGACAGAAGAGTTGGCGAAAAAAATTTCCATTTTGAAGCAATCCAACCATATTACGGCTCGCTTGACGGTAAACGAATTGGTGTCGTTCGGTCGCTTTCCGTATTCGCGCGGCCGCTTGACGCGCCAAGATCGCGACTATGTGCGTGAGGCCATCCGCTATATGGAGTTGGAGTCATTGCAAGACCGCTATATGGACGAGTTGAGCGGCGGACAGCGGCAGAGAGCTTATATCGCGATGGTGTTGGCGCAAGATACGGATTATATTTTCTTGGACGAGCCGTTGAACAATTTGGATATGAAACACGCCGTGCAAATGATGAAAGTGTTGCGCAAGCTGGTCGATGAGCTTGGCAAAACGATCGTGATGGTGATGCACGATATTAACTTTGCCTCCTGTTACTCCGATTATATGGTCGCGTTAAAAGATGGAGCGGTCGTCTGTGAAGGGGATGTTTCATCGATCATGCGCGATGAAGTGCTTCGCGGCATTTATGATTTGGATGTGCGCGTGCAGACGATTGAAAATCGGCGCATCTGTGTGTATTTTTAGCAATTTTCCATGAGAAAGCGTCCATCTTGACTAGTGAAAAAGCGGGCTGTGGAAGCCTATGGGCCTGCTTGGTGAAGAGCTCCGTCTCGGATTCAAACATGGGACGGGGAGACGCGATCAAAGTCAAGTATGTCAACTACCCCCACTTAGCTAACGCTTGAAGTGGGGGCTTGCAACTCCCCAGAAGTACAAGCGGACTTCGTCCTCCTTCCTTGACTTGGGGTTGCATCAGGGCAGGTTGACAACTACCCAACGACGCAGGTCATGCCTGCATCGTTACCGATTCTCTCGGTGTGTCTGTTGGCAGTACTTGGCTTCCACACACAACAGACGGATCTACGCTCGATGTTTTACGGTTACAACGTTTCCTGTAACCAACTCCATACATCGAGTAGCAGTTATTGGAGTGCCTTTATTAAACGGTTTTCTCCACGCCTTTATTATATCATACACAAAAGAAAAGGGGAACGCGCATTCCTCTCCCACTTACTCCCTTTGGTCGTTGAAGTGGGAGTCTCCTGCGCGAAATAGGATGAAGAAGATTCCAATTAAGTAAAAAATGGTTGAGCCGGCTTTCATGTTGACATCGGCAAGAAAAGGCGCCCCTTGTCGAGTGAATACGAAAGCCGTCAACATATAATTTGAATTTCCAAAGGGGGGGTATAGCCAATGAAACAGCGTTGGCTGATGGTAGTGGTTGCTTTGCTTCTTGTCGTACTGGTTGCTTGCGGCAATAAGGAGAATACAAGCAACGGAGCAAGTGGGAAGAATGACGAGAAGAAAACGGAACAAGCCGAGGAAATGACGATCAAGCACCAGCTTGGAGAGGCGAAAGTCAAGAAAAATCCAGAGAAAGTGGTTGTCTTTGATTTCGGAGTGCTAGACACCCTTGATAAACTAGGCGTGAAGGTGACAGCTTTGCCGCAGATGAACGTGCCGAAATACTTGGAGAAATATAAAAGCAGCGACTACCAAAACGTCGGCAGCCTGATGGAGCCGGATTTTGAAAAATTGAGCGAAATCAAGCCGGATGTCATTTTTATTTCCGGTCGTCAAGCAAATTTGTATGACAAGTTGAAAGAGATTGGCCCAACTGTTTATATAGGGATTGACACTCAACATTATTGGGATTCGTTTACAAACAATATGAAGTTGATCGGGCAAATGTTTGGCAAAGAAAAAGAAGTAGATGAGGAACTGGCCAATATTGAAAAACAAATCGAAGAAGTGAAGGCGAAGGCTGCAGACAAAAAAGCGCTGATCATTTTGACGACCGGCGGGAAAGTGAGTGCGTATGGCAAAGGTTCACGCTTTGGGCTCATCCATGATGTGCTCGGCGTGCCAGCCGCAGACCCGAATTTGAAAGTGACGAATCCTCATGGACAAAGCGTATCATTTGAGTATATTGCCGAGAAAAACCCGGATTACTTGTTTGTCATTGACCGCGACGCCGTTGTAGAAGGAAAGCCGACAGCGAAGCAAACGATTGAAAATGCGCTTGTGAAAAAGACGAAAGCATATCAAAACGGTCACATTGTCTACTTGGATCCAAATTATTGGTATCTCTCAGGCGGCGGATTGACGTCGGTGTCGGAAATGATCAAACAGGTGGAAGAAGGATTGAAATAAAAGGACAGGCGGGCTTAGGCGGCCCGCCTGCTTTATCGTCATAAAATGATATTCTTAATTTTGTAGATTTCCCGTTCGTGTTCGATGACTTTGTTCGAGAGGAAGGTGATGTCAAGTTTGATGTTGTTCAACTGTTCGGTGAATGATTGGGCATGGGAATCGACTTTTTTCTCTAAGGCGTCGAGTCTTTGGTGGATGGAAGAGACTTCGCCGTGAAGTTTATGCACGTCCATCGCGAGGGCGTCGAGTGCGGCGTCGGTTTCATCCTGGCGGTGAAGAAGAGCAGACATCAGATCATACAGCTCTTTTTGGCCAGCTTTGATATGGGCTTGTTCTTCTTCCAACCGCTTTTGGCCTTCAAGGAGAGCTTGCTGGATCCGCCGGAATTCTTCTTGTTCTTTTCGCATTTCTTGCTGTTCTCTTCGGATCTCCTGCTGTTCTTTCCGCATTTCTTGCTGTTCTCTTCGGATCTCCTGTTGCTCTTTCCGTATTTCTTGCTGTTCTCTTCGGATCTCCTGCTGTTCTTTCCGCATTTCTTGCTGTTCTCTTCGGATCTCCTGCTGCTCTTTCCGCATTTCCTGTTGTTCTCTACGGATTTCCTGTTGCTCTTTCCGCATTTCTTGTTGTTCTCTACGGATTTCCTGTTGCTCTTTCCGCATTTCTTGTTGTTCTGCTTCCAGCCGTTTGTGGCTTTCGACGAGGAGGTGCAGCGTGTTCTCGATATGACCAAGGCGGTTGAACAACTGCAAGAGGATCTCTTCGCTCATGGTTGGCCCCTCTTTCATTCTAATTTCCTTCATTATAGCACATATGTTCTTGTCGAACAAGCACGAATGGTGTATATAGGAAAGCGTACAAACATATGATACAATGAATAAACAAACTGACAAGTCCCAGTGCGGATGTCGGGTAGTATGTTTTTAGAAAGGGATCGATGTATGCTTTACGTTTCTCCTGCCAAAATCGCAAGCTATTTTTATCATGAGTGCGAGCGGAATTTTTATTTTCAGTCGTTGGCGAAAGAACGACGCGGCGAGCTCGATGTGCCGGAAGAGCTGTTTGAGCGGCCCGCGGTGCATCAGAGCGTGCTGCGCCGAGGGGTTGAGTGGGAAGAGGAAGTGATTACGACCTATTTGGCCGGCCAGGTGAAGATGGGGAAGCGAGAGCCTGGCGCACCGATTTCCCACTGCTATTTGGATGGAGAGGAGACGATCCGCGAGCTGAAGCAGCCGAGCAAGCGCTATTTATACCAGCCGACATTGATCGCGCCGCCGCGCTTTTACGAACGGTACGGGTTGGATCTGAAAGTGATCCGATTTGCGGCGTGTCGTCCGGATTTGATTGAGTGCATTCCGGGGCAAAACGGCTTTGTGTTCCGCATCATCGACATCAAATCATCCGACGTGTTGAAGCTTTCCCACCGCGTGCAAACGGCGCTGTACGCGTTGATGTTGTCCTCGGTGTTAGAGGAGCACGGTGTTAAGGGCAGCGTCGATTTGCGCGAAGCCGGGATATGGACGTACAAAACCGAGCAGCCGCAGCTGACAGATATCGGACAGCTGCTTCCGTTTCTTGAGCAGTTTTTGGCTAGCGAATTGACGGCACTGGCCGAAAAGCAACTTGATGAGCTGTTTTGGCACTTGGATTACCGTTGCGAATGGTGCCCGTTTTACGATTATTGTTTAGACAAAGCGCGGGAACAGTCGCATATTTCCCTCGTTCCGTACTTATCGAGCCATGCGTCCCGCTTTATTCGCGAGCGGCAGCTGCCTGAGACGATCGACGAGTTTCGCCAACTTCTTGAGCGTCAAGAAACGAGACACGTCCTAAAACAAAACGCTGGATTGGCGCGTCAACTTCGGCGGCTTGAAGCGCAGCTTGAGGCGATTGCGGAGGAAAAGGTCGTTCCGTATGACCAGGCGGTGACGCATATGCCGATATGGGAAGACATCCGTCTGATTCTCACCGCGCAACGCGATCCGTTGACGGGCAAGATCGCGGCGGCATCGCTGTACCGTGTTGGTGGAACAGATGTGTTTGGAACAGGGTCGGAAATGCATCATGTTATCGCCGGTTCGTTTGAGGAATGCGACGCGGTCGGCCGAAAGTTTGCCGATGCGCTGGACCGCCTGCTTCAGACGGTGCACGATTACAACCGAGCGCGAGAGTGGCGGGCGCAAAAGTCCGTGCAGGCGTATGTCGCCGACAACTATGAATGGGACAATGTGCAGCAGCTGCTTCAAGCGCTTTTGTTGGATCCAGACTATAACGAAAAAGCCGTTCGGTTGCTGTCGTATTTCCATAGCAGCGTGCTATCAAGCGCCAGCGATCATCCAGATGAAATCGTTCCGCTTCCTGTCGTTGTGCTGACAACGGCTGTGAGCCAGCTGTTCGCCTTGCCGACGCATGTTGCGTACCGTCTTGAAGACTTGTCGCGGTATATTGCGGCCTACCATGATTCGCCGTTTCTGTACTCGGCGAGCGAGCGCTTTTCGTTCCGCTTGACAAACGCCATGAAACTGGATGTGCTACATGATGCCTGGCAAACAGGGGACATGGAAAAACGACAAGCGGTCGAGAAGGAGCTGAGCCGCCGCCTTTGGGCCGCTCACAGCATCATTCAAGGCATCCGTGCGTGGGCCGAGAGCGTCCATCCTTCACCGCTTATTGTCTGGCCGGAAAAATTTGCGTTTCCTCATTCGGCTGATTACCGTGATCCGCTTGTGTCCAAGCTGGCGTTTATGGCGCGCTACGAGGCGCTATTAAACTACTTGGATATTCGCCAAAAGCGCCTGCTTCCGCTTTCGGAGCGGCTTGAGAACGGAGTGACGCTTCATGTCACGTACCTTGGCGGCGATCGGTTCCGATTGAACAACCGCCAGGCGCTTGAAGCGATCGACCAGAAGGCGAGCTGGCTTTTGACGGAGTGCAATGAGGAAGGGGAAAAGGCGCAACAGACGTTTCCTGATCATAAGTACGCCAGTGAATGGAAGACGCCCCAACGGGTCAATTTGTACTTTACCCGCATTCGCGCCATCGAAGATAATGGCAAGACAGCTGAACTCGAGCTCGAGTTGCCCAAATGGCTCGACCGGTTCCCGCTTGTGGAAGGAGGGGAGTATTGGCTGTCGCTTCGGCATGCCGATTTTACCACCCAGCGCGTCTTGCAGGCGTTGCAACAGTTGGACGAGGACAATCATCGCATCTTGGACTTAGTTCGCGATCCGATTCGCTATCGGAAAACGTTTCGTCCCAACTGGGATGCAGAGGAAGTCAAGGCGCTTCTCCGCCGAAGCGGGTTGACAAAAAGCCAGCGTCAGGCGTTTCTCCACTTTCTCCGCCATACGTTGACGCTCGTCTGGGGGCCGCCTGGCACCGGGAAAACGCATTTTATTGCCGTTGCTCTTCGGTTGCTGATGGAAATGTATGAAAAACGGGGGCGGAGGCTTGCCATTCTTGTTTCGGGCTTCACCCATGCGGCGATCGAAAACGTTCTGCGCAAAATTCAGGAGCTTGCGCCGCGGCGCAGCGTCCATATCGCGAAACTTGGCGAGATTCAGACGGAAAACGCCAAAGGAATCGCCGAGGTGGCAGACCTTGACCTTCTCGGATGGTTTGGCAGCGGCGGCCATCGGGTGCTTGGCGCCACGCTGTACGGCATTCAAAGGGCATATGAAAAAGGCTGTCTAGAAGAGTTTGACGTCGTCGTTCTGGATGAAGCATCGCAAATTCGCGTCGCCGATTCACTGTTGGCGCTGCGCCATGTCAAAAAAGCAGGCCGGCTGCTCATTGTCGGCGACCATTTCCAGCTGCCGCCAATCATTCAAGGGGCGTATGCGGCCGCAGAAGGGGAGCCGCCTTTGTTCGACTCGATTTTCCGCCTGCTGTTTGACGCGGATGTGGAGAAGCGGTATACCCGCCAACTGACGGACAATTTCCGCATGAATGAGGCGCTTTGCCGCTACCCAGCCGAGCGGATCTACGGCTCCGAGTACACGGCGTTCAACCGGCAAATTGCCGAGCAAACGTTGGCGCTCGCCGATGCCCCAACTGCCGATGAATGGGTGGAAGCGGCGATCGACCCTGACTATCCGCTTGTCGTCTGCACGTATGACGGCGTGTACGGTGCCCAAGAAAACGAGGCGGAAGCGCGCTGGGTGGCGAGCATCGCGAAGGTGTTGCGGGAACGGCTTCTCGACAGCGAGGAAAAACGGTACGATGACTCATCAGAAGGCGACCAAGCGTTTTGGCGCCGCGGGCTGTTTATCATCTCGCCGCATCGGGCGCAAATCCGCGCCATTCGCCGTGAGCTTGAACACCAAGGACTGCGTCCGCCGTTTTTCGTCGATACGGTTGATAAAATGCAAGGGCAAGAAGTGGATGCGGCGATCATCAGCTACGGCGTCGCCGATCCGGAACTGGCTGTGATGGAAGGGGAGTTCATCTACAGTTTGAACCGCCTCAACGTTTCGCTCACACGGGCGCGGAAAAAGGCGATCCTCTTCCTCTCGCGCCAACTCATGTCGCCGCCGCTTCAGGTGATCGGCAACGAGGAATACCGTGAAGGAGTCAACTTTATGGTTGGGCTTGAGCAGTACGCTTTACGTCATGGGGAAGCGCAAACGTTTATGGTCGACGGTGTTGCGCTGCAAATGTACCGAGTCAGTCGTCCGAAGATGGAAAACATGGACACTCTATGAAGCTGCTGAGTTTGACAGGAAAAAAGGATGAATCAAGGCGCTGTTCAACTTGAGAAATTCTTTGATGCATCCGAGAATCCCCCATTTTCTTGCTCAAAAACCGCATAAACAGTCGCCATCCGCCATGTCGCCTTCTCCGTTTGTTGGCTCGTTTTGTTTTCTGTGCCGGAGGAGGGAGGGCATGGCGATTTTTTTTTGGACGGCCAAGTCATCTATATAATTGTTATTTTGTTACATATTGCCGATAGGTCGTAACGCCTGTAAAATGATTTTGTAAGAATCGGAGAGAAGAACGCTTTTTGCCATTCCAGTGAATAATCAGATGAACAGCGAAGGGGACGAATGGAACGGATTGGATTTTTCTTAGCAACAGATGACTTTACACAATAGAAAGCGCGGGTGAGGGACGTTGTATACCGTTTTTGAGACGTTGTTTTCCTTGATTAACAAAATCGGAAATGAAGGTTTTACTGATTTGTTTCTTTATTTTCAGTTTAGTTTGTTTTTGGTGATGGCTGTTTGGCAGTTTGTCCGCATTCAAAGGGAGATTGCGGTGATGAACCAGTTGAAGCCAAAGCTTTTGGAATTAAACCGTCCTTTAGATGGAAGCGTCTACGAGATTGATCAGGCCATTCACAATCTTTTTGCCCAAGTGAAAAAGTCGAAATATAAAGAACTTTGGGAGCGATATTATAATCGCGTATCGCAGAAAAATGAGGATGAGCGCATTAATGTAGAGCCGTTTTTTGGATTTGATGTGATGTACCATCATATGGGCTACCGAACATTGATGGACATGGGGGCGGGCATTCACGTCAGTCTCGGTGTTCTTGGCACTTTCGTTGGTCTCTCAGTAGGATTGGCTCAATTGCATGTCAGTGATACAGAAATGTTGCGGTCTGGAATTGATAGTTTAATAAATGGGATGAAAGTCGCCTTTTACACTTCTGTATGGGGCGTGTTGCTTTCTTTAATATGGACGATGTTCGACCGCTGGATCAGTGGCGTGCTTGAGCGCAATATCGACTGGCATTCCGAGCGGCTTGACTTTTTGCTTAGCACCGATGATGAGGAGCTGTTTCTTAACCGTTTAGAAAAGTTATCACGCCACCAGGCTGACCATCTGAAGACGCTGCTGACTGATGCGCTTGAAAGGGCGATGCAGCCGATCGCTCTATCGCTTCAGCAGTCGCACGGCAGCCTGCAGCAAGCGTTCGGTCAGCTTCATGACCAGTTCGCCCAGCTGCATGAAGGGATGGAGACGCAGGCGAAGCTGCTTGAGTCGCAAATTGAGTTGACAAAAAGTACAAGCGCCGATGTGACGAGTCGGCTTGTTGATGAGATTACAGGCGGGACACAACAGTCGATTGGAAAGTTTAGAGAGTTTGTCCAACAATCGCAAGTGCTTCACTCAGAAATGATGAAAACGATTGAGTCATTCACAAGCCGTTTTGCTTATACGGAAGAGCGGCAGGCGATGACGCTTGAGCGGACGGAAAAAATGTTTGCGCAATTTGAAAAGATGGTTGGAGAACTTGAGCTGATGAAGGACAGCTATCAAAAAACGGCAGGCATAATGAACGGATTAGGAGAAACGTTTTATCAGTTGCAGCAGCTGACAAAAGACCATCTCCCAGTCCAACAAGAAGTGATGCGGAGCAACCAGTTGCTCGCTCAAAAATACGACGATCTGGTGGAGCGTTTTACCCACTTTAATGCGCAGGTCGAAACGCATTACAGCCAGTTGCTCGAACAGCTTGTTCATGCTGCATCTTCCCTTTCCGCGTCCTTTCAAACGATGGCGAACAAGTTTGAGGAGTCTCTCCGCATTCAAAAAGAATCGCTGCATGATTCGCAGCAGCTGCTCGGCGATGTCCAGTCGGCTGTGGCGGCGCTGTCGCCGCTTGTTCCCGAGTTGCGTGAAACGTTTGACCGTGTTCGGGAGCTGAAGGAGCAGCTGCTTGAAATGCAGGAAGCGCAAAAACAGCTTCTTCCAGAGCTTGTGCAGCTGCGCACGCAAACAAATGAAACGGTGGAGGAAGCATTACAAACAACGAAAGTGTACATGCATGAGATGACAGAGCAAATCGCGACGCTGCAGCAAAACTGGGCGATGACGAAAGAACAGTTGGCGAAGATTACAGAAGCCCTTCATCTTTCAATGAAAGATTTTGCGGAGAACATTGACAGCGGTTTGAGCAAAACGTATCAACACTTTGATGAGACGTTGACAAAAGCCGTTCAGGAAGTGAGCGGGCTCGTTTATCAGTTCAGTGAAGTTCAGAGCGATTTCATTGAGAATATGGAAGACTTAGTCGATCATCTGGATAAATGGAAAGCAGGGGCTTCAACATGAAATATCGGAGACGGACGGAAGTTAATTATTGGATGTCCTATGCGGATTTAATGAGCGCCATGTTGATGGTGTTTGCCTTGTTGTTGATGTTTGTCATCCTTGACTACCGTGAATTGTTAGAAGAGAAAGAAAAACAAATTGAAGAGGTTGTCAGCGTCAAAACGGAGATCATTCGGGCTTTAACAGAAGCGTTTAAGAAGTCGAATCTAGCCATTGAGATTGATCAGCAAACAGGAGCCATCCGCTTTCCCGGCAGCATTTTGTTTGAATCGAACTCGGCGGAAATTTCTCCGGAGGGGAAGGCGTTTTTGCAACAATTTATTCCTAAGTATATGGGGATTTTATTGCAGGATCGGTTTAAAGATGAAATTTCAAGCATCATTATCGAAGGGCATACCGACCGAAATGGGACGTACATGTACAACATGTCTTTGTCACAGCGACGGGCATACGCCGTTTTAGAATATATTTATAGCAAAGAGTTTCCGAATTTTAAAGAGCGGGAGCTGTCGAAAAAGTACATTACCGCAAATGGCCGGAGCTTCAGCAATCCGCTGACGGATGAAAACGGCAAGTATGATCCTGACCGATCACGCCGGGTTGAATTTTTATTCCGTCTTAAGGACGATGAAGCAATTAAAGCCATTGAAAAGTTGGTGAACGAATGAAGTATGAGTATGAACCAGTATTGCTGAAACGATGGCTGCGCGAAGTGCGTCCACCTCTTTTGGGGAAAACAATGGAAAACAGCAATGAGAAATATCGGGGCGTGCTTGAACGGTTGTCGGACCAGTTTGCAGGGCTAGTCGATGCACCGGCTTCGGCATTCGAACAATGGGTCAAACAGTTGTCGAGGCGGGAAAAGCTTCTTTTGCCAAACTTATATAAAAAAGAGCTTCCGGAAGAGATGAAAAAAGCGATGATTGATGTGATCCAGCAACACGTTCGGCATGAGCGCCGCCTTTTTCGTGTGTTGGTCGATGTGGTGTATGAAACATGTGATTTGGATGAAATTTGGAAGCTTTTACGCTATGCTTATGCCTCTCATATCGAAAAAATTGAAAAAAGAATGGAAAAAGAAAAGAGCGAAAAATGGCGGCGTTATTTGTCAAGCAAAGACCCGATTGTATATTTGGCGACGACGGCATATGAAAGCGAGAAAGGCATTTTAGAGGAATTGGAGACGTTTTATTTAACGAAAAATTTCCCGTTGTTTAAACTCGTGCTGATGGAAATTTTCCAGCTGGCCGATGAATCGTTTTTTCTCAAAGAACAAGAGTTGTACCGGGATATGTTTGTTTCTTCGACAAATGAGCAGCAACAAAAAATGGCGAACGCATTGATCAAAAAGTGCAAACTGAATCATGTCAAGCCGCTCGGAAGATTGATATTTGAAAAGTTGCAAACGTATCACAGAAAACCAATGCTATGGAGATATGTCGGGGAAGAGGAAAAGCGGCGGTTTGCCCAGTGGATTATGAGGTTGGAATTGAAAGACTTTTTTGGCGGCGTGAATAAAAACCATGAACGGTTTCAATATTGGGAAAAGTTTATTCCAAAGCTAGAGGATGTCGTTGTGACGGATGAACGCACGACGTTGATTATGTATTTTCGTGACGTTGTCATTATGGAAGTGCTCGGAACTGGGGCGGTTTATATTTACCGCACCGACGTATTCCAGCGCCATTTTCAGCCAAAAATCGACCGGATGCTCGCCGAACGCGAGCGGTTTGCCAACAAGGCGTGGCGAAAAGTGCGGGAAGTGAAACGAACCGAGCTGATGGATAGAGATTTGACAATTCCAGGCGGCTGGCTGCGCCATAACGGTGGGTGGCAATGGAAATTTGATGAATGGCTTCGCCGCGAACTCGGCTGGGAGGTAAGAAGGGATGTTCTTCTTCAAAAAGAAACGGAAAATGATGAAGGCAGTTTTGACGCCGAATGAGGATGGGATTCATTTTTCGTTTCAGTTGCATGACGGCAAAACCATCGCCGAACTGAAGCTGCCTATGGCCAAAGAAGACATCGAAAAATATTACAAAGTGCAAGGATTTCAGCAGTATGTCGCTTGGGAGGAGCTTTACGACTCGGGCGTCCTTGTCGATTCGACTTTGCCGTACAGCGAGTATTATGAATTGCTTAAAGACGAAAGCGCCAAAGAAGTGCTCCAACATTTAGGGCTTCCCGTTGTCGAGGAGCACGTGAGCGGAAAGCTCTCACTTCGTTCGTTGCCGCATGAAGCGGACTTAGTTTTGCAACTGTTTGATGCAGGCGGGCGCAACTTAGATCGGGTTGGGAAGCAGGCCGGGGCGATTTATGTGCTGCCAGACCGTCTCATGCTGCTCCCGGAACGCGTATATCGGCTGAAACAAGCGCTTTTGGGATCGTACGAATCAGGATATGAAAAAATCGGCATTTGCCAACAGCTGGCCAACGAAGCAGGAATTGAACTTGAACACTTTTTACAAAACGAAACGTATCACGTCGTTGATGCGTACGATATAGACGTTGCTGTGCACCGCCATGACCATATCGAGCTTGTCGTTAAAGGACGAAATGAGGAGGAAACCCGCCATCTTCAACGACTGCAACGGGTCAGCAGCATAAAAAAAGGCCATGGGCGCAGCCGTTTCGTCAGCACGGAGCAGGTTCATGCTGATATGATGCATTTGCAGCAAAAACGGCATATTACGGGAGAAGAAGTGCCGCTGTTTTTGGAAAATCCGGCGGCCGTCTTGCCTGAGCATGATTATTTATTTGATTTGGACCAGTTTTCAGAACGTGTCCGCGGCCTTATCCCGATTGAACGGGTTCGCCCTTTTTTTCATGAGCGGACCGGAATGCAATGGTTTGATGAGGAGAGCGGGCATACCGTTCCGTACGATGAGACGTTTTTGCGCGAACTGATGGAAAAATATCCGGATCAGCAATATGTCGAATACAACGGCAAATGGATTTACCTAGATCCTTTATTGCGCCGGAAGTTGCTGCAGCTGCCGAAAGACGCCGATGAAGCGTTGAAGCGCCGGTATATTCTTGATATTAAAGATAACGAAGAACAACTTGAATACAAGATGGACAGCGCCCAAGGGGCACCATGCCGGCGCTATCCGGTTCCATCCGGGCTGCAAGCGGAGCTTTTTCCGCATCAAATCGAAGGCTTTGAGTGGCTCTGTCACTTGGCAGAGCAAGAAAGGGGCGGCCTGCTTGCCGATGATATGGGGCTTGGAAAAACAATTCAAGTCATTGCGTTTTTGCTGCATCAAAAAGCAAATGGGCGGTTGAAGCCGACGTTGATCGTCCTGCCGATAGCCCTTATTGAGAACTGGGTGGCGGAAATCGAAAAGTTTGCCCCAAGCTTGTTGGACGGTTTATATATTCATAAAGGAAGAGAGCGGTTGGCTTCGTCGCAGCTCATTTCACAGTTTGATATCGTTTTGACAAGCTATGACACGCTCAAAATGGACCAGCTTCTGTTGGGGAAAATTGAATTTCAGGCGATTATTTGCGATGAGGCGCAAAACATTAAATCTCATACTAGCCAGCGCTCACGCGCCATTCGCGCCATGCAAGGACGTTTCCGTTTAGCGATGACCGGCACGCCGGTCGAAAATAGTTTAGACGAACTTTGGGCGATTATGGACTTTGTCCAGCCCGGTGCTTTAGGCTCTCTAAAAGAATTTCGCTTCCGCTATGCAGAAACGTCGGACTATGATGCGTTGCTTGTGGCCCTACAACCGTACTATTTGCGCCGCACGAAGCAACAAATTCTCGATGGCCGTTTGCCTAAAAAACACCTTGTTCCGCCGATTTATGTTGAAGCTTCACCCATACAGAAGGAAATTGCCCGGTCAATGTTGGCCACAAAAGAGATGGGTCAGGTCGCCATTTTGAATATGATTACGAGACTTCGTCAACTGTACGGCCATCCGGGTGCGGTTATTCCGAAATATGAACAGCTCTCTTATCAAGAAGTGCCGAAGCTGAAAGAAACGATGCACATCATTGAAACGATTCGGCAAAAGGGAGAGAAAGTGCTCATCTTTACTGAATTTCGCAAACTGCACTTTCTTTTAAAACGAATCTTTATGGAGACATACGGCATTTCTGTTCCAGTGATTGATGGCGATGCGAAAAATCGGCAATTGATTGTCCGACGTTTTAATGAAATGCAAGGCTTTGGCATTATGATTTTATCCCCAAAAGCGGCCGGCGTCGGCTTGACGATCACAAGTGCCAACCATGTGATTCATTACACACGATGGTGGAATCCAGCGGTCGAAAATCAAGCAACTGACCGTGCATATCGCATCGGCCAGCAAAAGGACGTGTATGTCTACCATATTATTACGAGGGACAGTTCCCACTTTCCGCAGGGGACAGTAGAGGAATTGATGCATGAATTGCTTGAAAGCAAGCGCCATTTAGCCGAAAATGTCATTATTCCGTTTAATATGAGCGAGATCCAGCAAGCGGTCGCTGAGAAGGTGGTGGGGCGAAGACAGCTTGTGTAAAGAGCCGTTTTCGTGTCCGATCGGCGGATTTTCTTGTCTGACAAGGGAATCGCTCCGTATGAAACGTTCTACGCTCCGCTTCCGTTTGCAGGAGGCGGGGATATTTTTTAGCTAAGAGTTGTGGCAGGAAAACGGTTTGCCATGGCGAAATATTGGAAATACGATCTCTTTTTCGTGGACAAAAAACGTTGCGGACAAGATGGCGGAGGGGGAGGGAGGGCGTGCCATGGCAAACGTCGGTGGGAGAAGGAAACAGGTAGCGGATGCAAGGCTTGAAGCGGTAAAGAAGCTCTTTCCGGAAGCGGTGGTGGACGGGGACATCGATTGGGATCGGTTGCGGAAGGAACTCGGCTGTGGGAGCCGGGAAGAATCGTATGAGTTCACATGGCCAGGGAAGGCGGAGGCGAGGCGGCTCGCCGAAACACCTGCGTCCGGAGTATTGCGGCCGGATCAGGCAGCGAGCAAACAGTGGGAGACGACGAACAATTGGTATATTGAAGGGGATAACTTAGAGGCGTTAAAGCTGTTGCGAGCAACGCATGCAGGAACCATTCAAATGATTTACATCGACCCGCCGTACAACACCGGGAAAGTGCTGACGTATAAAGACCATTGGCGCCAAAAGAAGAGCGCGCCAGCTCGTAGGAAGGATATAGAGGAAGCGCGCGCTCATGCCGACTGGCTCAACATGATGTACCCGCGCCTTTGGGTGGCGCGGGAGCTGTTGGCTGAGACGGGGGCCATCTTTATCTCCATTGATGATACGGAGCAGGCGAATTTGAGAAAAATGTGCGATGAAATTTTTGGCGAGCGAAATTTTGTCGCCACGTTCATTTGGCAGCGGGCGTTTTCGCCTGTGAATATGAACAAGTTCGCCTCGCGCAACCATGACTTCATCCTCTGTTACGCGAAAAATATCGATCGCCTGGCTTGGTACGGCTTGCCGCGCCATCCGGAAGCGGACGGGCGGTATGCCAACCCAGACAATGACCCGCGGGGGCCGTGGACGTCAGGAGATTTGTCGGTCGGTCCGCCGATTCCGGAAAAAATTTATGACATCGTGACCCCGGGTGGCCGGGTCGTTTCTCCGCCGAACGGGTATTGCTGGCGGGTGACGAAGGAGCGCTTCACCGAACTGGTGGAAGACAACCGCATTTGGTTTGGCAAAGACGGCAACGGGGTGCCGCGCCTGAAGCGGTTTTTAAGCGAAGTGAAGCCGACGGTGACACCGCTTACGATTTGGACGCATGATGAGGTGTCCCATTCGCAGGAGGCGAAAAAAGAGCTGAAGGAGCTGTTCGATGGGCTGGCGGTGATGGATTACCCGAAGCCGGTGAAGCTCATTCAGCGCATGGTGGCGCTGACAACGAAGGACAATGACATCATCCTCGACTTTTTTTCCGGCTCGGCGACAACGGCCCATGCCGTCATGCAGCAAAACGCAGAAGACGGCGGCCGGCGGTCGTTTATAATGGTGCAGCTTCCCGAACGGCTTGCGGAAACGTCCGAGGCGTATCGGGTGGGGTTTCGGACGATTTGCGACATTGGCCGCGAGCGCATCCGCCGCGCGGGGGAGAAAATCGTTTATGAAACGGGGAAGACGGAGCTTGATATCGGCTTTAAAGTGTTTCGGATTGAGAGAACAAACCAGCCCGCTCGCTAGGCGAACGGGCTGCTTTTCGATTCGGCTGATGAAAAGCGCTTTGGTAAAGCAGGCGTTGCGTCTATGTTCCGAGTCCCTGATGTCCGTTGTTTCAGGCGCTTTTTACAATGACGCCGCAGCCCAACGGTCATTGACAAAGACGTCGTACTCCGCAGCGATCGTTTCTTTGAGCTCCGCTAAAGACGGGATGCCGTCGGCGAACATGTAGGTGTCAAGGCAAATGAGGGAGTATTCGTCGCCGGGATCAAATACGATGGTGACGACTTCTTCCGTTCCGGCGTCCACTTGCCGGACGGTGTCGCCGTCTTCCGGCTCAACGAGTACGTTTTGGTATGTTTCACGAATCACGTAGTAGCCTTCCCGCAATTGTTCAGTGAATAGATGTTCGATGTCCGTCAGTTCGTGGACGATCATTATTTAAGTCCTCCTAACTTGTGAAATCATTCTCAATGTCAGTATATAACGTAGTCGCTGTCGATATAATAGATGCCGTGGAAAGTTCGAAAAGTTGTCATGTTTGCATGCCAAGCGTAGATAAGGTTGGGTGCAGGATTGATAAGGGAAAATAGCAGCTTCCTGCAAAAAGAAAGCGCCCTCGTGGGAGGGCGATGTCAACGTTTAACCAGTGACACTGCTTGCCTTCTGTCATGGATAGGCTGTTTAGGTGTAAATGATTCATTATTTTGCGATTTCTGTCGGACTGTTATGTTTTGAATCGAAAAGGGTGATTTGTTCATACTCGCCTTCCTTTAATACGCTTTGGTCGTTTTTCATTAAGTAGGTGTAGACACCAATTGCAATGAACAATCCAAATGTCCACGCGTTGTCCCAAAGAAAACGAAGTGGCGGTATGAATAAACCAAGTACAGGAATAACGACTCCCACAATCAGTGCGTACACTCCGTTTTTGTTAAACCCATTTGCATAATTGTAACGGCCATTCGGTTTGTACAGTTCTTTTAAGTGCAACTGTCTTCGGCGAACGAGCCAATAGTCCGCAATAGCAATGCCGTCAATGGGTCCAAGCAAAGCGGCGTATGTGCCAAGCCAGCCGAATATATAATTCCCAAAGTTGGACATAATATACCATGGCTGCAATAAAATAGCGAATAGTCCTGTGATAATCGCGCCAATTCCAAATGTAATTCGCTTCGGATATAAATTTTCGATCGCTCGGGCAGGGGCAACCACGTTGGCACCCACATTAATAGTTACAGAAGAGATGACAATAATAATAGTCCCTAATAGAATGACAAATGGGGGAAATTTAGCTAACAGCTGCACGGGATCCCAAATGGCTTGACCAAAAATCACAATGGTTGCTGAGGTTACGGCAATTCCGATAAATGAAAAAACAGTCATTGTAATAGGCAAGGATAAACTTTGGGCGACCATTTGTGATTTCTGACTCTGTGCGTATCGGCAAAAATCAGGGATGTTTAATGCCAATGTGGCCCAAAAGCCGATGACGCCAGTTAAAGAAGGGAAAAAGACTTTCAAAAATTCACTGGTTGTTTCGAACTTAGAAGGAGTCTCTAAAATCGGTCCCCATCCTCCGGCGTTCGTAAATGCCCAAATGAGCAAAATGATGGAAGAAATCCCGACAACAGGTGCAGCCACTGCGCTTAGCTTTTTGATGCCTTCTGGGCCTCTATAAGCAACGCTGATATTTAAGATCCAAAATAATGCAAATACAATGGCTGTATGTCCCGGTAAATTCCCCCACGAAGAGAATGATGCCATGAGTAATGTGTCAATGGCTTCTGTTCCGATCCACGTATTGATTCCAAACCATCCGGCTGCTACAAGGGCCCGGGCTAAAGTGGGAATATGGGCGCCTTTATCTCCAAACCAAAGCCGAGCAAACACAGGATAAGGAATCCCGAATTTTGTTCCTGCATGAGAGTTTAATAAAATCGGAATAAGGACGATCACGTTCCCCAGAAAAATGGTACCAACAGCTTGCCACCAGTTCATTCCTAAAGCAATCATGCCGCTGGCCATGGTGTATGAAGGAATGCATAAACACATTCCAATCCACAATGTAGCAAAATTGATTCCTTTCCATGAATGTTCTTGCCTTGTTGTCGGACGCAAGTCATCATTCCATAAAGGACTTCCACTGACTTCTTGTGCGGCTTCCTCCGTCAAGACCACAATCCCATTGTGTTCAATTTGTGTTTTCATTCATATCCCCTTTTTTAAAAATCCAGTGTATAAAAGAGAAATTTAAGAAAATTCTATCTATAATATGTACATTTTTCATTATACGATTTGTCAAATAAGAAAAAGAGAAATCTATTCATTATGTAAAATGTGTAACTATTCCTCACATTTTGATGTTCTCAATCCTAGGGAGCAACTTCGTCTAGCTGTATATTTATTTCGCTGAAATTTACATAGTGAACAATCAATGTTTTCTATTATTTAACAAAGTGTATAATGAAAAGCTGGTGATTTACTATGTAGAATATTCTTAAAGTTCAGCCTAATTGTGAAACCAGATAAAATGAAGAAGGAGTGATTGGAGCATGGCTGATCAAGTGACCATTGGTTTGATCCAAGCTTCTCATAATGTGCATGGGGACGAGCCGGTCGAGGTTCATAAGGAAAAGGCGATTGAAAAGCACGTCAAGCTTGTCAAGGAGGCAAAAGATCGGGGAGCACAAATCATCTGTTTGCAAGAGATTTTCTATGGCCCGTATTTCTGCGCCGAGCAAAATACAAAATGGTATGAGGCGGCGGAAGAAATTCCAAATGGTCCGACGACCAAAATGTTTCAGGAAATAGCAAAACAGCTGGGGGTAGTGATCGTTCTACCGATTTATGAAAGGGAAGGAATTGCTACTTACTATAATACGGCAGCTGTCATTGATGCCGATGGAACCTACTTAGGAAAGTATCGCAAACAGCATATTCCGCATGTCGGGGTAGGAAACGAGGGCTGTGGATTTTGGGAAAAATTTTATTTTAAGCCTGGAAATTTAGGCTATCCGGTATTTGATACCGCATTTGCCAAGATCGGCGTTTATATTTGTTATGACCGTCATTTCCCAGAGGGAGCGCGAATTTTAGGACTAAAAGGCGCTGAAATTGTGTTCAATCCATCCGCTACGGTAGCAGGTCTCTCCGAATATTTATGGAAACTGGAACAACCGGCTCATGCCGTTGCCAATGGCTATTACGTGGCTGCCATCAATCGGGTTGGATATGAAGCACCGTGGAACATGGGAGAGTTTTACGGGCAGTCTTACTTGGTTGATCCTAGAGGGAACTTTGTGGCCATGGGCAGCCGTGATCAAGATGAAGTGGTGATTGGCGTCATGAATAAGAAGATGATTCGGGAAGTGCGCGATATTTGGCAATTTTACCGTGATCGTCGTCCGGAAACCTATAGTGAAATGACGGCTTTACTTCCATAGAAAGCAACGAGAAAGGGGAGGAGGGAATGACTCTATTCCCTTTCTTTAAAAATGACGCGTGGAGGGGGATGGAGATGGAGCAATCACGTTTGGAAAAGAACTTTGAAGAAGTAGAGCCTGGCTTGACAGATCGAGAAGCAATGGAAGAAGCGAATCGATGTTTGTACTGTTATGACGCTCCTTGTATTCGAGCTTGTCCGACAGGGATTGATATCCCCGCTTTTATCAAAAAAATTGCTTCTGGGAATGTAAAAGGGTCAGCGAAAACCATTATGTTGTCAAACCCGGTTGGCGCCAGTTGTGCAAGAGTGTGTCCGACAGAGGAATTATGTGAAGGGGCTTGTGTTTTAAATCATTCTACAAAACCCATTATGATTGGAAAATTGCAGCGATATGCGACCGATTGGGCGATCCGAAATAAAGAAGTGGTATTCCAAGCGGGACGAAAAAATGGAAAAACAGTGGCGGTTGTCGGCGGCGGCCCTGCTGGATTATCATCGGCCAGAGAACTAGCTCGTCTTGGGTATGAAGTGACCATTTTTGAAGCGGAGAACCAAGCAGGCGGGCTAAACACGTATGGCATTGTTTCTTTCCGCCTCCCTAAAAATATCTCGTTGTGGGAAGTCAATCAAATCAAAAGCTTAGGCGTGCAAATCCGCACGAATACAAGGGTTGGTAAGGATATTGAAGTAAACGAGCTCCTAGAAAATTATGATGCTGTTGTTTTAGCTGTTGGCATGGGGAAAGTGCCAAAGTTAGGAATCCCGGGAGAAGATTTGGACGGAGTATATGATGCCATTGAGTTGATTAAAGAGACGAAAACAAAACCGTTGACTGATCGGCTGGTGGGGAAAAGGGTAGTTGTGATAGGTGCGGGAAATACCGCGATTGATGCAGCTACCTGTTCGGTGCGTCTAGGAGCGGAAAATGTAAAAATTTTATATCGCCGGACGAAAGAAGAAATGACAGCTTATGAATTTGAGTATGAGTTTGCCAAACAGGATGGTGTCGAATTTCGCTGGCTAACAGCACCCAAAAGGATTATTGGCGACAGTAAGGGCAAGGTTACTCATGTTGAATGCGTTCGGATGGAATTGGGAGAACCAGACGCTGATGGCCGCCGCCGCCCTCTTCCGGTTGAGGGATCGGAATTTATTATGCCGGTTGATGTTGTCATTAAAGCCATTGGGCAAGAGCGCCATATCGAATTGATTGAAGCTTTTGGATTAGAGCATGATCATGGCGTAGTCAAGGTGAATCTTGAAACTTATCAAACGTCAAATCCGAAGGTGTTTGCTTGTGGGGATGTGATTTTTGAAAGAGGAAAAGGCGAAGCGATGGTGGTGGTGGCAGCGCAGCAAGGGAAGGAAGCAGCTTACGGGATTCATCGATATTTGACAAAGGCAGTAAGCGAAACGGCCTAAATGAGAGGAGGGAACGGCAATGGCTGATTTAAGCATTAACTTAGCGGGAATCAAGTCCCCCAATCCATTTTGGCTCGCTTCCGCCCCTCCCACCAATTCGGGGTATCAAGTGCAAAGGGCATTTGAGGCGGGTTGGGGAGGAGCGGTATGGAAAACATTAGGGGAACCTATTTTGAATGTATCGTCCCGATTTGCGGCAATCAGTTTTAACGGACAGCGAGTCATGGGCTTTAACAATATTGAATTAATCACGGATCGTCCTCTTGAGGAAAATTTAAAGGAAATTTATGAGACGAAAAAACGTTTTCCTGACCGGGCTGTCGTTGCTTCTTTGATGGTCGAGCCCAAGCGCGAAAAATGGCATGAGATTGTGAAGCGAGTAGAAGATGTGGGCGTGGATGGGTTGGAACTCAATTTTGGCTGTCCGCATGGAATGGCGGAACGGGGGATGGGATCGGCATCAGGTCAAGTGCCAGAATTGGTCGAACGACAAACATATTGGGTCAAAGAGGTGGCACGCACCCCTGTCATTGTCAAATTAACTCCTAATATTACCGATATTACGGCGACCGCTGAAGCGGCTGCCCAAGGCGGGGCAGATGCCATCAGTTTGATCAACACAATCAATAGTCTCATGGGGGTGGACTTAGATACGTGGAATACGATTCCACATGTAGCAGGAAAGGGGGCGCACGGGGGATACTGCGGTCCAGCAGTAAAACCCATTGCTTTAAATATGGTGGCCGAATGCGCGCGACACCCGCGTATCCGCATTCCGATTTCGGGAATTGGCGGGATCTCCAATTGGAGAGATGCCGTTGAGTTTATGTTAATGGGAGCGACAGGAGTTCAAGTGTGCACGGCGGTTATGCACCATGGGTTTCGGATTATCGAGGATATGATTGAAGGGTTGAATCACTATCTTGATGAAAAAGGAATTGCTTCCGTAATGGATATTGTAGGGAAATCAGTGTCAAAGTATTCTGATTGGGGAGATTTGGACCTCAATTATAAGGTTGTGGCGCGAATTCATCGTGAGCGCTGTATTCAGTGCAATAAGTGCTACATTTCTTGTGAAGATGCTTCCCATCAATGCATTGAGCGTCTCGTAGACGAAAACAGAAAAGAATATTTAAAAGTGCGCGAAGAAGATTGTGTAGGATGCAATTTATGTTCCATCGTCTGTCCGGTTGACGGAGCGATTGAGATGGTCGAAGTGCCAAGCGAACATCCCTCGATGACATGGAATGAACGGCAAGTGGCCCTTGGCCGGCTAAGCGGTTGCAGTGTGGATATCAAATCATTATAAATGAAGGAGGGTATCATGATGACAAAATTGATAAAAAATGGAACAATTGTCACCGCTACAGATATATATGAAGCCGATCTCCTCATTCAAGATGGGAAAATTGCAGTAATCGGGAGAAATTTAGATGAGAGCGGAGCGGAAGTGATTGATGCTACAGGTTGTTATGTGTTTCCAGGAGGCATTGATCCGCACACCCATTTAGATATGCCGTTTGGCGGCACTGTGACAAAAGACGACTTTGAGTCGGGGACGATTGCCGCCGCATTTGGCGGGACGACGACCATTATTGATTTTTGCTTAACGAATAAAGGTGAGCCCCTGAAAAAAGCGATTGAAACTTGGCATAACAAAGCGACGGGGAAAGCGGTGATCGATTACGGGTTCCATTTGATGATCAGTGAAATAACGGACGATGTGCTTGAAGAGCTTCCAAAAGTGATCGAAGAAGAAGGAATTACCTCCTTTAAAGTATTTATGGCGTATAAAAATGTGTTTCAAGCTGATGATGGAACCTTGTATCGGACGCTAGTCGCGGCAAAAGAACTCGGAGCGCTTGTCATGGTGCATGCCGAGAATGGAGACGTGATTGACTATTTAACGAAAAAAGCCTTGGAGGACGGGCATACTGATCCGATTTATCATGCATTAACGAGACCTCCAGAGCTAGAAGGAGAAGCGACGGGGCGCGCCTGTCAATTGACAGAACTCGCCGGTTCGCAATTGTACGTCGTTCATGTATCGTGTGCTCAAGCGGTAGAGAAAATTGCTGAAGCGCGCAATAAGGGGTTGAATGTATGGGGCGAAACTTGTCCCCAGTATCTGGTGCTCGATCAGTCCTATTTAGAAAAGCCGAATTTTGAAGGTGCTAAATATGTATGGTCACCGCCGCTTCGTGAGAAATGGCATCAAGAAGTGCTATGGAATGCCTTGAAAAACGGCCAGCTGCAAACGCTCGGATCTGACCAATGCTCATTTGATTTTAAAGGCCAAAAAGAATTAGGAAGGGGAGATTTTACCAAAATCCCAAATGGTGGTCCTATTATTGAGGATCGGGTGAGTATTCTTTTCAGTGAAGGAGTGAAAAAAGGGAGAATTACCCTCAACCAGTTTGTTGATATTGTATCAACAAGAATCGCCAAATTGTTTGGTCTATTCCCGAAGAAAGGAACCATTGCCGTCGGTGCGGATGCGGATTTAGTCATTTTTGATCCAACGGTTGAACGGGTGATTTCAGCCGAAACACACCATATGGCTGTGGATTATAATCCGTTTGAAGGGATGAAAGTAACAGGGGAACCTGTGTCGGTTTTATGTAGAGGAGAATTTGTGGTACGTGATAAACAATTTGTCGGGAAACCGGGGTACGGCCAATATGTTAAACGCGCGAAATATGGGGCGCTAATGGCCGACCAAGATGTGGTGAAAATGTCCTAACGTAAATAAATCATTGAACACTAACAAGCTGTGCCTGGCGGTAAGGATGCGGGTCACGACGAGAAGCGGGGGTGTGTGATGACTTACCATCAGTTTCTACGTGAGCGAGAAAAGATCGATTACTTAATTGAACAAGGATACTATATGAAAAGCGTAAAAGAAAATTTAAGCGGATCGTTTGTTGAATTTGAGAAAGAAGACTCTTTGTCAGAAACAAGAGATATCCAAACACTGCATATTACAAACGCTGATGCACGCAAATATTTTTCGTCATTATTAATCCGCCAGCTCAGAAAACACCACGAATAGAGAGAAGAGCGATGCACATCGCGATAAGCGCCGGAACGAGTTCCTCTATATATCCTCAATCATTATAGAGGCAGGGCCGGCGCTTTGATTTTCATGAAACAGAGCGCGAATCGCCTAAATGAATGTCACATCTCATAACATAAAACGAGATCGATGATGTTGCTTTTTGTATAATGAAACGTAGAAGGCCATATATAGCCAAGCCGTTACATAAAAATTTGTGATAGAAGCAGGAGCGACCGTTTACGCTGCCTAATATTAAAATGGCATTGCCATGATTGGTGTAAGGGAGTGAAACAAAGTGTATGAAGACTCCTACATTAACGGTTTCTGATATTCTAAAGCGGAAACATTTTGAACATGTTGAAGTGGTTGCAGGGCATAATGGGCTCAACCGCACTGTAAAATGGGTTCATGTTGTCGAGGTTGCGAAAATCCATCATCTGTTAAACGGAAAAGAGCTGATTTTATCTACTGGGTAGGATGGAAGGAAAATAAGGAACTGTTTCGATCGTTTGTAGAACAGCTTATCAACTGTGACGCTTCGGGATTATGTATTGAAATCGGTATGCATACTCCTTCTGTTCCGCAAGAAGTAATCGATTTAGCGAATGCGCATCACTTTCCGATCATTCTCTTTCTCAAAGAAGTGCCTTTCGTTGAGATCACCCAAGACATCCACACTTATTTAATTAACCAACACTATGAAATCATCTCCGGACTAGAATCATATTCACAGCAATTAAACAAAAAATTACTTTCAATGGACCATTATAGTGAAATTTTAAAACTATTGCACCACTATTCGGGACATCAAGTGGTTTTTAAAATAAACGGCAGAGAGGTGGAGATATTTCCTAAATATAGCAAAACATTTAAGGAAGAACAGTTGATAGTTGACGACAACGCAGCTTCCAAGAAAAGAGTGGCCACCCAACCGATCCAATTTCTCGGGAATGAATATGCCGAGCTATCCATTGTATCAACCGGAAAGGAAATCAGCGAATTTGATCTGCTGATTTTGGATCGTACGGCAACTGCGCTGGCACAGCATCTGCTTCGTGATTTGTATGTCGATGAAAAAAAGAGAGTAGAAGAAAATGAGTGGTTGAAAAGCTGGCTAGAGGGAGAGCATCCCATTGAAAATGTGTTTAGTTATTTGGCTGAGTATGGGCAGAGCCAAATCCAAAAGGAGGGACAGTGCTTGTTGTCCGTTTTAAATCTTCAATGAAGCAATGCTCGAATTTAGACATGATTTATTTTAAAATGCTATGCCGGACGATTTTTGAACAACAAGGTTTTTCGACATTTCCTGTCGATTTTCACAGCAGCATCGTATTTATTATGATCAATAACAGGGAAATGAAAACATGGAAAAGTCGAATGAAAATAGGACTGAATTCTTTGCTTGAATCGGATTATATTCAAAAGAAGAAATTACCTCAATTTGTTGTCGGGGTCGGAAAATTTATCGAAAATGTTTCTCATATGGACAAAAGTTATCGGACGGCTTTAGAGACGATCAAAATTCAACATCATCTTGGCGGCAGAGCCAATAGCTGTTTTTATGAGGATTTGCATATCTATCGAATTATTTCCCTTATTCATAAATACAATGATTTGTATGAAGTTGTCATGGAATACTTAGAGCCTGTTCTTCAATACGATGAAAAATATAATGGAAACTTGTTGGAAACGTTAAAGGTATATTTGGCGTGTAACGGTTCAAAAAAAGAAACCGCACAAAGACTATTTGTCGTTAGGCAAACGCTGTATCATCGAATCCAAAAACTAGAGTCGCTTTTAGGAGAGGATTTTATGAATCCGGAAAAACGGCTCGCTATTGAGTTTATGATCAAGGCATATGAATATTTACAATCGCAAAGTATGGAAAACAAATATGTGCAGCATGATCGGTTGCGAAGATTGTAAGTAAGAAGTCTCCCCCCTGAGAAGCGAAAAGCAGAAGATGCCGTAGGCTTCTAGGGGATTTCTTTCGTAAAAACATCCATGAGCAATTTTTTGCTCTCCACCGACATGAAAATCTCAGTCCAAGGCGCGCACATTTTCAAAATTTGGTCACATTGTGGAATAAATAGGCTAATCGCTTTTACGCTTTGTCTAGTGAAGGCAATCAAAAACTGGAGGATAATTTTGTGTAACAATACAAAATATTTAGATCATGAACAAAGATAGGAATAAGGAGGAGAATCTGATGTCCATCACCAAACCGGAAACAACGGTTCTCAAAAACTATATCGGCGGACAGTGGGTGGCATCGAGTGGCACAGAAACGCTAGAAGTCCCGAACCCGGCGACTGGGGAAGTGTTGGCGCGTGTTCCGATCTCAACCAAAGAGGATGTCGATCAAGCGGTGCAAGCAGCCAAGAAAGCGTTTGCGACGTGGAAAGATGTCCCTGTTCCCAAACGAGCGCGGATTATGTTTTCATTTCACCATTTGTTAAACCAGCATCATGAGGAATTAGCGGAGCTTGTCGTACAGGAAAATGGCAAAGCGTATAAAGAAGCGTACGGAGAAATTCAACGGGGATTGAATGCGTGGAGTTTGCGGCCGGCGCTCCGACTTTGCTGATGGGGGAATCGCTGTCGAATATTGCGGAAGAGATTGACTCGGAAATGTTTCGTTATCCGTTGGGAGTTGTGGCAGGGATCACTCCGTTCAACTTCCCCATGATGGTGCCGCTTTGGATGTTCCCGTTGGCGATTGTGTGCGGCAATACGTTTGTATTGAAGCCATCGGAACGGACGCCCATTTTGGCCAATAAGTTAGCAGAACTGTTTACGGAGGCAGGTGCCCCTCCTGGAGTGCTCAATGTCGTTCATGGAGCGCATGAGGTGGTCAACGCCTTGATTGATCATGAGGATATTCGTGCGATTTCATTTGTCGGTTCACAGCCAGTGGCCAAGTATGTGTATGAACGGACAGCAGCGCAAGGCAAACGAGTGCAGGCGTTGTCGGGGGCGAAAAATCATCATATTGTCATGCCAGATGCGGATGTAGAGACGGCCGTACAACATGTGATCAGCTCAGCGTTTGGCAGCGCGGGCCAGCGTTGCATGGCTTGCAGTGCAGTCGTGATTGTCGGGGAAAACGAAACGTTCGTCCGTCGGTTGAAACAAAAAGCGGATGAGTTGATTATTGGGAATGGTATGGATCCGGAAGTGTTATTAACCCCGGTCATTCGGCAGTCTCACCGTGAAAAGGTGCTAGGCTACATTCAGAAGGGGATTGAAGAGGGCGCGGTATTGCTGCGCGATGGGCGAAAGGAAATGGATGATAGACCCGAAGGCAATTTTTTAGGTCCCACGATTTTTGATTATGTCACCCCGGATATGACGATCGCGAAAGAAGAGATCTTCGCACCTGTATTAAGTTTGCTGAGGGCCAATGATTTAGATGAAGCGCTCAGCTATATTCGGAAGTCTCGGTATGGGAACGGGGCGACGATTTATACAAAGGATGCGAAGGCCGTCCGGAAATTCCGTGAAGAGGCCGATGCGGGGATGTTGGGCATTAACGTCGGCGTGCCGGCGACGATGGCGTTTTTCCCGTTCTCTGGCTGGAAAGATTCGTTTTACGGCGATCTTCATGTGAATGGAAAAGATGGCGTGAATTTTTACACGCGCAAAAAGATGATTACTTCCCGGTTTGATTTTTAACCTGTGTTGGATGAAAGGGGCAGAGAATCATGCAAACTGAACAAACCCACCAACTGTGGCTTGACAAAGACGACCGATATATCTGGCATTCGATGAAGCCGTATAACCCACAAGCAACGCTGATTGCGGCCGAAGCGAAAGGCTGCTGGGTGACGGATGCAGCTGGACACCAGTATTTGGATGCGATGGCCGGGCTCTGGTGCGTCAACGTCGGCTACGGGCGCGAGGAACTCGCCGAAGCGGCGTATGAGCAGCTGAAGACGCTGGCGTATTTCCCGTTGACGCAAAGCCACTTGTCGGCGATCGAGCTCGGGGAAAAACTCAATGAACTGTTAGGCGATGAGTATGTGATTTTCTTTTCCAACAGCGGGTCGGAAGCAAACGAAACGGCGTTTAAAATCGCCCGCCAATACCATCAGCAACGCGGGAGCATCATCGGTACAAAATCATTTCTCGCTACCGGGCGTACCATGGGAATTCGATGGGGGCGCTCTCAGCGACCGGACAGGCGCAGCGGAAATACAAATACGAACCGCTCGCCCCAGGTTTCATCCACGTGCCGCCACCGGATGTATACCGCGACCCGGATGCGGCGGACGATCCGCGCCGACTGCGGGCGGTAAAGGCCATTGATGATGTCATGACGTGGGAGTTGAGTGAAACGATTGCGGCCGTCATTATGGAGCCGATCATCACCGGGGGCGGTGTGCTCATTCCTCCGGACGGGTATATGAAAGCGGTCAAAGAAGTGTGTGAAAAACACGGGGCTTTGCTGATTGTCGATGAAGTCATCTGCGGCTTCGGCCGGACGGGAAAAGTGTTCGGATTTCAACACTACGGCGTCAAGCCGGACATCATCACGATGGCAAAAGGCATCACGAGCGCCTACTTGCCGCTGGCGGCAACGGCGGTTCGGAAAGAGATTTACGAGACGTTCAAAGGAACAGGCGAATACGACTATTTCCGCCATGTCAATACGTTTGGCGGCCACCCGGCTTCGTGCGCGGTGGCGCTGAAAAACATCGAGATTATGGAGGAAGAGCGGCTGTTTGACCGCTCGCGCGAGGCAGGGGAATGGCTGTTTGATGAGCTCAAAACGAACTTGGCCGGCCACCCGCATGTTGGCGATGTGCGCGGCAAAGGGCTGCTTGTCGGCATTGAGCTTGTCGCTGACAAGGCGACGAAAGAGCCGCTCGATGTGTCGCTTGTCAATCAAGTGATCCATCGATGCAAAGAGAACGGCCTCATCATCGGCAAAAACGGAACGACAGTCGCCGGATACAACAACGTACTCACGCTGTCGCCGCCGCTTTGCATCACGGATGATGAACTTTCGTTTGTGGTCCGCGTCTTGACCGGGGCGCTAGCGGCCATTCAATAAGAAGAACGACAAACGTCAGCCGGATCGACAGGCTGGCGTTTTGTTTGCTTTTGCACGGCCATTCGGAAACACATAGAAGCAGGCGGTTATTGCGAGGGCTGAACGTTCTTTTGCTTATGCGATGGTGCTTCGGGATGGGAGATTCTTAGGAGCACCTGCCCGATCATCGATTTCTGTGTGTTTGACACAAGACTGATGATGAGTATGTCATGCTGAACAAGGGCTGTTTTAACCCCATTCCAATACATGCGCTAATGGAATCGCTAAGTCTTGAAATTGTGCGGAATGCAGCGTGTCTTGTTGCCCGTATGTGGCATGCCGTTGATAGGCTCCTTCGTGCAAATAGTACACATGAATCATTTTATTGGCCGTATCAACGATCCAATATTCCGCAATGCCATAGTGTTGGTAAGTGTAAAATTTTTCGTTGTAATCTTTTAAAGCGGTTGAAGGTGATAAGACTTCAACAACCAGTGCAGGCGCTCCGTAACACCCTTTTTTGACAATTTGTTTTTTATTGCAAATGACGGCAAGATCGGGTTGGACAATGTCATCAGGGGTTTCATATGTTTCCTTTTTGCTAAGGAATACATCAAACGGCGCCATAAAGACATAACAATGTTTGTTTTGGAAAAAATGGCGCAAAGCAAAATACAATTCTCCGACGGCAAATTGATGTTCCGAAGATGGAGCAGGCGTCATATTATACGCTTTTCCATTTATCAGTTCCCAGCGGCCTTCCCACGTTTCCCAGTCAGCGTACGTGTAAATTTTGTTCGAGTCAGGGATATTGCCCATTGTTCCACCCTCTTTCATTTTAAAGATACGCTTGTTTACAGTGTACCAAAAGAAATCAAGGAAGTGTAGGGAGGACCTTTCATTAGACGTTTATTCATCGTTCGCTTACGCCCACAGGTGGAAGTGAGGGGCTTTTTGGTTCAGAAAAGGAATCTAGCGTTTGGTTGTCGAATGACATGAGAGAAGAATGCATGAAGAAAGGGAGAGGAATGATGTCCGCATTTCAAGCGTTTGTCGTCAACAAAACCGAAACAGAATTTACCGCCGGCGTGCAGACGATATCCATGGATGATTTGCCGGAAGGAGACGTCGTTGTCCGCGTCCATTATTCAAGCGTCAACTACAAAGATGGATTGGCGTCCATTCCGGACGGCAAAATTGTGAAAACGTATCCGTTCGTGCCGGGAATTGATTTGGCCGGGGTGGTTGTCTCGTCGCAACATCCGCGCTTCCGCGAAGGGGACGAGGTGATTGCGACTGGCTATGAAATCGGCGTGACGCATTTCGGAGGCTACAGCGAGTACGCCCGGCTGCATGGCGATTGGCTCGTGCCGCTGCCAAAAGGGTTGACGTTGAAAGAAGCGATGGCGATCGGCACGGCTGGGTTCACGGCGGCATTGTCCATTCACAGGCTTGAGGAGCATGGGTTGACGCCGGAACGCGGACCGGTGCTTGTCACGGGGGCGACAGGCGGCGTCGGGAGTCTGGCCGTATCGATGCTCGCCAAGCGCGGCTACACGGTGGAAGCGAGCACAGGCAAAACGGCGGAGCACGACTATTTGCGCGCCCTCGGCGCCAAGGAAGTGTTGACGCGCGAAGACGTCACGGCTGAACGCATTCGTCCGCTTGATAAGCAGCGCTGGGCGGCGGCGGTCGACCCGGTCGGCGGCCGGACGCTGGCGACGGTGTTAAGCCGCATCCGCTACGGCGGAGCGGTGGCGGTGAGCGGGTTGACAGGCGGCGTCGAGGTGCCGACAACCGTCCATCCATTCATTTTGCGCGGCGTCAGCTTGCTTGGCGTTGATTCCGTCTATTGTCCAATGGATTTGCGTTTGCGCATTTGGGAGCGGCTCGCTGGCGACTTAAAGCCGGATTTGGAGCGGATTGTTCAAGAAATTTCGCTCGCTGAATTGCCGCAAGCGCTTGAGCGCATTTTGCGCGGCGAGCTGCGCGGCCGGACGGTCGTGCGGTTAGGATGACGTTCGGACGCAATCTAACGGAAGCAGCGTCCGAACTTGGTGCTCTCCACATCTTCTTTATTGAATGATCCTTGATGAGTGAAGGCGCCGGAAAGGGTAAGTGTGTAAAAGAAGAAAGGAAAGACGCAGAGTGAAGCACCTGCGTCTTTTTTTTGTGATCTCGAACCCGTTTTTCGACGTGAGCGTAGGCGGGGAGCGTTCACCCCCGCAATTGATACCGCTCGAGCTCCGCGAAAAAGTCTTTCACAAACCGGTAAAACACTTTCACCGACGGAGCGAGTTCGTGGTGGTCGGAAATGATAATGCCGACGTTGCGCTTTACTTGCGGCATCTCGATTGGCACTTTGGCGGCGTAGCGAAGAAGGCTTTCCCACAAGGCGCTTTCCGGCAGGAGGGTCACGCCGATGCCAGCGGAGACAAGCCCTTTAATGGCATCGAGATCTTCGCCTTCCGATGAAATGTTGGGCGAAAATCCGGCTTGGTGGCAAGCGTCAATAACGATTTGATGCAAAATGTATCCTTTTGGAAACGTTACAAATGGATCATGGCGCAGTTCGTTCAATACGATCCGGTCGCGGCGGGCGAGCGGATGGCTGTTCGGCAGGAGGGCGGCAAACGGTTCGGAAAACAAAATTTCTCCTTTAATGCCGATTTCACGAACCGGAATCGGTCCGAGAAAGGCAAGGTCGATTTCCCGTTTTTTCACCGCTTCGATTAAATAATAGTACGACCCTTGGCGGAGATGGAACGAGACGTTTGGGTGTTCCGCTTTAAAGGCGGAGATGACCATCGGCATCATGTGGCTTGCCAGGCTTGTCGGAAACCCGATTTTAATCGTTCCGCGTTCCGGGTCCAAATACTCTTCGATTTGTTGCTTTGCATCCTCGACCGCCTTTAACACCGCTTCGGCGTGCGGCAAAAAATGGCGGCCGATCGGGGTGAGCTTCACGTTTCGCCCTTCCCGTTCAAACAGCTGCACGCCAAGCTCCGCTTCGAGGTTGGCAATTTGCCGGCTGATCGCCGACTGCGCGACATGGAGGGCGTCGGCGGCTTCGGAGACGTGTTCGCGCCGGGCGACTTCCACGAAATATTGCAGTTGCCGCAGCTCCATTTTTCTCCCTCCTTTTGATTGATCGCAAAAAGAGATGGATTTTATCTAAATTATATATTGTTTATATTAATTTTGAAAACTACAATGAATATTACAGACAATTCGGAACGGGAGGGGAAGGCAGCATGAAACACTACGGATTACCGGAAGCACAAGGGCTGTATCGCCCGGAATTTGAACATGATGCATGCGGGATCGGGTTTTATGCTCATTTGAAAGGAAAACCGTCACATGACATTATCGAAAAAGCGCTCCATATGCTTCGCCAGCTTGAACACCGCGGCGGACAAGGAAGCGATCCGGAAACAGGTGATGGCGCGGGCATTATGACGCAAATTCCGCATGAGTATTTTCAAGCGGTGTGCGGCGGGATGAACTTGCCGGAAAAAGGGCGCTACGGGGTCGGGATGTTCTTTTTGCCGGAAGAGGAAGCGAAACGGGCGTACTATGAATCGATGTTCAATGAGATCGTCGCTCAAGAAGGGCAACGGCTGCTCGGATGGCGGACAGTTCCAGTTGATCGTGAAAAGCTTGGCAAACTGGCGCGGCAAAGCCAGCCGTTCATCCGCCAAGTGTTTGTCGCGGCAAGTGATGACGTGGCTGATGAGTTGGCGTTTGAACGGAAGCTGTATGTGATCCGCAAACAATTCGAAAAATGTGTGGAACACAACGAGTGCTATGTAGCGAGCTTCTCGAGCCGGACGATCGTGTATAAAGGGCTTTTGACGCCGGAACAAATCGATGCGTTTTATTTGGATTTGCAAGATGAACGGTTCCGTTCGGCGTTTGCCCTCGTGCACTCGCGCTTCAGCACGAACACGTTTCCGAGCTGGGAGCGGGCCCATCCGAACCGCTACTTGATCCATAACGGCGAGATCAACACGCTGCGCGGCAACGTCAACTGGATGACGGCGCGCGAGAAGCAATTTGTGTCGGAAGCGTTCGGCGCGGATTTGGAAAAAGTCGTGCCGATTTTGGATACGAACGGCAGCGATTCGTCGATTTTGGACAATGCGTTTGAATTTTTCGTTCTCGCTGGCCGGAAGCCGGCTCATGTCGCCATGATGCTTATTCCGGAACCGTGGTTTTGGGATGAGCAGATGGACGGGGCGAAAAAGGCGTTTTACGAGTACCATAGCTGTCTCATGGAGCCGTGGGATGGACCGACGGCGATTTCGTTCACCGACGGCAAGCAAATCGGCGCCATTTTGGACCGGAACGGTTTGCGTCCGGCCCGCTATTACGTCACCAAAGACGACTACATTATTTTCTCATCCGAAGTCGGCGTCATTGATGTCGACCCGAACAACATTTTATATAAGGAACGGCTGAGCCCGGGGAAAATGCTGTTGGTTGACCTCGAGCAAGGGCGCATCATCTCCGACCAGGAAATCAAGGAAGAAATGGCTCATGAAAAGCCATATTGCCAATGGATCAACGAGCAAATGATCACGCTTGGCGATCTGGAAATTCCGGAGGACGTCGAAGCGCCGAAGCAGCTTGTCAAGCTGCAAAAAGCGTTCGGCTACACGTTTGAAGATGTGGAAAAAACGATTTTGCCGATGGCGGCGGAAGGAAAAGATCCGACCGGCGCCATGGGCATGGACGCGCCGCTTGCCGTGCTGTCGGAGCGGCCGCAAAGTTTGTTCAACTACTTCAAGCAGCTGTTCGCCCAAGTGACAAATCCGCCGATTGATGCGATCCGCGAATATGTTGTCACCTCGACGATGACGTTGCTTGGCAAAGAAGGGAACATTTTGCATCCGGATGCCAAAGCGGCGCGGCGCATCCGCCTTGAGACGCCGCTGTTGACGAACGAGGAACTGGCGGCGTTAAAAGCCAATCCGTATCCGGAGTTTGCCTGTGTGGTGCTGCCGACGCTGTTTACGGATGATTTGAAACAGGCGCTTGATGAGCTGTTTGCCAAAGCGGATGAAGCGATCGAAAACGGGGCGGCGCTTCTTGTGCTGTCCGACCGCGGCGTCGATGACACGCATGTGGCGATTCCGGTGTTGCTGGCGGTAAGCGGGCTTCATCAACACCTTGTCCGCAACGGGACGCGCACAAACGTCAGCCTGCTGGTCGAAAGCGGCGAAGCGCGGGAAGTGCATCATTTTGCGGCGCTCATCGGCTACGGGGCGGACGCCATCAACCCGTACTTGGCGCTCGAGACGATCCGCCAAGCGTCAGAAAACGGCACGATCGCCTTGTCTTACCGTGAAGCGGTGAAAACATATATCAAGGCGGCTGTTGACGGCGTCGTCAAAGTGATGTCGAAAATGGGCATTTCGACGGTGCAAAGCTACCGCGGCGCGCAAATTTTTGAGGCCGTCGGCATCGGCAACGATGTCATTGAGGAATACTTCACCGGCACGGCGTCGCAAATTGGCGGCATCGGGCTTGCGGAAATTGCAAAAGAAGCGAAAATGCGCCACGAAGCCGCTTTCGGCGCGCGGCATGAAGACGATGTGCTCGATACGGGCAGCGAGTTGCAATGGCGGCGCAACGGCGAACATCACGCGTTCAACCCGAAGACGATCCATTTGCTGCAGTGGGCGTGCCGGAAAAACGATTACAACCTCTATAAACAATATTCGAAACTGGCCAATGAAGAACAGTTGACGTTCTTGCGCAATTTGTTCGATTTCGATTCGAGCCGGCAACCGGTGCCGATTGAGGAAGTCGAACCGGTCGAGTCGATCGTCCGCCGCTTTAAAACAGGGCCATGTCGTTCGGTTCGATCAGCCAGGAAGCCCATGAGGCGCTGGCGATCGCCATGAACCGGATCGGCGGAAAAAGCAACAGCGGCGAGGGCGGCGAAGACCCGGCCCGCTATGTGAAAGATGAAAACGGCGACTGGCGCCGCAGCGCGATCAAACAAGTGGCGTCCGGACGTTTTGGCGTAAAAAGCCATTATTTGGTCAATGCCGATGAATTGCAAATCAAAATGGCCCAAGGAGCAAAACCGGGTGAAGGTGGCCAGCTTCCGGCCAATAAAGTGTATCCGTGGGTCGGCAAAGTGCGCGGCTCAACGCCGGGAGTCGAGCTCATTTCCCCGCCGCCGCACCATGACATTTACTCGATCGAAGACTTGGCCCAGCTCATTTACGATTTGAAAAACGCCAACAAAGACGCGCGCATCAGCGTCAAGCTCGTCGCCAAGGCCGGCGTCGGCACAATCGCGGCTGGCGTGGCGAAAGGGAACGCCGATGTCATCGTCATCAGCGGCTATGACGGCGGCACGGGTGCGTCGCCGAAAACGAGCATCAAGCATGCCGGCTTGCCGTGGGAGCTCGGATTGGCGGAAACGCATCAGACGCTCATGTTGAATGGTTTGCGAGACCGCGTCGTCTTGGAAACGGACGGAAAATTGATGACAGGACGCGATGTTGTCATGGCCGCTTTGTTCGGCGCTGAAGAGTTTGGGTTTGCGACGGCTCCGCTTGTCGTCTTAGGCTGTGTCATGATGCGCGTCTGTCATTTGGATACGTGTCCGGTCGGCGTGGCGACGCAAAATCCGGAGCTGCGCAAGAAATTTACCGGCGAGCCGGATCATGTCGTCAATTTCATGTATTTCGTCGCTCAGGAAGTGCGGGAAATGATGGCGGAACTCGGATTCCGCACGATCGACGAAATGGTCGGCCGCGTCGATATTCTGAAAGTGAGCGAGCGGGCAAAAGCGCACTGGAAAGCGAAACATCTTGACTTGTCCCGCCTCTTGTATCAAGTCGATGGCCCGCGCACAGGCAGCAGAGGGCAAAACCATCGAATGGAAGAGACGCTCGACTATACGGAAATTTTACCGGCGGTGCAGCCAGCGCTTGAGCGGCAGGAGCCGGTCGAACTTCACCTCGCCATCCGCAACGTCCACCGCACGGTCGGGGCGATGACAGGAAGCGAAATCTCGAAGCGCTACGGCGAGGAAGGGCTGCCGGATGATACGATCCGCCTCCATTTCACCGGATCGGCTGGGCAAAGCTTTGCGGCGTTTGTGCCGAAAGGGATGACGCTTGAGCTCGTCGGCGACGCGAATGATTACGTCGGCAAAGGGCTTTCCGGCGGCAAAGTGATCGTCCGTCCGCCGCATGAGGCGCCGTTTGCCGCGGCTGACAACGTCATCATTGGCAACGTGGCGTTTTACGGGGCTACAAGCGGCGAAGCGTACATTCGCGGCCGCGCTGGGGAGCGGTTCTGCGTCCGCAACAGCGGCGTCCATGCTGTTGTCGAAGGCGTCGGCGACCACGGCTGTGAATATATGACCGGCGGCCGCGTTGTCATCCTCGGTTCGGTTGGCAAAAACTTCGCCGCCGGCATGTCCGGTGGGATCGCTTACGTTCTTGCCGATGAAGACAGCTGGCAGCAAACCGCCAACCTTGAGCTCGTCTCATTTGAGCGGCTCGAAGACGAGGAAGAAATTCGCGACGTGCGCCGGATGATCCAAAACCATTACCGCTATACAGGAAGCCCGCGGGCTGCATTGGTGCTCGACGAGTGGGACGATTACGTCCGCCGCTTCGTCAAAGTTATTCCGCGCAATTACAAACTGATGATTGAGACGATCGAAACGCTCGAACAGTCCGGGCTTTCGCACGAAGAAGCTGTCATGGCGGCGTTTGAAACGGTGGCAAAACAGAAAAAAGCGGCTGTCGGCGGCGTCCATCAGCTGCAAGCGGTGGCGAAGTAACGCTGTGGCTTGCGATTGGCCGCGAAGTGACGACGCCGCTTCGGCTCCGCGGCTTCGCGGGGCCCGCTTTTTGATCGGCCAACAGGCGGGAAGGCCGCATGAGAGAAGAGAGGATACGTACGGAAAGAAGGAGGGGAACCATCGTGGGAAAAGCAACAGGATTTATGGAATATGCACGCGAGGAAGAGAAAAAGCGCGATCCGCTTTCCCGTCTTGATGATTGGAAAGAATACACGCAGCCGTTTTCCGAAGACGTGCTGGCCCGCCAAGGTGCCCGCTGTATGGACTGTGGCACGCCGTTTTGTCATATGGGATTGGAGCTAAACGGCCTTACCTCGGGGTGTCCGGTGCACAACTTGATCCCGGAATGGAACGATTTGGTGTACCGAGGCCGCTGGAAAGAAGCGCTTGATCGTTTGTTGAAAACGAACAACTTCCCGGAATTCACCGGCCGCGTCTGTCCGGCGCCGTGCGAGGGGTCATGCACGGTGGCGATTTCCGACCCGGCGGTTGCCATTAAAGGGATTGAACGGGCCATTATTGATAAAGGGTTTGCCGAGGGATGGGTGAAACCGCGCATCCCGAAGACGCGCACGGGGAAAAAGGTGGCCATCGTCGGCTCCGGTCCGGCCGGGTTGGCCTGCGCTGACCAACTCAACCAAGCCGGCCATTCGGTGACGGTGTATGAGCGGGCTGACCGCATCGGCGGCTTATTGATGTACGGCATTCCGAATATGAAGTTGGAAAAAGAAGTGGTCGAGCGGCGGGTGCGTCTGCTCGAAGAGGAAGGCATCACGTTTATTACGAACACCGAAGTCGGCAAAGATATTACGGCTGACGAACTGCGTGCTCAGTACGACGCCGTCGTCTTGTGCATCGGTGCGCAAAAGCAGCGCGATTTGGCCATTGAAGGCCGGGAGCTTGAGGGTGTCCATTTTGCGATGGATTATTTGACCGGCGTGACGAAAAGTTTATTGGATTCGAATTTTGCCGACGGCCAGTTTATCGATGCCAAGGGAAAACGTGTCATTGTGATCGGCGGCGGCGACACGGGGGCCGACTGCGTGGCGACCGCGCTGCGCCAAGGCTGCAAAAGCGTCGTCCAGTTCGGCAAACACCCTGCCTTGCCGGACAAGCGCCCGGACGATAATCCGTGGCCGCAATATCCGCTCGTCTTTACGCTTGACTACGCGTATGAAGAAGCAAAAGCGAAATTCGGCGCCGACCCGCGTCAATATTGCATTCAAACAAAGAAAATCGTTGGCGACGAGCACGGCCGCGTGAAAGAGCTGCATACGATTCAAATGGAAAAAATCATCGATGAAAACGGCAAAGCGATCTTTAAAGAAATTCCGGGGACGGAACAAGTATGGCCGTGCGATTTGGTGTTTATCGCCATCGGGTTTGAAGGGCCAGAGCAGCCGTTGTTGAAGCAGTTTGGCGTTGAAACGGCCAACAACAAAGTGAAAGCCCCATACGGCAAATATACAACAAACATCGAGGGCGTGTTTGCCGCCGGCGACGCCCGCCGCGGCCAAAGCTTGATCGTCTGGGCCATCCATGAAGGCCGAGGGGCGGCTCGTGAAGTCGATCGGTTCCTGATGGGAGAGACAAAGTTGCCGTGGTGATGGATCCCTCCTTAAAAAGCACCGCTTTTTAAGGAGGATTTTTTGTTTTTCTGGAAAAGAAGATATAAGGAGGAGAGTGATGCTCAGCATGAATCGACGATTATGGATCGCTGCGGCTATGAGTCTTGGCCTTTTTTTGCTTGTTTGGACAGGCGTGGCCGCTGGATGGACGGAGAGAATGGATGAAGAGGGGCTGCGTCTGTTTGATTATTGGAATTGGCTTGACCCGTTTACGTTTCTTGGCAATGGAAAGACGATTGGCACCATCAGCATTATGCTTGTCATTGGTTTATGGTTTTTTCGCCGCGACGTCTACGGAATGGCGTTGGTTGTAATCGCGGTCGGCGGGGGATATGGCATCAATGAGTGGCTAAAACATATCATTGGACGGCCTCGACCTCCTCATGCTGAAATCGGGGGATTTAGTTTTCCGAGCGGTCACGCGATGATCGGGACGATTTACTTGTTGCTTTTGGCGTACTTTTTGGCGCAAACACGCCCGAAGCGCGGCGAACGGGCCGCGATTTACGGCGTTTTTGGAGCGCTTGCCCTGTTGACTGGCTTAAGCAGGTTAAGTCTGCAAGTGCATTATCCATCTGATGTGCTTGGTGGGTTTTTGCTCGGGGTTGCCTATGTATCAGCCTGCCTGGCTCTTTACCGTAGGTTCACTCGCTGAAGCGGATTTTAGAACATGGACAAAAAACGATTTTTGTTTTGATTTCGCGCGGTGAAAAGCAAATTTTGCGGCTTTGTGTTGAGCTTTGCCGTTGTCGAAATTAGGGAGAAAATCTCTTTTTCTATACTATCGCGTTGACCGAGACAATGATACAATGGGGAAAAGGAGGTGAAACGATGGAGCAAGCCGAACTCGTGCAAATGATGGCCGAACTGCTTGACCAAAAGCTCAATCCCATTCACGTGCGGCTCGATCGGATCGAAGGAAATGTCCGAGCGCTTCAAGAAGGGCAGACGCGCCTCGAAGGCGAGGTGCAAGCGCTCAAGGAAGGGCAAGCGCGGCTGGAAGGAGAAGTGCAAGCGCTCAAGGAAGGGCAAGCGCGGCTGGAAGGAGAAGTGCAAGCGCTCAAGGAAGGGCAGATGCGCCTTGAAGGCGAGGTGCGGGCGCTCAAAGAAGGGCAAGCACGCCTCGAAGGAGAAGTGCAGGTGCTCAAGGAAGGACAGGCGCGCTTGGAAGGCGAGGTGCAAGCGCTCAAGGAAGGGCAGGCGCGCTTGGAAGGCGAGGTGCAAGCGCTCAAGGAAGGGCAGGCGCGTTTGGAAGATGAAGTGCAGTTGTTACAGAAGGGACAAGCCCGCTTGGACCAACGGCTTCACCGGGTTGAGGAGGATGTGCGCACATTAAAAGTGGATATGAACGCGGTCAAAGGCGACGTTCAAACACTGAAAGCCGACATGGACGCGGTCAAAGGCGACGTTCAAACACTGAAAGCCGACATGGACGTGGTCAAAGGCGACGTTCAAACACTGAAAGCCGACATGGACGCGGTCAAAGGCGACGTTCAAACACTGAAAGCCGACATGGACGCGGTCAAAGGCGACGTTCAAACACTGAAAGCCGACATGGACGTGGTCAAAAGCGATGTGCAAACATTGAAGGAAGGACGGCAACGGCTTGAAGGGAAAGTTGAACGGGTCGAAGAAAAAGTTGACAACCTCACACTAGAAATGCGGAGCCACTTTCGCTATATCGAGAACATGCTCCATAAGCATCAGGCCGCTCTTGACATGGCTTCGCGGCAGTTCTCTTCGCAACAGTCATCGATCAACTATTTGATCAAAAAAGTGGCAGAGCATGATATGGACATTTTCCACTTAAAAAATGATCTCCAACCATAGTGTCCTGTACTGCAATAAAGAAAACAGTCTAAAGGGTGAGCGGCAACTAGGAAAATGCGATGGAATAAGGCGTGTTTTCACTGGTCTTCTAGAAGGCCGGTGAAAAACGGCTGCCACGAGCAAATCAGCGGCATTTCACCAAAAAAAGAAGGCTGATTTCGCAAGGCTTCTCTAATTGAGAAAAAGATGGAATAGCGGTATTTTGTACTAAATCACCGGCCCTCTAGAGGGCTGGTGAAAAACGACCGATTTCGCCGAACCCGTTGCTTTCGGCTGAAAGAGAAGCGTTGATTTTACAGGACTTCTCAATTTGAGAAGAGATTCCGTTTTCCGCGATTTTTCACTAAATCACCAGCCTTCTAGACAGCTTTTTCAGCATATGTTATAGAAAAGATCAAGTCACAAGGGGGAAGCGATATGGCGGCCCGTATCGTAAAAACGGGGTATGCGTTGGCGTTTTTGTGCATCATTGCCGGCATTGTGTATTTTTTTGCCGCCAACTGGCCGGAGATGGGGCGAGAGGCGAAAGTCGGGATCAGCATCGGCGTGATGGCGGCATTTTACATCGCAAGCGCGGCGCTTTGGGGCCGCCATCGTTTCTTAGGGCGCTGGATGCTGATCGGCGGGGTGTTGTCATTTGGCATTGCGTTGGCGCTGCTCGGCCAAATTTACAATTCGCATGCTGACAGTTATTGGCTGTTTCTTGCCTGGCTTGCGCCGACTGCTGTGCTGGCGTCACTGACAAAAGAACGGGTGCTGTCCGTGATCGCGATTGGGTTGCTGCAGCTTGCGTGCTGGTTTTATTATTTTCCGTCCGCTTATCGGATTGAGTGGACGGAATGGTCTTCGTTTGGCGTGCTATCGTTATTCGTGATCGTAAACGGTGTTCTTTTTATTTTCGTTCGGACACCGCTCATGGCTTGCTTGGCTTACATGGCCATGCAAGGTTGGCTGCTTGTGATTGATGTAACCGGTTTTTCCTATGGGCGCGACGCATGGTGGCCATACGTTTATGCGGCGTTGCTTGCTGGGCTTCTTTATTATTTTCTTGTCATCGCCAAGCAGCGGCTGTATGTGTTGTTGACGAGTTTGTTTGCCGGGCTGTTTTTGTTGATTCAATACATTCGCCTGCTCGCTGATCATTTTGAAACGTGGTTGCTTCTTATTGGGCTTATGGCAGCCGCTGCAGTGCTATACGGCGGCGTTGTGCTATTGCGGCGGGCTGGGCTATTTTCAGCGGAGACGAAAGCTGGAAGGCGGTTTTTGGCGGTGTTTCAAGCGATTGTCACGCTCGCGGCTTCGGCGTTGGCCATACAAAGCCTGCTTGGCTTGTATTTCCTTTGGACAGAGTCATGGTCTCCTTACGTGCTCTTTTTCATTTCCATCTTTGGGTTTGTCGTTCCTGCCTCATTTGGTCGGCGTTGGAATCCGGTCGTTCGTTATACACTGCTGGCTGTTGGCTATGGGCTCGGGGTGGCGATGGCGTGGGAGGTCTCGCGGTCGGCTCTGTTCCTCTATGCCATTGGGCTCGCGATTGGCGTCATCGGATCATCAGACAGCGGAGTGCGCCGGTTGACGACGGTGGCGCTGACGGTCTATTTAGGGATCGCCTTAAGTTCGGTGATGGATGACGGCCGGAAGGTGTTGCTCACCTTGGCTTTGGTCAGCGGCGGGTTGTATGCGTATGGCCGTTTTCGCGGAACGCCGTTTCTCACTCCGCTTGTCTTGGCGTTCGGCGCGCTTGGGATCGCGACAAGCGTTGATGTGTTTGCGGCTGATGGACTGTACGTGACGTTGAATATCGCCATGATTTTAGCGCTTGCCTTCTTTCTTTTCCACGGTCGGCAACTGGAGCGGAAGACCGCTTGGGTGTACACAGCGCTTTATCTCGTGCTGAAATATTATGAACTGGCATGGAATTTGCTTCATAAATCGGTCAGTTTGTTGGCGGCGGGAGCAGTGTTGCTCGCATGGGCGGTATGGCTTGAGAAACGAAATGGCTTCACATGGGGGCGGGGCGTGCGCTGGGGGCGGCGCGTTTCGTTGTTGACGCTCATAGTCGTGATCGCTCAATTTTCATTTTTAGGCTATACCGTGTGGCAAAAAGAGCGATTGCTGCGATATGGTGACGTCGTAAAGCTGGAGCTTGAGCCGATCGATCCACGTTCCATGCTGCAAGGGGATTATATTCAGCTTCGGTACGATATTTCCACCATTCCGTCGCTTGACGGAAGCGGACGGGTGCAAGTCGGGCTGCGAAAAGGAGAGGACGGGGTGCACCGTTTGGCTGGCGTATATATGGTCAATGGGGAAAAAAGGCCGGGATACACGCCGCAACCGGGGGACGTGATCATCACCGGTACGTTTCACGGCCCGCAAGTCGTGTATGGCATTGAATCGTATTTCATTCCGGAAAAAACGGGGATGAAACGGCAAGAGAATGTTCGGTTTGCCTATGTGCGCGTGAGCGAAAACGGTGATGCGCTGCTCGAAGCGATCCGTGCTGAATAAGGATGGCGGGGGAAGCAGGAAAAACTACTCCCCCGCGTAACGATCCAGCACGCGGTCAACAGCGCTGCCGTATGTTTCGCCAAATAAATTGAGATGAACGAGCAAGTAAAACAGCTGGTAGAGTGGTTTTCGGTCATGATAATCAGCCGAGAGCGGCATAAGCTCGCGATAGCTGTCGTAAAATCGGGATGGGAAGCCGCCAAACAGCTCGGTAAACGCGATCTCAAACTCATGATGGCCATATAAAACAGACGGATCGATCAAATACGGCACTCCGTCTGGCCCTGGAATCCAGTTGCCGCTCCATAAATCGCCATGCAAAAGCGACGGAAAACAGTCATCTGGGAGCCATTGGTCAAGCCGCTCGAGCAGCCATTCGAGACGTTTGCGCTGCTTGGCGGGCAGGAGGCCTCTTGCCGCCGCTCGCGTCATTTGTGGTCTAAGGCGGGCGTCGCGGTAATAGTCGGGTCAGCGGCCGTACCAGCCGTTGCGCTGCGGCAGCGTCCCGATATAGGTATCGCGGTCAAGGCCAAACGCCGGTCCGCGGCATTGATGGAGGCGGGCAAGGCCGTGGCCGAGCTGTTCGGCCGTCTGTTCCGTTTCTGCTCCTTCGACCCATTCCAAGACGAGTCAGCTCCAATCGTCCGCTTCCCCGAAGCCGAAGGTATGCGGAACGTTGATGGCGCGTGCTTGCCTGATCAGCTCGAGGCCCATCTGTTCGGCAGCGAAAAATCCACTCGGCGGGAAACGTTGCATTTTGATAAAGTACGTTTGTTTGCCGCTTTGGACGCGATAGACGTCATTGATGTCGCCGCCCGAGACGCGGCGCCAATGGCGGATGGGGGAGTGGTCGCCGATCGATTCGAGCGCCATTTGCAACATGATTTCTTTAGTCATGGTTCACCTCCGCCAATTGCTCATTGAGCTCGTTCAGCACTTCGCCGATTTTCCGGCCGTGAATGACAGCGTCGGCGAGATCGTCCAAGTCAGTCGGCTCCCAATTGATGATGACAAGCTTCGCACCGTTTCGTTTGGCGACAAGCGGCAGTTGATTGGCCGGCGACACTTGCAGGGAGGAGCCGAGCACGAGGAATAGATCAGCCTGTTGGGCAACCTTCCATGCTTCCGTGATGGCTTTCTCCGGCAACGGCTCGCCAAACAACACGACCGACGGGCGCAAAACTCCGCCGCATTCGCACGTCAACACACCGTGCAAATAGACAAAGCTGGGCTTTGATTGCCCGCACCGCTGACAATGGACGGTGCGGAGCGAGCCGTGAAGTTCGATGACGCGTCGGCTTCCCGCTTCTTGATGAAAGCCATCGACATTTTGCGTTACAATCGTCTGCACGATCCCGCGCCGCTCCCAATCGGCCAACAAGCGGTGTCCGTCGTGCGGCTGGCACTGTTGCAACGTGCGAATGCGATATTGGTAAAACTCGACGAACGATTCACGGCGATGATGCAATGCATCGATGGTCGCGAGTTCGCTCGGATTGAAACGCGCCCACAGCCCGGTGCGCGGTGAACGGAAATCGGGCAGCCCGCTTTCCGTTGACATGCCGGCGCCGGTCAGCACGACGGTTCGGCGCGAGGCGGCCAGCCATGAAGCGATGGACATGTTTGTTTCCCCCTTCATTTTATGATGAAAGTTGAAGATTTCACATTTGTAGCTTTAATAGAGCTGTTTGATCGACTATCGGGAGATCGAATACCGCTGCCCCCCACATTCATGCATGGAACTGATAATCGGGAGGCGGGTGGTTGTTCGATCTCCCAGCACGCCAAGGCTTGCCTCGAGCAGCGGAGAAAATAGACAAACTGCTTTTTCTCTGTAGTAAAGCATCTTTTCGTTTCGGCAAAAGGGTGAATCCAATAATAAGAAGTTCGACAATCATTTTGCTTTTCCTTTCCGTCCATTTCCATTATGATAAAAGAGAAGGAAAAAATGGACAAGGAGGCAGGAACATGAGCAAAAAGGTGTTGATCATTACCGGCGACGCTGTTGAGGCGCTTGAAGTATACTATCCGTATTACCGCTTGCTTGAAGAAGGTTATGAAGCGACGATTGCCGCGCCGAAGAAAAAGAAACTGCATACGGTCGTTCACGATTTTGCTGACTGGGATACGTACGTGGAAAAGCAAGGCTATTTGATCGACGCCCATGCGTCGTTCGCCGAAGTCGATCCGGCGCAATACGACGGATTGGTCATTCCGGGCGGGCGCGCTCCGGAGTACATTCGCCTTGATGAGAACGTGCAGCGCATCGTTCGCCATTTCTTTGAGGCGAATAAGCCGATTGCCGCCATTTGCCACGCCTCGCTCATTTTTGAAACAATGCCGGATTTGCTGAAAGGACGGAGTTTGACAGCGTATATTGCCTGCAAGCCGGGGGTTGAGGCGCTAGGAGCGACGTATGTGTCTGACCGTACAGTCCACGTTGACGGCAACCTCGTCTCCGCCCATGCGTGGCCGGATTTGCCGACGTTTATGCGTGAATTTCTCCGCTTGCTTCAATAAGTGGAAGAGAATGGCCTCCCTTTGGGTGAAAGGAAGGGAGGCCGTTGTTTTGTTGTGTTCCCGACCGTTTGCCGTTCAGACCAACCGTGTGGGGCGGCAGGACAGATGGTTGCTTGGCGACCTCCATTTTGTTCCGTGCTTTGATTGCCCAATAGATGCCGAATGGGATGGCCGCACCGGTGGCGAATTCGAAAATGGACCGCATAGCCCCAAGCCTAAACGCAATGCGGCGGTAAGCAAGAAGCGGCCGCGGAAAAGAGGTTGATGGAGGATAAGGGTTGTCTTTTTCCCATTCATGAGATAACATTTGTACCATAGAGTGTCTTACCATGAAATAGAGAAAAGGAAGGCGGTTATCTATGGCATTACCAGGCGGGGCAGCCATGAACATTACGATTCGTCTCCAGTTCGAAAAAGATATCGTTTCGTTCAGCGATATCGCCGCCGCAATCGGCAAAGCGGGCGGGGACATTGTCGGGATTGACGTCATTTCGTCAAGCAAAGTTCACACGGTGCGCGATATTACCGTCAGCGCCCTTGACACGAAGCAGTGCGATTTGATCATTGAGGCGCTGAAAAAAATTCGCGGCGTCAAAATTGTGAACGTTTCCGACCGCACGTTTTTAATGCATATCGGGGGAAAAATTGAAACAAATTCAAAAATCCCAGTGAAAACGCGCGACGACTTGTCGCGGGTGTACACGCCGGGCGTGGCGCGCGTCTGCACGGCGATTGCCGAAGATCCGCGCAAGGCGTATTCGCTGACGATTAAACGGAATACGGTCGCCGTCGTCTCGGACGGCACGGCGGTGCTCGGGCTTGGCGACATCGGTCCGTATGCGGCGATGCCGGTCATGGAAGGGAAAGCGATGCTGTTTAAACAGTTTGCCGGCGTCGATGCGTTTCCGATTTGTTTGGATACAAAAGACACGGAAGAAATCATCCAAATTGTGAAAGCGATCGCCCCGGCGTTTGGCGGCATCAACTTGGAAGACATTTCAGCGCCGCGCTGCTTTGAAATTGAGGCGCGTTTGAAAGAAGAGCTCGACATCCCGGTGTTCCATGACGACCAACACGGCACGGCGGTCGTGCTCTTGGCCGGGTTGCTCAACGCGCTGAAAATTGTCGACAAAAAGCTCGAGGACATTAAAGTAGTTCTCACCGGCATTGGCGCCGCTGGCATCGCCTGCACGAAAATTTTGCTCGCTGCCGGCGTGCGCAACATTATCGGGGTCGATCGTCATGGCGCCATCCACCGCGATGAAACGTACGAAAATCCGTATTGGCAAGAATATGCGAAAATCACGAACCCGGATAATCTGAAAGGGAGCTTGTCCGATGTCATCGCCGGCGCAGATGTGTTTATTGGCGTTTCCGCTCCGGGCATTTTGAAAGTGGATGACGTGAAAAAGATGGCGCGCGATCCGATCGTGTTTGCGATGGCCAATCCGGTGCCGGAGATCGATCCGGAACTGGCTGAGCCGTACGTGCGCGTGATGGCGACCGGGCGTTCCGACTATCCGAACCAAATTAACAACGTCCTTTGCTTCCCAGGCATTTTCCGCGGTGCATTGGATTGCCGGGCGAGAGAAATTAACGAGGAAATGAAGCTCGCTGCCGCGAAGGCGATTGCCTCTGTCGTGACGGAGGATGAATTGAACGAAACGTACATCATCCCGAGCGTGTTTAACAGCAAAGTCGTCGAACGCGTCAGACAAGCGGTCATCGAAGCCGCTTACCGCACTGGGGTGGCGCGGAAGGACAATATCCCGGTTGGCGGATATACAGGGCAGTAAAGCAAGGAATGCGATGGAACCGACGGACGGCTTCCTTATATAGGGGAAGCCGTTTTTTTGGCTGCAGGAGCGGGTCTAACCGTGGCTGCGGCGGGCTAAATCTAGTTTAGGGATAGGAAACCAAGCGCTTAAGGGGCGAATGGCCGATGATCGATCAATATTTCCAAAAAATCAATGAACGTCTGGAACTCGTTTTAAGCCATGAAAAGGACAATCTAAAAAAGGCCGCCCATATGGTAAGCGAAGCGATTCAAAACGGCGGAATCGTTCAGTTATTCGGATGCGGCCATTCCCATATTTTGATGGAGGAAGTGTTTTACCGGGCGGGAGGGCTTGTTCCGGTGAAACCGATCTTTGTCGAGCCGCTGATGCTTCACGAAGGGGCGGTACGGTCGTCAATGTTGGAGAGAATGAATGATTTCGCACAACATTTTATCGATCATGAGGATATCCGTCCTGAAGATGTGTTTTTTGTGTTGTCCACATCGGGGCGCAATCCGGTTCCGATTGATGTGGCGTTGGCGGCAAAAGAGAAAGGAGCGTATACGATCGCGATTACATCTTTGGAATATTCGAAGAGTCAACCGTCGAGGCATAAGAGCGGTCGGTTATTGTATGAAGTGGTGGACTTGGTGATTGACAATCATTGTGTGAGAGGAGACGCGATTTTAGCTCATCCGAATGTTTCCGTTCCATTTGCCCCTACTTCGACCGTGATCGGCAGCGCGATTTTAAACGCGATTTTTGCCAAGGCGATTGTTCATATGGCGGAAAATGGAATAGAACCGCCGATCTTTTTAAGCGGCAACATTGAGGGGGCGGATGAACATAACCGCCGATGGGTGGAGAAGTATAAAGCGCGCATTCCGGTGTTGGTTGAGGGGCATCAACTATCGCAATAGAAGAGGCGCTCTATAGCCAATCGCCATCCGTTCTTGTTAAAATAGTAGCAAACGATGAGACGGTGGGGGATGGAGATCGATGCGCTTTGACGAACGGGTGCGGCTGTATGCCGATAAGCTCCTCTTTTACAATTCAACGCCAACGATAACGACGGCGGCGTTCCAATGGAACAAGCCGTTCTCGGGCGTTTTTCGCACGAATCTCAACGAGGAGCTGCTTGACTCGCTCGCGGCGGACGAATGCGGAACGTTTGCGGTCGAGGTGAAGCCGAACGAAGTGCAAACCGTGCTTGTCGTTGATAAAGAATAAAATGGTCATCAAAGCTGGGGCTTGCAACCCCGGCTTTTTCTGTTTGATACAACAGGAGAAACATGATCATCTGTTTTGTAACACAGCTGTAACAATTGTTAAATGAAATGGTTCAAAAAAGAGGCTGTCAACTCCCTTTTTCCTAGAAAAATGTGGGCGGCTAGAATAATAGAGGGGAAAAAGGAACGGCAATTAGTGAAAGGATGCCGCTTCCAATCGTTGCGGCCGCCGTGATGGGAAGCGAACTGGCAATGAAAACTAGCGCTTTGTTTTCCGGGTGTTGCCAGCCTGCGTGTTTTTCCATTTTAGCCCAAAAATATTACAAAAAACCCGTGTTATAATGAGGGCGAAGGCAAGGGAACAACGAAACCGTTCCTCTTCAAATCTCATCGTGTAGGCATGACTGACGGACGCAAGATCTCTGAAACTTTCAAATAGAGGATACAAGGAGGAATTCCGATGAAGAAAAAAACGTTAGCAACGATCGCCGCTTCGGTCGCGCTCGTCGGCGCTTCATTCGCGGCAACAGGAAAAACGGAAGCAGCTGGGACGACGTGTCCGACAGCGAATGCGTATCAAGTAAAATATGTCAGCACAAACGTTCAAGATTTTGAGAAATGGCTGCAACAATACTTCCCGTTCGTGTCGTTCCAACCGGTAAAACCGGCAACCCAACAACCGGCGGCAAAACAGCCAACGACAAAACCGCAGGCGCCGGCAACGGTCAAACAGCCAGCGACGAAACCGGCTGCGAATACGCAAGCATCGGCAAAAACGCCAGCAACGGCGCCAAAGACAACAACACAACAAACAACCGGCTTAAACGCCTATGAGCAACAAGTCGTTGAACTGACGAATAAAGAGCGGGCAAAATACGGCTTGCCGCCGCTTCAAGTTGACTTGGCCCTCAGCAAAGTCGCCCGCGAAAAATCGCGCGATATGGCGGTGAAACACTACTTCTCGCACAACAGCCCGACGTACGGTTCTCCATTTGAGATGATGAAAAAATTCGGCATCTCGTACACGGCTGCCGGGGAAAACATTGCCAAAGGCCAACGCACCCCGCAAGAAGTGGTCAATGCGTGGATGAACAGTGAAGGCCATCGGGCAAACATTTTGAACAAAAACTTTACGCATATCGGCGTTGGTTTTGAAGAAAATGGATATATTTGGACACAGCAATTCATCCGCAAGTAAGAGACAAACGAAATGCAAGTCGAGGGTGTCCCAACAGGATCGGGACACCTTTTTTATATAGTCATGAAACAAGAAAAACACCCTTTTGGGTCAGCCCTTTTTTATTTGAAAAATATTTCTCCGATCCCCTATCAAAATATGATATAATTTCCAAAGAAATTCGAAAGACGAAAGATTAGGGGGACAGCGGATGCGAATACGCGATTGGGACCGCAACCTAAAAGTGCGCCTGTTTGGCGAGGCGCTCATGAATACGACCTTTTGGATGTTTTTTCCGTTTATATCGATTTATTTTGCCGATGCCTTTGGCAAAGAGACAGCGGGGTTGTTGTTGATTGTTTCGCAGTTGTTCTCGGTCATCACCAATTTAATGGGCGGCTATTGTGCTGATGTATTCGGACGCAAGCGGATGATGGTGTTATCCGCCTACGGACAGGGGGCGGCGTTTTTCGTTTTCGCCTTGGCCAGCTCCCCTTGGTGGTCGTCGCCGTTTGTTGGATTTCTTAGTTTTACGCTGGCTGGCATTTGCGGGTCATTTTATTGGCCGGCGAGCCAGGCGATGGTGTCCGATGTGGTTCCGGAGAAAGACCGGAGCGATGTGTTTGCTGTGTTTTACACATCCATCAATATTTCGGTTGTCATCGGCCCGACAATTGGCGGTCTTTTTTATGCTGAGCATCGGTTTGCCTTATTGCTTTTGGCGGCATGTTCATGTTTTGCGATGGCAACACTGCTCTCCAAAACGTTGCGTGAGACGGCGCCTCTAGCCGCAGCCGGCCAACAAAGGAGAGGGACATGGCAGTCTTTTTTGCGCACGCAGTTCAAGCAGTATGCCATCATTGTCCGCGACCGTGTCTTTTTCCTGTTTATCGTTGCTGGAGTGTTGGTGGCACAAACGTTTACACAGCTTGACTTGCTGATCCCGGTATATACAAAAGAAACGGTCGAAGCCGAAACATGGGCAGGATGGACGATTGACGGCGCGAGCGCCTTTAGTTGGCTCATTGCCGAAAACGGTCTGTTGGTCGCACTATGCACGGTGGCTGTGACGCGTTGGATGTCTCGCTACTCGGAGCGGCAGGCGTTTGTCGGTTCATCCCTCTTATACGGCATTTCGATGTGGCTGTTTAGTCAAACGTCTTCGCTGCTCGGATTGATCGCGGTCATGGCGCTGTTTACGCTGGCTGAGCTGATGACAGCTGGCTTGCAGCAGTCGTTCATTTCCCGCTTGGCTCCGGAGGTGATGCGCGGCCAATATTTTGCCGCCGCCAGTCTCCGTTTTACGATCGGGCGGATGTTGGCGCCGCTGTCGCTCGTCGCTGCGGAATGGATCGGCTATGCATGGACGTTCGTTGTCCTTGGGATGCTGGCGCTAGGAAGCGCGGCCTTATACGCCTGGATGTTTCAACAAGTCGGGCGGCGAATGGAGCGACCGAACGCTTCGTTTTTGCGATAATGGGCGGTGCAAACGGCTATCCGTTTTTCGCTCAGGCGGGTATAATAAAAAGCGCACCGTTGTTCGTGTAACATATATTCCCTGTCTCTGACATAAAGTGGAACTAGACAGCGAGAAGGAGAGGGGAAGCGCTCATGAAACCGCGCGTGTTCGAACCGGATGCCATTGAGGGGAAACGGGAAGCCGCGGCGGTCAGAACGGCGCCGCGGCGTTGGCGCGCAGCGAAAAGAGGCAGCAAGCGCGCGTTTTGTCTCGGGAAAAGAGGAGAAAAAAGCAATACCGTCTCATCGGCTGGCTGCTTGTCGCCATCGTCGTTCTGTGGGGGCGAGCACGCTTCTTTGGAGCGGGTATGGGGCGTTGAAGACGGCCGCGAGCCGAGAAATGGCGATTATGCGCTTAAAAGATGCGATCGAAGACCGCGATGTGGCCGCTTTGCAGGCGATGCTGCGGGTGACGGAGGAAACAGTGCCGATCAACGAGAAAACGTTGGCGCCGTTGTTCGCGTATGTGGAACGGCACCCAGAAGCGTATGAACAGCTAGATCGGGAGTTTGCCCGCCAGCGCAAGAGCGGCCACGTGTATATTAAGGGATTGACATCTCACCCGCCGGTGTTTACGATTCACGTGTTTGAGGACCGGTATGTGTTTGAGCCAGCCCTCTATTTTCTCCATGTGCGCGTCGATGATCCGGAGGCGTTGCTTGTCGTCAATGGGGTGAAAACGGAAGAGGAGGCGACGAAAGACCCATTTGTCAAAAAAATCGGCCCGTATTTGCCGGGCGCGTACGCTGTAACCGTCGTCCATTCGAATGGGAAAAAGAAAACCGTCCGCGTCGAGCTGTTTGGCGGCGCCCGCGTCCATGAAGTCGATATCACGAAATGAACGAATAAGCAAATACCGCTTCCACGACGGCGGTAATGACAACATCTTGCGTCTGCACAGGCGGCGCTGATGAGGAAACGCTGAGAACAGCCGGACCGTATGGCGACGGCCGGATCGATGACTGTTCTTTCAGTTCAATCGGCGTGTCATAAAGAGGCAAGCTGAGAGCGCGGGCGATGGCCAGCGCTTTTTCTTTGGCGTTTTTCACGGCCAACGCCAATGCCTGCTGGTAATGGGCTTGTTCGTTTGCTAGACGGAATTCCAAGCCGCGAGCGAGGTTTGCTCCATGGGCAACGGCCGCCTCGTAAATGGCGCCGGCTTTTTTAGGGTCGCGGACGGTGATTTCAAGCCAATGTTCGACTCCATAGCTGGATAATACGTCGGCTCCATTGTGATGTTCGTATTGGGGATAGATGGAAAACGCCGTCGTCTCCAAATCTTCTGTTTGCACGCCAAGCGCCTTGAGTGCTCCAATGACTGCGTCGGTGCGTTTCGCGTTGTCAGCAAGCGCTTCTTGAATATGGACGTGTTCGGTGCGCACCCCGATCGCAATGAGGACGGTGTCTGGCTTGGCGCTGACTGTCCCTTGGCCGGTGACGGTCAGTGCGGCGCGGGAGGCGGTTGGCGGTGTGGGGCGGTGCCAAGGCTGCATCGTGTTCCCTCCTTCTGCTGTTAGGCAGTTTTTTTGTCATCATCCGCCGCCTGCCAATAGTAGACGCGCGGCAGTCCGGCATAGCACCAATATTCTTTCAACAGCGAGATCGCGACAAAGGAGACAAGCTGCCAATTGATCGCTTTCATCCCGATTCCCCTTTCGATGGCCCTGTTACTATAGCCTATTCGAAGCGGCCATTGTCCTATGCGCGCCGTCCAGTTGGCGATGAAACTTCTTTGGGCGCTTGTACGTATCATGGAATGGACATGCTATAATGAAAGAAAAGATTAAAGAAGGAGAGGGACCATGAAGCAGCTGCTTCGTACGATATGGCGTTGGTTTGTCTCATGGAACGCAGGGGTCATCGTCGCGGTGATCGTATTCATCGCTGCTGATTTTCGCTTTTGGCCTTCGATTTTATCCGGAATGGGGGCGATGTGGGGGGTGTCCGCCATCATGAAAAGGCGGCATCATCGCCTGCCGGCTGATGTGTCCGCTGAGGAGCTTGTCTACGTTCGCAGCCAGCTTGGCGAAGCGCGCGCGTTATGGAAGCGGCTGCGTCGCGCTCGCTATCGGCTTCGTTCTGTGGTGATGTGGCAAACGGTTTCCCGGTTGAGTGCCATCGTCGATCGAATCATTCGCGCCATCGAGCAACAACCACATCAACTGCGCCTCGCCCAGCCATTTTTCTTAAACGAATGGCCGACGGCGGTGGAGATGGTGGAGAAATACGTTTATTTGGCACAACAGCCGGTGCAAAGCGCCGATATGGCAAAAGCGTTGCAGGAGACGGAAAGAGTGCTTGACGAGCTGACTTCAGCGGCTGAACGGCAGTTGCTTGAGGTGTTATCGAACGACATCTGGTCGCTGCAAACGGAAGCGAAATGGCTCGAGCGATCGCTCCGACAATCGGATGGGCTTCGTCTGCCGCTGTCAAAGAAAGGAGAATGACGATGGACGAACGGAATCACGGGATGGAACCGACGGATTGGCTGCAAGGGCTGGAACGGACAAGTTCCCTTGATGAGCTACTTGCAAAGCCGTTTTCTTCGCCGGCCGAACCGCGGCTCAAGGAGGAAGAAAAGCCGGCGCGCGCGCTTGATGCGTTGAAGCCTGAGCATCGGGAAAAAGCGCTTGCGCTCGCCAAACAAATCGACCCGGCCAACCATCAGGCCGTCTTGCAATACGGTGTGGCGGCGCAAGCCGAGCTGTCGAAGTTTTCTCATGCGATTTTGCATCATGTGCAAACGAAAGACGCTGGGCCGGTCGGCGAAGTGATCAGCGAACTGATGGCCAAAATTAAGGAGGTCAACCCCGATGACCTAATGCCGGCGAAAAAAGGGTGGCTGTCCCGCTTGTTCGGCGCAGTGGCCAAGCCGCTGCAAGAGATGGTGGCGAAATACCAAAAAATCGGCGTTGAAATTGACAAAATCGCTGATCGGCTTGAGAAGCACCGGCATTTGTTGCTTCGCGACATCATGATGCTTGAGACGCTCTATGAAAAAAACAAAGACTATTTTGAAGTGCTCAATATTTATATTGCGGCAGCGGAATACAAACTCGAAGAGCTGCGGACGAAGACGATTCCAGAAAAGCAAGCGGAAGCGGAGCGCTCCGGCGACCAAATGGCATGGCAAGAGGTGCAAGATTTGCGGCAGTTTGCCGATCGGCTTGAGAAGCGGGTGCATGACCTAAAGCTCAGCCGGCAAGTGACGATCCAGACTGCGCCCCAAATCCGCATGATTCAGCATATGAACGAAACGCTTGTCGAGCGGATTCAATCGTCGATTTTGCATGCCATCCCTCTTTGGAAAAATCAAGTCGTGATTGCTTTGACGCTGTTTCGGCAGCAAAGGGCGGCTGCGGCGCAAAAGCAGGTCGCCGAAACGACGAATGAGCTGTTATTGCGCAATTCGGAGATGTTAAAAACAAACAGCATTGAAATCGCCAAGGAAAACGAGCGTGGCTTGGTTGATATCGAAACGTTGAAGCGAACACAAGAAAATTTGATCGCTACGCTCGAAGAAACGTTGAAAATCCAAGCGGAAGGTCGATTAAAGCGGCAGCAGGCCGAACGCGAGCTGGCGGCGATGGAAGCGGAATTAAAACAGACGCTGCTTGCGCTGAAACGACCGGAGCAATAAGGGCGGATAGGAGATTGCCCTGTTTCGGCTTGCGGCCAAGCGGTCGATGGATCCGTCCATGGCTGTAGAAGAAAGCGCCAGAAAATCAAAGAGCCTCATGCGAAACGGGTGTCTAGCGAACGAGAAGACACCCGTTTTTTTCACTTGCCATCCGTTTGGTTTTGAACGGGAGGAGGACGGACTGTCAACTGAAGCGGCCGGCATCCCGGCTGTGCAGCCTCCATTTTCTTTATAGAATAGGGGGATGAGGAGGCTCTTGACCGTACCGATCATTTTCTTGTTCCGCTCGTTCACGATCTTTGTCATCCGGACGGGCGGCGCGGACGTCAAACTCTTCCGCCGCCTCCGTTTGCCATTGGCGGCCGATGAGCGGAGCGTCTTTTTCACCGTGCTCGACAGTGACAAATCGCAGCACATAGGCGTGAAACAGCAATTCCCCCATCGCCGCAAGCAGGGCGGAAAAAAACGCCGCGCTTAATATGGCGGCGCCGGCGATGTCATAAAACGCGCCGATGCCGATCCATACCGCTACAAACACAAGCCCAAAATCGGCGATCGTCGCTGAGACGTTGCCAAGGCGCCGCAGAACGTACAAGTCGCCGAGCGCATAGGCGACAAGCGTCAGCCAAAGGCTAAACCATAAAATCTCTGCCGATGAAATGCGCAAAAACAGCGGTAAAATGGCAAACATCACCGTGGTGGTCAGCAAATATTTCAGCACTAACGCAAGCAAATGTCTCATTGGGATTCGCCGCCTTTATTCTGCTGGATGGTTTGGTCCTTCCAATTTTTTATCGCCGTATCCCGGCTGTTTTTCCCTGTCTTTGTCCGGTTGTTGTTTTTTTTCTTGTTGTTCAGGGCTGTTGTTTTGCTTTGGCTGTCTCATTAGCCATCATCCTCTCTTTCCATTTGTTTATCGTTAGTTTGCCGCGTTTGTCTTGATGTATACATACATGATCCATAAACTTCCTCTTTTTATTTCCCCCCCTGTTCTACATTAATATAATGAACGGCATGAACAAGGAGGAATACAGATGGCGGAAAACAAACAATCGCTTGAGATGGCTTTACAGCAGTATGTCCCGTCGAATGATGAGGCAGCTTCGTTTCTTGGTTCAGCATTGGCTGAAACACATGAACAAGTGAGCGATATGTACGCGGAGGGAACCATCGAGGCCACGATCGAACACAAAAATGGCTCAGACATCCCCCTTTCTCCGCGGGAGTAAGAAACGTCAAGGAGCTGTTCCTTGGCGTTTTGGTTGATGTTTGTGAAACGGGAGGGGAAAAAGGAAAGAAGTGTGAGTAAAATATTTGTGGGTGACATTCCGAAATGATCCCCGACGAGGGTTGCGAACTTTTGTTCGCGACGCTCGTCGGGGCCACCAAGCGAAGCGCGGTAGAACAAGCAAATGTCATGCAAAAAGGACTCTCTCCCTGCTATGATGGTGATTGTCAACATCAACCGAAAACAGGAGGGAGAGAGTCCATGAAACATCTTACCACAGAATGGCCTTTATTAAAAGAGTTGGAGGAACAATTGTTGAGAACTCTTCAAAAGGTGTTCGCTGTCTTGTTGGCGGCCCTTTTGGAGGAGATCGATCAACAACTGGCGGAAGCGCGGGACAAGCGCCGGTATCAGCTGAAAGACAAACGGCCGACTACGATCCAAACGCTGTTTGGGGAAGTGACGTTCCGACGGAACTACTACTATGATCGACAAACGGGGGCGTATACGTTCTTGCTGGATGCCGAACTGGGCTTTGATGGAGCGCAGTCGATCAGCCCTTGCCTCGAGGAAACGGCGGTCGAGTTGGCCGTCGAGTGCTCTTCCTACCGCAAAGCGGCTCGCACGCTGGAGTCGATCGTGGGGTATGCGGTCCTCAGCCACGAGGCGATTCGCCAACTGGTGCTGGAGGCCCCTGTCTCGCTGCATCACCCTGTTTCCAAACGGCACGGCCGGGTGCTGTTTGTGGAGGCCGATGGACTGTTTATTTCCCGCCAGGGGAAAGGGAAACGGGCGAAAGAAGAGAAAATCCTGGCGGTTCACGAGGGATGGAGACGAAACGGGTCGCAGCTTGAGCTGGTGAACCGGCGCCACTACCTCCATGAAGGGACGGGGGACGTGTGGGAACAGTTTGAGGAGTGGCTGATGAAGGAATATGCCTATGATCCGTGCCAAGACCTGTTGGTCATCAACGGCGACGCGGCGTCGTGGATCACGGCCTGCCGGGAGTATTTTGGGAAGCGGGCGTGCTTTCAGCTGGATCGATTTCATGTGGCGCGGGAGCTGCGTCAGTGTCTGTCCGGCCATCCGCGTTGGCGGGAGGTGCGGAAGAAGCTGGCGAAACAAGATGAAGAAGGGCTTCTCGTAGAGCTGAACAGCGCGGTCGGCACGTTGGAGGACGAAGCGAAAGAGAAGCAGCTGGCTGCCATGATCCGCCGGATCGAGTCGATGCCGGGATGCATCCGGGACTATCGGGGGTGGCTGTCGGAGCAAGGGGTGGAGACGACCGGCATGCGTCCGATGGGCCATGCGGAGAGTGTGATGAGCCGGTTTGCGCATCGGGTGAAATCCCGCCGCAGCTGGAAAGACCAAGGGCTTCGGGCGTTTCTGAGGGCGATGGCAGCCCGAATCGACGGGATCGGGTGGAGAAAGGGACGGTGGGAGGAGCAAGAGCCCCAGTCGACCGTCTCGGCCTCAACAAAGTCCAAGCGGATCGAACAGGCCAAACGGAAGGCCGGACAGTTGTGGGCGGATGTGGTGCGTCAGAATATACCGTGTCTGCAACAGTCATCCGGGACGCCGATCCATCAAGCGTTGTCGGCGCTCCGGGATGGTGGTTGGGTGTAAAAAAATGGAATATCGTATCATCGTCTCAAGATGAGGGATGAGAGTCCGAAAGCGCTTACGATATGAATTCCTGAAAATGGTTCGCTAACTAGTGATTGACAACGCCCGTAGTGAATCGAAAAAATGTTCTCCACAAAGTCTTGACTGACTCAGGAAAGAAAAACAGTTCGTACTTTCCCCCATCGTCGTCTATACTAGTAGTGCGCACGGCGATTCACCGATATAAGGGGGATGATCATCGTGAGATGGCAGCGGGCTTTATTGGCGTTGCTCAAAGAGCGGAAAGACCATTCCATCGCGTTGGCGATTGACACGTCGAACCGCCCGGCGCGGCCAATGCTCATTCAAAACATTGTGAAGCTGTTTGAAAAGCTGCGCCCGGACACGCTGCTCGTCCAAGCGGATTTTAAAATTCGCGATGTATCTCCGGTTGGCGTGGCGACGATTCAATATTTCAAGCACGGGAAATCGTCGTACACCGAAGTGCTGGAATGGGCCGCTGCGCAAAAAATCGATACGTTGTTTTACATCACCGATGTAACCGGCTATTTTTATGAAGAACTCGAAGTCGACTATGAAGTGTTTTGGCTTGTGCCGGACGATTATATGCCGCGCGTGCCGTTTGGCAAGCCGATTCGCGTGGCGTAACACTGTGAGGAATGCCCTTCGTGATGAAGGGCATTCTCTTTTTGTTAGGAAATTTAACAAGTTTTTTGTGAATGAAACCGATTACAACCAAAAACAGACATTGCTTTTGGTGTATTTGTGTTATATATTATGACATATAAAAGGAATGATAAATAACAAAAAGGGGGATGCGTAAATGGATGAAAAAACGTTGACGCTTGGGCTGGATGCCCTCTGGGTCATGCTTTCGGCGGTGCTCGTCATCGGTATGCAGGCAGGGTTTGCTTTGCTTGAGGCTGGATCAACGCGCATGAAAAACTCCGGGCATGTGGCTGGCAAACAAATTTTAAGCTTTGCCATCGCCTCATTGGCGTTTTGGGCGTTCGGCTTTGCTATTACGTTTGGGGCTGGGAATAGCTTCATCGGGACGGAAGGATGGTTTTTAAAAGAAGGAAAAGGAACGTTTGACTCGTTGTCGTGGGCGAATGTGCCGCTCGAGCTCAAATTTTTATTCCAGCTCGGCTTTGCCGGCGTGTCGCTGGCCATCGCTTGGGGCGGCTTCGCTGAGCGGGCGAAACTGTCTGTTTATTTTCTTTTCGGCACGATTTTTACGATCGCCATTTACCCGGTGATCGGCCATTGGGTGTGGGGCGGCGGCTGGCTTGGGAAAATGGGAATGCAAGATTTCGCTGGTTCGACCGTTGTCCACTTGCAAGGCGCGATTGCGGCGCTCATCGCCACGGTCTTGCTTGGCCCGCGCATCGGCAAGTTCAATAAAGACAAGACGCCAAACGTCATTCCGGGGCATAACCAAGTGTATACAGTCATTGGCGGATTGATTTTATGGATCGGCTGGTTTGGCTTTAACGCTGGCAGCACGATGGCGGTTGGCGACGGATTTTTCGGCTATGTCGCGCTGACGACGAATTTGGCCGCCGCGGCGGGAGCGATCGCCGCGATTGTGACGGCGAAAATTTTGGTCGGCAAAGCGGACATTCCAGCGATGGTCAACGGCGTGCTCGCGGCTTTGGTTGCCATTACCGCCGCGTGCGCGTTTGTCGAACCGTGGGCGGCGGTTGTGATCGGTGCAGTGGCGGGGTCGTTTACGTTCTGGACGTCCATCTACTTTGAACGCAAAGGGATTGACGATCCGATTTATGCTTTTTCCGTCCACGGTGTCGCTGGCATTATTGGCACGATTTCAACCGGGTTTTTCGCCTCGCCGCGTTTAGTCGAGATCACGGGCATCGGGAAGGCTGGACTGTTTTACGGGGGCGGATTTGATCAGCTGATTGTGCAAACGGTCGGGGTGCTCGGCGCTGCGGTGTATGTCGCTGCTGTTTCGTTTGTCATCTTATATGCCATGAAGAAAACGATCGGGCTGCGTGTCACGGCGGAACAAGAAATTTCAGGTCTTGATATTAGCGAGCACGGCTCTTATGGCTATCCGGAACAGCTCGATCCGGCATATCAGCCCAAGACCCTCGCCCAGCAGTAGCCAGGAGGGTAAAAGGTGATGGAATTATTGGCGGCACAGGTGGTCGAGCGGCTCAACCAAGCCGAGTCGGCCGCCGAACTTCGTTTTTGTCATGATGAACTGGCGCGCGAACTGCGGCGCTGTCTAGCATCTGAACAAATGAAGCAGCTTGCAGGCGACATCGTTTGTGTGCATGAAGCCATCCTTCGCCGCGCGTTTTTCCTTGCGGAGCGGGAGACGATGAAACGGTCGGTCGGCATTCGTCCCCCGGCGTGGTGCTGGTATGTGATGGGAAGCATCGGCCGACGTGAGCCGACGATTTGGACGGACCAGGACCACGGCATTTTATTCGACTGTCCTGAGGAAGAGGAGGCGGCTTGTTATGAATTCATCCGCCATATGGCGGAGGTTGGGGTGGACATGTTGCATGAGGCTGGGTATCCCTACTGCTCCGGTTACGTGATGGCGACGAACAAGCGGTGGGCGCAGTCGGTCCGCGGTTGGGAGCAACAACTTTCTTCCTATTTCGAAAGCGGGTGGCCGAACGACATTCGTTTTTTGTTGATCGCGATGGATATGCGGCCGCTTTATGGAGACGCCGAACTGGCCGAGGCGGGGAGGCGGACGCTGTTTGCCGAGATCGCTGACCGGCCGCCGCTGTTGGCGCGTATGGGGGAGCACGTTCAATTCCCTCCGGTTCCGCTCGGTTGGCTGGGCAACGTGCAAACGGAGCGATGGGGGCCGCACAGTGGGGCCGTTCATATGAAACAAAGCGGCTACGTGCAACTCGCCAACGCCTTAAAATGGTTAGCCTGTTTTGCGCGAGTCCCAGCGGCGGACACGGCAGAGCGGCGGCGGGCGCTTGAGGCGGCGGGCGTATTGACGGCACCGCTTTCCACCGCCGTTGGCGAGGCGCTGTCTGTTTACTATTCGATTCGTCTCAAGTACAGCACCGAGGCGAGGGATGGTCGTGAATATGTGTTATGGCGGACGCTTGAGCGGACAGAGCAAAAGCAGCTGAAGCAAGCGATGCGCACCGCAAAACGGTTGCAGCGCTTTGTCGCCCGGCGGGTGGCTCGCATTCATGCATGAGCGGCACCGTTTTTGGCAGCGGGCGCTCCGCTTGTTGTCGCTTGGCGTTCCGCGCGAGGCATCATCCGCCTTATTTGGGCATGACCATTCGCTGCAACAGGAAACATGGCTTCGCTCGCTGCAAAAGGAAAAACAGCACATCATCGATTGGCATGACCGTTTGACTGACATCCCGTTTGTCATCATCGATATGGAAACGACCGGCTTTTCCCCGGAGCAAGGCGATGAAATTTTGGCCATGGCGGCGGCGAAAACGGTTGGAGGAGTCGTGACCGATGCGTACATGACGCTCGTCAAGCCGGAAAAGCCGATTCCGGAACATATTTCCGCCTTGACCGGGATTGAGGCGAAGGATGTGGTGTTCGCTCCGCCGCTTGCCGAGGCGCTGCGCACGTTTGTGCCGTTTATTGCCGCCGGCGTCTTAATTGGCTATCATATCGGTCATGATTTGGCGTTTTTGCGCCATGCCCTTTGGCGTCATTATCGGCAAAAATGGAGCGGACGATTTGTCGACTTGCAGCCGATGATGACGCTGATCGGCCATTCGTGCCCGACGTTTGACGATGCGTTAGCTTGTTACGGCATCCGCTGCCCGCGCCGCCATACGGCGGATGGCGACGTCGAAGCGATGGCGAAGCTATGGGCGATCTTGCTCGATGAATTCCGACAGCGCGGCATCGACACGCTGCATGATCTGTACGCCGCGCTCAGCCGGTGTTGATGTTGCCCAAGCTGAGAAGCCTTTGGCGATTGTCTTTGGCAGGGAAACTCAAGTTTCAACAACCTGTATTGACCAATAAGCAATGAATGCTCGATGGAACAAAAAAAGAGGGATGGCTGCAACGAAAAAAGCGCCAAACTTGGCGCTTTTTTCGTTGGGATTAGAACGGCTTTGTCGGCGTCGGTTCGGCGTAGCCTTCTTTATATTTTTCATCGATCATATGCCGAATGTCTTTGATCGATTTCCCTTGATCGTAAGCGGCGATCGATTCAGCGGCGATGTCGAGGCAGACGCCACATTTGGTCGCATGATCATCCCAGACGACCGAGCCGTCTTTTTTATTTTCATACACAAAGCAGTCATAATTGTTCTTATGGCCAGCCGATTGCCCGCAGCCGCAATAGCAAGGGATATTCTCAAGCAGCTCGCGGTGTTCGGCTGCCTGCTGGTACAAGACCGCCATCTCTTCTTCAAACGCGCTCAAAAAGCTTGGCAAATGCTCGATCGATTTTGTTGTTTCGCGAATATCGCCAGTGGCGGTTTTCGTTATATGCGAATGGCTTTGTTCTTGGCTGTTGCCATCTGCGCAGCCTGACAGAAGAACGCTAAACGACAACATACATGCCGCCATCCATACTGGGCGTCTCAAATTTCTTCTTCCTTTCTTTTTGGTCGTTTCCTGGCTCGGTTATTGACAGTTTGAATGTATCATACTTTGTCTTGGGCGGCAACCATCTTGTAGCTAGGCGCGCTGTGCTCACCATTCCGGCATAAAAATGGCTGATCAAGGCAGTGCGTTTTCATAAGAAAAAAAGAAGACGATGCAAAGGAAGAAGAGGCTTTGCATCGCCTTTCACTGCATTACTGGCCTTGCAGAAAATATTTTTCAATATCATCCAACATCAAGTGGGCCGCAAGTACTCCGCCAGCCGTGTTCCAAATCGTGTCGCTCACTTTGTACACCTTGCCTTGTTTCGCGACGTTTAAGTTTTGAAAGAGCGGGTCGTTGATCCATTCTTTTTCAAGTTCGCTCGCTTTGCCGTCCCCCGTCTCATATGTAAAGTAGAACAGGATGTCGCCATCCATTGCTGGAATGCGTTCTTTCGTCACGCCGGTTTCCGCAAAGTCGTTTACGTTTTGCGATTCCGGGCGGGCGAAGCCAAGTTGATCCAAAATGACGCCGGAGAACGAGTCTTTATGGTAAATGCGCACGTCGCCGGCCATAAAGCGGACGATCGATACTTTCATCTTCAGCTTGTCGCCAAGTTTTGCTTTTAAGTCTTCAATGCGTTTGTCATATTCAGCAATGATTTGTTTCCCTTTTTCCTCTTGGTTCACAGCTTTCGCATACAGCATAAAGTTGTCTTTCCAGTTGCCGCGCAGCGTTTCTGAGAACACGGTCGGGGCGATTTGGTTCAACTGTTCATAAATTTTTTCATGGCGCAGTTTGTTGCCGATAATCAAATCTGGTTTCAAGGCGGCGATCGCTTCCACGTTCGGCTCTGACTCCAAACCGAGCTCTTTGACGCCTTCCATTTTATCTTTAATATGGTCGTACCACGGATCGCCCGTCCACGATTTGACGGCGCCGACTGGTTTCACGCCTAGCGCGAGCAGCGCTTCCGTTCCTTCGTTCGTTAAAATGACGACTCGTTTTGGCGTTCCTTTGATTTCGGCCGTGCCCATGGCGTGTTCGACCGTGTAGCTCACTTCCGCTTTCGCCCCATTGTTTTCCGCTGGTTTGGCTGTTTTTTCTTCCTGCTTTCCGCCGCAGCCGGCAAGAAGCAGGAGGGAAAGGATGAAGGCGGAAAGAAGGGTGAGATGCCTTGATTTCATTAGCTAATCCCCCTTTGAATTTGATAATGAATTTCATTTACGTTGATATAATAAATAAAATTGAGAATCATTGTCAACTATAAATGAAAAAAATGATAAAAAAATCATAAGAAAATGCGAAAAAACATTGACGATGAGAGTCATTATCAAATAGACTTGACGATAGAGATATAGAGAATGAAGCAAGGGAGATCTCAGAGATGCTGTCGACAAACCGTCAAAAAATGGTTGGCCTCATCGGTTTGCTGATTGTGCTGCTTGCCGCCATGTGGATGAGCATCGTTTGTGGATATACCGACACGAGTTGGCGGCAGGCGATGGCGGCTCTTATCGACAATAACGGATCGAACGCCCATTTAGTCGTGGCGACGGTTCGGCTGCCGCGAGCGTTGATTGCGGCAGTCGTTGGCGCAAGCCTAGCGATGGCTGGGGCGCTCATGCAAGCGCTGACGCGAAACCCGCTCGCTTCGCCAGGCATTTTCGGCATTAACGCCGGGGCCGGTTTTTTCATTGTTGTGATGGTCACCTTTTTTTCCATTTCTTCATTGCAAATGTTGTCATGGATCGCGTTTATTGGGGCGGCGGCCGCGGCGGCGATCGTGTTTGTGATCAGCGCCGCAGGGAAAGACGGGCTGACACCGCTGAAGATGACGCTTGCCGGCACGGCGGTCGCGGCTTTATTTGCCTCGCTGACGCAAGGAATGCTGGCGATGAATGAAAAAGCGCTTGAAGAAGTGCTCTTTTGGCTGGCCGGGTCGGTCGCTGGCCGGAAGCTCGAGTTGTTGACGGCCGTTTTTCCGTATTTGGCGGCCGCCTGGGCTGGGGCCATGCTGCTGGCGCGCCATGTCAACATCTTAATGATGGGAGACGATGTAGCGAAAGGACTCGGACAGCGAACGAATTTGATCAAGGCTGCCGCCGTTCTGTTAGTCGTGCTGCTGGCTGGCGGATCGGTCGCCGTCGCCGGTCCGATCGGCTTTATCGGTATCATGGTGCCGCATATGGCGCGGGCGTTGGCCGGCGTCGACCACCGCTGGCTGCTCCCGTATTGCGCCTTGCTCGGCGGGATTTTGCTTCTTATGGCCGATATTGGGGCGCGCTACGTTCTGATGCCGCGCGAAGTGCCGGTCGGCATCGTCACCGCCTTGCTCGGCGTTCCATTTTTCATCTACATTGCCCGCAGGGGATCGCCGCAAAATGAAAAAATACATCACGGTCCGAATGGGAAAACACATCTCGTTTTTCTATGACAAAAAAGCTGTTGCGGTGCTCGCCGCGCTCATAGCAGCGGCCGTCTTCCTTTTCGTTATCAGCATTGGCAGCGGCGAAATGCGCATGTCCCCGCTTGAGGCCGCTGCCGCGCTGTTCGGATACGGAGAGGAAATTCATCAGACGGTGATTGTGACGTTCCGCCTGCCGCGCGTATTGGTTGCCTGGATGGCGGGGATGGCGCTGGCTGTCGCCGGCGCGGTTTTGCAAGGAATGGTGCGCAATCCGCTCGCTTCACCGGATGTGCTCGGCATCACCGGCGGAGCGGTGGCCGCGGTTGTTGGCTTTTTGGCGCTGTTTAGCGATGAAAACAACTCTCTCACCGTCAGCATCCACTGGCTGCCGCTTGCCGCCTTTCTCGGCGCTACGGCCGCTGCTTGGCTCGTATATATGCTGGCGTGGAAAAACGGCCTCGCCCCGCTTCGGCTCGTGCTTGTCGGCATCGGCGTTTCTGCGCTCATGCAGGCGTTGACGACACTGTTGATGATCACAGGACCCATCTATCGGGCGAGCCAGGCAAACGTGTGGATTACGGGCAGTGTGTATGGTGCTTCTTGGCAACACGTTTCGCTCATGGCGCCATGGGTCATCGGACTGCTCCTTGTGGCGATGTTGGCCGCGCGGCATGTCAATGTGCAGGAGCTGGGCGATGAGCTGGCGATTGGGCTTGGCGGGGCGGTCGAACGGCAACGGCTAGGACTTGTTTTGCTTAGCACCGCGCTCACCGGCGGCGCGGTCGCTTTCGCCGGCGGCATCGGCTTTGTCGGGCTGATGGCGCCGCATATGGCGCGCCGCCTTGTCGGTTCGGCGTTTGGCGCGCTTCTTCCGACCGCTGCGCTGTTAGGCGGTGTGTTCGTCATGGGGGCGGATTTGGCTGGGCGGCTGCTTTTGGCGCCGACGGAAATTCCGGCCGGAGTGTTTACCGCGGCGATTGGAGCACCGTATTTCATTTATTTATTGTACCGAAGTCGGAAATTATAAGGAGGGATGCGCATGCATGGGTTGCAGGCGAAAGAGTTGACGCTATCCTATGGCGAGGCGATCGTGATTGACCGGTTGCATTTGACGATTCCGAAAGGAAAAATCACGGTGTTCATCGGCGCGAACGGCTGCGGCAAGTCGACGTTGCTGTGCGCCTTGGCCCGGCTGCTAAAACCAACAAGCGGCGCTGTGCTGCTGGATGGAAAAGAAATCGCCAAACAGCCGACAAAAGAAATCGCCCGCCGGCTCGCCATTTTGCCGCAGTCACCTGTCGCTCCGGAAGGACTGACCGTTTTGCAACTTGTGAAGCAAGGGCGCTACCCGTATCAAACGTGGTTCAAGCAATGGAGTGACGAAGATGAGCGCGCCGTTGCGCGCGCCTTGGCGGCCACAGGGCTGAAAGAGCTTGCCGAGCGGCCGGTTGATTCGCTGTCCGGTGGCCAGCGCCAACGCGCACGGATTGCCATGACGCTGGCGCAAGAAACAGACATCATCTTGCTTGACGAGCCGACGACGTATTTGGATCTCGCGCATCAAATTGACATTTTAGATTTATTGTTTGAGCTGAATGAAAAAGAACGGCGGACGATCGTCATGGTGCTTCACGATTTAAATTTGGCGTGCCGCTATGCGCATCATCTCGTCGCCATTCGCAACAAAACGGTGTACGCCGAAGGGAAGCCGGAGGATGTCATTTCCCGCCAGCTCGTGAAAGATGTGTTCCAAATGGATTGCCAAATCACGTATGATCCGCTCTTTGGCACTCCGCTTTGCATTCCGTACGGCAAAGGGCGGCGCATCCTACAGAAAGAAGGCGTATCGTGATGAGGTTAAGTGAAGAAGAAGTGAAAGCGTTGGAAACGTACCGTTTTTCGAGCGAAGCTGCTGATGTCTCGTCATCGATGTTGTTGGCCTGGCTGCTGAATGATGACGGGCAGCTCGCGAAGTATGTGGCGCACGTCCACGCCGAGATGGGGCGGCAAACGACGCGGTTGCCGCTTCGATGCTCGTCAAGCGCCTAAGCTTTTTGGCGCCGATGGCCTTATACGCCATGTCGGTGTGGAACAAGCGGCTTGTGCTCGATCCTGAGCGAATTTGGCTTGATACGGACGGCGAAGGGGAAATGTGGATGCCGCGCTTTCGCCTTGCGTCGCCGGAAGCGGAGATGTGCGGCATTGAGCGCAGCCGCTGGCGCGAGCAAGCCGTTCGCGACGTGTTCGCCGGCTTGTTCGCTCCGCTCATCGCTCGGTTGCGGCGTCTGACGCGCGTATCGCCGCTCGTCTTATGGGAAAATGTCGCGATTTACGTGTATTGGGTATATGAACGTTGGCTTGAGGATGAGTCGCTTGCCCCGGTCGCCGACCGGCTGCGCGATGATTTTTATTTCCTTGTTTATGACGCAGACGGCCGCCTGTTTGGCCAAAAAGACAATCCGCTCCGTCGCTTTTGGAAAGGCGCGAGCGGCATGCAGCGGACGACGTGCTGCCTGTACGTGAAAACAAATGGGGAACGTGCTGTCAAACGTGTCCCATTCGCGCCCGCCAACGGCAAACCGGGTGACCGGAAGGCCGCCGGCGGGCAGTTCCATATTTTTGACAAAATGTTTGCGAAATTTGTTGATTTTTGTCGTGATTTTCGTGAAAATGGAAGTGTGGACATCGCTTATTTTGGTGAAACGGCGAGGTAGCTTGCATGGACAAATATACGGCCTTTTTTCATCACTTCACAGAAGCAGTGGTCATCTTGAATTTGCAAGGCGTGATCATTTACAACAATCCGGCTTTTGCCGGCTTGGCGCTGAGTGAAGAAGAACAGAGGACGCTGTCCGTCGAAGGACGGGCGTTGGTTGAACGGGTGAAACAGCGCCCGGCTGCCTTTCGCTGGGAGTTGCTTGACGGCTTATTGGTTGCGGGCGTGTCGCCGATCATCGGTGAAAACGGACAGACGGCCGCTGTCCTATGCGTTCTTCGCCGCCAAGCGGAGGAGCGCGGCCTGCAAGCGCGGCTTGCCGAAGCGGAACGGCGTCTGCAGCTGATTGTTGAGCATTCGAACGATTACGTGTTGATTTTTTCTCCTAATCGTGAATTGTCATACATTCCGCCGTCATGGAAGCGAAAAACAAACAAGCGTCTTCCAGTGTCATACGAAGAGGTGCTGACGTTTGTCCACCCTGATGACGCCCCGGTCGTGGCACAAAAATTGGCTGAGCTGTACGATACATACGAAACGCAATCCGCCGAATTTCGCAAGCAAGGCGAGAAAGGCGAATGGGTTTGGATGGAGGCGCAAGGGAAGGCGATCATCGATGAAGCGGGGACGCTCGATTGCGTCATTGTGACCGTGAAAAACATCAGCGAGCGGAAGCGGTACGAAGAAAAGCTCCGTCAGCTTGCCTATTTCGATTCGCTCACGGGCATCGCCAACCGCAGCTATTTCGAGCGGCATATTCATGAGCTGATCGCGAGTCAGACGCCGTTTGCTCTTTGTTATTTGGATTTTGACAAATTCAAATGGATCAACGATCATTTTTCCCATCAAGCCGGCGATTATTTTTTGCGCGAGGCGGTCAAGCGCGTCGAGCGGGCGTTGCGTCCCGGCGACTTTTTTGCCCGCATCGGCGGTGATGAGTTTGTTCTCTTGCTGCCAAACATCACGAAAACGGAGATGACCACCTTGGCCGAGCGGCTTGTCAGTTCGTTTCACGAGCCGTTTTATTACGACAAACAGCTCATCCAATCGACCTTATCGATCGGCATCGCTTTTTTCCCGAAAGACAGCGATCGGATCGAGCAAGTGATGAAATACGCTGATCAAGCGCTGTACGAAGTGAAAGAGCGGGGGCGGAACGGCTATGCCTTTTATCGCCCGACCGAGCATCGGCAGGCGGTGATCGAGCAAGATTTGCCGTTTGCTATTATGCGCGGGCAGTTGTATTTATGCTATCAGCCGAAAGTGCAGCTCGCGAAAGGAAAGGCGATGGGGTTGAGGCGCTGTTGCGCTGGCGCCACCCGGCGCTTGGCGACATTCCGCCGCTCGATTTCATTCCGTTGGCGGAGGAAAGCGGGTTTATTTTTGAAATTACATTATGGGTGTTGGAACTGGCGTGCCGCCAAGTGAAAGAATGGGAAAGAAAATTTCCCGGACTGAAGTTAGCGGTTAATTTATCGCCGTTTTTGCTCAACCGCCCCGAACTTGTCGAGCATGTGAAGCGCATTTTGCGCGAGACGGGGCTTGCGCCTAACCGGCTCATTTTGGAAGTGACGGAGAGTGGATTGATGGAAAACATTGAGACCGGCAGGCACATTTTAACCGAACTGCAGCGACTTGGCGTACAGGCGGCGATCGATGACTTTGGAACCGGTTTTTCATCATTGGCTTACATCCGCAATTTGCCGGTGTCGCTGTTGAAAATCGACCGCAGTTTTATTCAAGGCATTGCGGAAAACTCGAAAGATGCCACGATTGTCGATACGATCATTCATTTAGCCAAAAGTTTGGATATTGAAGTGTTGGCGGAGGGAGTCGAGACGGAGTCACAAGTGGCGCTTCTTTCGCAAATGCATTGCGACTATGCGCAAGGATTTTATTTCAGCCGTTCGCTTGAAGCGGAAAAGCTGCAACAATGGCTGGAAGAACACAACCGCAACGCTTGCGGCGAACCGCCGGCGTAGCCGATCTTTTCCGTTCATTCTTTTCCTCGTTTTTCCGCACACTAACATTGAGCATGGGCAAAGAGGAGGAAACGAAGATGGAATTTGCGCCAAGAAGCGTTGTGATCGAGGAGTTCATCGACACGCTCGAGCCGATGATGGAAGCCTATGGACTCGACCAAGTCGGCATTTTTGAAGAGCATGGTGAAGGCAATCGCTATTATGTCGGCTATACGATCAACAAAGACGATGAGATGATCACCATTCACATGCCGTTTGTAAAAAACGAACGCGGTGAACTGGCGCTTGAGAAGCAGGAATGGACCGTTCGAAAAGACGGTCGGGAGAAAAAAGGCTTTCATTCGCTGCAAGAGGCGATAGAAGAAGTGATTCATTCATGACAAGCGGCCGGGCTCGGCCGCTTTTTCGCCATCGAAAGGGAGAGGAGCATGATTGCGGAACTTCACATAACAGACGACGAAACGGCTGCTGCGGTGCTGCACCTACAACGGCGCGCGTATACGATCGAGGCGCAGCTCATCGGCAGCAAGGCGCTCCCGCCGCTTCGCGATACGATCGCTTCTCTGCAACGATGCGGCGAGCGCTTTTTCGGCTATTGTCAAGGCGGGCGGCTCGTTGGGGCGATCGCCTATGAGCGAAGCGGCCCGACGCTTCACCTTTGCCGGCTGATGGTCGATCCGGATTGTTTCCGCCAAGGGATCGCCAGTGCGTTGCTTGCCTTTGTCATCAAGCAAGAGCCATCGGCATGCGAAATGGTTGTAACGACCGGCAGCGGCAACACGCCGGCCATTCGTTTTTACAAACGTCATGGGTTTCAAGTGATTGAGGAGAGGGAGACGCCGGAAGGAATCAGACTGACAAAGCTTGTGAAAAGGAATATCAAAAGCTGAACATTACTTGTGTCGAGGCGCTAGGTCCGGCGGCCGCGTTGCCAACGGCATTCAAGCGGCAGTGGAAACGGACAATAGCGAATCGGCTGCACTTCGTCTGTAGTAGATTGATAGAGGGGAGACGTACGGAAGGATATGACGACAACATTGTATTTAACAAGACATGGGGAAACAAAGTGGAACGTCGAAAAGCGGATGCAAGGCTGGCAAGACTCGCCGCTCACGGAAAAAGGGCGGCAAGACGCCATGCGGCTTGGAAAGCGGCTTGAAGCGGTGGAATTGGCTGCGATTTACACAAGCACAAGCGGCCGGGCGCTTGAGACGGCGGAGATTGTCCGCGGCGGGCGGCTCATTCCGATCTATCAAGACGAGCGGCTGCGCGAGATTCATCTTGGCGATTGGGAAGGAAAGACGCATGACGAGATTCGGCAAATGGATTCGGTTGCGTTCGACCATTTTTGGAACGCGCCCCACCTGTACGCTCCAAAGCGTGGCGAGCGGTTTTGCGACGTGCAGCAGCGGGCGCTTGAAGCGGTGCGGCGCATCATCGAGCGGCACGAGGGAGAAACGGTGTTAATCGTCACTCACGGCGTCGTGCTGAAAACGCTCGTGGCGGCGTTCAAAGGCGCGCCGCTTGACCAGCTTTGGGCGCCGCCGTATATGTACGGCACGAGTGTGACGATTGTGGAGGCGGATGGGAAGGGGTTTTGCGTTGTCGTGGAAGGGGACGCATCCCATGTGGAGGAAGTAAAAGAAGTATAGAGGGTTGGTGAGTTAGTTCAAAAGGTTGCTGATCTCAGGCATTTTGTAATGGGAGAAAGCTCTGTGAGATCGTCTTTCTTTTTGGCGAGATATCGCTTGGTTTGCACGTGACCGTCCATATTCATCGGCCTTATCATGGATGGAGGTTTCATTTAATTAAAAAAACAGCCCCGTTTCCCTCGATCGGGAAGCAGGGCTGCGTCGTTTATACGAGCCCGAGCCATCTCGCCAGCTGTGCGGTCGTAAAGGTGACCGCAATGGCAATCGCTGTCGGCAAGGCAAAGGCGACGAACGTCCATTTCGCGCTTTTCGTTTCTTTGTAAATGTTGACGAGCGTCGTGCCGCATGGGTAGTGAAGCAGGGAAAACAGCATCATATTGAGGGCGGTGAGCCACGTCCAGCCGTGGTCGAGCAAAATTTGTTTTAGAGAATGCAGGCCATCGACTTCCGTGAGCGCCCCCGCGGATAAATAGCCCATCAGCAAAATCGGCACGACAATTTCATTGGCTGGCAAGCCTAAAATGAACGCCATCAAAATGTAGCCATCCAATCCCAATGCTTTGGCAAATGGGTCAAGCCAGTCGGCTAAATACGCCAGCACGGTCGTATCTCCCACGTGAACGTTGCCGAGCACCCATGTCAGAATGCCGGCCGGCGCCGCAACCGTTACCGCCCGTTTCAGCACATAGAGTGATTTGTCGAGGGTGGCCCGGATGATCGTCTCCATGATTTTCGGGCGTCGGTACGGCGGCAGCTCCAACGTGTAATGGGTCGGAATGCCGCGCAAGGCCGTCTTGGATAAGACCCATGAAACGGTCAACGTGACGACGATGCCAAACAACACCATGGCGACGACCACACCCGCCGTAACGAACGTTTTCCATCCGCCTGTATAGCCGGCTGCCATAAATAAGGAGGAAAGCAGGATCAGCGTTGGCCAACGTCCATTGCAGGGGACGAAGTTGTTGGTCAAAATGGCCAGCATTCGTTCGCGCGGTGATTCGATAATGCGCGTCGACATGATGGCCGCCGCGTTGCAGCCGAAGCCCATCGCCATCGTCAACGACTGTTTGCCGTGTGCGCCCGCCTTTTTAAACAGCCGATCCATATTAAAGGCGACGCGCGGCAAGTAGCCATAATTTTCGAGCAAAGCGAATACGGGAAAGAAAATCGCCATCGGCGGCAGCATCACGCTGACGACCCAAGCCGTGCCGCGGTATAGGCCAAGTACAATGAGGCCGTGCAACCAGTCGGGGGCGTGAATCGCTTGAAAGGCCATGGTGAGATACGTTTCGATCGTTCCGAACAAGCGGGCGAGCGAATCGGAAAATACGTTGGCGCCGGCGATCGTCATGTAAAGGACAGCGGCGAGAAGCGCCAGCATAATTGGAAATCCCCACCGCTTCGACGTGACGATCCGGTCAATTTGTTCCGTTCGATCGCATTTTGCGACCGCTGTATGCGTGACACATTCTTGAGAAAGCGCAGCTGACGTTTGGAAAATGGCAGAAACGATCTGTTCACGCGTGTCAGCCGGTGCTAATGACTTGGCTTCTTTCATTAGCTGGTCAAACTGATTTGACAGATCCGCAGCAGGCATACGCGTTCCCCTCCTTGATCAATGGTTGCGGCGGTTGTTTCAGCGCTTGAAGCAGCGATGTATCGCCGTCAAGGAGACGAAGAGCGATCCAGCGAGCAGGATACGTGTCTCCCATTACGTCTTTCACGAGTGGAAGAAGTTTGGCAATGCCTCGTTCGATTTCCGGGCTGTACCGGATGGAAAGCGGATTGGTGTTGATGCGGCCATGCGCCATGGCATCCACTGTATCAAGCAGTGCATCGATTCCTTCCCGGTTGCGGGCCGAGATCGGCACGACCGGCACGCCGAGTTTGGCGGCTAATTTTTTTGTATGGATATGAATGCCTTTCTTTTTCGCTTCATCCATCAAATTGATAGCGATAATGACGCGGTCGGTCATTTCCAATACTTGAAGCGCTAGATTCAAGTTGCGTTCTAATGCCGTAGCGTCGACCACAACGATCGTAACGTCAGGACGTTGAAACAGGAGAAAATCCCGCGCCACCTCTTCATCGGCTGAATTGGAATAGAGCGAATACGTTCCCGGCAAGTCGACGATCCGGTACAATGTGCCGCGGTGGCGGCATTCTCCTTCGGCATGAGTGACCGTTTTCCCGGGCCAGTTGCCGGTATGTTGGCGCAGGCCCGTTAAGACGTTGAACAACGTGCTTTTGCCGGTGTTCGGATTTCCCATTAAGGCAATCGTATACGTCATATCAGTCATGGTGGATCTTCTCCCCGTAAATATAGTCGCTTTCTTCTTTCCTTAATGCGATCGTCGTTCCACAAACGCGATAGGCGGTCGGGTCGCCAAGCGGGCTTCTTTGTCCAACCTTCACTTCCCCGCCGGGTACAAATCCCAAATCAAGCAACCGCCTTTTTAACATAGGATCAGGAACATCAACCTTTTCGATGCGAAATCGATCGCCCGGTTTCATATCGGAGAGGCGGCAACGTTTTCCTTGTGCCATAAAAGTTTCCCTCCGTTTAATATTTTTTACTAAAGACATTTTTTTTGCTTAGACCAACTTTTGAATTTATCATATTCCAGTTGCCTCGCTGTTGTCAACAAATTTGTTTCATCTTTTTCTGACAGAGTTGTCGAACCAACAACTATTCAAAACAGTAGGAAATCATGTTATCATATGAATAGTCTGAACAAATTATCGGCAGAAAGGCGGTGACGGCGTCCATTGACGCACGATGAAATGAAAGCGATTACGGAAGGGACGATTCTTTGGCAGCCGACGGAGGAACAAATCAAGAGCTCCAACCTTTATCGATATATGGAGTGGTTGAGAGAACAGAAAGGGCTCTCCTTCTCTTCGTACCGCGAGCTATGGACATGGTCAGTCGAGGAGCTTGAGTCATTTTGGGAAACGGTTTGGGAATATTGTGGTGTTCAGGCGGCAACGCCATATGAGTGCGTGCTGCGGGAGCGGAAGATGCCAGGGGCGGAATGGTTTCCAGGCGCTGCGCTCAACTATGCGAAACATATTTTCCGGCATGCGCGCGCCGACCGCCCGGCCATCATTTTCCGCTCGGAACGCGTGCCGTACCGGGAAGTGTCCTGGCAGGAGCTCGGTGAAAAAACGGCGGCGATCGCCAAAGCATTGCGAGCGATGGGAGTGAAGCGCGGCGATCGCGTCGTCGCGTATATGCCGAATATCCCCGAGACAGTGATGGCGTTTTTGGCGTGCGCCTCGATCGGCGCCATTTGGTCCAGTTGCTCGCCGGATTTTGGCGCCGGCAGCGTCATTGACCGGTTCGCGCAAATCGAGCCGACCGTGTTGTTTGCGGTCGACGGCTGCCAATACAACGGCAAAGAATTTGACAAAATGCCGGTCGTATCCGAATTGCGCGCCAAGTTGCCGTCATTGAAAAAGACCGTGCTGCTTCCGTATTGGCGCGGGCAGATGGAGGCTCCGGATGAGGGCGTCGTGCTGTGGGATGATGTCGTGGCGGACAAGGCGGAGCTCGTCTATGAAGGCGTTCCGTTTCGTCATCCGCTTTGGATTTTGTATTCCTCGGGAACGACCGGCTTGCCGAAGCCGATTGTCCAAGGGCATGGCGGCATTTTGCTTGAGCATTTAAAAGCGCTCACGATTTCCGAAAACTTGACGAAAGACAGCACGTTTTTCTGGTTTACGACGACTGGATGGATGATGTGGAACTTTTTGATCGGCGGGTTGCTGGCCGGGTCGACCATCGTGCTTTATGACGGCAGTCCGACGTACCCAGACGGCAATGTCTTATGGGATCTTGCCGAGAAAGCAGGCATCACCCATTTCGGCACGAGCGCGGCGTTTATCAACATCTGCATGAAGCTCGGCCTGAAGCCGAAAGAGCAATATGACTTATCGAAGCTCAAAGCCGTGCTCTCGACCGGCTCGCCGCTGACGGTCGAAGGGTTCGCTTGGGTGTATGAAAATGTCAAGGACGATATTTGTCTCGCGTCATGCAGCGGGGGAACGGATGTGTGCACCGCGTTTGTCGTCGGCTCCCCCATTTTGCCGGTGCGCGCCGGCGTCCTCTCGTGCCGCGCGTTGGGCGCGGATGTGCAGGCGTTTGACGAAAACGGCCGGCCGCTTGTCAATGAAGTCGGTGAACTTGTCATCACAAAACCAATGCCGTCGATGCCGCTCTTTTTCTGGAACGATCCAGACGGCGAACGGTATCGGAACAGCTATTTTGACACGTACCCGGGCGTCTGGAAGCACGGCGACTGGATTAAAATTGACGAACAAGGGGATGCGTCATTTACGGCCGCTCCGACTCGACGATCAACCGCGCCGGCGTCCGCATGGGCACGAGCGAAATTTACCGTGCGGTCGAAGCGGTCGACGGGGTGCTCGAGAGTCTTGTGGTTGACTTGGAAATGATGGGCAAGCAATCGTTCATGCCGCTGTTTGTCGTCCTCAAGCCGGGCGCAGTGCTCGATGACGAGCTGAAAGAACGCATCCGCCAATCGATTCGGCAGCACGTCTCGCCGCGCTTTGTTCCAGATGAAATTTACGAGGTGAAGCAAATTCCGAAAACGCTAAACGGAAAGAAAATGGAGATTCCGATCCGGAAACTGCTCTTAGGCTTCCCGCTCGAAAAGGCAGTCAACCCAGGCTCAATGGCCAATCCAGAGGCGCTCGACTTTTTCCTCGAGCTGGCGAAGACGCTGGCAGCGAAGACGCAGATAAGCTGAAGTCCTTTTCTTGAAACGTGCGAAAGGTTGTTATTAAGTGACGGCGCTTAATAACAACCTTTCTATGTCTAAGACACTCCTTGGCTCATAAGATAAGCCATTGATGTTGCTGGAAGACTTTCTTGAGAGGACGCAAAAATGTAATGCATCAATATTTCTAGGAGGAGGCAAGCACCATGGACGAAAACAAGCGGCAAAAACTGATGAAAAAAATTGAAAATCATTTGCGGACAACAGCGCGGAAACTGGTGAAGTTTAATACGGAAGGGGAAGCGCTGCAATACTTGGTGAACTCGTTTCGTGAGGAACTAGAGTGCGACTTGATTGCGATTGTGCTAAAGGAAGGAGACCATGTTGTTCCGACGTTATATCAAGGAGATTTTCAGCGCGGAATCCCCCATCCCCCGATCGCAATGGCCAATTGTTTGCCGCGGCTGTTTGAAGGAAGCACAACATTTCAAGAGGTGGAAGAGGACAGCCCGTGTTTGCTGATCGAATTGTTGAGGAAAAACGGTATTAAAACGTGGTTCAGCGTTCCCATTAAGGATCAAGAAAGCGAATATGGCATTTGCATGATCGGATTTCGCCGTTATGTTTCTTTGCTGGCCGAGGCGAGGCAACTGTTTGACGATTTTGGCGAAGATGTCGCACTGGCCATTACGGTCGCTCGGAAAAAGGAAACGCAGCGGCGAAAAATGGTCGGTCTCGAGTGGCTTGCTCAACACTTTTCGCTCGATACGCCGCTTGAGCAGTTTGTCGACAAAATCGTTGAACGGGCGGGCAAGGGGACGAATGCGGGCGGCGCCTGTATGTATTTATACAGAGAAGAGGACAACAGCTTCGTTGTTCATCCCCTTTATACGGCAAAGTAGCGAGTCCGAAACAAGTGATGATGAAAAATAACTATCGGGTCAGCGATTATTTCCCCTTCTTGGAGAGACCAGGAGGGGATGAGTTAACGGTGCCGCTTGTTGTCAACTTCAAAACGATCGGCGTCTTGCACGTCGAACGGAAAAACGAAGGGACATTTACAAAAGAAGATGCCGAGGTCTTGGACATGCTGGCGAACTACGTGGCCGTGATGCTGGAAAATGTCCGGCTGTACCAACAGGAGCGGGATCATACCAACCGCTTGCGTTTCCTGCTTCAATACCAACAAAAATTGATGAAAGAAACGATTCGACATGAAGATTTTCACGGTATTACAAAAACAGTAAGCCACATGTTTGATAAAGCGGTCATCGTGTTTGACCGTTTTATGAGGCCAATTGCACATGAACGAAGTGGGCTGAGCGGGCAACAGCTGCAACAAATTGCGAAGCAGGCATTTAATCAAGTGCTAGGGCAAAGCCGTATGGGCGGGCATATCCAGCTCGAAGGATTATCAGATTTATCGATTGCGGTTTGGCCGATTCATAACGGCGGAGATGCGGTCGGCTATTTGGCCATTGAGGCATCTCCAAACGAAATGGATGATTTTTTTCTTCTTGGCGTCGAGTTGGCCCGCAATATTTTTTCGATCCAATTTATGAAACAAAAGCTCGTGTTTGAGACAAAAGAGCAGCTGAAAGACAGTTTTTTGCATAAGTTGTTGGCCGCGGAAATCGAAGATGAAGAGAGCATCATCCAGTACGCCAATGTATTTCAATGGAACATTTTCGAAGAGCATCGGCTTGCTGTGTTGCACTTGCAGATGGATGAATCGAACGGGACGGTTGATTTAGTCAAACAAAATGCGGAGAAGACGGTGCTCTGGAACCGGCTGAAAGTGCGAATTGCCGCCGAGGACTCCAGCTTGTTGTACGGAGCTGTTGAAGACCAATATATTTTGATCGCCCCAGCGGCAAGAGAAAGAAAGAAGCCGGAGAAATATTGGAGCGAATGGCATCAGCGGATAAGCCGATGGATCAACGAAGAGAAGACGTCGTACCGTGTCTTTTTAGGGATCGGTGGAAAGGCCTCGTCGATTGGAGATTATTATGTTTCCTACCGGCAGGCGATGCAGGCGCTGCAAGTGATGATCCGCAATTTTCCCGGAAAAAGCGTGGCGTTTTTTGATGAACTCGGGGCGTATACGGTATTGCACCATTTAAAAGAATTAGAGGCCGCGAAGCTTTTTGTCGACAAATACCTTGGTCCGTTGCTCCGGCATTCCGTGGGGCGGAATGCCGACTGGCTGCAAACGGTGCGCGTATTCCTTGATTGCAACGGCCATTTAACGGAAACTGCTGAAAGGCTGTACATTCACCGCAGCACCCTTCAATATCGTTTGGAAAAGATTGAAGAAATGCTCGGTTTTTCTTTGCAGGGTGCAGAGCAGCGGTTCAACTTGATGATGGCGTTGAAATTATACGACTTATACGGTCTACCTTCCGCCAAAATGCTGAAAAGATAAGCATGTTTTCCTGCATGATGCAGGTATTTTTTTATTTTCACCTTCTTTATAATCAATAGCAAAGATAGTATAGAAAATTCAAAAAAATAAATAAAGGAGGACTTGTTGAATGCTATCAACGATCGGAGTCGTAGGAGCAGGCACGATGGGAAGCGGCATTGCCAACTTGGCCGCTTTATCGGGATTTGACGTGATACTAGTCGATATTGATGAGCACATGTTGCAAAAAGCGCGCTCGCGAATGGAAGCGTTTATGGACAAAAGCATCGCCAAAGGGAAAATGACCGCCGAGCAAAAACATGAAGCGCTCGAAAAGGTGAAGGCGTCGACCGATTTGCATGACATGAAGCAGGTGGATGTTGTCATTGAAGCGGTCATCGAAAATATGGATGTAAAAAAAGAGATTTTCTCCCGGTTGGACAACATTGCACCGGAACACGCTATTTTAGCGACGAACACGTCATCGATGTCCATCACAGAAATCGCTTCTGCCACCAACCGTCCAAGCCAAGTCGTCGGCATGCATTTTTTCAATCCCCCGCAGCTGATGAAACTCGTTGAAGTCGTACGCGGATACAAAACAAGCGATGAAACGGTCGAACAGGCGAAAGAGCTTGCCCGAAAGCTGAACAAAGAACCGGTTGAGGTGAAGAAAGATTCCCCGGGATTCATCGTCAACCGCATTATGATCCCTCAGTTCATCGAAGCGATCCGCCTTGTTGAGGAGGGAGTGGCTTCGATGGAAGATATCGATAAAGCAGTGACGCTCGGCTTGAACTACCCGATGGGACCGTTTACGTTGCAAGATTTTGCCGGAGTCGATATCGGCCTTCATGTCATGGATTATTTTTATCAAGAGTTTAAGGATGACCGATTTGCTGCTCCTTTGTTGTTGAGACAACTTGTCCGGGCAGGAAGGCTCGGCCGAAAAACAGGAGCTGGGTTTTATGATTACGATGATGCTCCATAAGGGGAAACGGCGATGCTCGCTATACACCACAACTACATCGCTAAAAATTCTAGGAGGAGGAATGAGTCGTGAATTACGAATTTTTGCAATGTGAAATTGAAAACCGAGTGGCGATTGTATCCATCCACCGCCCTCCGCTCAATCCGTTGAATACAAAAGTGTTTCAGGAGCTATCTGCCTTGATCGATGAGCTCGAAGCCAACCAACAAGTAGGGGCGATCATCATTACGGGAACAGGGGAAAAAGCGTTTGTCGCTGGAGCGGATATTCATGAAATGATGAATCTCGATTTGGCTAGCATGATGGAAATGAACAAAATTTCGCGGACGACGTTTTCTAAAATTGAAAACGCATCCAAACCGGTGATCGCGGCCGTGAACGGATTGGCGCTCGGCGGAGGCTGCGAATTGGCGCTCGCGTGCGATTTGCGCATTTGTTCCGAGAATGCGAAGTTTGCGTTCCCGGAGATCAATCTCGGCATTATCCCGGGAGGAGGCGGGACGCAGCGGCTGCCGCGCATCGTCGGTCAGGGGGTGGCGAAAGAATTGCTGTACTTCGGTGAAATGATCGATGCCAAGCGGGCGCTTGCCATTCATTTGGTAAATAAAGTCGTTCCAGCTGACGAACTTTTGCCAGCAGCGAAAGAATGGGCTGAAAAATTGGCGCAAAAGCCAGCCATTGCCATGCGCATGTTGAAAGAAGCGGTCAACACGGGAGTCAATGTGGATTTGCAGTCAGGGCTGATCGTGGAAACGGCTTGCTTCGGGAACGCGTTTGCGACCGAGGATCGGAAAGAAGGAATGCGGGCGTTTGCCGAAAAGCGGAAGCCGGTGTTTAGTGGAAAGTAGATATGGTCAGTAACGGAGAACAGGGTTATTAAGCAAGTTCTGACCCGGATAGATGTTCATTGCCTTTGGGGAACGAATCCGGTCTTGACTAGCATCCCAAAGCGGTGGATGACAAGAGCAAAAACGTAAATATATTTGAGGGAGGGAACCCATGTGAAACAAATTCATCCGGCTGATGTGATTGACAATAGCCCGGTCCGTTCATTCCATATTTGGCTTATGATTTGGCTGTTTCTCGTGATTACGCTTGATGGGTATGATGTTGTCATTTATGGCGCTTCGGTTCCTTTATTGATTCAAGAGTGGGGGATTTCAGATGTCACAGCTGGTGCCATCGGTAGCTATACAGTCATTGGAACAGCTATTGGAGCGGTATTGTTTGGCATGCTAGCCGATCGAATGGGACGCAAAAAAATTATCTTGTTGACTACATTTTTATTTGGCTTTTTTACCTTCCTTGCCGGTTTCGCTCCAAATCCAATTTTATTTACCATCTCTCGGGTTATTGCTGGGCTTGGTCTTGGCGGCGTTATGCCCAATGTCATTGCGCTAGCGACAGAAATGTTTCCAAAACGAGTTCGCACAGCCGTTGTTGCCTCGATTTTTTGCGGTTATTCAGTTGGTGCTATTGCCGCTGCGTTGACGAGCCGGGCGCTTTTGCCGACGGTTGGGTGGGAGTCCATCTATTGGATCGGGGGTGTTCCGGTATTATTCCTTCCGTTTTTAATGAAAGGTGTTCCCGAGTCGGTTGGTTTTCTTCTAGAAAAGGGAAGGGAAGGGGAAGCACGAAAAATTCTTGCTTTGATTGATCCTCATATTAGTCATGATGGTGTGGTTGAACTAGTCAAGCCTGAAAGAAAGACTCAAGTCTCTTTGCCTATCGTGAAATTATTCACGGAGAATCGGGCGTTTAGCACCGTGATGTTTTGGTTATCTTGCTTCAGCGCATTTGTTCTCATTTACTCAATGAACACATGGCTTCCCCGGTTGATGATGAAAGCAGGGTATGATTTGAGTTCCAGCCTTGCATTCACCGCTGTAATGCAAATCGGGGCGATCGTGGGCACTATAGTTTTCGGTCCGTTAGTGAATAAATGGGGATTTAAGAGGGTGCTTGTTCCTTTGTTCTTCTGTGGAGCGGTCGCTTTATCGCTGATCGGTTTTATGAGCAGTACAATCGTTGCTTTTGCACTGATTGCCATTATTGGAGCTGCCTCAGTAGGTGTCCAAAACATTGCCAATGCATTTGTTTCTCAATATTATCCGGAAGCGATGCGGTCTACTGCTTTAGGGAGCACGATGGCGTTCGGCAGAATTGGTGGCATTGTTGCACCGACATTTGTTGGGGTTTTGCTGTCCCTTAACTTGCCGCCTCAATATAATTTTGCTGCTATCGCAAGCGCCGCGGTATTAGGGGGCCTTGCCGTGTTGCTCGTGCAAGAAAAGTATGCAATCTATCGCAACGAGCAAGCGAAGACAGAGAGTGGGCAAGTGACTGTTTCATGAACAAAACTGCTTTGTAGAGACGGAGAAGGCCAATTTCATAGAAAGAAGGGAACAACCATCCGATTTGAACATATATTTACTGCTCACATTAAGGTTGGAAAACCGATTGAAATAGGAGATGTCGGATATGGGCACCGAAGAGTGATCCCCATTCTCGGTGGAAGTTTTGAGGGACCTTTAATGCGGGGAAAGGTGTTGCCTGGAGGGGCGGACTATCAATTGATTCGGAGAGATGGGGTAGCAGAGCTGCTCGCCCATTATGTGATCGAGACGGATGATGGGGTGCCTATTTATGTTGTCAATAAAGGATACCGACACGGGTCGAAAGAAATCATCGATAAAATATTCCGCGGCGAAGATGTGCCGCGGGACTCTTATTATTTTAAAACGACCCCTATTTTTGAAGTGAAAAGCGGACGATATGATTTTTTGAATAAAATGGTGTTTGTTGGGGAAGGAATTCGAAAGCCAACGGAAGTGGAAATCACGTTTTATCAAGCCGGTTAACTTTTGAAAAACGGAGGGACGGGGAGAGATGGAAACCGTTCGTGTTTTGTCTGTTCCTCAACTATTGGAACGAGCTGCGGTGGACAATCCATCCAAAGAGGCCATCTATGACCTGCGGCGCCGAATCACCTACGGTGATTTGCACAAGGAAGTCCACCAGTTGGCATCAGCTCTAGTCTCGCTCGGCATCAAGCAAGGGGATCGGGTGGGCGTTTGTTTGCCGAACTGGTTGGAAACGGTCCAACTATTTTTTGCCATCTCCCAAATTGGAGCGATTGTTGTTCCTTTTAATCCGAAATATCGACAGCACGAAGTTGAACATATTATAAAAAATTCTGGAATGAAAGCTGTTTTTGTATGTGAGGAAATCGAAAAGCATATCGGATTGAGTTTCATTGGAACCAGTGTTGATCAAATTATTACGGTTCGGTTTGTCAAATCAGGCTTCCTTTCTTTGGAACAGCTTATGGCCTATGCAACTGATCAATCGTTTCCCATGGTGACGATTGATCCGCAACATGACCTGTTTTGTCTTTTATACACGTCTGGTACGACTGGAGCGCCAAAAGGAGTGATGATTACTCATCGCGGCATCGTCCAATCAGGTGTGGCGATTGCCGACAGCTTGAGGTGCAACCAAGATGATGTGTTTCTTATTTGTACGCCGATTTTCCATGTGTTCGGCATGGCGTGCAACTTGATGTCCGCTGTATACAGCCAGGCAAAAATGGTGCTGCAGGAAAGGTACAGCCCAAGAGAGGCGCTGCGGCTTATCGAAAAAGAAAAAGTAACGATTCATCATGCTGTGCCGGCAATGCTTCATATGGAGTTAAACGTATTGAATAGTGAGTCATTCGATTTGTCGTCATTGCGCGCAGGAATGACGGGAGCGGATGTTTGTCCGTTGGAGACGGTAAAAGCGATACGTGAGAAAATGGGAATGACGTTATGCATATCGTTCGGGACAACGGAGACTGGCTCTGTTACGATCACCCCGTTTGAGGCAGAAGAAGATCGAATATTTGAAACGGTCGGCAAAGCGTTGGAAGGAAATGAAGTGAAGATTGTCAATGAACGGAGAGAGACGCTTCCACCAGGGGAAATTGGGGAAATCGCCTGCCGAGGGTTTGGTGTCATGAAAGGATACTACAACATGCCGGAACAGACCGCCGAGGTGCTTGATGAGGACGGTTGGTATTATACTGGCGACCTTGGGATGATGGATGAATACGGATATATTCGATTTATCGGACGGAAAAAGGAGCTTATCATCCGTGGAGGGTACAACATTTATCCGAAAGAGATCGAAACGATTTTGCAGCAGCACCCAGTCGTTTTCGCCTCGGCAGTAGTCGGCTTGCCTGACCCAGTATTAGGCGAATCAGTTTGCGCTGTTATTCAACCCAAGGAAGGCGTTCATATAACCGAGGCAGACATCATCGAGTTTTTACGTCCATTGGTTGCGGACTATAAACTTCCAAACAAAGTTGTTTTTGTTGATCAATTCCCGACGACGGCGAGCGGAAAAATTCAGAAGGGGAAATTAAAAGAAATGTTAAAAGAATATTGAATATTTGGGAGGGAGAATATGTCTACGGATATTGTGTTGATTGAAGGAGCACGAACGCCATTTGCTAAATTTTGCGGTTCGTTTCGTGAAATCTCCGCGACCGATTTAGGAGCTATTGCGGCGCGGGAAGCGATGAAAAAAGCAGGAATCGAGCCAGAAGAAATCGACCATGTTGTATTTGGCAATGTCCAGCAGTCAAGCCGGGATGCTCACTTGCTTGCTCGCCACGTCGGCTTGAAGGCCGGGGTGCCCATCGACGTGCCGGCTGTGACGGTGAACCGGTTGTGCGGAACGGGACTCGAGACAATTATCATGGCGGCGCGCTTTATTTTAACCGGAGAATCGGAAGTGGTGTTGGCGGGAGGCACTGAAAACATGAGCCAAGTGCCGCACGTCATCCGAGGCATGCGCTGGGGAGCACCATTAGGCAGCCCAACGGTGGAGGACTGGGTGTGGGATGGTCTGTATGACACAGTTGGCGGCTGTAGCATGGCTATAACAGCAGAAAATTTAGCGAAAAAATATGACATTACGCGCGAAGAGGCTGACCAACATGCCCTCCGCAGCCATGAACGGGCGCTTACGGCAATGGCCAATGGGTATTTCCGCCAAGAAATTGTCTCCGTCACCGTGCAAGGAAAAAAAGGAGAAATGATCGTTGACACCGATGAGCATCCGCGGAAGACCAGTTTGGAGCAGTTAAGGGCGCTTCAACCGCGCTTTCTCGAAAACGGAGTCGTGACACCAGGCAATGCCAGTGGGATGAACGACGGTGCGGCCGCGGTTATTGTCGCCTCGGGGGACTATGCTGCCAAGCGCGGATTGAAACCGCTCGCCCGTCTCGTTTCGTGGGGCATCGTCGGAGTTGAACCGCAGTATATGGGGATTGGCCCTGTTCCAGCGATTCGCCAGGCACTCGACAAAGCGAATTTATCAATTGATGACCTCGACTTGATTGAAATCAACGAAGCATTTTCAGCCCAATATTTGGCTTGCCAGAAGGAACTGGGATTTGATGATGACAAAGGCAACGTCAACGGTGGGGCGGTCGCGCTTGGCCATCCATTGGCAGCTTCAGGAACGCGCATCACGTTGACACTCGTTTATGAGTTGAAAAGAAGAGGAAAGAAATACGGTGTTTCTTCACTATGCATCGGCGGCGGCCAAGGCATTGCGGCGATCTGGGAAAGACTGTAATGGGTTAAGAGATAAACACAAAAAGAACTGGACAGTGCTTTTACAAGGGAAGTCGAGGAGCAAATGATCGCAACGGCGGTTTTTCCATATGCAACAGGAAAAACCGCCGTATTTTATTGTTGCATTAATTTCGGGGACGAGAAACAGCTTCCTAATTAGGAAGGGGAATAGGAAAGATGCCCGAGTCGTTTCGATATATGTTGGGCTGTGCTGACTGTTTGGCGGATCAGCTCAGGCAGTGTTTCCACCATTTTAAATGTGGCGCCGGCCAGCCCGATGGCGCCGATGATGCCAGTTCGATCAAAAACGGGCGCGGCGACCGCCGTAAAACCGATAAATGTTTCGTCTTTATCGACAAAAAATCCGTCTTTGCGAATGAGACGCAAACGTTCAAGAAATTGATGCTTGTCCACGATCGTGTTCGGCGTATGGGCCTCCAATGGATATTTTTCGAGAATCGCCTTTGCCTCTTCATCGGGCAAGTATGCCATGATGGTTGTTCCAAGCGCCCCGTAATGCAGGACGCGCCGGCGCCCGATATATGAGCGTGGCTGAAAGCCTTCGTCGCTGTCAAGGCGGATGACGTATTGCAAGCTGTCTTGTTGGCGCACAGCAAATAAGACTGTATAGCCTGTTTGGGACTGCAAGTCATGCAAAAACGGTTCCGCCTCGCGTCGCATATCCAGGTTTTCGAGAACGATTCCACCGTATTCGAGCATTTTATAACCGAGGCGGTATACGTTTTCCTTTTGATCGTAATGGATCAGTCCTTGCGTTTCGAGCGTCCATAACAGGCGGTAAACAGTGGCTTTCGCTAGTTTTGTTTTCGTAACAATCTCTTCAATAGAGAGGTCAGGGCGTTCAAAACTAAAACAGTTCAAGATTTGAACCGCGCGTTCCACTGAACGAATCGTCTCCACATTTACCTTTCTCATGATTGTGCTCCTCTGTAGCGATTTCGTTTTCAACACTCATTGTAACATAAAGAGATAGCCGATGCCCAGGTTAGAGAGAAGATGAAGTGTTATTTATTTTTATATTTTAAATAGTTTGACAAATATCTGGTTTTGTTGTATTATTTAAATTGCAAAAATGAATTATTAATTCACTATACGAATTGAGGGGAGAGAGGATAATGGAGGACACAAAAATGAAAGCGTTTGACCGTCTTAATGAAGAATTGGAGAAAGTGTATTTAGGGCCGTTGTGGGAGAAGCTTGGCAAAATGGTGACGCCTGAGCCTGATCACGAGGTTATGCCGTATTTGTGGAAGTGGGAGACGATCCGTAAGTATTTGCTCGAGGCTGGAGAGTTGCTTCGCTTAGGGAGAGAGAGCGAGCGTCGAGTCATTTATTTGCAAAATCCATCGCTATTGAAACAAGGTCTAATTGGTTACTCGACCAACACACTGTACGTCGGAGTGCAGCTGTTGTTGCCAGGCGAAGTGGCGCCTGCGCATCGCCATAGTCAATCGGCGATCCGATTCATTATTGAAGGAGAAGGGGCCTATACGGCCGTCGATGGCGAACGAACATATATGGAGCGCGGAGATTTGATTTTGACACCGGCATGGACGTGGCACGATCACGGCCATGAAGGGACGGAACCGGTTATTTGGATGGATGGCCTCGATGTTGGGCTGGTAAGAAACTTTGCTGGTTCGTTCTTTGAGCCGTATTCTGAAGATGTATTTCCTGTTTCTGGTCCTCACAACGGTTCAACGTTTAAATATGCAACGGGGGTGTTACGTCCGGTTTCCGACCGGAAGCGAAAAGGCTATCCTTCTCCGTTGATCGCCTATAAATGGAAAACAACGAAACAAGTGCTTGAGAACTTGTCCAAGCTTGATCCTGATCCGTATGACGGCTATGCGGTTGATTACATTAACCCGTTGACTGGGGGATCAGCGGATTTGCGCATTGGAACGACGATGCAAAAATTAACCCCTGGCATGCACACAAAGGCGCACCGCCATGTTCACAGCGCCGTGTATCACGTTCTTGACGGTGAAGGATACACGATAATCAACGGAGTCAAATTTGAATGGGCGAAAGGCGATTTCTTCATTTTGCCGCCTTGGAGTTGGCACGAGCATGTCAATACAGGAGCGGGAGACGCCCATTTATTCTCCATTAATGATTTGCCGATCATGGAGCGCCTTGATTTGGAGAGAGAAGAAGCGTATGACAAAAACGGCGGCTATCAATCTATCATTGATGTATTCGAGCCTCTCTCTCGAGTTTAACATATATACCGTTTTTCCAAGGTGCGCCTGGCGATTTTAAATGATCCAGATGATTTGATTTGGCGTCTGTGTAAGCCAATCAAAAAGAGGGGGTTGTATAGGTGAAGGTCCAAATGCCGAATATGGTGCAGGACATTGTTGAGCATGCAGTGGCGCGTTATGGGGATAAGACCGCCATGATTGATGAGGAACATGCACTGTCTTTTGTGGAAGTGAACGAACGATCTTTGCAGCTGGCTGAGCGGTTGAGAGATTTGGGCGTGCAGAAAGGCGACGCCGTGGCAGTACAGCTACCGAACAGCTGGGAGTTTGTGGTGGTCCATTTAGCTTTGGCGCGCTTGGGAGCCGTCATGGTGCCTGTGAACTTAGTGTATCGGCAAAAAGAGCTGTCCTTTATGTTTTCGTTTGCCCATGTAAAAGCAGTCATTTCCATTGATCAATGGAAAGGATTCGATCATGCAGAAATGATGGAATCACTCCGTCAGATGATTCCGACGTTGCAACACATCATCATCGTTGGGGGAAGAAAGCAGCCCGATCATTATAGCTTCGATGCGATGCTGACAGGAAACGGACTTTCGGCGGATCACGGCGAGGTTTCCCCGGACGATCCAATGATGATGTTGTTTACATCGGGAACGGAGTCTGACCCGAAAGCCGTCATCCATACGTATGAGACATTTATTCCTGCCCATTTGCACAATGGGCAGGAATATGGATTGACGAGCGATGACGTCATGCTTTGTTTGACGCCGATGAGTCATATGTTTTCTTTGCCGATGATTTTAATGGGCCTTTATAGCGGAGCTACTCAAGTGATGTTATCGCAATTTTCGGTTGAGCGTGTTTTAGATGCTTTCAGCCAGCATGGAGTCACCTTTTGTGTAGCTGCACCTGCCCATTTGATTGATATATTAAAAGGAACGGATGAGACAAAGGTATATCCATCAAAACTACGTCTAGTCTTAACAGGGGGACAAAAATTCCGGCTTGGATGGTCGAATCGTTCCGTCAGCGTTTCCGTTGCAGCATCGTTGCCCAATGGGGGATGACGGAAATTGGAGCGGGATCGTTTACGCGACCGAATGATGCGCCACATCTCGCTTCTGATACGGTCGGCCGGGCGTGCCCGACGGGGGAAATCGGCATTTTTGACGAGAACCACAGGCCATTGCCAAACGGGCAAGTAGGGGAGATTGGTTTTCGCGGTCGTTCGCTGTTTAAAGGATATTATAAAAATGAAGCCGCAACTCAGCAATTCATGACGAAAGAAGGTTTTTTCCTCACTGGAGACTTAGGATGGAAAGACGAAAAAGGATACGTTCATTATGTCAGTCGAAAAAAGGACATTATCAACCGTGGTGGACTGAAAGTGCACGCCGCAGAAATTGAAGAAGTTTTGCTTTCACATCCGCATATTCGTCAAGCGGCAGTGATCGCAGTTCCAGACGAACGGCTCGGAGAGCGCGGCTGTGCGATCGTGTCCTTGAAAGAAGGAACAACGTTTTCACTTGAGGACATGCAGCAATATTTGCTTAAGGCGGGAATGGCAAAATATAAATTACCGGAATATTTAAAAATCATCAGCGAATTGCCGACGACAGCATCGGGAAAAGTAAGCAAAGGAATGTTGCGGAAGCAATATGCCCAGATGGAAGTCAAGTAGAGAAAAGGAGTGGATAAATGATATGAAACTAGCACTGTTTGATGACTTTCAGCTCGGAGTTATTGTCGATGATGTCATTTATGAGATTGGGAGCCGATTGTTCGGGCATCTTCATCAAGGTGTCAGTTTCTGTCCGATGACGCAGCTGATTGCTGAGTTTGATGTCTATCGTCCAGAAATCGAAAACCATTTGCACGAATGCCCGGCTTATGCACTAGCAGATGTTCGGTTGCGCCAGCCAGTGAAAAAACCAGGGAAAATTGTCGCCGCTCCCGTCAACTATGTGTCCCACCAAAAGGAAATGAAAGTGGAGCATACGGCAAGGGGGCTCGGTTTTTTCTTGAAAGCGCCTTCTTCTATCATCGGACCTGGTGACACGATTGTTTTGCCCGATCCGAACCGCCGTTTTGACCATGAGTTGGAACTCGCATTTGTTATCGGAAAGACGGCGAAAAACGTCAAGGCGGAAAATGCCTACGAGTATATATTTGGTTACACAGGGTTGATTGATGTCACGTTGCGCCCGGATGATGTGCATCATGAGGAACGTTGTTTGCGCAAATCGTTCGATACATTCACTCCGATGGGGCCGTGGATCGTAACGAAAGAGGAGATTGACGACCCGAACAACGTCAATATGGTGCTGACAGTCAATGGAGAAGTTCGGCAGAAAGTCAATACAAAAGAAATGATTTGTTCTGTTGCCGAGCTTGTAGAAATTTATTCGCACATTATGACGCTTGAGCCGGGTGATGTCATTACGACAGGGACGCCGGATGGCGTCGGACCGATTCATGACGGGGATGTCATCCGCATGGAGATTGAGGGGATCGGGGTTATTCCGTCCACGTCGCCTTGGCTTCCCGCACGGCTGCATTGCGATAAAGGTAAGGGGGGATTGTTCATGGAAAGAGGATGGGAGCGGTACCATACTGTGTGGTTAATGCTCTTTTTGGGATGGGTTGTTTCCTACATTGATCGAACATTGACGGGACCTGTCGTTACATGGATGATTGAAAACAAAGTTGAGTTTTTGGCGGAATCGTCCAATCCCCACGCGCTTGGAGGTTTGCTTGGCAGCTTGTTTTTCGCCGGGTATATGCTTACGCAATTCCCCGGCGGATATTTCGGCGACAAGTTTGGCTATCGTGTCATCGTCATCATCAGCATTATATGGGCCGGTGTGACGACGCTGTTGACTGGATTGGTCGGTGGTTTGGTGGCGTTTATCGCCTTGCGTGTGCTTACGGGGCTTGGGGAGGGTGTCTTTTATTCGAACGACCGTTCCTTGATCACCCAAGTGACGCCACCGGAAAAAGTCGGGCTTGGGATGGGCGTTGTGCTGACCGGCCTTACGCTTGGGTTAACGATTGCGACAATTGCTACTCCATATGTTATTCAACTGTTTCAGCCATCGATGGGGACGCATGCATGGAAAGCGCCGTTTTTGCTTATGGGAGCCATTACGCTTATCGTCGGCGCTATGATGTACAAATGGATGAGGCCGGACGGTTTTGCAGTGCAATCGGAGTCGTACGGTCCACCAGTGGGGCGACTGTTGCAAACTTCTTTCTTATTCTTGATCATCATTATGACTTTGTATTATGCCACGAATGCTATGCAATTATCGCCAGCGACGATCGGCCTCGTTTTGACGGCGCTGGCGGTGCTGTATATCGTGTATATTTATAAAGCAAAGAGTGAAGAAGTCGGGCCGATCCTAAAAAGCCGCAACCTATTGTTTCTATATCTTTCGTTCATTCCGGTATTATGGCATCTATGGTTTTATGGATTTTGGTCAGTGGCGATTGTGCAAGATTTTGGGGGAGGCACGCTCGTTTCAGCGGCGTTAATTGCTTCGTTTAATGCTGTTGCAGGTCTCATCGGCTTTCCACTTGGGGGAGATTAGCTGACCGATTTGCTGACGGAGTCAACGGAAAACGTAATGTATTGGCAGTGTTGACGGGGCTGCTGACTGTCTTCATTTTCATCTTTGCCTTTTATGTAATGTCAGGAGGCAGCAATCCGGTAATCATGTCTCTTATTTTATTTACTTCCGGGGTGTTCTTTTTTGCGCTTCAACCGGTCAACCATGCCCTTACAGCTGACTTTGCTCCGCCAAAATATAGAGGTGCGGCGTTTGGGATGCTGAATTTGTTCTCCGAAATTGGAGCGTTATTAGCGCCGGTGATTTCGGGAGCCATGCGCGATCATTCAGGAAGCTGGGGAAGTGCATTGTTGCTTGATGGTATTTTAATGGCAGCGAGCTTACTGCTTGTCATTGCTGTAAAGCCTAGTTTAGAAGGTAGACTAACTACTGTAATAAACGCCCAAGAAACAGATGTAAACCATTGAAGTTGACGAAAGGAGATATTTGCATGACAGAAAAAACAAATAAACGCCCTGTTCTCGTTGTCGGGGCAGGACCGATCGGATTAACTGCGGCCTTGGCATTGCGTCATTTCGGACTGCCGGCGACGGTGATCGAGGCGGAGCCAAAAGACCGCCTCCGGCCGGGGAGCCGTGCGATCTACTTCCATAAGGCGACGTTGCAACATTTAGAGGATATTTTCCCTGGGTTGGGCAGGACTTTTGCTGAACACGGCGTCGTATGGCCGATCAAGCGCACTTTGTTCCGCGGCAAGGAGGTGTATATGAAGCGGTATCCGGCTCCTGATCCGAATGCGCTTCCACCGTTTACAAGCTTGCCGCAAGTCGAGGCGGAGAAGTTTTTGTATCAAGCCTGCCTGGAGGCAGGGGTCGAATTCGTCTGGGAGACGCCGGTTGCCGATGCCAAAACCGATGAGGAAGGAGCCACTGTCATCACGGCATCTGGCGAACAATGGTCGTGCGATTATCTCATTGCGGCTGACGGGGCTCGTTCGACTGTCCGCCAGTCGGTCGGCATCGAAATGGAAGGGCCGCGGACGAAAGACTACTTTGTCGTCGTGGATGTCAAAGAAGATGAAGCCGATCCGCTGCCGCTTGAGCGGGTGTTTCATTACCAGCATCCGTCTGTGGGTGGACGCAACGTTCTCTTTGTACCGTTTGCCGGCGGGTGGCGCATTGATTTGCAATTGCTTGACGGCGATGATCCGGAGCAGTTCGGCAGTGTGGACGGCGTGAAGCAATGGCTGCCGAAAGTGATGCCGGAAAAATATGCCGACCGCATTACGTGGGTGTCGACGTACCGCTTTTTCCAGGTGGTTGCGAAGTCGCTCACTGACCGCCATCACCGTGTGCTGTTGGCTGGCGAAGCGGCCCACCTGTTTGCTCCGTTCGGGGCCCGCGGCATGAACTCCGGCGTGCCGGATGCGATTATGGCGGCCAAGGCGATTCAGACGGCGTTGCAGGCCAACACGCGCGAAGAAGCAAAAGCAGCCATTGCGGCCGCTGCGAATGAGCGCCTGATCGCGGCGCGATACAACCGCGATTGTGCGGGGATGGCGTTGGAGCACATTCAAGGAACGGATCCAGCGATCAATATGAAGCGGGAAGTAGCGGCTTCATTGGCGCCGATTTTGCCGCGTCTTGGCAAATGGCTTGATGAAGGGCCGTACGGGCCGAAATCGGGGCCGCCGCAGCTGTCAACGAAATATTGACGAGGAGGAATTGCGATGGAGTATTCTTTCCGAGTCCATTGGGGAGATACGGATGCGGCTGGCATTGTTTTTTACCCGAATTTTTATAAATGGATGGACGAAGCGACGCATCATTTTTTTGCTGAACTTGGCTATCCAACAACAATAACTATTTGAACAGAAGATAGGATTGCCGATTTTGGAGGCCAAATGCCAGTTTCGCTTCCCGTTAGTGTTTGGTGAAGAAGTCCGTATTGATTCATCGATTACGGAAGTGCGGGAGAAGGTATTTCAAATTGTCCACGAGTTTTATGAACATGAAACAGTGGTTGCTGTTGGGTATGAGATGAGAGCATAGGCATCATTTGCTGATGGGAGGCCAAAAGCTGTTCCGATTCCTACTAATGTGAAACAAGTGTTGGTTGAACAGTTGTCTTCTCGTTCAGTAGAGTCTCAGACATAGTTCTAAAACAACTAGGAGGAGAATCATGACTACGTTGTGGCAGATGGAAAAAGAGAAATATGGCCCGCGGACTGAGCAAGTGATTTCTGTCCTTTCTGGACTGTTAAACATAGATTGGTTTGTTAATGCAGGCACTCCACATTATCGGAAAGAGGCAGAAGAAGCGATTCGTGAATGGATGGCTAGTTTTGATTTGAAGCAGTATCATTATCATATCCATTGGCTAGAAGAAGGAACGATTGTCCCTTCTTTAGCAAAGATGAACTTGGCGAAAAGCCCGTTATGGCGCTCTTTGTTTCCCATCCCGGAGCACATGAAGCAAGCGACGGCTGTTGCAGGGAGAGAAGGATGTTTGACCAGGCTGGTCGACGAAGTTCCAGCCCGTTTATTTCATCATTGTTTTGATGCGGCGTATCGTGCTTTCCATCAATACGGCTCATCAGTGGTAAAGACGGCTGTCTGCTCGGTCATGTATATCGGTGGAATGGCTTGCGCCTGGGAATCTGTTGCCGACCTTGACGGATGGGGATCAAATCCGTTTCGGGCGCTTCTGCGCGTATTTGAATATGGGCATTGCCCGTTAGGCATGGGTGATGAACAATTATATCTATTTTAGGCTTTAGACGACGCATAGCCGCAGCACAAAAGGGGCGAGACGAACATCTGCCCCCTTTTGTTTTTTTACTATGACAAGCTTAAGAAAGCTTGGATGGATTCAAGGCTTGGCTGTACAGGCGGCCATTGTGATAAGTCGAACGGAAAATCCGAGCCTGGAAGCACCCGATCTTGGCCGACGAGGTCGATCAATAGCTGCAGCACGCGATGATCCCAAACAACGGTGTCAAACCAAAAGCGGCGCAAATAGTCGGTTGGTGGGGCTTGCAGTAAAGAAGCCACCGGTTGCCATACGTCATACCCTTTTTGTAACCGTCCAATTTGATAAGGAAGAAAGCCGCCGCCATGGGCCAATAAAATGCGGACGTGCGGGTAGCGATCGAGCCAGCCGCCAAGCAGCAAGTCAGTAGCGCAAATGGTCGTTTCCCAAGGGACGCCAATCAAATTTGCCATTCGCCGTCTTTTTAGGCGTGGGTCGTCGCAAAGAAGCGGATGAATGAACAGAATAGCGCCTAGTGCATTGGCTTCTTCCCAAAATGGAATAAACGAATCATCGGTGAGAAGCTTCTGTTCGACAGATGGTCCGATGATCGCCCCTTTTAACCCGTTTTTCATCGCTCGCCGTAATTCTAAAGCTGCCTGTTCTGGGTCATTGAGCGGCACGGTCGCCAAGGCCGATAAGCGATCAGAATGGGTTGCGGCCAATCGGCATAGCGCATCGTTGTAAAGGCGCGCCAGTTCGTTGGTGACGGCGGCTTCCGCGTCATATAAAAACAGCTGCGGAATGGGAGAGAGGAGCGAATGGGAAACACCCGACCGCCGTTGCGCCTCGAGATAAGCATGAAGATCGATGAATTCCTCCTTTAGGCGAAACCCCCACTGACGGTTGATGGTCAACATCTTTTCCTTGTCATCCCAATGAACAGAGATATGGGTTTGTTCCTCTTTCAGCCACCGCATCACTTCGGGGGAATGAAATGCGTATGGATATCAAAACATTTTTCCATTGCTTTTTCTCCTCTCTAGAAAGGCTGGCGAAAAACAATGATTTCTTGAAAATCATCGGTTCGTGAATACAACCAAAGGCTTTTTCTGCACTGTTTTTCAGTTATTAGAGAAATAGAGAAAGTATTTGATGGTTCTCTGTTAAATCATCGGCTCTCTAGACCATTATGTCGACTGCCTCGTTGACGAGGGCGGCGGCCAGTAGCCGATTTTTTCCGAAATCTCACTTGCTGCGCGTTTTACTTTGGCGATGACTGTAGGATCGTATGGATGAAAACGGTGAACTGGTCCGATTACGCTGAGAGCGTAGGCGACTTTTCCAGTGTAGTCGCGGATCGGCGCCGCGATGGAAGCGACCCCTTCGCGGAGTTCCTCGATGCTGATGGCATAGCCTTGCCGGCGAATGGCATGCAATGCCTCGCGCAATATGCGAGGATCTGTCATCGTGTTCAACGTGAATTGGGTCAATCCATGCTGGATGTAGGCCTCAATGTCCTCCTCTTTTTGGTGGGCGAGCAGCACTTTTCCTGAGCTTGTGCAATGAAGCGGATTTCGTCGGCCGACGTGTGAAAGAGCTTGGACAGGCTGACGGCTTTCGACCCGGTGGATGTAGATCACGCTCTGGTCGTCAAGCATGGCAAGGTGCGCCGTTTCCTGCAAGTCGTCAACCAGCTGTTCCAGTATCGGTTGCGCTTCCCGGTTGATTTCTAAATGAGATGTCAACACCGTGTTCAATTGCAAAATAGTCAAGCCCAGCCGATATTTTTGCGTTTCCGGATCTTTTGTCACGAACCCTTCGCTGGCCAATGTGTGAAGAAGACGGCTGACCGTGCTTTTTGACAATCCAAGGGAAGAGGCTAATTCCGTCACTTTTTTTTCCGGTTCATCCAGTGAGAAGCTGCGCAAAATGCGAAGAGCATTTTTGACGGATGAAAGCAAATAGTCTTCGGCAGTGTGCTTCATTGAGTCTATCCCCTTTTTGATAGTTTCATATAAAAGAACAATATTTCTTATATCATAACATATTAAGAAGGTATTTTCAGATATTTACGGAGAAAAAATAAAAAAATTTTTTGATAGTTTCATATATAAGAACATCAATGTTGTATACGGGACAATAGGTTGTTATGATGGGATAAAAGATTTCTAATTTTTCGATTTCTGCAGACTTGATGAAGGAGGAAACGATGAATGAAAACAGAAGTGGTAGCCAGCGAGAAAGTGAAGGCATTTGACTGCCAACATTTCATCAACGGGCGGTTTTTGCCTTCACAAAGCGGCAAGATGTTTCAAAACATTAATCCCGCTACGGGGGAAGTGATCGGCACCGTCTGTGAAGGGGGAAAGAAGAGATTGATTTGGCGGTGGCCGCTGCAAAAAGGGCGCTTAGCGGACCGTGGAAGAGAATGACGACTGGGGAGCGGATCGCAGTTTTGCGCCGTATCGGCGATCTCATTTTAGAGCGCAAAGAGGAACTGGCTCGCCTCGAGTCGCTCGATACGGGGAAGCCATACTCTCTCTCCCTCACGTTGGATATTCCGCGGGCAGCGTATAACTTCCACTTTTTCGCCGACTACTTGCGATCGGTCGGCACGGAAGCGTATCAGACCGATGAGGTGGCCATCAACTATTCGATCCGCCGACCGGTCGGGGTCGTCGGACTGATCAATCCGTGGAATTTGCCGTTGCTGTTGTTGACGTGGAAGCTCGCCCCGTGTTTGGCAGCCGGGAACACGGCCGTCATCAAGCCGGCGGAATGGACGCCGCTCACCGCAACTGTATTGGCCGAAATTTGCAAAGAAGCCGGGGTGCCGGATGGCGTTGTGAATGTTGTTCATGGCTTTGGTCCGGATTCGGCAGGGGCGGCGTTGACTGAGCACCCGGATGTTGACGCCATTACGTTCACTGGAGAGACAACAACTGGAAAAGTCATTATGGCGGCGGCGGCGAAATCATTGAAAAAGCTGTCTTACGAGTTGGGAGGGAAAAATCCGAACATCATTTTCGCCGATGCGGATTTGGACGAAGCGATCGAGACGACGTTGAAATCGAGTTTTATGAACCAAGGGGAAGTGTGTCTGTGCGGGTCAAGAATTTATGTAGAGCGGCCGCTTTATGAACAATTTTTGCAAAAGTTTGTGGCCAAAACGAAAGAACTCGTTGTCGGCGATCCGTTTGATCCGAGAACAAATGTCGGCGCGCTCATCAGCGAAGAGCATTACGAACGGGTGATGAGCTACATCGAGCTGGCGAAGGAGGAAGGCGGTCGTATTTTAACCGGTGGAAAGCGGCCGGACGGCTTGGATCAAGGATATTATCTTGAACCGACGATTATTGTCGGTGTCAACCGAAATTGCCGCATCGTCCGCGAAGAAGTGTTCGGACCGGTCGTGACGGTCATGCCGTTTGACGAAGAAGAGGAAGTGATCGCCCAAGCGAACGACACCCACTACGGATTGAGCGCGACGATTTGGACGAACGATTTGCGTCGGGCGCACCGGGTGGCGGCGCGCATTGAAGCCGGAATCGTTTGGGTCAATACGTGGTTTTTACGTGATTTGCGCACACCGTTTGGCGGTATGAAACAAAGCGGCATCGGGCGCGAAGGCGGCATGCATAGCTTTGAGTTTTATACAGAATTGACGAACATTTGCATTAAGCTTTAGCCGCGATGGACGAAAGAGGTGATGACGGTGAAGAAGTGGGATGATTGCGCCGAGTTGCTGCTGGCTGCTGAGAGGGAGAGACGTCCTCTCTCTCCTTTGACGACACTCGATTCGGCGCTGACCGTGTATGACGCCTATCAAATTCAATTGCGGACGATCAAACAAAAAGTAAAGGAAGGGCGCCGGATTGTCGGCAAGAAAATCGGATTGACCTCTAAGGCGATGCAGCAGCTGCTTGGGGTTGACCAACCGGATTACGGCCATTTGCTTGATGATATGGCGGTGGAAAACGGCGGGGTTGTTTCGTGGGAGCGGGTGCTGCAGCCAAAGGTGGAAGCAGAAATTGCGTTTGTCTTAAAACGTGACTTAGTTGGCCCGCGCGTGACTGTCATTGACGTGCTGCTGGCGACGGATTATATCGTTCCGGCGCTGGAGATCGTTGACAGCCGCATTGCCGATTGGAACATCCGTCTTGAAGATACAATCGCCGATAACGCTTCATCGGGACTTTACGTTTTGGGGGAAAAACGGTTGTCTGTTCATGCTGTTGATATTGCGCAAATCGGCATGGCGCTCTACCGAAACGGTAAGCTGGCCAACACCGGTGTTGGGGCCGCAGCGCTCGGGCATCCTGCGTTTTGCGTCGCTTGGCTGGCAAATAAGCTCTATGAATATGGAAAAGAGTTGAAGGCGGGAGAAGTGATCTTATCCGGAGCTTTGTCGGTAGCGGTGAGCGCCGAGCCCGGCGACGTGTTTTTCGCTCGCTTTGCCCATTTGGGGAAGTACGGGTCGAGTTTGCGCCATAAACAAGGGAGGAAAAACCGTGGAGAAGATCAATGTAGCAATTCTTGGTTCTGGGAACATCGGGACTGACTTGATGTTGAAGCTTGAACGTTCGGATGTGTTGCAGTTGACAACAGTAATTGGGATCGATCCTCAATCGGAAGGGCTGCGTCTAGCAAAAGAGAAAGGGTATCACGTCATTGACAGCGGCATCCAAGCGTTTTTGGAGCATCCCGAATGGGCTGATTTCGTCTTCGACGCGACGTCGGCGAAAGCGCACATCCGTCATGCCAAACTGTTGAAGCAGGCTGGGAAGGTCGTCTTTGATTTGACTCCTGCGGCCGTTGGACCGTTTGTTGTGCCGCCTGTCAATATAACGGAACATTTGGAAGAGACCAACATTAACTTCATCACATGCGGTGGACAGGCGACGATTCCGATTGTCCACGCCATTGGGCGCGTGCAGCCGGTTGCTTACGCTGAAATTGTTGCGACGATTTCAAGCAAAAGTGCAGGGCCGGGAACAAGAGCGAACATTGATGAATTTACGGAAACGACTGCTCAAGGGCTCGAAAAAATCGGTGGGGCGAAGCGCGGAAAAGCCATCATTATTCTCAATCCGGCTGAACCGCCCATTTTGATGAGAAACACAATATACGCACTTGTCGAAGGGGAGAAAGCAGCGGCGCGGGAAATTTGCGACTCGATCGAGGAAATGGTAGAAACGATCCGCTCGTACGTTCCCGGCTATCGGCTCCGCACGAGTCCGATCATTGAAGGAAATCAGGTGACGGTCATGGTTGAAGTGGAAGGAGCGGGTGATTATTTGCCGAAGTACGCTGGAAACTTGGATATTATGACCGCCGCTGCGGTGAAAGTGGCGGAGGAAGTGGCGAAGCATCGATTGTCGAAGTTGTTGGCTGAGGAGGGGAAACGATGAAGCGAGCCATTACCATTACAGAAGTGGCATTGCGCGACGGCAGCCATGCCATCGCCCACCAATATACAACAAAACAAGTGGCCACGATCGCCAAAGCGCTCGATGAAGCGAACGTTCCGTATATTGAAGTGTCACATGGAGACGGTTTGGGGGGATCTTCGCTGCAGTATGGCTTGTCGCGGACCGATGAATTTGAGCTGATTGAAACAGCTGTGGCGGTTTGCCGGCAGGCCAAAATTGCGGTGCTTCTTCTTCCAGGCATCGGGACGGTCAAGGAATTGAAACAGGCCGCCCGCTTAGGAGCGAAAATGGCGCGCATCGCGACCCATGTGACGGAAGCGGATATTTCGGCCCAGCATATTGCCGCGGCAAAAGAGCTTGGTATGGAAACGGTCGGGTTTTTAATGATGGCGCATACGGCGCCTGTGGAGGTGCTTGTTCATCAAGCGCAGCTTATGGAAAGCTACGGGGCGGACGTCGTCTATGTCGTCGATTCAGCCGGTGCTCTCTTGCCGCATGAAGTGAAAGAGCGCGTTCGTGCATTAAGGGAAAGCCTTGAAATTGAAGTCGGTTTTCACGCTCATAACAATTTATCATTGGCGATGGCCAATACATTGGCCGCGATTGAGGAAGGAGCGACGCGCGTTGACGGCAGTGTCCGCTGCCTGGGGCCGGTGCCGGCAACACACAGACGGAAGTGCTGGTCGCGGTGTTGGATCGGATGGGCATTCCGACCGGCATTGATTTGTATAAAATGATGGATTTAGCTGAGCAGCTTGTGGCGCCGATCTTGCCAAAAGCTCAGGAGATTACGCGTGACAGTTTGACGCTCGGATATGCTGGCGTCTATTCAAGCTTCCTTCTTCACGCGCAGCGCGCCGCCCGAATGTTTGGCCTCGATGCTCGCGATATTTTAATTGAACTCGGCCGGCGGAAGGTTGTCGGCGGGCAGGAAGATATGATCGTCGACGTCGCTGCGGAAATGGCGCGTCCAAAAGCGGCTGTAGGAGAGGGGGAGTAAAGTGACTTCTCTTGACTACGAAAAACTCGCTATGGAGCTTTTGAACGCTGAGCATGAGAAGAGAGAAATGGTTCGTCTCACAGTCCAATATCCAAATATGACGGTCGAAGAAGCGTACGCTATACAAGAACAACTCGTGGCGATGAAACAGAAAGACGGCTATCGGATCATCGGCCCGAAAATGGGATTGACGAGCGCTGCGAAAATGGCGCAAATGGGGGTGAACGAGCCGATCTACGGGTATGTGTTTGATTATATGGTCGTCCCTAACGGAGGGACGGTGGCCATGAACGAACTGATCCATCCGAAGGTGGAAGCGGAAATCGCCTTCATTTTAAAAGAGGATGTCCGAGGGCCGAATATTGACGCGACGGACATTTTAGCGGCAACGGAGTATATCATCCCAGCGCTGGAAATTATCGATAGCCGCTATGCTAACTTCGAGTTTGCCTTGCCGGATGTGATTGCCGACAACGCTTCCTCATCTAGGGTCGTATTCGGAAGCCGCCTCGTTCCTCCCGTCTCCCTTGAACTCGACTTGCTGGGAGTGAGTTTATCCATCAACGGTGAAGGGAAGGCGTTCGGCGCTGGCGCGGCGGTGTTGGGGCATCCGGCCAACGCGATTGCCATGCTGGCCAACATGTTGTCCAGAAAAGGAAAAGGATTGAAAGCGGGGGAAATCATTTTAGCCGGAGCGATGACAGAAGCTGTCCGTTTTGTGGCAGGGGATGTTGTGTTTGCCCAGTTTGAGCAATTAGGAACGGTTTCGTTCCGATCGACAGATTGATGAAAGGATGAGCCGCATGCCGATTGTTCATATTCATCTGCTCGAAGGAAGGCCGGAAGAAAAGATTAAAGAAGTGATTCGCGAAGTAACCGGTACAATCAGCGCTGTTTTAGGTTCGCCCAAGGAAAACGTGCGGGTGATCGTATCAGAAGTGCCGAAATCTCATTGGGGTGTCGCCGGCATCCCAATGTCAGATAAACAACGAAAATGAAGAGGGGGACAAATCACGATGAGTTTGGAATTAGCCATGCTTGTGCCGCATACGCCGAGAATGTGTTTTGAGGATCGAACTCCTGAGTTTCAACATGAACTCGTCAAAGGGATGCACGAAGTGGCGAAAATCATCGAGCAAGTCAAACCGGATACTCTTGTTTTGATTTCTTGCCATTGGATGTCAAGCTTCGACCATTTTGTCGATGCTACACCAAGACATAAGGGGGTATTGACCGCCGTAGAATGTCCTGATTTGATTGCCGATGTCCCTTATGATTATCCAGGGGATGAAGAGCTTGGCAAACAACTTGTAAAGGCGGGGAAAGAAGCCGGGCTTCGGGTCGTTGAAGTCAATGACCCGACCTACATTTGGGATTACGGGACGGTTGTTCCGCTCCGCTATTTAGCGCCGAATGAGGACATCGCCGTCATCAGCCTATCGGTGACGTGGGCGGCGAACTTGGAAGAAACGTACACATGGGGGCAAGTAATCGGTAAAGTGCTGCGCGAAAGCAAAAAAAAGACGATGTTTGTATGTAGTGGTGCACTGGCGCATAATCTCGTCCGTCGGCCCGAGGCGCTGCCGACATTGGCCGAGCAGGCATTGGATCGGCAATTTTTGCAATACTTACAAAGCAATAATGTGCAAGCCGCCTGGAACATGCTTCCACAGTACGCGCGTGCAGCGGGTGTTGAATCCGGAGGGCGCCACCTGGCCGCCTTGCTCGGTGTCATTCAGGAAAACTATCAAAGCCGTTATTATGGGTATGGTCAATCATCTGGCAGCGGGAATGTCGTGATGACGTTTGAACCTGCTCCTGCTCAGTACAAGATGGTGTACATTCCTCAACAGACTACACAGCACTCGTGAACGTAGCTTCATTAGGTTTTCTACTAAAAAAGCAAACTCATTTTGTTTCATATAGAGGAGTACAACGCTTTCATATGCAACAACTTTTGCATTAATATAATAGTTGTAATTTTTTAAATATTTACAATATATTACGTGGCATGCGCTAGGGAGGGATTCCGATTTTTTGATTGCAATCTATTCATTTGACAAAAAATGAAAACGCTTTAATAACAAAGGGGCGAGAAGAATGAGGAAAACGAAAGGGATTTGGAAACGGGCAGCGGGGGTGATGGCGATGGTCGCCCTGCTCATGACAACGGGATGCGCGCAAAGCAGCACATCGAGCGGATCCGGTTCGGATGACAAAGGAGGAGGTTCTGGGGGATCGGTCCAAATCGGTTTTATTCTTTCCCAAACCGGTACGTTTGCGCCTCTGTCCGAGGGATTGTAAACGGCTTCCGATTGTATTTGGAGCAACATAACGGGATGCTTGGCGGGAAGAAAGTCGAAATGAAGGTAGAAGATGATGAAGCGAACCCACAGGTGGCTTTGCGCAAATATCGGCAACTCGTTCATGGGGAAAAAGTTGATATCCTGGTAGGGCCGATTTCTTCAGCGGTTGCGTATGCATTGCGTGATGAAGTCGAAAAGGATAAAAAAGTGCTAATCGATGCCAACGCTGCTGGTGATGACCTTTCGTGGAGCAAAAAGAGCGATTACGTCTATCGTGTCTCGTTCTCGAACTGGCAAAACGGCAGCAGCACCGCGAAATATTTAGCAGAACAAGTAGGCAAAAAAGCCGTTATCCTTGCGCCGGACTATCCAGCCGGAAAGGAAGTGCTTCGGGCGTTCAAGGCTGCCTTTGAAGCGGCGGGCGGAAAAGTCTTGAAAGAAATTTATCCGAAATTGAACACGAACGACTTTGCTCCGTATCTTCAAGAGGCATCAGCGGAAAAGCCGGATTTCATTTACGCGTTCTTTACTGGAAGCGACGGTATTCGGTTTATTACCCAGTATAAAGAATTTGGTTTAAAAGGGAAGATTCCGTTGACAGGCCCCTGGAGTTTGGGGATGAGCTTTTGACTCAGCCGACTGGTGAAGCGGCTGAAGGAATCATTGCCGGCATCAACTATTCACCGTATTTGGATAATGAACAAAACAAACAATTTGTTGAAGCTTATAAAGAGAAATATGGGAAATTGCCAAATATTTTTGCCGTCGAAGGATATGACTCAGCGGCAGCGATTGATCAAGCAATAAATAAAGCTGGGAGTTTAAACTCTCAGGATTTGATTAAAATCTTGAAAGGCATTTCTCTCGATAGTCCGCGTGGCAAAATTACGATCGATCCGGCAACACATAACCCGATTCAAAATTTCTATATTTCAAAAAATGTTTTAAAAGACGGTGCAATTGTTCCTCAAATACTTGAGACGGTAGAGAATGTAAAGATGCCTGAGGCCTCGCCGTTTTAATTCATCAACAAGGAGGAGATGATCGTCTCCTCCTTGCTAAAAAATTAGTGATGGAACTTAATTTTTTCTGAACAAAGTATGACATATTTTGAAACAGTCAAGTACAACTTCTGAATGAAGATGCTAAAAATTTAGAGAAAAAGGTGGGATCAGGGGTGTCCGCCATTTCAGCACAGTTGTTGACAGGAGTGGCCTATGGGATGCTCTATTTCATGATTGCTGCTGGTTTGACGATTATCCTTGGGGTCATGAATGTCGTAAATCTTGCCCATGGAACGTTGTTTATGCTTGGCGCTTATATTGCGTTTACTTTTATCAATGAAGAACTAAATTTTTGGATTGCCTTATTTCTAGCTGTCTTTCTGACAGCTATATTCGGATTATTCCTGGAAAAATGGCTGATTAAGCATGTATATGGCAAAGAGCTTGAACAAGTGTTGCTGACCTTTGGGTTAAGTTTCATCATTGCCGATGCTGTTGAATGGATATGGGGAACGGAGATGCACACGCTTCCTGTACCAGATTTGTTGAGCGGATCATTATCCATTGGAGACACGGCGTTTCCGGTTTATCGGCTATTTGTTGTCTTTATTGGCTGCCTATTGGCTTTGTTGCTATGGTACTTGGAAACGAAAACGCGTATTGGGGCGATCATTCGTGCAGGTGTGGACGACCGTGCCATGGTTAGCGCCCTTGGCATCAATGTTGGGCTCGTCTTTACCGGGGTATTTGCGTTTGGGGCGGCGCTGGCAGGATTGAGCGGCGTATTGGGCGGGCCGTTGATCGGCATGTATACGGGAATGGACAGTGAGATTCTCGTCACGTCTCTCATTGTCGTCGTTATCGGCGGTTTAGGCTCATGGAAGGGCTCGTTTATTGGAGCGATTGCCATCGGAGTGATTGAAACGCTCGGAAAGGTATGGTTCCCGTCTTTATCGATGTTGACGGTGTTTCTCATCATGATGATTGTCCTCATCATCCGTCCGCAAGGATTGTTCGGAAGAGAGGTGGCATAGAGTGAAAAAGCTGTTGCTTGGCGTTGTGTTGCTGATTGCTCTTGTTTTCGCTATGCCGCTTGTTCTGTCCGATTTCGGGATCAATTTGGCGACGGAGATTTATATCATGGCGATTTTTGCAATGAGCCTCGGGTTGATCATGGGCTATGGGGGAATGGTGTCGCTTGGGCATGCCGGCTTTTTTGGCATCGGCGCTTATACGGTTGCGGTCATTGGTCAGCATGTAGCGAACACATACTTGCTGCTTCTGTTGTCCGTTGTCATTTCCGGGCTGATTGCCTTGGTCACCGGAGCTGTGTTTATCCGTACGTCCAAATTTTACTTTTTGATGATTACCCTCGCATTTGGACAATTGCTGTATGTTTTGTTTTGGCAATTAAAGCCTTGGACAGGCGGAGCAGATGGAATGTCCGTTTCCGCTGTCATGAATTTTGGTTTTGGAGAAATTGTGTCTCCAAATGCTCTCTATTATGTGATGGGGATCGCTTTTGTCATGTCTTACTTTCTTTTGTATCTGTTTGTGGGATCACCGGCCGGAAAGATTACGAGAGGTGTAATGGAAAATGAGGCACGGATGAGCGCTCTCGGTTATAACGTTCGAGTCTACAAACTTCTCGTTTATACATTGTCGGGATCATTGGCGGGACTGGCTGGTGCGCTTTATGCCTATTTTAACGTCTTTGTTTCACCGGATTTATCCAGCTGGATGTTTTCTGGGCAAGTGATGGTGATGGTGATTATCGGTGGAGTCGGCACGCTGCTTGGACCGGCGCTTGGGGCCAGCGTCTTTGTTTACTTGCAAAATTTTATGAGCACGTATACCGAACGATGGCCGATGATCATGGGGGGACTGCTTGTCGTTCTTGTTCTTGCTGGAAAAGGAGGACTTATTCATTGGCTGCAACACGGAAGGCGTTTTTTGGTTTTCCGCAAACAGACAGGTAAAGCGGTTTCGCAACAACCGGTAAAGAAGGGGGAGGCAGTCCATTGAGTCTGCTTAAAGTAGAAAACATTAGCAAATCGTTCAAAACGCTGCAAGTGTTGCGCAACGTTTCTTTGGAGGTGGGCCCTGGAGAGCGCCATGTCATCATCGGTCCAAATGGTGCAGGGAAAACGACTCTTTTCCATTGCATAACGAACATTCTGCCTATTGATGCCGGTGCTGTGTATTTGGACGGAAAAGAGATCAGCAAACTTCCTGCCCACCGCCTTGTCCATTTAGGGATATCGCGGACGTTTCAAAAAAACAACCTATTTGGCGACTTGACGGTGGAAGAAAATATTCATTTGGCGCTCGCAGCGAAAAAACCGTATCGGTACGATATTTTTTCGCCCCTGACCGTCCGGTCCGATATACGCAAGGAAACAAACGATATTTTGGAGCAATGGGAAATTGCCGATCGCCGTCATGTAAAGGTGAAACATCTTTCCTATGGGGAGCAGCGATTGCTTGAAGTGTTGTTGGCCATGGCCAGCAACCCGAAAGTTCTTTTGCTTGACGAACCGACATCCGGAATGTCGCCAGCGGAAACGGCGCAGACAGCGGCAATGATTCAAAAATTGCCCCGTTCTATAGCGCTAGTGGTGGTGGAACATGATATGGATGTCGTCTTTTCCATTGCGGACCGCATCACGGTTCTGCATCATGGGGAAGTTATCTTAAGCGGATCGCCAGACGAGATTAGAAACAATGAGATGGTTAAGAAAATTTACTTCGGGGGAGGAGCGAAACAACATGCTTGAGCTTCAAGATGTTCATTCTTATTACGGAACAAGCTACATTCTTCAAGGAGTGAGTTTTTCTGTTCCACAGGGAAAATGCGTCGCCCTGCTCGGGCGAAACGGAGCAGGAAAAACGACCACCATCCATACAATTGTCGGGTTGCATAAAGCAAAACAAGGAAGCATTCGGTTTAAAGATCAACCGATTGAATCGCTTCCTCCCCATCAAATTTCCCGCCTTGGCATTGGCTTCGTGCCGCAGGGGAGAAGAATTTTTCCGTCGCTGACGGTAAAAGAAAACTTGACGATGCCGGCGCGGAAACGAAAGCAGGAAGGCCGCGGCCATTGGGGGCTGGAGAGAATTTATGAATTGTTCCCTGTCTTAAAGGAACGGGAAAACAACTTCGGCACACAGTTATCAGGCGGCCAGCAGCAAATGCTGGCCATCGGGCGGGCGCTGATGACCAATCCAGAGTTTTTATTAATGGATGAACCATCTGAAGGATTGGCTCCGGTCATCATTGACCAAGTTGGGGAGATTATCGTTCAGTTGAAAGAGGCGGGGTTGTCGATTTTAATTGTGGAGCAAAACATCTCCCTAGCCTGCAAGGCAGCAGATGTAATCTTAATTATGAATAAAGGAAAAATCGTATGGAGCGGTTCGCCGGATGAATTGATGGTCAATGAAGATGTCCAGCATAAGTATTTGGGGGTTTCGGCTTGAGATAATTTGCTAAGGAGTGAAAGAAAAATGGAACGTTACGAACAATGGAACAAAAGCTTTATTAATGGAGAATGGGTAGAAGGAGAAAGCGGCCGCACCTATGATATTTTGAATCCGTATGATCGGTCGGTTGTTGCCTCTGTCCCGTTAGCGACAGTTGAACAGCTTCACCGTGCGTTTGAAGCGGCAGGTGAAGCGCAAAAGGAGTGGGGGCGCTCCTCAGCTGCTCAGCGAAAAGAAGTATTGCACAAAGCGATGGAATATTTACAAGCAAATCGTGAGGAGATCGTCGATTTGATTGTTCGCGAAACAGGGGGCACTTTATTGAAGGCGAATGTCGAGTTTCATTTGGCTCTCGAGCTCTTCGAAGAGGCGTTGCATTATGTCGATGAAGTGCGGACTGTGAGAGAGGTGCCTTCGAATATAGAGGGGAAAGTCAACTACATCTACCGATTGCCATTGGGTGTGATTGCTTCCATTTCTCCTTTCAACTTTCCATTAAACTTATCGCTGCGAACGATTGTGCCGGCGATCGCTCTGGGCAACACTGTTGTGCATAAACCTGATATTCAAGTCGGGCTTGTCGGGGGAGTGGTGATCGCCCGAGCGTTTGAGTATGCCGGGCTGCCGAAAGGGGTATTGAACGTTTTGTTAACCGACATTGATGAGATTGGTGATGAGATGTTGACCAACCCACACCCACGCCTCATCAGCTTCACGGGGTCGACGGCGGTAGGCAGACGAATTGGGGAGATCGCCGGCAGACAGTTAAAACGAGTGGCGTTGGAATTAGGAGGAAACAGCCCATTTGTCGTTTTATCTGACGCCGACGTAGATCAAGCGGTTAATGCGGCTATTTTCGGGAAATTCATTCACCAAGGACAAATTTGCATGATCATCAATCGCATCATCGTCCACGAGAGCAAGTATGACGAATTTGTTGAGAAGTTCGTGCAAAGAGCGGCTGTGCTCCCGTGCGGCGATCCGCGCGATCCGAGCACTGTGATCGGACCGATCATCAACGAAAAGCAAATGCAAAAGGCGTTGCAAATGATCGAAGAAGCAAAACGAGAAGGTATTCGAATGGCTTTGGAAGGAAAGCGAATCGGTAATGTGCTGACCCCGTATGTATTTGTGGATGTCGATCCAGCGAGCAAGCTCGCTCAAACAGAGTTGTTTGCCCCCATTGCTGTGGTGATTAAGGCGAGAACAGACGAAGAGGCGATCGCTATCGCCAACCAAACGGAATATGGGCTCAGTTCCGCCATTTTTACAAGTGATGTTGAAAAAGGAAAAGAATGGGCGCTGCAAATTGACAGCGGTATGACACATATTAACGATCAAACGGTCAATGACGCTCCGAACATTCCGTTTGGCGGCAATAAAGCAAGCGGCCTAGGCCGTTTTGGAAACCCATGGGTGGTCGATGAATTTACGACGGTGAAATGGGTGTCCGTGCAGACGAAGGCAAGAACGTATCCGTTTTAATAGAGAAAAGCCTGGGAGATCGGGTTTAGTCGGATCTTCCAGGCTTTTTGTGATGATACGGCAGCTGTTCATCTTTTGGTCATTGGTTGCACTTATTTAGCAGAGAGGGAGAGAACCCTTTAGTCATAATATCCGAGCAGCAATGAAATGTCTCGGGCGGCTTGGCAGGCGAGCTCAACCAGCCGGAGAATGTTTGTTTGAGTGATCCGCTGATTCGGCCCGACGATGCTGACGGCGGCGACAACATCACCGGAATAGTCACGGATCGGAGCGGCGATGCTTGTCGCTCCTTCATGCAGTTCGTCGATGCAGACGGCGTACCCTTGCTGGCGGATGGTGGCTAACTGGCGGATGAACTCGTTACGGTCAGTCACCGAGTTCGGTCCGTATTTTGGCAGCCCGCGGCGGAGAATGCTTTCTACTATCGATTTCGGACTGAACGCTAGAATGACTTTTCCTGAGCTTGTGCACGTGCACGGGTTGCTTCGGCCGATATGAGAGAGCAGGCGCACTGGGTGTGGACATTCGATTTTGTATAAGTAAACGATTCGGTCGTCTTCCAACACAGATAAATGAACAGCTTCATTAGCTTTCTTCATCAATGATTCCAGGATCGGAACAGCGTCCTTAAATATTTCAGTATGCAGATCAATCACTCCACTTAAATGCAAAATAGAAAGGCCAAGGCGGTATTTGCGTGTTTTTTTGTTTTGCTCGAGAAATCCTTCCTTTTCTAATAGGGTGGCTAGTCGGTGAACGGTCGTCTTGTGCAGCCCGAGTCGTTGAGCCATCTCTGTAACGCCCAGCTCCGGTGTTTCAACAGAAAATAAGCGTAAAATGCGCATCCCGTTTTTGACAGAGGAAAGAGTATCCGCCGCTTTTTTCAAGTAAGACACCTCCTCTTGGTTTTCATGCCAACTGTATAAGTTGCGATAAAGAGTTTCCGATTGTTCGATTCTGTTTTTCCTTCATACAAGTCGACTTTGATAGAATGCGGCGGGCGCTTTGCTGGATGTAAAACAAAGTTCAACTTATATGTGCTTGCTCTATAAAATTTGGAGGACAGCTTTACAGTTTGGCAGAAATCGCATGGGCTGTTTGCATGACAAGCTGTACGAGATGAGGGATGGAACGGTCGTTGATGCGTTGGATCGGTCCAGCGATCGAAACAGAATAGCGCACCTCCCCATTGCGGTGGCGGATCGGGGCGCTGATTGACGTCACCCCTTCATGAAGTTCTTCTCGGCTGATGGCATAGCCTTGTTGTTTGACTTGTGCGAGTTTTTCTAGAAGTGCAGACGGTGAGGTGATCGTTCTTGGTGTAAACGCTGGGAGTCCACGGGCGATGATGCGGTCGATCGTCTCTCTTGGTTGATAAGCGAGAATGGCTTGACCGGTACTCGTGCAAAACGCCGGGTTTTTTTTGCCGACGTAAGAAAGAAGACGAATCGGATGATCGCACTCTACTTTGTGCAAATAAATGACATCAGCGCCGTGCAGGGTGGCGATATGTGCGCTTTCTCCTGATAGCGAAACAAGTTCTTGCAAGAAAGGGAGAGCGATCTGGCAAATCGGAAATCGGGAATGAATGATTTTTCTCATTGCCAATAAAGAAGCACCGAGGGAGTATAGGTTGGTTTTCGCGTCTTTTTTGACAAATCCCTCGCTTTTTAACGTTTGCAGCAGCCGATGGGCGGCGCTTTTGCTGATATTCAGCCTTTCGGAAATATCGGTGATGCTAAGTTCTGTTTCATCCATCGAAAACAGTTGCAGCAGTCTTAAGGCATTTTCTAATGACGAAAAAGACGTTCGAGTTTTGCGAACTTCCATGAGTTGCTCTGCCTCCTTCGTTTAATAAGAAATCGTTTTCAAAAAATCTCACCATGTTTCGTATAGAGGAATACAAAACTTTTATACGGGACAATAATAGTATAACATAACTTTCAGAACGTTTTAAATATTGTAAATGTGATTAAAGAAAATAGAAAGAGGGATCGAAAAGCGAATGGAGTTGTCGGTTCGAGAGATGGAGCTGAGTTTGAAACAGTATCAGCTTCATAAAATCAATGAATTGCTTGTTTTTGTCACTCAGTTTAATGAGTTTTACAGGGAGAAGCTTCGCGATATTTGCTTGCCAATCCAAACCATGGATGATTTTCGGAAGTTGCCTTTTACAACGAAAGAAGAGCTTGTGCAAGACCAACATCTCTACCCACCGTTTGGTCGGAATCACTGCTACCCGGAAACGAGCTATGTCCGCTACCATCAAACATCCGGTACGTCCGGCAAGCCGCTGAAAATTTTGGATACGGAAGAAAGCTGGAACTGGTGGCGGGATTGTTGGGTGGAAGTATTGAAATCAAGCGGAGTGACAAACCGCGACCGCTTGTTTTTGGCGTTTTCGTTCGGACCGTTTATCGGTTTTTGGTCTGCCTATGAGGCGGCGAAAAAAATGGGAACGCTTGTCATCCCCGGAGGCGGCCAGTCGTCGAAGGAGCGGTTGTCCAGCATGATTGAAAACCGGGCGACCGTATTGCTTTGCACGCCGAGCTATGCCCTTCATTTAGCCGAGGTGGCTGAGGAAATGGGCATCGATTTGCCATCGAAGCCGATTAGAGCCATCATCACCGCAGGAGAGCCGGGCGGGTCGGTGCCGTCAACGCGGGAGCAAATTGAAACGCGATGGGAGCGGCCGTGTACGATCATGCCGGGATGACGGAAATGGGAGCGTACGGCTACTCATGTTCGGCTCGCAACGGGCTTCATATTAACGAAGCACAATTTTTAGCAGAAATTATTGATCCAGAAACATTGCAGCCGGTGAAGGAGGGGAGCGGGGGGAGCTCGTGCTTACCAACTTCAGTCGTTACGGTTACCCACTTATTCGGTATCGGACGAGAGATATCGTGCTTTGTTCGTCAGCGCCATGTTCTTGTGGCAATCCGTATCGCTTTTTGCCGGGAGGGATTATTGGACGGGCTGACGACATGGTTGTTGTTCGTGGCGTCAACATTTTTCCATCGTCGATTGAAACGATTGTTAGGGAATTTATGGAGATTAAAGAATTTCGCATTGTCTATTACACAGAGCACGAAATGAATCAAGTAAAAGTGCAAATCGAGTCGGAAGAGGATGTCGGGCGGCGTTTAGCTGACCGTCTCAGAGAACGGATTGGCATTCGAATTGATGTCGAACGCGTCCCATCGGGATCATTGCCGCGTTTCTCTATGAAAGCGAAGCGAATTATTGACGAGCGCACTCGTCCGCAACAAGTGAGCTGACCATGATAGGGAAATGGAAAGGAGAAGAGACGATGAACCAACCAAACGTTCAACGGCGCCCTGTTCTCGTTGTCGGGGCAGGACCGATCGGATTAACTGCGGCATTGGCATTGCGTCATTTCGGATTGCCGGCGACGGTGATCGAGGCGGAGCCAAAAGACCGCCTCCGTCCGGGGAGTCGGGCAATCTACTTCCATAAGGCGACGTTGCAACATTTAGAGGATATTTTCCCTGGGTTGGGCAGGACCTTTGCCAAACACGGCGTCGTATGGCCGATCAAGCGCACCTTGTTCCGCGGCAAGGAGGTGTATATGAAGCGGTATCCGGCTCCTGATCCGAATGCGCTTCCACCGTTTACAAGCTTGCCGCAAGTCGAGGCGGAGAAGTTTTTGTATCAAGCCTGCCTGAAGGCAGGGGTCGAATTCGTCTGGGAGACGCCGGTTGCCGATGTCAAAACCGATGAGGAAGGAGCCACTGTCATCACGGCATCCGGCGAACGATGGTCGTGCGATTATCTCATTGCGGCTGACGGGGCTCGTTCGACTGTCCGCCAGTCGGTCGGCATCGAAATGGAAGGGCCGCGGACGAAAGACTACTTTGTCGTCGTGGATGTGAAAGAAGATGAAGCCGATCCGCTGCCGCTTGAGCGGGTGTTTCATTATCAGCATCCGGCTGTGGACGGGCGCAACGTCCTCTTTGTGCCGTTTGCCGGCGGGTGGCGCATTGATTTGCAATTGCTTGACGGCGATGATCCGGAGCAGTTCGGCAGTGTGGAAGGCGTGAAGCAATGGCTGCCGAAAGTGATGCCGGAAAAATACGCGGATCGCATTACGTGGGTGTCGACGTACCGCTTTTTCCAGGTGGTTGCGAAGTCGCTCACTGACCGCCATCACCGTGTGCTGTTGGCTGGCGAAGCGGCCCACCTGTTTGCTCCGTTCGGGGCCCGCGGCATGAACTCCGGCGTGCCGGATGCGATTATGGCGGCCAAGGCGATTCAGACGGCGCTTCAGGCCGACACGCGTGAAGAAGCAAAAGCAGCCATTGCGGCCGCTGCGAATGAGCGCCTGATCGCGGCGCGATACAACCGCGATTGTGCGGGGATGGCGTTAGAGCACATTCAAGGAACGGATCCAGCGATCAATATGAAGCGGGAAGTAGCGGCTTCATTGGCACCGATTTTGCCGCGTCTTGGCAAATGGCTTGATGAAGGGCCGTACGGGCCGAAATCGGGGCCGCCGCAGCTGTCAACGAAATATTGACGAGGAGGAATTGCGATGGAGTATTCTTTCCGAGTCCATTGGGGAGATACGGATGCGGCTGGCATTGTTTTTTACCCGAATTTTTATAAATGGATGGACGAAGCGACGCACCACTTTTTCGCCAGCCTTGGGCGTTCGACGTGGAAGTTGTTTCAAGAAGAGCGAATCGGCATGCCGATTGTCGAAGCAAAATGCGTATTTCATGCCCCGCTCTTTTTCGAGGATCAAGTTTGTGTCAAATCGGCAGTCGCTGAGCTGCGGGAGAAATCGTTTCGCATCCACCATCAGTTTTTTCGAGGAGGCCAGCTTGTGGCTGAAGGATATGAAGTGCGCGTGTGGACGACGTTTGCCGGAGACAGACCGAAAGCTGCTCCCCTTCCAGCCGAGCTTCGCGAAAAGATGAAAAGAGAAGGGGCAATGATCGGATACAAGGAGGGATCATGATGAAAATCATCAACTACCGATTAGGGGATGTGGTGCGTGCTGGGTGCATCGTTGAAGACAAGGTCATCGACCTTCATCAAGCGTATGTGGCTCGGCTTCGAGCCAAGGGATGCCCGCGTGCCGAACAGCTCGCCGCGGCGCTCGTTCCGCCCAATACGATCGAGCTGCTCGAAGGCGGGGAAAAAAGTCTAGAAGAGGCGCAAAAGGCGGTGGAATTTGCTTTGGAAAACGGGCTGGTGATCGACCGGGCCAACGTCAAAATCGAAGCGCCGATATTAAAACCAAACAAAATTGTTTGCGTCGGTCACAATTACCGTGAACACATTTTGGAAATGAAACGGGAACTGCCGGAATACCCCGTCATCTTTGCCAAATTTAGCAACACGATCATCGGTCCGGAAGATAACATTCCATTGCCACCGATCACGAGTCAGCTCGATTACGAAGCGGAGTTTGCCTTCGTCATTGGCAAGCGGGCGCGGAATGTCAAGCAGGCGGATGCGCTCGAGTATGTAGCCGGATATACGATTGTCAATGATGTGACAGCAAGAGATCTGCAGCGGAGGACGATCCAATGGCTGCAAGGAAAAACGCTTGATGGGAGCGCACCGATGGGACCGTGGCTTGTTACGAAGGATGAAATTCCGGACCCACATTCGCTCGAAATTTCATTGAGCGTTAACGGGGAAGAGCGGCAGCGGTCGAATACGAAAAATTTGGTGTTTAACGTTCATTATCTTGTAGAGTTTTTGTCGCATATCATGACGCTTGAACCAGGAGATGTCATTTGCACAGGAACTCCGGGCGGTGTAGGGGTCGCCCGCAATCCGCAAGTTTTTTTGCAGCACGGCGATGTCGTGCGCATTGAGGTAGAGCGCATTGGCGTGCTCGAAAATCGCGTTGCCGCTGTGCCAAGTCAGGTGGAGGTGGAGTCGTCATGCCGTTGATTAAGCAATATCGGCGAGAAATCAAAGAAACCGTGGAGAGGATCATTCAAAAAGTCAGCTCATTGACGGAGGAGGTGATCCGCTGGAAGCCGTCTGCTGATGAATGGTCGATCATGGAAATTCTTTGCCACGTCGAAGAAGTGATCGGCTATTGGACAAGGGAGCTTGTACGCGTCATTCAAGCCGGCGGCGGGGAGTGGGGCCGGGGGCTCAATGATGAAGCGAGGCTGGCGGCGGTTCGTCAAGCAGACTCTCGCACTGTCAGCGACGTCATCCATGGGATTAAGAAAGCAGCGAAATTTGCGGATGAACAGCTGGAACGGTTGAGAGATGATCAGTTGGCTCTTGAAGCCCCACATCGCAACCCGAAATTTGGCGTCAAGCCGATGACGTTTTTAGTCGAGCATTTTTTGACCGAGCATTTGGCCGGCCATTTGCGGCAAATTGAACGAAATTTAGGCAAACATGAGGCCGCTCAATCAAAACAATGAGAAAGGGGAAATTCATGTGGCGGAAAAAAATCCTTTTTTCCAAAGCAAAGAAGTGAAAGAGTTTACGAAAAAAATTGAACAATACCATTTAGGTCCGCTTTGGGAAGCGATTCCGGACTTGATGCATAAAGAGCCGAGACCGGAAGCGGTGCCGTACTTATGGAAAGGAGAAACACTCCGCAAGCTTCTTTTAGAGGCGACGCAAATTTTCACGCCGGAACGGGGTGGCGAGCGGCGGGCCATTTACTTGCAAAACCCGGGGCTTAAGCAGCGCCAGCCGTGGGGATGGGCGTCAACGACTAACACACTATATGCGGCTGTCCAGCTTATTTTGCCAGATGAAACGGCGCCGTCCCACCGTCATACGCAAAATGCGATGCGGTTTATCACAGACGGAAAAGGGGCGTATTCGATCGTCCAAGGCGAGCGGTTGTTCATGGAAGAAGGCGACTTTCTCATCACCCCGGGCGGATTATGGCACGGCCATAGCCACCCGGGTGAGGAGCCGATGTTCTGGATGGATTGCCTAGATATTCCGTTTATTTACTCAACAGGTGGAACGTTCTTTGAACCGTATCCAGAAGGTATCGAGCAGCCATCGCTTCCAGATGACTACTCGGCGCGCAAGTATCGCGGCGGCATGGTTCGGCCGATCGGCGACCGAAAGCCGCAAGTCGCACCGCTTGGATTGTACAAGTGGAAACAGACCGAAGCGGCGCTGACAGGATTGAGCGATTTTGAACCGGATCCGTACGATGGCATCGCCGTCGAGTACATCAATCCGTCCAATGGTCAGACAGCCAATCCGAACATCGGTGCATGGATGCAAAAACTGCCGGTTGGCTATCATTCAAAGGCGCACCGCCACACGTATTCGGCGATTTACCACGTGTTCAAAGGCGAAGGATATACAGTCATCAACGGTATTCGGTTCAACTGGACAAAAGGCGATTATTTCGTCATCCCGAACTGGGCTTGGCACGAGCATGTGAACACATCGAATGAAGATGCACTCCTCTTCTGCGCCAACGATTTGCCGATTATGGAAAAGCTCGGGTTGCAGCGAGAGGAAGCGTACCCGAATAACAACGGATATCAATCGGTCGTCGGGGAGTTTGAGGCGGAGGTAGTGCGTAGCTAGATCATTGTTCCCCTGTGGTTGTGAATTGCTACAGGGGATTTCCCTTAATTTGTTTTGAAAGAAGGAATGGAAAGATGGCAAGGGAAATTCACATTAATCACTGGATTGATGAGCAACCGTTAAATCGGTTTCACATAAGTTTATTGTTTATGTGTATGTTGATTATCATTGCTGATGGTTATGATATGTTTATGTTTGGTGCCATCGTCCCGTCTCTCATGAAGGAGTGGGGGATAGGACCAGTTGAAGCGGGGGCGTTGAACAGCTATGCGTTGATCGGCATGATGATTGGGGCGATGATTTTTGGACCGTCAGCAGACAGATTTGGACGTAAAAATGTGATCCTTCTATGTTTTTGCCTCTTTAGCTTATTTACGTTTACGTCCGGATTTTCCCAAAGCAGCACATCATTTGGAGTTCAGCGTTTTTTTGCTGGGCTGGGATTAGGCGGGGTAATGCCTAATCTTATTGCACTAATGACAGAGTATACTCCAAGCAAATGGAAAAGTACACTAGTATCCATTATGTTTAGCGGCCATGCGTTTGGTGGCATTATTGCCTCTGCGGGAGCTATTTATTTAATTCCTCATCTTGGGTGGAGGGCAGTCGTCTGGTTAGGATTGATTCCTCTAGTTTTTCTTCCATTTTTCTATCGGAAGATGCCAGAATCTGTTTATTTTTATCTTCGCCATCACCAAACCGATCGGTTGCTCTCGGTATTTCGTCGCCTCACTCAACAAATGATATCGGATGATGAACAAATTCAATGGGTGGAGAATGGCGAGCAGAAAACAAGTTTTCCAGTGACTTGCTTGTTTCGCGAACATCGAGGATGGAGCACCGCGATGTTTTGGGTCTCGTTTTTTATGTGTTTGCTTGTCATGTATGGATTAAGCACATGGTTGCCTAAAATCATGCAAGAGGCTGGATATCCGCTTGGATCCAGTTTAACATTTTTAGTTACCTTGAATAGTGGTGCTGTAATAGGTGCTATTATTGGTGGAAGATTAGCTGATCTTTTCGGTGCACGCAAAATCTTAATTCTCTTTTTTGTTATCGCCTTTTTGACATTAATGTCATTAAGTCTAAAACCAAATGTGATCCTTCTTTATATACTTATTGGCATTGCTGGAGGAACAACAACAGGTACACAAATTGTGGCTAATTCTTATGTTTCTCAATACTATCCAACAGAGATGCGTTCGACAGGAATCGGTTGGGCGCTTGGTGTGGGCAGAATTGGTGGGATTGCAGGACCTGTGATGGGCGGTATTCTATTAAACCACCATCTTTCCTTATATGGAAACTTTTTGGCTTTTGCACTCCCTTGTCTTGTATCCGCTGTTGCAATTTGGCTCGTTCAAGAGAAGTATAGTCAGCGTTGGCTTGAACAGTCAAGTAATTATTTAGCGTAATGATGAGGTGTGGAGGAGGGAAATGGATGAGTTCCATTGCTGCAAACAATATAAATGTAATCCGTGAGGAGAATATGTCGCTCTGTTATTTACTTGACCGTCTTGAAGCAGTCAATTGGTTATCTTCTTTTGGTGGGCAAGGAGATGATCAAGTGGAGCAGGCGCTTCACAAGTTTGTTCATTTTTTCGGCCTTGATGGTATAGGAATCAGATGGTTGCAGAAAAACGAACTGGTTTCTTTCATTGAGGAGATCCGCCTTGAAAACGATGATAGTTGGAGAGTGTTAAGACACATTCCCGAACAATTGAGACAGCAAACTGAGCAAACAGGGAGGTCGAGATTGCTTTCGGCGATTGCTGATGAAGTTCCAGCTGTTATTTTCCAACATAGTTTTGATGCGATCTTCGAGGTGTTAAGACCGTATGGCAACAAGGTTGTGACCACTGCGGTTGGGTATATGATGTACATCGGTGGAATGGCTTGTGCATGGGAGGTATTATCTGATCTAGAAGGATGGAAGGAAAACCCATTTCTTTATCTTGTTTCTGTGTTGGAGAGCGGCCATTGGCCATTAGGGATAGTTAATCGAAAATTTGTCGTTATTTAGGTGGTTGTCGAACATGTTTGTGTACCCTTGCTACGGTGCAGTAGAGAGTAAACGCTGATATAGAACAACTAAAAACAGTTTTGACTTTTAACATTTTTCCAAAAGAAGTGTCCCACTTCGAAACGAAGTGAAAGCGGGAGATGAATGCCGGTTGGCTTTAGGCAACCCATACGATCGAATATGGTTCAAACGGACACCTTCGGAACGAAGGGAAGCATAGAGGGTTCTTGTGTGTGGCTTGCCATTGGGCGAACACGCACAAGTCGCTTGAAGCCCCCACCTCTAAGCGAAGCGTAGGTGGTGGGTAGTTCACGTAGAAAAGCCCTGGCTATTGTTTGGTAAGGCTGCCAGGGCTCTTTGCATGCCGAGTGTGGAGTTGCGCGTAGTAGTGAAAGTTTTGAGTAGGGGAAGGCAAGCTGATGGATCGTCGGGTAACGAAAAAGAAAATTCGACAAGACACGGGGTTTTAATACATATTCAATGCCGTTTTGCCCCGCTTGATCTCCTTTTTGTTTTCAAACAGCTCTTCGACCAAAATGTTTTGGCCGTTGGCGACATCGGTGAGCCGTTTGTCCATGTCGGCCACTTGCTGGCTGAATTGGCTGAGTTGTTCATTCGTTTGCTGCACTTGTTTGGCGAGCTGGTTGACTTGCTCATGAGTTTGCTGTACTTGGTGGTTCAGCTGCTGCACTTGGCTGTTAAGGTGTTGGATTTGTTGGCCCAGTTGCTGCACTTGCTCGTTTGTTTGTTGCACCTGTTGACCGAGCTGCTGCACTTGCTCGTTTGTTTGTTGCACCTGTTGGCCCAGTTGCTGCACTTGTCCGTTCGTTTGTTGCAGCTGCTCGGCAAGTTCTTTAATGGCTTGCCAAATCATTTCATTTGTAATATCCCCCATTCGACAATCTCCTTTCTCGTTCGATTCTCTCTCTATTATACATGACGAAAGATGGGAACGATAGAGAAAAGATGGCGAAATGTTTTTCTTTGCGGCGCGCCCCCTCGATGTGATATAACAAAAGAATGTCAACAGTACACTATTGGAGGATGGGCACTGTGATCCGTGTCAGCCATTTGCATAAATCGTTCCGCGTCCATCGCCGCGATGCGGGATGGCTTGAGGCGGTGCGTCATTTATGGCGGCGCGACTATCGCGTCATTGAGGCGGTGAAGGACGTTTCGTTTACGATTGAGAAAGGGGAAATCGTCGGCTTTTTAGGGCCAAACGGGGCGGGGAAAACGACGACGATGAAGATGCTTGCCGGCCTCTTGCATCCGACGTCAGGGGAGATCACGGTCGGCGGGTTTGTGCCGTTTGAGCAAAAGCCGGAGTTTAAAAAAATGATGAGCTTGGTGATGGGGCAAAAAAGCCAGCTCATTTGGGACATTCCGCCAATGGAGACGTTTTTGGTCAATAAAGCGATTTATGACATCGACGATCGGTCGTTCCGCCAGACGCTCGAGGAATTGACGGAACTGCTCGATTTGGCGCCGCTTCTTGACAAGCCGACGCGCAGTCTGTCGCTCGGGCAGCGGATGCGCTGCGAGCTAGCGGCGGCGCTGTTGCATCGGCCGCACGTGTTGTTTTTGGATGAGCCGACGATCGGGCTGGATGTCCATACGCAGGAAAATGTGCGCCGCTTTATCGTCGACTACAATCGGGAGCACGAGACGACGATTTTGTTGACGTCGCATTACATGGGGATGTCGCCGCGCTTTGCGACCGGGTGATGATCATTAACTACGGGCGATTGATTTACGATGGGGAGCTGTCGGTGCTGACGGAGAAGCTGGCGCCGTACAAGCGGCTTGAGGTTCGGTTTTCTCGGCTGCCGAATGTCGATTGGAGCGAGTACGGCGAAGTCGCGGAAATCGAAGAAGGAACGATTGTGCTCAGGGTGGCGCGCGAGGCGGCGGCGGAGACAGCAGCGCGGTTGTTGGAACGATTTGACGTCCGCGATATCAACATCGAAGACCCGCCGCTTGAAGAAGTGATTGCGCGCGCGTTTTGGGAGGATCGTGTATGATTCGCAAATACATGGCCCTGTTGCGGATGAAATATATCGAAATGCTCGCGTATCGACTCGCGACGTTCGTCTGGATGACGGGCGCCATCACGCAGCCGCTCATTACGATGTTTGTCTGGATGAACATTCATCCGGAAGAGAGCGAGTCGTTTCTCTTCTATTTTATGGCGGTCATTTTTGTCGAGCGGATGACGAGCGCGTGGGATGTATGGGAGCTTGACCGTGAAATCCGCGAAGGGACGTTTTCGAACTTGCTGCTTAGGCCGCTTCATCCGATCCATTGGGCGATCGCAGAAAATATCGTCTACAAATGGCTGTTTGCCGTCATTTTAGTGCCTGTCTGGGTAGTGGCAGCGGTATTTTGGCCGGCGCTTCGCCCGCATATGACGGCAGGTCAAGCAGTGCTGTTTTTGGCGGCAGTCGTATTGGGCGCGGCGCTTCGCTTTTTGCTTAGCTACTCATGCGGGCTGCTCGCGTTTTGGGTGACGAAGGTGGCGGCGGTGTACGGGGTGATCGATGTCATTTCGTTGTTTTTGTCAGGACGGATCGCGCCGCTTGAGTTTTTGCCGCCGATGCTTCGCGAATGGAGCGAATGGCTGCCGTTCCGCTATATGATCAGCTTTCCGATCGAAATCGCCACCGGGGCGGCGGATGGAGGAGAGTTGGCGCGCGGTTTTGCGGCGGCGGCCGGGTGGATGATTGCGCTGATTGGTGCTTTGCAATGGCTTTGGAAAGCAGGAATGCGAAAAAACCAGGCGGTAGGTGGGTGAACGTGCGGCGGTATGGACGAGTGTTCCGCGAGTTTTTCCGCGCTTGTTTGGTCGAGGAAATGGAATACAGGAGCGAATTTTTTGGCAATTTTATCGCCAGCTTTTTTGGCGTCGGCATCGCTCTGCTCACCGTCCATATCTTTTTTTACCAGACGGACCGCTTAGGCGGCTGGACGTATGGGGAAGTGCTTGTGCTGCTCGGCGTTTTTAATACGCTGCGCGGATTCATTGACTTTGCGCTCCGCCCGAACATGCCGCGGCTGCTTGAGCATGTCAGGCGCGGCACGCTCGATTATATTTTGACGAAGCCGGTCGACAGCATGTTTTACGTCAGCTTCCGCCACCTTGTCTTTTGGCGGCTGATCGATGTGGCGCTTGGCATCGGCGTCATCGGCTACGGCTTGTATGTCGAACGCTACGTGCCATCGGCGGCGGACGTCTTGATGTTTTTCGTCGTGATGATCGCGTCGCTCTTGCTTATTTATTCGTTATGGATGATGCTCATGACGACGTCGTTTTGGGTCGTGCGCATCGATGATTTGTCGTTTATTTTCGATTCATTTTTTGATACGGCCCGCTTTCCCGGCAGCATGTACCGCGGTGCAGTGCGGTTGGTGATTACCTACATCTTGCCGGCGGTGTTGATCACGAATACGCCCGCGCTCGCGCTGCTTGGAAAATGGCGCATCCCGACAGCGCTGGCGGCTTTGGCTGCGGCCATTCTCTTTTTATGGCTCGCCCGCCGCTTTTGGCGCTTTGCTTTGCGTTTTTACACCGGGGCGGGCGGGTGAGGGAACGGCTCCTTAGACAGGGGCTTTTTTCTTTTGTCATGGTGATTTCGCCAGGGAATCAGCGGCGCGTATATCGTCCCATGCCGTCCGATTCGCTTCTGGCCGCCATGAATAATGGAAAAGCGTTTCAGTGCTGATGACCGGTGCGTTCGGTTGACTGTCTCTTTCTTTGCATTAGCTTAGGATGTCTCCTTTCGCCGGCGACTCCCAGATCCATTTTTTCCATATTGATGGTTGGATGGCGGAGAGAATGGACACGGAGGAGGGGGAGGATGACTGTTTCTTTGCTTTTTCATATTCGTTGACTTTTACGTAAACGTCAATTAAAATAAAATTCAGAATATTGATTCTAGAAAAGGGATGGCCATGCACTATTTCACCATTTCCGATTTGGCGCACGAGTTTGATGTGAGCACACGGACGATCCGCTATTATGAAGAACGTGGATTGCTCTCCCCAATCCGGACCGAGTCAGGGCAGCGGCTGTATACGAAAAAGGAGCGGGCGAAACTCAAGCTCATTTTGCGCGGCAAACGGTTCGGCTTTTCGCTCGACGAGATTCATGAGATGATTTCGCTGTTTGATGAGGACCGAACGGGGAAGAAACAGCTGGAAAAAACGGTCGAATACGGGCGGCGGAAATTGAAGGAGGTGAGCGAGCGGATTGAGGATTTGCTGCAGCTGAAGGCGGAGATGGAAGCGCTGCTTTCTGATTTTGAAAGGAGATTGCGAGAGTGGGAGGAATCGGATGGATGAACATTTCAGAGCTGCTTGCCCGCAATGCGAGGAAATTTCCTGACAAGACGGCGATTATCGATGGGGAAACGGAGCTTTCCTACGCCGAAGTCAACCGAACGGTCAACCGTCTGGCGTCAGCGCTCGCGCGGCTTGGCGTCGGACGCGGCGATAAAGTCGCGCTGTATATGCCCAATACCAAGGAGTTTGCCGTTTCGTACTTTGCCGTTTTGCGCCTCGGCGCCGTGGTTGTGCCGATTAACGCGCGCTTGACGGCGGCTGAGGTGCAGTATATTCTCGGCCATAGCGAGGCAAAGGCGCTCATTGCGCACGATTCGGTGCATCAAGTGCTCGCTCCGCTTGTCGGTGGAAGCGATGGAATGTGGGTGAAGACAGGGAAGGCGGGAGTCGGCTGGCTGTCGCTCGAGGAGTTGATTGATTCGGGTGATTCCGACGAGATCGTCTGCCCAGCCAACGGAGATGATGAGGCGACGATTTTGTATACATCGGGGACAACGGGGCGGCCAAAAGGGGTGTTGTTCACGCATCGCAATGTGATCACGGTTGCGGACATGATCGTGATCGAAACGAAAATCGACCGTCAAAGCCGCCTGCTGCATCTCATGCCGCTCAGCCACTCAGCGCCGCTTCATCTGTTTTTTGTCGGCGGCACGTACGTCGGTGCGACCCATGTCCTAGCGCCTGCGTTTTCCCCGGATGCGTTGCTCGAACTGGTCGAGCGTCACAAGATCACCCACTTTTTCGGCGCGCCAGTGGCGTATTTGTTGACGGCGAAGCATCCGCGGTTTGACGAATACGACCTTTCTTCGGTCCGTTGCTGGATGTACGGCGGGGCTCCGCTGTCGCGCGAGGAAGTGAAGTTTGTCGCCAGCCGCTTTGGCGCTGGGCGGATGATGTGTTTATACGGTTTGACCGAAGCAGGCCCGAACGGCACGTACTTGTCCCTGAGGAGCATGCGGAGAAAGCCGGAAGCGTCGGCCGCTATGCCGCTCTTCATTGCGAGGTGGCCATCGTCGATGAGAACGGACAGGAAGTTGCGCCCGGCGAGGTCGGGGAGATCGTGTTGCGCGGGGAGAGCATCATGAAAGGATACTACAAGGACGAAGAAAAAACGAACGAAGCGATCAAAAACGGCTGGCTGTACACCGGCGATTTGGCGCGCCGCGACGAAGATGGCTACATTTGGATCGTCGACCGGAAAAAAGATGTCATCATTTCCGGTGGCGTCAACATTTATCCAAAGGAAGTGGAAGATGTGCTGCGGACGCATCCGGCGGTCTGCTGCGGACGCATCCGGCGGTCGCGGATGTCGCTGTGATCGGCGTGCCGCATCCGGAGTGGGGCGAAACGGCAAAAGCGTTTGTTGTATTGAGCCAACCGCTCGAACCGCTTGCGGAAGAGTGTAAGCGCTTCCTATCTGGTAAGCTGGCTGGCTATAAAATTCCGCGTCTGTATGAGGCGATCGCGGAGCTGCCGCGCAATGCGACGGGAAAAGTGTTGAAACAAGTGCTGCGGGCGTGGGAGGCGGCCGCGCAAGGAAGATAAGGAGCGTTAGGGGCGGCGCAATGGGATCGCCTAGCCGTCTTGATAGAGCTCCAAAAATTGTGAGGGGAACGAAAATCGAAGAAAGGGGAGAGACGATGAAACCGCTTTGTGAAGTCGATCCGAATTTGTTGGCGAATTTGAAACGGCATTTGGATGACGAATTGTATCGGTATGCGGAAGAAAAGCTCGCGTCGTTTTACGAATTTTGTTTGACAGACGTTGACCGCCGCGCTGTGCATACCGACCGCGAAGGGCAGCCGCGCCTCATTAAGTACGACCGGTTTGGAAACGACATTTCTGAAGTGTGGGTGAACGAAGGATACGAGCAGACGGCAAAACAGACGTACGAAACGGGGATTGTCGGCTATGTGCACAAGCCGATTCCCGAGCTTGGGAGAAAAGGAAACTATGTTTATTCATATGCCCAAGGGTATATCTTATCCCAAGCCGAGCCCGGGTTTTACTGCCCGGTGACGCTGACGATGGCGACCGCCTATGTGCTCGAGCATTTTGCCGATGAAAAGCTGAAGGCGACGTATTTGCCCCATGTCATCTCCACCGGGGAAGTCGAGTTGTACGAAGGAGCGACGTTTTTAACCGAGCGCCAAGGCGGGTCGGACGTTGGCGCCAATGCGGTGCGCGCCGTGCCGTGCGGCGATCATTATCAGTTATACGGGGAAAAATATTTTGCCAGCAACGCCGGCCGCTGCGGCGTAGCGCTCGTGTTGGCGCGCATCGACGGGAGCGGGCCGGGGACGAAAGGGCTGAGCTTGTTTCTCGTCCCATGGCGCAACGAGGATGGGACGTTAAACGGCATCACCATCCGCCGCTTAAAGGATAAATTAGGGGTGCGCGCCGTGCCGTCGGCCGAAGTCGTGTTTGACGGCGCCAAGGCGTATGTCGTCGGCGATCCGGCGAAAGGCTTCTATTATATGATGGAAGCGCTTAATCTCTCGCGCGTCTGCAATGCGGTCGCCTCGGTCGGCATCATGAAGCGGGCTCTTGAAGAGGCGAAACAATACGCTGAGCGGCGCACGGCCTTTGGCCATGTGTTGACGGATTACCCGATGGTGCGCGAGACGCTTGCCAATTTGACGGCGAGACAGGAAGTGGAAACGAGCGCCTGCTTTGACATGATCGCCTTGTTTGACCGCGTCATGGCCGCGCCGCATGAAGCGAACGAGGCGGAGAAAGCATGGCTCAGGCTGCTGATTGCGCTCCTTAAGATGCGCACCGCCGAAGAGGCGATCGCGTTCAGCCATGAGGCGATTGAAATGCATGGAGGCAACGGGTATATTGAAGATTTTGTCACCCCGCGCCTGCTTCGTGACGCCCAAGTGCTGACGGTTTGGGAGGGAACGGCGAATATTTTGGCGCTCGAGGTGCTGCGTTTGATGCGCAAATACCGCATTCACGAGCGGTTCATCGCGGAGATGAAGGAGCGGCTTGAGCGGTTGACGGCTAAGGTTAAGCCGCTTGCCCACCCGGCTGAAGAAGGGTTGAAGGAGTTGGTGGCCGCGCTCGCCCGTCTTGGCGGCCAAGCGGATGAGGTGCAGACGTTCCACGCGAAAGCGATTGCCAATCGGATGTGTGATCTGTATTTGAGCATCATCGCCCTTGAATGCGGACAGGAAAACGATCGGAATCAGCGGATCGCCGAGCTGTTTGTGCGTCATGTGTGGGAGCGCTCGCTTATTGATGAACAAATGGTGTCATGGAGCAATTTTGACATGATTGTTGGTCGGTCTATGTCATTGTCAAGCCGCAATCAGTGAATCAAAGGACTGGATGACTGTTGCAAGCTAGCTGTATTGGATATTTAAAGCGTGTGAGTAAAATATTTGTGGGTGACATTTCGACATGATCCCCGACGAGGGTTGCGAACTTTTGTTCGCGACGCTCGTCGGGGCCACCAAGCGAAGCGCGGTAGAACAAGCAAATGTCATGCAAAAAGGACTCTCTCCCTGCTATGATGGTGATTGTCAACATCAACCGAAAACAGGAGGGAGAGAGTCCATGAAACATCTTACCACAGAATGGCCTTTATTAAAAGAGTTGGAGGAACAATTGTTGAGAACTCTTCAAAAGGTGTTCGCTGTCTTGTTGGCGGCCCTTTTGGAGGAGATCGATCAACAACTGGCGGAAGCGCGGGACAAGCGCCGGTATCAGCTGAAAGACAAACGGCTGACTACGATCCAAACGCTGTTTGGGGAAGTGACGTTCCGCCGGAACTACTACTATGATCGACAAACGGGGGCGTATACGTTCTTGCTGGATGCCGAACTGGGCTTTGATGGAGCGCAGTCGATCAGCCCTTGCCTCGAGGAAACGGCGGTCGAGTTGGCCGTCGAGTGCTCTTCCTACCGCAAAGCGGCTCGCACGCTGGAGTCGATCGTGGGGTATGCGGTCCTCAGCCACGAGGCGATTCGCCAACTGGTGCTGGAGGCCCTGTCTCGCTGCATCACCCTGTTTCCAAACGGCACGGCCGGGTGCTGTTTGTGGAGGCCGATGGACTGTTTATTTCCCGCCAGGGGAAAGGGAAACGGGCGAAAGAAGAGAAAATCCTGGCGGTTCACGAGGGATGGAGACGAAACGGGTCGCAGCTTGAGCTGGTGAACCGGCGCCACTACCTCCATGAAGGGACGGGGGACGTGTGGGAACGGTTTGAGGAGTGGCTGATGAAGGAATATGCCTATGATCCGTGCCAAGACCTATTGGTCATCAACGGCGACGCGGCGTCGTGGATCACGGCCTGCCGGGAGTATTTTGGGAAGCGGGCGTGCTTTCAGCTGGATCGATTTCATGTGGCGCGGGAGCTGCGTCAGTGTCTGTCCGGCCATCCGCGTTGGCGGGAGGTGCGGAAGAAGCTGGCGAAACAAGATGAAGAAGGGCTTCTCGTGGAGCTGAACAGCGCGGTCGGCACGTTGGAGGACGAAGCGAAAGAGAAGCAGCTGGCTGCCATGATCCGCCGGATCGAGTCGATGCCGGGATGCATCCGGGACTATCGGGGGTGGCTGTCGGAGCAAGGGGTGGAGACGACCGGCATGCGTCCGATGGGCCATGCGGAGAGTGTGATGAGCCGATTTGCGCATCGGGTGAAATCCCGCCGCAGCTGGAAAGACCAAGGGCTTCGGGCGTTTCTGAGGGCGATGGCAGCCCGAATCGACGGGATCCGGTGGAGAAAGGGGCCGTTGGAGGCAGAAGAGCTCCAGTCGGCCGTCTCGGCCTCAACAAAGTCCAAGCGGATCGAACAGGCCAAACGGAAGGCCGGACGGTTGTGGATGGATGTGGTGCGTCAGAATATACCGTGTCTGCAACAGTCATCCGGGACGCCGATCCATCAAGCGTTGTCGGCGCTCCGGGATGGTGGTTGGGTGTAAAAAAATGGAATATCGTATCATCGCCTCAAGATGAGGGATGAGAGTCCGAAAGCGCTTACGATATGAATTCCTGAAAATGGTTCGCTAACTAGTGATTGACAACGCTCGTAGTGAATCGAAAAAATGTTCTCCACAAAGTCTTGACTGACTCATTTAAAGCCGCTTAGTTGCGTCATAGCTCAAAATCCGTTAAGATGAAAATCTTAGAAGACCGGTGTAGGAAGGGAATAGACGTTGTCCAAACAGGAAATGAAAGCAATGATGTCGCTTTGACTAAAAACGATGCGTTAGAAGAAACACGGCGATTGGTAACCGGTCTTGAAGAATTGGATTTGCGGAAAGGGGAAAGGGTTATGGCTGAACAGTCATCCATCACTTCGTTATTGATCGTTGTTGTCGTTGCTTTTTTGACACCAATTTTGCTGAACCGCCTTCGGCTGCAATTCATTCCGGTTGTAGTGGCAGAAATCATTGCCGGCATTGTGATCGGCAAAACGGGATTCAATCTTGTGCAATCGGATATGTGGATCGAAACGCTGTCAACGCTAGGATTTTTATTTTTAATGTTTTTAAGCGGTCTTGAAATTGACTTTTCGATGTTTGCCAAACGTCCAAAACAGGAGGGCAAGCGAGAGAAGGAGCCGAATCCATTCGTCATTGCCCCGTTGATTTTTATCGCCATCTTTGCGTTGTCTTATGGTCTTTCGTATTTGTTTGTCGTTCTAGGTTACGTAGACAACGCCTTTTTAATGACGTTGATCATATCGACCATTTCCCTCGGTGTCGTCGTGCCAACATTGAAAGATAGCCATTTAATGGATACGACGATTGGACAAACGATTTTGCTTGTAGCTGTTATTGCGGATTTGGCGACGATGATTTTGCTCGCCGTTTTCGTCTCTATTTATGAGCCGGGACACGGGAGCACATGGCTATTGCTCGGTTTGTTTGCGTGCGGGGTCGTCTTTTATTTTGTTGGAAAACATTTTAAAAAACGTTCGTTTGTCGAGACGATGGCGAAAGGGACGATTCAAATTGGCACCCGTGCGGTGTTCACGCTAATGATTGTGCTTGTCGCTTTATCGGAAACGTTCGGAGCGGAAAACATTTTAGGAGCGTTTTTGGCTGGGGTGCTTGTTTCGCTGCTTTCGCCGAATAAAGAGTTGCGTCGTCAGCTTGATTCGTTCGGGTATGGATTTCTCATTCCGATTTTCTTCGTTATGGTTGGTGTTGATTTGAACTTGCGCTCTCTTGTGGCGGAACCGGTTGTTTGGGTGATGATTCCGCTTCTCTTTTTGGTGCTAGTTGTATCGAAAGTGATCCCTGTATCCGTCCTTCGCGTTTGGTATGATATGAAAACGACATTGGCTGCTTCGTTTTTGCTTGTGTCGACGCTGTCGCTTGTGATTGCAGCGGCGGCCATCGCCAAACGGATTGGGATGATCGATGAGACGATGGAAGGGGCGCTTATTTTAGTTGCGGTGCTTTCAAGTATTGTTGCGCCGATTTTGTTTAAAAAGCTGTTTGTTCGAGTAAAGGACGAACGGAAGAAGACGGTGTCGTTCATCGGTGTCAACCAGTTTACATTGGGAGCGGCTCGGGAGCTTGATGTGGATCAGTACAATGTGCGATTGTTTCATATTCAACGGGAAAATATAGAGCGGGCTGGGACGGATGTTGTTTTTCCCATTGTGGAAGTTCCTGATTATATGAAAGAAACATTGGAAAAACACGATGCTTTCGCCGTCGATATTGTTGTTGCGTGGACTGGAAATGAACAAGTCAACGCGGAAGTTGCTTTGGCAGCGAAAGAGAAGGGGGTTCAGCGCGTTTTGGCGTTGGCTGAAAGTTCGCGGGAAATTCATCGGCTGGATGAAGCCGGTGTTGAAGTACTGTCCGTGCTTCGCTCATCGATTTCGATGCTGCGGGCTTCGATCGAATCGCCAAGGGTGGCTAAAATGATGGTGAATAAAGATACGGCGTTGCATGAAGTGATGATGAACACCCCTGCTTATCATGGTGTGATGCTTCGCCAGTTTCCGTTCATGGGTGACTGCATTATCGTCCGCATTTTTCGCGAAAATGAGTCAATTGTTCCCATGGAGACACTGCGCTGCAAATGGGTGACCGTCTTATTGTTACTGGTTCGAATGAATATGTGGAACAGTTGCGCCACTGGCTTGAATAAATGAGGCAATAAGAGGTTGGTCGAGACTATGAGTATACTTAGAGAAAGGGGAGGGCGATGGAATTAGACCGAAAACCGATTGCATCCGTCCGCCGCATATGGCTCCCATTGTCCATGGCCATTGTGTTGCTCGGGACATTGGTTTGCATTGGGCTGTCTGTTTACGTCGGTTGGCAACTAACGCATAAACCGCGCGCGCCGATTGTCGTCACGCCGAAAGACTACGGCATGCCGTATGAAAGTGCGACATTTGCAAGCAAAGATGGAAAAACGGCGCTCGAAGGCTGGATCATTCCGCCTAAAGGAGCGGCGAAGATGACGGTCATTTTTGCCCATGGGTATGCCGGCAACCGGATTCAGAAAAACGTGCCGTTTTTGCCGCTCGCCAAGTGGCTTGTTGACGACGGGTACCGCGTCATCTTGTTTGACTTTCGCGCCAGCGGCGAGTCCGAAGGCGATATGATTACGATCGGCGTCAAAGAGAAAGACGATCTGCTTGGCGTCATTGATTACGCGAAAAAGCACTTCGATGAGCCCATTGCCCTGTATGGTGTTTCAATGGGGGCGGCGACATCGATCTTGGCGGCGGCAGAGGACCAGGATGTGCGCGGGGTGATTGCCGACAGCCCGTTCAGCGACCTCGAATCGTATTTGCGCGCCAATATGCCGGTATGGACGCATCTGCCGAACGTGCCGTTTACGTACTTGATTTTGGCGATCGTTCCGGCGCTGGCTGATTTGGATTTGGGCGTGTCTTCGCCCATCCATGCCGTCGATCGTGTCGCGCCGAGGCCGATTTTGTTCATTCACAGCAAAGACGACCGTTCGATTCCGTATGAAGAAAGCGTAAAACTGTACAAAACCCATCCGGATGTGTTTCAGCTATGGCTGACGGACAAAGCGGATCATGTCAAAAGTTTCTCGTTGTACGGCGGCCAATATGTGAACCGCATGCTTTCTTTTTTACAATCGCTTGAGTGACAAAGGCTAGAAAAATAGATTTGATCGTGTACAGCACAACAAAAACTATATATAATGAAAAATAGTGGAACGGCTTCGGCGGTTCCTTCTTTTTTGTGCCGTTTAAGAAGAGGAGATGAAAACGGGAGGGGCAGCGTCCGGCCATGGACAAATACAAGGAGCATTTTTGGCGCAATATTCGTTCTAAATTGGAACAATGGGAGCGAGCGGAAACGATTACGTATGAAGATGTGCATCGGTTTTTCCATAATATTGCGGGTACGGCGGCGGTGATCGGCATGGAAGAGCTTGGGGAAAAAGCACGGCGTCTGCTGGAGCGACTTGAGTCAGAAAGGGAACAAGCATGGACGCCTGCGGCTTTGAAGGAGCATGTGTACGAACTGATGCATTGGTATTACGATGAGACGTATCGCGACATTTCACCCCATTTTTCACTTTCGAATATCGTCGTTGAGGAAGCACCGTTGATGTTGATGATTGACGATGACCCGCTTTTTCTCATGTTTATGAAAGAGCAGATGGAGAAAGCAGGATGGCAGGTGGCCACCGTTGCCCAGCCGGAAAAGGCAGTGGCGCAATTTTATGAGGTGAGGCCCGACTGTGTGGTGATCGATGTCCACATGAACGGCACGGACGGACTGACGGTCCTGAAAGAATTGAAAGGAGCGCTTGGCCAACAATTCGTTCCGACGGTCATCATCAGCGGCGATGACCGGGAAGAGGTGCGGGTGCAAAGTTATGCGCTGGGCGCCGACGATTTTATGGTCAAACCATTTTCTATATCCGAATTTCTCATTCGTGTCAATCGCTTGCTTGAACGGAAAAAGCAGTTGGAAGAACTTGTGCTTGTCGATGAATTGACGCGCTTATACAACCGCAAATATTTGTCCGAAGCGTACCGGCAGATGGAGAACGAGCGGGAGCGGCACGAGAAGCCGTATTGCATTGCCTTGCTTGATCTTGATCATTTTAAACAGATTAACGACCGATACGGCCACTTAGTTGGAGATGTGGTGCTGCGGGAATTTGCGTCGTTGCTTCGGAACAGGACGAGGCCGAATGATTTGGCGTTTCGGTTTGGCGGCGAGGAATTTCTTCTCTTTTTGCCGAAAACGCAGGAACAAGACGCCTTTGAGGTCATCGAGCGGCTCCGCAGCCAGTTTCGCTCCATCCCTTTTCTAGAGGAGATGAGGTGTTTTATTGCACCTTTTCTTGTGGAATCGTAGAAGTCAATATAGGTGGAATGCTGCTTGATGAATGGCTTGAGCAAGCGGACGCGGCGCTATATGCGGCCAAAAACGGCGGGCGCGATCGGACGGCGGTTGGGGGGAGGATCAGTGGTGGACAGCAACGGAGAACGGTTAAACTGGCGGTCGTTGATGATGATGTGATTGTCCGTACGATTGTGGTTGATCTTCTGGAACATATTGTCCGGGAACGGAAAGAGCAGTATGACGTGCAGGCGTTTGCGGATGGGGTATCGTTTGTCGAATCATCGTGGCATGAGGACCGTTCGCCGTGCCTTGTCATTTTGGATGGGGTGATGCCGAAAATGGATGGCCTTGAAGTATTGCGCCGTCTCCGAAGCCGTCCCGATGCTTCGCGCTATAAAATTATGATGTTGACGATGCGGCAGAGTGAAGAAGACATCGCGCGGGCGCTTCAGTTGGGGGCGGATGATTATATTACAAAGCCGTTTAAACGGCTGGAGCTCGAGGCACGGGTGAGCCGGTTGCTGAAACGAATGTAGTGCTGTGTCGGCCGCCCATGTCCGAGTGGGGTCATTCCCGTTGGGCATCGGGGAGAGTAGAGGAGGATTTGTCTTTGGCTGGCAAAGAGTAAAGCAAGCGGCGAACATGATGAATCAAGGGGGGAGGAAGAACGATTGAAACGGATTTTGCTTGTTGAGGATGAGGATGTGCTGCGCATGTTGGCAGTCGATTTGTTGACGGATGAAGGGTATGAGGTGGACGAAGCGGCCGATGGGGCCGAGGCGCTTGCACGGCTGCGCGAATGCGACTATGATTTGATTGTGTTGGATTATATGCTGCCCTTTTATAGCGGCCTTGAAGTGCTCGAACACGTTGATTGCCGCTGCCCGGAGAAACGTCCGAAAGTGATCATGCTGTCAGCGAAAACCGGGCCGGCTGATCAAGGGCGGGCGTTGGCTGCCGGTGTGGATTGGTTTATCGAGAAACCGTATCGCCCAACCGAATTTGTAAAGAAAGTGAATGAGATATTGCATGAAACCGGTGATCATGAGCTTTCGTCGTAGCCTCTCAGCCCGATTTGTATTCTTGATGGCTGTATGTACGGGGGTGTTTCTTGTTGGTTCGGCGTTGTTTTTGATGTATCAGCAGTCGCTCGTCCGTTCATTTGAGGCGGCGCAACAGAAGCTTGAACAAAAGGAAATGCTCACTCGACAGCTTGATCGGGCGTTTACGCAGGCGTTTTTTGATGTGCGGGGGTATTTTGCGTTCGGACGCCCGGTGTTTAAAGAAAGCGTTTTTCAACAGCAAGAAACGATCGATCAGTTGTTGAAGGAAATGGAACCATTGGCTTCCCTCCCGGAAGATAAACGGTTTCTTCGCGATGCCCGCGATTTTTTCATCCGCTATTTCGAACAACTCGTGCCGAAGGCGGTGGAGGCGTTTGAGCGCGGCGACCGCCGGGAAGTAGCGCTGATTGCCGAAAACGGCGGGACGGCGGCGGTGCAAAGTTTTCAAAAGCGAGTGGCTCGTTATCATGATGCGTTGATTGATCAAATGAAACAAGAATATGTGCAGTTTAAGCAAAAGCAACAATACAGTCAAGCCGCCTTTATCGCCTTGATCACTATCTTGCTCGTTTTGCTGCAGCGGCTTTTGCGGCTGGCGGCGAGGCAAATCGGGCGTCCGCTGCAGCAGTTTGCCGCTGCGGCGGAACAGTTCGCCAGGCAAGGGGAAGTGGCTGAATGGCCGACGTTTGATGAACGGGAAGATGAAATTGGCAAGCTGTCGAAAGCGTTCAAGATGATGATGGAGAGCATCCATGAAAAAGAGGAGCACTTGTTGGCGCAAAATGAAGAATTGCTTGCCCAACAAGAGGAGCTTGAGGCCCAGCAAGCCGAACTGGAGCAAGCGCTGGCGATGGCGGAGCGCCGCGAGCAGGAGCTGGCGCGGCGCAATGCCCTTATTAAAGGAATGGCACAATCCCTTGATAAGAAGGAAGTATTAACCAGCATCATCGATCATTTGTGCGCCATCATGAAGGCGGAACGGGGCATTATCGTCGCGATGGATGATGAGCGGAGGCATGCTTCGTTCGGTTTATCAGCGATGAGCGTCCAGCGGTTTTTGCACCAGCTGTACAACGGCCTTGAACACCGTCTGCTCGAGACGAAACGTGCATTTGCAGTGCGCCGCGAGCTGCCGATGTTTGAACGCGGTTACCATGATCGGCCGCTCTATTCGCACGATTTGTTTGTTCCCGTGTTATCGCCAGACGATGACATAGAGGCCATCATCGTCTTAAGCCGGTTTGGGGCGGCCTTTACGGATGAGGAAGCGGCTGAGGCAGAGCAGCTCGGCAGGCATATTTCGATTTCTTTGCAAAAACTCACTTTGTATGAAGAAGCAGAAAAAGACCGCCGTCTGACAGAAGAGATTTTCAATCATTTGCATGAAGGCATTCAACTTGTCGACCTTCAAGGAACAAATAGGCTTATGAACGGGCGGATGAAAGAATGGTTCGGCGCCGCGGCCGACGGGTGGGACGGGATGCCGTATGCCAAATGGAAGCAGCAGCTTTGCACGTTGGCCGTCGATGAGCGGACCCTTGGCGATTTTCTTGATCAAGCTGTGTTTGGATCAGCCGATCAGTTATCGGTTATGATGTATGAGCTGAAAGAAAAGCGAATGGTGATGGAAGTGTATGCGGCGCCCCTTTACCGTGGGGAGGCGAAATTTGGCACGATTTTCGTTCATCGTGATGTCACCAAGCAGGCGGAAGTGGACCGAATGAAGTCTGAGCTTGTCAGCACGGTCAGCCATGAATTGCGGACGCCGCTTGCGGGCATTCTCGGTTTGGCGGAGTTGTTGCTAAACAAACCGCTTGCGCCTGAACGACAGCGCAAATATGTGAACGCGATTTATCAAGAGGCAGAGCGGCTGACCGCTTTAATCAACGATTTTCTTGATGTGCAGCGTATGGAAGCCGGCCGGCAAACGTATCGTTGGGAGCCGGTTGATCTTGTTCCGATCATAGAAAAAATCATCGACGCCGAAAAAATGGGGACGGATATTCATACGTTTTCCGTCTTGGTCGAGACAAAGCGGACGATGATCCGCGGCGACGGCGAGCGGTTGCGGCAGCTGTTTGCGAACTTAGTGCATAATGCGGTGAAATATTCGCCTGACGGGGGGGCGATTGAGGTGCGGGTGTATGAACAAAAAGGTTGTCTGTGCGTCGATGTGCGAGACGAAGGGCTCGGCATCCCAGCCGAAGCGTTGCCGCATATTTTTGAAAAGTTTTTCCGCGTTGATAACTCGGATCGCCGCCGCATCGGCGGAACAGGACTTGGCTTGACGATTGTCAAAGAAATTGCGAAAGCGCACGGCGGTGAGGTAACCGTCGTTTCGGAAGAGAAAAAAGGAAGCACGTTTACGGTTCAGTTTCCTCTAGCACCGGTGCCGCAAGAGGTGAACTGATGCTTTTTTCATCAAGCAGCCGGATTTCCCTTCCGGCTGCTTTTTTTGTAAACTGATAAGGAAAGGAATGGAATCATCTAGAAAGATGGTGAAACATTTGTTTTTGCTCCAATGCGTTGTTGACAGTTAGAAGGTGGAAGATGGTCTGCTTCTATCGAGCTAATGAGAAGAAGGGGGAAAAGCATGTGCGGACGGTTTACCTTAACGGTTGATTTGTTGGCGTTGCAGGAGCGGTTTCACTTCCGTTATCAAGGCCTGCTCGCGCCCCGGTTCAACATCGCCCCGGGTCAAGATGTGTTGGCCATCGTCGCCGAGGAGGGAGAAAGAGTCGGGAAAATGATGCGCTGGGGGCTTGTGCCGTTTTGGGCGAAAGATGCCCGCATCGGCGCCAAGATGATCAACGCTCGGGCGAAAACGGTCGATGAAAAGGCGAGTTTCCGCCATGCGTTCAAACGGCGGCGCTGTTTGATTTTAGCCGATGGATTTTTCGAATGGAAAAAGGAAGGAACGAAAAAAGTGCCGTACCGGTTTACCCTCAAAACGGGCGAGCCATTTGCCTTTGCCGGACTGTGGGAGCGCTGGAAAGGGCCGAGCGGGCCGCTTGAGACGTGCACGATCATGACGACGAGGGCGAACGAGCTCATCGCCCCATTCACGACCGGATGCCGGTCATATTGCCTCCCGAGCGGCATGATGACTGGCTTGATGCAAGTTTTGATGACAGCGAGTATTTGAAATCGTTGTTGTTGCCGTATCCGAGCGGCGAGATGCGCATGTATGAAGTGGCGCCGCTTGTCAACTCGCCAAAAAACGATGTGAGCGCTTGCATTGAGCCGGTTGACAGCCGGTGAATGGGGGAATCGAATGCACCCGGTCATTTTGTTTGACGGCGATTGTTTGTTTTGTCATGCAAGTGTTCACTGGATCGCCGCCCGCGACCGGAAGGCGGTGTTTCGTTTTGCCGCACAACAGAGCGATGTCGGCCGGGCGATATTGGCGGCACAAGGTGCGGCGGGAGGGGATAGCGTCGTCCTTGTTGTGAACGGTCGTTGCTATGTGAAATCAGACGCCGTCTTGCGCATCGGACGACGTCTAGCCTGGCCGTGGAATGGGCTGGCGGCTGTTGGCTTTCTCGTTCCAAAGCCGTTGCGCGACTATATGTATGACGCGATTGCGAATCGCCGCCACCGTCTTATTCCCAAGCAAGACCGTTGTCCGTTGCCGCCTCCTGAACTGCGGGCGCGTTTTCTTGATGAATTACCGCAGTGAAGAAGGAAAATGCGGCCGTTTGTCGTATTGAAAAGGGAAAGAAACGTGGGGGGATGGACATGGCAAACGGAACAACACGGTGGCTTGATGATTGCACGCCTCGGGCGCTTGAGCATTTTGCCGATGAATTGATCGCTATGGCCGAACAAAGGGAGGACGAGGCTCGGCGCCGGTTTTACGAAGGCATGGCGGTGGCGGCGAAACTCATCGCGCTCCGTTGGGAAGGAAAATGTGCCTATATTGATGATCATTTGCTTGATAATGTATACGAGGCGTTGGCTGTCTTTTCATTGGAAAAGCTTGAGGAAACGCTGGCCGTGGAGACGGAAGAGGCGCATGGCGGCGGCCGCTGCTCATTTTGTCTCAAAGAAAAACCAAGGCTGGCCAAAGGTCCGCTGGCGGCCATTTGCGACGATTGCCTGCAGTTTGGGCTGCAAGTGATCGCCAAGCAGCCGTAATTGAGGCGGCGGTCATCGTGAAGGCGATGGCCGTCGTTTTTCTGCATAGCGGATAAGCGGGTAGGACAAGGCGAGCAACGCGGAGATAAAGTCGATGACGCCGCTCCAATGAAAATGCGCCCAGACGCAGCCGCTGAGCGATGTGCCTCTAATAAGAGAAAGCGGTTTTGCACGTCTTCTACTTGGAAAAATTGTACAATGGCTATAGGAAGAATAATGGAAAGGGGAAGCGCATATGATTCCGATCGTAACATCTGATGAAATGTATGCCATCGACCGAGAAGTGACGGAGTGGATCGGCATCAGCGCTGACTCGTTGATGGAAAACGCCGGACAGGCGCTGTTTTGGGCGCTGAAGAAGCGGATTCCGCCCGCTGCCAAGGTGGCGGTGCTCGCGGGCACGGGCAACAACGGCGGCGATGGGTTCGTCATCGCGCGCATGTTGAAAAGTTATGGCTATGAAACCGATGTCTGGCTCGTTCCGCCAAAGGAAAAGGTGAAAGGGGCGGCGCGCACGGCGCTTGAGGTGTACGAGCGGTCCGGATATTCGTGGATTCCGTATGAAGGGAATGAACGAGAGTTTGCGATGCGTGCGCCGCACTACGACGTGATCATTGATGCGCTCCTTGGCATCGGCGTCAAAGGGGATGTGCGCCAGCCGTACAAAGACATCATTGAACAAGTGAATGGCTCGCGGGCGGTTGTATATGCCATCGATGTGCCAAGCGGAGTGCCGGCCGGTGGTGGGGATGTGGCTGCAGCGGTACGTGCGGATGTGACATTTACCATTCAATGCCCAAAGCTTGGGGCGTATACGTTCCCAGCAGCCGATTATTACGGAGAAATCGCTGTTGTCGATATCGGCATCCCGCCGCTAGCGGTGCAGGCGAAGGCGGCTGCCCGGTTTTTGTGGGAAAAGAGCGATGTGGTGCGGACGATGCCGAAGCGAACACGGTCATCGCATAAAGGAACGTACGGCAAGCTGCTCATTGTCGGCGGGTCCAAGGCGATGGCCGGAGCGGTGACGCTCGCCGCCAAAGCGGCGCTGCGAAGCGGGGCCGGACTTGTGACCATGGCGGTTCCGGAAACGGTGTACGAGGCGGTTGCCAACCGCGTGCCGGAAGCGATGTGCCGACCATGGCCGGCCGAGGGCGGCGCGTTTGCCGGCGCGGCCGATTGGGATGGGCTGGATGTCGATGCGCTCGCCGTTGGACCAGGAATGGGGCGAACGGAAGGGGTTCGCCGCTTGGTCAATGAGCTTGTGCGCCAGCCGGTGCCGCTTGTCATCGACGCCGATGCCTTGTTTTTTTGGGGCGATTACGCCGAGCTGGTGCGCGAACGGAGCGCGCCGACGGTGATCACGCCGCATCCGGGGGAAATGGCGCGCCTCCTTCGCCGCCCGGTCAGCGAGGTGGAACGCGACCGGTTTGGCGTGTCGAAGCGGCTGGCGATGGAATATGGCGTGTATGTCGTGTTGAAAGGGCCGTATACGATTGTGACGGCGCCGGATGGATCGCAATATGTCAACACGACCGGCAACCCGGCTTTGGCGAAAGGCGGGAGCGGCGACGTGTTGACGGGCATCGTGGCGGCGTTTTTGCTGCAGCACGAGGCGGTGCAGCCGGCGGTGAGCAATGCGGTGTTCGTGCATGGAAAGGCTGCTGATAGGCTTGTTCAACACGGTCATTCGCCCTGGGATGTATTGGCGTCGGACGTTGTGGATGCCTTGCCGGCTGTGCTTGCTTCGCTGACGTGATCAACCGCTTCAATGAAAGGAGCGCTGGGGGATGAACACGATTCCAGCCGGTTTGCGATGACCGGCTGGCGTTGTCTTTTTCCTGCGCATAAGGCATGCGGTTCGGGCGCAAACCGCTGAGGCCGTATTTGCGGCTGCGGCTGTAATGGTTGGTTTATCAGCCGACATTCAGCTTTCGCTGATCGCTGGGTTGCGCCCTTCACGCGCTTGAAGCGGGAGTCTTCTTTCGAAACGATGATCAACGTTGCGGAAAGGCGGCAGTTCCATTTTTGGACAAACATGGCTATCATGAATGTAGAAATAGAAGAAGGGAGATGGGAATCGTGCCGCAATTCGTTTGGCTTGAAACGGAGGAAGAAGTGAGAAGCGCCTTTCCGGTGATGCGCGAGCTGCGCACCCATTTGGATGAGGAAACATACACGGCGCTTGTGCGGGAAGCGCAAGAAAAAGAAGGGTATAAGCTTGCGGCGTTATATGATCAGGACAAAATGGTTGCCGTTGTCGGATTCATGCCGATGATCACGCTCTATAACGGCCGCTTTATTTGGGTGTGCGATTTGGTGACCGCTTCGAGCGAACGTTCGAAAGGGTATGGAAAAGCGTTGCTGTCCTATGTACACGAGTGGGCGAAGGAGCACGGCTACGGGATTGTCTCGCTCTCCTCCGGCTTGCAGCGGATTGACGCCCATCGCTTCTATGAGGAAAAAATGGAATATGAAAAAGTCAGTTATGTGTTTTTGAAACGCTTATCGAGTTGAATCCAACGGCGTCTGTTCAGCAGACGCTTTTCATTTTTGGAGTAGAAAGTTGTCCCACTTTTCATTATAATACGAAATATATAGGTCGTATTTTGGAATTGATATTCTGATATTCGGAACAGAGGGGCGACGATGAACAAAACGGTGTTAAAACTCACATTTCGCACCCTCCCGACGAAAATCGGGAGGATTTTTTGTTCCGATGTCGAATGAATCCTTGACACACAAGGAATGTAAAGGAGTTTTTCTCTCATGAATGTGAAAGTCAAAGGGGTCTATCGTAATGATTATTTGAATATAATAAGTGTTCTAGTCAAAAAGCTGGACATCCCCCGCTTGATTGACCATCTTGTACCCGTCGATCCACAGTGCCAAACACGAGTCAGCGATGCCGTTCAGGCCATCCTTTACAATCTATTTGACGGCCGGCAAGCCCTGGTTCACTTAGAACGATGGGCTCAGGAGATCGATTTAGAGAAACTCATCCGTCCCGGTCTCCAACCTTCCTGGTTGAACGACGATGCCTTGGCTCGTCATCTCGATCGCTTGTATGAGGCCGATATTCACAAGGTCATCAGCACTTGCTTGATTCATATTTATCGCAAAGAAGGCCTTTCCCTCCGAGTCTTTCATGCCGATACGACGGACAAGACGGTTTACGGAGCCTATGAATCGGCCTCGTTGGAGGCTCTGCAGATCACACATGGCTACAACCGCCATCATCGTTGGCAAAAACAGATCGGCTTTGGACTGGTCGGCAACGAGGACGGCATCCCGTTTTACGGCGATGTGCACGACGGCAATCGATCGGATAAGGCGTGGAATCCTGAGGTGCTGTCGCGGATCCACGAACAGTTCAAACAAGCCAAGATCGACGATGAGTGGATTTACGTGGCCGATTCCGCCGCGATGACAAAAGACACCTTGGCGCAGACCAAAGCCGCCCGTGCCTTTTTGATCACCAGAGGCCCTTCATCGCTCCGGATCGTGAAACAGGCGCTCGCGGAGGCCGATTCGCCTCACATCCCGTGGAGCAAACCCTTTACCCTAGCGGAGAGAAACGGCGCTACGTATCGGGTATGGGAAACGGCCTCGACCTATGAAGGCCACTCGGTTCGGCTGATCGTCGTCGAATCGAGCGCCCTCGACCAGCGCAAAGGAAAGACGCTCGAAAAAGAACGAACCAAAGAAGCGGAGCTTCTTTGTGAGGAACAAGTCCGTTGGGAGCGCCACCCTTCTCCTGCCGCGAAGACGCCGAACAAGCCTTGACGTCCCTCAAGGCGTCCCTTCGCCCTCGGTTTCATCGAGTGGAGGCCGCGGTCGAAGAGATCGTGCGTCCGAAAAAACGGCGCGGACGGCCGAAAAAAGGGGCGGAGCCCGAGACGGAGACGCTGTACACCCTTCGCCTAAACGTCGAATTCGACCAACCGGCATGGGAACAGGCAAGACGGAAAGCGTCCCGGTTTGTCCTCGTCACGACCGTTCCGAAGGAATGGAAGGGCCAACCCATGGATGCCCAAGAGATCCTAAAGCTGTATAAAGGGCAAATCTCGGTGGAAATGAACTTCGCGTTTTTGAAAGATCCGTTTTTCACCGATGAGATTTACGTCAAAAAACCGGAACGGGTCGCCGTATTGGGCTATTTGTTTCTGTTGGCCCTAGCGATTTACCGCGTTTTTCAGCGCCGGGTGCGCCAGTTCATCACACCCGAACGTCCGTTAAAGGGTGCGGGAGGCCGCAAGTTGACACGGCCAACGGGACAGGCGATTTTTCAGCTGTTTCAATATGTGAACGTCATCCTGCTGGAGCTGCCAGACGGGCGCATCCAACGCGCACTCGATCGCCCCCTCAACCCGGACCAGCGAAGGATTCTGCAGGGATTGGGCATGGATGAGAGCATCTACGTGTAACGTGATACGGAACGACCAGCGATGGTAAAAAAAGGATTGCCATCGCTCGTTGTGTTGGCCAAAAAGTTATTCTGAAAAACTAAATAAAAAATCCTTCGTTTTGACCTTGTTAGGGTGCGAAATGTGAGTTAAAAACAAAAGAACTGCTTGATTTGTTTCTCGATTGCGAACGGTTGACATTGCCGGAGATGGTCGAACGGCTTCGGATGCCGAAAACGTCGGTGTATCGAATGGCCCAGTCGCTTGTTGTCCTCGGTTTTTTGCAAAAACGAGGCGATCACTATGAGTTGGGGCTAGCCTTCTTGACGTTTGGGTCGCTCGTTGCTGAGCGGCTTGATATTCGCCGGGCGGCGCTGCCCGTGATGAAGCGGCTGAAAGAGGAGACGAACGAAGCGGTGAATCTTGTCATTCGCGACGGTGATGAGGCGCTGTATATTGAAAAAGTCGAGACGTCCGAGCCGGTGCGCGTCTATACGAAAGTCGGGCGGCGTGCCCCTCTGTATGCCGGGGCGTGCCCTCGTGTCTTGCTCGCGTTTATGGACAAGGCGGATCGGGAACGTTATGTAGAACAAGTCGAGCTTGTCAAAATCGCCAAACATACGGTGACCGACAAAGAAGCGCTGCGCCGGTTGTTGGAAGAAGACCGGTGCCGCGGCTATACGGTCAGCTATTCTGAGCTGGAAAACTATTCGGCGGCTGTGGCCGTGCCGATTTTCAACCATGAAGGGGCGGCGGTCGCCGGGCTGAGCGTCGCCGGGCCGGAACAGCGCTTTTCGCCAGATGATGTGGCGCGCATCGTTCCGCGATTGAAGCAGGCGGCGATGGACATTTCGCGCGAACTCGGCTTTCGGGGGAAGGGATGACGGTGGAGTATACGTTGTTTTCATTATGCGAATATGCGGTGACGGTTCGGTTTTCAGACCGCATTGACGAGGACGTGAATGATATCGTCCACCAAACGGCCGCCCGGCTTCAGGCCGAGCGAAAAGAAGGCATCGAGGAGATCGTGCCGGCGTTTTCGTCGCTCACCATCTACTATGATCCATTGATGATCGATTACATCGGCATAGGCGCATGGCTAAGGAAAAACATCAGGCGGTCTGAACAAGCGGTGCGGCGTTCGGCGCGGACGGTCGTCATTCCCGTCTGTTACGGCGGCGAATTCGGTCCGGATTTGCCGGATGTCGCTCGTTTCCATGGGATGACAGAAGACGAAGTGGTAGCGCTCCATTCGGCCGGACGCTACCGAGTTTATATGATCGGCTTTTCTCCTGGATTTGCCTATTTAGGAGGGTTGTCGCCGCGCTTGGCGACGCCAAGGCGGTCGGTGCCGCGCACAAAAGTGCCTGCCGGTTCGGTCGGCATCGCCGGCGGACAGACGGGCGTCTACCCGCTTGCGACGCCGGGCGGCTGGCAACTGATCGGCCGAACGCCGCTGAAGCTGTTTGACCCGCACCGAGAGAAGCCAAGTTTGCTTGCGGCTGGTGATATCGTCGCGTTTCAGCCGATTGGGGCTGATGAATTTGCACGTTGGAGCGAGGAACATGATTGACGTCATCGAGGCTGGGTTGTTTACAACCGTGCAAGATGGCGGGCGTTTTGGCTACCGGCATGCCGGCGTGCCGGCGGGCGGGGCGATGGATGCGTGGGCGTATCGCCTGGCTAATGCGCTTGTCGGCAACAACGGTGATGAGGCGGTGCTTGAGGCGACGATGGCCGGACCGACGCTTCGGTTTCGCGTCGAGGCCGTCGTTGCGGTATGCGGCGGCGATTTCCCGTGTACGCTCAATGGGCGGACGTTTGCCCTTTGGAAGCCGATGGCTGTTGAGCCGGGCGATGTGCTCGAAGTAGGGGTGTGTCGGACGGGGTTTCGAGCGTATATCGCTGTATCAGGCGGCATCGACGTCCCGCCCGTGATGGGCAGCCGTTCCACGTACGTTCCAGCCCAGCTTGGCGGGCTTTCAGGCCGCCCGTTGCAGCGGGGCGATGCACTGCCGGTCGGCGTTACTCATGGGCGTCGTGTTATCGGCCGGATGCGTTGGGGTCTTGCTTCGGCCGCCCGCCGCTATATCGGTGGGAAAACGAAAACGGTGCGCGCGGTTCCCGGTCCGGAGTATGACGAATTTACGCCGGCGAGCCGCCGCCAGTTTTTCGCCGCCCGCTATGAGGTGACGACGCAGTCCGATCGGATCGGCTATCGGCTTTCCGGTCCAACGTTGGCGCTTGTGCGCGAGCGGGAGATGGTCTCGGAAGCGGTCGTTTTCGGCACGGTGCAAGTCCCAGCATCCGGCCAGCCGATCGTATTGATGGCGGACAGCCAGACGACCGGCGGCTACCCGCGCATCGCCCAAGTCGCGGCTGTGGATTTGCCGATTCTCGCGCAGGCTCGCCCGGGTGACTTTATCCAATTTCAGCCGATCGGGCCGGAAGAAGCGATGTGGCTTTATAAGGAACAACAGCAACGGCTGGCTCAATGGGTTGCGGCCATTCGCCGTCAATGGGAGGGAGAACGGTGAGGACGATTGATTTGAATTGCGATTTCGGCGAAAGCTTTGGGGTGTATAGGCTTGGGCAGGAAGAAATCTTATCGTACGTGACCTCTGTCAACATCGCCTGTGGGTTTCACGCCGGCGACCCGCTCGTCATGCGGCGGACGGTGCAGCTTGCCATCCAGCATGGCGTTGCCATCGGCGCCCACCCGGGGTTTCCGGATTTGCTTGGCTTCGGACGGCGGGCGATGGCCGTTTCGCCGGAAGAAGTGTATGCGTACGTCGTCTACCAAATCGGTGCGCTGGCTGCGTTTGTGAAGGCGGAAGGCGGCGTGATGACGCATGTGAAGCCGCACGGCGCCTTGTACAATATGGCGGCGAAAGACGCGGCGTTGGCCGAAGCGATTGCCAAAGCGGTGCATGATGTCGATCCGATGCTTGTCTTATACGGCTTGTCGGGAAGTGAGCTGATCCGAGCGGGTCGCGCCTACGGCTTGTGTACGGCAAGCGAAGTGTTCGCCGACCGGACGTATCAGGCGGACGGTTCGCTCACCCCAAGAAGCGATCCGCGCGCCATCATCGCGGATGAAGACGAAGCGGTCACGCAAGTGCTTATGATGATCCGCGATCGGCGCGTTCGCTCGGTGCAAGGGACTGACGTGGCGATTGAAGCCGACACTGTCTGTCTCCATGGGGACAATGAACAGGCGGTGCGATTTGCCAAGCAGCTCTATCAAGCCTTGCAAAACGAAGGCATCGCCATTCAGGCGCCGCGCCGAGAGGAAAGACGATGAAGAAAGCCGAAACACTATATTTGGCGCCCTTGCCGTCTTCTTTAATGGTGTATATGGGCGTGTGCACTGCCATGCAGCAGCTGCCGAATAAGCGCCTTAAGCAGGAAACTCGCTTAGGGCGCTGTTTTCATTTGGAGCTGTTATGGCTTCTTTGACATCGATAATTGTATTTTTTGAATGGCTTGATGAAATGTCATTCATGACAGTTGAACATCAATTGGTTACAATAACATAAAGAGATGACGGAACGAGAAAGGAGAAGAAAGATGCATTACGCCATTCCGACAGTGGTGGTGAGCGAATGCCTCGGCTTTTCTGCCTGCCGGTATAACGGCGATATCATTCACAATTCGTTTGTCTCTCGGTTGGGGGAGTTTGCTCGGCTTGTGCCTGTATGCCCCGAAGTGGCCATTGGTCTTGGGGTTCCGCGGGAGACGGTCCGACTTGTGAAACGAGGCGGGGAAAGGCGGCTTGTGCAGTCGTCGACGAACCGAGATTGGACGAGGGAAATGAATGAATTTGCCACCTCCTTTTTCGGTCAAGTCGGAGAAGTCGATGGATTCATTTTAAAGGGGCGCTCCCCGACGTGCGGCATCAAAGATGTGAAAGTGTATGATGACGAGGAAAGCGGCATGGTGGTTGAGAAGGGAGTCGGACTGTTCGCCGAGCATGTTTTCCGACGCTTCCCTAATGCCGCCATTGAGGAAGAAGGGCGCTTGACGAATGCCGCCATTCGCGAACACTTTTTGACGAAGGTGTTTGCGTTGGCTTTATTTCGCGAAGTGAAGGCAAAACGGTCAATGAAGGCGCTCGTGCAATTTCATTCTGAACATAAATATTTATTTATGGCGTACAGTCAAACGTGGCTGAAACAGCTGGGCCGCTTGGTGGCGAACCGCGACCGCCTCCCAGTTGAACAGGTGCTTGGTCAGTATGAACAAGGATTGCATATGTTATTTGCCCGCGCTCCACAGCGCCGCTCCCATGTGAACGTTTGCCAACATTTGATGGGCTATTTCAAAAACGAGATGTCGGCGAAAGAAAAACAATATGTTTTGGAACTGCTGGGGCAATACCGGGCGCAGCAGCTGCCGCTCAGCAGTGTGACAAGCGTCTTGAAATCATGGGCCATTCGCGAAGAAAATGAGTATTTGCTGCAACAGCGGTACTTCACCCCGTATCCGCCTGTTCTCTTAGATGTCCGTGACTCGGGCAAAGGACGGGAAACGGCGGTGTGATGGGAATGTGCATAAAAGCCAAAGGGTGAACTGGCGCCCCTTTGGCTTTGAACAAGATGAGGCGCGGAGCAGACATTAAAGCGCTTGTCTTTGATTTAGATGGAACGTTTCCAGCGTGTGTGCCGGTGCTGAGCCGCCTGTTGTAGACGGTGTATTTTTGTTTTGTATATTCAGAAAATTATTGAAAATATTTATGAAAGCGTGTACAATAAAAAACAACCGGCTATATACCAACCGGTCAGTAAAAAAAAGCTATCCAATGCTGCTTGCGCGGCGGTTGCCGCAGTGAACGATCGCGTGAAAAGGAGGAGGGGAACGGAATGAATACGAGACATTACCCGTATTGGCCGAAACGGCTCTCAAAAACGCTGGCTGTGCCGGAGACGACGCTGGTCGACCATTTGGAAACAACGGCGAAGCGCTATCCGAACAAAACGGCGATTTACTATTACGGCGCAGCATATTCGTACAAGCAGCTGCTTGATGACGTCAACGCGCTCGCCGGCTATCTCCAGCGAAAGCTGTCCGTCCAACCGGGCGACCGTGTGTTGTTGTACATGCAAAACTCTCCGCAGTTTGTCATCTCCTACTATGCCATTTTGCGCGCTGAAGCCATTGTCGTGCCGATCAACCCGATGAACACCTCAGATGAGCTTTCCTTTTATGTGAACGATTGTGAGACGAAAGTCGGCCTCGTTGGCCAAGAGCTGCTGGACAAAGCGGCGCCGCTCCTTGGACGAACGGCGTTGGAACAAATCATCGTCGCCGCGTATTCCGATTATGCGTCCGATGAATCGCCGGTTTCGCTTCCGGCTGAAGTGGCGGCGCCGCGGCGGGCCATTGGGGATGAGCGCATTCTTTTATGGTTGGACTGCCTCAGCGCCCAATTGCCGCCGCTTCCATACAACGGCCATGTTGATGACATCGCCGTCTTGCCGTACACGTCCGGGACGACCGGGGTGCCAAAAGGCTGCATCCATCCGCACCGGACCGTGAACGCCAACATCGTCGGCGCCTATTATTGGGGCAACGTGACGAGCGATTCCGTCGCCTTGGCGACATTGCCGTTTTTCCATGTCACGGGGATGGTCCATAGCATGCATACGCCGATTTTCGCCGGCGCCGCCATGGTGTTGATGACGCGCTGGGATCGGGACGCGGCCGCCCGGCTGATTGAATTGCACCGCTGCACGCATTGGGTGAACATCAGCACGATGCTGATCGACTTTTTGGCCAACCCGGCGCTTGGCCGGTATGACATTTCCTCGCTTTCGAGCATTTCCGGCGGCGGAGCGGCGCTTCCGGAAGCGGTCGGGGAAAAATTGTTCCAGCTTACCGGCGTCCGTTATTTTGAAGGCTACGGGCTGACGGAGACGATTTCGCAGACGCATTTCAATCCGCCGGACCGGCCGAAATTGCAATGTCTCGGCGTTCCGTCGTTTGACGTCGACGCGCGCATCATCGACCCGGCGACGGGGCGGGAGCTTGGCGTCGGCGAAGTCGGGGAGATCGTCGTTTGTGGTCCGCAAGTGTTCCGCGGCTATTACCGGCGTGAAAAAGAAACGGAAGAAGCGTTCATCGAGCTCGACGGCAAGCGGTTTTTCCGCACCGGCGACATCGGGCGGATGGATGAGGAAGGCTACTTTTTCATCGTCGACCGCGTCAAACGGATGATCAACGCTTCTGGATACAAAGTGTGGCCGACCGAAGTCGAGTCGCTTTTGTACAAACATCCGGCTGTTCAGCAGGCGTGCGTCGTCGGCGTGCCGGATCCGCGCCGCGGCGAAACGGTGAAGGCGTTTATCGTCCTTCATGACGAGTATGTCGGCAAAGTAACGGAAGAAGAGATCATTGAATGGTCCAAGACGCAAATGGCGGCGTACAAATATCCGCGCCTCGTTGAATTCCGCTCGTCGTTGCCGATGACGTCAAGCGGCAAGTTGCTTTGGCGAAAATTGCAGGAAGAGGAATATGAAAAAGCGGGGAAAGGGGTGAACGCCTGATGGCGAAGACGGTCGAAACCGTCCTTGGCCCAGTGCCGGTGGAACAGCTTGGCAAAACGCTCATCCACGAGCATTTCCTCTTCGGCTATCCAGGGTTTCAAGGCGATGTGACGCGCGGCACGTTCCGCGAAGACGAGGCGCTTCGCGTCGCAGTCGAGGCGGCGGAAAAGATGAAGCGGCACGGCATTCAAACGGTTGTCGATCCGACGCCGAACGACTGCGGGCGCAACCCGGCATTTTTGCGGCGCGTTGCTGAAGAGACGGGACTGAACATTATTTGCGCCACCGGCTATTATTATGAAGGGGAAGGGGCGCCGCCGTACTTCCAATTCCGCCGGCTTCTCGGAACAGCGGAAGATGATATTTACGACATGTTTATGGCCGAGCTGACCGAGGGCATTGCCGATACCGGAATCAAGGCGGGTGTCATCAAGCTCGCCTCGAGCAAAGGGCGCATCACCGAGTACGAAAAGATGTTCTTCCGCGCTGCCGCCCGCGCGCAAAAAGAGACGGGTGCGGTCATCATCACCCATACGCAAGAAGGAACGATGGGGCCGGAACAAGCCGCCTATTTGCTTGAGCACGGCGCCGATCCGAAAAAAATTGTCATCGGCCATATGTGCGGCAACACGGACCCGGACTATCATCGAAAGACGCTTGCTTACGGCGTTTACATCGCGTTTGACCGCTTCGGCATCCAAGGGATGGTCGGCGCGCCGACTGATGAGGAGCGGGTGCGGACGCTCCTTGCTCTGCTCCGCGATGGGTACGAGAAACAAATGATGCTGTCGCATGACACTGTCAACGTTTGGCTCGGTCGTCCGTTTACGCTGCCGGAGCCGTTTGCGGAAATGATGAAAAATTGGCATGTCGAGCATTTGTTTGTGAACATCATCCCCGCGCTGAAAAATGCAGGAGTCCGCGACGAAGTGCTTGAGCAAATGTTCATCGGCAATCCGGCGGCGCTGTTCTCGGCTTGACGCCGTTTGCAAGGTCGGTAAAAACCGCGCTTTCTGCAAAATCGTTGTTGCGAACGCGCGGAAAAGCGGTTGTTGATCATCCTGAACCGAGAAGACCCCACTTCCACGCGTGAGCGTAGGTGGAGAGCGTTCAAGAGCGAAATCTCCATGGTCCGAGCGTTTTTTTCGTTCCATCACCAGCTTTTTTGGGCAACGTTGTGTTGCCTGCAAAAGGCTGTTCAAAAGGTGAATAGAAAACCGCCGTCATCAGGCTTCAATTGGCCGACGGCGGTTTTTTTGTTTGGACGGGAGTCCGTTTTTTTCCATTCCCATGAATAATTTTCCTGTTGGGTTGAACAATAAGGAAAGACATGAGTAAAAGCGAAAGGGGGAGAAAAGGTGCCGTCCATCGAAAAGAGACTCCTGCTCTTCTCTTTCGTTGCCATCGCCTTGTACGTGTCGCCGTACTTTGTGCTCGGTGAAGATGCGCATATGCGCGTTCATGACAATTTGGATTCCAACATCGCTTGGTATAAGGTGCTCACTCGAAGCGGTGAGCTGTTCGGACCGGTCGATGGGGTCATCCCGCAAATCATCAACGGACTGCCGCGCAACGCGTTCGGGACGGAGTTCAGCGGCATTGTCTGGCTTCACGCTTTGTTTCCGTCCATTTACGCCTATGGGCTCAGTCAAGCCGCAACCCGCGTATTGGCGTTCATCGGTATGTATTTGCTGCTGCGAAAACATGTGCTGCCGGGCGAGCGCTGGGGATGGATTCGCATCGGCTCTTCGTTGACGTTTGCCTTGACGCCGTTTTGGCCATCGGGAATGTTAAGTACGCTCGGGATGCCGCTTGCGCTTTGGGCGTTTTTAAACATTCGGGGCGGCGAGCGTTCATGGGTGAACTGGGCGGTGTTGACGCTTTTGCCGCTCTATTCGAGCTTCGTGCTTGGATTTTTCTTTTTCTTGAGCGCGCTTGGGATTTGGTGGCTCATTGATGTCATCCGCGGCAAGGGTTGGAATTGGCGGTTTTTGGCGGCCATCGTCTATATGACGATGCTCTATTTGGCGGTCGATTACCGGCTTGTCCATTCGCTCTTGTTTTCCAATGAGCTGACAAGCCGCGACGAATATTTCCACGCCCGTCTGCCGCTTTGGCGCGTCATACGGCTGACGTTCAAAAACTATGTGCTCGGCCACACCCACGTCATGACCGTGCATGGGCTCGTCATTTTACCGGTGACGCTCATCGCCTTGTACTTCGTGTGGAAGCGGAAGCGCTGGCGGCAGGAAATGCCGTTTCTTGTGCTGCACGTATTGAACTTCGCGCTGTCGACATGGTATGCGTTTTGGTTTTACAAAGGATGGCTGCCGCTCACCGAACGGTTTGATTTGCTCGATAAGTTCAATTTCGCCCGCTACCATTTTTTGCGGCCAATGGTGATTTACGTCTTGTTTGCACTGGCGCTGAAAATTTTTTGGCAGGAAGGCCGAAGGTGGCGGGCGGTCGGTGCGGCGGCCATTGTCTTGCAGCTTGTCGTGCTTGCTTTATGCAATGAGGAAATCGTCTACCGCGACAAGCCGTCGTTTCGCGAGTTTTACGCGGAAAAGCAGTTTGCCGCCATTCGCCGCTATATCGGCCGCCCGGTGCATACATACCGTGTCGCCAGCATCGGCATCCACCCGGCGATCGCCCAGTACAACGGTTTTTACACGCTTGATACGTACAACAACTTTTATCCGCTCGAATACAAGCATCGGTTTCGCCGCATCATCGCCAAGGAGCTCGCGAAAAACAAAAAACTGCGCCAGTATTTCGATGAATGGGGCGGGCGTTGCTATTTGTTCGTCGATGAGCTGGGCAAGCGGTATATGTTTCAGAAAAACTCGAAGCGGACGATTCGCAACTTGGAATTGAACACAAACGTGTTTTATGACATGGGCGGGCGCTACATTTTTTCAGCGCTGCCGATTGAAAATGCCAGCAAAAACGCCTTGAGCCTTGAGCGGGTGTTCCGTTCCAAAGAGTCCGCGTGGACCATCTATTTATACAAAGTCGTGCCGGAGGGAGGAAGGTGACATGTTCGAACCGACGTTGGCTATTGTTGTGCCGTGTTACAACGAAGAAGAGGTGCTGCCGGAGACGATCCGCCGCTTACGGGAGTTGCGCGAACAATTGATTGAAGAGCAGCTCATTTCATCCAACAGCGCGCTTTTGTTCGTCGATGACGGCAGCTGTGATGACACATGGAAGATCATATACAAAGCGAGTTTGCGCCACCCGGAAGTGAAAGGGCTGAAACTGGCGCATAACGCCGGGCATCAAAACGCGCTGCTTGCTGGGCTGTTCGCCGCGAAAAGGCATGCCGATTGCCTCATTTCGATCGACGCCGATTTGCAAGATGATGTAGCGGCGATTCGGGAATTTGTGCAAAAGTTTCGCGAAGGCTATGACATCGTCTACGGCGTGCGCCGGCGGCGCGATACGGATACGTGGTTTAAACGCCATACCGCCCAAGGATTTTATCGGTTAATGAAGATGTTTGGCGTTGATCTCGTGTACAACCATGCCGACTACCGTCTGATGAGCCGGCGCGCGGTCGAGGCGCTCGAACAGTTCGGGGAAGTGAACTTGTTTTTGCGCGGCATCGTTCCGCTTCTAGGTTTTCGCTCGGCGGCCGTCTATTACGACCGGAAAGAACGGCTGGCTGGAAAAACAAAATACCCGTTAAAAAAAATGATCGCTTTTGCGCTCGACGGGGTCACATCGTTTAGCGTCACCCCGATTCGCTTTATTTCGCTCATCGGCTTTCTCTCGTTTGTCGTCAGCCTCATCTTCGGCGCCTATTTTCTCTTTTTAAAGTGGGCTGGACATACCGAGACGGGATGGACGTCGCTCATTACCTCGATTTGGCTGCTAGGGGGGCTGCAGCTCATCGCCCTTGGGCTGATCGGGGAATACGTTGGAAAAATTTATAAGGAAACGAAACGGCGGCCGCGCTACATCGTCGATTTGGATTTATGGAACTGGCCACTGCCGCAGCGGCTATCGCCATCGGCTTCGTCCGAGGAGGAGGAAGCGGCGAAGCGGCTGCGGCCATAAGGAAACGGCAGGCGTGCACAAGCGCGCCGTTTTTCTTTGTCTTGCAATTCAAAAAAAGAAAGAGTAGACTGATGGATGGGAATGATATGGCGGATTGGCGGGGGATGCAGAGAAGGCGGTCTTTCGCCGGCTGGCAAAGGGTGTTTGTCGAGAAAGGGGAGGGTAAGCGATGGCCGATTGGCGTGAATGGGCGGAACTGCGCGAGCGGGTGAGAGAGGCCAATCCGCTCGTCCACAATATGACGAATGTCGTCGTGACGAATTTTACGGCGAACGGATTGCTGGCGCTTGGCGCTTCGCCGGTGATGGCGTATGCGAAAGAGGAAGTGGCAGAGATGGCGAAGCTTGCCGGCGCGCTCGTATTGAACATCGGGACGCTGAACGCTGAGGAAGTAGAGGCGATGTTGATCGCCGGCCGGGCGGCGAACGAAGCCGGCGTGCCGGTCATTTTCGACCCGGTCGGGGCCGGGGCCACGCGCTACCGGACGGAGACGGCGCGCCGCATCGCGGAACAAGTCAAGCTCGCCGTGATCCGTGGCAATGCGGCGGAGATCGCCAATATGATCGGTGAGGCGTGGGCGATTAAAGGAGTCGATGCCGGCGGAGGAAGCGGCGATCGAGTGGCGTTGGCCAAACGGGCGGCGGAGCAGCTCGGCGCCGTTGTCGCGATTACTGGAAAAGAGGACGTCGTTGCGGACGGACAGACGACGTATCTGATTCAGAACGGCCATCCGTTGTTGACAAAAGTGACCGGAGCGGGTTGCTTGCTGACATCGGTTGTCGGAGCGTTTGCGGCCGTGGAGCGCGATGCGGCGGCAGCGGCGGTGGCCGCGCTTGTGTATTACGGCGTCGCAGCGGAGCAGGCGGCGGCCAAAGCCGGGGAGCGCGGACCGGGCAGCTTCCAGACGGCGTTTTTGGACGCGTTGGCGTATACAAGCGTCGATGATGTCAAACGGTATGGCCGGGTGGAACAACGGTAAAAGGGGAGGAGAAACACGATGGTGTACAAAGCGTTGACGATTGCCGGGTCGGACAGCAGCGGCGGCGCCGGCATCCAAGCCGATCTCAAAACGTTCCAGGAGCTCGGCGTCTTTGGCATGTCAGCGATCACGGCGGTGACGGCGCAAAACACACTTGGCGTGCAAGGCGTCTTTCCGCTGTCGGCGGAAGCAGTCGCCGCCCAGATCGAATCGGTGGCCGCCGATTTAGGCGCGGATGCGGTGAAAACCGGCATGCTCTTTAGTGCCGAGATCATTCGTACGGTTGCTGAACAAGTGAAAAAACAGAAATGGGAGCGGCTGGTCGTCGACCCGGTGATGATCGCCAAAGGCGGCGCTCCGCTGTTGCAAGAGGAAGCGGTGGCCGCGCTGAAAGAAGAGCTGCTGCCGATGGCGCTTGTCATTACACCGAACATTCCAGAAGCGGAAGCGTTGACGGGCGTTGTCATCCGCACGATGGATGACCGCCGTGAAGCCGCGCGCCTCCTCCACCGGATGGGCGCCCGCTATGTCGTCGTGAAAGGCGGCCATGACGATGATGGCGAAGAAACCGTCGACTTGCTGTATAACGGCAGCGAATTTTCCTATTTTAAAAGCAAGCGAATTGACACGCGCCATACGCACGGAACCGGCTGTACGTTTGCCGCGGCGATCGCCGCTGAGCTGGCGAAAGGGCGGCATCCTGTCGACGCTGTCGCGACGGCGAAGGCGTTTGTGCAATCGGCGATTGCCCATCCGCTCGGCATCGGCCAAGGCCATGGGCCGACGAACCATTGGGCGTACCGCCAATACGGAGAGTGAGAACGATGGCGCGCATCGCGAGCGGTGAAATGAAGGAGCGGCTGGCTGTTTACTTCATTATGGGAAGCCAAAACAGCGAACGTCCGGCCGCCGATGTGCTGAAAGAAGCGCTTGACGGCGGTGTGACGTTGTTTCAATTCCGCGAAAAAGGGCCGGGCGCTTTAAAAGGGGCGGACAAAGAGGAGCTCGCCCGGCAGCTGCAGCACCTTTGCCGCGCTTATGGGGTGCCGTTTATCGTCAACGATGACGTCGAGCTGGCTCTCGCCATTGATGCCGACGGCGTCCACGTCGGTCAAGACGATGAGGACGCGCGGCGCGTGCGGGAAAAAATCGGCGATAAAATTTTGGGCGTCTCAGCGCACAACGTCGAAGAAGCGATGGCGGCCGTTGAGGCGGGCGCCGATTACCTCGGCGTCGGCCCGATTTACCCGACCAGTTCGAAAGAGGATGCAAAGGAAGCGCAAGGACCGGATGTTCTCCGCCGCTTGCGCGAAGCCGGCATCACCATTCCAATCGCCGCCATTGGCGGCATTACGGCTGCGAACGCCAAAACCGTTGTGGAAGCCGGGGCGGATGGGGTATCCGTCATCAGCGCCATCGCTTCGGCTCCGTCGCCAAAGGCGGCGGCCGCCGCCTTAGCGGAAGCGGTGCGGGCAGCTCGCACGCGCTGAATGAAAAAGTCGGTTTCCACTTGTAGGCAAAGCGCCATAAATGAAAAAAGGTGTCCCGTTGATAGTTCGGGACACCTTCTTTTTTGACGGCTAGGTCGTTGTCTGCCGCCAGTTCGGCCATCGCCATTCCAACAGCGGCCGCACGAGCCGGACGACCGGCTTGCTTCCAAGGATGAGCATCATGGCAACCGACAGTGCAAGCAGAAGCGGATAGCCGTGCACATCCATAATAAAGTCTGGGAATGGCGTCTCGTGTAAATATTTTAACATCTTTCCGAAAGAAGTCTCCCACTTCGAAACGAAGGGAAAGTGGGAGATGAATTTTGGTTAGGTATAGCCTAAAGTTGTCTCTTTTTTTGTGTGTTATGATACAATCAGTTTTAGAAAAAATATATCGAAAATCAAGGTATGAAGTGATGTGGTGTCGATATGGCAAACAAAGCCTATCAGTTCCGTCTATACCCAACAAAAGAACAAGAACAACGGCTCACCAAAACCTTCGGCTGTGTCCGTTTCGTTTACAACAAAATGCTTGAAGAGCGCATACAAATGTTTGAAAAGTTCAAGGACGATCAAGAATCCTTGAAACAGCAAACATTTCCGACCCCTGCCAAGTACAAAAAGGAGTTTCCTTGGCTAAAAGAAGTGGACAGCCTTGCGCTGGCAAATGCTCAACTAAATTTGCAGAAAGCGTTTCAACACTTCTTTTCTGGCCGCGCTGGATTTCCCAAGTTCAAAAACCGCAAGGCGAAACAGTCGTACACCACAAATGTGGTGAATGGCAACATCAAGCTTTCAGATGGCTATATCAAGCTGCCCAAACTGAAATGGATCAAGCTCAAGCAACATCGGGAGATTCCTGCCCACCATATCATCAAGTCTTGTACGATCACGAAAACCAAAACAGGAAAATACTATATTTCTATTCTCACAGAGTACGAACATCAACCTGCCCTAAAAGAAGTGCAAACGGTTGTTGGGCTTGACTTTTCCATGAGTACGCTGTATGTCGATAGCGAGGGTAAGAGAGCCAATTATCCTCGATTCTATCGCAAAGCATTGGAAACATTAGCGAAAGAACAGCGTAAATGGTCTCGTAAAAAGAAAGGCTCGAATCGTTGGCATAAACAGCGTCTGAAAGCAGCGAAGCTGCATGAGAAAATTGCCAACCAGCGCAAGGACTTTCTGCATAAGGAGTCGCACAAATTAGCGAAACGGTATGATTGCGTGGTCATCGAAGACCTCAACATGAAAGGGATGTCACAAGCCCTCCATTTCGGTCAAGGCGTTCATGACAACGGCTGGGGCATGTTCACCACTTTCCTTCAGTACAAGCTGGCCGAACAGGGGAAGAAGCTGATCAAAATCGACAAATGGTTCCCCTCGTCCAAAACGTGTTCGTGCTGCGGTCGAGTCAAGGAGTCTCTATCGCTTTCTGAGCGTACATTCCGCTGTGAATGTGGATTCGAGAGCGACAGGGACGTCAATGCGGCCATCAATATCAAACATGAGGGCATGAAACGATTGGCGATCGTCTAATTTGTCCTCGAACCGTGGGGCACACGGGGATCGCTCGGTCAACTTCCCATCATGAGATGGGATTACCCGAGAAGCCCCCACCTCTAAGCGAAGCGTAGGTGGTGGGAGTATGTCACAATAAACCCGTGCAAGATATAGATGTAAAACGTGCGCGCCCCGAGCACGGAAAAGGAGAAGCGACGGCTCGGGATGAGCGACAGAAAGCCAAACATCATGAGCAGGCTCGCCCCATAAATGGCGAGGCGGCTCGCAATGCCGGCTGGTTCCGAGACGCCGAGCGTATCGTACGATTTCGAGCCGTACAGCCAATCTTGCGGCAAATCCGGAAACCCGAAATGGATGACGAAAAACATGCCAACAAGCACAAATAGCGAAACGAGGCGCACTGGGGCGGCAAACAAGCGCTCGATCGCCGACTTTTGAAAGAAAAATCCAAGCAAATATACACACCAATTCGAATCATACTCCTTCTTTTTGAGGGAGTCAACGCAGGAAACGAAGCGATGGGATGGCCGCTGTCATCAGTTTGCCAAAGAAAGGGGATGATTCGGTGAAAAACGATCGGCGCGAAATGGACGATATGACGCAGTTGCTTGAAATCATCAACGCCAAAGGAGACGAAGGAGAGCTTCATGAGATCGTCTTTAGCGACGAGTTGTTTTGGAAAAGCTTGCGGGCGCAGGCGGAGGACAGTGCGAAAGGAGGGAGTAGATGGAACTGTTGCGGGCGAAGCGAATGGCTGAAGCTGGGGAGATCGTTCCGGTGATGTATAAAGGGAAACAAGTGGTGATTCAGCACGTCGATGATGAGCGCGAAATGGCTCGCGTTTATTTCACCGATGAGCCGGAACACGAACCAGACGTACCGGTGCGACTGCTTGAGGAACAATGAGAGATGGGCAAATTGTCGCCGTTTTGTCAAGGGAAAGACGATGACACCGTCCGTTCTTCTATGGTATAATGATTCAAGAAACGACGCTTGAACATTGGAGTGACAAACATGAACATCGGCTTTGGAGAAATTGCGCTCATCGTCTTTTTCGCTTTGCTCATTTTCGGACCGAAAAAGCTGCCGGAGTTAGGACAAGCGGCCGGGAAAACGCTGCGCGAATTTAAGAATGCGACAAAAGGCATCATCGACGATGACGAGACGACAAAAGCGCAAAAATAAGAGGTTGGGCATAGAGGCCTGGCCTCTTATTTTTGTATTTCGTCCGTGACTAGCCATTTCCTCCGCGATGCGGCAAAAAAGAGACAAGCTCTGTCAAGGGGCGCCATATACATATATATGGAGGTATGTTGGCTCGTTGGGATAAGCCGTGGCGGAGGGGTTTCGTGATGATCAAAAAAATGGCGGCGGTGATTGTCGGCAGTCTGCTTCTTGGCGTTGGCATCAACGTCTTTTTCGTCCCTCACCATTTGCTTGATGGGGGGATGATCGGGCTCGGGCTGATCGCCAAATACGTGTGGCACGTTCAGGTTGGGTTGACGATGATCGTCTTAAGCGTTCCGCTTTATGCAGCTGCATGGTTTTACTACCGCCCGTTTTTTTACAACAGCTTGCACGGACTTTTATTTTCCTCATGGATGATTGACGTATTGTCCGTTTTGCGCGGCGTGGTGGTGTTGGATTCGCTTCCAAGCGCGGTCATCGGCGGGGTGCTGGTCGGCGCGGGCATCGGCTTGATGCTGCGCGAGGAGACGAGCACGGGCGGGACCGACCTGCTCGCCCAGTTTATCGCTAGATGGACGAACTGGAACGTCGGGATCATCATTTTTGTCATTGACGCCTGCATTATTTCAGCTGGGAGCATGATCATCGACTCAGTGCCGTTTGTCCACTCGCTTGTCGTTGTCACGGTCGTCGGGGCGGTGACGACGATGTTGACGCGCGAAAAAACGATGGGGTATAGCCCGAATCCCCATCGTTTTTCGTTTCAGCAGATAGGCGCTCCTCTATGGGAATGCGGCACCGAAGGCGCCGTTTCCGGCTGTTTGCTGATTGATGCTGTGGGGAGTTTTAACATCGTTCGCACAGGAGATGAGAATTTTGTCCATTTGACCTTTCCCAGCGACGAGTTCCCCAATCATTGGCGGAAGGAGCATCGGTTATCGCTTAGCCAGCTCGAGCGCGCGGTAGATGTTAATCAGCCCATAGCCGTAATACGGATCTTTTCCTCTCTCGCCTAAGTCATCAGCGCTTTCGAGAATAATGTCGCGCACTTCATCGTTCGAAAGCCGCGGGTTGACGGAGCGGATCAAAGCGGCGAGTGCGGTGACGTGCGGCGCGGCCATCGACGTGCCGGAAAGGGCGGCGTACCGGTGGCCGGCAAACGTGCTGGCAATGTTCGTTCCAGGCGCGACGACATCCACATAGTCGCCGTAGTTGGAATAAAGTGCATAGGAAAGATCCGGATTGACAGCGCCAACACTGATCACTTCTGGATACGCGGCCGGAAAGCTCGGCTGTGATGTGCTGTCGTTGCCGGAAGCGGCGACAAGCACGGCATCATGGGCGTCGGCGTAGCGGATCGCCTCTTCAAGCACCGAGGACGGTTGGTAGTTGCCAAGGCTTAAATTGATGACCTTTGCCCCGTGGTCGACCGCCCAGCGGATGCCTTTCGCCACGTCGATGCTCGTTCCATAGCCGTCCGCATTTAATGCTTTGACGGCCATGATCGGGTTGAACCATGTTATGCCGGCGACTCCTTCGTCGTTGTTCGGCTGTGAGGCGATAATGCCAGCGACATGGGTGCCATGGCCATTTTTGTCATTCGGAGAGCGGTCGTCGGCCAATACGTTGTATCCGGGACCAAGGCGGCGGATTAAATCGGGATGGGTCAAATCGACCCCGCTGTCAATGATGGCGACAGGCACATTCCGCTTGCCGCGCGACAGCGTCCAACCAGCTTCCGTATGAATGGCCGGCAAGTTCCACTGGTAGCGGGCGTAAAACGAATCGTTCGGGATCGGCACCGGATTGTTCCACTCATTTTGCATGTAAATGTAGTGCGGTTCGCAATAATCAACCATCGGAAGGGATCGGAAATAGCGGCGCATCTCTTCGTACGTTTGCCCGCGCGAACGGAATACAAACACGTGGTCGACCTGCTTGATGAGCTGGCCGGCGATGGCTGCCTCCATTTGTTGAAGACGGCTTTCCGATGGCAATGCCCGAAAGCGGACGACGATCTCATTGGCGAAATAATGGCTTCGGTCACCGCGGCGATTATGGAGGATTTCCCGAATGCGCGGGTGCTTGTTCAACTGCTGTTTCAGCTGCTCGCCTGCGCTTAAGCTGTCTAAGGCGACAACGGTTGGATGGGTGGGTGCGACCTCGGCGTCAAACGGCTTCAGCCGCGGTGGAGCCGGGGCGTTTTCTTCTAGAGCCGGTCGCCCCAAGGCGGCTGCGGCAACGAGTAGGGCAACAACCGCGCTGGCCGCGGCCCATATTTGGTATCGGCGTTTCACGCTGTTCACCTCCTTTGTTGTTAGGATGGGCGATTGACCGACAAATCATGAAAAATGGGATTCACCTTTTGCCATGGCGAATCCCATTTTCTTCTTCAGCGGCCGATCGATTGCATACAGATGCAATTGGAAATTTTTACATTTGCCGCTTTTGCCGAGCATTTGATCGATTGTCGGGAGACCGAACAACACCGCTTTCAGCCCCATGTATGGGTCTAGGAAGCGGGTGGTTGTTCAGTCTTCCGCCACGCCAAGGCGTGACGGGGGCAAGCCTGTGGCTGGCCCTCGACAGTCGAAAAATCGATAAGCGGCTTTTCTGTCCAAGATATGTTAAACGTTTTGATTGCATCTAGACAGCACTTGCTGCGCTGCTTGCAAATCGAGGCGCAGCTGCTCTTGAACGTTGGTCGGATGGTAGTATCCTTTGTTGATCATATTTTCCTTGCAATGATGTTCCTCGGATTGTCCACACTAACGGACAAGGAGGGACAGTCGATGAGCGAAACGTGCTTCTATTGTCAATGTGAGTGCGACGACAACGTGCATTACGTATCGTTCCATACGAATGGCGAAGAACACGAAGAAACGCTTTGTCCGGAATGCTACCAAGAATGGCTGCAGGGCATGAAGGGTTGACCTTTCTTCCTGCTTTCGTTTCGCTCGGAAGCGGGACTTTTTCGCGAAATGATGATGAAAAAACCGCACCGTGGTCAAACCGGTGCGGTTTTTTGGGACAGCGGCGGAGTGGCGATGATGTCCGCCAAATCGCCGTCTTCGTCATAGGCGCGGTAGACAGCGGCTTTCGTACGCGGAGCATGGACCGATAAAAAGAGAATGCGCTCCTTGCCTTCACGGGCGACTTTCGTTTCCATTTTCAATGACACTCCGTTTATCGTGAGCGAGTAGAACCGGTACGTCAAGCCAAGCCATGTGCGTTCTTGTCGAACGGTATCCGGATGATGGCGGATGAACGCAGCGAGCTCGGCGAACGAATGCATCTCCCGCTCGAGCCATTCGCGGATGGCACTTGCCGCCTGCTCCAACCAGCCTTTCCAAAATGATTTCATCGGCATCACCTTTTTTCATCCATCATGCCCATTTCCGCTGTTCATTATGCAGGGAGGCGGATGGAAAACGTCGTCATGTCTTCATCGGATGAACAGCGGATATCTCCGCCATGGTCTTCAATCACTTTTTTGCAAATGTACAACCCGATGCCGGTTCCGAGTTTTTTCGTCGTAAAAAACGGCTCGAAAATCGTTTCCACAATGTCGGCCGGAATGGACGGACCGTTGTTAGCGATTTCGATGATGGTGCTTCCGTCTTGGCAACGGGCGGCGATGTTGATCCGCCGCGGTTTTTCCCTCTCTTTCAACGCTTCGATCGAGTTGAGCAAAATATTTACCAGCACCTGGCGCAGCTGATCTTTATAGGCAAATATATGTATGGATTCATCGATCGCCACCGAAAGGTCGACATCGCTGTCGACGATCGTGGCGTATAAAAACTCGATAATTTCCTCCAACAGCTGGCAAAGCGAAAACGTTTCCTTTTCGCTTTCAACAATTTCTTTGCGTGAGGCATGCAAAAATTGCGAAATGCGAAATTTCAGCTGCTGCAACTCATGGTCGATAATGTCTAAATAAGGAAGATGCGGATGCTCAAACTTCAATAATTGAATAAAACCAATAATAGCCGTAAGCGGATTGCGAAACTCATGGACAAAACTCGATGACATTTGCCCAAGCAGCGTCAGCCGGTCTTGATGCGATCTGGCAATGAGCGCATTTTTCTCATGCAGCTCCTTTTCTTTTAACTCATTGTATTTGGTGACCGCATGAAACAAAAACTGGTCAAACAACTCGTTCATATGGTCAATGAGCGGGGCGAGCTCATCGACGGACAGCGGTGCGGCCAACGCATGGTTGATGATCAGGCGCCGTCCCAAGTTTACGTTGTAAACAAGGGCGCCGATGCCGGCGTTCATCTCCGCCCGTTCTTTGGCGATTTTGTTCGCCAGCCGTTCAACCATCTCGCCGGGCCGCGACTGCAGCAGCGCCTCTTTGACCAAGGTGAACACCGCCAAGCCGTTTTGTTCGACATGATCGATGTATTTGTCATCGTCGGCAATTTTCATATGTTGCCGCCAATAGGCGAGAAAGTTCGGCAAATGGGCTTCTAAATGGGTGACGAGCTGCTGTGCCGCAGATGCCAAAAAAGCCACCTCGCTTTCCATCGTTTATTTTTTATTATAAGGGGGAATATCGGACTAGAACAGAGGAAAAATCGCAATCGATCCGGCTAAATGAACGTCCTTTTGCGAAAAGCAATCCAAAAACGCCTGGTGCTGCGGACCGGACAGACTGTTTGAATGAAAAAGGAAAAATCATTTATAATGAATGGGATGAACAAATATTTTGCAAAAGGTTGGGGACGATCGTGAAATTGTATGACTCGATTTTAGATTTGATCGGCGGCACGCCGATTGTCAAGTTGCGCCGCCTTCCTGATCCAAACGGGGCAGAGGTATACATAAAGCTCGAATCGTTCAATCCGGGCGGCAGCGTCAAAGATCGGCCCGCTTGGGAAATGATCCGACGCGCGGAGGCGGAAGGGAAAATTACACCGGGAAAAAGCACGATCATCGAACCGACGTCCGGCAACACCGGCATCGGCCTGGCCATGGTGTGCGCCGCCAGGGGTATCGCTGCATCATTACGATGCCCGACAATGCGACGGTCGAACGGGTGAAAATTTTAAAGGCGTACGGAGCCGAAGTCTATTTGACGCCGGCGGAGAAGCGGATGCAAGGGGCGATCGATGAGGCAAACCGGCTTGCTAGCGAAATCCCTGACAGCTTTATTCCGATGCAGTTTGAAAATCCGGCCAATCCGGATGCACACCGGCATACAACAGCGGTGGAAATTTATGAAGCATTTGATGGACGGCTCGATGCGTTCGTGTTAACCGCCGGCACCGGCGGGACGGTGACCGGAACAGGGGAGGAGCTGAAAAAACGCATCCCGAATTTGCGCATTTACGTCGTTGAACCGTACGGTTCGCCTGTGTTGTCGGGCGGCAAGCCGGGGCCGCACAAAATTCCCGGCACGGGTCCGGGGTTTATCCCGAAAATTTTAAATCGCTCGATTTATGATGACATTTTTTTGATCAAAGATGAGGATGCCCAACAGATGGCGCGCGAACTGGCGGCGAAGGAAGGAATTTTGGTCGGCGCTTCGGCCGCTGCCAGTGCCTATTACGCCATCAAAGTGGCGAAACAGCTCCCGAAAGGCGCACGCGTCCTTTGCATGGCGCCCGATTCCGGCGAGCGGTATTTGTCATCCGATTTATTTGCTGATTAAGCGGACGTCGATCGACGAAAAAAGCGGGGATTTCTTGCCTTTCATGGGAAGGGAAACATTCCTCTCTGCAAAACGAAGAGGAATGCTTTTGTTTGATCGTTCGCCGGTGTGGAGAACAAAAAAACCGACCGGTCGTTCTTGATGAAGGATGACAATCGGCTTTCTTTCTGGTTCCTTGGCGCATGCGTTGAGCGCCTCAGCGGGGAGTGCAGTGAATTGTTGCTGTTCTTTTGGCAGATCGAACGAGCGCAGCGCTGCGTCATGGTCGGAATGATAAAAACAGAGACGGATTTCGTCAACTACCCCCACTTAGCTAACGCTTGAAGTGGGGGCTTGCAACTCCCCAGAAGTGCAAACGGACTTCGTCCTCCTTCCTTGACTTGGGGTTGCATCAGGGGGCAGGTTGACGACTACCCAACGACGCAGGTCATGCCTGCATCGTTACCGATTCTCTCGGTGTGTCTGTTGGCAGTACTTGGCTTCCACACACAACAGACAGACCTACGCTCGATGTTTGACGGTTGCAACGTTTCCTGCAGCCAACTCCATACATCGAGCCGCCGTTATTGGAGTGCCTTTATTTAACGGTTTTCTCCACGCCTTTATTCTATCATACACAAAAGAAAGAGGGAACGCGCATTCCTCTCCCATTTACTTCCTTTGGTCGTTGAAGTGGGAGTCTCCTGCGCGAAATAGGATGAACTATTTCGAATTCCTCCGTTTTTAATGAATCAGACAATATGATATCAATGATCCTGTTTGTTTTCCATCTTTTTTTCTTGTTGGCACGGTCTCATCGCTGTGTGTTGACTATAGATTGACGATGGACGGCTGAAGGCTTTCGCTATGTGCATGAGGGAGAGCACAGAGAATGGTTGATTCGGTGAAAGTCGTTGTGAAAGGAAGAGAGAAGGTGTTCGCTTGGCCTCGAAAAGACAAGAGAAGTGGAACAACATGGCGCGCATCGCGTTGACGCTGGTGATTGGGGCGCTCGGCGGCTTTATTTTCGCCTTGTTCCGCATTCCGCTCCATTGGATGCTCGGTCCAGCCGCCGCGTTGCTTTTGGTCGGCCGTTTTTGGAAGGGAACGTTGTATTGGCCGGTCGGCATTCGCAACGCTGTGTTGGATATCGCGCAAATCGCGATGGGGCTTACCTAGGCGTCATGCTGAAACCGGCCCGCATCGCGGAAAAAGGAAGAGCGGTGCTGGCCGCGATGGCCACCGGCCTTGCGCTCATTTTGTTTTCCATGGCTTCCGCATTTGTCTTAACGGTTTTGCATGGCGTGCCGTATTTGACAGCGTTCATCGCTTTGGCGCCGGGGGCATGGATCAAATGGGGATTTTGGCGCGGGAGGCGCATGCCGATCTTGCTGTTGTGACAAGTTATCAAATGTTCCGCATTTTTTTCATTTTGCTTGTCGTTCCACCGGTGCTGAAAAAATGGTTTGCCGCCCGCTGGTTTCGATGGATCGAACGATGGGCCATGCATCATGATGGACGGTTCATGCAGTCTGTGTCAATCAAAAAGAAAGGGCTGTAACAAGAAACGAATATATGCTAAACTAGAAAAAAAGGAGGGGTTGCCATGAACCATTCGACCGTTTATCGTCCGCACAGCCCGGTGGCGAAGTTGGCGGTTTCCTTTTTAGCGGCGCTGGCTGTTGCGACCGCAGGGCTGTATGCCGGGCAATGGGTGCCGGCCGGTATGTACTTGCCGCTCTATGGCCTGGAACTCATTTTGCTTTTGGTGATGATCTTCGCCCGCAGCAAAAAAGCGGTCGGCTATCCGCTGATGTTTGCGTTTATGTTTGTCTCGGGGGCGACGCTTTATCCGCTCATCGGCTATTACCTGTCCGTCATCGGCGCAGCGGCGGTGTTCAAAGCGTTTGCGTTGGCCGTTGTATCGTTTTCCGGCGTTGCCATTTACGCGGCGAGAACGAAAGAAGATTTTTCGTTCCTTGGCGGATTTTTGATGCTTGGGGCGTTTGCGCTTCTTGGCTTGCTGATCATGCAATGGTTCATTCCATTTTCCAGCGTCGGGCAAATGGGAGTGGCGGCGCTGGGGATTTTGATTTTCCTTGGCTTTACGATTTACGACATCAACCGTTTGGCTCGCTATGGCTTTACGGAAGCGGACATTCCGATGATTGTCGTCAATATTTACCTTGATTTCATCAACTTGTTTGTCTACATTTTGCGCTTTTTCGCCAGCGATGAGGATTGAGCATCGAAAAGGGCTGCCAAAAGGAGCAGCCCTTTTTCTATGACGATGGCACAGATCAAAGCGGCAAGTCGCGCTTGGCAAACAGGCCAATCCCTGCCGTGTAGCCGAGGACGCCGATCGTGAATAACAGCAAAGAGACAGGGAGCCATTCGACTTGGCCTTGGGCGATTTTCCCGGGTTCAAAGGCGGCAAAGATCGACCCATACCGGAGCCATTCCGCTTTCTCCGCCAGCTTGCCGATAAGGTCGAAGCTGTAAAACAGGATGGTGATCCCGCCAGATAAAGACAGCGCGCGTTTTTCATCATGGGCTGTCGACGAAAAGAAAAACGAATAGCCGCTGATGGCGAAAAAGAGAAGGAATCCAATGACATTGATTTGGAGAAACCGTTCTCGATCAAGGGAATCGTTGGTCACGAGCCATGCATCGGCGGCAAAACCGGCTGCGGTTGTCAAGATGACGATGGCCGCTAATCCTGTGAGCAGCACGAGCGCCTGGGTGAAGGCGATCGTTCGCCGGGAATTGGGCGTCGCCAGCAAATACGCCATCGAGCCGCGGTCAATGGGCCGCGCCATCAGTTGATTGGCGGCGGTGATGCAATAAATCGAGCCGATTAAAAGAAACAGCAGCCCGTAATACTCCCCGGCGATGAATTCGAGCAGGTTGTCCATACCGGTGATGTTGAACACTTTCAGAAGCTCATCCGGTAGCTGTTGGAGATAGTGATTGATGGCTTTTGAATCAGCCAACGATGGGTAGACGCCCGCAATCAGCGCGATATAAAAGGCCGACCCGACCGAATAGCTGATAATGGTTTTAGCTTGTGTTTTGACCATATGTTTATATAAAGCGGTGTTCATCGTTCATCCCCCGGTGCTCATAGTAATGCAGAAAAATATCTTCTAAGCTTTGCGCATGGATATCGAGGCTTTGCACCTTGTATTGAGCCAGCTCGCGAATGAAAGCATCGTAGTTTCCTTGCACGGCGATGCAGACGCGGCGGCCGGCATGGTGGACGACCTCGAGCGGCGAGGCGAGCAGTTTCGCGACATCCTCTTGGCGGGACAAGATGACGTCAAACAGTTTCCGTTGCATCGATTGCAGTTCGTGAACATCATTGACTTCCATCAGACGGCCGTCTTTCATGATCGCCACTCGGTCGCACGTCCGCTCGATTTCAGGAAAAATGTGTGAAGACAAAAAGATCGTTTTCCCTTTTTGTTTTTCTTCTCGGATCAGGTCGATGAACGTTTGCTGCATGAGCGGGTCAAGACCGGATGTCGGCTCATCGAGAATGATCACTTCAGGATCATGCATGAGCGCGGCGACAAGGCCGACTTTTTGCTTTGTCCCCTTGGACATTTTCCGGATCGGGAGGCGGACATCCAACTGCAGCCGTTCAATCAGCTCGTCACGGTAACGGGTCGTATTCATTCGCCGCATCCCGGCCAGCAGGTCGAGCAATTCCATCCCGGTCATTCCTTCGGGGAAGGCGATTTCACCAGGCAAATAGCCGATTAACGCCTGCACCCGGACTGACTCGCGCCAACAGTCGAACCCTTTGATGGCGGCGCGTCCTTTCGTCGGTTTCAGAAATCCAAGCAAGTGCCGGATCGTCGTCGACTTTCCGGCGCCGTTCGGCCCTAAAAAGCCGAATACTTCCCCTTCACGGACGGTTAAGGTGACATCAAAAATGCCCTTGCCGTTTGGAAAGACTTTGGTCAACTGTTGCAGTTCGATCATGGCATGACCTCCCCTAGAGCCGACTTTTTGAAATATTAATGTTTAAATATTTCATTTTTATTATACGTCATTATTTGGTGCATCATCAATAAATTTTGTAATTTGTTTTTATTTATATTTCATTATAGTTAGCGGTAGAATAGATAAAGAAAAACGGAGCGGAAGGTGGTGCTGGATGAACGGCTTTGCTAGGCGGACAGAACAAAAAAAGCAGGCGATCAAGCAGGCGGTGCTGGAGCTGCTCCAAAAAATAAGGGACCCGCGCGAGGTGACGATCCAAGAGATCGCGAGACAGGCTCATGTATCGCCGGTAACGATCTACAATTATTTCGGAAGCAAGGAAAATCTCATCCGCGAAACGCTCCTCGATGACGTGGTCCGGCAAGTGGATGAATACGAGGCGTTTTTGAAACAAGCGGGATCGTTTGAGGAAAAGGTGAAGCATACGATTTTCCAAGAGGTGAAATTGTTTAAAGAAGGTTGGGCAGATGTGATGCTGAGCTGGATGCAGGAGGATGAAGAATTTCGCCGCTCGATCGAGCTGCTAAATGAAACGCGGGTGCTGCCGTTGGTGGTGGACATGATTCGCGAAGCCCAGCAAAAAGGGGAAGTTGACCCGCGTTTATCCATCGAGGCGTTGTTGCTTTACTTGAACGGATGGCGGGAGCTGTCGGAAAAAATTCCGGCTTCGCTGTATAATGAGCGATTGGTCGAAGACATGGTGCGGCTGTTTTTTTACGGCATTAAAGGTGAAACGCGGTGAGGCAGGAATCGGCGAAGGGTGGGGCGAATAAAAGAAAGAAATGGAGAAGAAAGGGGCCTCATGATGAAGTTTGCCGTCAATGTCTCGACGATTTTCACGGAAGCGCCGTTTCTCGCCCGGTTTGCCAAGGCGAAGCAGCATGGGTTTTCGCTCGTTGAGTGCCAGTTCCCGTACGCTGCGGCGCCTGAGGCGGTTGCCGCTGAGCTGGAGGAATGCGGGCTGTCGCTTGTTTTGCTGAATTTGCCCGCTGGCGATTGGGAAAAGGGGAGCGCGGACTGGCGATTCTTCCCGGCCGTCATGACGATTTCCACCGTGCGCTCGAGGAAGGAGTGCGCTATGCGCTCGCGCTTGGCGCGCCGCGTCTTCATTGCATGGCCGGAGTGGTTCCGGCCGATTTGCCGCGGGAACGGGCGAAAGAAATATACATGCGCCGCTTGGATGAGGCGGCCGCTGCGCTCGGCGTCCACGGTTTGACGCTGACGATTGAACCGATCAATCCGTTCGATATGCCCGGCTACTTTTTAACCGATATTGAGGAAGCGGCGGTGATCATCCGCGATCTCGGCCGGACGAATGTGAAATTGCAATATGACGTCTATCATATGGCTCGGCTCGGACGCAATGTGACAGCGACGTTTGCGGCCTATGAACCATTGATTGACCATGTGCAATTTGCCGATGCCCCTGGGCGGCATGAGCCGGGGACGGGAGCGCTTCCGTATCGCGAGATTTTCGCATTTTTGCAAGAGCACGGCTACAATGGAGCGATTGGACTTGAGTACATTCCATCAGGGAAAAGCAGCGAAAGTTTTGCCTGGTATGAGGAATACCGCGGAATGAAAGGGGGAGGCGGACGATGACACGCGTCGGCTTTATCGGCTTGGGCGTGATGGGATCGCGCATGGCTAGACGGCTGCTTGAAGCGGGATTCAATGTTACGGTGTACAACCGTACGACAGAAAAAGCGGTTCCGCTTGTCAACCTTGGAGCCCGACAGGCCGCGACAGTGGCAGAGCTGGCTGGCGAGGCGGATATCATTTGCACGTGCTTATCGATGCCGGATGATGTCATCGAGGTGTATACAGGTGAAGGCGGCGTCCTCAGCGCGGCCCGTCCGGGGACGATTTGTCTTGATTTTACGACCGTCGGTCCGAAAACAAGCCGGTTTGTCGCCCGGCGCGCCGACGAGCACGGCGTCGCCTATTTGGATGCGCCAGTAAGCGGCGGTCCGGAAGGGGCGGAGCAAGGGGCGCTGACAATCATGGTCGGCGGAGCGAAAGAAGCATGGGAGCAGGTGCGCCCGTTGCTCGGTGTGTTGGGAAAAACGGTCGAATATTTAGGGGAAAGCGGCGCCGGCAGCGCGGCGAAAGTGATCAACCAGTACTTAGTCGCTGTCCATTCTGTCGCCGCGGCGGAAGCGATGGTCGCTGGCGTCGCTTATGGGCTTGATGCCGGGAAGCTGTATCGGCTGTTAAAAGAAAGCTACGGAGACAGCCGGATGCTGCGCCGCCATATGGAGCAGTTCGTGCTGCCGCGTCAATTCACTCCTGGCGGGGCGGTCAAGTATGTGCACAAGGACGTGCGCCTGGCGAACGAGTTGATGGACGAGATCGGCCTTGGCCGCCGCCTCGGAATGCAGGCGGAAGAAGCGTTTGCCGCAGCGATCGCCGCAGGCCTTGCCGACTTGGATATGGCCGCGGTCATTCAGCCACTCGAGCAGCAGGTCGGGGTGGTGGTAAAAGAGACAGAATGGACAAAATGATCGTCAAATTCAAAAAATTCGTTGAAAAAATGGAGGAGCGATGGTTTAATAGAAGTAGCAGGGAGGGTTGGCTCCAAAGGTTGTTTTGCGCTAAATCACTTGTATATATGACGGTGATCAGAAAAGGTGTCCTGATTCTTTTGGGACACCCTCCGCCTGATAAAGAAAGCGGTTCGAGCGGTTCGCTTTATTTACTGATAAAAAGAAACGATGTTTCTTATTACGAAACAAAGGAGGGTGCTCATGCTTTCATTGACATGGATTGAGGAGCTGCAGGCGTTTTTGCATCCAGAACAGATCAAACGGAATGAATCGTTCCATCCCCTCGGCAATGATGGGGCGGTGGCTGTCTATCCACGAACAGAGGAAGAAATCGCTGCGGTGCTCCGCTATGCCGACCGCCATGGCAAAAAAGTCGTCATCGCTGGACGCGGCACAAAACGGGGGTTTGGCGGGCAACGGGAACAGGCGGACATCTTGTTGTCGTTGGAACACTACGCCAGCATTGTCGAACATGCGGCCGCTGATATGACGGTCACCGTCAAGGCAGGAACGAAATTTGGCGATTTGCAGCGCGCGCTCGCCCCGTATCGGCAAAAGGTCGCCTTAGATCCGTTTTGGCCGGAGGAAGCGACGATCGGAGGGGTGATTGCGGCCAACGACAGCGGCCCGAAGCGGCTCGGCTATGGGTCGGCGCGCGATTCGGTCATCGGGCTGCGCGTCGTCTATCCGAACGGGACCGTTATTCGTTCCGGAGGCAAAGTGGTGAAAAACGTCGCCGGCTACGATATGAACAAGCTGTTCATTGGAGCGATGGGGACGCTCGGGGTGCTGAGCGAGATTACGCTCAAGCTTCGACCGCTCGCGAAATATGAAAGCGTTGTGTTGCTGTCGTTCCCAAGCGGCGAGCTTCATGACATTCGCTCGTTTGCCGTTTCGTTCCTTGATACTATGATGGAGCCGATTTGTTTTGAACTGCTCAATCCGGCGCTTTCCGAGCGGCTGACGGGACGGCCGGTTTATACGCTTGTGATCGGGTTTGAAGATGTGGAAAACGCCGTCCATTACCAAGAGCATTGGGTTGAACGACTGCGGCCGAAAGCGGTGGAAATGTCCATTTTAGCCGGCGAAGAGACAGCGGCGTTTTGGCGGACGTTTTACACGATTGCACCGAACGGGCGTCTGGAGCAGGCGGAAAACGGTGTTGAAGCGGCAGTGAAAATCGGGGTTGTCAACTTGGATGTACTCTCCATCTTGCGTGAAAGCGTTTTAATCGCTGACCGTTGCCATGTCCGCATCGAGGCGCACGGCGGATTGGGCCACGGGCTTTGTCAGGCGTATGTACACGGAAGTGAAGAAGGAGTGTTGGCGGCAATAGAGGAGCTGCGTCAGGCAGCGGTTCGCCTGGGCGGCTATGCGATCGTGAGACATTTGCCATTTTCGCTGCGCCAGCGCGTTGACGTCTGGGGCGGAAAGCCGTCGTACTTTTTCCTGCTTGAAGGGATTAAGCGGAAAGTGGATCCAAACAAAACGGTCAACGATCAACGCTTTATTGGGGGGATTTAATGATGAGCACGATGACCAATGAGCGGGCGGACAGCCCGGCGTGTGCGACCGCGAGCCTCGGCAACTATCGGTTTCCCGATTTGCCGGACCCGAGCAAATGGGCTGATTGCGTCCACTGCGGCATGTGTTTGGAGTCGTGTCCAACGTATGAACAAACCGGCCAAGAGCAGCACTCCCCGCGCGGCCGCGTCCATTTGATGAAGTCCGTCGGCGAAGGGAAGCTTGAGTTGACGCCTGATTTGCTCGATCCGATTTTTACGTGCTTGGATTGCCGTGCATGCACGACGGCTTGCCCGGCCGATGTCGATGTCGGTGGGCTTATTGAACAAGTGCGCGGCCAGCTCCGCCAGGCGGTGCCGCTTACCGGTTGGAAGGCGTTTGTCAGCGACTTCTTCTTAAAAGGGGTGTTTCCGCATCCGTCGCGTCTTGATTGGCTCGGCCGCCTGCTGAAATGGTACCAAAAAAGCGGGCTGCAGACAGTGGCGCGCAAAACGGGGCTGCTCAAGGTGATGCCGGACCATTTAACCGAAATGGAGGCGGTTTTGCCGCGGGTCGGCACGCCGGTGCGGAAAAAGTATCGACACCAGCCGCTCATTAAGGCGAAGGGGGAAACGAAGCGGACGGTTGCCATTTTGACCGGCTGCGTGATGGATGTGATGTTTAGCGGCATTAATGAGGCGACGATCCGCGTGTTGACGCGAAATGGAAACGACGTCGTCATCGTGCCGAATCAGACGTGCTGCGGGGCGCTCCATGTGCACGCCGGCGACCGGGAAACGGGCCGGAAACTCGCCAAGCAAAACATCGAGGCGTTTCGAGACGTCGATCATGTCATTGTCAACGCCGCCGGCTGCGGCTGTATGTTGAAAGAGTACCCGGAATTGTTCCGCGATGACCCGGAATGGCACGAAAAAGCAGAGCAGTTTGCCGCGAAAGTCGAGGATGTGTCGAAGTTTCTGCATGATACAGGGTTTGAGCCGCCGAAAGCGGAATTGAACGTGCGCCTCACCTACCATGATGCGTGCCATTTGGCCCATGGCCAGGGCATCCGCCAAGAGCCGCGCGCTTTGATTGAAAGCATTCCGGGGGTGGAAATGGTCGCTATGCCAAACGCCGATCGCTGCTGCGGCAGCGCGGGGATTTACAACCTCACCCATCCGGAGATGGCGCAGGCTGTGCTTGAGAGCAAAATGCAAAACGTGCCGCAAGAGGTGGAACTCATTTCCATGGGCAATCCGGGCTGCATGCTGCAAATGGCGCTTGGCGTGAAAAAATACGGGCGGAGCCAAAAAATCGTCCATACGGTGCAGTTGTTGGATTGGGCGTACCAAAAAGAAGAAGGGAAGGACGTGCGCATATGAGAAAACGGCCGATTGCAACGAACGACCCGCACATTCAGGCGCTCGCCCGCATCGTTGGGGAACAGGCGATTTTATACCGGAAAGAAGATTTAATGGCGTATGACTGCGACGGCTTTACCGTTCACCGCCATTTGCCAAGGGCGGTTGTCTTCCCGAACAGCACGGAAGAAGTGGCGGCGGTCGTCAAATACTGCCATGAGCACGAGCTTCCGTTTCTCGCCCGCGGCGCCGGCACGGGGCTAAGCGGCGGGGCGATTCCGTTAAACGGCGAAGTGGTGATCAGCCTGACGCGGATGAAGCGGCTTTTGCACGTCGATTTGGAAAACCGGCGCGCCGTCGTCGAGCCGGGGTTTGTCAACTTGAAGTTGACGAACTCGGTCGCCCACCGCGGCTACTACTATGCGCCCGATCCGTCAAGCCAATACTGCTGCACGATTGGCGGCAACGTCGCGGAAAACGCTGGCGGCGCCCACTGCTTAAAATACGGAGTGACGACGAACCATATTTTAGGGCTTGAAGTCGTCTTGCCGAACGGCGAAGTGATTGAAATCGGCGGAAACGGCGTTCCCGATCCGCCCGGCTACGATTTGCTCGGGCTGCTGACCGGGTCGGAAGGGACGCTTGGCATCGTGACAAAAATCACCGTCCGTTTGTTGAAAAATCCCGAGGCCAAACAAACGGTGCTCGCCTATTTTGACGAAGTGGAAGATGCAAGCCAAACTGTTTCCGACATTATTTCCGCCGGAATCGTGCCGGCAGCGCTCGAGATGATGGACCAGACGGCCATCGAGGCGGTTGAAGCGGCCGCGTTTCCGGTCGGTCATCCGAAAGACATCGCCGCGCTGTTGCTCATTGAAGTGGACGGCATTTCCGCCGGGATCGACGAGCAAATCGACGATATTTTAACGATTTGCCGCCGCCATCATGTGCGCGAAGTGAAAGTCGCCCAGTCAGAGGAAGAACGGGCGCGTTGGTGGGCGAACCGGAAAACCGGCTTTGGCGCCATGGGGGCGATTTCGCCTGATTATTTAGTGCAAGATGGCGTCATTCCGCGCAGCCGTCTGCCGGAAGTGCTGCGGGAAATCGCCGATATCAGCCGCAAGTATGGACTGAGAATCGCAAACATTTTCCACGCCGGCGACGGCAATTTGCACCCGCTTGTGCTGTTTGATGCGAGCAAGCCCGGGGAGACGGAGCGGGCGCTTGCTGCCGGAAGCGAATGCCTCAAGGCGTGTGCGGCGGTCGGCGGATCGATCACCGGTGAACATGGCGTTGGCATTGAGAAAAAAGAAGAGATGCGCTTCATCTTCACTGACGAGGAAATTTTGGCGCAAACGGCCATCCGCGACGTGTTTAACCCGAAAAACTTGCTCAACGCCGGCAAGCTGTTCCCGACGCCGGGGCGGTGTGTAGAGACAAAGACGTCGCCGACAGTGAAATGAAAATTTTTTGAAAACGATTGTCAGTCATTTCGTTTCATGATATCATCTTTTTAGAGAAATTCAGAAACGATGTTTCGTAATAAGAAACAAGAGAGAGGGGAAGAGAATAATGGGCGAATACGTACAAAAAGGGAACATCCAAGTCGCCAAAGTGTTGTACGACTTTGTCAACGAGGAGCTTCTGCCGAACAGCGGATTGGACCAAGACAAGTTTTGGCGCGATTTCGCCGCGCTCATCACGGATTTGACGCCGCGCAACAAAGAATTGCTCGCCCGCCGCGACGAAATTCAAGAAAAATTGAATGAGTGGCATAAAGCGCATCGCGGCCGCTTCGATTTTGGCGAGTATAAAGCGTTTTTGACCGAGATCGGCTATTTGGAGCCGGAAGTCGAGGACTTTGAGATTACGACCGACAATGTCGACGATGAAATTGCCGTGCAGGCCGGGCCGCAGCTCGTCGTGCCGCTCACAAACGCCCGCTATGCCTTAAACGCCGCCAACGCCCGCTGGGGCAGCTTATATGACGCGCTGTACGGCACCGACGCCATCAGCGAAGAAGACGGCGCCGAGCGCGGTTCGTCGTACAACCCGGTGCGCGGGGCGAAAGTCATCGCCTACGGGCGGCAGTTTTTGGATGAAGCAGTGCCGCTTGCAGAACACTCCCATCAAGACGCAGTCCAATACGCGGTCGTTGACGGGCGGCTCGTCGTGACGATAGAAGGCGGGGCGACGACAGGGCTGAAAGAGCCGGAAAAATTCGTCGGCTTCCAAGGCGACCCGCAACATCCGACAGCGGTGTTGCTGAAGAACAATGGTCTTCACATTGAAATTCAAATCGACCGCGAGCATGCGGTCGGAAAAACGGATAAAGCCGGCATCAAAGACATCGTGTTGGAGGCGGCGGTCACGACGATCATGGACGGCGAAGATTCGGTGGCGGCCGTTGACGCCGAAGACAAAGTGCTCGTTTACCGCAACTTGTTTGGTCTCGTTAAAGGCGATTTGACAGCGACATTTGAGAAAAACGGCAAAATCATGACGCGCTCCCTGAACCCGGATCGCGTATACAAAACGCCGGATGGCGGGGAGCTTGTGCTGCCGGGCCGTTCGCTTATGTTCGTGCGCAACGTCGGGCACTTAATGACGAACAACGCGATTTTGCATGCGAATGGCGAAGAAGTGCATGAAGGGATCATGGACGCCGTCATGACAAGCTTGATTATGAAACATTCGCTCATCGGCAATACACGCTACTTGAATTCGCGCAAAGGTTCCATCTACATCGTCAAGCCGAAAATGCACGGATCGGCGGAAGTGGCGTTTGCCAATGAGCTGTTTGACCGCGTCGAAGACATGCTCGGCCTCGAGCGGAACACGATCAAAATCGGCGTCATGGATGAAGAGCGGCGGACGTCGCTCAACTTGAAAAACTGCATCTACCAAGTGCGCGACCGCATCATTTTTATCAACACCGGCTTCCTCGACCGGACGGGTGACGAGATTCATACATCGATGGAAGCGGGTCCGATGTTGCGCAAAAACGAGATGAAATCATCGACTTGGCTGCAGGCGTATGAAAAATCGAACGTCGCCGTTGGGCTTGCCGCCGGCTTCCGCGGCCGGGCGCAAATCGGCAAAGGAATGTGGGCGATGCCGGATTTGATGGCAGAAATGCTGAAGCAAAAAGGAGCGCAGCTCAAAGCAGGCGCCAATACGGCATGGGTGCCGTCGCCGACAGCGGCCACGCTCCATGCGCTTCATTACCATCAAGTGAACGTCTCCGCTGTGCAAAGCGAACTGGCGAACGATCGGAACGATTATCGCGACGACATGTTGCAAATCCCGGTCGTTGACCATCCGCAATGGACAGCGGAAGAGATTCAAGAAGAGCTCGACAACAACTGCCAAAGCATTTTAGGCTATGTCGTCCGCTGGATCGACCAAGGGATCGGCTGCTCGAAAGTGCCGGACATTCACAACGTCGGACTGATGGAAGACCGGGCGACGCTTCGCATCTCGAGCCAAATTCTCGCCAACTGGCTCCATCATGGCATTTGCACGAAAGAGCAAGTGCTTGAGACGCTCAAGCGGATGGCGAAAGTCGTCGACGAGCAAAACGCCGGCGATCCGAACTATCGTCCGATGGCGCCGAATTACGATGATTCGGTGGCGTTCCAAGCGGCGTGCGATCTCATTTTCCGCGGCTATGAACAGCCAAACGGCTATACCGAGCCGATTTTGCACCGCCGTCGTCAAGAAGCAAAAGCGAAATTTGCCGCCATTCAGCAATAAACGCCAAAAGTTGTATAAGGAACAAGGGATGGATGACCTTGTTCCTTCCTATCTATTATGATCAGAAAATTAAGAAAATAAATAGAGAAAGGAGGCAGCTCCTAGTTACTATTGGCCGGTTGTCAAACGCAAAGCAGCACAAAAGGCGGTACAAGGGGATGGGGAAGGCTAGTAGCTAGGGATCAGTGATGGAACATTTGCGAGAACGAGCGTTGCTTGTCCATCGGCAGGCAAGAGGAAAGCTGTCAGTTGAAGTGAAAGTGCCGGTCGTGAATGCCAATGATTTAAGTCTCATTTATTCGCCGGGAGTGGCTGAACCGTGCAAAGAAATTTACGTCGACCAAGACGAAATGTACAACTATACAGTGAAGGGAAATTTTGTCGCCGTCGTCTCGAATGGCACGGCGGTGCTTGGGCTTGGCAACATTGGCGCGCGGGCGGCGCTTCCGGTCATGGAAGGGAAAGCCGCCTTGTTCAAAGCGTTCGCCGGGATCGATGCCGTGCCGCTTTGCCTCGATACTGAAGATCCGGAACAAATCATTCAAACGGTCAAGTTGCTGGAACCGGCGTTTGGGGGCATCAATTTGGAAGATATCGCCGCCCCCGCCTGCTTTGTCATTGAAGAGCGTCTTCGCCAAGAGATGGCGATCCCGGTGTTTCATGATGATCAGCATGGCACGGCGATTGTCGTGGCCGCTGGGCTGACGAACGCCTTGAAAGTGGTTGGCAAACAGCTTGCCGATTGCCGGGTTGTCATCAACGGCGCCGGCGCTGCCGGGGTGGCGATCGCCAAATTGCTGCTGTCGATCGGAGTCGGCGAACTGATCGTTTGCGACACAAAAGGAGCGATTTATGAAGGGCGCTCGCATGGGATGAACGCCATCAAGGAGGAAATCGCCCGGCAAACGAATCACCGCCGTATCTCCGGGACGCTTGCGGACGTCATTCAAGGCGCGGATGTGTTTATCGGTGTCTCGGTTGCTGGGGCGTTGACGCCGGCGATGGTTCGGACGATGAACCGCGGGGCGGTCGTATTCGCCTTGGCCAATCCGGTCCCTGAGATCATGCCGGATGAGGCAAAAGCCGCCGGCGCCGCCGTGGTCGCGACCGGCCGGTCGGATTTGCCGAACCAAGTGAACAACGTGTTGGCGTTCCCTGGCATTTTCCGCGGCGCGCTCGATGTGCGGGCGACGCAAATTAATGAGGCGATGAAAATTGCCGCTGCCGAAGCCATCGCCGGGCTCATCCAGCCGGAAGAGCTGACGGAAGAGTATGTCATCCCGAACCCGTTTGACCGGCGCGTCGTCGAGGCCGTCGCTTCCGCCGTCGCCCGTGCCGCCATGGAGACCGGGGTGGCTCGAGTCAAGGAAAAAGTTGAGGAACAAAATCGTGTCAGAGAGGGGTAGCCATCGATGAAGAATCCGAGCTGGCGGTTGTGATCAGCAAAGAGGCAAAGCAGGTGAGCGAAGAAGACGTGTGGTCGTATATTTTCGGCTATACGGTCGCCAACGATGTCACCGCGCCGCAGTTTTTCCACCCGGACGGCCATTGGACGATCGGAAAATCGTTCGATACGTTTACACCGCTCGGCCCGGTCATTGAAACAGAGCTCGATCCTCGGGCTGTATCGGTGAAAGCGCGGGTCAATGGTGAAGAAAAGCAGAACAGCTCGACCAAGCTGATGATCATTTCCATCAGCAAAATGATTTCGTATTTGTCTCATGTCATGACGCTGCAACCGGGCGACGTCATTTTGACGGGAAGCCCGATCGGCGCCGAGCTTGTCGGCCCGGGGACGGTCATTGAATGCGATGTGGACGGCATCGGCACGCTCCGCAATACGTTCGTCGCCGCCAAAGCGCCAGCCGTTTCCATCCGACGTTCATAACGAACGTGCGGCATCTCTGGGCCAAACAAGGCATCAGGCGCGTCCTGACGGTGAATACGTTCCGTCCGTTAAGGCGGCGCTCGCTGCCATGCGCGCCTGTGCTGCTCTCCCGCCTGCAAAAGCCCGGCTGTTCGTGTATAATGGCGAGCGGAGAGAACAAATCGAGGTGAATGCGATGGAACGAGAAAACACGGTCAAATCGGTCCGCCGGGCGCTGCAAATTATCGAAATCGTCAGCACGAAAAAGGACGGGCTGGGCGTGACGGAAATCGCGAAACAAATGGACATCAACAAAAGTTCGGTGTACCGCATTTTAACGACGCTTGCCCAATACGGCTATATCGAACAACATCCGGAAACGGAGCGGTATAAGCTCGGCTACAAGTTTTTAGAGCTCAGCTCAAGGCTGCTTGATTCGATCGATTTGCGCCAAGAGGCGAAGCCATATTTGCGCGTGCTCGAAAAAGAAACGAACGAGGTCATCCACCTCGTCGTCTATGACCAAGGGGAAGTCATTTATATTGAAAAATTGGAAGGAACGGAGACGCTGCGCATGCACTCCAAAGTCGGCAAGCGGGCTCCGATGCATTGCACGGCGGTCGGCAAGGCCATTTTAGCCCATTTGCCGCCCGCGGTGGCTGCAGAGATCATCGATCGGAAAGGACTGCCGAAGCATACCGATTGGACGATCACCGACCGCGAGGCATTTTTCCGCGAACTTGAGACCGTCCGGCAAAACGGGTATGCGCTTGACTTGGAAGAAAACGAGTACGGTATCCGATGTGTTGCCGTTCCGATTTTTGACTATACCGGCGGCGTCGTCGCGGCGATCAGCGTTTCCGGCCCGACGATCCGCATGACGGACGACCGCATCACATCGCTCACTGTGCGCATGCGGCAGATCGGCAAAGAACTGTCGGCAAGGCTCGGCTATCGTGGAGCCCATTCCGTCCAGCTGTAGCGGCTGGACGTTTTTTTGTGCCAAGAAGAATGACCCATGTGGATGCCGCCTTGGCGGGGAAGATGAGAGGAAGGCATCCTTTTTCCAAAACTGTTCAGATACAATCGAACGTTCTGTCGTTCGGCCGGCTCCGATATATCGGTTGTCTGCCAGTTTGAAACGAGAGAGGACTGCCTCTGGGTGGGCGTTTTTTGTAGTGCAAACAAACGGAATGCATGTAAAATAGAAACGAGGTGATATGCGACGTGAGAAAACAGACGCTTTCGGAATGGATCGAACAGCTTCGCCAAGATCCGAATGTCGTGTATTGGCATGAAATCGAACCGAAAGAAGCGAATTTCGTTCCGTTTCCAGACGAACTCGATCCGCGGCTTGGCGCGGCGCTCAAAGCGCGCGGCATCGCTTCGTTGTATACGCACCAGGCGGCCGCTTATGACGCGGTCCAAAGCGGGCGGAACATTGTCGCCGTGACGCCGACCGCTTCAGGGAAAACGCTTTGCTACAATTTGCCGGTGCTCGATGCCATTGCCAAAGAGCCATCGAGCCGCGCCCTGTATATCTTTCCAACGAAGGCGCTCGCTCAAGATCAAAGAAATGAACTAAACGAGATCATCGCCGAGATGGGGGTGTCGATTTACAGTCATACATACGACGGCGACACGGCGCCGGCGCTGCGGCAAAAAATCCGTCAAGCGGGCCATATTGTCATCACCAACCCAGATATGCTCCATACGGCCATTTTGCCGCACCATACGAAATGGATTTCTCTTTTTGAACAGCTGCGCTACGTCGTCATCGATGAACTGCATACATACCGCGGCGTATTCGGCAGCCATGTGGCGAACGTCATCCGCCGCTTAAAGCGCATTTGCGCCTTTTACGGGAGTCGACCAACGTTTATTTGCACGTCGGCGACGATCGCCAATCCGAAAGAGTTGGCGGAGCGGCTGATCGGCGAACCGGTGACGCTTATTGACAACAATGGGGCGCCGCGCGGGCGGAAATATTTCGTGTTTTACAATCCGCCGGTTGTCGAGCGGACGATGAACATCCGCCAAAGCGCGACAAAAACGGCCGTTGAGCTCGCAAGACAGCTGCTTGTCAACCGCATTCCGACGATCGTTTTCGCCCGCAGCCGCGTCCGTGTCGAGTTGATTTTAAGTCATTTGCAGGCGGTGGTGAACGAACGAATCGGCGCTACGACGATCCGCGGCTACCGCGGCGGCTACTTGCCGAACGAGCGGCGCGCCATTGAAAAAGGGTTGCGCAGCGGGGAGATTATCGGTGTGGTGAGCACGAATGCGCTCGAGCTCGGTGTTGATATCGGCCAATTGCAAGCGTGCATCTTAACAGGGTATCCGGGAACGATCGCCAGCACGTGGCAGCAAGCCGGGCGCGCCGGCCGGCGCCAGGGCGATTCGCTCGTTGTGATGATCGCAAGCGCAAGCCCCCTCGATCAGTACATCATCTCCCATCCAGAATACTTTTTCGCCCGCTCGCCGGAGGCGGCGCGCATCAACCCGGACAATCTGCTCATTTTGGTCGATCATATCAAATGCGCCGCCTATGAGCTTCCGTTCCGGTGCGGCGAGACGTTCGGCGGCGTCGAGGTCGAAGAGGTGCTCGACTTTTTGGCCGAGCAAGGGGTGCTCCATGAGCGAGCTGGGCGCTGGCATTGGATGAGCGACGCGTTTCCCGCGCATGATATCAGTTTGCGCTCCGCAGCTCAGGAAAACGTCGTCATCATCGATATTTCCGACACCGCCCGCCATCGCGTCATTGGCGAAATGGACCGCTTCAGCGCGATGACGCTGCTTCATGATGAAGCGATTTATTTGCATGAAGGAGCACAATACCAAGTCGAAAAGCTCGACTGGGAGGAGAAAAAGGCGTACGTCCGCCAAGTGGATGTTGAATATTTTACGGACGCCAATTTGGCTGTCCGGCTTGATGTGCTGTCGGAAGACCGGAGCGAAACGCGCGGACAAATGGCGGTGCGTTACGGTGATGTATCGGTCCGAGCGATGGCGACGATTTTTAAAAAGCTGAAGCTGTCGACGTTTGAAAACATCGGATCAGGGCCGATCCGGCTTCCCGAGGAAACGCTGCATACATCGGCAGCGTGGATCGAGTGGGAGGCGGTGCCGTCACGGTTTTCCCCGGCGCTGTTTGAACAACTCCTTGTCGGCATCGCCAATGTGCTTGGTCATCTCGTGCCGGTGTTTGTCATGTGCGACCGCTCCGATCTTCACGTCGTGCCGCAGCTGAAGGCGCCGCATTCCGGACGGCCGACGATTTTCCTTTATGATCGCTATCCAGGCGGAGTCGGCCTGTCGGAGGCGGTGTTTGAACGGTATGAAGAGATCATGAAACATGTGAAAGAATGGGTCGAACGCTGCCCGTGTGCGGACGGCTGCCCATCGTGCATCGGCATTTCAAGCGCTGACGGACCGTCGTTGAAGCGCGAACTTGTCCAGTTTTTGGACGAACAACTTGCTGTTTGGGCCGGTCCGTCCGTTTAAGCGTCGTCATGCGTGTTTTTGCCGAGTGTGGGAGAATCAACTTATAGAAGCAAGCCGACGTCAAGCAAGGAGGGGGTGAACGGATGAAGCCGAAGTTGGCGCAATGGAAAGAATTGCTTGCCGCCCGGCATAAAAAGGAGAACGATGAAGAAAAAGAAGAAGAGAAACCGGACGGACGACCTGTGACGGACGTGCCGTATGCCGACGTTTGGCGGGAGTACGGCGCCAAGCCGTATTGGTTTGCCGGCGATTACTGCCTCATTCGGGAAACGGTGTATCCGCTTGACTATCAGCACGGCCGCTATCGGCTCGGAGCGCTGTATGAAGTGCACGAAAGATGGCAGGAAGCGCCGTTTTCCCATCCGCTCTCCTGCCGCGGCTTTGCCGTTCGCGACTTATTCTTTTTTGACACGGAGACGATGGGACTTTCAAGCGGGGTGGGAAACATCATGTTCTTGCTTGGCCACGCCCGCATTCTTGGCGATTTCGTCACCATCCGCCAGCATCTTCTGCCATACCCAGGGGCGGAAGTGGCGCTCTATCAAAGTTTTTTGTCTGACGTCGATTATACGACGCTTGTTACCTATAATGGAAAAGCGTTCGACTGGCCGCGCCTGAAAACGCGCCATGCGCTTGTCCGCAACATGGTGCCAAAATTGCCAGCGTTCGGTCATTTTGATTTGTATCACGCCGCCCGCCGCTTATGGAAAGACAAATTGGATTCGCTGCGCCTTTCGGAAGTGGAGCGGCACATTCTCCACGTCGAGCGGGGCGATGATGTGCCGGGCTTTTTGGCGCCGATGATGTACAAGGAGTTTTTGCAAACGCCCCATCCAGACCGGCTCATGCCAGTATTGCGCCATAACGAGCGCGACGTGTTGTCGCTCATTGCTCTCTACATTCACCTATCCGTTCAGCTGCTTGAAGCGGACCGGCTCGCTGACCCCAAGGAGCAGTTGGCCGCCGCCCGTTGGTTCGAAGCGGTCGGGGAAACAGCGGCTGCAAGGGGGGTGTACGAGGAGGCGAGCGGCAAAGGGGCGAAGGAAGCGCAGGCGGCGAAATGGCAGCTTTCGCTTTTATACCGAAAAGAAAAACGATATGAAGAGGCTGCTCTCCTTTGGCGCGACTTGTTGATCCACGGAAATGGCTATTGGAAGGCGAAGGCCGGGCTTGAACTGGCGAAGGTGTATGAACATTATTTCCGGGATGCGGCCGAAGCGCACCGTTATGCCGTTATGGCATATGAAGCGTGGAGGTCGCTCGCTAGGATGAGCCGACAACATAGCGAGAAAGAAGAAGCGGAATGGCGCAGGCGGCTCGCGCGGCTTGAACGCAAGAAAAACGGGTGAGAACTCGTCCATTTCCCTGGCAAGCGCAAAATATGACAGAAAACGAAAATGTTTCGTCTTTTTGTTGTGAATCTTGTAGAAAAAAGAAAAAACGTGTACAATGGCATCGGAATGAACGAAAACGATGGCAGGGAGAAGAAGACGATGCGGAGCATGTACAAAAAAATTTTGTATCTCTTTTTTATTGTCGTCGGTTTGACGTTTGTCGTGTTCAATTATATCTATTAATGAACGTCAGAGAGGCCGGCGCCGCATAACGGATTCAAAAAGACGAATGACGATGCCAAAACGTCCGAAGCACCGGGGGCGGGAGAGCCGGTAGATTGTTGGCGCGAATGGCTCTTCAAAATGGGTGTTTATACTAGTACGAGTCCACTCCGTTCATCATAGGCTAGTATTGTCAAGCAACAGCCTAAATTGATGAAAGGAGAGGAATATGATGCATTGCCTGCCGAATGTAACGGCGCCGATCGTTCATCCGCCTCGTTGCAACGTTTTGCATCATTTCGAAGCAACGATTGTGCCGCATATCCATCCATCGCATACGACGCATGTTTATCATCACCTGTATGAACATCAACATTATTTCCCGCATACGGAATCGGCGGTGGCTCAGGCTGCCAATCGCCATCTGTACTGCCCGGGTCCGGGACCGATGCCATTTCCGCCGTTTCCGTTGCGATAGTAAGGGCCAAAAACAGAAGCCGCTTTGTCGGCTTCTGTTTTTTTACGGATGGAAAACGCCGGCAGCCGGCGGCGTTTGGGCGGGAGGACGGCGTTTCGGCGCCGCCGGGAAGTCTGCGTGGGCGCCATGCGGCTTCCCGATCGATGCGGCAAGCCAACCGTCAATTGACAACCGGCTGAATTTCTGAAAAAATAAAGAGAAGATGATCGTTGAATGCGGATTGAGGTGAAAAGCCATGTCAGCCCATCAAGTAAAACTGACGCCGAAGGACATTTTAGAAAAGGAATTTAAGGTAAGCATACGGGGGTACAACCAAGACGAAGTGGATCAATTTTTGGATCTCATTATTAAAGATTATGAAGCATTTCAGCAAGAAATTGACGAGCTGCGCCAGGAAAACGCCCGGCTGAAGCGGCAAGTCGAGGATCTTCAAAAACGGCCGGCGATGTCGGCGGGAACGACGAACTACGACATTTTGCAGCGCCTTTCCAACTTAGAAAAGCATGTGTTTGGCCGGAAACTGTATGAATAACCAGCCGGCAGGGCGAAGTTGATGCAGGGATTTCTAATTTTTTCTTCTTGATTCTCACACCAAGATCAGCTATACTGTAAGATGCTCGCAGCGTTAATCATGTTCGGGTAATCGCTGCGGCCGGTTTCGGCCGTAGAGGAAAGTCCATGCTCGCACGGTGCTGAGATGCCCGTAGTGTTCGTGCCTAGCGAATCCATAAGCTAGGGCAGTCTGGCTTCGGCTGGGCTGACGGCGGGGAAAGAACCTACGTCCGCATGCGGATATGGTTCGATTACCCTGAAAGTGCCACAGTGACGCAGCTCTAAGGGAAACCTTAGAGGTGGAACGCGGTAAACCCCACGAGCGAGAAACCCAAATGATGGTAGGGGCACCTTCCCGAAGGAAATGAACGGAGGGAAGGACAGGCGGTGTACGCTGCCTGTAGATAGATGATTACCGCCGGAGTACGAGGCGAAAGCCGCTTGCAGTACGAAGGTACAGAACATGGCTTACAGAACATGATTAATGCGGTGATTGGAATCGTGGGAAAGCCCTCCTGCAGGAAGGAGGGCTTTCTCTTTTGTGTGTTTTCCTTCCATATGACTATAATGGAAGTATAGGCCATGAATGAGGATGCATACACCTATCCGATAGGGGGAACAGGATGACTTCGTTTTCGCTGATTGCCACGGCCGCGATGGGGCTCGAATCAGTCGTCGCGGAAGAAGTGCGCCGGCTTGGCTATGAGTGCCAAGTGGAGAACGGCAAAGTGACGTTTGAAGGCGATGCGCTCGCCATTTGCCGGGCCAACCTTTGGCTGCGCACCGCTGACCGCGTGAAGCTGAAAGTCGGTGAGTTTCGAGCGACGACGTTTGAGGAGTTGTTTGAACAAACGAAGGCGTTGCCATGGGCCGATTACTTGCCGAAAGATGCTGAGTTTCCGGTGATCGGGAAGTCGGTCAAATCAACGCTGTTCAGCGTTTCCGACTGCCAAGCCATTGTGAAAAAGGCAGTCGTCGAAAGCTTAAAAGCGCGCTATCATTTGTCGTGGTTCCCGGAAACCGGGCCGTTGTATCGGATCGAGGTGGCGCTTCACAAAGATATCGCTACGTTGACGATCGATACAAGCGGCGCCGGGCTGCATAAACGCGGCTACCGTGCTCGCCAAGGGGAGGCGCCGCTAAGAGAGACGCTCGCGGCCGCCTTAGTGTTGCTCACCAATTGGACGCCCGAGCGCCCGTTCGTCGATCCGTTTTGCGGGTCGGGCACGATTGCCATTGAGGCGGCGCTGATCGGCCAAAACATCGCCCCAGGGTTTAACCGGGATTTCGTCTCGGAGCAATGGCCGTGGATCGGGGAATCGGTATGGGAAGAGGCGCGCCAAGAGGCGGAACAGATGGCGCGTTACGACCAACCGCTTGATATTTGCGGGATTGACCTTGACCCGCACATGGTCGAGATTGCCAAGATGAATGCAGCCGAAGCGGGGCTTTCCGATCTCATTTCTTTTCGGGAGGGCCGCGCCGAGCAGTTTCGGACCGATGCACAATACGGGGTGATCGTCGGCAACCCGCCATACGGCGAACGGCTTGGCGAACAACGGGAGGTCGAAGCGCTCTATCGCGCCATCGGCCGCGCCTTCGCCGCCTTGGATACGTGGTCGGTGTACATTTTGACCGCCCACCGCGGTTTTGAAACGTATTACGGCCGCCCGGCGACGAAGCGGCGCAAACTGTTTAACGGCTTTATTGAAACGCATTACTACCAGTACTGGGGGCCGCGGCCGCCGCGCGAAGCTCGAAGTTGACTTCTCGGCGGCCATCGATCATAATATTGTTTTGTTACTAGCGATCGGGCGCGCAACAAACTTGTTGCGCGCTTATGCATGATATGCCGGGGGAGTTTATGCCAATTGGAGGGGTGGCGACGATGGGCCATGAGCGTTATCCGTTTGTTGTAGAAAAAAATGAAAACTTTTTTGATAAGTTGAGCCAGTGGATCGGCGATGTTTTTTATGACATTTTGCCGGAAGCCGGCTTTGAGCTGCGCGACGAGCAAATTTATATGGCGTTTCAGCTCGAGCGGGCGTTTCGAGAAAAAAAGGTGATCTTCGCCGAAGCGGGAGTTGGCACAGGGAAAACGATCGTGTATTTGTTGTATGCGATTTGTTACGCCCGTTATACAGGCAAGCCGGCCATTATCGCCTGCGCCGATGAGACGCTCATTGAGCAGCTTGTCAAAAAGGAAGGCGATATTGCGAAGCTATCCAACGTGCTCGGGCTGGAAATCGACGTCCGGCTGGCGAAATCGCCGGATCAATATTTATGTTTGAATAAACTGGAAGAAGTGACGACGTATGACGATGACGACATCGAGCTGTATGAGCAAATTTACGATGAACTTCCGGCTTTCGTCCATGACAACAAACCGCTGCAGTCGTTCTACCGCTACGGCGACCGAAAAGAATACGCCCACCTGACTGATGAACAGTGGAAAAAAATCGCCTGGGATCCGTTTCAAGACTGTTTCACGTGCGAAAAGCGGCATCGCTGCGGACAGACGCTTTGGCGCGACTATTACCGGAAGGCGGCGGATTTGATCGTCTGCTCGCACGATTTTTATATGGAACATGTTTGGACGTATGAAGCGCGCAAGCGGGAAGGACAGCTGCCGCTGTTGCCGGAAGCGAGCTGTGTCGTGTTTGACGAAGGGCATTTATTGGAGTTCGCTGCGCAAAAGGCGTTGACATATCGAATGAAAGAGACGACGCTTGAGACGTTGCTGACACGTCTTCTTGAAAACGACATCCGTGAAGAGCTCGCCTATTTAATTGAGGAGACGCTGGAGACGAGCACGCGCTTTTTTGATGAGCTGAAAGCGTGCGCGAAAGACGTTCCGGGTTCGAACCGGAAAGAAATTTTGCCGTCGCCGCGTCTTGAACAGTGGGCGAAGCGGCTCCGCGGCCAAATGGTCGAAATCGGCAACGAGCTTGTGTTTGAAAGTGAGACGTATACGATCGATCATTACCAGCTGAACATTGTGGATGAATATTTGGATCAAATCCAGTATTCACTCGATTTGTTTTTGAAAAACGCCGACGCCATTACGTGGCTTGAGTCGTCGCGTCAAGAGGCGACGTTTGTCGTCATGCCGCGCACCGTTCAAGAAGTGTTGCGCGAAAAAGTGTTCGCGAAACGCATGCCGTTTATCTTTTCGTCAGCGACGCTATCGAGCGGAAAATCGTTTGCCTATATCGCCCAAAGCTTAGGCATTGATGACTATTTATCGTTCAGCGTGCCGTCGCCGTTTGATTACGACGAACAGATGACGATTTTTATGCCGACGTTCCGCGCGGATGAGACGCTGTTTGCCAAAAAATACGCATATGCGCTTGAAAAATTGCGCGAAACCGGAGGCCGGGCGCTCATCTTGTTCCCGACGCGTGAGGAGCTTCTTCAGTTTAAAGAGGCGGCAGCCGGCGAACCATTTTCGTTTTTGTTTGAAGGCGACCGCGAAATCAGCGATTTGGTCGCTGAATTTCAGCGCGAGGAAGAGACGGTGCTTTGTTCTGAACATTTATGGGAGGGGCTGGACATCCCGGGGCCGTCGCTTTCGAACGTCATGATTTGGTCGCTGCCGTATCCGCCGAATGATCCGGTGTTTCAGGCGAAGCGAAAAGCGTATCGCAACCCGTTTTGGGACGTCGATGTGCCGTATATGCTTCTTCGCCTTCGCCAAGGAGTCGGACGGCTCATCCGCACACGCGATGACCGCGGCATTGTTTCCATTTTCGTCACCGACAGGGAAGATGAACGGGTCATTGCGGCGATCAAAGACGTGTTGCCGACAGCGGTGAGGGAAGAATGATATTCTTCCCTTTTTCATTTTCCACAAAAATAGCATTTTCTCGCTGGCAAGCAGGAAAATGGCACCTTGTTATGGAAATGATGATACGGCCATGAAATACATAGGGGGACTGAGTATAGTGAAACCAATCGAAGCGCAGTTTTTGCAATACGTGAAAAAAATGACGGGCTACCGCGAAGCGATTGGCCTCATGTATTGGGATTTGCGGACTGGCGCCCCGAAAAAAGGGGTCGAGCAGCGATCAGAAGTGATCGGCATGCTGTCAGAAGAAGTGTTTCGCATGTCGACATCCGAGGAGATGGCAGCCTTTATCGCCAAGCTGTCGCCCAAAGCCGTCTATGAAGAGCTCGATGATGTGACAAAGAAAACGCTTGATGAATGCAAAAAAGAATACGAGCGCAATAAAAAAATTCCAGCGGATGAATACAAAGAGTTTGTCGTGCTTTGTTCCAAAGCGGAAAGCGTTTGGGAAGAAGCGAAAGCGGCTGCTGATTTCGCCCGGTTTCGCCCGTATTTGGAGCAAATCATCGAGTTTCAGCGCCGCTTTATCCGTTATTGGGGGTATGAAGGACACCCGTATAATACGCTGCTCGATCAATACGAGCCGGGCATGACCGTCGATTTGCTTGACGAACTGTTCAGCCGCCTGCGCGAACGCATCGTCCCGCTTGTGCACGCCATTTCCGCCGCGTCCGACAAGCCGGATGTGTCCTTTTTGTTCGCGCCGTTTCCAAAAGAAAAGCAGCGCGCTTTTCTGCTTGAGTTGCTTAAAGAGCTCGGCTATGATTTTGGCAAGGGGAGGCTTGATGAGACGGTCCATCCATTTGCGATCGGGCTCAACCCGAACGATGTGCGCATTACGACGCGCTACGACGAGCGCGACTTCCGCACCGCGGTGTTTGGCACGATCCATGAATGCGGCCATGCGCTGTATGAACAACACATTTCCGAGTCGCTTGTCGGCACTCCGCTTGCAAGCGGGGCGTCGATGGGCATTCATGAATCGCAGTCGCTCTTTTTTGAAAATATGATCGGACGCCACTATGCGTTTTGGAAGCGGCATTACCCGCGCCTTTTGCAATACGCGCCCACGCAGTTCGCCGACGTTTCGCTTGATGCGTTTTACCGGGCGATCAATGAAGCGAAGCCGTCGCTCATTCGTATTGAAGCGGACGAACTGACGTATCCGCTCCATATTATCATCCGCTATGAAATCGAAAAGCAGCTGTTTGCTGGGGAGCTGGAAGCGATCGACTTGCCGGATGTATGGAATGAGAAATATGAACAATACCTTGGCATCCGCCCGCACAACGATGCGGTCGGCGTGTTGCAGGACGTCCATTGGTCCGGCGGCAGCTTCGGCTATTTCCCATCGTATGCGCTTGGCTATATGTATGCGGCGCAATTCAAGCAAGCGATGGAAAAAGAGTTGGATGTAGCTGGGCTGCTTGAAGAGGGGAACATCGCACCGATCCGTGAATGGCTGACCGTTCATATCCACCAGTTTGGAAAAATGAAAAAGCCGCTCGAACTTGTGCGCGATGCGACGGGCGAAACGCTGAAAGCCGATTATCTTATTCAATATTTAGAAGAAAAATATAAGGCGCTTTATCGATTATAGAACAGGCGCGTCAGTGCAAACATCGTTCTTACGCTGTTCGTTTCGTTTTTCTGTCGACAAAGTCCTATTATGTCTCGGTTTTATGCACATAAAGAGGAAGGTGTCCCGATCGCTTGGGGACACCTTCTTGTTTCACCATAATTTGTATCCTTTCGACCCCGGCGGAGCGTTTTGAATGATGTCGATGATCGGCACCGTATAGGCGATCAAAATGAGCGCAACGACGAGGCCGATCCAAAGCTTCCAGTTTTCAAGCGCCAGTGCAGCCCGTTCATACGGAGCAGCTGCCTCGGCGACCGGAAACTCCGTTTCGCCTTTCGGGGCGAAAAAGGCCAAGTTGATCACGATGACGAGAATCAAAATAATGCCGATGAACAAGATGGTGCCGCCGACCGCTTGCGCGATTTGGTACGGAATCCATTCAAGCGCTTGCGGCGAATTGCCGTACGTTGAGAACGCCGAGCGCCGCGGTGCGCCGAGCAGACCGGCAAAATGCATCGAGCCGGACATGAACGTCATCCCAACCGCCCAAACGATCGTTTGAATGATGGCGAGCCGGTTCATCGCTTTCGTCATCACCCGGCCGGTCAAATGCGGAATGAGCCAGTATGACGCACCAAAAAATGTTAGGACGACAGTCGTTGCCACCGTTAAATGGAAGTGGCCGGTCACCCAAATCGTATTATGGACGACTTGGTTGAGTTGGTGCGAGGCGTTAATAATCCCGCCGGTGCCGGCCGGAATGAAAAACAGCATCCCGACAAACGGAGCGAAAAAGCGGGCGTCGCTCCACGGGAGTTTCCGCAGCCAGCCGAACAAGCCGGTCGCTCCCTGCGAGCGGCCGTACGATTCAAACGTCGCAAACATGGCGAACGCGGTCATGAGCGACGGAATGATGACCATGAACGTCAAGACGACTTGCACGTATTTCCAAAACGGCGAAATCCCCGGCTCAAGCAATTGGTGATGGAAGCCGACCGGAATCGAAAACAGCAAAAACAAGATAAACGCCAGCCGCGCGAGTGAATCGGAGAACATTTTGCCGCCGATCACTTTCGGAATGACGGCGTACCAAACCATATACGCCGGCAATAGCCAGAAGTAGACGAGCGGATGCCCGAAATACCAAAACAGCGTCCGGCTCAAGAGCACGTTCACCCGATCCGTGAGCCCAAGCGACCACGGAATGAGCTGGAAGACGACGGTGGCGGCGACGCCAAGCGAACAGACGAGCCATAGCACCATATTCGTCACTGACATGAACGCCAGCAGCGGGCTCACTTGACCGCGGTGCGTTTTCCGCCAGCGGGCATAATGAGCGAACATCGCAAAGCCGCTCACCCAGCTGCCGACGACGACAAGCGCCAAGCCGATGTAAAAGCCGGCATGCGCCTGAAGCGGCGCGTAAAACGTATATAAGACAGATGCCTTACCGGTTAAGATGAAAAACGCACTCATGGCTGTTCCGATTGTCATCAGCCAAAAACCGATCCAACCGGTCCGGCGCGAACCGTCTGAGAGCGCCCCGGTTGTACGGCTGACCGCGGCGAACTGAAAGCCGATAATGAAAAACGTCGTCAGCACGAGTCCAAGCAAGACGCCGTGCGTCGTCAAAATCGTGTAATAGCTGATCCCAGCCGGGAGCTCAAACTTGCCGGAACGGACTAATGTTTGCAATAGGCCGGCGAACCCCCGAGCGCGAGGGCGGTAAAGGCGACGAACAAATGGGCAAGCGCCAGTTTCGCATCGCGGCGATCGACTTTTTCCAACGGTTGTGCCATGTTACTCCACCACCTTAATGCGCGCCGTCATCATATGGTGGCCGGCGCCGCAATATTCGTTGCAAAGAATTGTATACTCGCCCGGTTTGTCAAACGTGGTTGTTAAGCTGTTCACATAACCGGGTTCGACCATCATGTTCACGTTCGTTCCCGGGATTTCAAATCCGTGGATGACGTCTTTCGAAGTGACGTTGATCGTCACTTTCGCTCCTTTTGGAATTTCGATCGCATTCGGTGTAAAAGAAAACGCGGCGACGACGATGTTCAACTCGTATTCCTTGTCTCCTTTTTTGACGAGCCCCGGATGATCAAACGGCGGGGTCGAATCGACTTTTTCTGGATCGATCGTTGTCAGGCAGCTCGGCGGCTGCTGTCCGGCGGCGAATGCACTTACGCCGACGACCGTCAAAAAAACGATCAAACAGCCGATGCCAAACGCAAGCCAAATTTTTTCATACTTATGGATGTGCATACCGATTCCCTCCTTTGCCGCTTACAGGCGGTGCAAAAATAAAAAGTAGACGCTGACCCAAGAAAAAATGACGAAAAAGCCGAGCAGAAACACAGAGGCCAGCGTGCCTTTGAGCGCCGGCTCTTTTTCCTTTTTCGTTTGCCGGGCCGCTGTGATCAGTTTTGCCATGCCGTATCCCTCCTCTTTGTTGGATTCATCCCCATAACAGCAATTCGGCAGGTGCGCCAAACGGCCAATTTCCCTGCTTTGACACTATCATAACTGTACAAAACTGGGGCAACAGTGACTTTTCTCACAAAAACGATGCTGGAAGTGTGAACAAATGGTGACGTTTGTGAAAAAATGATGAAGACGTCATTTTCTCTCGCGGCAGCAGAGCCCGCCAATGTTCTTTTTGCTGGCATGTAACTCACATTTCGCACCCTAACAAGGTCAAAACGAAGGATTTTTTATTTAGTTTTTCAGAATAACTTTTTGACCAACACAACGAGCGATGGCAATCCTTTTTTTACCATCGCTGGTCGTTCCGTATCACGTTACACGTAGATGCTCTCATCCATGCCCAATCCCTGCAGAATCCTTCGCTGGTCCGGGTTGAGGGGGCGATCGAGTGCGCGTTGGATGCGCCCGTCTGGCAGCTCCAGCAGGATGACGTTCACATATTGAAACAGCTGAAAAATCGCCTGTCCCGTTGGCCGTGTCAACTTGCGGCCTCCCGCACCCTTTAACGGACGTTCGGGTGTGATGAACTGGCGCACCCGGCGCTGAAAAACGCGGTAAATCGCTAGGGCCAACAGAAACAAATAGCCCAATACGGCGACCCGTTCCGGTTTTTTGACGTAAATCTCATCGGTGAAAAACGGATCTTTCAAAAACGCGAAGTTCATTTCCACCGAGATTTGCCCTTTATACAGCTTCAAGATCTCTTGGGCATCCATTTGTTGGCCCTTCCATTCCTTCGGAACGGTCGTGACGAGGACAAACCGGGACGCTTTCCGTCTTGCCTGTTCCCATGCCGGTTGGTCGAATTCGACGTTTAGGCGAAGGGTGTACAGCGTCTCCGTCTCGGGCTCCGCCCCTTTTTTCGGCCGTCCGCGCCGTTTTTTCGGACGCACGATCTCTTCGACCGCGGCCTCCACTCGATGAAACCGAGGGCGAAGGGACGCCTTGAGGGACGTCAAGGCTTGTTCGGCGTCTTCGCGGCAGGAGAAGGGGTGGCGCTCCCAACGGACTTGTTCCTCACAAAGAAGCTCCGCTTCTTTGACCCGCTCTTTTTCGAGCGTCTTTCCTTTGCGCTGGTCGAGGGCGCTCGATTCGACGACGATCAGCCGAACCGAGTGGCCTTCATAGGTCGAGGCCGTTTCCCATACCCGATACGTAGCGCCGTTTCTCTCCGCTAGGGTAAAGGGTTTGCTCCACGGGATGTGAGGCGAATCGGCCTCCGCGAGCGCCTGTTTCACGATCCGGAGCGATGAAGGGCCTCTGGTGATCAAAAAGGCACGGGCGGCTTTGGTCTGCGCCAAGGTGTCTTTTGTCATCGCGGCGGAATCGGCCACGTAAATCCACTCATCGTCGATCTTGGCTTGTTTAAACTGTTCGTGGATCCGCGACAGCACCTCAGGATTCCACGCCTTATCCGATCGATTGCCGTCGTGCACATCGCCGTAAAACGGGATGCCGTCCTCGTTGCCGACCAGTCCAAAGCCGATCTGTTTTTGCCAACGATGATGGCGGTTGTAGCCATGTGTGATCTGCAGAGCCTCCAACGAGGCCGATTCATAGGCTCCGTAAACCGTCTTGTCCGTCGTATCGGCATGAAAGACTCGGAGGGAAAGGCCTTCTTTGCGATAAATATGAATCAAGCAAGTGCTGATGACCTTGTGAATATCGGCCTCATACAAGCGATCGAGATGACGAGCCAAGGCATCGTCGTTCAACCAGGAAGGTTGGAGACCGGGACGGATGAGTTTCTCTAAATCGATCTCCTGAGCCCATCGTTCTAAGTGAACCAGGGCTTGCCGGCCGTCAAATAGATTGTAAAGGATGGCCTGAACGGCATCGCTGACTCGTGTTTGGCACTGTGGATCGACGGGGACAAGATGGTCAATCAAGCGGGGGATGTCCAGCTTTTTGACTAGAACACTTATTATATTCAAATAATCATTACGACAGATCCCTTTGACTTTCACATTCATGAGAGAAAAACTCCTTTACATTCCTTGTGTGTCAAGGATTCATTCGACATCGGAACAAAAAATCCTCCCGATTTTCGTCGGAAGGGTGCGAAATGTGAGATGTAAAGCGCCGGCGATTGAACAGGCAATGCGATGCAGCAAAGAGATTAAGCCTATCATAAAGACGCTGTTTGCCACCCGTTAAAGCAACAGCTTCTGTCAAGGCGAATATCGAAACAAACGAATGATTGAAAGTTTTTTTTGTTTAATGTTCGTGTTTTTTTAAAAACCCGCTTTTCAAACACGCCCCCTCATGGTATACTGCTAATAACTGAATCACACTGACTCACTCATATAATCGCAAGAATATGGCTTGCGAGTCTCTACCAGCCGACCGTAAATCGGCTGACTATGAGTGGCAATGTCAAGGGAAGGCGGCAATGGATGTTTTGCGCCTTTCTTTTGCCTTGGCTTAAAAGACATTGCCTGACTCATGGAATGAGTGAGGCCGGTGTTTTTTAAGCTTTTTTTATTGGGGGGAACCAAATATGCGTGAGTTGCTTGAGAAAATCGCCGCTGAAGGGGAGGTCGCGGCGGACGGGGTGCTGAAAGTCGACCGGTTTTTAAACCATCAAGTGGATCCTCAGCTGATGAAGCGGATTGGCGAGGCATTTGCTGTCCGGTTTCGTGACGAGCGGCCGACGAAAGTGTTGACGCTCGAGTCGTCCGGCATCAGCCCGGCGCTTATGGCCGCCTATGAACTCGGCATTCCGCTTGTCGTTGCCCGCAAGCGGCGGCCGTTGACGATGACCGGCGACGTGTACTGCACGGAAGTATACTCCTTTACAAAGCAAGAAGCGAATGAAATCATCGTTTCTCGCTCGCTGCTTGGCCGCGGCGACCGGGTGCTGATCATTGATGATTTTTTAGCCAACGGCCAAGCGGCGCTCGGAATGGTGGAGATCATCGAGCAAGCGGGGGCTGATATGGTCGGCATCGGCATTGTCATTGAAAAAGCGTTTCAAGACGGCGGCCGGCTGCTTCGTTCGCGCGGCTTCCGCGTTGTGTCGCTCGCCCGCATTGCATCGCTTGATGGTGGCGCCATTCAATTTGCTGACGAGGTGATGAGTCGATGAAGATGAAATGGTGGCAAGTCGGATCGCTCGGCATCCAACATGTATTGGCCATGTACGCCGGGGCGATCGTCGTTCCGCTCATCGTCGGCGGGGCGCTGCATTTAACGAGCGAGCAGCTGACGTATTTAGTGGCCATTGACTTATTGACGTGCGGCATTGCGACGTTTTTGCAAGCGTGGAAAAACAAGTGGTTTGGCATCGGCTTGCCGGTTATGCTTGGCTGCACATTTACGGCGGTCGGGCCGATGATCGCTATTGGGGGACAGTACGGGATGCCGGCGGTGTATGGGGCGATCCTCTGCGCCGGAGCGGTTGTGGTGCTCATCAGTCCGTATTTCGGCAAGTTGCGGACGTTGTTTCCGCCAGTTGTCACCGGTTCGGTTGTGACCGTCATTGGCTTGACGCTCATCCCGGCAGCGGTGAACAATATGGCCGGCGGACAAGGGGCGAAGGACTTTGGTGATCCGGCTAACTTGGCGTTGTCGTTTGGCGTGCTTGCGCTCATTATCGTGTTGTACCGTTGCTTCAAAGGGTTCATTCGCTCCATTGCCATTTTGCTCGGCATGGCAGCTGGCACGGCGGCAGCGGCCATGATGGGGAAAGTGGACTGGACAGCGGTCGCTGAGGCATCGTGGGTTCATTGGCCGCAGCCGTTTTACTTCGGCGCTCCGTCGTTTCATGGCCCCGCTGTTTTCACAATGGTGCTCGTCGCAATCGTCAGCCTTGTTGAATCGACCGGCGTCTACTTCGCTTTATCCGACATTTGCCGCCGCCGGCTGACGGATGAGGATTTGGCGGGCGGCTACCGCGCCGAGGGATTGGCTATCATCATCGGCGGGCTGTTGAACGCATTTCCGTACACGACGTACTCGCAGAACGTCGGCCTTGTCCAATTATCGGGCGTGAAAACGCGCAGCGTCATTTACGCCGCGGCGGCCTTCCTCGTCTTGCTTGGGTTCGTGCCGAAAATCGCCGCGGTGGCGACGATCATACCAGCACCGGTTTTAGGCGGGGCGATGCTCGCGATGTTCGGCATGGTCATTGCCTACGGTGTGAAAATGTTAGGCCAAGTTGACCTAACTGTGCAAGAGAACTTGCTGATCATCGCCTGTTCGGTCGGCGTGGGGCTTGGGGTGACGGCGGTGCCGAACTTGTTTGCCGAGCTGCCGACCGGCTTGCGCATTTTAACCGACAGCGGCATCGTCGCCGGCAGCATGACCGCCATCCTCTTAAACGCCGTCTTCCATCTAGGCAAAGCGAGAAAATCAGTTGCCCTGCCGCTGCAGGAACAAAAAATTTCATAATGGTGTTGATCGCTTTTATAGCCATCTTCGTTTTCCGGCCACTGCTCGGGAAATGGGGGTGGCTTTTTTATTGGCGTGTCGATTGACAGAGAAAATGATAGAAACTGGTGGAGGGATGATGGTATAATGGAAAGCGAATAGGAAAGGGGGTGAAACAATGGATGAATGGGTGGAGCGCCTTTTCGATGAGCTGCGGCAAATACGGAATCAGATGGCGACCAAACAGGATGTTGTACGGGTGAATGATCGCATCGATCGGCTTGAACAAACGGTGAGCGCGACGAAAGAGGATGTTGCGCGGTTAAACGGACGCGTCGGGCAACTCGAAGAGACCGTGGCAGCGACGAGAGAAGACGTCGCAGTGCTGGATGAGCGCATCGGGACCATCGAGCGGACAATGGCAACGAAAGAGGATGTCACAGCGCTGGATGGGCGCATCGGGCAGCTCGAAGAGACCGTGGCGGCCAACAGAGACGACATTGCGGCGCTCGACAGCCGGATTGGGCGCATGGAACAAACGATGGCGACGAAAGAGGACGTTGCCGAATTGCCGTTTATTCGGCAAGCTGTCGTGGAAACGTTAGAAACGCTCCATGAAATTTCGGCGATGAAACAAACCCTCACAGAAATGCAACAAAAAGTCAATGAAGTCATTGCCGGACAAGCGCGGCAAGAGCTCGTACTTCAATCCCTCGCTTTGCACTTGCTCGAGCATGAAAGTGAAATCCGCGCGCTAAAAGCGAGATAAATAACGAACCTCTCCTATTGTACATCCTCGCTGATGATCATGTTCCCTCCAAAACAGGCCGGTTTTGTCCGCGCCTGTTTTTTGATTGCAGCAACTTTTTTGGGCTGCGAAAACTAATATAGATGCAACGAAGAAGTTTAACATATCCTTGACGGAAAAGCGGTTGGCCTCTTTTCGGCTGTCGGAGGAAAGCCACAGGCTTCTCTGTCACGCCAAGGCGTGACAGAGGACCGAACAACCGCCTGCTTCACAGACCCATATATGGGTCTTTAAGCGGCGTTGTTCGGTCGCCCGACAGTCGATCAAATACTGGGTAAAAGTTGCAAATGGTAAAGCTTCAAATTGCATCTATATAGAGATCCATCCGCTGTTCCTGAAAAAACGGGTGTACAAACATATTTTCCATTGCATATAGTTTGGCTTGTTGCGCATCCTAATAGAATAAAGAGAAACAGACCGAGGTGTTTGTATGCCGGTTCTTTTATCCGTCGGCACAGCAAGGATGCCGTATACAGCCTCCCAAAACGAGGTGAAGCAGCATGTCGCCAGGCTGTTCGCCGGTCGAATGGCGCGTGCGGAGCGGCTGCTGCAGGCGTTTGACAACAGCGGCATTCATACGCGCACGTTTGTCCAACCGCTTGCCTGGTACAGCGCGCCGCGCGGTTTCGGTGAAAAAAATCGGGTGTACATCGACCGTGCCGTCCGCTACAGCCGAGAGGCGGTCAATGACTGTTTGCGCAAGGCTTCGTCCGGCCCTGTTTTGCATGAGGAGATCGATGCGCTGTTTTACATCTCAACGACAGGGCTGTCGACGCCGAGCATCGAGGCGCGGCTGATGAACATATTGCCGTTCTCCCCTCATGCCGTAAGAGTGCCGATTTGGGGGCTCGGTTGTGCGGGAGGGGCGGCTGGGCTCGCCCGGGCAACCGACTATTGCCGGGCGTTTCCGAATGCCAAGGCGCTTGTGATCGCCGTTGAGTTTTGCAGTTTGACGTTTCAACTCAATGATTGGTCCAAAAGCAATGTGATCGGTACGTCGCTTTTTTCCGACGGCGTGGCGTGCTTGCTTGTGGCCGGCGACGGAGCGGCGCCGACAGCTGGCGCGCCGCGTGTCATCGCCGCCCGCTCGGTGCTCATGCCCGGCTCGGAAGACGTGATGGGCTGGGATGTTCGTGACGAAGGTTTGTTTGTCATCTTTTCAAAAGACATTCCGGCGATTGTTCGCTCTTGGCTGCGCCCGCAAGTCGAGTCGTTTTTGCAGGAACATGGGTTAGGACTTGGGGATCTTCATTATTTCATCGCCCACCCGGGCGGGAGGAAAGTCATTGAAGCGTACGAGGAGGCGTTCGGATTCGGTCCGGAACAGACAAAAGCCGCTAGAGACGTGCTCGCCCGCTACGGCAACATGTCGTCGGCCACCGTGTATTTTGTGCTCGAACAGATGATGCGGCAGCCGCTTTCGCCCGGGCACGGCCTGCTTATCGCTCTCGGCCCGGGCTTTAGTGCGGAAATGGTGCTGCTTCAATGGGGGGGATGATCGTGCGGTTTTGGTTCGTGTTTTTGGCGGTTGCCGGCATGCGCGTCATTGAGCTTCGGCTTGCAAAACGGAACGAACAGTATGTGAAAGCGCTCGGGGCGTGGGAGTTCGGCGCTCGCCATTACCCGTTGATCGTATTGATGCATGTCGGTTTCTTTTTGTCGTTGGCTGTTGAGGCGCTTCGAAAAGGCGCGCGCCCGTCGCGCCGCTGGCCGCTTTTGTTTCCGCTTTTTCTTGTCGTGCAAGGGCTGCGCGTATGGACAATTGGGTCGCTTGGTCGTTTTTGGAATACGAAAATTTTGATCGTGCCAAACGGCCAAGTAGTGAAAAAAGGGCCGTACCGATGGCTTCGCCATCCGAACTATGTGGTTGTCGCCTTAGAGATCGCGCTGTTGCCGCTTTTGTTTCAAGCGCCGATCACCGCGCTTGTCTTTTCGCTTTTGAACGCATTTTTGCTGTCGATTCGCATCGCGGTTGAGGAAAGAGCGCTGGCGGCGCTCACCGACTACCGGGAGGCGTTTCGGGAGCGGCCGCGTTTTTTGCCCCGGTTAAGGGGGGAGGCTGCCATCCGCAAGATGCGGCAAGCTGAAAGCAGCGGACAAATGAAAAACAGCCCTTGAGCCGTCTATGATGGCATCTGTTCGCTGTTCGCCTGCGGGCGGCGGCAGGGAGTTGCCTCTTTCTCTATGTCATCCTGTCGGGTTACGGCGGGATTTTTCTTTTTTTCTATTGGGAAACGGGGCGAAATGCAGTAAAATGAATGTAAATGACATTGACGGAAACAAAGGGGTTTTGGTCATGGGGCATATTGCGATTGAGCGGCCGTCATTGCGGCTGTGGCTTTCGAAAATGATCGACATGCACGATCAGCTTCAGTCCGCGGATGACCAGGAGCATGCGGGCAAAGTGAAGCAGCTCATCGAAAAAGCGGCATCCGGTGAGCTCATTGTCGCATTTTGCGGCCATTTTTCCGCCGGCAAATCGAGTTTGATCAACGCGTTGCTCGGCGAGCCGATGCTGCCGTCCAGCCCGATTCCGACGAGCGCCAATCTCGTCAAAGTGAAAGCCGGTCCGGACTATGTGCGCGTCTTTTTCCACGGCGATGAGCCGGTCGAGTATGAACCGCCGTACGACCCGGACTTGATTCGCTCCCAATGCCGGGACGGGGAGACGATCGAATGGATTGAAATCAGCCGAACGACGGACGCCATCCCGCCGGGGTTGCGATCCTCGATACGCCGGGCATCGATTCGACCGATGACGCCCACCGGCTGGCGACGGAGTCAGCGCTTCATTTGGCGGATGTCGTCTTTTACGTCATGGATTATAACCATGTGCAGGCGGAATTAAACTTCCAATTTACAAAACAATTAACAGATGAAGGAAAGACCGTTTATTTGATCATCAACCAAATCGATAAACATCGCGACGACGAGCTGCCGTTCGCTGAATTTCGCGCCTCGGCCGCCGAGGCGTTCCGGCGTTGGGGGGTTGAGGCGGCCCGTTTGTTTTTCTTGTCGCTGAAAGGCCCGTCACATCCGCACAACGAATGGCATGAGCTTGTCGCTTGTTTGCGCCGGTTGTTTGCCGACAAGGAGGAATGGCTCGTCCGCGGCGCCGAGTCGGCGTTAAAACGGATCGCCGACGGCCATCTTGAGCATCTCCGCGCGCGGCACGAGCCGCTTGAGCAAAAAATTGAGGCGCGCCTCGAGGCGCTTGGCGGCGCCGATGACGAGGGGGCTGCCATCGCGGAGCTCGATCGCCTTGAGGCGGAGCTTGCCGATTGGCAAACAGCGCCGTCGCGGGCGGAGGAGGCGTTCCGTTCGGAGCTTGAGCGCGTGCTGCAAAACGCGTACGTGATGCCGTTTGAGACGAGGGAGCGGGCTGAGGCGTACTTGCAGGCGATGCAGCCGAATTTCAAAGTGGGCTTGTTGTTCGCGAAGACAAAAACGGAGCAAGAGCGCAAGCGGCGGCTTGAGGCGTTTTATGAAAGCGTCAAAGCGCAAGCGGCGGCGCAAATCGAATGGCACGTCCGCCAGCTCCTTGTTCAGTTTGGGAAAGAATGGCATGCTGATGACGCTTGGTTCAGCGAGTGCCAGCAATGGACGGCGGAGTGGGATGAGACGATGCTTGCCGGCCTCGTCAAACAAGGGGCGGAATCAAGCGGCGCCGCGCTATTAAATTATACGGATGAGGTGGCGGTGGCGCTGAAAAAACGCTACCGCGACTCGGCGCTCGCCTTGTTTGCCGAACTGAAGGAACAAATCGCCAAACGGGCGGCCGCCCAAACAGAAACATTGAACGGACAGCTTTCGGCGGCGCGCGAAAAAGTGGAGCTCGCCGCCCGCCTCGCCCGCCTCAGAGCCGAGCGGGACGAGCGCCGGCGTGCGTTCGAGCAGCTGATCGCTGCTCCATGCGAGTCTGCATCGCTTGATGAAAACCGTCTCGCCGCGTTGACGGCGCCGCCGGTCTTCCGGAAAGCGCGTCATGCCGAGGCGGCAAAACCGCAAGCAGCATCCAAGCCAGCGGAAACAAGCCGTCTTTCCGTCAAAGAGCAAGCGCTCGGTCAGGAAGCGGCCGGCCTCGGAGTGAGCGAAAGAGCGGACGAAGCTCGGACGCTTTCAAGCGGCGGAAAACAGCGGAGCGAAGAGGCGGCCGATCGGCTTGAGGAGGCGGCGGCTTGGCTTGAACGGTCCGAAATGCTTGGCCGCTTCGCTGGACCGTTGCGCGACAAGGCGCGTCGGCTTCGCGAGCGATCGTTTACCGTCGCCTTGTTTGGCGCCTTCAGCGCCGGCAAATCGTCGCTGGCGAACGCCTTGCTCGGCGCCCCGCTTCTGCCATCGTCGCCCAACCCGACAACCGCCGCCATCAGCAAAATCGCCCCGCCTGATCACAAGCATCCGCACGGCACGGCGGTGGTCAAGGTGAAAAGCGAACCGAAAATTTGGACGGATGTGCAATCGTCGCTTCGGCAGTGCGGCCATGAGGCGGATACATGGGATGAAGCGCTCCGCCTTTGCGCCCGCCTGGCCGAATCGGGAGCCGAACATCCGGCGCAAAAGCCGCATGTGGCTTTTTTGGCAGCTGCCGCGGCCGGCTATGAGCGGATGAACGGTCGATTCGGGGAGATCGTCTCCATCGGTTGGGAAGAACTCGAGACGTATGTCGCTGACGAAGCGGTGTCATGTTTCTTAGATGAGGTCGTGTTGTACGCCGACTGTCCGCTCACCCGCCAAGGGGTGACGCTTGTGGATACTCCGGGGGTGGATTCACTTAACGCCCGCCATACGGGAGTGGCGTTTCATTACATGAAGCATGCTGATGCGTTGTTGTTTGTGACGTATTATAACCATGCGTTCTCGAAAGCAGACCGCGAGTTTTTGCTTCAGCTTGGGCGCGTGAAAGACACGTTTGCGCTTGATAAAATGTTTTTCGTCATCAATGCGGCTGATTTGGCCCAGTCGAAAGAGGAGCTTGAGGCCGTCATTTCCTATATGAACGGAGAGCTGGCGCGCTTTGGCATCCGCTTTCCGCGCCTTTATGCGCTCTCAAGCCGCTTGGCGCTGGCGGAAAAAACGGGGGCCGAGCCCGGTCCGCGCGGCGTCTTGGCGGACTCCGGCTTGTCTGCCTTTGAAACCGACTTCTTCCGCTTCTTAACGGAAGAACTGGCGGAAGTCGCCGTCGAGAGCGCATATGCCGAGCTTGAGCGGGCGCGGCGGACGGCAGAGGAATTCGCGCGCGCCGCCGGGCAAAGCGAAGCGGAAAAAGCGGAGAAACGGCAGGCGCTTGAGGCGGTGAAAACGAAGATGCACGCCGTGCTTGTTGGCATTGATGATGCCTACGGCCGGCAGGCGCTTCGCCAGGAAGTCGACGAATTGCTCTATTACGTCAAGCAGCGCGTCTTTTTCCGCCTCAACGATGTGTTTAAGGAGGCGTTCAACCCGGCGGTGCTCCGCGACGACCAAGGCCCGGCGCGTCGGGCGCTTGAGCGTTGCCTCGACGAGTTGCTCGCATCGGTTGGCTTTGATTTGGCCCAAGAGTTGCGGGCGACGAGCTTGCGTGTTGAGTCGTTTTTGCACAAACAGCTGGCCGAGCAGTTCTCGCGCCTATTCCATGAGCTTCGTCGTTTCGATGATGCGCTCGCGCTCACGCCGCCTGAGCCGTTTGCCTTTTCGGCGCCGGAGTTTGCCAACGCCCTTGGGGATGTAGACCGGGTGCGGTTTACCAAGGCGCTTTCGCTGTATAAAAACGCCAAATCATTTTTTGAGCGCGACGAAAAGCGGCGGATGAAAGAGGAAATTGAGGCAGCGCTTGTCGAGCCGATCGACGCCTATTTGGCTGAGCAAAAAGAGCGGCTTGTGGCGACGTACGCAGAACAATACAAGGCTGCCGTCGCCGCACTTTCGGCCGCTCTCGCGGAACAAGTCGACAGCTATATGGAGGGCTTGCTTGCCGTGCTCTCCGCAACGGCGGATCATGAGGCGCTCGCCCGCATCGAAGCGGCGCTTCGCGGCCTTCTTTCGGGCCGCGGCGGGGAGGCGCGTTGATGAACCGGTTTCACGCTTGCGCTACATGCATCCACTACCGTATAGAAAAGCGAGCCGACGGGCTGTACACGTATTGCCGCCGGCTCGGCTATGCGACGAAACCGAACTATCGGTTCAACTGTTGGACGCCGAAACCGAACGTCCGGCGTTTGATGGAAAAAGAAGCAGGAAAGGACGAGGACCATTGAGCGAAGTGCATCACGCGATCACTGCCCATGTGCAAAAACAGCATACCATCTTGAAGCAATTTGCTATGCTCGACGCCGAGCGCGAGCGGCTCATCGACGAAGCGGTCGAGCGGTGCCGCCGCGGCGAGCCGTTTACGGTTGATGGGATCAATGAAGTGACGAAGCGGATGAACGAACTGGCCAAAAGCGGCCTCGTGCCGGCGCGCCGGTGCGTGACGCCGGAGATGGTGCGCGAGTACGTGAGCCGGCTTGAAGGGAAAGAGCGGTCGTGACGATGGCGAGCGCTGGCTGAGCGTGTCGGCGCCGCCGGCGTCCTGTTGATGATTGGCTGCTTTCCGTTCCGATCAAGAAACAACGTTTGGCGTCAGCAAAAACAAAAAGGGGGAGGACATATGGCGTCGCTTGTTTCCCATGAATGGCTCCTTCGCCATTTGCACGACGAAAACACGCGCATTCTTGATTGTCGGTTTTGGCTTGGCGATCCTGCGAAAGGAGCGGCCGTTTACCAGGAAGATCATATTCCCGGTGCCGTGTATATGGACTTGGAACGCGACTTGTCGGGCCCAGTCGGAGAGCACGGCGGCCGCCACCCGCTTCCGTCGGCCGAGCAAGCGGCGGACGTGTTTGGCCGGGTCGGCATCGATGAAACGGTGACCGTTGTCGCTTACGACGACCAAGACGGGGCGATGGCGGCGCGTTGCTGGTGGTTGCTTCGCTATTTCGGCCATGCCCACGCATACGTATTGGACGGCAATTATCGTGAATGGAAGAAGAAAGGGCATCCGGTGACGAACGTCGTCCCTGCTGTGGCGTCCCGCCCGTTTCGGCCGCGTCCGGATCGGTCATGGCTGGCGACGGTTGAGGATGTGCGCGCCGCCGTCCGCGATCGCTCGGCTGTGCTCATTGATTCGCGTGAATGGAAGCGATATGCCGGCCTGGAAGAACCGATCGACCGCCGAGCCGGCCGCATCCCAGGAGCGGTGCACCGGTTTTGGAAAGACGGAATGACGGAAGGCGGCTACTGGAAAAGCGCTGTCGAGCAGGCGGCTCGGTTTGCCGATTTTGACCGTGGGCAGCCGCTGATCGTTTACTGTGGTTCCGGCGTCACCGCCTGCCCGAACGTGTTGGCGCTCCACGAAGCTGGTTATCACAACGTTCGGCTGTACGTCGGCAGTTTCAGCGACTGGATTTCCTATCCGGACAACCCGATTGAAACGGGTGACCCGTCATCCGATGCTTAGTTTTCTCCGATTCGGGCTGAAACATCATTCGACGCCTCAGTGTTGTCGGATGGAACCGTTGTTTCCTTTTCGTTTTCTTTTTTCGGTCCGCATGAGGGTCGAAGCGTTGTTGATTTTCAACGATTTTCACCTAGTGTTTGTTTCGCTTTTCTTCCATTGTTTCGGCCGTCGGTTGAAGCCGCTGTATGCATAGTTTTTTGGCCGCCGGCGGATACTATAGGTGAACCGACGGAAGCAGAGGAGGAGACGCATGGGCCGGACAAAGCTTGGCAATGCCAATGCCCAACGAAACAACAACGCGAAGAAGAAAAACGGCTTTAACGAATGGAGGAGCGAATTCGCTTCGTACGCAGAAGTCGAAGCGGAGAAAATGAAAAACGATCATCAAAACATCCGATCATGATGAGGGCGCGCCCCTCTTTTTTTCGTTTTAAGCACGATGGTTGGCAAATGGCAAACGTATGTGCTATAATCGTGGACAGAGCGGCGGGAGGCGCCGGTAGGGAGGGGACAACGTGCGGAAATGGCTAGTCATTCTTTTGTTCTTGGCTGTCGCCGGCTATGGCCTTTGGAATGTGATGGCAGCTGACAAACCGAATGAAGCAAACGGAGCCGGTCCGGAAGTGGGTCAGACGGCTCCCGACTTGACCTTGCCGGCGCTTGGGGGCCAGTCGGTTAAGTTGTCGGCGCTGCGCGGCAAAGCGGTCGTCCTCAACTTTTGGACGTCGTGGTGCCCGCCGTGCAAAAAGGAAATGCCGGAGCTTGCCAAGTTTTACGAGCGGCATGGCCGCGAAGTTGCGCTCCTTGCCGTTCATTTGACGACGCAAGATACGTTGGACAACGCTGAGCGGTTTGCGAAAGCGAACAGGCTCATATTTCCAGTCGGCCTCGATGTGCGCGGCGAAGCGCTTCGTCAATATCGAATCCAAACGATTCCAACGACGTATATTATCGATCCAAACGGCGTCATTCGGCGAAAAATTGTCGGCCCGGTGACGGCGAAGCGGCTCGAGCAGGAAACAGCGCTTTTTCGTTGAGCAGATGGCTGCAGCGAAAGGCGCTTTCTTCGTGGTTCGTTATTTTTCAAAAAGTTGTCATAATTTTTATCTTTTTTGGGCATGAATAAGATTACAATAAAAGTGAGGGGAGGTTGAAGCGATGAGACGATCCCGCAAAATGACTCTCCAAGAACTGATCAGCGAGAACAAACGGCAATTGTTGAACGATCGGGAAGCGCTCGAAAAAATCGAGAAAAAGCTGGAAGAGCGGATGCTCAAAAAAGCAGAATGACCCATGCATAGCGGTTCTCCGGGCGGACAGACTAGATGGCGAGGAGGCGAAGACAATGAGCAATCCGAAAGGAAGCCGCAAGCATTTCGTGCCGAACCATATCGGCACACAGCCTCGCGCCGCAGGAGGAAACAAGGGCAAACAAATGCAAGACCAGTCCGGCCAGCACGCCCAAGTCATCCAAACGAAGGGCGAATAGCCGGAAACTCGCGCAAAGGAGGAAGCATTCATGCCGCGTCCGAAACCGGATGACCGCAGCGACAATGTGGAAAAGCTGCAAGAAATGGTGCAAAACACCATTGAGAACATAGAAAAAGCCGAAGAAACGATGCAGTTTGCGTCGCCGGAGGAGCAGGAGAAGATCCGGGCGAAAAACCGCCGCCGCGAAGAAGCGATCGCGGCCATGCGCGCGGAAATTAAAGACGAAGCCGCTGCACGGGAGCACGGCTACCAGTAAACGAAGCAGCCCTCATGCGGGGGCGGCTTCGTTTTTTTGTCTACCGCTTGAGCGAGCCGACGGGCGAATGGTAACATAGAAGAGGAGGCCCGGTAAAAAATGGAGGGAGAACGAACGTGAAAGTGGCAGAAAAACAAATTGAAGTGCGTTATGCGGAAACAGACCAAATGGGCGTCGTCTACCACGCGAACTATTTAGTTTGGATGGAAGTCGGGCGCACGGAATTGATCAAACAGCTTGGCTTTCATTATGCTGACATGGAGAAAGAAGGCATCATTTCGCCTGTTGTCGATTTGCAAGTGTCGTACAAAAAGCCGCTTCGTTATGGGGAAACCGCGACTGTCCGCACATGGATTGACGCCTATGACGGCATCCGCGTGACATACGGCTACGAGATTCTCGCCCCGGACGGCGAGGTGGCGGTGACCGGAAAGTCGCAGCACGTTTGCGTCAAGCGCGATACGTTTCGGCCGATCGTGATCCGCAAATATTTTCCTGACTGGCATGAAGCATATGAGCGGGCGAAGCGGTAAAGGGGAGCGGTGCGATGGCGTTTGGCATCCGCCGACATGAGCTCGCGGCATGGAAAGAGAAAGTGAAGCGCGGTGAAATCGCCTTTTTGACCCACTATTGGTACGACGAACGGTTTCCGCATTGCACGACAGTGACGAAAGTCGGCTGCGCCGATGTCGAAAAACTCGCCGCTTGGGGCCGGCAGTACGGGCTGAAGGAAGAGTGGATCGACCGGCGCGGTGAGTTTCCGCATTTCGATTTGCTCGGTGAGACGCAAACGCGCATTTTGCAGCAGGAAGGACGGCTGTTTGAACTGGAACGATTCACGAAACGGGGGAAGAAGGAATGATGATCGATTTGGCCGTTGTGAAGGAAATGTCGAAACATACGTTGATCGATACGCTCGGCATCGAAATTGTTGAGATTGGCGAAGGCCGCGTCGTCGCGACGATGCCGGTCGACTGGCGCACGCACCAGCCGGCTGGGCTGCTGCATGGCGGCGCCTCAGTCGCCTTAGCGGAGACGGTCGCCAGCATCGGCGCGTACGCGCTTGTGGACCCCAACACGGAAAACGTCGTTGGATTGGAAATCAACGCCAATCACGTCCGCGCCGTTCGCCGCGGGACGGTGACGGCGACAGGGACGGTGTTGCACCGCGGCCGGACGACGATGGTGTGGGATGTGCGCATTACGGACGAACAAGGGGAGCTCGTCTGCATCTCCCGCTGCACGATCGCCATTATTCGAAAAAGCTAGCGTCACGGCTAGCTTTTTTCGCTGGTTAATGGAGCAAAAACACCGGTTCGCCGCTTTTTTCGTCCAAATCAACCGTCAAATCGCGGCCGTCAAAATACCATTGGTCGCTGTCTTCGACAAAAAACGTCACGCCGTCAACCGTCGTCTGCGCCGCCGGCTTGTCGACCAGTTCGTCTTTGGCCATGCCAAGCGAAAACCCTTTTTGCACGGTGCTGCACCCGCCGTAGCGGGCAAAAAAGCGGATCGCATCGCCCGGCTTCAGCCCGAGCTCCCGCTTGTACCAATCAAACGCTTTTTTTGTAATCATGATGTTCATGGCTTCCCCTCCTCACTTGTTTATTATAAGTGAATGGACGGCGCCGGTAAAACGATTGTGTGAACATTAGCTGACAATTTTAGGATAAAGCGCTTTCCATAAAGTGGCGGTGTCCTTGTTTTCATCGGTTGGAGTAAAACGCTGGCTGGCGGCAAACAGTAAAAGCGAAGGGGGTGAGGGCGGTGGGCAAAAAGCGGACGTTTCCGCTCAGCTACGAATCCGACGGACTGATGGGGAAAAGCAATGAAAAGCATCCGCGCCGCTCGGACAGCCGGCAAACGGGCAAACAAGCGCCTGATTTTTTCAACACGACGCCATCGAGCGAATAAAAAAGCCGAATCGAGCGGGCGATGGTTGAACATCGCGCTGTTTTGTGAATAAAGTAGCCAGTAGGCTGCTTTTTTTATGGCACCTACTATACAAACGGGCCGATCCGCGCTATCATTACTTGAGGGACATCTTTTTCGAAAGGAGTGGCGTTTTCGTATATGAGTAGTTCAAGCCCGAACGAACCGGAACCGGAATATAGCGGGGAACGCGGCCTGTTCCTTTTCTTGCCGGCTGCTCATCATACGAAAACGAGCTCCGGACGGAAAGGAAGAGGCGCCGCCTTCCTCGCGTGAAAAGGAGGAAGGATGCCAGATGATGAAAATGTATTTGTCTGATGCGAGCGGCAAAATGCGCGAAATTGACCGGATCGAAAACGGCTGCTGGATCAATCTCGTCGCTCCGACCGAGGACGAAATTCGCTACATCGCCCACCATTTGGACATTCCGATCGATTCGATCAAAGACGCGTTGGATGACGAGGAGCGGTCGCGCGTCGAAAAGGAAGACAACCATGTGCTCATTATCGTCGACATTCCGATTGTCGCCCATGATGAAGTGGACGGCCCGATTTATGAGACGATTCCGATCGGCATGATCATTACGAACACGTGTTTTATTACGGTTTGCTTGCAGGAGAATCCGATTTTCGAAGAATTCTCCAAAAACAAAATCAAAAACTTTTACACGTTTATGAAGACGCGGTTTGCGTTGCAAATGCTGTACATGATTTCAACGTATTATTTGCGCTACTTGAAGCAAATCAATCGGCGGACGAGCGAAATCGAAAAAGAATTGCACCAATCGATGAAAAACAAGGAGCTGTTTTCGCTTCTCAGCATGGAAAAAAGCTTAGTGTATTTCATGACGTCGCTGAAGGCGAACAACATCGTCATGGAGCGGCTCATGCGCCTCAATTATTTGCGCATGTACGAAGATGACCAAGATTTGCTGCAGGACGTCATTATTGAAAACAAGCAGGCGATTGAAATGGCCGAAGTATACAGCAGCATTTTAAGCGGCATGATGGACGCGTTCGCTTCGGTCATCTCAAACAACTTAAACATTGTGATGAAGTTTTTGACGGCTATTACGATCGTCATTTCGCTGCCGACGATGGTGGCGAGTTTCTACGGCATGAACGTACCGATTCCGTACCAACACTCTCCGTACGCCTTTTTGATCGCGATGGCGCTCGCCGGTTCACTGTCAGCGGCGACGGCGTACATCTTTTGGAAAAAGCGATACTTTTGACGGCCACGCGCGTTTTGGATGGCCATGCGAACGGCTGCCCTGTCATTGGGGCAGCCGCTTTTGCTTTCGGACGGCCACACCGCCGGAGAGGATGAATTTCATCGCCTCTTCCGGCGAGATGTCGACGACTTCCACTTGCTCTTTCGGGACGAGCAGGGTGAACCCGGCGACTTGAAACGCCTGCGGGATATAGACGGCGACGTAGTCGGCGAGAGGATCGTGCCAAGCGCCGACATCTTCCATCGACATGAAGCCGAGGCATTTCCAGCCGCTTTCTGGCATTGTAACGAGCACAACTTGCGAAAACGATCGTTTTTCCCCGACGAAGGAAGCGATTGTATCTTTGGCGACGGAATAAATCGTTTTCATCAAGGGAATGCTTTCAAGCAACCGGTCGATCAGTCGAATGAGGCGGCCGCTTACGTATTGCGTCGACAGCCAACCGCAGACGGTAATCAGCGCGACAGTCGCCAATAGGCCTAGGCCGGGAATGTAGCGGCCATCCAAATACGGACGGACGTATTGGCCAAGCAGCCCATCCAAAACGGTGAACACTTTGTAGCACACATAGACGGCGAGTAAAATTGGCACGATCGTCAGCATGCCGTTTAGAAAATGTTTCACGAAAAAACGCATCCCTTTCCCTCCCCGCTATTCATTCTCTACCACCATACCAATTTTTTTGGCTTTATACAACTCTCTATTATATCGAACGTTTTTCGTTATATTCGGCAAGAAAGTTCGTGTTTTTCTTGACGAACTGCCAAATGTTCCGTATACTTTCGAATGGAACATGGGAAATGGGGGATGGATCATGAACAATCATTACGATGTGATCGTGGTCGGCGCCGGGCCGGCCGACATTTTCACTTGCTACGAACTGACGCTCAAACTCCCTGGAGCGAACGTGCTCTTAATCGATAAAGGGCACGATATCTATAAACGCAATTGTCCGATTTTGCAAAAAAATTGAAAAGTGTCCGCCGCCGGCCGGCAAAAAAGACTATGCCGGCTGCGTGCCGGCCTGTTCGATCACGAATGGATTCGGCGGAGCGGGGGCGTATTCGGACGGCAAATTGACGCATTCGGTGAGGAACCGAGGGCAGGCCCCTTCAAACGGGAGCCTGTTTTTTTGCTGTCTGCCTAGAGGGCTGGTGATTTAGCGCAAAATATGGCTGATTCCTGCTATCTTTCAATTCGAAAAACGCGGCCAATCGGCTTTCTTTTCTGATGAAATGCCATCGATTTGCAGGCCGTTCTCGTTTTTCACCATCCTTCTAGGGACGGATTAAAAAGTAAACTGAAATGAAAATATAGTTGACAAATATGCGGCTGGTCCGTTACGATAAATGTAATGATATGGAAAGGGGAGAGGAGAGATGGCAAACTGGCTGGTGTTGGCCGAGCAAGTGTTGGGAGGCCACGAGCTGACCGATGAGGAAGCATTGGCGATATTGGATTGTCCGGACGAGGAGTTGCTCCTTTTGCTGCAAGGGGCGTACCGGATTCGCTCCGCCTATTATGGAAACAAAGTGAAGCTGAACATGATCATCAACGCCAAATCCGGCCTCTGTCCGGAAAACTGCGGCTACTGTTCGCAGTCCGCCGTATCGACGGCGCCGGTGAAAACGTATAAAATGGTCGACAAAGAGACGTTGTTGCGCGGCGCGGAAGAAGCACACCGTTTGCGCATAGGGACGTACTGCATCGTCGCCAGCGGCCGCGGGCCGAGCGATAAAGAGATCGACACCGTTGTGTCTGCGGTCAAGGAAATTAAAGAGCGGTTCGGGCTGAAAGTGTGCGCCTGCCTTGGGATCTTAAAGCCGGAGCAGGCGGCGCGGCTGAAAGAGGCGGGAGTCGATCGCTACAATCATAACATTAACACGTCAAAACAGCACCATCCGAACATTACGACGTCCCATACATACGACGACCGGGTGCGGACGGTGGAAACGGTGAAAGAAGCTGGTCTTTCGCCTTGTTCCGGCGTCATCATCGGCATGAAAGAAACGAAGCAGGATGTCGTCGATATGGCACGCAGTTTGCGGGCGCTTGACGCCGATTCCATTCCAGTCAACTTTTTGCATGCGATCGACGGCACGCCGCTGGCTGGCACGAACGAATTAAACCCGCGTTACTGTTTGAAGGTGCTGGCCCTTTTTCGCTATATGAATCCAACCAAAGAAATCCGCATCGCCGGCGGGCGAGAAGTGAATTTGCGCTCACTTCAGCCGCTTGGCCTGTATGCCGCCAACTCGATTTTTGTCGGCGACTATTTGACGACCGCCGGGCAAGAAAAGTCAGCCGATTATCAAATGCTTGAGGATCTTGGGTTTGAAATCGAATTTGCCCCGGCTCCGCAAGCCGGAGTCGTATCATGAACGATGCCGCCGGAAGATGGCGGCTTTTTGTATGTGCGCTCACCGAGGACAAGACCTAGCGAAGCGGGAGGCATGGGAGGCGCCATGCGGTTTCAGATGGGACGCCACGATGGCGCATCGCAAGCCTTGGCGAGAAGCGGAGCGCATGATAAGACGGTGGACTTGGCCTGCCTATGCTCTGACGTGAAAAGCGGATTGAACCCCTATTGCGCCGTTTGACGCGCTTTTTTGGCATGAAAAGCCAACCCGACGCGTACGATGGGAATACAAGCGGCGAAAAAAGGCTTCACAAACAGCCAAAAGCTCATTATAATAGCAACAAAAGGAAAGGAAGAGGATGGGGGACATGGCAAAGTCATTCTACCGTTACTTGCTGCGCTTCCGCCATGGACACCAGGAAGATCCGGTCGTCCGGTTTGCGAACGGAGCGTATGAAGACCACAGCTTTCCAAAAGGGTCGACGGACTACGAAGAACTGAGCGGCTATTTGGAGCTTAACGGTGACTATTTGGAAAGTATGGTTGTGTTTGATGAGCTATGGGAGCAATTTTTGCATGAAGCATAACTAAGGGAGCGTTCCCATTTCATAAATTGGGAGCGCTTTCAAATAGCTTTTTTCCGCGCGGTTGCAGGTGTCCACCCTTCTTGGCATGCATATACTATACTAACCATTTGTTCCAAAAGGGGGAGAGGCCAATGAGCGCGCCGAAACGCCCGAAATTTTCCGTCGGCGACATCGTCGTCAATACATTGTACGGAACGGTCGGAACGATCACCGATATTCAGCAGATTGACGGTACGTTTTTATACGAAATCAACCATGGCCATAGCTTGTTTGCCGAGCAAGCGCTCATTTTATTGTCTGAGTTTGCGGGTGATTTATGGATCGCGGAAGAGATTGAAATTGAGCTGCCATTTTTTCTCGGCGAAATTGTCCGCGTCCGCGATTATGGCGGCCATTTGTTCAAAATTGTCGGGGTGCGGACAGAAATTTACCGCTACTACGGGGAAGGATGGGAAGAGACGATTTACGAATTGAAACGGCTGATGGATGGTTGGGAGATTGAAGTCCATTTGGAAGACATCATTCCGCTTGCCGACGGAGAGGAGACGTCTATTACGCTCGTGCAAGATATTGTCATCGCCGCGCCGGTGAAAGCGTCGCTTCTATTGCCGCCGGCCGACAACGGAGAGAAAGGGCCGTCGGTCGACGAGCTCCTTGACATGTACAACGATTATAAAGCGTTATATGAATGGTTCGGCGATGAACAGTACCAACGGATGATGGAAACAGTTGTAAAACGTTTGCGGACAATCGCCGATCACCAGGATAGAAATTGATAAAGAATAAAAAGAAAATAAGGAATGCCGGCGAAAATGACGATCGCGCCCAATCCATTGACAACTGTTTCCATCATTTTATCGATCGCAGTGAATTTGTCCATTTTGTCCGCCTCCGTGTTTTTTGTTTTGTTGGTACATATGTATGGGGGAGACTGAAAAAATAGTACAACATGATTTTTGACATAAAACGGAAGGCGGCGACATACAACATTACAAAGGGGCGAGATGCGGTGAAGGAAATTGAAGTGATTATCGATACGGAAGAAATCGCTGAGTTTTTTTACCAAGAACTCATCCGCCGCGGCTTTGTGCCAACGCAAGAGGAGCTTGAGGAGCTCGCGGATATTACGTTTGACTATTTGCTTGAAAAATGCATCATTGATGAAGAGATTGACATCGATGGGGAGTAGTCCTCGTCGTTTTATGATGAAGTTGATTTGGCCGCCGCGATGGCGGCTGTTTTCATCATGGCCAAATGCCGCTCGTAGCGGCTGGTCATGTCGCCCGAGGCCGGAAGCGGGAGCGTTTCAAGCGTCTGCATGATCGCCTCATCGGTGAACCAATCGCGATGATCGTGGAACGGGTGCGCAAGATCCGGCCAAGCTTCCTCAAGGCGGGGCTGTAAAAGCGGCGCCCATCAGGCGTTTCAGCGAACGATTGCGGCCAGAAGTCGGCGCGTGAGCCGCTGTGGGGGACGCAGCGGGCAAAGCGGCAGGCGCCGCGAAACAGCCGGGCGTCAAACAGCAGCAGACTGTACAGCGTTTTGCCTATATGGATGCGGTGGTGGACGTCGGCGAAATCGCGCACGGTCGTTCCGGCAAGCGCTACGCGGCGGCCTTTGGCATATGGGATGAGCACATCGTTGAATCCGAGCCATTGCTCGACAATAAACGGCCAGCTTGACAGCACGTGGGTGCGGAAAAACGGATGTTCGATGACGCGAAGCTGGATGTACTGCTGCTCGTTGATGATCAGAGCAACCGTAAGAAGCGCGGCATTCCCCGTTTCCCAAAAATGTTCCCACATCGGCTTCATAAACGAAGACACCGCTAGCGCCGGCAACAAATGAAACAGCGGCGTCTCCCTCCGTTTGCTTTCTTCGTACAGCAGAAGCTGCGGATAGGCATCATGAAAAATGAGGGCATTGGCGCGCTCCAAAAACAAAAAAAGGGGTGCAATGATTTGTTCCGGCAGCAAAAACGGAAGAAGGCCGCCGCGCAAATCAGTCATGTTCCAACCGCCGTTGCGCGAGACGAGATGGGCTAAAAACGCCCAATGAATTTCCCGATGGCGCTCAAAAAACGCTAAGTAGGCGGCGGTGCGCGTCACATTGTTGCGGTTATGTTCCGCCGTTTTCCGACGAATGGCGGCAACAATGCCCTTTTCTTCCGCGCTGAGCGGTCCGTCAGTCGGGACAGTTGTGCGGGCGGCCATCCGGCGAAGCAGGCCGTCATCGGCGAGGCGGACCGGATGGCGGTACAAAAAGGAGCGGTAGGCATACTGAAGCGGATGGCGCAGCCAAGCGAACGGGCGAGTCGGCATCAGGCTGTCTCTCCTTTGCATCATTTGTGGACTTTTGCCAGAAGACCGCGATCGTTTCGACAAAAGGAGTGCTCGTTTGCTGAAGGAATCGACACGCCAAATCACCAAATAAGTACAATACACGTTTTTCTCGGCTCCGAAGACGATTCGCGATCGAATTCGACATCAACCATAGTATGGGACGCGGAGGGCCGATTTATTGGGAGAAGGGAGAGGAAAACAATGGTTCGTTTATGGGGGAAACGGATGTGGATGACAAAACGTGCATATGAGGCGGTCGTTTTTCAAACACCGCGCTTTGGGGAAACGAAAGGCTACCGGCAAGTGTGCCGCATGACGGTGACGGCGGCCGGACATGATGAAGTGCTGGCGGTGTTGTATCGGATGTTGAATGTCGCCGATCTGATGCCGAAAAACTGTCAAGCTCGATTTATGCGGACTGGGGACGTTGTGCTGATCGATGAAGGGCGGAAAGGACAGACGTACTATCGCCTTTGTCCAGACGGATGGAAACAAGTGGAACGTCAGCTCATCTGTTGACGGAATATTCAAAAATATAGTCGCCAGCAAGAGCTAGAGATGATATAATATGAATAAAGCCCCCTTGTTTCGGGAACGGATAAGAAAGGAAAGGGGGCGGACTTGATGGAACATGACGAACGGCGGCGCGACATGCCGACGGTGGCCCCGGGCATCGACGACGATGAGGAGCTGAATGAAAGAGCGACAAAAGAGGAAATTGAACGCGGGGAATATACAAAAGTCGTCACGCTTGCTTGGGACGAATCCGAGCCGTCGGAACCGCGATAGAAACCCTTGTATCGCACAAGGGTTTCTGCGGTTTGTCACGATTCTGGATTGTCGTGATGGCCCGGACCGTTTTTCCGGCCGCCGGCGGCGGAATATTCTTTGGCATGCGCCTCATCTTCAGCAATCAATGCTTCTTTTGGAATATGGTTGTTCTTTTTCTGCCCGTTAATGCGGTTGCGGTGTTTTTTGCCCATCGTTTTCCCTCCTTGAACCGTCGTCGTCGTTAGTGTATGCGGTCTGACGGCGGTTCATCGACGGAAAATGTTTGCAGGCGGCATCATGCGGCGGGCGTAGGAGAAAAGAGGGAAGGGGGCGAAACGATGGCCGCACTGGCGCTGTCGCTGCTTGTGTGCGTCGTCTCGATTGCGGCATTGCTTTGGGTCAAAGGGCAAGTTGAGCGACTCTTGTTCCGCTGGAGAAGCGTGCCCCTTCTCCATGCGGTCAACGTCGTCATCATCGCTGCCATCGTTGCTGACATGTACTATCGGCTCAGCGGCATCGACGTGTACTTGCGCGATTTGGCCGATATCAACGGTTTTTGGTATGTCTTTGCCGGCGCGATGCAGCTCGTCTTTCCACTGTATTTGTTTTCCTGTTGGCTTGTCGCCAGGCGGCGCGAGCGCGAGAAAAAATATACGCGCAGCAAAGACAAAAAGGTGCTGTATATCAATGAGCGGTATTTGGCGCGCCGTCATCGCAGCGATTATCGCCGATCCAAAACATCGTAAGGGAGCGGCTCCCCCGCAAATGTCTCACCCACCTCCGCGAGTGCACAGGGGAGCTTTCAGCGATTTGCGTATGTGCCAAACGACAATGCACAAGGACCCTTTCCGCTTCCCTTCGTTTCGAAGGTGCCCGTTTGAACAACATGTGATTCGATCCGACGGCGATTGCCGGCCAACATTCATCTCCCACATGGACGGGTGCTCGTGCACCTTCACGTTTCGAAGTGGGAGACTTCTTTCGGAATGATGTTAGAATTTGGTCTTTTCCTTTTTCGATGTGGACGGCTGATTGTTTGATTTGGACGATGGATTGGTTTTGTTGGCGTATTCCACCGCTTGTTCGAGTTTCTTTTTCATCGGTCTTTTCCTCCTTTCTCCTCGGGCAGGCACACATAGTATGCCCGTTCGCCGCCTCGGCTACTCGAAGGAAGACTGCCATTTTCCGCAAACATATGATATGATAGACGAGGGCATGGCCCGACAACGATCGTTCAAACCAAAGGAGGAATCCCATTGAGCGTACATATCGGAGCGAAGGCAGGGGAGATCGCGGAGCGCATTTTGCTGCCGGGTGATCCGCTGCGCGCCAAATACATTGCCGAAACGTTTCTGGAAGGAGCGGTATGCTACAACGAAGTGCGCGGCATGCTCGGATTTACCGGGACGTATAAAGGGGAGCGCATTTCCGTGCAAGGGACCGGCATGGGCGTGCCGTCCATTTCGATTTATGTGAACGAACTGATCCAAAGCTACGGCGTAAAGACGCTCATCCGCGTCGGAACGTGCGGAGCGATTCAGCCGGATGTGCGCGTCCGCGACGTCATTTTGGCGATGAGCGCGTCGACCGATTCCAACATGAACCGGCTCATTTTCCGCGGCCGCGATTATGCGCCAACCGCCGATTTCCATCTGCTGCGGACGGCGTATGAAGTAGGGTGGAAAAAGGGCTGGCGCTAAAAGTCGGCAATGTGTTCACCGCCGACATGTTTTACAATGATGAACCGAATTGGGAAACGTGGGCGCGCTACGGTGTATTGGCTGTCGAGATGGAAACGGCGGCGCTCTATACGCTGGCGGCGAAATTCGGCTGCCGGGCGCTGTCGGTGCTGACGGTCAGCGACCATATTCTCACCGGAGAAGAAACGACGGCTGAGGAGCGGCAAATGACGTTTAACGAGATGATTGAAGTGGCGCTTGAAGCGGCGATCCGCAATGGCGCGTGATTGGGCTGCCGGGCGCTTGGGCCTGGGAAAACAGAAAAGGAGAAGGAACATGAACCAGCGATGGCAAGCGGCGATGTTGGTGTGCCTGCTGCTCGCCGGCTGCCAAAGAGGGGAGAGCGGCAGCAACGGTGCGGCCGGCCCGTCCGGCCAGCCGCCGGAAAGCGCAGTGCACCCAAGCGATCATCAACAACAGGGGAAAACAAGCGAGAGCCCCGTCGATCCCGATTTGCAGCTTGAGGCGAAATATTGGAACATCGTCAAGGTGCAAAACGGACAAAAAGTGATTCAAAACCCTGACAACATTTTGGTGCTCGTCAATAAAGAACAGTCGCTCCCGCCTGGCTATAAGCCGGCGGACTTGGTCGTGCCGCGCGTGCCGTTTTTGTGTGCTGACCCGAACGCGGAAAAGCGGCATATGCGGGCCGAAGCGGCCGCGGCGCTTGAGGAGATGTTTGCCGCCGCACGCCGCGATGGCATTGAGCTGGTGGCCGTGTCCGCTTATCGTTCATACGAGCGGCAGCAGGTGATTTTTGCTGAAGAAGTGCGGCAAAAGGGGAGGGAAAAAGCGGTTCAAGCGGTCGCTCATCCAGGTCAGAGCGAGCATCAGACAGGGCTGGCGGTCGATATCAGCAGCCGCTCGGCCGGCTGTCAGCTGACCGAATCGTTCGGGGCGACAAAAGAAGGGCAATGGGTAGCCGCCCATGCGCACGAGTACGGATTCATCATCCGCTACCCGAAAGGAAAGGAAGCGGTGACCGGCTACAAGTATGAGCCGTGGCATCTCCGCTATGTCGGGCGGAAGGCGGCCGCGGTGATCAAAAAGCGCGGCTTGACGCTTGAAGAATATTTCAAAGTAGTGAAAAAAGTGTGAAAACGGCGCCTCGTCGAGGACGCCGTTTTTCTTGCCAGCTATGGTTCGCAGCAAAAGACGCAATAGCCAAGACGGTCGCCGAATTGAGCTGTCAACTGTTGGTGCATCTGCCACATGCTCGCCATCTCCGGTGTCGGCGGAAGGGCGATGACGATGGGTGCCCCAAGGCTTGGCGCTTCGGCTGCAGCCGCGTAGGAAAACTGGCGGCAACCAAAGCCGCTTTGTTCGAGCACTTCTTTCCACTCCGCTGATGTCATGAGCTGACGGAAGCCGTAAAAGGCGGCGATTTGCTTTTGCTCGGCGGCGGTCAGCCGCTCATGACACGCTTCAATGCCGACGAATAGGCCATCGTTTTTGAGCACGCGGCGGATTTCGGCGAGCGCGTTTGGCAATGAAACGAAAGCAAGCACCGATTCAGAAAGCGCGAGGTCAAACGTCCCGGCGGGAAACGGGAGCGCTTCGACCGAGGCGCGATGCAAACGGACCGAGACCGCCTTGGCGGCAAAACGCTGTTTCGCCTTGGCGATCATCGTCGGGTGGATGTCGATGGCGGTGACGTTGGCCCCGTACTGTTCGGCGATATAAGCCGCCGTCTGTCCGGTGCCGCAGCCGACGTCAAGCACGGATGTTGAACGGTCGATCTTAAGTTTACGTAAGATTTGTTTTGTTAACTTAAAACCGCCTGGGTGAGCGCCATCGATCCCCATGTCCGCCAACCAGTCTAAATATGCAGACATCTGTTCCTCTCCTTTTTTTGTTTCGACTTGGTTTATCATACGCAAATGCGCTCGATTTTGCCTTTAGACAAAAAAATTTGCTTGTCCCTATTCTTATGAAAAAAGGAAATTTTCTTGCTGTAGACCCAACCGGCTTCAAGCTGGTACACTGATACGTGCAAGAATGAGATGGCTAGGTTGGTGAAGAAAGTGGATCGAAAACAAGGAGCCGAGGCGGGCGCACTGCTGAGCATTTTCGTCTATCTTCTCCTTTCGACCGGCAAGCTGTTGGCTGGGGCGGTGTTCGGCTCGGATGCGGTGGAAGCGGACGGTTGGAATAATTTGAGTGATATTATCGCTTCTTCGGCAGTCTATATCGGCATGAAAATCGCGAAAAAACCGCGTGATTGCAACCACCCGTACGGACATTCTCGGGCGGAGAACATCTCCTCGCTGTTGGCCGCTTTTTTGATGATGTCCATTGGCATTGACGTGATCACAAGCGGCGTCCGCTCGCTGTTCGGCAAGGAAAAGGCAGCGGCTCCTGACGTTTTAGCGGCTGTGGTTGCGCTCGCCTCGGCGGCCGTTATGATTGGCGTTTATGCCATCAATCGCCGGCTGGCGCGGCGGACGAACAGCATGGCGCTGGCGGCCGTGGCGAAAGACAATTTATCGGATGCGCTGGTGAGCATTGGCGCCGCCATTGGCATCGCCGGCGCGCGGCTTGGGTGGCCATGGCTTGATCCGCTGGCGGCGCTTGTGATCGGGGCGATGATTGCTAGGACGGCGTGGGAGGTGTTTATGGAGACGGCGCATACGCTCACCGACGGTTTTGATGAACAGCAGCTCGCCGTTTATAAAGACGAAATCGCGGCGGTGAGCGGCGTGCGCGATGTCGCTGACATTAAAGCGCGCATGTTAGGCAACGACATTGTGCTGGAAGTGACGATCCGCGTTGACTCGCATTTGACGGTGGCAAAAAGCCATGAAATCGCTGATGAAGTCGAGCGTTTGATGCGAAACCGGCATAACATTCGGGCGACGCACGTCCATGTGGAACCGGAAGCGGTGCGCTGACTGGCTTCGGGCGCATTGGCGGGCCGACGCGGCGAGGCGCCTATATAGATGCAATTTGAAGCTTTAACATTTGTAGCTTTTACCGAGCATTTGATCGACTGTCGGGCGACCGAACAACGCCGCTTTCAGACCCATGTATGGGTCTGTGAAGCGGGTGGTTGTTCGGTCTTCCGTCACGCCTTGGCGTGACGGAGGCAAGCCTGTGGCTTGCCTTCGACAGTCGAAAAATGGACAAGTGACTTTTCCATCAAGGATATGTTAAAGTTTTTCGTTGCATCTATATAGACAGCGAATGACTTGTCGGGATGTGACGCTTTGCAGCCGGGAGAAGTTGCTTGTCACCAACAGCGAGCGGATGCGGCCAAACCGTTGCCGCTGGCTTGTTTTTGGCGGCGGGAGGGGAGTAGTTTTGCGGCAAACAGCAAACAATACAACTAAAATCGTTTGCATGGAAAGGACGTCAGTCTGTGGTGATCGAGCATAACTTTCGTTTGACGGTTGACGGAACGTACAAACGCCATGCACCCGCGGGCAGCCAGTCGTGTTGGCTTCATTTCACCGCCGCCGCCAAGCCGGATTTGGAGCAGCTTCTTTCTTCGCTGTCCATTCACCCTCTCGCCCAACAGCGGCTGATGAATGGGACAGATATTCCCACGTTTGACGAATACGAAGGATGTTTCTTCTTATCGCTGTTTATCGTTCGTCCGTCTGGCCGGACAGTGAACGTTCGTTTGCTGGCCGGCAGCCAATATATGATCAGCTATATGGATGAAAACGATCCGCTTGTTGATCACGTGAAAGAACGTTTGTTGAACCATCGCGGTCAGGCGCTGTATCCTGGGTACGTGCTGTATCACTTTTTAGACTTGGCCGCCATCCGTTTTTTGCAAGTCATCGATCAGATCGCTGACCGCATTCAGACGCTTGAACAGCAAGTGTTTGCGACCCCGTTTGCCAACGAAATCGGGCGCGAGATTTATCGGATGAAAACACATCTTCATGAGCTGCGCCAAATCGCCGAGGCGCAGGAAGAAGCGATCAAAATGATCCGCCACGCTGATTTGCCGTATATCAACCAAGAGACGAATCCGTATATCGAGGAAGTGGCGTCGCGATTCTCGCGCGTGCCCGCCGCGCTCGACGCGTTTAAGGAATCATTGTCCGCCATTTTCGATTTGCAACTGTCGCTCAAATCCGATCATATGAACGTCATTATGAAGACATTGACATTGGTGAGCGTCATATTTTTGCCGATGACGTTTATTGCCGGCGTATATGGCATGAATTTTGCGTTTATGCCAGAGCTGAAATGGAGATACGGCTACCCGTTTGCCTTGTTGCTCATGGCAACTGTTGCGATGCTCATCGCCCTCTATTTTAAGCGAAAAGGCTGGTGGGGAGAGACAGGGACGAAAGAAAAATAGGCGTTTTTCTGGAAGGTCGGTGATGTAACGGAGAAAACGCTCCAGCAAGGAGCTTTCACCAATGGATCAACAACTCTTCCGTTCGTTCGCTGCCCCATCTTTTTAAAGAAAACGCGTTTTTCACCAATCTTCTAGAAGGCCGGTGAATTAATGGGGCATAGACTTCCCACATGTCGAATTTTGGAGGCCATTCTCCCCGCCGTTTGGCGCCAAAGGATGGGAAGACGAGCAGGACTTCCTGCTCCCAATTCCGGTTTTGCGCACGCCAAAGAGCCGGTCCCCCCTCGTTTTTTTCGAAACCGGCACAATCGCTTCAGATTTTGCACGACGGCGGTCAACAGCGCCTGTTCTTCCATGGCGCAAAGACCCCGGCTTCGGGCCCGGTCCAGCCCATGACATTCCTTCCCTTCGGCGAACACATGCTCACAACGCGTGCGAAGGGCTTGAATCGATCGATAACCGCCCTGTTGCTGAATGAGCCTCGCTTGGTTGCGAATCTGAATTTCTCGGACTTTCGCCTGGCGCTTTGCTTCCTGAGCGGGATCCTTCGCCCGGCGCTTCCAGGTTGGAATCTCCTCCATCTCCTTGCGGCGCAACGGCACGAGCGGTGTGATGCCTTGAACGAAGAGCGCTTCCAGATACTCGGTGGTGCCATACGCTTTGTCCGCAGACAAGGTCCGAATCGTAATCGACGGGTGGCGAAACGGAATCGAAGCCAGCTGCTCCAAACTCGTCTCCCGTTCCGCCGTTCCAGTGGCGAGGCTGGCCCGTCTGGATAAAATCACGCGCGACTGGACATCGATGACGTCGTGCACCAGATACCGAGGATACGCTTCCTGCCCTTTGCCTTTCTTGTACAACCGGGCATCCGGATCCGTCACGCTTCGATGGGTCCGGTTGGAAAACGTGGCTCCACGGAAGTTTCCCCGTTCTTCGGCATGGACGCGTTCCTCTGATTTTGGAGACGGAGAGGGTGGGTCGTCATCCGGATCCCGGGCCTCGGTCTGTTCATCTTCCCGGGCAGTGCGGGCCAGATAGTCTTCCAACGTCTCCACCGGAGCGAGCTTGACTTCCCGCAAGCTGTGGATCGAAGCATTCGCCCGCACTTGGGTGCCATCGGCCGCCGCATGCACATCCGGCGAGACCAGCCCCGCCGCGATGCATTGATCCACCACGTAGGTCATCAGCCGGTCAAAGATTCCATGTTGGCGCCAGCGTTTCCGCGTTTTGACGAGCGTCGTTCGATCCGGAAGCGTAGGATGATGAGGATCCGGATGAAGCACGGATTCAAAGTCGAGACCGCAAAACCACAAGTATCCGGCATGCATGGGGAGGATCTCATACAACTCCCGCTCGGAGTGATCAAACAAATACGAGAGCAGCATCAGGCGAAGCAGCCGTTCCGGATCCGCCGCCGGGCGACCCGTTTTTTCCGTGTACAGGGGAGCCACCCAATCGTGAATGACGGAAAAGTCAATCGCTTCGTTGATTTGGCGCAGGATATGATGTGGGGGAATCAGGTCCTCCATGTCGATGACTTGAAACAGCCGAGGCTGAGTCGAAGGGTTTTTGGGAGCTTTCATGATCCGCTCACGCTCCATTCCAACGATTTTTCTTCCTTTTTCGACATAAGCTCCCTAAATCCCTGCCTTAGAGTGTACTTTTTCACCGGCCTTCTAGAAGGCCGGTGAAAAACCGCTGTTTTCCTTGATCGATGGGTGAACGTGTGAAAATAGGGGCTGATGCTACAAGGATTTTCTACTTGAGAAGCGATTCCGGGAAGCTGTTGCCCTAGTAAATCACCGGCCTTCTAGAAATTTGGGCATTCGCCTAGCCGTTTGGGCGGGCGGGCGCATATGATGGCCCTGTGAACCGATGAAGGAGGTGCCCGCCGTGAGCGGTTTTGTCAACAGCGGTTATACGGTCGTCATCGTCCTGTTCATTTTACTGATTATTGTTGGCTGTGCCTGTGTCGCTTGATGAGCGAAAAAATAAGAAAGGGCGGCGGTCAAACGGGCCGCGAAGGGGGGGTGCTCATATTCAGCTGCGCCCCTTCTCCATTGGGCAACCGCGTCGAGCGATGCGGGTGAGTGTTTTGATGGATAAAGTGAAGCGGCGGCGGTATAATGGGACAGAAATGATCATGGAAAAGGAGAAGACGACGTGGGGCATTGGAGCGAAGAGAAGCAAGGCATCTTGTATACCGCTGCTTCGTACTTGCTGTGGGGAGTATTGCCGCTTTACTGGAAGCTGCTAGAGGCGCGCCCGGCGCTTGAGATTTTGGCGCACCGCATCGTTTGGTCGTTCGTGTTTATGGCCATCCTTTTGGCAGCGACTGGGCAGCCTGACGCCTTCCGCCGGGAGCTTCGGGCGATGCGCCGTCGGCCGGCTAAGGCATGGGGGATCGCCGCTGCTGCCGTGCTCATCAGCGCCAACTGGTTTGTCTACATATGGGCGGTGAATCATCATCATGTTGTTGAAACGAGCCTCGGCTATTATATCAACCCGCTTGTCAGTGTGGCGCTTGGGACGATCGTACTGCGCGAGCGGCTGAGCGTAGGGCAGTGGACCGCTGTTCTTCTGGCCGCCGCCGGCGTGGCGGCGATGACGGCGGAATATGGCGCGTTTCCGTGGGTCGCCATATCGCTCGCATTGACGTTCGGGTTTTACGGCTTAGTGAAAAAACTGGCCAGCGTTGACTCGTCCATTGGCTTGACGCTTGAAACAATGGCCGTCATGCCGCTTTCAGCCGTTTACTTATTATGGGGGTACAACGAAACGCCAGCCCTCGTCAAGACGGCCGAATGGTGGCAATGGGCGCTGTTGGCTGGAGCCGGGCCAGCGACGGCCGTGCCGCTTTTGTATTTCGCCAAGGGGGCGAAGCGTGTGTCGATGACAACACTTGGTTTTTTGCAATACATTTCGCCGACGATCAGCCTTCTCCTTGGCGTCTTTTTGTTCGGCGAGCCGTTTACGAAAGCGCATTTTTATGCGTTTAGCTGCATCTGGGCGGCGCTTATTTTGTTTTCTGCTGTTCAAATCAAGCAGGCGTCAGGGCGGAAAAAATGGAAGCGAAGCTCGCTCGAGGCGTAGCAGCGGTCCGAGGACGGGCCGCTTTTTTTCCATTTCTGCGGCAAATACCCATTTTTGCTGAAACATCTAACCATTTCCTCGGCTTCTGAATAGTCTACTAGTACAAAAACGAAGGAGGTGCTGGCAAATGGGTGCAGCTTACGGCGGCGGATTCGCGTTGATCGTCGTTCTGTTCATCTTGTTGATTATTGTCGGATGTGCATGTGTCGGTGGTTGGGTGTACTGATGCCTCTTACTTGCTAGCAAGGAGGTGACGAATATGCCATATGGCTTGTATGGCTGGGGCTGGGGCGGCTATGGCTTCGGCTACCCGGGTTATGGCGGCTACGGCTACGGCTTCGTGCTGATTGTCGTTTTGTTTATTTTGCTCATTATCGTCGGGGCAACATGGTGCTAGGCGGATGATGGGCATGCGGGGGGAGACGGCCGGGCAACGGCTGTTTCCCCGCTATTTTTTGAAAGAGGGAGGAAGATGGGAGGGAAGAGGAGAAATATAAGGAGAATGGTTCATCACCAAAAGATGTACTTGACTTTTAAAGACAAACATGATAGCAATGTTGCTCAAAGAGACGTGTGGTATAAAAAGGAAAAATGCTGTTTTGATTTTCTTTATCATAATCGTCTTTCTTTGTCAAGTACACTTTGTGGTGGAGAGCCAGGAGAATAAAAAAATGGAAGTAGCGTGGAGGGTAAGAAAATGAAACGCATTCCGAAAGATGTTGTCGCGACGTTTTCGATCGTCGCGTTTGACCCGGCGACCGGGGAGCTTGGCATCGCTGTTCAATCGAAATTTTTAGGCGTTGGTGCGGTTGTTCCGTGGGCGAAAGCGGGCGTCGGAGCGGTGGCGACGCAGTCGTACGCCAACACGTCATACGGACCGCGCGGCCTCGAATGGATGGCAAAAGGGAAATCGGCGCAAGAAGCGCTTGAGTTGCTCGTTGCCGATGACAGTGAGCGCGATTTGCGCCAAGTCGGCATCGTGGATGCGAAAGGACGGGCGGCGACGTTCACCGGGAAAAAATGTTACCCGTGGGCCGGGGGCATCACCGGGCCGAACTATGCGGCTCAAGGCAATATTTTAGCAGGCGAGGAAACGGTGCTGGCAATGGGAAGGGCGTTTGAGCAGACAAAAGGTCCGCTCGCCGAGCGATTGCTAAAGGCGCTTCAAGCTGGTCAGGCAGCGGGGGGCGACCGCCGCGGGCAACAGTCGGCCGCCTTGCTTGTCGTGAAAGAAGGAGGGGGATATGGCGGCTACAATGACCGCTATATCGATTTGCGCGTCGATGATCACCCGCGGCCGATCGAGGAGCTTATTCGCTTGTATCAGTTGCGCCAGCTTTACTTTGAGAAACCGCGTCCCGAAAAAGTGGCAGCGATTGAAGGAACGGTAAAGGAAGAGACGGCTGCCCATCTAGTCCGCCTCGGCTACTTGCCGAAAGAGCGCGCCGCGGACAGCGAGGCGCTTTACGAGGCGCTGACAGCGTATATACATACAGAAAACTTTGAGGAACGCGAGCTGGAAAAAGGGAAAATCGATCTTGACGTGCTCGCGTATATGAAACAGCAGCCGTCGCCGCAGGGGGAAAAATAAAAAAGGCCGCTGCATTGTAGGTCGGGCGGATGAATGGCGTTATGTGAAAAGCGAAGGTGTCCCAAAAGGAGCGGGACACCTTTTCCTATGACCGCATATATGCAAACAACGATTTATGCGGTGTTTCGGTTCAGGAGAAACAGCCCTTTCGGCCAGCCCTTGTTTGGACAGCGGCCGTTTAGGAGGCGAGCGGCGCACGCCCGCTGTCATGTCTGCGCCAAACGGCCCGCAGGCGAAAGCTGAGAAACAGAGCACCTGCTGCCAATCCGGCGATCAGGCCGATCCAATAGCCGAACGCTCCGGCGGCAGTCAAGAGAGCGAGGGCGCAGCCAAGCGGAAGGCCGACGCCCCAATAGGCGAGAAGAGCGGACCAAAAAACGGCGTTCACCTCTTTATAGCCCCGCAGCGCTCCTTGGATGGGAGCGGCGATGGCATCGGAAACTTGAAAGAAGATCGCATAGAGCAAAAACTTCTCCGTCAACGCCGCCACTGTCGGATCGTTTGTATACAGCCGGGCGACATGGCTGCGGAAGGCGAAAAGGAACAGTGCTGCTGCAGCGGCGACCGCCAAGGCGAGGGTGATGCCGATCAGGCAATATTGTTTGGCCGCTTCATAACGGTTGGCCCCGGCTTCAACGCCCACGGCGATCGTCAGCGCCATCGATAAGCTGAGCGGAATCATATACAACAGGGAAGCGAAGTTGAGGGCGCTTTGATGGGCAGCGACTGTTTCGGCGCCAAACCGGCCGACAAGCAGCGTCACCGCAGCGAAAATGCTCGTTTCAAAAAAGATGGCCGATCCGATCGGCACCCCGGTTTTCAGCAGCTCTTTCCATGCGGCCCATGACGGACGGTAAAAACGGGCGAGCACGCGATAGGGAGACAAACGGCGAAATTTCACAGCGGCAAAGGCAGCGGCTGCGAAGCAGTATGCGTACGTGATCGCTGTCGCATAGCCGGTGCCGATGCCGCCAAGGCGCGGAAACCCGCCATGCCCGTAAATCAACAGCCAGTTGAACAGCATATTGACCGGCAAGGCGGTGAGCGTAATCCACATCGTCACGTTCGTTTGCCCAAGCGCATCGATGAAATAGCGGAGCACAGAATAAAGAAACAGCGGGATGATCCCAAACGACAAGGCGCGCAAATAATGAAAGGCGATATGCCGAACGTTTTCGTCCAAAGACATTTGTTTCAAGATCAACGGCACAGAAGCGGCGCCGGCCATGACAATGGCAACAGCAAGCGCGACAGCCAAGTAGAGCGCCTGGGTGACGGCGCGGGCGATCGAGTCATGCCGTCCGGCGCCGAAATGGTGTGAGACGATCGGGGACAAGGCGAGCAAAATGCCGCCGACGCCGGTAAACACCGGCACCCATAAGCTGGAGCCGATCGCGACGCCGGCAAGATCTTCGGCGCTCGCGTGGCCGGACATGGCAACATCGACAAAGTTCATGGCATATTGGCCCGTTTGCGAAACAAAAATGGGAAGAAACAAGGCGAACAGGCGCCGCCATTTGCCGTTGAGCGGAGCGGGCGTAGTCATAATGGTTCCCCCTTTTTCATGATAAAACGACACATTGTTCTAAATCATCAACCTCATCGCTTCCGAAGCCGGGATGGCTTCCCTCTTCGGAAGCAATTTACAGCGAAAGAAACGGCGGTTGGCTGCAAAGCGGAAATTCGATCAAAAAACAAGTGCCGCGTGCATCGCTTTGCACTTTCATCGTTCCTTGGTGCAGCTCGACGATTTTTTTTGACAATGAAAGGCCAAGTCCGGTCCCTGTTTCTTTCGTCGAGAAAAACGGGTCGAAAATATGTTCGATGACTGATGACGAGATGCCGGGCCCATCGTCGCAGAAGCGAAGCTGGACGATATGGTTCACTTTCCGGCTGCTCACCGTGACATTCATCGTTTTCGCCACTTTTGCTTCCACGGCGTTGCGAAATAAGTTTAAAAACACTTGCAAAAGCTGGCTGCGGTCGCCGTTCATTTCGTAATCGTCCAGTTGTTCGTCGAGGTCAAAATGGACGTTCACACTGTGCAGCAACGCCTCGCTCTGCAGCAGAACGCCGACATCGTCGCGCAAAAAACGGTGCAGCCGGAACGTTTCCATCTTCACGTCCGCCGGCTTGGCGATGTTTAAAAAGTCGGTGATGATGCCGTTTGCCCGGTCAAGCTCAGGAATGAGCAGGCGTTCGACGAGCGAGGCGATCCGGTCTGGCAGCTCGGTTTTGAGCAGCTGCAAATAGCCGCGCACCGTCGTCAGCGGATTGCGGATTTCATGGGCGATGCCGGCGGCGATGCGGCCGGCGACGGCGAGCTTTTCCGTTTCTTTCATCATGTTGAGCGATTGAAACATGCTAATGACCCGTTTGACTGAACCGTCATCGTTGTAAATAAAGCGGGTGTTGACGATGCCGTAAAAACGGTCGAGCACTTCGTAATTGTAAAGCGGCTCGCCTTTTTCAAGCGATTCGAGCGTCGCGATCAGCTCATCAGGGAGCTTCAGCAGCTCGCGAATATGTTTGCCGATGATGGCGTCGCGATCCACGCCGGTGTCAACAGCCGCCTGCAAATTGCAAAGCGTGATGATCCCTTGAGCGTCGACAAAGACGATATGGTGTGGAACAAGATCGAGCAACGGCGTCAAAAAGGCTTCCACTTTTTCAAACGGTACGTCGTGATACAAGTCAATATCCCACTGCCATTTGGCTTCCTTTTCAAGGGACGGTGGAATGGTGCGAAGGTGCGGCCGGACGTCGCCGCGCTTTTTTTCGATGGCGATTCCACTTTCGTAATCGGCAAAGGTGAACGGAAACGGAAGCGTTTCGATGAGCCGCTCATAAGCGCGCAGCTTTCGTTCGAGCTCTTCGATTTGCGATTGTACGAGTCGATCGTTCATCTCTTCAAACTCCTTAGCTGCACATTTCGTTTTTCATTTTACAAAAACCGCCCTCCGTCGGCTATGGCGGACATCGCATCGATCCGACGGGAGGACGAAACGAATCGAAGCAACCGGGCGGTGCGGGCAGGAGCCGTCAATCGATGCCTGCCGTTTCCACGCGGGAAAGGAACTGGCTAAGCGCCTCAAGAGACGGAAAAGCAGCTTGCCCCTGCCGCTCGTTGCCGCCCCTTTGCCGCCAAACAGGGCGGCTTGTTCTTTCAGCCAGTTCCCTGCATGGAGCAAGGAAGACGGTGCTTTGGCGATCACGGCGCGCCAATCGGGTGTGGAGGCGAGCAGCGCGGTTTTGCCATAACGGTCGGCGATCAGACGGGCGATCATTTGCAGTTCTTTTGCCCCATATTGGTCGTAACGGCCAATCACTGCACGTCCTGATTCGGCGGCGGCCCGTTCGGCTTCGACGGCAAAGACGATTGCCTCGTATTGGCGCAGCCGTTTTTCCCATTCTTTTTTCTCTTGTTCCCATTTTGCGATCACGTCGAGCAGCTGATCGCGGCTTGTCCCGAACCGACCTGCTGCCGCCTGCACGACGCGGTGGGTTTGCTGGTAGTCGGCAAGCGCCCGGCCGCCGCAAAGAAAGGAAAGACGCGTCATGCCGCGATGGCGCTCTGCTTTCAGCAATTTGATCACGCCGATTTCGCCCGTGCGTTTCACATGGGTGCCGCAGCACGCCGACAAATCGATCCCTTTCATCTCGACAACACGGACAGAACCTTGGACATCGGGACGCTTGCGAAACGGCATCCGTTCTGCTTCTTCCGGCGTCACCCAATACGTCTCGACCGGGAGATTCGCGTAAATGAGTTCGTTGGCCCGGTTTTCCACTGCCAGCATGTCTGCTTCCGTCAGCGCACCCGCCGTGATGTCGATTGTGACGACCTCGCGCCCAAGGTGAAAACCGACTGTTTCGGCGCCGAGCTGTTCAACGAGTACAGCGGATAATACATGTTGGCCGCTATGCTGTTGTGTATGATCGCGGCGCCGTTTCCTATCAAGGACGCATGAAACGGCGCCCATTCCCGGGTGGGCAGGAAGGCGGTGATACACTTCCCCGTTTTCGTCAAACACATCGAGCACCGGCAAGCCGGCGATCGTGCCGGCGTCAGACGGTTGGCCACCGCCTTCCGGGTAAAACGCTGTTTCCGCCAAGGTGACAATGTATGTTTCGCCGTCTTGGCGGACGCTTGTCACCGTTGTCGTCCACACGTCAACATCCGGCGCCGTATAGTACAACTTTTTCGTCACAACCGTTTCATCCTTTCGTCTTCCGAATGCTTTTCTTTCATATTAGCAAATTCCCTCGCGTTTGCCTATCGCCGATCTTTTTGGCCGCTTTTTCCCGTTGGCAATTGGCCAAATCTATAGAACAATGTTCTAAATAAACAATATTCACAAAAGAAAAAGAACAGACCGTAGACAGCTCTTCCCCTAGAAACACTCTGATGTTTTGGGACAAGTCCAACGTTCAAACGGTTTGACAAAGGAAGCGGGTTGCAGCGATGTTTGTTGAACATGATTTTATGCAACAAAACTATATGCTAAAAATAATCCAAAACCAACTAAAGAAAAGCAACATTTGTCGGTGATGAAATGTTTTGTATATAATAAAGCGGGGTGAACAAGAACCGGTCGCCCGATCGGAAAGGGTGGTTTGATGATGTTGACGTTAACAGACATTGAACAAGCGCGAGCGAAAATGAAAGGCATCGTCCACCAAACGCCGCTTGAGCATTCGCAGACGTTCAGCCGGCTGTCCGGCAATGACGTGTATATGAAACTGGAAAATTTGCAAAAAACAGGTTCGTTTAAGGTAAGAGGCTCATTCAATAAAATTATGTCGCTCACGGAAGAAGAAAGGGCGCGAGGCGTCATCGCCGCCTCGGCCGGCAACCACGCCCAAGGGGTCGCCTACGCAAGCGGCATGCTCGGCATTCCTTGCACGATTGTCATGCCGAAAGGGGCGCCGCTCAGCAAAATTGAAGCGACGAAAAGCTACGGGGCGGAAGTCGTGCTGTACGGCGATGTGTTTGACGAGTCTTTGGAATATGCATTAGAGTTGCAACGTGAACGGGGGATGACATTTGTTCATCCGTTTGACGACTTGGCGGTGATGGCCGGCCAAGGGACGATCGGCTTAGAGCTGATCGAGCAGCTTCCCGATGTGGACGTCGTCCTTTGCCCGGTCGGCGGCGGCGGGTTGCTTGCTGGGGTGGCGTTTACGTTAAAACAGCTGAAGCCATCGGTGGAAGTGTACGGCGTTGAGTCATCGGCTTGCCCAGGCATGACGGCGGCCATACGCCATAAACAGCCCGTCTCCATTGCCGCATCGAATACGATCGCCGATGGGATTGCCGTGAAAAAGCCGGGCAATATTACGTACCAATACATTGAGCAATACGTCGATGGCGTTGTGTGCGTAGAAGAGGCGGAAATTTCACGGACGATGCTGTATGTGCTCGAGCGGAACAAGCTGTTGATCGAAGGGGCGGCCGCTTGTCCGTTGGCGGCATTGTTGTATCAAAAGCTGCCGTTTCGCGGCAAAAAAGTCGCCGCCATTTTAAGCGGCGGCAACGTCGATGTGACGCTCATTTCCCGCATCATCGAGCGGGGGCTCGTCGAAGCGGGCCGGTTTGTGACGTTTACAACGGTCATCTCCGACAAGCCGGGCCAGTTGAACAAACTGCTTCGCATTATCGCCGAGCTCGAGGCGAATGTCATGTCGATCCACCATCAGCGCATCGGCGCCAAAGTGCTGCCAGGTCAGGCGGAAATTCACTTTTCGCTCGAGACGAAAAACGAAGACCATATTCAGCAAATCTACCAAGTGTTGTTGAAAGAAGGCTATGATGTACAGTTTTACCGATGAGCGCGCGATGGGAAAACGGTTTGTGTTTCGCCACTGTCTGTTAAGCAAACAGTGGAAAAGCCGTCTTCGAAATCATGTTCACAGGGCTGCCAAATGAATACGAAACCATCATTTGCCCAACATAGCGGCTGTTCCTTATGACATGGGGGACAGCCGTTTTGTTTTGTCAATGCACGCGCGGCGCATCTTGCGGCCGCGTCGCGCCGAGGCCTTCGCGGGCCATTTTCGCTTTCAAGCTTTCCAGGACATACAAACCGAACATGCCAAGCAGCTCTTCATCGGTCATTTCGTCGATCAGCTTGAGCACATCGCGGCGGCTAAGTTCATCCAAAATCGACATCGCCACCGCTTCGGCATCTTCTTCATCCCCGGTCAGTCGGTCTTTGTAATAGTCGTACAGATCGTCAATAAACTTCATCGGCATCGTCGCCTCGCTTTTTTGAGAGCGGGCTTCCTCCTTTCTTTGCAGTTGGCCGATGCAGACTTAGGGGCATCGGCAGTCCTCTCGGTTTGACGCCACAAATGCCATTGGCAACAGGGATGATTCATAGTATAATGGAAAAAATATCATTCGAAAAGCGGGGGAATTCTATGATTCGCCGGTTAACGGCCGAAGACGATCAACAAGTATTTTCGTTTTTGCGGCAAGATCCGTCGTTCAATTTATTCATCATCGGCGATATTGAGTCGTTTGGCTATGACGCCGATTTCCAAGACGTTTGGGGGCAGTTTGACGATGCTGGCTCGCTGAAGGCGGTGCTGCTCCGTTATTACGATTCCTACATTCCGTATGCGCCCGGCGATTTTGATGCCGATGGCTTTGCTCGTCTCATCCGCGAGACAGCCCAATCATCGTCCATCCAGCTGTCTGGCAAGGCGGACATTGCCAGGCAGTTCGAAGAGCGGCTGCCGCTTGGGACGAAGCGAACGCTTTACTTCTGCGAGTGTCGGACGGATGAGTACACCCGCCAAGAAATGGGGGCGTTCGCCGTCAAAAAAGCCGAGTTGGCCGATGTCGACCGGATTCTTGAGTTGCGGCGCCGCATTCCCGAATTTGACACGAGGCCGGCGGCGCGAGACATGCTGGTGAAAGGGATGGAAACGAATTCAGCGAGAACGTACTACATTGAACAAGATGGCCGCATGGTGGCCGCGGCATCGACGTCGGCGGAAAACTCATTGTCGGCGATGATCGTCGGCGTCTGCACGGATCAAGAGCACCGGGGGAAAGGGTATGCGAGCGCGATCGTCGCCAAGCTCGTTTGTGACCTGCTCCACGAAGGGAAGATGCCATGCTTGTTTTACGACAACCCGTCCGCTGGCCGCATCTACCACCGCCTTGGTTTTCGCGATATCGGGCTATGGGCGATGTACGGCTAGAGACAAACTTGAAAAGAGGCAGAACGGCGCCCGCTTGTGCGCCTGACGGCGAAAAGGGCTTGCTTCCACAATGGAAGCAAGCCGGCGTTTATTGCCCGTCGGCGCCGTTCGGCGTGACGCGGCGAATGTGCTCCCCGCCGTGCTCCCGCATCGCTTTTGCCTTGTCGTTGACAAGCTGCTTTTGGTCCACGATGGAAGAAGGTGTTTGTTTTTTGTTCGCCATATGGAATCACCTCAATGGAGACGATTTCGCGCGCTGAATGAACATGTCCGCATCTTCGATCAGCCCGCAGACGCCGCATTGGACGCGGTAGCTCGGGCCGCGGTATGGGAGATGGAACGGTTCGAGCGCTTCGTTTGTGTATTCGTGCTCAATGTCGCCGGTGTGCGGATCGAGCTTGACCGCACGCGGGTGCTGCTCAATGAGATGAAACCGCGTCCGGTTCGTTTTGCAGTTTGGGCATAGCATCGGTTCCAATCGAAGCCACCTCCATCTTTATCATTTGAAAACATGGCGGCCATTATGTATCGGCAGGCCCTGTACGACCGTGTTGGGCATGAGAAGCAATGGTTGACAATCATGGTGCAGTTCGGGTATGGTAAAGGCAAAACAAAAAAATATTTCACTTTTTCAGAAAATAGTGTAATATAAATGGCAAAGGGGATTTTCTATGGCTGACAAACCGCTCAGAGACCGCATTATCGATACGGCGCTTCATTTGTTTGAGAAATACGGCTACCACGGCGTGACGGTCGACCGCATCGTTGCCGAAAGCGACACATCCAAAGGCGGTTTTTACCATAATTTTAAATCCAAAGATGAGCTTTTGTATCATATCCATGACGTCTTTATCACGTATGCGCTGACGAAAGCGCAGGAGGCGTATGAAAGCTGTTCGACACCGACCGAGCGCTTGTACGCCATCGTGCAGTCGTTTGTCAAAGTGTTTCATTTGTATAAACCACACATCACTGTGTTTTACCAGGAAAGCACGTACTTAAAGCCGGAATACGCTGAACCGATCAATGAAAAGCGCGAAGAGTTCAAGCAAATCATTTTTCGAGTCATTCGCGAGGGGATTGAAGCCGGGGAATTTCGTCCGGAGCTGTCGGTGGAGATTACTGGCATGTCCATTATCGGCATGGTCAACTGGACATACAAATGGTACAATCCGGATGGTCCGCTGTCCATTGAGGAGATCGCGGCGTATTTTGCCGATTTCATTTTGCATGCGGTGCTCCGCACACCAGAAAACCCAGCGGCGGCGCGGTTTTTGTTGCGGCCGGCCGCCGAATAAGTTGTTGATCGTATACAGACCAACTAGTCGGTTTTGGAAATGCTTCAAAAATCAAAACCGTTTACACTCGTTTCCTTACCGAAACCGACTAGTCGGTTCAAATGATAGAACATTTTCTATGGGGGAGAGGGAGAACATGGATTTTTCATTGACGAAAGAACAACAAATGATTAAAGAAATGGTTCGCGACTTTGCTGAGAAGGAAATTGCCCATACGCGGCGAAATGGGATGAAGAGGCGCATTTTCCGCTCGATGTCTTCCGCAAAATGGGCGAGTTGGGGTTGTTGGGCCTGCCGTTTCCGGAAAAGTACGGCGGCGCTGGGGGCGATACGATTTCGTACGCCATCGCCGTTGAGGAAATCGGCCGCGCCTGCGGCGGCACCGGGTTGAGCTATGCGGCCGCTGTGTCACTTGGGGCGAGTCCCATTTATTACTTTGGAACAGAGGAGCAGAAACAAAAATGGCTTGTGCCGATGGCGAAAGGCGAGACGCTTGGCGCTTTTGGGCTCACGGAGCCGAACGCCGGATCGGACGCCGGCGGCACGCGCACGACCGCGGTGCTCGATGGCGATGAATATGTCATCAACGGCGAAAAATGTTGGATCACAAACGCCCAATACGCGCGGCAAGTCATTGTCACAGCTGTGACGGGCAAAGATGCGCGCGGCAAAAACATCATCACCGCTCTCATCGTGCCAACGGACTCCCCAGGATTTACGATTCGTTCGAATTACGACAAAATGGGCGTGCGCGCGTCCAATACGTGCGAGCTTGTCTTTGAGAACGTCCGCGTGCCGAAAGAAAACGTCTTAGGCGACCCGCAAAAAGGGTTTAAACAGTTTTTGTACACGCTTGATGGCGGGCGCATCTCGATCGCCGCGCTGGCGGTCGGCATTGCGCAAGCGGCGTTTGAGAAAGCGCTTCAATACGCAAAAGAGCGCGTCCAGTTCGGTCAGTCGATTTCCAAGTTTCAAGCCATTCAATTTAAACTGGCTGATATGGCGATGGAAATTGAGCTTGCCCGCAATATGGTGTACAAGGCGGCGTGGTTGAAAGACAAAGGGAAACCGTTTACAAAAGAAGCATCGTTCGCCAAACTGTTCGCCTCGGAAATGGGGTTCCGCGTCTGCAACCAAGCGATTCAAATTCACGGCGGATACGGCTATATGAAAGAGTACGGCGTTGAGCGCCATTTGCGGGATATCAAGCTCATGGAAATCGGCGAAGGCACATCGGAAATTCAGCGTCTCGTCATCGCCCGCCAACTCGGATGCTAAAGGCGGAAATGTGTGCATATGTATGAAAATGAATTTGGACAAAGGGGAGGAGACGGTCGATGCTGACGGTGACGATCGGGAAGTTATTGGAGGAGCGCGCCAGGCAATACGCGGATCATGAAGCGGTTGTGTACGCCGACCGCGGCTTGCGTCTGACGTATCGGCAGTTTAACGACTATTGCCGGCTTGTCGCGCGCGGATTGATGCGGCTTGGCATCGAAAAAGGGGAGCATATCGCCATTTGGGCGACGAACGTTCCGGAATGGATCGCCTGCCAATTTGCGACCGGCAAAATGGGAGCCGTCCTCGTGACGGTCAATACGAACTACCGCGCGGCGGAGCTTGAGTATTTGCTTCGGCAGTCCGACTCGACAACACTGTTTTTGATCGAGCAATACCGCGATTCATCGTACATTGACATTTTGTACGATGTCGTGCCGGAGCTGCGCACGGCTGAGCCGGGGAAGCTCCAGTCGAAGCGGTTGCCGAAGTTGAAAAATGTCGTCTTGCTGGGCGAGAAGCGCTATCCAGGCATGTTCACCTGGAACGACATCTTGGCGATGGCGCATGACGTATCGGAAGAAGAACTCGATGAACGGATGGAGAGCCTCGACCCGCACGATGTGATCAACATGCAATACACGTCCGGGACGACTGGATTCCCGAAAGGGGTGATGTTGACGCATTACAACATCGTCAACAACGCCCACCAAGTCGCGCAATGCATGGGGCTTGGCGAAGGCGATCGATTGTGCATTCCGGTGCCGTTTTTCCATTGTTTCGGCTGCGTCATGAGCACGCTTGCATGCGTGACGGTCGGGGCGACGATGGTGCCTGTGCAGGAGTTTCATCCGAAGCGGGTGCTGGAGATGGTCGAGGCGGAGCGGTGCACGGCGCTTCACGGCGTGCCGACGATGTTCATCGCCGAGCTCAACGACCCGGATTTTGCCAAATACGATTTGTCATCGCTGCGCACGGGCATTATGGCTGGCTCCCCTTGCCCGGTCGAAGTGATGAAGGCGGTCATCGAGAAAATGGGGATGAAAGACATTACCATCGCCTACGGGCAGACCGAAGCGTCCCCAGTCATCACGCAAACGCGCACCGACGATCCGCTTGAGCTGCGTGTCGAAACGGTTGGCCGCGCCTTGCCGGGCGTCGAGGTGAAAATCGTCGAGCCGGGAACGAACAAGGAAGTGCCGCCCGGTGTGCAAGGGGAGCTGTGCACGCGCGGCTATCATGTCATGAAAGGATATTACAACAATTCGGAAGCGACGCGCGAAGCGATCGATGAAGACGGCTGGCTCCATACCGGCGACTTGGCGGTGATGGATGAAAACGGTTACTGCCGCATTACCGGCCGGCTGAAAGATATGATCATCCGCGGCGGCGAAAACATTTATCCGCGTGAAATCGAAGAGTTTTTATACAAACATCCGAAAATTTTGGACGTCCAAGTCGTTGGCGTGCCAGATGAAGTATACGGGGAAGAAGTGATGGCGTGGATCATCTTAAAAGACGGCGAAACGGCGACCGCTGAGGAAATTCGCGAGTTTTGCCGCGGCCACATTTCCCGTCATAAAATCCCGCGCTACATTGAGTTTACTGATTCGTACCCGATGACGGCGTCCGGGAAAATTCAAAAATTTAAACTGCGGGAAATGGCGAAACAGCGCCTCGGCTTAACAACGTAAGTCTAAACCGCCGCGCCGGGAGGACGAACCGTCCGGCGCCGGCACCTGTACTTTTAAGAAAGGGTGAAACGATGTTTTCGAAAGTGTTGATTGCCAACCGCGGCGAAATCGCCGTCCGCATCATCCGCACGTGCCGACGTCTCGGCATTCAAACGGTTGCCATTTATTCCGAAGCAGACGCCGATTCGCTCCACGTCTCGCTCGCGGATGAGGCGTATTTGATCGGCAAGCCGCGCGTCGCGGAAAGCTATTTAAATATTGAAAAAATCATAGAGGTTGCCAAAACGGCGAAAGCGGAGGCGATCCATCCCGGCTACGGGCTGTTGTCGGAAAATCCAGCGTTTGCCCGCCGCTGCGAGGAAGAAGGAATCGTCTTCATCGGTCCGAAGGCGGACGTCATCGCGGCGATGGGCAGCAAAATCGAAGCGCGGCGGACGATAGAACAAGCCGGCGTGCCGATCGTCCCGGGCGTCTCCTTTGCGCTTGATGGCGCTGATGAGGCGGCCAAAGCGGCGGCTTCGATTGGGTATCCAGTCATGCTGAAGGCGTCAGCCGGCGGCGGCGGCATCGGCATGCATATCGCCCGTGATGAAGCCGAGCTGCGCCAGGCGTTTGAAGGAAGCCAAAAACGGGCCGCTTCGTTTTTCGGCGACGGGACGATGTATATCGAAAAATATATCGATCGCCCGCGCCATATTGAAATTCAGCTGCTCGCTGATTCCTACGGCAACTGCGTCTACTTGTGGGAGCGCGAGTGTTCGATCCAGCGCCGCCATCAAAAGGTGGTCGAAGAGGCGCCGTCGCCGTTTTTGGATGAAGAGACGCGGCGGAAGATGGGGGAGGCGGCGGTGCGGGCTGCGCGTTACATCGGTTATGCAAATGCCGGTACCATTGAATTTCTCGTCGATGAACAGAAAAATTTTTATTTTCTTGAGATGAACACTCGGCTGCAAGTCGAGCACCCGGTGACAGAAGAAATCACCGGCATCGACATTGTCGAAGAGCAGCTGCGCATCGCCGCCGGCGAGCCGCTCCGCTATAAACAAGAAGAGATTCGCCGCGACGGTCACGCCATTGAAGTGCGCATTTATGCCGAAGATCCGAACACGTTTTACCCGTCGCCCGGCCGCATTACGGTGTTTTCCGCCCCACAAGGCGAATGGATTCGTCATGAAACGGCGGTTCAAAGCGGCATCACGGTCACGCCGTTTTATGATCCGATGATCGCGAAATTGATCGCCAAAGGGCCGGATCGGCAAACGGCGATTGAACGCTTGCTCGAAGCGCTTCGAGACTATCGCGTTGAAGGGATTAAAACGAACATTCCGCTGCTTGAGGCCGTGTTGTCCCATCCGGCGTTTCAAGCGGGGGATACGACGACCGATTTCCTTTCGAAGCATTGGAAGCCAGCAAAAGCAAAATGAAGCAGAAACGGAGGAAGACACGATGACCCAAGTAACGGCAACAATGGCTGGAAGTGTATGGAAATTGTTGGTGGCTGTCGGGGATCATGTAGAAGAAAGCCAAGATGTCATCATTTTAGAATCGATGAAAATGGAGATTCCGATTGCGGCTGAGGCGTCCGGCGTCGTGAAGCACATCCACGTGCAGGAAGGAGATTTCGTGAACGAAGGCGACGTGCTTGTCGAGATTGAATAAAGGGGGAGCAGAGCATGAGCCGATGGCCGGCGAAGGTGACGATCAAAGAAGTCGGCCCGCGCGACGGCCTGCAAAACGAAGCAGCGCCGATCGCGACCGCCGATAAAATCGCGTGGATCAACTTATTGTCCGAAACGGGGCTGTCGTACATTGAGGTGACTTCCTTCGTCCATCCGAAATGGATCCCGCAGCTCGCCGATGCCGCTGAGGTCGCAGCCGGCATCGGCCGAAAAGCCGGCGTCACGTATGCGGCGCTCGTGCCGAACGAAAGAGGGCTTGAGCGGGCGTTGGCCGCGGGGATTGACGAAGTCGGCGTCTTTATGTCAGCGAGCGAAACGCACAACCAAAAAAATATTAACAAAACGATCGCTGCCACATTTCCGGTGCTGGAAGCGGTCGTGCAAACGGCAAAACAAGCAGGCAAAACGGTGCGCGGCTACGTTTCCACCGTCTTTGGCTGCCCGTATGAAGGGGCAGTTGCCGTCGATCAAGTGCTGATGGTGGCGGATCGGTTGTTGGCGATGGGGGTTGACGAACTGTCGCTTGGCGATACGATCGGCGTCGCGACGCCCAAGCAAGTGGAGGACGTGCTTGCTGAGGTGCTTCGCCGCTTTCCGGCCGGACGGATTGCCATGCATTTCCATGATACAAGAGGAACGGCGCTTGCCAACATTTTGGTGTCGATGGAGATGGGCATTACGACGTTTGACAGCTCGCTTGGCGGCCTTGGCGGCTGTCCGTACGCTCCCGGAGCGTCGGGAAACGTCGCCACTGATGATTTAGTATATATGCTTCACGGCATGGGGATTGAAACCGGCATCGATGTCGAGCAGCTGACGAAAGCGGCTTTGTTTATCCGCGATAAAATCGGCCGCCCGCTTCCGAGCCGGTATTTGCAAACGATTGGCTGAAAGGAGAGAATGCGATGGGGACGTTCGTGCTGCATGAACGGCAGGAAAACGGCATTGTCATTGTGACATTAAACCGCCCGGAAGCAGCCAACGCGCTTTCTAGAGCGCTTTTGTTGGAGCTTGGTGCGCTTTTGCAAGAAATCAAATTTCAAAAAGACGTGCGCGTCGTCATTTTGACCGGGGCCGGAGACAAAGTGTTTTGCGCCGGAGCCGATTTGAAAGAGCGGGCAGGGATGAACGAAACCGAAGTCCGTCAGGCCGTCGCTTTAATCAGCAAAACGATCAACGAGGTCGAGAAAGTGCCGCAGCCGGTCATTGCCGCGTTAAACGGCTCGGCCTTTGGCGGTGGGTTGGAGCTTGCCTTGGCTTGCGACATCCGGTTTGCTGCCGACGATATCCAGCTTGGGTTGACGGAAACGTCGCTTGGCATTATTCCGGGAGCGGGGGGGACGCAGCGGCTGCCGCGCCTTGTCGGCATCGGAAAAGCGAAAGAATTGATCTTTGCCGCAAAGCGCATCACCGCCGAAGAGGCCGAGCGAATCGGCCTTGTCGAATACGCGGTGCCGCGCGCCGAGCTCATGGATCGGGCGCTTGAATTGGCGCGGCAAATCGCCGACAATGCCCCGATTGCCGTCCGCCAGGCGAAACGGGCGATCCAAAGCGTATTCAACGTTGATTTGGAGACGGGCCTCGCGATCGAGCAGCTCGCTTATGAGGCGACGATCCCAACGAAAGACCGGTTGGAAGGCTTGCAGGCGTTTAAAGAAAAGCGGAAGCCGGTGTACAAAGGGGAGTAAGCCTGCGCTTGGGCAGGATGAGGCTGTTTGGATAAGGAAAAAGCCGCACGGAGCGCTTGTTCTGCACCGACATTGGCACGACAGCCAAAAACGGCCCCAACCGTGCTCCCGGCCGAACACGCGGGATGGAACAGCAAGATCTATCAAAACAAGGAGGGGAAACAAAGAGATGAAGGAAACAGCCAATCAGCAAGACACGCTCGCAGCGGAGCTGGAGAAAAGAGCGGCTGAGATCAAGAAAGGCGGGGCGCCAAAATACCATGAAAAAAACGCAGCCCAAGGGAAGCTGTTTGTCCGTGACCGGCTGAACTTATTGCTGGATGACGGCTTGGAAGTGGAAGACGGATTGTTTGCCAACTGTTTGGCGGGCGATTTGCCGGCTGACGGGGTGGTGACCGGCATCGGCAAAATCCATGGCCGCACCGTCTGCGTGATGGCGAACGATTCGACGGTCAAAGCTGGCTCGTGGGGAGCGCGCACCGTCGAAAAAATCATCCGCATTCAAGAGACAGCGGAAAAACTGCGCTGCCCGATCATTTATTTGGTGGACTCGGCCGGCGCACGCATTACGGACCAACTCGAAATGTTTCCCGGCCGGCGCGGGGCAGGGCGCATTTTTTACAATGAGGTGAAGCTGTCCGGCAAAGTGCCGCAAGTGTGCCTGTTGTTTGGCCCGTCAGCAGCCGGCGGCGCTTATATTCCGGCGTTTTGCGACATCGTCATCATGGTCGAGGGCAACGCCTCGATGTACTTGGGCTCGCCGCGCATGGCGGAAATGGTGATTGGGGAAAAAGTGACGCTCGAAGAGATGGGCGGCGCCCGCATGCATTGCACCGTCTCCGGCTGCGGCGACGTGCTCGTGAAAACCGAAGAAGAAGCGATTGCCTATGCGCGTCGTTATTTATCGTATTTTCCATCCCACTATGGCGAAAAGCCGCCGGTGGCCGAAGCGAAACCGCCGAAGTCATTTGATAAGACGATTGAGGATATTTTGCCGGAAAACCAAAACGCACCGTTCAACATGTATGATTTGATTGAGCGGATCATTGACGAAGGATCGTTTTGCGAAATCAAAAAACTGTTTGCGCCGGAAATCATTACGGGACTGGCGCGCCTTAACGGCCAGCCGATCGGCATCATCGCCAACCAGCCGCGCGTCAAAGGCGGTGTCTTGTTCCACGATTCGGCTGATAAAGCGGCGAAATTCATCACGCTTTGCGACGCGTTCCATATCCCGCTTCTGTTTTTGGCCGACGTCCCTGGCTTTATGATCGGCACGAAGGTCGAGCGGGCCGGCATCATCCGCCATGGGGCGAAAATGATCGCCGCCATGTCGGAAGCCACCGTACCGAAGATCTCGGTCATCGTCCGCAAAGCGTACGGCGCCGGGTTGTATGCCATGGCCGGCCCGGCGTTTGAACCGGACTGCTGCCTCGCGCTTCCAAACGCGCAAATCGCCGTCATGGGGCCGGAGGCGGCCGTTAACGCCGTTTATGCGAACAAAATCGCCGAGCTGCCGCCGGAAGAGCGGCCGGCGTTTGTCGAACAAAAACGCGAGGAATACCGGCGCGACATCGATATCTACCGGCTCGCTTCTGAATTGGTCGTTGATGGCATCGTCGCGCCGAACGACTTGCGCCACGAACTCATCCGGCGGTTTGCCGCGTATATGTCCAAATATATGGTCTTTTCCGATCGGAAACACGGGGTGTATCCGGTTTGAAAAAACTGGATAAACGTCCCCTTGTCAAACGAAGAAAGATTGTGTATGATAATAATCACCAATCCGCTGCTGCGTTGTGCGTTGTAGAATGAAGTTTCAACCGATGGCAATCAAAAGGGAGTTCTACATTGAAGCGGGAATGTCATGCCCCTTATTCGTCTGCGGGGACGACAGGAACGCTTCTGCGAACACCCACCTGGTGGAGCGTGGTTGAGAAACTGCATTCAGCTGACGGCAACCGCGGCGCGGATTCATGAATGAGAAGCGGGCAAAAGAGTCCAATTGGATGCCAAACATCCAGTTGGACTCTTTTTGTTGCGTATGTTTTCGCCAAGACAATGAAACAATATAGTTGATTTTCCTCGTTTTCATGCTATAATCATATTTCGTGCAGAAATAATTCGCATTGAAACTATTCCAACAAGAAAGATGAAGCAAGGAGGGGGATGAATGGAAGGAATCAGCCGGGACATCATGTACGCCGTCTTCCGGACGCAAAAGGCGCTTTACCGCCTCATCCGCGAGGACGCGGCTCGCGTCGGAGTGACGGAGGTGCAGCTGATCGTCTTGTATACGCTGTTGAAAAAAGAACATATTCGCCTGAATGACTTGGCGGAAAAATTAAATTTAAGCAACAGCAACGTCAGCGGCACGGTCGATCGGCTCGTCGGCGCCGGCCTTGTTGTCCGCGAGCCGTCGAAGCAAGATCGGCGCGCGGTCATTTTGAGTTTGACGGAAAAAGGAAAAGAGACAGTGTCGGAAGCGTTTGGCGAGCAGTCGGTGCTGCGCCGGCGGCTTCGCCGCATTCAAGAACTCGTCTCTCCAGAGGAGATTGAACAGTTTTTGCATCTTCATGAAAAAATTAAAGCGATTTTACTCGGGGAGGAATAGACAGTGAACGTGAAACGATTGGTGGCGCTGAACATCATTGTGCTCATTTTGCTTGTCGGCGGCGGCTTTGCCGCTTACTACTATGTGAACGAAGCGACGAATTACATTAAAACAGACAACGCCCGCATCGACGGCCAGGTCATCTCGGTTGCGGCGCCGCTGTCCGGAAAACTGACATCCTGGCGGGGCGACACGGGAAAAACGTTCTCAGCCGGGGAAGAAATCGGTGAGGTGTTTGACGGCAAAACGACGGTGCCGGTGACGGTGCCTCATCGGATGACCATCGTGCAGCAAAACGCGGTCAAAGACTCGTTTGTCGCCGCGGGGACGCCGCTTGCCCGAGGGTTTGATTTGAACGATTTGTGGGTGACGGCGAACATTGAAGAGACCGATATTGAAGACGTAAAAGTGGGGCAAGACGTCGATATTTATGTCGATGCGTATCCGGACCGCAAATTCAGCGGCAAAGTCGAAAAGATTGGCAATGCGACAGCGAATACGTTCAGCCTGCTGCCGAGCTCCAATGCGACCGGCAACTACACGAAAGTGACCCAAGTGATTCCGGTCACGATTTCCATTGACAATTACAGCGGAGCCGGACTTGTGCCGGGCATGAACGTCACCGTCCGCATCCATAAGTAGGTGATGGGACATGACAACATTTGTCATTGGTTATATTGTGTTTGCCGTTTTGGTTTTGGCGGCGGTCAACATCGCGCTGCGCCGCCGCAAACCGGCTTCAGCTGCAGGGAAGGCGGTGGATGAAGCGACGGAAGCCAACGCTCAACCGTTAGCGGAAACGAAAGCAGAGCCAGCGGCAGAAACGGATGGGCGCCCGGCCGCTCCAGCCGGGCAAGGCGGCCTCGGGGATATCGGCAGCCGCGGAAAAGTTGTGGCGACGGTCATGCTGGGCGCGTTTGTCGCCATTTTGAATCAAACGTTGATCAACGTCGCCTTGCCGCATATGATGCAAGATTTCAACGTGGAAACGTCGACGATTCAATGGCTCGTGACAGGATATATGCTCGTCAACGGGGTGCTCATCCCGATCAGCCCGTTTTTAATCGCGAAGTTTCCAGCGAAACGGCTGTTTTTGTCTGGCATGTCGTTTTTCGCCATCGGCGCGTTTGTTTGCTCGATCGCTCCAACCTTTGCCGTCATGCTCGCAGGGCGGCTGACGCAGGCGGTCGGGGCCGGCATCATCATGCAGCTGATGATGGTCATTATGCTGTCGATTTTCCCGCCGGAACGCCGCGGAGTGGCCATGGGGACGGTCGGAATCGCCATGATGTTCGCGCCGGCGATCGGGCCGACGTTATCCGGATGGCTTGTCGAACATTATACATGGCGGCTGTTGTTTTACGTCGTTTTGCCGATCGCGATTGTAGACATTGTGCTTGCCTCCGCCTGGCTGAAACATACGCCGCGCAAGGGCAATCCGGTGCTGGACGTGCAAGGGGCGGTCTACTCCACGATCGGGTTTGGCGGCGTTCTGTATGGCTTCAGCGAAGCCGGCAGCAAAGGATGGGGCGAGACGGAAGTCGTTGTGTCGCTTATCATCGGCGTCTTGTTCTTGATCATGTTCACATGGCGTTCGCTCCGCTCGGAGCATCCGGTGCTCAATTTCCGTGTGTTCCGCTACCCAGTGTTTACGTTGGCGACCGTCATCGGATCGGTCATCAATATGGCGATGTTTGCAGCGATGGTGTTGCTGCCGGTGTATTTGCAAAACTTGCGCGGCTTTACGCCGCTTGATGCCGGTTTGCTGTTGCTGCCGGGAGCGATTGTGATGGCGATCATGTCGCCGATTTCGGGCTGGGTGTTTGACCGCATCGGCGCGCGGGCGCTGGCGATCGTCGGCTTGATCATCACCGCGGTCACGACGTGGGAATTCAGCAAGCTGACCATGGATACGCCGTACAGCCAGTTAATTTGGCTTTATATTTTCCGCATGTTCGGCATGTCGATGCTCGGAATGCCGATTATGACGGAAGGGTTGAACGCCTTGCCGCGCCATTTGTACAGCCACGGCACGGCGATGTCGAATACGATTCGTCAAGTGGCGGCTTCGCTCGGGACGGCGTTTTTGGTGACGATCATGTCCAACCGGGCGAAATTCCATGTGGAAATGTACCGAAATGAGATGACGGAAAACAATCCGTTTTTCATGAGCCTTGTCGGCCAACTGAAACAGGCCATCCCAAGCGATGAGGCGATCGCTCAGCTGTTGTATGGACTTGTGCAGCAACGGTCAACGGTCGAGGGGATCAACGATGCCTTTTTCGTCGCCACCGGCTTGACGGTATTGGCGTTAATGATGGCGTTTTTCTTAAAGGGAAAAAAGCATAAATCGCCATCAGCGTAAACAAAGGAAGCGGCGCAGAAGCCGCTTCTTTTTTTGTTTTATGCCATATGGACAACAATGTTCTTGCTCCCTTTTTGCACACATATACATCATAAAGACAAGCGGATGACAAAAGAGGGGGGAGCGCCATGGCGCATTTTGGCTCGAAAGGATGGCTTGTTGCCGAGTTGAAAAAGGCAGGCATCGCCCGCCATCCAGTCGGACGGAAAAAAATTGAGACATACAAAGCAGCCGAGCTATATGGGTTGTACCGAAAATATGTGGAGAAAACGCGCTAGGCCGGATGAAACATCCGGCTTCTTTTTTGGACAACCTAAAGGGGAAAGGAGGGAGGCGCGCCTGATGGTTGACAAGAGCGGGGACGCGCTGGAAGCGATGAAGAAAAAACGGTTTACGGTAGCGGAAGGGGAAACGATCGTCGCCTGTTTAGCGCGAATGAAACAGGAAGGCTACCGCCCCATCCGCCGCATCGAGCAGCCAATTTTCCGCGAAGTGGAAACGAACGGCGAAACGATGGTTGAGCCGTGCGGGCGCATCATCGAATTTGAGGGGGTGCGCGATGAGCCGTAGCAACAGGTCGTTAGCACGGTTGCCCGCCGCCGCCAACGATTTGAGGCGTCGGCCATAGCGGCAAATGGCGAATGGGACGTTGCAGCCGGTTGTCCGGGTCGCTACAATAAAGAAGGGGAAAAATATAAAGAGAAGGAGATGACGCCATGATTCATCACACATGGGCGACCCGGCCGACGATCAAAAAAGTAAAGTGCGTTCACACGAACGCGGAAAAGTACATGGTCAGCAATGTGTTGACGCCGGGCAAAGTATATGAAGTGAAAAGCGAAACGGACGAGTTTTATTTTGTCATCGACAACAGCGGAAAAGTCGGCGGGTTTTACAAAGATTATTTTGAGGAAGTCAAGTGATCGCGCCAATAGCCAAGAAAAAACGGATGTCCGAAACAGGGCATCCGTTTTTTCGATCAGCCGGCGGCGCTTTGTTCCGCCGTCGGCGGCCGCACCCGGCTTGCCGGCAGCGTGATCGTCAACGTCGTCCCTTTTTGTACGGCGCTTTCGATCGTCCACGTTCCTCCCATTTGTTCGATGATTTTAACGGCGACCATCGCACCAAGCCCAGTGCCTTTTTCTTTTGTGCTGAAGTATGGCTCGCCGAAGCGGCGCACTTGTTCTTTCGTCATGCCAACGCCGTTGTCGGAAATGGTGATGATGACTGATGCCACCCGGTTCTCGGCTGCAACATGGAGCGTGCCGCCGTTTGGCATCGCCTCAATGCTGTTTTTCAACAAGTTGAGAAAACACTGTTGGAAATATTGTACGTTTCCGATGACGACACCATGTTCGAGGGAAGAGGATACATGGATCGAATGCATATGCGCCATTGGCGTAATCATTTGCAGCACTTTCTGAAGCTCGACGGCGACATCAATCGGCTCGGTCTCTTTTGGCGCCGGTTTGGCAAACGTCAAATAGTCGCGGATGATGGCTTCCGCCCGCTCGAGCTCCTCTAAGGCGATGCGAATGTACCGCTCTTCGGTTTCGCGCGGCAGCCGACCAGTTTGCAGCAGCTGGATGAATCCTTTGACGACGGTGAGCGGGTTGCGGATTTCATGGGAAATGCTGGCCGCCATTTGGCTGACGATCTCCATTTTTTCCATCTTCATCAGCTCTGCCTGAGCGAGCTGCGCCTCATGAAGCGTCTCCATCAAATAGACAGCGAACATCATGACGAACGGCGGCAACAAAATGAAGTAGACAACATACGGTTTTGTTACCGGAAAATGGGCGATGAGAATGGCCACAAATGTCACCACCACCGCCAGCAAAAACGTCAGCCACAGCGCAGTCAGCAGCTTGCCGGACCGGGGCAGTTTCCGAAACAGCGGGGCGGCGGCGGCCGCTGCCGCGAACATAATGGCATAGACGACCACTGTAAGTGGCTGAAAACCGTACAATATGGTGCGCGCACCCATCAAGAAAACAAACAGCACCGCCCCAACTGCGCCGCCGCCATACAATGTTCCAAGCAAAAACGGAATTTGCCGGAAATCATGGACGCACAGCGGATCCATGTAAATCGGAAATTTCATGCACAAAACGGCTGCCAACGCCAAACAAACCCCAAGCAGCGCCCGGCCATAGAGCGGGCGCTGCCGGATCGCTCGACTATGGTCATAAATAAAGGAAAAGGCAAAGATCGTGACCAAAATATAAAATAAGTTGTTCAAGACGTGCTGGTTAATGTATAAACCGGCCATACGAAAAATCTCCTAACTGAATAGACATCATCACCTTTCATTATAGCGGAAAGAGATTGAAAGAAAAATATGCATTGGCTATGTCCGGTCTTTCAGCAGCCAAACCGCCAAGGCGCCAAGGAGCGGCAGCGAGCGTAAACGAAGCCGCCGTCGAGCGCAAAATCGGAAAGAGCGCCGGGATGACCGCCTGCATCGCATCGTTCCAAAAGTGGCCGAGGCTGATGCGAACAAAATCGGGTAGACGGTCATTCTTGCGGCGCTCGTTCGCTCTGTATGGGTGTTCATTGTTCTCCGCCGTTCAAATATCTAATATTCCTAATTATACTTGATCTTATTGTATTTTCAATCACCGGCCCGGTAATTCAACTTTTCTTTTCCGGATGCCCCGATCGCGAGCTTGACGTTCACGGACAGCGTGTTGTTGCCGAGCGGGATGAGGCCATTGGACTGATGTTGTTTCCAAATATCCGGACGCTGGCGATACAGTTGCTCCGCTAGATTCAATATATCGATCTGTTGCTCTTTCCCAAGTTTATATAAGCGGTGGATTTCTTGTTTCACCGTTTGTTCCGCCAGTTTGGTCAGTTGTTTTCGTGAGAGCGGTTCACGCAGTTCGATGATGGCGCCTTGCGCCTGCACTTGGACAGTAAACGCAGGCTCTCCACTCTTCACTTTGATCGACCATTTCGTTTTCGGGTCCCGGACGACAAGAGAGGCGACCGTTTTCCCTTTTTGTTTGACATAAATCGGGGTGCGGCGAATGTCGTGTTCGAGCCAGCGAAGTCCCTCTAGATCGGAACGGCGGACACATTGCTGCAGGCTGTAATGGTGGACAAAACACACGCCGGAAACAGCGAGCATCGGTTTCGGCTTTTTATTTTCGATCCAGCGCCGGCGGTCGAGCGTTAAATACGGAAGCCTTGCCGTATCGGCTTTTTCATCCATATCGACAATCAGCCGGCTGAGCCGGATCGGGCGGATGAACGAACTTTGTTGAAAGATTTCTTCCGGGTTGGACAACAGCGAATAATAGGAGGAAGCGTTTAACAGCGGCGTCGCTTCAAACAGCTCGGAAAGCGGCTCATCGGTGGCGTACACCCATGCTGTATGGCGAATTTCGTTGTAACGGTTCAGCACATCGATCACATCGGTCACGATGCCTTTTTGCAAGGCCCGTTTGGTAAAGACAATGCTTTTTACATGGCCCCATGACACCCTTTGTTGAATGGAAGGGTAGATTTTGTCGGTCGCGATATTAAACGTTTCGCCAGCGGCTTTGCCGATGGAAACGGCCGCTTTCTCTTTGCCGCCTCCGGCCTCGACTTTGGCGAGGGCGGTGAAACCAACCAGCTGGACGTAGGCGATCACTTGGCCATCTTTATAATCCACCCCAATGGCATGAATATACACAATATGATCGATGTTGCGCGTATCCCAACAGCCGCTGAGCAAGATGACGGAAGCGATGATGGGAAAGAGCCGCTTCCTCATTTTTGTTCCCTCTCTTTCGCAATGAGATCGTTGGGACGCACAATGCGGTCGCGCGTGCGGAACTGCTTCCATGTGCTCGGGATAAATACTTTCCCGATATCTTTGGACGGCGGCGCCAGCGGCGTGAGATACGGAACGCCGCAGGTGCGCAAGTTGACCGCATAAGTCAAGATGAAAAACAGCGACAGAATGAAGCCAAACAGGCCAAGAACGGTGGAGGCCGTCAGGACAATAAAGCGCAGCAAGGTGACACTGCCCGCCATGTTTTGATTGACGAGCGTGAATGTCGAGATGACGGAAATGGCGGCAATGACGAGTGTGGCCGGGGCGGCGAGTCCGGCGTTGATCGCCGCCTGGCCGATGATTAAGCCGCCGACAACCGACAGCGTCTGCCCGATGGCGATTGGCAGCCGCATCCCGGCTTCCTTAAACACCTCAAACAAAATCATCATCACAAACATCTCGAGCGGCACCGGAAGCGGCACTCCTTGGCGCGACAAAATGAGCGTCGCCAGCAAGGTGAACGGAAGCTGGTCCGGATGGAACGAAGTCAAGGCGACCCAGGCGCCCGGCAAATAAATGGCGACCGAAGTGCCGACGAGCCGGAGCAGGCGCTGAAATACGACAAACAAGAAAAACGTGTTGTTGTCTTCCGACGTGTTCAGCAAAAAGGTTAAATTGCCCGGTCCGATCAAGGCGGTCGGCGCCCCGTCGACCAAGATGATAAAACGGCCGTTGAGGAGCGAATTGACGGCAAAATCGGGCCGCCCGGTATAACCGAACATCGGGAACAAAGAAAACCGGGTGTCGGACAACCACTCTTCAATTTGGTTGGTGCTTGTCACCGAGTCGATGTACAAACTGAGCAGACGGCTTCTCACCTCATCGATGATGGCCGTGTTGGCAATATCATCGACATAGAGGAGCCCCACTTTTGTCTGGCTGCGCGTGCCGATGACAAACGGTTCATAGACGAGCCGGTGCGAGCGCAGCCGCTTGCGGATGAGCGCGACGTTTTTGCTGATTTCTTCAATAAATCCATCTTTGGGTCCGCGGATCGATACTTCCGTGTTCGGCTCTTCCGGGTCGCGGTTTGGCGGGCTGGCGAGCGGCATCGTGTACAAGACATCGGCTTCATGGAAATAAATGAGCAAATCGCCGCTAAACAGCCTGAAGTTGAGATCATCGATCCGCACTTCTTTTCCCATATACTCAAGCGCCGCCGGTTTGCGGGCCTCGATGTCAGCAGCCGTAAAGCACGGATGCTGTTCGCACAGTTCACGGAACATCGGATAGACGGCTTTTTGCAGCATTTGTGCATCGCACAATTCCTCGCAATAGATAAACAACAAGTGCACGACAGCCGTCGAGCCGTCAGGCAAAGAGGATGGAATCGCGGCTTCCGTCATGATGACGTCAGGGCATTTGGCGTACATCGTGCGCAACGCCTCTTCGGAGATGATGACGGTCTCGAGACCTGTGTAATCGTCTTTCAACCGCTTGCCTTCGGCGGCGCGCATCGGTCGTTTCATCCTGCCATCCCTCTTTTCTTTTTGCGATATGCCAACAAAGCGAAACCACTTAACACAACGGACAGCGCAAGACTAAACAGCAGCGATGCCGGCAGCACCCCATGTTTGACAACATGCAAAAACTGTTCATCGCTGATTGGTGCGAGCGCCGCCAATGTGATCGCCAAGTAAAGAACAATGAGCACCCAGCGCCGGGTTTGCGGGTGGCGGATCGGGTACAGCTCCACAATGAGCGCCGTCGACAAGGAGATGCGGATAAAGGCTCCTGATATCCATTGGTAGATCGACATAAAGTCGACATGTTCAATGTACGTCCCTAAGCTGACCATCCGCCATTGCTCAAACGCCGGATAGCGGAGGCGCGTCGCCTGCTCGGGGCCAAATTCGGTGATGGCGCCAATCGTCGGCCCGATGCTCAACCCGGCGGTGAAGACGGCGATCGCGGCAAGCGCCTTCCATGAAAACGGGCGGGGCAAGCGATGGGAAAGAAACAAAAGAATGATCACTTCCGCATATCCGGCCCCTGCGTACATCATGCCGCGCCACACAGGCCCCATGCCGTGCTCAAGCATCGGTTTGAGCAGCGAATAATCTTTATGCGGTGTGGTCGAGAGCATCACGAAAAAGCCAAACACAATCACGAACGGGCAAATAATCATCGCTGTGTTGGCAATGGAATCGATGCCTCGATACGTATTATAAAAACAAGCCATCACAATAAAGAGAATGAGCGCCCACCTCGGCGTCGCCGTCAAATAAGAGGTGGTGGTGAACGTGACCGTATCGTTTAACGTGACAAAACTATGAAGAAGCAAAAAAGCGCTGCTGACACCGGCCACCGCATAAGCAGCCGCGCTCGAAAACCGGCTTTTCAGCCAGTCAAACAGCCGCTTGCCGTTCAGCTGCTTGGCGATGAAATAAAGAAGCGGCAGCCAAACGAGCAAACCTGCCAACGCTCCCAAGGCGGCGATCCACGCATCGCGGTGGGCGGCCTCAAGCATAAAGGGGATGATGATGACATGATTCATCAGCCCGACCGACAGCATGACCATAAATAACAGTTGCAGAGCGCTAAGCGGCTGTCCGTTCATCATGAATCCCTTTCTTTCCATGCAATCTCTAGAAGGCTGGTGATTTAGTGAAAAATCGCGGAAAACGGAATCTCTTCTCAAATTGAGAAGTCCTGTAAAATCAACGCTTCTCTTTCAGCCGAAAGCAACGGGTTCGGCGAAATCGGTCGTTTTTCACCAGCCCTCTAGAACGATAGTGTTTCCAGTCTAGGGGAATTTATCCGCGCAAACGGCAAAACAACAGCGAAACTTCTCAGGCGGCAGGGGCACAATACAGGGAAGAAAGGGCGAACATCAACGGCATGCAAGGGGGAAGCAGCATGAAGTGGCTTCATTTGACGATCGAATTGGTTGTCGGCTTTATTTTGTTGTTTGCTGTCGTAAAAATCGCCGGCAAAAAGCTCATCAGCCAACTAAGCCCGTTTACGTTTATCTCGGCCATCGTGCTTGGCGAGCTGCTTGGCAATGCCCTGTATGACGACCATATCCATCTTTGGTATATCATCTACTCCATCACCCTTTGGGGAGCGATGCTGATGACGGTGGAATATGCGAGCCAAAAATGGCTTTCCTTCCGTTTATGGAGCGAGGGGAAGCCGACGGCGCTCATTCGGAACGGGGTCATTGATTACGAAGCCTTGAAAAAAAGCCGCTTGACGCTCAATCAGCTGCAAAGCTTGCTCCGCAAACATGAAACCTTTTCGATCCGCGAAGTGGCGTTTTGTTTTTTGGAGGCGGACGGGGAAATCAGCGTCCTCAAAAAAGCCCATTATCAAAAAACGACGCGTGAAGATTTCCAGCTGCCGCCCCACCCGGTGTATGTCCCGGTGACGCTGATCCGCGATGGCCAGCTGTTGGCAGACGAATTAGCGGAGCTTGGGAAAACGGAGCAATGGCTGGCCGCCAAACTGCAAAAACAAGGAATTGCCTCGACAAAAGACGTGTTGATCGCCGAATGGCTCGAAGGAGATGGGCTGTTTGTTCAGACATATCAGCCCGCCGAGCGGCAACGGCTAACGCGGCGGCAAACGGCGCCGGAATGAGATGCAGAAAGAATCCGGGAATGGATTCTTTCTTTATTTTGGAAAAAACTCTTGCCTTTCTTCTGTTTTATGTGTAATATTGGTTATAGTACGGTTGTGACAATGAGAGGAGGAGGGGAGATGTTTGAGCTCGATTTGCGAAGCCGTCAGCCGATTTACGAGCAGCTGATTGACAAAATGAAAGAAATGATCGTTCGCGAACTATGGCAGCCGCACGATCAGCTGCCATCGGTCAGGACGATGGCGAAACAGCTGATGGTCAACCCAAACACGATTCAAAAAGCGTACCGCGAACTGGAGCGCGACGGCTGGATTTATTCGATTCCGGGGAAAGGCAGTTTCGTCGCCCCGCGTTCAAAAGAACCAAACATCGAGGCGATCGCCGCGGTCCGTGAGCAGTTTGTCCGCCTTGTCAAGGAAGCGCGGTTTTTAGGGGTGACAAATGAGCAGTTATGGCAATGGATTCGAGAAGGGGAAGAAAGAGGGGAGAATCGTGATTCAACTTGTGGACGTGACGAAAACGTTTGATCGGTTTGCCGCCGTCAAGGGCGCGAACATGATGGTGCCAAAAGGAGCGATTTACGGGCTGCTCGGCCCGAACGGCGCCGGAAAAACGACGCTGCTCAAGATGATGGCCGGCATTCTCCGCCAAGATCGCGGAACGATTGCAGTGGACGGGGAGGATGTGTGGGAAAATGTCCGCATCAAGCAACGCCTTTTGTTTATGCCGGACTTTGTCTACTTTTTTCCGCACGCGACGATTCGCCAAATGGCGGATTTTTACGAGCAACTGTACCCGTCGTTCAGCCGCGGGCGGTTTATGGAATTGCAGTCCGTCTTTGCGCTTGATCCGAACAAAAAGATTCAGCAGTTTTCCAAAGGCATGCAGCGCCAAGCGGCGTTTTGGCTCGCCTTTTCCGTCCAGCCGGATGTGCTCATTATGGATGAGCCGCTTGATGGGCTCGATGCCTTCGTCCGCCGTCATGTGAAGCAGCTGCTCATAGAAGAAGTGGCCGAACGGGAGATGACGGTCGTCATTTCGTCGCACAATTTGCGCGAGCTCGAAGATTTATGCGACATCGTCGGATTGATGGCGCAAGGGACCGTACGGATGGAGCGCGATTTAAACGAGCTGCGCGCCGGGATGCATAAAATTCAAGTCGCGTTTCGCGGCGGATTTCCGAGCGAGTTGGCCGAACGGCTTGACATCGTGCATCGCGAGGAGCGCGGCAGCATCGTTCTTCTTGTCGTCCGCGGCGAGAAACGATCCATCGAAGAGACGGTGAGTTCGTTTGCTCCGCTCATTCTGGACGTCTTGCCGCTGTCGCTTGAGGAAATTTTCGTGTATGAAATGGGGGTGCCGCTCATGTCCGCGAAACGGTTGTCGGCTAACCGCGCGATGTGGACGCAAAACGTGCGCCAAATCGGCTGGATTGCGATCATCCATCTGCTGTTATGGCTGGCGGCGATCGTATTGCCGATTGGGCTTTCGTACTCGCAATATGATCCAAAAGTCGGAAATGTGCCGCAATGGAAGAACGTATACGATATATCCAACGGGTTCGAGACGCTGATTGCTTGGCTTGTCCCGATCTTGGCGGCGGCCGGAGTGGTTCGCTATATGCATGAGAAACGGTCGGCTGATTTCATCCATAGCTTGCCCATCCGCCGCACCGAACTGCTTGTTGGGCAAGTGCTATTTGGCTGGATGCTTTTGATTGTGCCGCTTGCCGTGACCGCGTTGGCCGCCATTGGCTGCCTGTATGGGCTTGATCTCCCGTGGCCGATTGGGGCGGCGGATGTGGGACGATGGCTTGGCGAGACGCTTGTCGTAGAGACGATGATTTTTGCGCTAGGTGTCATGGTCGGCGTGCTCGTCGGCCAATCGATCGTTCATATTGTGTTAACGAATATTGCTCTCTTTTTTCCGACAGGCATCATGGTGCTGCTGTTTAGCAACTTGCCGTTATGGTTGTATGGATTTCCGGATGGGTACTATTTATCGGGAAATCTGATGGATTGGGCGCTGCCGATTCGTTATGCGATGCTGACGGATCAAGCGATGAGTGCGGGAGAAATCGGGATGTTGTTGCTGTTGTCGCTTCTATTTTTCAGTTTGTCCATTTGGCTGTACGAGCGGCGGCCGACGGAAGCGGCCGGACAGGCGCTCGCCTTTTCAGTGCTTCGCCCACTGTTTGTGTATGGAGTGGCGTTTTGCATGTGCCTGACTGGCGGGTTCTACTTTGGACAAGTCCAACGGCAGTGGGGATGGATCATCTTTGGGTATGTTGCGTTTTCGCTTATCGGGTATGCCGTTGCGCAAATGGTCGTGATGAAAACATGGCGTGTTTTTCATAAATGGAAAGGGTATATCGCCTTTGCCGCTGTGATGTCGGTCTTATTTTTGACTGTGCGCCTTGATCCGGTTGGATATGTGAGACATGTTCCGAATTTGTCCGATATTGAGAAAGTCTATTTCGGCCAGTCGGTGATGAATTGGCAAAATCCTAACTTGATGGAAAGAGAGTTTGAAGCATTCGATCAGTTTTTGCGCACGAAGGACAACATCAAAGCTGTCAGGGCGCTTCATGAGCAGCTCGTGCGCGATCAGCCGCTCCCGTCACGTTTTGGCAACGTCCGGCCGATTGTGATCGGGTATGTGCTCAAAGACGGCACGCGCCTCCTCCGCCGCTACGAAGTGCCGATTGAACCGTACATGCTGTATTTTCAGCGCATCATGGGGTCAAACGAATATAAGCAGCAATATTATTTGCTCCTTCGCCCGAGCGGCTATGCGCCGATCCGTCAGGTGACGATCCGAAATGTGGAAACTGGGCGGGCAGAGGTTGTGCTTGCCGAGCCGAAGGAGATCGAGTCGTTTCTCGAGGCGTTGAAACAAGACTTATGGCAGAAGCCGGTTGAAAGTTTGTTGGGCGGACAAGTATGGAACGGGGAGATCGAGTTTTTGCAAAGCGATGGGGATCAGTTCAGCCTTCCGATCGACCAATACAGCTCCCATGTACGGAAATGGTTGGAAGATCGGCATGTATGGGAGAAAATCCAAAAATAAACGGACGCAACGGGCAGACGGCGAGCTGCCCGTTTTCGTTTAAGAGGACACCTTTTTCCGCCGCCAAAGCCATGCGGCGAGCAGATCGAGCATCCACAAAAGAAGGAACAAAAATAAAATGAACAGCTCCGGCGTCTCCATGACGCGGAACGGATTGAGGATGTTATGAAGCGATTGAGGCAGCGTCATCCCCATTAACAGATCCATTCCGACGGCGGTTGTGACCAGAAGCAAGAGAAAGGTGAAAGAGGCAAAAATAATTTTCAACGTAAGACACCTGCCGCTTTTGAGGTTAGTGTTTGCCAATAAGAAGGAAACGATACGCTGTCGTATACACTTTTGGCCGCTTGTCTATAATGGATGATGTGGAACGATGTGGAGTGAGGAGGAAAGGGGCATGCTGTTTCAATGGGGGATGCGCCGGCAGCAAGGACGAATGGACGACAGCGTGCAGCAGGAAGGGCCGGACCATAGCGGCGAGGCGTCGGATGTCCCGCAAGAGCCGCTTTCTGCTGAACTGGCCGTCAATATTGACATCATTCGCCAAAAGACTGGAGAGAGCAACGATGTCATCATCCGCCGTTTTGCGTTGGGTCAGGAATGGCAAATAAAGGCGGCGATCATTTTTATCGACGGACTTGTTGATGAGAAAAACGTGTACGATTTTGTGCTGACGCCGCTGCTTCAAGCGTCGTTTCCGCTGGCACTTGAGGAAAAAGAGCGGTTTCAATGGATCGAGAAAAAGCTTACCGCGGTCGGGGGCGTGAAACATATTTCGGACTGGGGGAAGCTCTTTTTTGAGCTGTTTTCTGGAGCAACGGTCATACTCATCGACAGGGTGCCGTTTGCCGTAAGTGCAAGCACCAAAGGCGGCCAATATCGTGCAGTAGAGGAGCCGCAGACGCAAATCGCCATACGCGGTCCGCGCGAGGGGTTTACAGAGTCGTTGCGCACGAACACCGCGATGATCCGCCGTCGTATTAGGAATCCGAATCTTTGGCTTGAGACGATGCAAATCGGCACGGTGACGCAGACGGATGTTGCGATCATGTACATTAAGGGGATTGTCAATGATGAAATTGTGAAGGAAGTTAGGGAGCGCTTGCGCCGCATTGACATTGATAGCGTGCTTGAGTCTGGTTATATCGAGCAGTTGATCGAAGACCAGACGTTCACGACTTTCCCGACAACCTATCATACAGAACGGCCGGATATTGTCGCCGCCAATTTGCTTGAGGGGCGGGTAGCTGTGTTCGTCGAAGGAACACCGTTTGTTTTATTGGCGCCGGCGGTGTTCATTCAATTTTTTCAAGCGGTGGAAGATTATTATGCTCGCTTTGACATCGCCACCGCTCTTCGCTTTTTGCGCGTGTTGATTTTCTTTATTTCTCTTATTGCTCCGGCCATTTATATCGCAGCGACAACGTTTCACCAGGAAATGATCCCGACCCAGCTCGTCATCGCTATAGCCGCCCAGCGTGAGGCGGTGCCGTTTCCGGGATTCGTCGAAGCGCTCGTCATGGAAGTGACGTTTGAAATTTTGCGCGAAGCCGGCGTCCGCCTGCCGCGCGCCGTCGGCCAGGCGGTGTCGATCGTCGGCGCCTTGGTCATCGGCCAGGCGGCGGTCGAAGCAGGATTTGTATCGTCGGCGATGGTCATCGTCGTTTCCATTACCGCCATTGCCAGTTTTGCGACTCCATCGTTTGCCATTGCCATCTCCGCGCGGCTCATCCGCTTTGGGTTGATGTTTTTAGCGGCGATGTTTGGCTTTTATGGCATTATGATGGGGATTTTGGTGATGATTCTTCACTTGTGCAGCTTGCGCTCATTCGGCGTGCCATACATGTCGCCGCTCGCCCCGTTTACCCCATCGAACATGGGCGATACGTTGTTCCGCGCCCCAACGTGGATGTTCCGCGAGCGGCCGCGCCTCATCAACCAGAAAAACATCGTCCGACAGTCGGGCGAGCAAAAGCCGGAGCCGCCGGCGCCGTCGCGCCAAGAGAAAGGGGATGGGGCATGAAGAGGGGGATCGCCATCTTTGTTCTTCTTGTCGTCTGCACCGGGATGCTGGCTGGGTGTTGGAGCAAAAAAGAATTGACCGATTTGGCATTTATCGTGGCGATCGGCTTGGATAAGACAAAAGAAGGGAAATATTTGGTGACGTTTCAGGTTGTCAATCCTGGCAACGTCGCCGGCGCAACGCAGCGCGGCGGCGGGGCGGCGGGCGTGCCGATGTCGATTTATACTTCAACCGGCGATACGTTGATTGAAGCGAGCCGAAAAGCATCGGAAAAGCTGTCGCGCCTTCCTTATTATTCCCACACCAATTTAATTGTTATTGGTGAAAAAGTGGCGCGAGAAGGATTGAGAGGAGTGCTCGATGCTGTTGAACGAGGCAACCAGCTTCGGACGACAGCCCGCTTGGTCATTGCACGCGGATATTCGGCGAAAGATGTGTTGACGGTGTTGACGCCGATTGACAAGATCACTGCCAATCAAATTATTAAAACGCTTGAGATTTCTGCGATGAACTGGGGAGAAAATGTGAAGGCTGATATTTGGGGAGTGATTCATTGCTTGACTGTCTCAGGACGAAATTTAGTAATCAGTGGGGTTACAATTGAAGGAAATGTGAAGCGCGGAAAGCGGCAAACAAATGTTCAATCATCCGTGCCGGATGCCCGCATTAAATTGGAAGGACTCGCATTATTTAAAAATGACCGTCTCGTTGATTGGGTGGACGGCCCGCCGTCAAGAGGTGTGCTTTGGCTGCTTGATTGTATTCGACAAACTAATCTGACCGTTTCATGGAAAGGAAAGAAAGAAGCAATCAATTACCAGGTTGTGCGAGCAAAAACGGATGTCAAGGCGAAGGTAAAAGACGGTCGGCCGGTGATTTCCGTTCATATTCAGGCTGAAGGGACGTGATTGAAACTCGCGTACCCATTGATTTAAGTAATGCCAGCATGTTGTTCCAGCTGGAGAAAGAAATCAAGAAAAATCTAAAACAAGAAGTGGAAGAAGCGATCCAAACAGCCCAACGCGACAAAACGGATGTTTTCGGATTTGGCGAGGCTGTTCATCGCGCTGCTCCATATCTGTGGAAAAAAATTGGAAGTAAATGGCATGATCGTTATTTTCCTGAGCTTGACGTCATTGTAACCACTGATATGTATATTCGCCGCACAGGATTGCGCAATAAACCGTATGCGCCGAGAGGATAAATCGTTGTTATGGGAAAGAGGGGGCGCAAAAGATAAAGGCGGTGAAATTCAGTTGGAACGCACAAAAATCAATGCACGCCAAATGTTCGTTTTAATTGTATTGTTCGAACACGGCAGCGCCATCGTGATTCCGCTCGGTGTGAGCGCTAGGCAAGATGTATGGATCGCCATTTTGCTTGGGCTCGTGTTTGGGGTGCTTTTATTTTCGGTGTATAGCTGCTTGTTTCGTTTTTATCCGGATAAGCCCCTGATCGTTTATATGCAGGACATTCTGGGGGCGCCTCTTGGAAAATTTTTAGGAACTATCTATGCAACATATTTTTTGTATATCGCCGCCCGTGTGCTGCGCGATTTTGGCGAGCTGTTGCTCACGTTTGCCTACCCGGAAACGCCGTTGTTTGTCTTAAACGCCATTATGGCGTTGGTTGTCATGTACGGCGCCTATAAAGGGTTGGAAGTGTTGGCGCGCACCGGCGAGCTGTTTTTGACGCTGCTTTATGTGTTGGCGCTGTCGGGGTTTGTGCTCGTGCTTGTTTCCGGGATCGTCGATATGTCTCAGCTGCAACCGGTATTGGAAGAAGGATGGAACCGAGTGTGGAAAACAGTGTCCACGGAAACGTTGTATGTGCCGTTTGGTGAGATGATCGTGTTTACGATGTTGTTTCCATATATGAACAACCCCGCGAAAGTAAGCCGGGTGGCCATCGCTGGCATGGTGCTCACTGGGGTGAACTTGGCGATCATTGCGGCGATCAATGTGGCCGTTCTCGGCCCGGATGTTGCGTCTCGTTCGTCGTTCCCGTTGCTTGATACGATTCGCCGCATACAAGTCGCCCACTTTTTTGAGCGACTTGATGTGTTGTTTATGATAGCGCTCATTATAGGCGGTTTTTTTAAAATCTCCATCTTTTTTTATGCTGGGGTCGTCGGGGCGGCCCACCTGTTTGGCATCTCGAGATACCAGCGGATTGTTTATCCGCTCGGGCTGCTTGTGCTGCTTTTGTCTGTCGCCATCGCCAGCAACTATGCAGAGCACATTTACGAGGGATTGAAGATCGTCACCTTTTACTTGCACATCCCGCTGCAAATCATCATTCCGGTGCTCTTGCTTGTGATTGCGGCGATTCGCCGGCGGTTTGGGTCATCAACAAAATAAGAAAAACGGACTAGAAGATTTATGCGGCAGCAAGCAGGAAAAACCGCAAAAAAACACGAATACAACAATAACCTGTTCCTGTGAGGAACAATGGGGCGAAAAGTGGTGCTGAACATGCAACCCGAAGGCGGGGTGGAAACAACCCGGCGCCGACGCGCGTTTTTGTTTCGGGAAGCCGGTGTCAGCTGAAAGCGATTGATTTTGATTATAACGAAAAAGGGTTGAACGATGGTGAAGGCGAATGTACAGGCGATCGATCAGCTAGATGCGGAACAGTTGGGCAGCGGCATGGTGATTACCGACCGTCAACTTTCGATTGTTGCGGTCAGCGAGCCGACGCCAAGATGGCTCGGATTTGCCAAAAACGAATTAGTCGGGCGGCCGGTCGGCGTTCTGTTTTCAGCCGAATGGTCGGCCGCGTTGTTGGACGGCATCGCCGAGGCGGTAAAAAAGGACGGATGTTGGCAAGGAGAAGCGCGCCATATGGCGAAAAGCGGGAAAATCTATACGAGCTGGATGAACGTCTATAGGTTATCAGGCAGCGAGGGAGAATGGCTCGTTTGGCATTTTGTTGAACAAACCGCTATGCCTCCAGCTGATCGACCGACGCCGTCTGAGTTGCTCGGTGTCATTTACGATTCCGCCCCGTTTGCGGTTGTTCCGGTGGCGGCGGACGGAACCGTGCAAGATTGGGGCTTAGTGCAGAGCGGCTGTTTGGGCGCCGAAAAGAAGAGGCGGTCGGCCGCCCGATATGGTCGCTCTTTCGTTGCGGCAGCCAAACATGGCTTCCGTTTCCTCCCAAAGAGCAGCGATGCGGCGAAGGGATGGTGCAGCGCCGGGACGGCACGTCCGCCAATGTCGCCTATACGGTCATTCCCGTGCTTCAGGCGGGCGGATATATCGTCCTTGTCGAAGACGAGACGAAGCAAAAGCAAAAAGAGGCTGAGCGGCGGCGCCAAGTCGAGCTGGCCAAAAAAATTCAGCACAATTTGCTGACGCCGCTCATTCAAAACGAGGCGGTGACGATGGATGCCGTCTATATTCCATCCGATGATTTGTCAGGCGATATTTACGCTTGCTATCAAATCGACCTGTACCGCTACGGGGTGATCGTCATCGACGTGATGGGCCACGGCATTTCGTCGGCCTTGGTGAGCATGTTGCTCCGCTCGCTTTTGCGCGGGTTGATCGTGCGCGTCATTGACCCGGTCTCGGTGGCGAGCGAGCTGGAAAAGCATGTGCAAACGTTGTTTCCTGATGAGGCCAACAACATCCGCCACCTGTTTTCCATGATTTATTTAGTGATTGACACGAAAGAGCGAAAAATTGAATATACCAACGCCGGCCATCCGGCTGGGCTGCTCGTGTTTGACGATGGAAGCGTCCATGAGTTGGACAAAGGCGGTTTGGCGATCGGCAGCCCGTTTTCCTTGCCGTTTGAAAAAGGGGTGATTCATTACGACAAGCGGGCCCGCCTCCTTTTGTATACAGACGGCATTTTAGAGGAGATCGATCCGTCGATTTTGCAAAGCATTGAAAAAATTCGCTCATGCACGCAAATGTGCCGCCATTTGCCGGATAAACGCTTCCTTGAACGTTTAATCAGCCAAGGTCCGCCGCTCGTCAGCCCTTCCGACGACATTTGCTTATTGTCCATCACGGTTCATGGATAGGCGGGACGCTTTGTGGTGTGTGAATGGATCGTGCGCTGCCGGGCGGACGAGGAAGCGGTTTTGGTTTGCCATCTCCTTGCAGAGCAGGCTGCTTCGTTGTTTGCGGTCCGTGATGCGGAATTGTTTGTGTTGGCGGTGCATGAAGCGGTCGTCAATGCCGTTAAAGCTGTTCAACGGGCGGGGATGGAGGCGGGGACGATTTCGCTCTCCTTTTTCGTCACAAGCGCTGATGTGGCCGTGGCGGTTGAGGATGAGGGCGGCGGCGTTCCGGCGGACGTGATCGAGCAGCTCGATCACATGACGCTCTCTGATGTATTGCTCGCCGAATCGGGACGAGGGCTCTTGCTCATCCGTGAAATTATGGATGACGTCACGTGGGTTGAGCGGAAGGGCGGCCGTCGGATGCTTGTCATGAAAATGAGTCGGAATGCAACATAACTGGCTTTGGTGCCATGATGCACCCATGTGATCGGAACGAATGCGGGTGGTGGCCGAGGGCAGGGCATGGCTGGTCACGATAGGGGGATACAATGAAACAGCATCGGTTGTCGTTTGAATTGGAAATGGTTGTAGAACGCGCATACGAATGCATCAAGCTAACTGGACGGCTCGCCTATGATACGCAGCTCGCGGCGGAACAAAAGCTGGCGACGGCGGTGGCTGCTGTCAAGCGCTGCCTTGTCGTTGTCGACGTGAGCGGCCTTCGATTTTTGGACAGTACTGGATTAGCGCTCCTTGTCCGCTTTTTTAAGCAAATCGTCAGCGAAAGCCGCGCCATGGCCATCGTCGTCCGGGATAACGCCGCTATCGAAAAGATTTTGCTGATGGCCAAGCTCGACCGGCTGTTGCCGATCGTTGGCGATGAACAACAGCTGTTGTCCCTTGCACCGCCAAGCTCTTTCGACCATATGAGCCAGGAGGCGCTTCATTCGGCATGGCGTCAGCGTTCGTCGTAGACATGGCTCTCATGCCGAATCAACGGGAAGATTTCACATTTCGCTGGCCCAAAAGCGTGTCGTCTATTTTTCCGACTGCTGAAGGCAAGCCACAGGCTTGCCTTCGTCGCGCCAAGGTATGACGGAAGACGGAATAACCCCCTGCTTCCCAGACCCATGCATGGGTCTGGAAGCGGTGTTGTTCAGTCCCCGCCAGTCAGGCGTCTCGATCGAAACGACTGAACAGACCAGTTGTTCCCCTATTGCCGCCGATGGCCCCGAGCGATGAGACATTTGTTCGGGGGTTTTTGTTCCTTTGGGCCGGGAGCATCTCCGCTTCTGCCCATGCATTCTCATTGTCAAATAAATATTTCGGGTTTAGAATAAAATTATACACAACGATGAACGGCGGCTGGGCCCCGCGGTTGGAATGGAGAGGAGAGTGGCGCAGACATGGGGCGGGTGCTGATCTATTTGCGGCCATACTGGAAGTGGATGGCGTTAGCTTGGTTGTTTATGTTGACCGAGCTCATCATCGAGCTTTGGCAGCCGCTGTTGATGGGGAAAATCATCGACGATGGTGTCATGAAACAGGATGTTGCGGCCATTTTCACGTGGGGAGCAGTGATGCTCGGGGCGTCGCTGTTGGCGTTTGCCTCAGGCATCGCCAACTCATTTGCCGCTGCCTACGTCGGTCAAGAGTACGGATTTGCGCTGCGGACGGCGCTGTTTGCCAAAATCCAATCGTTTTCGCTTGCGCGCATCGAGCAGTTGTCGCCGGCCTCGCTCGTCACCCGGATGACGAACGATGTGACCCAAGTGCAAAACATGTTGTTTATGAGTTTGCGCATCGCCTTGCGTGCACCGCTTCTCGTCGTTTTCGGCGTCGCGATGGCGTTTGTCGTTCATGCGCGCCTGGCGCTCGTTTTGGCGGTGGCCGTTCCTCTGTCCGCCGCTTTTTTATTGTGGGTTGTACAAAAGGCGGCGGCGTCCTTTTCCGCCGTCCAACGAGCGCTTGACCGCGTCAACGGCGTGATGCGCGAAAATTTGGCCGGCATGCGCCTCATCAAAGCGTGGATGAGAAAAGAATACGAAGAAGAGCGATTTGCGGCGGCGAACGATGCGCTCATGGAGCGGACCATGAGCGTGCTTCGCCTCGTGGAGACGATCACGCCGGTGTTGTTGATGGTGATGAACACCGCCATCGTCGCCGTTCTCCTTTTTGGCCGCCACCATATCGAGGCCGGGACGGCGAGCGCTGGGCAAGTCGTCGCCATCGTCAACTACGCGACGCGGGCGACGGCGGCGTTGTCGATGTTTACATTTATTACGATGGCGTTTTCACGGGCGCGCGCCTCGGCCGCCCGCCTCGCTGAACTGTTTGAGGTGCCGGAAGAGCGAAGCGGGGAGCACAGAGCCGATGGACCGATCGTCCAGGGCGGGGAAATTCGCTTTGAGCACGTTTCGTTCCGCTATCCAGACAGCGAACTTGACGCACTTTCTGACGTATCGTTTGTCATCCGCGCCCAAGAAACGGCGGCGATTTTAGGGGCGACCGGCTCCGGCAAATCGACGCTTCTTCAGCTCATCCCCGGCTGTATGAACCAAGAGCCGGGCGAGTGTTGATCGACGGCATCGACGTGCGCGAGTTTTCCGCCGAACAGCTGCGGACGGCGGTGCGCTTTGTCCCGCAGGAAGTGCTGCTGTTTTCAGGAACGGTCGCGGACAATCTCCGCTTTGCCAACATCACTGCGTCGATGGAAGAACTTGTGCAGGCGGCTCGCGATGCGCAAATTCATGAAACCATCACTCGGTTTCCGGATGGATACGACGCACGGATCGGTCAAAAGGGCGTCAATTTATCAGGCGGGCAAAAGCAGCGGCTGTCGATCGCCCGCGCTTTGGTTGGGCAACCGCGCATTTTGCTTTTGGATGACAGCACAAGCGCGCTCGATGCAGAGACGGAAGCAAAGCTGCTCGCAGCGTTGCGGCGGTATGCGTGCACGACGGTGATGGTGACGCAAAAGGTGAGCACAGCGATGGCGGCGGATACCATTTTGCTTTTGGAAGACGGCCGCCTGATCGCGCAAGGAAGCCATGAACAACTGCTGGCGACAAGCGAACTGTATCGACGCATCGTCGCCACGCAGGAAGGAAAGAAGGGATCGGTGGATGTCACTACGGCATAGCCCGCACGGAGCGCGTGTTGGCGCAAGTGCGCAACGGGCGAAAAACAGCGTCGGCACTTTGCGGCGGCTTTGGGCATTTATCGCTCCGCAAAAGCGAAAGCTGTTTGCAGCCATGGCCATGGTGATGGCCAGCTCGGCGCTGGCGCTTGCTGGGCCGTATGTCGTCGGCCGGGCGGTCGATGGGTACATTGTGGAGCGGAAGACGGACGGGTTTATGGCGACGCTCGTTTTGCTTCTTGCCATTTATATGGCCCTTGGCGCGGCGACGTTTTGGCAAAACTACTGGATGATCGATGTCGGCCAGCGGACGGTGCGCGGGATTCGCGAGCGGTTGTTTCGCCATTTTCATGAGCTGCCGATTTCGTTTTTTGACCGCCGCCAGCAAGGGGAGCTGATGAGCCGGATTACAAACGACATCGACAATATGAGCCAGACATTTAACAGCACCGTTGTCCAGGTCGTCTCGAGCACGTTGACGTTGATGGGCGCTATGGTGGTTATGCTTTCACAAAGCGTTGTGTTGACGATCGTAACGCTTGTTGTCGTGCCGCTGATGTATGTGGGCATGCGCTGGATTACAAACCGGACGCGGGTGCGTTTCCGTGAGCAGCAACGGGCGCTCGGTGAGATGAACGGCTTTATCGAAGAGGTCATTTCCGGACAGAAAGTCGTGAAGCTGTTTTCCCAAGAAGAGTGGATGGAGTCTGAATTGGCGCGCAAAAACGCCGAGCTGAAACAAGCCGGGTTTTGGGCGCAAACGTATTCCGGCTTCATCCCGAAGCTGATGAACTTTTTAAACAACGTAAGCTTCGCTCTCATCGCTGGCGTCGGCGGATGGCTGGCGGCCAAAGGAGCGATATCGGTCGGGACGATCGTCGTGTTTGTCGAATACGCCCGCCAGTTTACCCGCCCGCTCAACGATTTGGCCAACCAATGGAACACGTTGCTGTCGGCGTTGGCTGGCGCTGAACGGGTGTTGGAAATTTTGGATTTGCCGAAAGAAGAGAAAGACGAGCGGGAAGCGGTGGCTTTGGACCGTCTTGATGGACGCATTGAGTTTCGTCAAGTCGTCTTTTCTTACGACAAACAGCGCCCGGCGCTCGACGGCGTCACCTTTTCCATCGCCCCGGGGGAGACGGTCGCGCTTGTCGGTCCGACTGGAGCCGGCAAAACGACCGTATTGCAGCTGTTGACCCGCTTTTACGATCCGGATGAAGGCGTGATTTTGATCGACGGGCGCGACAGCCGGACGATCAAGCGAGCGAGTTTGCGCCGGCATATGGCATTTGTGCTTCAGGATACGTTTTTGTTCGCCGGAACGATCCGCGACAACATTCGTTACGGCCGGCTTGAGGCGACCGATGAAGAAGTCGAGGAGGCGGCGCGCCAGGCGAACGCCCACTCGTTTATTATGAAGCTGCCGAACGGCTATGACACCGTGCTGTCCCCCGGAGGCGGCGGAATCAGCCAAGGGCAGCGGCAGCTGTTGGCCATCGCTCGGGCGATGATCGCCGACCCGGCCATTTTGATTTTGGACGAAGCGACGAGCAACATCGATACGGTGACCGAAGTGCGCATTCAAGAAGCGCTCGCCCGGCTCATGAACGGGCGGACATGTTTTGTCATCGCCCATCGGTTGAACACGATTCAACATGCCGACCGCATCGTTGTGCTCAACGAAGGCAACGTGATCGAACAAGGAACGCATGAAGAGCTGTTGGAAGCAAAAGGATTTTACTTCCAATTGTATCAGCGCTATTGGTTGCGCAGTGTGCAGCAGGTATAACTGTATGGTGTTCACGTTTGCGGAGGATTTCAGATGAATGCGTGATCTCCTCCATACGAACTCAAGTGCTCAGGAAAGGAAGAGTGGATGAAAAAAACAATTAAACAAAAATATAAAGATATTTTGTTAGTCATTTCCGCCGCTTTGTGCTTTACGGCCGGGGCCGAGCGGTGAGGCGCTTTTGAAACGCTTCGCGCCAGCTTGCGGATAAGGCCGGATGGCTGGCGATTTGCTTCATGGCGGTGGTGTTGTCGCGCTCATGATAGTAAATGTAATTGATATACGCGATGGACAGCGCCCCTGCGCCCCGTTCGACGAGAACGAGCGGCGCGCCCGGCTCGACGACGCCTTCTTGCAAGACGCGGAAATAAAACCCGCTTTTTCCTGTCTGGCAGACGGCTTTCGGCAAATTGGGCAGCTGATGTTTGAACGCCAATTTGGAGCATGGCTGGCGCGGCTGCGACACTTGCACGAGCGCTGTGCCGGCGGCATACATGTCGCCAAGACATACATCTTCTTCCGTCAAACCGAGAAGCGTCCAGTTTTCGCCAAACGCCCCCGCCGTAAATGGGCGGCCGTATCGCTCTTCCCAATAGACGAAATGCTCGGACGGATAGGCGCAAATCGCTTTATCTTCTCCTCCGTGATGGACGAGGTCAGCTTGTCCATCTCCAACCAAGTTGAGCTTGCCGACAGCGACCGGCCCGGCGACCGGCGTTTTGTCAATGCCGGTCACTAGCCGCTCGCCATTTACCTCTATTGTTTTCGGCTTTCCGACATTAATCGAAACAATTTGCATTGGTTCACCCCCATACCGCCTCGGCGATGAGCCGGAAGCTTGCGAGTTTATCCTCAAAGTCGTATGTAATCGTCACGAGCATGATTTCCTCTGTTTCATACGCTTCACTCAGCCGGTACAGCTCGTCTTTGACGCGCGCCGGGCTGCCGACGATCATCCGCCGCCGGTTGTCTTCCACCCGTTTGCGCTCATACGGGCTGTATGGATACGCAGCCGCTTTTTCCGGGCTTGGCGTGCCGCTGACCGCCATCCCTTGCTCGATCATAAGAAGCGACAGATCAAGGCTGCCGGCGATCCAGTCCGCTTTTTCATCCGTTTCGGCGCAAATCGCAAACACTGCGACCATTCCGCGCGGCTCGGCCAAATACGGCGATGGAACAAACCGGTCGCGGTACAGCCGCATATAATGTTCGCCGCCTTCCCCGTTGATAAACTGGGCGAACACGTACGGTAGCCCTTTGTCGGCTGCCAGCTTCGCCGTTTCCGAACTGGAGCCGAGCAGCCATAGTTCCGGCGGGGACTGCACGATCGGCGTCGCCTTGACGCCATACAGCGGGTGAACCGGCGGCAAGGCGTCATACAAATAGCCGAGCAAGTCGTCAATTTGCTCCGGATAGCGGTCGACGGACCGTCGTCTGTCGCCTTGCAGCGCGATCGTCGCTCGCGGCATCCCCCGGGCGCCCGCCCGACGCCGAGGTCGACGCGGCCGGGGGCTAGACCCGCCAACACGCGGAAATTTTCCGCCACTTTATAGGCGCTGTAGTGCGGCAGCATCACTCCGCCTGAACCGATGCGAATGCGCGACGTTTTCGCCCCGATGTGTCCAAGCAGCACTTCTGGAGACGAGCCGGCTAGGCTGTTCGTATCGTGGTGTTCCGACACCCAAAAACGCTTGTAGCCGAGCTCTTCGACAAACTGGGCGAGCCGGACTGTGTTTTGAAGGGCTTCCTCCGCGGTCATGCCTTCGGCGATTGGCGATTGGTCAAGAACGCTGAGTTTCAGCGGCATGATGATTTCTCCCTCTCTCTCGAAATGTTGATGGATCAAGGATTTCTTTTCCTTGCGGTTGAACGCTCTCCCACCTACGCTAACGCGTAGAAGTGGGGGTCTTCTCGGCGCGAGATGGTCAAAATGGTTAGTTCTTATTATGGGATGTTTCGTTTCTTGTTGTCCATTGATTTGCTTCGGCCTCTAACCGCTGGCAACAAAAAATGTCCGCCGTTTCAACCGGCGGATGGCGGCAGACGCCGAAAGACAATGGAAGTCTTCTACAAATGGATCAAGTCTTTTGGTTCAGCGGCTTGGCGGTCGATTTTTTGGCTGCGCCCCCGCCCGGGAAAGAACGAGGAAAACAGTTGTTTGACGCTGTCAACGATAAAGGAGCATCGTTCATACAGCGCTTCTTTTAAGCTGTCGAGCTGGCGGGTCACTTTGTATTGCGCCGCCTCTTGCGCTTCAAGCCGCTCGATGACCGTCTGATGGAAGACATGTTGCAGTTCCAGTTGTTCCAAAACTTTTTGATGCAGCTTTTCTTGCCCTTCGAGGCGGGCGGCCATTCCTTCGGCGAGCTGTTCACGTTCAGCCGTCCGCTGCTCGAGCCGGCGCATCGTGTCGCTTTGCACGGTGAGTGCTTCGATGACGGCCTGCTGCGCCGCTTCTTCTTTGGCCAGCTGCTCTTCCCACCGCAATTGTCGCCTTTCCTCCCGCTCCTGCTGGGCGATGACCGACTGCTCGAGGCGTTCGAGCGTTCCGGCCAAGGCGGCTTGCCCCGCCTGTGCTCCCATAAGCAGCCGCTCGATGCGGGCGAGCGCTTCCGCCCACTGCCCGCTTTGCGCTTCCTGTTGCTTTTGCCCGGTTTCGGCCGCTTGCTGAAGCGAGGCAACCATGGCGGCCATTTCTTCGTAATAATGGGTTTGTGCTACTTGTCCAGCGGTCACCGTTTGTCCGAGCTCGGACAGCGCCTCGGCAAGCCGTCCGCTTTGCCGCGCCCAGCCGGCCGCAAGCGACTGTTCGAGGCGGGCGAACATGTCTGCCATTTGTTCGCGTTGTTCCGCTTGGTGCTTTTTCCCTTCTTCGATGGCGTCCTCAAGCTGGGCGAGTCGTTCCGCCAACTGATCGAACTGTTGTTTTTGCTGTTCGAGCATTTGTTGCGCGGCGGTGCGGCGATAATAAAACATCGGGTGGGATGCGGGCGGTGCGGCAGCTGGCCCGTACACGCGCGGGGTCATGTGTTTATTCATATAAATCACCGCGCAAAAGCCTCCTTTCCGTTCGTCTATGTGGCATCATATGCCGAGCTGTGCGGTTCGGTTTGGGCGGTTTATTTGTGGCGTTCCGCTCTCTTTTGGTATAATAAAAAGAAAAAAAGTGGAAGAAAGGGTGTTACGTATGCCAGCTGTCGAATCGAATATGTTTCCGCTTGGCAAACAAGCGCCCCCGTTTGCCCTCACGAATGTCATCGATGGCAACGTCGTTCGTCTTGAGGATGTGAAATCGGACGTAGCGACTGTCATTATGTTCATTTGCAATCACTGCCCGTTTGTCAAGCATGTACAGCACGAGCTTGTTCGCCTCGCGAACGATTATATGCCCAAAGGGGTGTCGTTTGTCGCCATCAACTCCAACGATGCGGAACAGTATCCAGAAGATTCACCCGAAAACATGAAAAAGGTGGCGGAAGAACTCGGCTATCCGTTTCCGTATTTGTACGATGAGACGCAAGAGGTGGCGAAAGCATACGACGCCGCCTGCACCCCGGATTTTTATATTTTCGACCGTGAGCTGAAATGTGTTTACCGCGGCCAGCTTGATGACTCGCGTCCGAACAACGGCATCCCGGTCACCGGGGAGTCGATCCGCACCGCGCTGGATGCTTTGTTGGAGGGCCGGCCGGTCCCAGAAAAGCAAAAGCCGAGCATCGGCTGCAGCATTAAATGGAAACAAGCACTGTAACAATTTGCTTGACTTTTCATTGTGAAGCGGGTATGATGGAGAAAGCATCATTCGTTCGTTGCGGAATCGCCATCGCCGTGCCGTTGGCTTGCGAGTGCAGCCGGCACGGCGTTTTTGTGGCCGCGATCTACTGAACAAATTCACACTGGCGCCGCCTCGGAGCGGCAAGGATGGATGAGAGGAAGGGCTTCCATTGTTTTTGTTTCCTTTCCTTGAGTTTTCATAATCTATGTTATGTAAACAAAAGGAGAAAAGTGAGATGGCGGAAAGACGATATCGAGTGTTTGTGTATGGAACGTTGCTGACCGGCGAGGACAACCATTGTGTTGCAGCTCCTTATGTTCGCGCCGTATGCCCAGGGAAGGTGAACGGCCGTTTGTACAGCGTCGGCCCGTACCCTGCGCTTGTGCTCGGAGAAGAAGGGGAAGTGGAAGGGGAATGGTTGACGGTGACGGAGGAAGGGCTCAAAGCGATGGATGAGCTTGAAGACTACGCCGAAGGACGGGACGATAACGAATATGAGCGGATATGGGTCCGCGACGCCCATCAGCCGATCGAAGGGTACGTCTACGTTTACTTGCCGGAAAAAGCCGCCGGCCTGCCGATCATTTCGTCCGGCTCGTGGCGTCGGCGTGAGGAGAAAACGTAACATCAATAGTGGATAGAAAAAGTCGGCCGAGGAGACGATTATCTCCTCGGCTGGTTTTTTTTTGTATAAATATTCGTCTCATTTGAAACCGTTTACAAAAAATCATTATAAAAATACAGAAAAATTGATAAAAAAGTGTTGCCAAACGGCTTCTCTTTTTCTATAATAAAAGCATGTTAGAAAAATAAACGCACGAATGTGAGGTAATGTAACATGTCAAAACCGTTCGTTTCCTCTACACAAACGGAGTTGTTGGAACAAATCAAAGAGAAGATCAAAGAAAAAAACGTTGAGCTTCTTCATTTGCAGTTTGTCGACATTGAAGGGATCTTAAAGCACGTGACCGTGACGGCTGAACAGCTTGATGATGTTGTCGAAGGGAAAATCATGTTTGATGGTTCGTCGATCAAAGGCTTCTCGCCGATCAACCGTTCCGACTTGTATCTTCTGCCGGATTTGAATACGTTTGCTGTTTTGCCGTGGACGGTCGAGGAAGGCTATGCGGAAGCGCGCTTTCTCTGCTCGGTGACCAATCCGGACGGCACGCTGTTTGAAGGCGACCCGCGCAACGTGTTGAAAAAAACGGTGGAGCGGGCGGCGGAAAAAGGATATACGATCTCGGTCGGTCCGGAGCTGGAGTTTTTCCTGTTCAAAGCCGATGAAAACGGCAATCCGACGCTTGAGCTCCATGATGGCGGCGGTTATTTCGAACCGTCTCCGAAAGACTTGGGCGAACGCGTTCGCCTTGAAATTTACCGCGCCTTAAAAGCGATGGGCTTTACGATTGAAGCGTCGCACCATGAAGTGGCGGAAGGCCAGCATGAGATCAACTTCAAATATGCCGATGCGCTCGGTGCGGCTGACAATGCGACGACGTACAAATGGGTTGTCAAAACGATCGCCAGCAAGTTCGGTCTTCATGCGACGTTTATGCCAAAACCGGTGTTTGGCATCAACGGTTCAGGGATGCATGTCAACATTTCCCTCTTCAAAGATGGGGAAAATGCGTTCTTTGATCCGAACGATGCGAACCAGTTGTCAGAAACAGCGTACCAATTCATCGCGGGCTTGCTGAAAAATGTGAAGCACTTTGCGGCGGTTACGAATCCGCTTGTCAACTCGTACAAACGGCTTGTGCCAGGGTATGAAGCGCCTTGCTACATCGCTTGGTCCGCTTCGAACCGTTCGGCGCTCATCCGCATTCCGGCCAAACGCGGTGTTGCGACGCGCGTTGAGCTCCGTTGCCCGGATCCGTCGGCCAATCCGTATTTGGCGTATGCCATCATCGCTGCCGCTGGCCTTGACGGTGTCGAAAAAGGGTTAACCGCTCCGGCGCCGATTGATGAAGACATCTTCCATATGTCGGAAGAACGCCGTGCGGAGCTTGGCATTGACAACTTGCCGGAAAACTTGGGCGAGGCCATCGCAGCGCTAGAAAGCGGAGACATCGGCCGCGCGACGCTTGGTGAGCATGTGTTCAACGAATACGTCGCGATGAAAAAAGACGAATGGAACAGCTACCGCACGGCGGTCCACGCTTGGGAAGTCGAGCGGTATCAAGGGAAGTTCTGATCGAAAGCCAGCATCCAAAAGGTGTCCCGTCGCCATATTCGGGGCGCCTTTTTTCTGCAGGCAGCTGTTTGTCTTGATGGACGGCCGTGCGGCGCCTTCCGTCCGTCGGCCGCCAAGCCGTTGGTGTTCGCAACGTCATCTTGCGAGCGGGGACTAAAATAAATGATAGCATTTTTTATTTTTTTAAAATTCATAGTTGACATCTATGAATAATGAGATTTAAATTATAAGTAACGCGCTCAACCATTGCAAACGGAGGGAAACCAATGAAAAAACTGATCGTTTTTGTGTTTGTAGGATTTATCGCCCAGCTGATTGACGGCTCGCTTGGGATGGCGTATGGCGTCACGTCGTCGACGCTGCTGTTGACGTTCGGCATCGCTCCGGCCGTCGCCTCGGCGTCCGTTCATTTGGCGGAAGTGGTGACGACGGCGGCATCTGGCGCTTCCCATTGGAAGTTCGGCAACGTCGACCGCCGCATGGCCTTTAGGCTCATCATTCCCGGGTCGGTCGGCGCGTTTGTCGGAGCATGCTTTTTAAGCAACTTGCCGGGAGATTTGATTAAACCATATGTATCCTTGTTTTTGTTGGCGCTTGGCTTTTACATTATTTATCGATTTTTAGTGTTGAACGGCCGCGCGCCGTCGACGCCCGGAAAACAGTGGTCCAATAAGCAGCTCGTCCCTCTCGGATTGGTGGCTGGCTTCCTTGATGCGACCGGCGGTGGAGGATGGGGGCCGATTGCGACGCCGGTGCTGTTGGCCAATAAAAGCATGGAAGCGCGCAAGGTGGTCGGCACCGTCGATACATCCGAATTTGCCGTCGCGCTGTCGGCGACGCTAGGATTCGTCATTTCGCTTGGTTGGGAGCAAGTGAACTGGTACTGGGTGCTGACGCTCATGGCGGGTGGGGTCGTTGCTGCGCCGATCGCGGCTTGGCTTGTGCGCAAACTGCCGTCCCATTTGCTTGGAGTGTTGGTCGGCGGGTTGATTATTTTGACGAACGTCCGCACGCTCCTGCACGCTTGGGAGGCGCCTGCGCCGGTGTATCCGACCGTTTATGGCCTCATCGTCATCGGCTGGGCGGCGGCGGTATGGCTGGCGATCAGAAATGGACGGAAAGGAAAGGCGACTAGCAGGGAGTTGGCGTCGTAAGCATTGGGCGCGCTTGGCAAACGGCGGTGTCTTTCTGTTGGCGGCAGCGTTGGATGCGATCGGGTTGAGCATCAGGGAGCTTGTTCGTGCTGCGGAGGGCAACGGTCGACAGCGCCTGCCCTCAAAAATAGCGCGCGGAGCAGTTGTTGCCCCGTTGACGACAATTGAAACGAGAAGGCGGCTCTTGCCCTCTGGGCAGGGGCTTCTTTTTTATCAGCCCCTGTAGCGGGAAGCCGGTTTCTATGTTAAAATATTCTGCATCATCAACCAAAGGGGGAGAGGGAACATGGCACAGCCGCTTGATCTCGGCCGCCGCATTTCACTCATCGATTTGTATGATTTGCGCATGCCGCAGCGCACCGGTACATACGTGCTTCACGAAGAGAACTTGGCGATCGTGGAAACAGGGCCAAGCCCGTCGGTGCCGCATTTGCTTGCTGGGTTGAAAGCGCTTCATATTGACCCGGGCGAGATCCGCTATATTATCGTTACCCATATTCATTTGGATCATGCGGGCGGCGTGGGGCTGCTTCTTCAGCATTGCCCGAATGCGATGGTTGTCGTCCATCCGAAAGGGAAGCGGCATTTGGCTGATCCATCGCGCCTCATCGCTGGAGCGAAGGCGGTGTACGGCGCGCAGTTTGAGTCGCTCTTTGATCCGATTCTTCCGGTGCCAGAAGAGCGATTGATCGTGAAAGAGGACGGGGAAACGTTGGAGTTGAGTGCGGAGCGGACGCTTGTGTTTTATGATACGCCGGGGCATGCGAACCATCATGTTTCCATTTATGATTCGTACAGCCGCGGCGTGTTCACCGGCGATACGATCAGCGTTTTTTATCCGCAGCTGCAAGAAGCGGGGCTTACGTTTTGCCTGCCTTCAACATCTCCGAACCAATTTGACCCTGAAGCGATGGAGCGGTCGGCTGAGCGGCTCGAGAAGTTGAATCCGTCGCGCATCTATTTTGGTCATTTTGGCATGCTCGATGATCCGCAGGAAGCGTTCCGTCAGCTTCGCGTTTGGCTTCCAAAGTTTGTCGCGGCCGGGAAGGAAGCGGTCGAACGAAATCCGGAAGCATCGCCCGCAGAGCAGGCGAAAATCGCTGCACAACGGTTGCGGCGCGATGTAGAGGCTTTTTTGAACGAATATGGCGTCACGTCTTCGTCGCCGGTGTACACGGCAATCGAGCTGGATTTGCAGGTGTGTGCGATGGGGTTGATCGATTACTGGCATAAGCGGCGGTGATAGGAGTGAATGAACGGTGTCCTGAGCATAAAAGGGACACCTTTTTGTTTGTCAATACGTATAACGATGATGATGAATTCGTCTGCTTGGTTTCGTGCCATGAGGCCGGTTTTTCTCCTTCCAAACGGTGCGTTTTGTGGTTTGGGAACAAGACAGGCGTTGGTTGGCGGCGAAGCACACGGCTTCAGGCACGCCGTTTCGTGAACGGGAGATGGATATGGTAGAGTGGGAGTGCAGGATCCCAATCTTCGTTCGCAACCACGACGCCATAAGGAGGTGGGGACGTGAAGCAAGAGAAACCGGTTCTGTATCGCATTGGTATTGGCCTCATCATCGCCTCGTTCGTTGTTTGGGTGGCGGTGCCCATCGCGCCGTTTCTGCCGTTTTCAGCCGCTGTCAAGGCAACGATTGTCGCCGCGGTCATTGTGGCGGCGGAAGTCATGTTTTGGCTTGGGGTGCTGTTAGCTGGAAAAGAAGCAGCGATGAAGCTGAAAGCGTATTGGAATCCGAAACATTGGCGAATAAAACGGCGGTTGTCGGATCAAACCAATGATGGCGAACAATGCCAAGACGGATCGCGAGAGATGACAACGATGAAGAAATGAGGTGGTTGCATGCGACGGAGCACAGTTGCGCTTCTCATAGCCGTTGCCGCCCTGTCCGGAGTGCTTTGGCTTGGCGGCCTGGCATTGGCGGTGCAAGACCAGTTTTTTTCGGCCGCCAAGCCGCCGACGAAAGAACAACGGCCGCCGACGGCTGAAACAAGGCAACATGACGAGAAAATGGATATTGTTGCTCTTGGCGATTCGTTGACGAGAGGAACGGGCGATGAAAGCGGAAAAGGGTATGTCGGCTATATGGTCGATGAGCTTCGCCGGCAAACGGACAAACCGATCCGTGTGACGAACTTGGCCATCCGCGGCCTTCGCTCTGACGGACTGCTTCGCCAGCTTGGCCAGCCTGAGATTCAGCGGCAAGTCGCCATGGCGGATTTGATTGTGATGACTATCGGCGGCAACGACTTGTTTCAAGGCGGGGAAGCGTTGAAACTGGATCGAAAGCAGCTGAATGAGGCGAAACGGCGATATGTAGCCAACCTAGACCGTATTTTCGCCGCGCTGCGCCGCTTCAACAGCGAAGCGGTCATTTTTGCGATCGGTTTGTACAACCCGTTTGGCGATTTAGACGATGCCAAACGGACGTCGGCGGTTGTGCGCGATTGGAATTTTGCATCAGCGGAAGTGGCGGCCCGCTATCCGAACATCGTCGCGGTGCCGACGTTTGATTTGTTTGCCCTCCATGTCAACGACTATTTGTACAGCGATCATTTTCATCCAAACGCGGCAGGCTACAAGCGGATTGGAGAGCGCGTCGCCTCGCTCATCACGTTGACGGAGGAGGGTGAGCAATGACCAAACAGGTGACGTTAGCGGTCAAAGAGCTGCGGAAAACGATTCGCGGCAAGGAAATTATTAAAGGCATTTCGTTTGAGTTGCATGAGGGGGAAGTATTCGGTTTTTTAGGGCCGAACGGCGCGGGAAAAACGACGACGATCCGCATGCTCGTCGGGCTCATTCGGCCGACGTCGGGGACGGTAGCGATTTGCGGGTATGATCTTCACCGCCAGTTTACCGACGCGATCCGCCAGATCGGCTGCATCGTCGAAAACCCAGAAATGTATCCGTATTTAACAGGCTGGGAAAACCTTGAACATTTCGCCCGCATGATGCCGGGAATTGGTGCAGATCGGATCATGGAAGTGGCGAAGCTCGTCGGCCTTGAACAGCGCATCCATGACCGAGTGGGTACGTATTCGCTCGGCATGCGGCAGCGGCTCGGCATCGCTCAGGCGCTGCTTGGAAAGCCGAAGGTGCTCATTTTGGACGAGCCGACCAACGGCCTTGACCCGGCCGGCATTCGCGAAATGCGCGCCTTCATCCGCTTTTTGGCGGAAACGGAAGGGTTGAGCGTCCTTGTTTCATCGCATTTGTTAAGTGAAATTCAATTAATGTGCGACCGCGTCGCCATTATGGCGAAAGGACGGCTCTTGGCCGTGGACACGGTTGAGCGGCTGTTAAACCAACAGGCGCGTGTCGTCTGGAAAGCCGCTCCAACGGATCGGGCGCGGGCGCTGTTAGCGGCGGAAACCGAGGTGTTGCGCGCCGATGAAGAGACGATCGTCACGCCATATGAGCCGTCGAGACTAGCCGCTTGGAACGCCAAGCTTGTCCAAGCCGGCGTCTCGGTTTCGAAAATTGAACCGCGGCTGCCGACGCTCGAAGACTTGTTTATCGAGCTGACAGGGGGCGAAACGATTGAGTAAGCTCGTGTATAATGAAATGTTGAAAATCGTCCGCAAAAAGCGGCTATGGGTGATCGCCGCCATCATTGCGGTGCTCGTCGCCTTGTTTACATACGCCCAATACCGCGAGACGGAAGAGCTGAGAAAACGGCTTGGCACGACCGACTGGCGGACGCAGCTGCAGCAGCAAATCGTCGACTTGCAAAACCGCTTGCAGTCGCCGAGCATGTCTGAGGAATGGCGGAAATACTTGCAAATCCGCCTCAAGCAGCAGCAGTACTACTTAGAGCACGACATCAACCCGTCCGCTCCAGGGGCGCCGACGTTTATGCGGACGTTTATCGAAAACGCCATCGACTTGTTTTTGCCGCTTTTAGTGATGGTGGTGGCGGCTGATTTAGTGTCGTCCGAGGCAAGCGCTGGAACGATCAAGCTGCTTCTCGTTCGGCCGGTGAAGCGGTGGAAAATTTTGTTGAGCAAATATATCGCGTTGCTCCTGTCGGTGTCGCTCATTATGCTGATGGCGGCGGTGCTGTCGTATGCCATCTCCGGACTCGTGTTTGGATATGGCGGCTTCCGTCTGCCGCTGTTGACCGGATTTGTCCAGCAAGGAGAGGATCTCAATACAGCGAATGTCCACATGATTCCGCAATGGAAATACATTTTGATCGAGCTCGGGCTGGCCGCGTTTGTGAGCGTTGTCGTCGGCACACTGACGTTTATGTTTTCCGTGCTTTTGCGGAGCACAGCGGCCGTAATGGGCATTATGCTGGCAGCGTTAATTTCCGGTGCCATTTTGTCGAACATGGTGTCATCATGGCATTCGGCAAAATATTTGTTTATGGTCAATTTGCGGCTGACGGATTACATCAAAGGAGCGGCTCCGCCGATTGAGGGGATGACGCTTGGCTTTTCGATGGCCGTGCTGGCTGTCTGGGGGCTTGCAGGGCTTCTTGTCGCTTTTTTTGTCTTTATGCGGCGAGATGTCTATTGAAAACGGCAGAGCGGCGAAAACCCGAGGGGTGTTCCCTCGGGTTTTTCAGTGAAAGGGGATGAAATGCCTATCTATTCGGCTGCTTGTCGTGAACGCCGGCGAGTCCAAGCGCGTGATGGCCCCGCAGCAACTGCTCCACGGCCGGCCATTGCTGTTCATCGCAACGGATGAGAAGCACGATATCAGCGCCTGTGCGGCTTTGACGGTGCGTAGATTTTCGGTTTACCCACCATTTGAGCAAAATGCCGATTCCGATGCCTGAAACCGCCCCGATAATCCCCCAAATGATCGGACCCCATGCCAACACATAGCCGTAAATCGCCCCTAGCAGCATCAAGCACGTTCCTAAAATCGTCGCCAAGTCAAGGAAGCTGAACCCGTTGGCGTGATGGAGCGTATCAAGCAGGCGCGGCGGTTCGGCAGAGCGGTTGAGCGGGACTGCAAAAATCTGATGTTCAGCAATCCCTTTTTCTTGAAGCGCTGAAATTGCCAGTTCAACGAATAGGCGGCTCTCGAAAGTGGCAATGACAATCATGAAACGCCTCCCATCAAATCGGCCATGCGAACCGTTTCGGCTGAAAGCGGCGCCGCAAATAGTGGGCTAGTTCTTTTTCAAACAACTTGTTGTATTCGACCGCTGATACGTAAGCATCGTAAAAGATGAACGAATAAATCGATGGCAGATAAAGCGCCCACTGCATATCGATGATCTTCGTTGCACAATCGAATCGGCCGGTCAGCGTGTACGTAATCGCTTCGGGCAAGTGGGCGAAATACGATACCAAAATGGTAAAGGTGAAGATAAACAGGCCGGTGATCACTTTATGGACATACAAATGGCCAAGGCCCGGGGCGAGCACCGACCAGACCAGCGCCAGCCAAGGCTCGCGCTTGTCCAAATAATTAATATCCCATATTCCCATTCGGATGGAAGAGATCGGCGCATCTTCGCGGTCGGCGAGCAAATACAGCTTGTTCATGTCGACGGAGCCGCGGTAGCTGTCCCAAATGCTGTACATGTAGATGGCCACATAAAACATGAGCCATCGTTCGTCAAGAACGGCTTTTGCCTTTTCAAAATCGCCAAGCAGCGAGTATAATATACCTGTATTGATATGGGCTTTTGTGTTGATAAACAGCTCCCAGAGAATTAACATAAAGGCCGTGGCGTAGCGTTGCTGCATCAAATTGCCGAAACCCGGAAACGAAAAGGAAAAAAAGGCGACGACAAGCGGATGACGCAAATGGAAATGGGTGGTTGTCAATTGCGACAAATGCGCCCGTTTGCGCCGCGCCGGCGGAATGAGTTTCACAAAGCACCCCTTTCCTTTACACGGTTGCTGTGTTTTTAGTATAGGAAAAAAGGAGCGGCAGCTATGCAGGTCGTTTCAGAAAAAAGATCAATTTTCATCCGTTATGGCGAAAAAAGATAAAAAAACTATTGACTTTCCTTTGAGGTTCATATAGAATATGAATTGTCGCAAGGTAAACCAGCCTATGTCGGGAAGTAGCTCAGCTTGGTAGAGCACACGGTTCGGGTCCGTGAGGTCGCAGGTTCAAATCCTGTCTTCCCGATCATTAATTTGGGGCCTTAGCTCAGCTGGGAGAGCGCCTGCCCCGCACGCAGGAGGTCATCGGTTCGAATCCGATAGGCTCCATTTTCATACGGAGGAATACCCAAGTCTGGCTGAAGGGGGCGGTTTCGAAAACCGCTAGGGGTGTCACAGCCCGCGGGGGTTCGAATCCCTCTTCCTCCATTTCTAATATCCGATCTTGTCAAATGGTAAATCATGAAACCCTTGATACGACTGCGTTGGCAGTCGTTTTTCATTTTTTGGGAATCCTTTTGACTTTTCTTCAAATCCTTTAACATGTTCAGCGTCTTATCATCAATCGTAATCGTTCGTTTCGAATCGAAAACACCGTCTCGATGGCATCTTTTTTTGAATTTATGTATATACTATGTATATACGAAATGAAAGGAGAGAGGTATAATGGAATTAAACAAACAGAAAGGAGTGTCAATCATGACAATAACCGTTCAAAAATGGGGAAACAGCCTTGCGGTTCGTATCCCAAGCGTGATTGCTGAACGTTTAGCGCTTCATCAAGGATCAGAAGTGGAGATGATCGTTGAGAACCAAGCGATCAAGTTGATCCCGAAAAAGAAGAAGCCGACATTGGAGGAACTTTTGGCTAAAATCACGCCGGAAAATCGCCATGCTGAAATTGATTTTGGAACAGAAGGGAATGAATTGTTCTGATGCAAGCGCCGGATCGTGGGGATCTTGTTTACGTCAATTTCAATCCACAAGCAGGGCATGAGCAGGCAGGAAAAAGGCCCGGCATCGTTCTATCACCAAAGCGGTTCAATCAATTGACAGGGTTTGCGGTGCTTTGCCCGATCACCCGGCAACAAAAAGGATATCCATTTGAAGTGGAATTACCATCAGGCTTGGCCGTTGAAGGCGTGATTTTAACCGATCAGGTCAAAAGTTTAGATTGGCGCGCCCGACAGCTTCAAATAGTAGGACGGGCGCCCAATGAAGTTGTTTCGGATTGCTTGGATCTGATTCATACTTTTCTTTCGTGAAAGGCCATTTATGTTGGCCTTTTGTTCACTTTTAGCATACTTTTTGCGTACATTTTTGCCCTTCACGCTCCTTGAGGCGGGAGACTTCCTTCGGATATTTTGTGAAAAAGGCAGAATTGAGCAACGAAAAGAAGGCGGATCGTCCCGCTTTTTTGCATGGATTGACACACTGGAGATTATTTTGCACAAATTTTGCACGTGATGAACGAGCATGTCCATTCATCCTTGAAATATCAATCGTTTTATGGTGGGATTGGAATCCCTCTTCCAACGTCCACCTGCCGAGTGCCGGCAGGTTTTTTGTTTTTTGCGAGCGGTATGGCCGCCATTTTTCAGGCGGATGGCTTGCCTGTTTTTCGTTGAATCCGGTACGATGAAGGGGGGGAGCGGTTTGCCGATTGAGCTGCACTCCTTCCGGCAACGGCCGGGATTGCGCAACATAAGGGAGGAGAGGTTATGGCGATTCAACGCCGCATTCGTCGCGTGAAAACCGTGCAAATGACGACCAACAGCCCGATTCATCAGAGCGGTTCGGTGCTTGAGCCCGGGAACTGGCAAGAGTATGATCCGTTTTTGTTGCTGATGGAAGACATTTTTGAGCGAGGAACGTTTGACGTCCATCCGCACCGCGGCATTGAGACGGTCACGTATGTGATCAGCGGCGAGCTTGAACATTTCGACAGCAAAGCCGGCCACAGCACGCTCGGCCCCGGGGATGTGCAATGGATGACGGCCGGCCGCGGCGTCGTCCATAAGGAAGATCCGGCGCCCGGTTCAACGGTGCACAGCTTGCAACTTTGGGTCAACTTGCCGAGCACGCATAAAATGACCGAGCCGCGCTACCAAAACTTGCGCGCCGAAGAGATGCCGGTGCGAAAAGAGGAAGGAGCGGTGATCCGCGTCTTTTCCGGGTCATCCAAAGGGGTGCAAGCCCCGACGAAGAACATCGTTCCTGTCACGATGGTGGAAATGATTGTCGAACCGGGAACAACGGTCGTGCAAGATTTGCCGGGGCATTACAACGGCTTTTTGTACATTTTAGAAGGGAGCGGCACGTTCGGAGCTGACCATACGGAAGGAAAGGCCGGGCAAGCGCTGTTTTTCAGCCGCCACAACCGCGGCGAGGAAACGGAGCTAAACGCGACCGCCCGCGAAAAACTCCGCCTTCTTCTTTACGCCGGTGAGCCGGTGAACGAACCGGTCGTCGCCTACGGGCCGTTCGTCATGAACACTCCGGAACAAATCCGCGAAGCGATTCGCGATTACCAGGAAGGGCGGTTTGGGCGATAACGGAAGGGAAAGAGCCGATTCGTTGTATGGCTCTTTCTTTTTTGTTATCATGTTCACAAAAAGAAGCCGTTGGGCTGTTCAAGGAGGACATAGTCGTCAACTACCCCCACTTCGCGAACGCTTGAAGTGGGGGCTTGCAACTCCCCAGAAGTGCAAACGGACTTCGTCCTCCTTCCTTGACTTGGGGTTGCATCAGGGGGCAGGTTGACGACTGCCCAACGACGCAGGTCATGCCTGCATCGTTGCCGATTCTCTCGGTGTGTCTGTTGGCAGTACTTGACTTCCACACACAACAGACGGACCTACGCTCGATGTTTGACGGTTGCAACGTTTCCTGCAACCAACTCCATCCATCGAGCAGCAGCTATTGGAGTGCCTTTATTGAACGGTTTTCTCCACGCCTTTATTCTATCATACACAAAAGAAAGGGGGAACGCGCATTCCTCTCCCACTTACTCCCTTTGGTCGTTGAAGTGGGAGTCTCCTGCGCGAAATAGGATGAACCAAGTCATCGAAACGATTCTCCAGCACCGTTCGATCCGCCGTTTTGAAGACCAGCCGCTCACGGACGAACAAATCCGCACGATCGTTGAATGCGCCCAAGCGGCGTCGACATCAAGCTACGTTCAAGCGTACTCCATCATCGGCGTGAAAGATCCGGAGAAAAAACGGAAGCTCGCCGAGCTGGCGGGAAATCAATCCTATGTCGAGCATAACGGCCATTTCTTTGTCTTTTGCGCTGATTTTCACCGCCATGAGCTCATTGGCGAGCTAGAAGGAAAAGACGTGCTTCCATCGCTTGAGAGCACGGAAAAGTTTATGGTTGCGCTGATTGACACGGCGCTTGCGGCGCAAAATGCCGCCATTGCCGCGGAGTCGATGGGGCTTGGCATTTGCTATATCGGCGGGCTGCGCAACAACTTGCCGGAAGTATGTGCGCTGCTAAATGTGCCGAAGCGGGTCATTCCGCTGTTTGGGCTTGCCGTCGGCTATCCTGCACAAACGCCGGATCAAAAGCCGCGGTTGCCGTTTGAACACGTTTATCACGAGGACGAATACGACCAAGACCGGGCGCGATTCATCGCGCAGCTGCAGCGCTACAATGAAACCGTTTCTACCTATTATGAACAACGGACAAACGGCCGCCGCCGCGACACATGGACCGGGCAGATGGCTGATACGCTCAGCCGCCAAGTCCGGATGTACATGAAAGAGTTTGTGGAAGGGAAAGGGTTCAATTTACGGTAGCCTCGCTGCAGGCGGGAGCCCCCAGCTCCCATTCCCGAAGTCCAAGAGGTTCGTAAGAAAGGAGAGAACGAGAGTGGGCAAAATCCGGCAACTGGCGCAATGGATCAAAGAGGCGAATACGGTCGCCGTCCTGACCGGGGCCGGGATGAGCACGGAGTCCGGCATTCCTGATTTTCGCAGCGAAAACGGCCTTTACGCCCAAGAGGACCATGTCGAATATTATTTGTCAGAGCATTATTACAAAAAAGATCCGGTTGATTTTTGGCGTCGATTCAAGCGGATGTTTTCATTAAAAATGATGGGCGGCTTTGCTCCGAATGATGGGCATCGGTTTCTCCGTTGGCTTGAGGAGATGGGCAAGACGGTGACGATTTTGACGCAAAATATTGACGGGCTGCATACAAAAGCAGGGAGCACGAATGTCATTGAGCTGCACGGCACGCTGCAGACGGCGACATGCCCGTCATGCGGCAACAAGTATGATCTGTCGTTTATCAACCACCACGAGGTGCCGCGCTGCGAAAAGTGCCAGACGATTGTCAAACCGGATGTCGTCTTGTTTGGCGGGCTTGTTCCTCGTATCGAAGAAGCGTTCGCTAGAGCGGCGGAGAGCGACTTGCTTCTGGCCATGGGGACAAGTTTGGAAGTGGCGCCCGTGAATCAAATCCCGTTTTATGTTGCCGCCGAATCGCCGGCAACAAGGAAAGTATTGATCAACAAAACAGCGACAAGAATGGACGGAATATTTGACCTTGTCATTTATGGCGGAATCGGAGAAACGGTCGCCAACGTGCGCAAGCAACTACAGGCGGAATAGATCGATAGATTCCATGCCAACGGGAGAACACATATGGCGTTTTCCCGTTGGACAAAAAATCAAAAAAGGTATTGTACTTTTCAGAACATTCGAATATAATAAAGATAACATACCAACCGGTTGGTATTTTGATGAGTGGAGCCGAGCATAAAGGCGTAACAGAAAACGGAGGGGACCATCATGTATTTGCGCTTAACGGACGAGCAGCGCATGGTGCAAAAAGCGATCCGCAAGTTTGTCGAAAAAGAATTGATGCCGCTCGAGAATGACGTATTGCGCAATGAGCGCGAAGGGAAGCCTGGGCTCCCGCCCGAAAAATTAAAAGAGCTGCAGCTCAAAGCGAAGGAAGCGGGGTTTTGGGGATCAACACGCCGGAGGAATACGGCGGCGCGAATTTGGGCCATGTCATGCAGGCGATTGTGTTGATGGAAGTGTCGAAAACGCTTGTTCCGTTCCAGTTTGGCGGATCGGCGGACAACATTTTGTATTACGCGAATGAAGAGCAAAAGAAAAAATATTTGATCCCGACGATCAACGGCGAGAAAAAATCGTGCTTTGCCATGACCGAGCCGGGAGCAGGATCAGATACGCGCAACATTAAAATGACGGCGGTGAAAGACGGCGACGAGTGGGTGTTAAACGGGGAGAAGACATTCATTACCGGCGGCAATGAAGCCGATTTCGTCATGGTCATCGCCATCACCGACAAAGAGCGTCACCAAGCTTCGAACGGGCGTGAAGGGGTGACGTGTTTTATCGTCGACCGCGAGATGGGCTGGCGTTCGGAACCGATACATACGATGGGACCTTCCACTCCAGCCAGCTTAATTTTCGAAAACGTGCGCGTGCCGGAAGAAAACATTTTAGGCGAGCTGCATCACGGCTATAAGCTTGGGCTTGAGTGGATCGGCTACGCCCGCTGGGTCGTCGGCGCCCGTGCGGTCGGAGCGGCCGAGCGGCTTTTGCAAATGGCCATTGACTATGCGAAGGAGCGCGTCACATTCGGCAAACCGATCGCCGAGCGGCAGGCGATCCAATGGATGATTGCCGATTCGGCGGTAGAAATCGAAGCGGCGAAATGGCTTGTGTTAAACGCGGCGTTTACGCTTGACCAAGGGGAGGACAACCGCCATTTAGCCTCGATGGCGAAACTGTTTGGCGCGAACATGGGCAACCGCGTCGTCGACCGCGTCATGCAAATCCACGGCGGCATGGGCTACACGAAAGAAATGCCGATCGAGCGCTGGTATCGTGAAGCGAGATTGTGGCGCATTTACGACGGCACGGATGAAATTCAGCGCCTCATTATCGCTCGCAACTTGATTAAAGGGCATGTCAAACTTGGTCAGTTCATCTGAAAAATGAAAGCGTTATCGAAAGGGAGGAGAACACGATGAGCCAACGGTTTGCAGGAAGAGTGGCGTTTGTGACCGGAGGAAGCCGCGGCATTGGCAAGGCGATTGTCACCCGCTTCGCGGAAGAAGGGGCGAAAGTGGCGTTCATCGATTTAAACGCAGAAGCCCTTGAAGCGACGGCTGCCGAGCTGCGGGAGAAAGGGTATGAGGTGTACGCCAAAGTGGCGAGCGTCACCGACCGCGAACAAGTGGAAACGACGATGCAAGAGGTCGTCGACCGGTTCGGCTCGCTTGATATTCTTGTCAACAACGCCGGCGTCATCCGCGACAACTTGCTCTTTAAAATGACGGACGACGACTGGCAAACGGTCATGGACGTTCATTTGAAAGGGGCGTTTTATTGCGCCCGCGCTGCGCAAAAATATATGGTCGAAAAAGGGTATGGGCGCATCATCAACATTTCGTCGACATCCGCGCTCGGCAACCGCGGCCAGGCGAACTATTCGGCGGCGAAAGCCGGCATTCAAGGCTTTACGAAAACGCTGGCGATCGAGCTTGGCAAGTTCGGCATTACGACAAACGCCGTCGCGCCGGGATTCATTGAAACCGATATGACGAAAGCGACGGCCGAGCGGCTTGGCATTTCGTTTGAGCAGCTCATCCAAGCGAGCGTCGCCAACATCCCGGTCGGGCGCAGCGGCCGTCCGGAAGACATCGCTCATGCGGTCGCGTTTTTCGCCGACGAACGGTCGTCGTTTGTCAACGGCCAAGTGCTGTACGTTGCCGGCGGCCCGAAATGTTGAAGGGGGACGGGGCATGTACCAGCATGACATCGGAAAACGGTCGGCGAAAGTGAAAAACACTGTTGAGCGCGGAGCGGTGAAAAAGTTTGCGGAGGCGATCGGCGATCCAAACCCGATTTATTGGGACGAAGAGACGGGGAAACGGTCGCGCTACGGGCGCAACATTGCGCCGCCGACGTTTCCGCGCGTGTTTGACTACGGCGTCATTGAAGGGCTGAAGCTGCCAGCCAAAGGGCTCATCCATGGCGAACAGCACTTCCATTATGAGCGCCCGCTGTTTGTCGGCGAAGAGCTGTACTGCTATGCGGAAGTGAAAGATTACTTCGAAAAGCAAAGCAGCATGGGCCTGCTCAGTTTTTTGGTCATCGCCAACAACGGCGAGGACGCTGACGGAAATCTCATTTTCACTTCCACCTCGACGATCATTATCAACGAGGCGGTTAGAAAGGCGATGAGCGTATGACGAGCATCCGCAAATGGCAAGTCGGAGAGTCGCTTCCCGAAGTAACGCTCGCACCGGTGTCCCGGCTCGATTTAATCAAATACGCCGGCGCATCAGGCGACTACAACCCGATTCATACGATCGATGAAGAGGCGAAAAAAGCCGGCCTGCCGGGCATTATCGCCCACGGCATGTGGACGATGGGCAACCTCGCGAAGCTGTTTACGCCATACTACGAAGAAGGGTTTGTCCAAGACTATTTCGTCCGCTTCCAGTCGATGGTGTTTTTAAACGATGTCATCACCTTAAAAGCAACGGTGAAGGAAAAAGACAAGAAAGCGATCCGCTTTGCCGTCGCCGCCGTCAACCAGCATGGAAAAGAAGTCATTAAGGGCCAAGCCGTGTTTTCTCTGTATGAATGAAGCAAGGCAGCGAGCCCGGTAACATCGAGAACGCCCAGTTGCCGGGTTTCGTACTACAAAGGGGATGAGGAGGAGTCAGGATGAGACGAGATGCCGTCATTGTGTCGGCCGTACGAACAGCCATCGCCCGCCAAGGAGGCGCTTTGGCGACGATGCCGGCGCATATTTACGGCGCGGAAGTGATCAAAGAAGCGATGCGGCGGGCGAATATCGGCCCGGAGCATGTCGATGATGTCATTATGGGCAACGTCCTAAGCGGCGGCGGCAACATCGCCCGACTGACGGCGCTGCAAACCGGCTTATCTCTAGAGTTGACAGGTTTGACCGTTGACCGCCAATGCGGTTCGGGCATTAACGCCGTCAATTTAGCGGCGCAAGCCATTTGGGCCGGCGACGGAGACGTGTATATCGCCGGCGGCGTGGAAAGCATGAGCCGCGCGCCGTATTTGATGGACCGCCCGGAAAAACCGTACAGCTCGACGCCGCCAAGCTTCCGCAAATCGCAGCTATCGCCGAAAGAAATCGGCGATCCGCCGATGGGGATTACGGCGGAAAACTTGGCGAAAAAGTATGGCATCAGCCGTGAAGAACAAGACGCATTCGCCTTGCGCAGCCAGCAGCGCATGGCGCGCGCCATGCAGGAAGGGCGGTTTGACGAACAAATCGTGCCGATCACCGTCCCGGTGAAAAAAGGCGAGCCGTTCGTCTTCGATACGGATGAACATCCGCGCCCGAATACGACGATGGAAGCGCTGTCGAAGCTGCCGCCGGCGTTTTTGGAAGGGGAACGGTGACGGCCGGAAACAGCTCAGGGCTGAACGATGCCGCTTCTGCGCTCGTCATCATGTCGCGGGAAAAAGCAGAGGAGCTTGGCGTAAAGCCGCTTGCCGTCATCCGCGCCCATGCGGTTGCCGGGGTCGACCCGAACATCATGGGCATCGGCCCGGTGCCGGCGACAAGAAAAGTGCTCGAAAAAGTCGGGCTTACGCTCGATGATATGGACATCATCGAAATCAATGAAGCTTTCGCCGCCCAGGTGATCGCCTGCGACCGCGAGCTCGAGATGGACCCGGAAAAAGTGAATGTCAACGGCGGCGCCATTGCCCACGGCCATCCGCTCGGCGCGACGGGGGCGATTTTGATCACAAAAGCGGTGTATGAACTGAAGCGCCGCGGAGGGAAATACGCGCTCATTACCGCGTGCATCGGCGGCGGCCAAGGCATTGCGACGATTATTGAACGAGAATGAGGCAACGGAGACTATAGGGAATGAAAGACAAGCTAAGAGAAGCCGCCATTGAGTTGTTCGAACGGAAAGGGTTCAAAGAAACGTCGGTGCAGGAAATCGTCGAAGCGGTTGGGGCAACGAAGGGGCCTTTTACTACTATTACAAAAGCAAAGAGGAGTTGCTATGTGATATTTGTGTTTCCTATCTGGACGATTTGCTTCGGCAGCAAGCCTGCATTGTCCAAGAGCCCGAGAAAAGCTGCACGGAAAAACTGCGGGCGATCGTCTATATGGTCATCTGCAATATCCGCACACGGAAGAAAAGCGCCCGCATTTTCTTCCGCGAAATGCGGCATTTGGCTGATGACCATTTGGCGGAAATCCGCGCCAAGCGGCGGTTGTTTCGCAAGCGGTATGAACAGCTGGTTCGAGAAGGGATCGCTCGCGGGGAATTCAAGCCATCGCTTCATGCAGAAATGATTACGTTTGGCCTGCTTGGCATCACCAACTGGAGCTATTATTGGTTCCGGCCTGACGAAGGCATCTCTGAAGAAGAACTGACGGATATTTTCGTTGATTTCATTTTGCACGGCATAAAGGCGCCAAGAGCTGGAGAAAGCGGTCGAAATGAGGCGGAGCCAGGCAATTCGGGCGGTCAGACCAAATGAAAGATCGGCCGCTTTGATGGTCTGGCCAAACGGCACACAAAAAGGGGGATCGGGATGGAGCTATTCATCCAGCAGCTGTTAAACGGGCTGACAGTTGGAAGCGTTTACAGCCTTGTCGCGTTAGGTTTGACGCTTGTTTACGGCATTTTGCACATTCCAAACTTTGCCCACGGCGCGTTATATATGATGGGTGGTTATGTCACGCTCACTGCGATGACGAAAGCCGGGCTGCCGTACGGGTTGGCCGTTGTCGTGTCGATGGCCGCGGTCGGGATGCTCGGTGTATTGATGGAACGGCTTGTGTTTTATCCGCTTCGCGACGCACCGCCGCTCCATGACAAAATTGCGGCGATTGGCATTTTGTTGTTTTTGGAGGCATTCGCCCAGTTCGTCTGGGGGCGGACTACCAGACGATGCCGACCCCATACGGCGACGTTGTCAGCATTTTCGGCTTGACCTTGACGGTTCAACGCATCCTCATCATCGCATCCGCTGTCATCATCATGATCTTGCTTTACCTCTTCTTGAAAAAGACGTTCATCGGGGCTTCCATCATCGCGATGGCGCAAAACCGCGAAGGGGCGAATTTGGTCGGCATTAACACGAATAAAGTCGCCATGCTGACGTTTTTCCTTTCCGGCAGTTTGGCAGCGCTCGCCGCGTCGCTCGCTTCGCCGATCAACCTCGTGTTTCCCGGCATGGGCCATCTTGTCATCTTGAAAGCGTTTGTCATCATCATTCTCGGCGGCATGGGAAGCATTCCAGGCGCCATTGTCGGCGGCTATATTTTGGGATTCAGCGAAAGCTTGGGAGCGACGTATGTGTCGAACGACTACAAAGACATTATCGCTTTTGCCATCCTCGTCATCATTTTAACGGTCAAACCGAACGGACTGTTTGCCAAGGAGGGACATTGATGGCTGTATTCGCCAACCGGCGCTTATGGATCGCCGTTCTTGCGGCGCTGGCGCTTGCCTTTCCGTTGCTTGTCACCAACAGCTATTACTTGCACATGATGACGATCTCCTTCATTTGGATGATCGCTGTTTACGGGCTGAATTTATTTGCTGGCTATACTGGTTATTTGTCGCTTGCCCACGCCGGGTTTTTTGCGATTGGCGCGTATGCGCTTGGCATTTTGACGGTGAAAGCGGGCGTGCCGTTTTGGCTGGCTTTCGTGCTTGCTTGTTTGTCCACCACGTTGCTTGGGGCCGTCATCGGGCTTGTTGCGCTGCGGACGAAAGAGCACTTTTTCGCCATTTATACGCTTTGTGTGGGCTATATTATCTATTTGATCATTGACAAATGGGACAGTTTAACCGGCGGAGTGCGCGGGTTTATCGGCATCCCGGCGCCGGCTGACATCGGTCCGCTCTCGTTTCAAACGCCCGTCGCCCAATATTATTTGGTGTTATGCTTCTTGGTTGCAGTCATCTTCACCATGTACCGCCTTGTCTATTCGTTGACCGGACGGACGTACATCGCCATTCGCAACAGTGAGGAGCTCGCGTTGACGCTTGGCATCTCGACGATGAAAAACAAACTCGCCTCGTTTGTTCTCTCGGTCTTTTTTACATCGCTTGCCGGAGCGCTGTACGCATCGTTCATCCGCTTTCTTGGCCCGGACATTGCGTACGTCAGCGTCATGTTCGACTTTTTAACGTATTTGCTTGTCGGTGGGATTGGCACGCTCGCCGGCCCGGTCGTCGGGACGTTGCTCGTTACGTTTCTGTCCCAACAATTGCAGTTTTTGCAAGATTACCGGATGTTGATTTTCGGTCCGGTGCTGACGTTGCTCATCATCTTTTACCCACACGGCATTGCCGGGTGGGTCATCCGTTTGAAAGCAAAGCGTGAAGAAGCGCGCCGTCTCGATCCAGAAGCGAACCGAGTTGCTGCGGAACTGGCCGTCTCGAGCCAAGGACGAGGCGAGCGGCACGCAGAGGAGGGATCATGATGCTTTTGCACGTTGAACGGTTGACGAAGCGGTTTGGCGGGCTTCTGGCGGTCAACGATGTCACCTTTTCCGTCGAGCAAGGGAAGATCAACGCCATCATCGGTCCAAACGGAGCCGGCAAATCGACGTTTTTCAATTTAATCAGCGGCTTGTACCGGCCGACGTCAGGGACGATTACGTTCAAAGGGCGCGATATTACCCGCCTGCCGGCAAACGAACGGGCGAAGCTCGGCATCGCCCGCACGTTTCAAACGACTCACTTGTTTGAACAGGCGACGGTGATCGACAACGTCATCATCGGCCATCGTCTCCGCACGTCATCCAACTTATTTGATGCCATTTTGCGCACGAAACGGCACCGCCGCGAGGAACAGGCATGCAAAGAAAAAGCGATGGAAGTGCTCGACTTTGTCGGTCTAACCCATGTGGCGGATCGGATGGTGGCCAACTTGTCGCAGAAGCAGAAAAAGCGGGTGGCGTTCGCGCTTGCCTTGGCGACCGATCCGGAGCTCGTGCTGCTTGATGAACCGGCAGCCGGCATCAACCCGGATGAAACGGAAGGGCTTGAGGAGTTGATCGTCAAAATGGTAGAAGGCGGCCTGACCGTTTGCCTGATTGAGCACAAAATGTCGATGATCATGAAAATTGCCGACCGCATCATGGTGTTAAACTACGGAGAAAAAATCGCGGAAGGAACGCCCGAGGAAGTGCGAAACAACGAGGCGGTCATTCAAGCGTATTTAGGAGGGAGCGCCATTGCTTGAAGTTGCGAACGTATCCGTCCGCTACGGGAGTTTTACGGCCATTCGCGATGTGACGTTTTCCGTCAAGCGAGGGAGATCGCCGTTTTGCTTGGCGCCAACGGGGCCGGGAAAAGCACATTGTTTCGCACGATCAGTGGACTGCACAAACCAGTGCGGGGGAAATCCGCCTCGATGGCGAGCGCATTGATTCGCTGCCTCCTGACCGCATCGTCGGGCGTGGCGTCGTGCAATGCGCGGAAGGGCGCAAACTGTTTCCGCGCATGAGTGTATACGAAAACTTGCTGATGGGCGCTTACGTCCATCGGAAGGACAAAGAAGGCATCCGCCGCTCGATTGAACATGTATACGAACTGTTTCCGATTTTGCGCGACAAGCAAAACGCGCCAGCCGGGTCGTTAAGCGGCGGCCAGCAGCAAATGCTCGCCATCGGACGCGCCTTAATGTCACGTCCTGCGGTGCTCTTGCTTGATGAACCGTCGGTTGGACTCGCTCCGCTCATTGTCGAGCAGATGTTTGCGACGATTAAGCAAATCAATGAGGGAGGAACAACGATTTTGTTGGCGGAACAAAACGCTCATGCGGCGCTGTCGATCGCCCATCGAGGCTATGTGTTTGAAAATGGAACGATCGTTGCCTCAGGGACGGCGGACGAGCTGCTCGCCAACGACGATGTCCGCAAGGCGTACATTGGTGCATGATAGGCCTCATCCTTGTCCATCAGCGAAAGCAAGGAGAGGAGATGGCACCGAAAGGGGGTGAATAACGGGTGTGTCAAACATTATCTAAATATTCACAATAATAAATCATCAATAGGGGGGGGTAGAATGAAAAAAAGAAAATGGTCCATCGCCGCTATGATCGCGGCCATCATGATGTTTATGCTTGCGGCGTGCAACAATTCGCCAAGCAGCAATAACGCCAACGGCGGAAACAATAGCGGAGGAGGCAGCGGTGAAACGGGCACGGTCAACATCGGCTACAGCGGCCCGCTGAGCGGCCCGGCCGCCTATTATGGCCAACGGACGTTAAACGGCTTGAAAATGGCGGCCGAGGAAATCAACAACAGCGGCGGTTTTGAGGTCAAAGGAAAGAAATACAAAATCAACCTTGTTCCGTTGGATGACAAATATTTGCCAAACGAAACGGCAGCGAACGCCAAACGCCTTGTGCAAGAGCATCATACGCCGATCATTTTCACGCCGCACAGCGGTGGCGTCATGGCGCTGCAAGTGTTCAACCAAACGGACAATTTCATCATCGCGGCGTATACGAGCGAACCGAAAATTACACAAACGGGCAATAAGCTGACCGTGCGCATTCCGCCGCGCTATGACGGCTACATCCCGACTTTTACCGATTATGCCATGAAGCGTTTCGGCAAGAAACTGGCCGCCTTGCCGACGGCGACGCAATACGGGAAAGACTGGACGGAAAAACTGTTGCCCTACTGGGAAAAGCAAGGCGGAAAAGTTGTCTACAAATCGTCGATTGATTTTACAAAAGACACCGACTTCTTTACGATCGTGACGAACGCCCTGAAAGAAAAACCAGATGTGCTGTTTATCGGGGGCGCTTCGGAGCCGACGGCAAAAGTGGCGAAACAAGCGCGTGAACTTGGCTTTAAAGGCGGCTTTATCATTATGGATCAGGCGAAACTCGATGAGATGAAACGGGTGACCGGCTCTTATGACATGCTTGAAGGTTCGATCGGCGTCATGCCGCTTGTCGAGTCGGATCAACCCGCGGTTCCAGAGTTTGTGAAAAACTATCGGGCAAAGTTCAATGAAGATCCAGGATCGGAAGCCGCTTACAACTATTTGGCGCTTTACGCTTTCGTCGAGGCGATGAAAGCCGCAGGCACCGTCGATGACCCGCAAGCCATCCGCGAACATATGAACGATGGTTTGAAAAACATTCCGGCAGAAAAGAAAGTGTATAACGTCCCAAGCATCGGCGACGATGGCGGATTTGAATCGGAAATCGTCGTGGCTGCGGTGGAAAATGGAAAAATTGTGCCGATTGAGTTAATTGACAAATAATCCGTCCGCCATGCAAGGCCGGCGAATGAAGAAGCCCTTTCATCAGCACGTTTGTCACGCATAGCGTCTCGAAGGAAACAACACCCTCGAAAGGCTGTCGGAAAAAGTCATCGCTCAACTTTTTCCAGACAGCCTTTTCCATTTTCGCATTATGACGTTTTTTGATTCGCTATAGACACTGTGGGGACGCCCCTTAGGGTGTCTTTTACCGGGCAGACACGTTCAACGTGTTCAATCAAAGCTTGGACGTTTTTTGGATCGGAAGGAGAGTCGATATCAATATGGTAACGAATTTCTAAGAATCCAGGCCGAACGTCCGCTTTCTCCATAAAGCCATCGGGATCTAAATCTCCTTCTACGTGTACTTGAACTCCTTTCAGTTCGACCCCGTGATGGCTGGCAAACAGAGAAATCAGTACATTGATGCAACCGCCTAGTGCGGCTAGGACCAACTCTACGGGATTCGGCCCCTGATCGGTGCCTCCCAAGGCTGGGGGTTCGTCAATGATGACTTGTTTGCCGTTAATGTCAGCCACCGAGCGTACTCCTTCGCCAGACCATTTGACATCAGAGGAAAAGGTAAGCTTAGGCATAAAAAACCTCCTGATAAATAGGAATAATAGATAAATTAAGAATAATCCATAAATCCCTATTTGACAAGTAAGAATTTAACGAAAACGGAGGTGACGGACAGAAGAATGGATGCGGTAATGATAGGATTGCCGCCTGGAAGCACTGTTTCGGGTTGATCAATTCTTATTGTGTACTTCTTATCATAAAAAACTATGTTCTAAATAATCAAATAAAACAAATAGAAAAATTTTCAATAATGCGATAAAATAAAACTGCTCTGCCACATGATGAATCTAATCACAGGAGGGGAGAGACCGACCATGCGGGAAATAGCCCTCGGCCTTGCCGCCTCGTTCTTTTTTGCCGTTACGTTCATCCTATTTCGCGCAGGAGACTCCCACTTCAACGACCAAAGGGAGTAAGTGGGAGAGGAATGCGCGTTCCCCCTTTCTTTTGTGTATGATCGAATAAAGGCGTGGAGAAAACCGTTCAATAAAGGCACTCCAATAGCTGTTGCTCGATGTATGGAGTTGGTTGCAGGAAACGTTGCAACCGCAAAACATCGAGCGTAGGTCCGTCTGTTGTGTGTGGAAGCTAAGTACTGCCAACAGACACACCGAGAGAATCGGTAACGATGCAGGCATGACCTGCGTCGTTGGGCAGTTGTCAACCTGCCCCTGATGCAACCCCAAGTCAAGGAAGGAGGACAAAGTCCGCTCGCACTTCTGGGGAGTTGCAAGCCCCCACTTCAAGCGTTCGCGAAGTAGGGGTAGTTGACATTGAACCGGTCTATGGAGCTAGCTGGCGGAAGTTGGACGTGGAGCTCGTCACTTCGTTTTTTCTTTATGGTTCCGTTGCTGTTTGCCATTCTTCTGGCACGCCGCAATCTCAGTCCGGTTTGACGCGACATGAAGAGCCATCCATGGACATGGGTCGTCTGGGGGACGGTCGGTTTCGGTCTGTTTTACGCGCCGCTCACGTACGCCGCTGCGTACGGCCCAGGATGGCTTGTAGCCGGCACATGGCAGTGCACGATCGTCGCCGGCGTCCTGCTTAGCCCGCTGTTTACAGAACAAATTGAAACGCAAAACGAAACTGTGTCCGTGCGCCGCCCGATTGAAAAACAGGCGCTCTTCATTTCATTTTTTATTTTGCTCGGCGTCGCGCTCGTTCAGTTCCAGCAAGCAGGCCATCTCACGTGGAAAGAAATCGCGTTGGGGATCTTTCCTGTGCTCATCGCCGCCTTTGCTTACCCGCTGGGCAACCGAAAAATGATCGAGCATTGTGCCGGACGGCTTGACGCGTTTCAACGCGTATTCGGGATGACGATCGCCAGCTTGCCGTTTTGGTTTGTGGTGGCGCTGATTGGATGGGCGACAGCCGGGGTTCCTTCGGCTGGGCAAACGGCGCAGTCGCTCATTGTCGCTATCAGCTCGGGCGTTATCGCGACGACGCTTTTTTTCATCGCCACGGACCGGGCGAAAGGAAATGAGCGAAAGCTCGCTGCTGTGGAAGCGACGCAATCCGGGGAAGTGATTTTTGCCGTTATCGGTGAAGTGTGGTTATTATCGGCTCCGTTTCCGAACGGCTGGGCGTTTGTCGGTTTGGCGGTCATTGTGGCGGGGATTTGCTGGCATAGTTTTGAGTCTGTGAGAATGGCGAAACGGCCGGTTTCGGCTGTTTCGAAGGCCCAGCCTTCGTATCGGGTGGAGGGAGAGCGGTGAAAACGAGCATCTACGCGCTGCTGGCCTGCCATGCGGCTGTGATTTATCTCTGGATTAGCGACTGGGACGTGCTTATGACGCCCGTGGGTCTTGTCGTATGGGGCGGAGGGGTTGCTGTCAGCCTCACCATCCTTCACTTTCGCCCCCGTATTCATCCCAAGCTGCGGTCTATGCTAACAACGATGACGGCGGCGTCGATGCTTGCCGCCGTCTGTTCATTGATCATCGAATGGGCGGTGCGCTCGATGCCGTAGGAACAATTGGTCAGTCGTTGCGGCCGTCAGCGGCCCGGAAGGCTTCTGGAGCGATCCGGCGGCCGACGGCATACATGATCGGCGCACCGATGGCCATGACGACCAACTCGCTGATGGCCGTCGTCAGCCATGTGAGCCAAAACGGAAAGCCGAGCGCCAGTTTCAATTCGAAGGCGATAATGGCCATAGTCACAGTAAATGACAGCGTATTGACGGTCATGCGCGCCCAAACGTTTCGGACATACCGCATAGAGACGATCGTGATGAGCAGCGCCAACACCGACTGGCCGACGCCAAATACGAGGTCATACGCGACGATCGGCGAGAAAAACCAGTTGGCGAAAAAGACGCCAAGCACAATGCCGATGGCGTATGTTTTGCGGAACACGACCAAGTGATTCAATATTTCTGACACGCGAAACTGAATATTCGTAAAGCCAAACGGCTGAATGAGCGCCGTCACCGCGATATACACGGCGGCGATCAAGCCATTTGCCGCTATGATCCGAATGTTCATAACGTCCTCTCCTCGCATTGATGATAATATGATTGTAGCACGACAAACGAATGAACGAAAGGAAGTGAATCTCGTTGACCTTGACGGATCAACAAGCAACAAGCCGGCGGCGATCGGTTTGGGAAGTCGGAAAAACAGCGCTTCTCCTCGGTTTAACGTCATTTGGTGGTCCGGTCGCTCATCTCGGCTATTTTTACGAAGAGTACGTCAAACGAAAAAAATGGATTGACGAGAAAACGTATGCCGATTTGGTCGCTTTATGCCAATTCCTCCCTGGTCCAGCGAGCAGCCAAGTCGGCATCGGCATCGGATTTATGCGCGCCGGCGTTTGGGGGCGTTGGCAGCTTGGCTTGGTTTTACGCTGCCGTCAGCGGTCGCCCTCAGCCTGGTTGCTGTTTGGCTGCAACACCATTCTTGGGGTGACGCCGGCTGGATGCACGGCTTGCTGTTGGCGGCCGTGGCGGTCGTGGCACAAGCCGTATGGGAGATGGCGCGCAAATTCGCCTCTAGCCGCCTCGAGGCAACGGTCGCCATCATAGCGGCGGCCGCCGTGCTTCTTGCGCCGGGCGCGTGGAGCCAAGTCGCCGTCATCGCCGCAGCAGGAGGCATTGGCGCTTTTGGATTGCGAAGAAAAAACGTCTCTCTTTCCACATCTGCAGCAGGCATTCCGCCTTTTATTCGCCGTTCCACTGGTGCAACGCTGCTTTTGCTGTTTGCTGTGCTGCTTGTCGCGCTGCCGCTTGTTCGCGCTTGGGTTTCTTCACCGCTTTGGGCGCTGTTTGACAGCTTTTACCGCGCCGGGGCGCTCGTGTTTGGCGGCGGGCATGTCGTGCTGCCGCTTTTGGAAGCGGAAGTGGTGCCGCAAGGATGGATCACCGCCAGCCAGTTTTTAGCCGGCTACAGCGCCGCCCAGGCTGTTCCCGGACCGCTCTTTACCTTTGCCGCCTATATTGGGATGGCCAGCTTTGGCTGGAAAGGGGCGCTCGTTGCCACCATCGCCATTTTCCTTCCCTCGTTTTTGCTTGTGCTCGGCGCGTTTCCGTTTTGGCACTGGCTTCGCCATCAGCCGCGCTTCCAAGCGGCGCTTGTCAGCATGAACGCCGCTGTCGTCGGGATTTTGCTCGCGGCGCTGTACGATCCGATTTGGACGAAAGCGGTGAAGGGACCGGCCGATTTGGCGCTTTCCCTTGGGGCTTTTCTTCTTGTTGTGTGGAAGTGGCCAGCATGGGCGTTCGTCCTTGTTTCGTTCGTCGGCGGATGGCTGCGCGCTTGGCTCGGCTGATCGCCCGAAGCACCATGATGGCGGCTTTTCATGATCGTCCGAAAATGGACAACGACGTGTTTGGCTTTGCCGTTGCAATAGCCGGCAGATGCAAATAGATGGCTTGATCAAATGGTTTTCGTTTGCGTGAAAGCGATACCGAGGCGGCAGAAACAAAAGAGCGCCGGCATGGCATAGGGCTGTGCGCTGAAAGGAAAGCTTGCCGCCTGATCCGCAGGCGTATATAGGCAAAAGGAGGGGGAGCCGATGAAGTGGGTATGGATGCTGCTCGCTCTAACGGCCGGGATGGCTGTCTCCGTACAGGCAGGAGTGAACGGCGGCCTCGGCAAGCGGATTGGTGTGTTGGAAGGGGCGTTCGTGTCGTTTTTAATCGGAACGATCGTCTTATTTTTAGTGCAATTGTTTTTTCGGAAAAGGAGAATTGCTGGCCATGTTTTCTGTGCCGAAATGGCAGCTGACGGGCGGCATTCTCGGCGCTTTTTATGTGTTTGTCATGGTGCTGATCGTTCCGAAAGTCGGCGTCGCCAACTCTCTGGCAGCCGTGATCGCCGGCCAGCTCGTCATGAGCTCGATCATTGATCACTTCGGGTTATTCGGGGGACAGCGCATTCCGTTTGACATGACGCGCCTCGTTGCTATAGCCTGTTTGTTTTTGGCGCTTTGGCTTTTTTTCCGCAAATGAACAACAGGACTGGCCAAGTTGGTTTAGTTTTCCGTGATCCGCTCATACTAACAACAGCATGATCGACTTGAAAGGAAGCGGATCAAAGTGAAACAGGCATGGCGCATTTATATGAGCGATTTGAAACATCTCACGACCAACTGGGCCGCATCCATATTGGCTCTCGGTCTGATCGTTCTTCCATCGCTTTACGCTTGGATCAATGTAGAGGCTTCGATTGACCCTTATGCCCATACAGAGGATTTACCGGTCGGCGTCGTGAACGAAGACCGAGGGGCGGAGTTGACCGGTCACCGGTTTCACGCCGGCGATGAGATCGTCAAGACCTTAAAAAACAACCACCAGTTGGGATGGCGATTTGTCACGCGGAAAAAAGGAATGGAAGGCGTTCGGAGGGGAGACTACTTTGCGACGATCGTCATTCCGGCTGATTTCTCGGCTAAATTAGCCACTGTAGTGCAGAAACGTCCGAAAAGGGCGGTTATTTACACTATTATGAAAACGACAAACGGAACGCCATCGCTCCCAAAATCACGGAGCGCGGAGCAAGTACATTGTCAGCGCGAGTCAGCGATGAGTTTGTGAGGGTGGTCAATACCGCATTGTTTTCCTTGTTCCACCAAGCGGGAGTGACGCTCGAACAGCAGCTTCCCACCATTCGCCGCGTTGAAGCGTTTGTGTTTCGTTTGGAAAACGAATTGCCAACGATTCAACGACAATTGAAAGCCCTAGATCGCGATGTGGGAGAGGCAAGATCACTAGTTCGTACAGGCCGCGAGCTTCTGCCGGCTGCCAGAGCAACGGTGCGGCGCGGTTTAGAATGGACAGGCCGCGTTGAGAAGTTGTTCATGCAAGTCAATGCTTCATCGCACTTATGGGAAAAGCCGGTGGAAATGGCGGTTCATGCGCTCTATTCCTTTGCAGAGCAGACGCCACAGTCCCTCGATACACCGGAAAAGCAAGCGCGTTGGGCGGCTCTCATCCAACAGGCGGCAACAGACGCGAGCCCATTGGTTCAGCAATTGCGCCGAACGTTGAGAACATGGGAGGGGACGATTGATTCCTCTTCGCTTCAACCTGTGCAGCGCACCATCAGCCGTATCGAGCAGACGCTAGCGTCTATTCAAGAAACAGCGGCGCTAGTGAAACAACATCCAACAGGCGTCGAAGGGAAGATCACTCACCTGCGTGAACAAATGGCCTTATTGGACGCACAGGCGCAGCAACTTGATCAAGCATATCGCCAACGGCTGCTGCCTATGCTGCGGGCAAAATGGAATCAAACAGGGGAACAGGTGCGACAAGCGAAACAAACGCTTCTTCGCATGGATCAAGCGTTAAATGAGGCAGAGCAATGGTTGTCAAACACAGATCATGATTTAGCGGCCGCGCAACAAGCGCTAAAGACCGCACAGGCTCAATATCCATTTCTCTCCCGCCAGGTCCGCGAGCTGGCCGCCTTCCTATCGAAAATCAAAAGAGAAACCAACATCGACGAACTGATTCGCTTGTTGAAACAAGATCCACAGGCGAAAGGCGCCTTTTTGGCCCACCCGGTTGACGTCAAAACGTTCCGCCTTTTCCCGCTGCCGAACTATGGTTCGGGCATGAATCCATTTTACACGGTGCTGGCCATATGGGTAGGATGTTTGTTGCTTGTTTCCGTCTTGTCGACCGATCCTTCTTCGTTTTCGGAAGCGAATGAGCGGGAACGATATGCCGGACGGTTGTTGACCTTTTGGACGCTGAATGCTTTGCAGGCGATGGTCGTGACGGCTGGAGCGGCTTTCATCTTGCCGAATATTTTCGTCCGTGAGCCGGGATGGTTCATGACGTTCGGCCTTTTGTGCAGCTTTGTCTTTATGGCGGTGGTTTTTTCGCTTGTTTCCTTGTTCGGCAATGTGGGAAAAGCGATGGCGATTGTGTTGCTCGTCTTGCAAATTGCCGGAGCGGGAGGCACGTATCCGATTGAGCTGATTCCTCCGTTCTTTCAGCAATTAAACCCTTGGTTGCCGTTTACCTATGCCATTGACATCATGCGCGAGGCGGTCGGCGGGATCGTATGGGAACGTGTTGAGCATGACGTCAAGCGGCTTCTCTTGTTTGCCGTTGCCGCCCTTTTGGCCGGGCTTGTGTTGAAAGGCCCGTTAAGCCCGTGGATGCGCGTGCTGAAAGAGAAAGCCGCTCTAAGCGGGTTGTTTCATTGAAACATTTTCTCTATTTTCTTTTGGAAGCATCTGCTACAATAAGGACGAGAGCGTTGCTTCCTGTTCAATGGCCCCGTAGGATGCATGCTTCTCGTTTTGCGAGATGAGTGAACCAATGGCGGGGAAAAGGGGAGAGAATTGTGTCGATCCGTCGACTGCTTGGTGTTGCGTTCCTTTTTTTGGCGATTTCGATGTTTATCGAGCAAATGTGGTGGGTCGGGGGAATTTGCCTCTTGATTGGAATTGGAATGACGGGGAAGTGGAGGAAAAAGAAGCATATATGGTAATGATCGAGAGCGATAAGCTCAGACAGCACGATGAGCAGTTGATGATAAAAGCAGAACAGTTTATCATGGCCAGCTATCGGGAGCTTGGGAAAAGTGAGCAAGAAATAAAGCGGCGGGTGAATGAAATCCGTCGGGAAGTGGAACAAACCGGAACATACCGCCATACGTATGAAGAGATCAGCTACGGGGCGAAGATGGCTTGGCGCCACAGCAACCGCTGCATCGGCCGCTTGTTTTGGCAATCGCTCCATGTCATCGATGCGAGAGAGGCGGTTACCGTAGACGAGGTTTTTTCTTATCTATTCCATCATATTGAGTTTGCGACCAATGGCGGGAAAATCCGGCCGACGATCACGATCTTCCGTCCCAATGGGGAAGTGCGCATTTGGAATCATCAACTGATTCGTTATGCCGGTTATGAAACCGAAGAAGGGATCATTGGCGACTCCTCCTCCCTCACGTTCACCCGCGCCTGTGAACAGCTTGGGTGGAAGGGGAGAAAACGCCTTTTGACGTGTTGCCCTTGGTGATCCAGGTAGGCGGCCAGAAGCCTGTTTGGACGCCGATCCCTAAAGAATTGGTGCTTGAGGTGCCGATTGAACATCCGGCGTTTCCGTGGTTTCGCGATCTGCAGGTAAAATGGTACGCGGTCCCGATTATTTCCGATATGTGCCTCGAAATCGGCGGCATTCGTTATATGGCAGCACCGTTTAACGGGTGGTACATGGGTACGGAGATTGGAGCCCGCAACTTGGCGGACGACTATCGCTACAACATGCTTCCAAAAGTGGCCTCTTGCATGGGGCTTGACACCACCTCCAACGCATCATTATGGAAAGACAAGGCGTTGGTCGAATTGAATATCGCGGTTTTGTATTCCTACAAAAAGGCGGGCGTCAGCATCGTGGACCATCATACCGCCGCGCGCCAATTTCAGTTGTTTGAACAGCAAGAGAAAGCAGCCGGCCGCCATGTCACCGGCGATTGGACATGGCTGATTCCGCCTCTTTCTCCGGCGACAACCCACATTTTTCATCGGTCGTATGACAACGCGATGATGCTGCCCAACTTTTTCTATCAGGACCGTCCATACGAACCACAAAGGGGAGGGGAACAATGACCGTCATCATCCGCATGCGCGATGTGTCATGGGCAAGAGGAGAGCGCACGATTTTGCGCGATATAAACTGGGAAGTAAAAGAAGGCGAGCAATGGGCGATTCTTGGACTAAACGGCTCCGGGAAAACATCGCTTCTCAATATCGTCACTGGCTATCAGTACCCGACGCGCGGTGAGGTCGAGGTGTTGAGGTATCGGTTTGGGCAAGCGAGTTTGCCGGAGATGCGCCGGCACATCGGATTTGTCAGCAGCGCGCTCGATCAGTTTCACGACACGCTGCAAACCGAGACGGTTGAAGATGTCATCATCAGCGGCAAGTTTGCGACGATTGGCCTGTATGATGCGGTAACCCGCGAGGACCGGGATCAAGCGGAGGCATTGATGGAATCGTTCCGCCTGCAAGCGGTGAAAGGGAAGCGATACGCGACGCTGTCGCAGGGGGAAAAACGGAAAACGTTGATCGCCCGAGCGTTGATGGCGAATCCGAAGCTGCTCATTTTGGACGAGCCGACGGTCGGCCTTGACTTATTGGCCCGCGAAGAAATTTTAGCATTGATCGGACAGATCGTCACTCAGCCGTGCCATCTCTTATACGTCACCCATTATATCGAAGAAATCGTCGACTCCATTACCCATGTCTTGCTTTTGCAAGACGGGCGCATCCTTGCGGCTGGCCAAAAAGAGGAAGTGTTAACCGACGAGCGGCTTTCAGAAGCGTTTCGCCTTCCGATCCGCGTTCATTGGGAAGATGGCCGGCCGTGGGTGTCGATTGGACGTTGAAGACAGATGGACTACCGGCTCCCTAAGGTACGAAAACCATACCGGGAGCCCTTCCAACCGTAAAAACGCGCAAAAGCATGTCACAACCATCTAGCCGCCTGCACGATAATCCAGTTTTTCCTTGCCGGAAGAGCCGATGGAAAGATGGACGGAAATGTTTCGAATGGTATTCGTTTTCAATGGGATGATGCCGTTTTGTTCCCATTGTCTCCATTTATGAACGTTGCTGCGGTATAATTGGTCTGATACATTCAGCACGTCAATGTTTCGATTGACTCCCCATTCATAGGCTTGTTGGATTTCCTGTTTCACCGTTCGCGCCGTCAGCTTAGCCAGCTGTTCTCTTGACAGCGGCCGGCGCAGCTCGATCAGACTTCCTTGAGCTTGGATGGTCAACTGAAACGCAGGACCATCTTTGGTCGAAAGGACCGACCATTTCGCTTTTGGATGACGAACGACAAGAGAGGCAACCGTTTGCCGTCCTTCTTTCACGTAAATGGGCGTTCGGATCACATCCCGTTCTGTCCAACGAACGCCTAACAGCTTCTCACGGTCCGTGCATTGTTGTAGTTCGTAATCATGCAAAAAGCACACACCGCTAAGGGACAGCATTTTCTTTTTTTTCGTATCTTCTGTCCAACTAGCAGGGTCAAGGGTAATATACGGAATTCGAAGCGTTGCGCTACGTTCATCACTGATCGCAATCAGACGGTTAAATCGAAGCGGGCGAATAAAGGAGCTTTGCCTGAATAGTTCTTCAGGATTCGCCAGCATGGAAAAGTACGAAGAAGCATGCAATAATGGAGTCGCTTGAAACAAATCGCTCAAAGGAGCGTCGGTCGCGTAAACCCAAATGGTGTGGCGGATCTCATGATACCTCGTTAATAAATCGATGACTCCTCGCACCACTTCCTTTTTCAGCGCCCGTTTCGTAAACACGATGCTTTTGACGTGTCCCCACGAGACCATTTGCTGGATGGACGTGTAAAGTTCATGCGCGGCGATTTCGGGTGTTTCTCCTGCTGACCGTCCAATGACCACGGTTTCGGTCTGCCTTCCTCCGCCATACTCTGCTTTTGCCAATCCGCTGAAGTTGATGAGCTGTACGTACAAGACGAATTGGCGATGATCATAGTCAATGCCGATTGAGTGAATATAGACGATTTGGTCAATATTCCGGTTTCCCCAACAGCCGCTGAGCAACAACATCATCAGCCCCACGGCAACAAGACGGAGGTACATAGGAAATGGTCCTCCTCCCATTTTCACATTGATCCATTTTATCATTTTGAACCAAGAAGGTCCCCAACTTCCATGAATGAGCGTAAGTGGGAGAAAGATGATCGGGATGAGCCCCCGCCTAGAATATCCTGTTAGGAAAGGCTGGATTTGCTGTCTTTGAGAGTAAAACAGCCTAACCGTAGAACGCATGGGGATGGCTAGGCTGGCAAATAGTCGTGGGGCAAGTGTATCCAACACTCTTCCACCTTTGCGCCTTTGTATTAGATGGGAGAGCGTTTCATTTCCTAGCGGCTCAAAAGGCTCAGTTAACAGGCGGAAGATGGATGCCATCCGCCTCTTGGCGGCTGTCAGCTGGCGTCACTTCGATCACCGGCGGCCGACCGTTTTCAAAACCGCGGGCGATGTCGCGAATCGGGCTCATTTCATCAGGAACGCCGATCCCTGGGGTATAGCGCGGCAGGCTGGAAGCGGCGCCAGTTTCTTCCCAAGGCTCTCTCATGGATCAACACCTCCATGTTTTTAGTATGGCCATTGATGGAGACTGTATAAATGGAAATTACATCCTTTTCTGTCCACTTCTTCACGCACACCACTTGGTTTTCGCGGATGAGACGGGCGGACCGTTTGTGCAGGAAATCGTTCCGGCAGTTCGTGATTTTCTCATAAAGCTTGGCCACTCATCCTCCACTTACGTTCACGCGTGGATGTCAGGGTCTTCTCGGCGAGAGATAATAAAAATGTTTAAAATATTCTAAATGTGATGTATAATAAAAGAAAAAACATACTAACCGGTTGGTATATCATCTGTTGAAAACGGATTCAGAATCCAATCGAAAGGCGGGAAGATCATGAGGCTAAACGGAAAAGCGGCGATTGTCACCGGCGGCGCGAGCGGCATCGGCCGGGAGACGGCAATCCGCTTTGCGGAAGAAGGCGCCAAAGTGGCGGTGAGCGACATTAATGAGGAAGGAGGGGAAGAAACGGTCCGCCTGATTCGGGAAAAAGGAGGGGAGGCGATTTTTGTCCAGACGGATGTCGCCGATTCCAAGCAAGTGAGCCGCCTTGTCCAAACGGCGGTTGATGCCTTTGGCGGCCTCCATATTCTCTTCAACAATGCCGGCATCGGCCATTCGGAAGTGCGGAGCACCGACTTGTCTGAAGAAGAGTGGGACCGGGTCATTAACGTCAACTTAAAGGGCGTGTTTCTTGGCATCAAATACGCGGTGCCGGCACTGAAAGCATCCGGGGGTGGGGCGATTGTCAACACGGCCAGCCTGCTCGGGCTGAAGGGAAAAAAATATCAAGCCGCCTACAACGCATCAAAAGCAGGTGTCATTTTGTTAACTCAAAATGCCGCATTGGAATATGGGAAATTTAACATTCGCGTCAACGCCATTGCGCCGGGGGTCATTGATACGAACATCATCACGCCGTGGAAACAAGATGAGCGCAAATGGCCGATCATCTCGAAGGCGAACGCCCTCGGCCGCATCGGGACGCCAGAGGAAGTGGCAAACGCGGTGTTGTTTTTGGCGTCCGATGAAGCGTCGTTTATCACAGGCGCAACATTATCGGTTGACGGTGGCGGGCTGACGTTTTAGCGGCCGAAGTTTGAAAAAAGAAGGGCACGCCCTAACCGCTAGGCTAGCAACAGAAATGAGGGGAGAGGAAAACGATGCGTTTTTTGAATACCGTGGCCGTGGTCACAGGAGGAGGCAGCGGCATCGGCAAGGCGGCGGCTCTCCGTTTGGCGAAAGAAGGCGCCGCTGTCGTGCTTGTCGGCCGTACAGCAGCGAAACTGGAGGAGGCTGCAGAAGAAATCGCACGTCTCGGGACGCCGGGGGCGTTGACCGGTTTGCGGCGGATGTCACCGACCGCGAACAAGTGCAAGCATTGGCCGAGTATGTCCGACAGCGGTACGGCGACTTGCATGTGCTTGTCAATAACGCCGGTATCTCCACTCATGCGAGATGGCTTGAGTTGACGGAACAAGAGTGGGATGACGTCCAACGCATCAACCTCAAAAGCGTGTTTCTTGTGTCGCAGGCGTTCGCTTCGCTGATGATCGAAGGGGCAAAACGCGAGCGCGCCAATCGGTCGATTGTGAACGTAGCGTCATTGTCCGGCCATCAGGCCGGGGCGGAAATTCCGCACTACAGCGCGGCGAAAGCAGGGGTCATCAACTTGACTAAATCGCTCGCTTTGGAGCTGGCGCCGTATGGCATCCGCGTCAATTCCGTCTCGCCCGGTTTTGTCGAGACGCCGCTTACCGAGCGCGGACTGCAAAACGAGCGATTTGTGAAAGCCATCGAGCGCAACACTGCCTTGGGCCGAGTCGGGACGCCTGAGGAAATTGCGAACGTCATTGCGTTTCTTGCCTCCTCGGAAGCGTCGTACATGACCGGCTCTGATGTGTTGGTCGATGGCGGATGGCTCATCAAATGAAACGGAAAAGTTCAAAATGGAAAAGGAGAGGAAAGGAATATGGAAACCTCGCATTTGCTTGTGGAACAATCCGGTTCTGTATTATGGTTGACGCTGAATCGCCCGGAGCGGCTCAATGCCTTCAGCCCGGAGATGATTGCCGGACTGACGGATGAAATCGAACGCGCCGCGGCGGATGATGCCGTCCGCGCCATCGTCTTATCCGGCGCTGGGCGGGCGTTTTGCGCCGGCGGGGATGTAAAAACGATGGGGCAATCAAGCGCCTCGCAGGCGTATGAGCATATCGGCCGACTGAATCGGCTCATTCTGACTATGCAACGATGCGAAAAACCGATCATGGCCGCGGTGCACGGATTCGCTGCCGGGGCGGGATTTAACCTCGCGCTGGCGTGTGATTTGATCATTGCGGCGGATGATGCGCAATTCATTTTAAGCTTTGCCAAAGTCGGCCTTGTCTCCGACGGTGGCGGGTCGTATTGGCTCCCGCGGCTTGTCGGTCCGCATTTGGCGAAACAGTTTTTCTTCACCGCCGATCCGATTCCAGCCCGTCGCCTGTATGAATTGGGCCTCCTAAGCGAGGTCGTCCCAGCTGAGAAACTGCGCGAGGCGACAGAATCGCTCGCCTCGAAGCTGGCGTGCGGGCCCACGAAAGCCATCGGAAAACAAAAACGGCTGATTGAGCACGCCCTGACCGCGACACTCGAGGAGATTCTCGAAGAAGAGCGTCTCGTTCAAGGGCTGATGGTGGAAACCGAAGACCATCGCGAAGGGGTGGCGGCGTTTAAAGAGAAACGGAGCCCGGTGTTCCAAGGAAAATAAGCGAGCGGCAGTGCCAAAAGAGCGCTGCGCCCTGTTTCTCCATCAGCGAGAAACGGGGCGTATTTTGTTTTCACTTCGCCTCAAATGAAACAGCCCCCTTTCCAAATGGGGAAAAGGGGTGGCTGGTCGGGGAACGGTGCGATCAAGCGTCAAAGCGCCCCTGCTTGATTCCGGATGGGTTCTGCGAGCAACTGATCCACGTCGTCGATCAACTCGTCAACATGATCATACGGCGCATCCAGCTGCAGCATTTTCCGCAAGATCCGACGAGCGTTTGGCGATAAATCGAGCTCTTCTTCCCAGCTTTTTTCCTCGTCACTGGTCGGTTCATAGGCAGAATACAATAAAAACAAGGTGAAGTGTCCAAGGGCATAGAAATCGCTTCGTGGATGCGGTTCGCGCCGCAGCCGCTTCTCAAGCGGGTCGTCATCGCGGAAATCCACCGGTTCGCCGATGCGGCAGGCCAAGCCGAAATCGATGATCGCCGCCGTTCCATCGCGCCAAATGATGTTCGGGATGCGCAAATCGCGGTGGACGATGCCGAAAGCATGGACGTGCCGGACGACCTCAAGCACCTTCTTTAACAATCGAAACGCCTCTTGTTCCGTGTACTTGGCTTCCAGCTTGAAAATCTGGTCTTCCACCGTTTCTCCGTCGATATACTCCATCACGAGATGCGGCTGTCCGCGCTCCACAAACCGATCATACAGCCTCGGAATTTGCGGGTGGCGCAGGCGGGCGAGCACGTCAGCTTCGCGCTGAAGCAAGCGGCGGCCGTCTTCGCCTTTTGTCCGCCGCGCTTGTTTGATGACGACAAGACGGCCTGTCAGGTGATCGCGCCCTTTGTAGGCGATGCCGTAGCTTCCCATCCCAAGCTCTTCGATGATTTCATAGCGGCCCAAAAGCACCTTCCCGCCCCGATGCGGCCGATCAACCCAGCAGGAAACGAACGGATGGCGTTCAAAAAACCGTTTCATCAGCTGCCGAAAAAGCTTGAGAAGAAGCTGCCGCTATGATGTTTCTTTTTGTAGTGATGATGCCCGTACTGGGACGGGTGGTGGTGCGAATGATACGTCGGGTTGTAATAATGGTGGTCGCTGCTGCTGTAATGTTTATGGTAGTGCGACGGATGATGGGGATGGCCGAAAAGGGATTTTAGCCATTTTTTCAACATCGTGATCGCTCCTTTGCGATAGATTTATCTATATATACGAGGCAATGAGAGGGAGGTTTCAGATTCAAAGATGAAAAAGAAACCGCCAGGGGCATTAGCCCCCAGCGCCGTGCAGTAGTCTCATTCCTCTTTTTGGCTCAATGCCTGCTTGAGCAGCTCTCCTAAACTGACCCCAAACGATTCGTTCGACGCGCTGTATTTTTTGAGAAGCTCCCGTTCGCTTCCTTTTGCGGCGATGCGTTTGGTCTCGTCCGCTTTTTCGACAATATTGCACGGGCGGCATTGGAAATAAAGTCCTGCTTTTCCTTCATGCATTTCCATACGCCGGTGGCATTGCGGGCAACGGTGGTTCGACAGTTTCGGGTCGCGCCGGCGGCGGTAGCGGCACGCTAAGTTCGAGCAGACAAGCATCCGTCCGTCTTTCGTTTTCCGCTCTTTTAAAAGCGCACCGCATTCTGGGCATGTGAGATTCGTGAGGTTTGGCGCTTTGTATACCTGCTCGCTTTGCTTGATTTCGGCAACGAGTTGCTGCGTTTGCCGGCGGATGTTGGCCAAAAATTGTTGTGGATTTCCTTTTCCGCGGGCGATCGCCTCCAGCTCCCGCTCCCAGCAGGCGGTCAATTCCGGCGATTTCAGCTCTTTATTGACGAGCTCAATCAACTGTTTCCCTTTTTTCGTCGGATAAAACCGTCCGTCTTTTCGCTCGACCACTTCGGTTTCGACCAGCCGTTCGATGATGTCCGCCCTTGTCGCTGGCGTGCCGAGCCCGTATTTTTCCATTTGCGCGAGCAAGTCAGCTTCCGAATAACGGGCAGGCGGTTCGGTGAACGATTGTTCCCTCTCAAGCTGCACCGATGGGAGCGTCTGACCTTCTGCGAGGTGTGACAACGTCGGTTTGGCATCCGTTTCTTCTTTGCCGAGAACCGCTTTAAATCCGAAGTTCACAACCGCCGTCTCCTTGGCGACAAACATTTCGCCGCCGATGTCAAAGACAGCTGTCGTTGTTTCGGATTCATACGGCGGGAAAAACAGCGCCAAAAAGCGACGGGCGATGAGATCATACAGCTTGCGCTCATCAGTCGACAGCCTGCTAAGGTTGAGCCGCTCATCCGTTGGAACGATGGCGTGATGATCGGTCACTTTGTCATCGTTAAATACCCGCTTGGCTGCTTTGGCTTTGCCTTTGGCAAGGAGCGGAGCGATGACGTCCTCATAACCGGATTTCATCGCCAACAACCGCTCGGTCATCGTCGCTTCCATATCGCTTGGCAAATAACGCGAATCGGTGCGCGGGTACGTGACGAGTTTGTGTTGTTCATACAGCCGCTGCAACACCGAGAGCGTCTTTTTCGCCGAAAAGCCAAACCGCTTGTTCGCATCCCGCTGCAGTTCGGTTAAATCATACGGCAGCGGGGCGGGCTCGCTTTTTCGTTTCCGCTTGACGGACACGACGCGCGCCGGCTGACCGTCAAGGCGGGCGAGCAGCTGCTTCGCTTCGTCTTGGTCAAACAGACGATGTCCTCCATGCCGCTCCCATACGGCTGTGATGGACCCGATCTTGGCCCGAATTGTCCAATATGGCACGGGAACGAACGATTGGATCTCGCGTTCGCGCTCGATGATCATCGCGAGCGTTGGCGTCTGCACCCGCCCGGCGGAAAGCGGATCGTTGTATTTGGTTGTCAAGGCGCGCGAGACGTTTAACCCGATCAGCCAGTCGGCTTCGGCGCGGCAGACGGCCGATTGATACAGCCGGTCAAACTGCGCCCCGGGCTTGAGTTGGCGGAAGCCGTCGCGGATGGCGCGGTCGGTTTGCGAGGAGATCCATAGCCGCCAAATCGGCTTCGTCCAACCGATCATCTCTAAAATCCAGCGCGCCACCAGTTCCCCCTCGCGGCCCGCGTCGGTCGCGATGATGACATCTTTCACATCCGGCCGTTTCGCCAACCGTTCAATGGCGCGAAACTGGTGGCTCGTTTGCCGGATGACTTTCAACCCCATTTTCTTTGGGATGATCGGCAAGTCCTCCAGCCGCCATGTTTCATATTTCCGGTCGTAGTCTTCCGGCATCTTCAGCTCCACTAAATGGCCGAGCGCCCAGGTGACAATGTGCTGCTTTCCTTCAAAATAATGTTTATGCGCTTGCTTGCAGCCGAGCACGCGGGCGATGTCGCGAGCGACGCTCGGCTTTTCCGCTAACACGAGCGATTTCATCGATAAACCCCTTTCTGTCGTCTCTACATGAGCACAGTCTGCTTCTTAGTATAAAGGAAGAAGGAAAAAGACGCATCCGCCAAGGTTTGTCTCCTTGGCAGGACAAGACGCCTTGGCGCGGCGCAAAGCCGCATCTCCACACTTTCTGCACATTTGTCAAATAAAATAGTAAAATTGAAACGACACTCGGGCTTGATGGATGAGGAGAGGAATCCGTGCGAAAACTGTCATGGAAACTCGGAATGCTGTTTTTTGCCTTTGTCTTGGCCATTGAAATGGTGCTGTTCGTTTCCCTCTATGCTACGCTCGTCCATGCGCGCATCGAGGAAGAATTCGCGCAACTTCTGGCGCGGGGAAACAGCCACCGCAACGTCTTGGAGAAAAATAACGATCGAACGACATTGGCGCATGTTGTGATGATGGAATCGGAGGCGGAAACCGATGTCGCCATTACGGACGCCCGGCGCCGGATTGTATCGGCGTCTAGCGGCATTGTTCCGTTTGCCAAGCGCATCATTCCTTTAACGAACGGCCGCCATATTCCCCGCCGGGGAATGATGGTTGAAACCGACTGGAAGCGGGCGTCGCATATCGCTGCCGTCAGCCCGATTCAAATCAGGGGTGAAACAAGAGGATATGTGTATATGTTTCAAGACACCCGCTCGATCCGGACGATGGTGTATAAACTGAAGCATCATTTTATCGTCGTTGGCGTGCTGTCGGTGGCGATCACCGTGTTGACCATCGCCTTTTTCTCCCGCGCCATCACGATGCCGCTCCTTCGCATGAAACAGGCGACCGAGGCGCTCAGCCGGGGGATTTTTCCGTCCGCCTCGAGATGAAAGGCAACGACGAGCTGGCGCAACTCGGGAGAGCGATTCAAACGCTGGCCAACGATTTGGCGTATTTGAAACAAGAGCGGAGCGAATTTTTAGCGAGCATCTCTCATGAATTGCGCACGCCGCTGACGTATGTGAAAGGATACGCCGACATTGCTAGGCGTCCGCATCTGTCTGAGGAGCAACGGGCGAACTATATGGCGATCATTTACGAAGAAGCGGAAAAGATCGAAAAGATGGTCAAAGATTTGTTTGAATTAGCCAAACTGGAGCAACACTCGTTCCAGATTGAAAAGCAGCCGACGAATCTTTGTTCGTTTTTGACAAAATTGTGTGAAAAACTGCGCCCCGCGTTTCAGGAAAAATCGCTGTCGCTTGTGTGCCAGTGCCCTGGTTCGGTCATGGCCGCGATCGATCGGCAGCGGTTCGAGCAAGTGATGATCAACGTGCTTGACAATGCACGAAAGTACGCGTTTTCCGGCACGACGGTGGCCGTCGCCGTTCACCTTCAAAAGCAAGGAATCGTCATTGCCGTGTCCGATGAAGGAACCGGCATTCCGCCGGAAGATGTGCCCCGGATTTTCGAGCGGTTTTACCGGGTTGACAAATCGCGGTCGCGGACAAGCGGCGGGACCGGACTCGGTTTGGCGATTGCCAAAGAAATCGTCGAGGCGCACGGGGGAACGATCGCTGCTCGAAGCGAACAAGGAAAAGGAACGACCATCCTCATTACGCTGCCGGAGGGATAACGATGTATACCTTGCTGTTGGTTGATGATGAAGAGCGGATGCTTGATTTATTGGAATTGTATTTAGCGCCGAACGGCTACCGCTGCGTGAAACGGCGTTCAGGGGCGGAAGCCATTGACTATTTGCGGCGCCATCACGCCGATTTGGTGCTGCTTGATGTCATGATGCCAGAACTCGACGGATGGGAAACGTGCCGCCGCATCCGTTCGTTTTCGAATGTGCCGATCATGATGGTCACCGCTCGCGATGAGACGGCGGATATTGTCCAAGGATTGAAAATCGGAGCGGACGATTATGTGACGAAACCGTTTGACGAGGCGGAACTGCTTGCTCGCATTGAAGCGGTGCTGCGCCGTACAGCCGGCGGTCGTTCCGCCATTCGCGCGGCCGGGCTTGTATGGGACGAAGAGGAACATACGGTCCGCTACGAAGATAAGCCGATTGCGTTGACGCCGAAAGAATTTGCCATTTTGGGGCTGCTGTTAAAGCACCCGAATCAGGTGTTCAGCCGCGGGCAAATCATCGCATCGCTATGGGGCTATCTCGCTGATACGGAAGAGAGGACCGTTGATTCCCACATGAAAAACATCCGCGAAAAATTGCGGAAAGCGGGGTTCCCAGCGGACGAATATTTGCAGACGGTCTGGGGCGTCGGCTACAAATGGGAAGGGCGCAAGTCATAACCATTTTCGGAAAGAGAGGCGTTTGGGCCAAATGGAAGAACGGATGATTGAGTTCTTTCAAGCATACGGCGGAACGGCGTACTTCTTGAGTCTAGATTGCAATGTGGCGATCAGCGTGCTCGGGGTCGTACCAAGCGCCTTTTTGACTGCCGCCAATTTGACCGTTTTCGGATTTTGGCCCGGTTTTTGGGTGTCGTTTGCCGGCGAGGCGCTCGGAGCGGTCGTCTCGTTTGTCTTGTATCGAAAAGGACTTCGCCGATGGAGCGAGACGACATGGCTTTCCCATCCCAAGGTGAAGCCGTTGCTTCATGCAAGTGGCAAGGAGGCGTTTGGGCTCATTTTCGCGCTTCGACTGTTGCCGTTTGTGCCATCAGGCGCGGTGACGTTTGTTGCCGCCATCGGCCGCACGTCTCTTCTCGTGTTTGCGGCGGCGAGTTCGCTTGGCAAGCTCCCAGCTTTATGGATGGAAGCGTATGCCGTCCATCAATTCCTCGAGGCCGCCTGGCCGGGTAAACTGATGCTCGCTGTTGCATCGATCGTTCTTTTGTGGTTCGTCTGGCGAAAGATAGGGCAAAAAGCAGCGGGGTGAAACAGCCCCGCCCAAAAGGGAGTTCAGCCTAGGCGCCATACGGCCTTTAGCGGCAAATGGCCGGACGCCGTCGGCATGATCGTCACGACTTGTGCGCCCGCCGCGATGGCGAGGAATGGAAACAAAAGCGGTTTCTCCACAAAATCTGCACAAATGTCCGGTATGCTAACAAGGCAAGGAGGGTGAAAACGATGAAAAACTTGAAAATGTTGTTAGGCACAACTTCAGTTATGGCAGCGCTCTTGTTATCGGCCTGCACCGGTGCCAACGACAACAAAGCGCCAAAGGAACATACAGCTTCTCACACCGGGCATGAAGGAATGAATCACTCGGGTTCCAAAGAGGTTCCGGCTGGATTGAAGGAGGCGAAACAACCAAAGTATCCGGTTGGAAGCCAAGTCATCATCCATGCCGACCATATGCCGGGAATGGATGGAGCCAAGGCGACTGTCACCGGTGCCTTTGACACGATCGTCTATACGGTCACATACACCCCAACTACAGGCGGGGACCCAGTGAAAAACCATAAATGGGTCATTCACGAAGAAATCGAAAACGCCGGAGACAAACCGTTCCAGCCGGGCGATGAAGTCGTCTTGAATGCCGATCACATGGAAGGGATGAAAGGGGCCAAAGCAGTCATTGATTCGGCGAAACAAACGACGGTGTATATGGTCGATTACATCGATACGGAAACTGGTCAAAAAGTGACCAACCACAAATGGGTGACCGAAGACGAGCTGTCGCCGGCCAACTAACGAATCATCATCGGTGTTTCCGCAAAACGCGCAGCCATTTCCCTTGGAGCATAGGGGAATGGCTTGTTTTTTTCGGCTCATTTGTGAAAATTGTGGTATAATTATACGAAAATCCCCTATTTTTTCAAAACGGGAGAAAGAAAGGGAGAAACGATGCGGAGATTTTGGTTGGGAGTTATGTGGTTTTCAGTGGTTTGGGTGCTTTACGGCATCGGAGCGGCAGGGCATCACTTATGGACGGAACACCGGATGGACGGACAGGCGCTGATTCTCGCGCTCGGCATGGCGATCATGGCCTGGCGGGCATGGGACGAATATCGTGGGAACGGTTGGACACGAAAAAAGGAAGACGGGCGCCGTCTATGATGAAAGGACGCCCGTCTCTAGCTGTCGCCCGGGCGAAAAGAGGCGGTTTGGTTACGCCGTTCGCCCGGGCGCTTTTGTTGCTTGATGCTGCTTTTCTTTGACAGTGGAATAGATGAATAAGAGAACCAAGACGGCCACGCAGAGAAGCGAACCGATTCGATGCTCTCTTTGAAGCAAAAAGCCAAGCCAAATCGCCCCGAGCGCCCCGACCGCCGCCATCGTTGTGTACGGAAACCCTTTCGTTCGGAAAAACGGCTTCGTTTTGTAGTGCGGCCGCAGCTTCAGCTGAGCGGCGCCGATCATCATCCAAACGATGAGCACGGTAAACCCAGGAATCGTCATCAATTCCCCGATGATCCGCCCGGGCGCCAAGTAGGCGCCGATCACGCCAGCGGCGATGCAGATGGCGACCATGCCCATCCCGTACAGCGGAACCCCGTGTTTCGTCGTCCGCTGCAAGCGGCGGCTTGCTTCTCCTTGTTCAGCCATGGTGTAAAGCAGTCGAGAAGTCGCATAGACGCCTGTATTGGCCGCCGATAAGACGGCAATGAGCAACACCGCGTTCATGACATGGGCCGCGCCGGGCAACCCGATCGCTTCCAACACTTGGACAAAGGGACTGTTCGTTTCCGAAACGGTGTTCCATGGCATAATGCCGCAAATGATGGCCATTGGCAAAAGATAAAAGCCGACAACCCGCCAGATTGTGGTGCGAATGACGCGCGGCAGCACCTGCTCGGCGTCTTTCATCTCCGTCACCGCCACCCCGATCAGCTCCGCTCCGCCATAGGAAAACATCACGATAAGCAAGGCGCTGAGCGTTCCGGCAAACCCGTGCGGAAACCATCCGCCGTCGCCGGCAGACGGAAACGAGCCGCTTATGCCGCTTGGATCACGCCAGCCCATACGCCCGCCCCGAGCACGATAAACACCACTAGCGCCGCCACTTTCAGGCCGGCCAGCCAAAATTCCGCTTCCCCGTAATACTTCACAGGGAAAAGATTCAACCCCATGATCAGACACGCGCATAGGAGGGCAAGCAGCCATAACGGCGCAGACGGAAACCAATAGCTCAGGAAACTTCCGGCAGCCAGCAGTTCGACAACAGTGACCAACGTCCAATTGATCCAATACAGCCAGCCGACGATCCATGACAGGCGAAAGCCAAACGCCCGGCGGATCAAATGTTGAACGTTCGAACCCGGATACGCGATCGCCATCTCGGCCAGTGCAGCCATAATCCAAAACAACAGCACGCCGCCGATCAAGTACGTGAGCACGACGCTTGGTCCGGCGATATGAATGGCCTCGGCGCTTCCTTTAAAAATGCCGGTGCCGATCATCCCTCCTAACGCGATCAGCTGAACGTGGCGGGGCAATAGTCCTTTTTGCAGCTGGGACGGGATTGTTCCATGTTGACAACAACCTTTCTGTTCTGATGTTGATTCATAGATGTGCTTTTTCGCTTTTATGCGGTTAAGCAAAAAAGATAGTTTCAGAATATAATAGTTTGGTCGTTCTGTCAACGATTGTCGAAAAAAGGCATCGCCAACATGGAAATGTTTCGTTATACTGGAAATAGAAATGATGTGCAAAAAGGAGATTAAGAGAATGCTTCCTCATAGAGGCAAACCCATTTCATCAAAAGCGGTCACCGTGTGGCGTCTCACGGGGGCGCTTGGGGCATTGGCTTCCGGTGTGGCGATCGGGGGAATCATATGGCTGCTCTCGCAGTTCCATGCTCCTCCTTGGCTATTGATAGTGTTGGCCGGCGTTTGGATGGTGCAAGCCATTGTATGGGTCGTCTGGCTCCCGCCGTTGCGCCAAAGACGTTGGCGCTATGACATTCGCGAAGAAGAGATTGACATTCAGCGAGGAGTCTGGTCCACGAGACGGACTTTGATCCCGATGGCTCGCGTTCAGTACGTCGATGTGCGACAAGGTCCGCTTCTCAAGCGGTACGGGTTGGCTTCCATCGCGGTGTTCACAGCGGCGGCTGCCCATGAAATTCCCGCTCTTCCGATGGAAGAAGCGGAGCAGCTTTGCCGCTTGATTGCCGAGTGGGCGAAGGTGGCGGATGACGATGACGCCTAGACGCCGCCTTCATCCTGTTGCGATTATGGCGGGAGTCGGAAAAGAGCTGAAAAATATGGTCGTTCCGCTCCTTGTGATCATGGTGGCTGGCAGCCGCAACCGCTTCTCTTGGAGGGATTTCATCGTGCCGCTGGCGGCTGTCGTATACACGGTGGTGATGGGTGTTCTTTCTTGGATCCGCTTTACGTACGCTTGGGATGAAGACCGCTTGCTCGTGGAAGAAGGCGTGTTTGTCCGCAAAAGACGTTCGATTCCGTTCGAGCGCATCCATGGGATTTCGGTGACAGAGGGCATATGGCAACGGATGGCGGGAGTGGTTCAAGTACATGTTGAGGCGGCGGGCGATGCCCTCGGTGAAGCAGAAGTGACGCTTCGGGCCATATCAAAGGAAGAAGCCCGCCGCCTGCAACGATGCGTGGAACAGGCGAAAAACAAGGCGGAAAACGCCGCCCATCCGGAACCATCCGCGAACCGCCCACATCCTGCTCTGTTTACCTTATCGATGAAAGAAGTATGGATGGCTTCGTTGACAAGCGGCGGCACGCTTGGCGTGGTTGCCGCGTTATGTGCGTTTTTGTCACAATTAGGCGACTTCATTCCATATGAGGCGCTCATCCGTGATCTTCAGTCGACATGGAACGGACATGGAGGATTGCTTATTGCCCTATTCATCTTGTCGCTTCTCTTGGCCGCTTATGGAGTAGCTATCGTACAAAACATGATCCGGTACGCTTCGTTTGTCGTGCGGAAACAAGAAGACACGATTGTCATTGCCCGCGGATGGCTGGAACGAAAAGCGGTGTCCGTCCCAGTTGCCCGCGTCCAAGGTGTCGTGATTCATGAGAATTGGCTGCGCCGTTTGTTTGGGTACGCCTCTGTGTCCTTGATTCATGCCGGTGGGAGGCTCGATGGCGGCGGAGCAGGGGATGTTGTTCTTTGTCCGTTTGTCGAAAAGAGGAGAGTTGCGTCGATCATTCAAGCTTGTTTGCCCGAGTACGATCTCGGCGTTCCTTTTTCTCCATTGCCCAAGCGCGCGAAGCGCCGCTACATGCTTCGTCCGCTTGTTTGGATCGTGATTCCCGCCATCTTGGCGGCATATATCGAACGTCCATGGGGGGCGGCTGTGTTGGTGGTGTTGCCGCTCGGGGCATGGATCGGCATCCGCCGCTTTCAAATCGCGGGATGGGCGCTTTCGTCGAAGCAGCTGGCGCTTCGAAGCGGATGGTTTCGGCAAACGACGACGTATGTCTTGAAACGTCACGTTCAATCACTTGAAACATCAGCGACGTGGTGGCAAAAGCGAAAACGGCTGGCGACCATTTCCATTGCCGTCATGCCGCTTGGCACCCGCGTCCGCGTCGTGGATGTGGATGAAGCAGATGCGGCTTCGGTCTACCGCTGGCTGCAAGGGAAAAGGAGGAAGCAAACATGATGAGAGCCTCTTTTCATGGGATCATCCTTGCGTTTGGGCTCATGTTGCCGCTGGGGTGCAAAACGTGTTCGACAGATGAAATCTGCGAACATTCCGTGATGCCGCAGTATTCTCGTTAAAGCTCTCTAAACCGACCCCGTGAGACATCAAAAGACTTTCTGCATGTAGGAGAATGGGCTGTTTTTCACGAACGAATGATCTGGTACAATGAAGAAGAAAATAGAGAAAAGAAAGGGAAAGGGCATGTCAACAGGGCGTGAATCCCGCGGACGGATCATTTTTCATATCGACTGCAACTCGTTTTTCGCCAGCTGCGAGATTGCCCGCGCTCCGTCGCTTCGGGGAAGGCCGGTCGTTGTGGCGGGGATCCAAAAGAGCGGAGGGGGATCGTGCTGGCGGCCAGTTATGCGGCGAAACAACAGTTTGGCATCTATACGACGATGCCGCTTACGGAAGCGAAGAAGCGCTGTCCGTCGCTCGTTGTGCGTCCGCCGGATTTTGCCTTTTATCGCGAGATGAGCCACCGCTTATTCCAATGGCTCAAGCGTTTCTCTCCTGTATTGGAGCGCGCCTCGATCGATGAAGGCTATTTGGACATGACGGGCTGGGCGTCAACCGCTCATCCGCTGGTTGTGGCCCGTCAGATCCAGCATGGGCTGTTGAGGCAGCTGTCCATTCCGGTGAGCATCGGAATCGCCCCGAATAAGTTTTTGGCCAAAATGGCAAGCGAGATGAAAAAGCCGCTCGGCATCACTGTGCTGCGCAAACGCGACGCTCCGCACGTCCTTTGGCCGCTTCCGGTTGAACAGATGCATGGTGTTGGTGACAAAACCGCCAAGAAACTGCAGGCTCTAGGCATGCGTACGATCGGCGATATCGCGAACGCCGACCGGGCGCTTCTTGAGCAGGCGTTTGGCGTCTATGGCCTGCGTCTTTACGAGCGGGCGAATGGCATCGACCCGCGCCCGGTTGATCCAGCAGCGGCGGAGAAATGGAAATCAGTCGGGAACTCAACGACGCTGCCGCGCGATGTAGACGACGAACAAGAACTACGGGCCGTTTTGCGCAAGCTGGCCGAATCTGTCAGCGCGCGGATGAAACAAAAGCGGGTTGTCTCGCGGACTGTCCAGTTGACGATCCGCTACCACGATTTTCATACAATCACCCGCAGCCAAACCGAGACGGCGCCGTTGCAAACGGCGGACGACCTCTTTTTGACGGCGGCGCGGCTGTTGAAAAAGCATTGGGACGGACGCCCAGTGCGGCTTCTTGGCGTTGCCGCACTTCATGTGTTTGACGAACGGGAAGAAGGAAAACAGCTCGATTTGTTTCATTATGAAGAGGAAGAGAAAATGGAAGAACTTTGGAAGACCATCGAACAGCTGCGGACCAAATTCGGCGATCGCGTCCTTCGAACAGGCGCTGAGCTGATGAGCAGTGTCCATTCCGTGCGGGAAAACAGTGATGTCTGAATCCAAAGCGAAGAGGCGGGAACACTCCCGCCTCTTCGCTATTGAGAGGTTTTCGTCTTTTTGAATAGAGACCATAATCCCCATTTTGACGGTTTCCCTTCCCCCATAAAAGAGTCTTCTCCATGAATGATGGCGTTATCTTGGATCAAAACGGAGGCGGAAGGAAGGAATGCCGTCGCTTCATAGGTTCCGGAATCTGATTGCTGCCCGTCGGCTGAAATGTCGGATGCCGATGTTGGATCTTGCATCACCGCCTCTTGGCCATCGGGAGAAACTAGAGATTCCTGATTCTCTTTGATTTCCATGTTTGGGTCTGTTTTTTTAGGTCGTTCATCCTCGTTTTTTAACGGGTCCGCCGCTTTATGGATGCTTTCTAAACTCACTTCATCTGCCTGTGTAAACAGCTGGTGTTCCTTTTTCTGTTCCAGCCTTGAAGCGTCTGAGCGTTTTTCTAGATTTGGAGCAGTATGATCGTTTTGAACGCTTATGTTCAATCGGTTGTCCTCATCCTCTGCAAGAGGTGATGAATGCTGGGATGGGTGGCGATGATGGGAAGATGGATTTTCCATTCGGACGCGTTTGATTGGGACCGATTTTTGTGAATATAGATGGGATGTGGGAAAGTTGAAGGCATGCGTTTCTTTGCGTTTCACAGGTGAGACGACAATAGGTTGGTTGGTTCCATCCATAAACTCCTGTAATTTCAAAAAACTGTTAGGGGATGGCGGCGCCTTTTCCGTTTGCATGTTTGTTGAAAAGGGTTTAGCTGATTGGATCGGTAATGTTGCTGGTTCTTTCGATTTCTCATCAGAGGATGCCGTTAACCGCTCCATGAGTTGGGACAGCATCTCCTTCCATTCCATTGTATCGTCATTTGGCGATTCCTTGGGTGGGTCATTCCGCGATCGGGTTAAATCGGCGATTTGGTTCGAGAGATGCTTGATTTCACTGGCAAGACTTGTGACCTTTTCCATCATCAACTCCAACTCCATTTGTTGGGTGAACATATGTTTTTGCAGCATCAATGAGTCTTTTTGTCTTTCTAAATCCATTTTTGACAGTTTTTCTTCTGTTTCTTGAATTTTCTTGGTTAAAACGTCTACATCTTTTTCCGGTTCGTGTACTTTGGTACTGTTGCGTAAAGCGTTTTGCAGTTTTGGAAACTCCTTTGCGATTTTCTCTATTTGTTCCTTCATCACCTTATAATCGTTTTCCATTCTCTCTGACCAAGATGTCCATGAGTCGATTGATTCGTTCATAAAAGAAAGAGTCCCGTCCTTTCGTAGTCGATTTTTTTCTTTTGTTTTTGTTCGTTCTTCATTCCATTCCATTTCCTTTTGTTGAAACGCCTTCAGTGTCGCTTCTAAAGACTGGATGTGTTTTTGATTGGCTTCCGCTTGTTCTTGCCAGTAGACGCATTCTGTTTTCCATTGCTCTGTCTCCTGCCGCAGCCATTCTTTTTCTTCCTCCATTGTTTTCAATGCTTCCGATAAGCGCTCGATCTCATTCTTTTGCTCGGACAGCAGCTCTTCATAATGGCGGCATTGTTCGATGAGTTCATCATGCTTCGCCTGGAGTTCATCCTTTTCCGTGTGAAGACGCTCCCATTCTTCTTGAGAGCCTAATGAAGCGAGCAGTGTTTTGTATTTGTCCAATTCTGATTTCAGATGGATGATTTTCTGCTGCAATTGGGTGGTTTTTTGCTCCTTGCTCATGTCCATCACCTTTTTCCGCATGTCATGGTAGCCATTATATGCAGATATCGAAAAATGGGTGTCCTGCTTGCTCATGCATGAACCATATCATTTTTGTTTTCAAAAATGAATAAAAATAGTTGTTTTTACTATAACTTGTATTTCTCCCCATCATACTATAGAGTAGCCTGACAAAAATTCATGAAAGAAAGGATTGGTTCTATGCCTATCAATTTAGAGCAATTTGCTCAACAATTTGATCCAGAGTGCATTCAAGTGTGCAAAGTCTATGACTGGACGACACACGTTGTACAGCTGGCGCAAGACATCACGTTTACATTCCCGGCTGGTTCTTTAGATGGAGTCACGGTTTCCCAAGTCAATTGTTCGATCACATTGTTGGAGTGTGCGGAAGACGCTCCTCGCCGGGATATTGAGTGCACGGTCGGCAATCAAATTGTGACGTTGCAAGCCGTCACCTTAAGCAAAACGATTCAAGTCGTGTTGGAGGTAACGGGAACGAACGCAACGGGCGCTCAAGTGACCGTCGTCAGCAACCCCGCCTTAATCACAACCAGCGAGGAAGTCATCCTTTGCGCTCCAGAAGGCACAACGGTGTGCTGCAACGCTGTACAAAACACCTTTAATAGTTGCCGGGTCGGGGCGTTTACGCAAAGCGGAAACAGCATTACGGCGAATATTTCGATCCGCATTTGCCAAAGCATTGTCGTGACCTTTGAAGTTATTTTGGAAGTCGCTGCACGGTTCTGCCAACCGCGCCCGGAAATCATCTGTGAAGAAGAATGCCCGGTGGATGTCTTTCCGCCGCAATGCCCCGCTGTATTTCCTGCAATGTAAAAAACACGTCTCTAGTTGCGGAAAAAAGAGGAGATGTTCTCCTCTTTTTTTCATACATATACATTTAAGAAATGGAAAAGTGACGTCATAAGAGGGGAAAGATGATGGATTCGATTCTCGAGTTGGAACAGAAAATACAATCGATTGAGAAAGAACTTCGCGCTGTTAAACAAGCCGTAACGGAAATGAGACAGTTGCCGAAACAAGTCTTATCAGATGAAATTTGTGTGATTTGCTACTTCACCTATTCCTTATTGCTTCCGAAGTCAGGCGGGCAAAAAGGGATCATTGCCGGGAACTTTGTGATCCGCAATATGGGATCTTCTCCTTTGGAGAACCCCTATATTTGCCTGCGGGTTTCCCCTAAGGAGCATATGGTGTTATCCGCCAAGTTAGGGATGATATTCAATACGATCGCCGCCTTAATCCACTAGTGATGGAATCTTGGCGATATATGAATCAGGAGGCGGAGAACAGGGTGGAGGAGAAGGGGAATTTTGGCTAAAGCCGGTTCATGTGTCACGCATCGAGCCAGGGCAAACTCTCTCTTTTTCTAATTTCCAATTTCAAGTTGGTATGCGTGAAGTCTCAACCACCTACAAAGTGGACGGATTTTTTTTCTGCCAACAGCTGCCCAATGGAGTGCGATCATTGAACCATATTGTTGTCCATGCTTAACAGCCTGAAGACATATGCGCCATAAAGCAAAAACAACCGGCTCAGAGGGCAATCGCCTTTCGCTGAGCCGGTTTTTCCGGGTTATACGTTGCGAACAACAAGAGCGTTCAGGGCGCGAGTTTCCGCTGTAATGCCGCTTAGCAAGGTGGATAAAATCCCACCGTTCGTTTCAATCACAATGCGATAGACATGCGTCCCTACGCCCGGTGCGTCGACCCATGTCAAGTTCGGGAAAAGCGTTGTATTGGCAGCGAGTGACAGTACGGGGAGAAGGGATTCAACATCAAGCGATGCAATCGGGACAAAAACTCCTCCGTTTGTCGACCGTTCCAGCCGATACGTGATCCCTGTTAACGTAACGCCGGATAGAAGGGCTAAAACAGCCAGTTCCAACTCAACCATCGAATCGAGCTTGACGCGGTCGCCGCTGAGGGTCGTAATCGGCTGCAAACGAAGCACTTCCGTGACGGCAGTTCCGATCAGAGGAATGGTAATGGGCAAATCCGTTGAAGACTGCGTAAAAAACAATTGGGGAAACAATCCACCATTGCATACACAAGCCATTCGTCTATCATCCTTTCATAAATTTTTAGATTTGATACTACTGTATTAAATGATGATGCTAAAAAAATCGATTCTGACGAATAACTATTTTTTTAAAAATGAGAGAGAAACCTATAATCAAGGGTCATTGCTTTCATCTAGAAAATTTGAGCAAAAATATTGTTTCTCCTTTACAAATAAATATTAATTTATTATAATTCTAATGTACTAATCATTATCAATTATAGAAAGGGAAGAACGAATGGGGAACCAACAAAATGCTTCCAAATGTCCATATCATGGCAGCGTCACAAGCTACAACTCAAACCGAACAACCAATAAAGACTGGTGGCCGAACCAACTGAACTTAAACATTCTCCATCAACACGACCGAAAAACGAATCCTCATGATGAAGAGTTCAACTATGCTGAGGAGTTTCAAAAACTCGACTATTGGGCGCTCAAAGAAGATTTGCGCAAACTGATGACAGAAAGCCAAGACTGGTGGCCGGCCGATTATGGCCATTACGGGCCGCTGTTCATCCGCATGGCGTGGCATTCGGCGGGAACGTACCGCATCGGCGACGGCCGCGGCGGTGCTTCGACCGGCACGCAGCGTTTTGCGCCGTTAAACAGCTGGCCGGATAACGCCAACTTGGATAAAGCGCGGCGGCTATTGTGGCCGATCAAGAAAAAGTATGGAAACAAAATTTCTTGGGCTGACTTGATGATCCTTGCCGGCAATGTCGCCATCGAATCCATGGGAGGAAAAACGATCGGATTCGGCGGCGGCCGAGAAGACGTATGGCATCCGGAAGAAGACATTTATTGGGGCGCGGAAAAAGAATGGCTCTCTTCAGAACGTTACAGCGGGGATCGCGAACTTGAAAATCCGCTCGCCGCGGTGCAAATGGGGCTCATTTACGTCAACCCGGAAGGCCCTGACGGCAAGCCGGATCCGAAAGCGGCGGCGCGCGACATTCGCGAGACGTTCCGCCGCATGGGGATGAACGACGAAGAAACTGTCGCCTTGATCGCCGGCGGCCACACGTTCGGCAAAGCGCACGGCGCAGGCCCTGCCTCGCACGTCGGCCCCGAACCGGAAGCCGCCCCGATTGAAGCGCAAGGATTGGGATGGATCAGCTCATACGGAAAAGGGAAAGGCCGCGACACGATCACAAGCGGCATCGAAGGCGCGTGGACGCCGACACCGACGAAGTGGGATATGTCGTATTTCGATATGCTGTTTGGCTATGACTGGTGGCTGACGAAAAGCCCATCTGGGGCATGGCAATGGATGGCAGTTGACCCGAAAGAAGAGCATCTCGCACCGGATGTCGAAGACCCATCGAAAAAAGTTCCGACGATGATGATGACAACCGACCTGGCGCTTCGCTTTGATCCGGAATTCGAAAAAATCGCCCGCCGCTTCCATGAAAACCCGGATGAATTCGCGGATGCGTTCGCCCGCGCTTGGTTCAAACTGACGCATCGCGATATGGGGCCGAAAACGAGATACTTAGGTCCGGAAGTGCCGGAAGAAGATTTCATCTGGCAGGACCCGATTCCAACGGTCGACTATGAATTGACCGATGCCGAAATCGAAGAAATCAAAGCGAAAATTTTGAACTCGGGTCTGACCGTCAGCGAACTCGTCAAAACCGCTTGGGCGGCAGCCAGCACGTTCCGCAACTCCGATAAACGAGGCGGAGCCAACGGCGCCCGCATCCGCCTTGCGCCGCAAAAAGATTGGGAAGTGAACGAACCAGAGCGGCTCGCCAAATTGCTTTCGGTGTATGAGGACATCCAGCGCGAGCTGCCGAAGAAAGTCAGCATCGCCGATCTCATCGTTCTTGGCGGCAGCGCGGCGGTGGAAAAAGCGGCACGTGACGCTGGCTTTGATGTCAAAGTGCCGTTTATTCCAGGACGGGGCGATGCGACGCAAGAGCAAACCGATGTCCAGAGCTTTGCGGTGCTCGAACCGTTCGCCGATGGCTTCCGCAACTATCAAAAGAAAGAGTACAGCGTCGGTCCCGAAGAATTGCTCATCGACAAAGCGCAGCTTCTAGGGTTGACCGCACCTGAGATGACCGTGCTCATCGGCGGTCTGCGGGTATTGGGCGCGAACTATCGCGATCTCCCGCACGGGGTTTTCACTGATCGCGTCGGGGTGCTGACGAACGACTTCTTTGTCAACTTAGTCGACATGAACTATGAATGGGTGCCGACAGACAGCGGCATTTATGAAATCCGCGACCGGAAAACGGGCGAAGTGCGGTGGACGGCCACCCGGGTTGACCTCATTTTCGGAGCCAACTCGATCCTTCGTTCGTACGCCGAATTTTACGCCCAAGACGACAACCGCGAAAAATTCGTCCGCGACTTTATCAATGCTTGGGTGAAAGTGATGAACGCCGACCGCTTTGACATTCATTTGAAACAAGCCAAAGAGTCGGTCGCAGTTTAACCAGCAAAAAAAGCAGCTTGTCCGTTTAAGGGGCAAGCTGCTTTTTTATATTCATATCCAGGGATTCTTTCTTAGACTTGTTGTGGATCAAAAGGGAAAGATTCGTTGAAAGGAAACTAGAGCGCTCAATTACCTGTTTTTATGCTTATGTGTCAGAGATTTGCAGAGAGAAAAGAGCCTTCGGAGAATCTTTGAGAATAGTATGTATTTTATTGACAAATTATGTGTTTTTCAGTATGATTGCGGCAGAATTAAATCAAGATCAAATAGCATAGGGAAAGGGACAGGACAAACGTTCACGTCAAAATAAAAAGACAGCTCAGCCCTGCCCAACGGTGGCGGGGAAAACAACACCTTCTTTTTATGATTGTAAGGTATAAACGTGTTTTAGTCAACACAAAATGAATTTATGTATGGAAAGTATAGCTTTAAAAATTGGTGTTTGGGGAAACATGATATGGTTCTCTAATATGCTGGTACTCATTTATCTTTTGTCGTTAGTATCAAAAGTAAGGCGGTGATAATACGTGACAATCGCTGAAATTCACGGAAAGCTTCCAGAATATGAAGGGATGGAGGATTTGCTGACATCGGATGTGTTTTCTACTTTCAAATACTTACCATTAGAGCTCGCTTTCATTCCTTTTCTCCAACGTGCTGTGAATTTTCGCACAGGTGAAACGATCAACTATTCATTTGATGATGTCATAAAGGCAGAATATATCTTTTGGCCTAAAACCTCCTATTTTAAGCGGGAACCGGATTTACTTATTTTATTAACTCGGCAGAAGCAACCTCCAATTTCTATCGTCGTGGAGGCTAAATATCGAAGCGGAAAAAGTAATATCAATCGGGAACAAGATTTACAAGAATTACAAATACTTGATGGAGACCAACTGGCAGAACAATACTATGAATTGGTTAAAAATCATTTTAACATTGATTATCCATACAAAAAACTGTTAATGGAGTCAAAAGATCGATTTTTATTGTTTGTCACTGCACATGATGCGCTGCCGAAAAATGTAACGAATGAAACAGAAAAAATCCTCGGTAAATTAGGGTTATGTGATGAAGACACGATGCACTTTTACTGGGTAAATTGGCAAGCTGCATGGAATGTTGCTGATGAAGCGTTGAATAAAGAAACTAACATTCCTTTAGGCTTCAAATTAATGTTAGAGGATTTGAAAGTTTTATTAGAACGAAAGGGGCTTCGTCCTTTTAGGGGCTTCAGTCACCCAAAACTAAGCGTGCTTTTCAAAGACTTTTATTTTTGGGGAGAGGAAAAAATGAGTGTGGGAAAAGAAATTAAACATATATATGATGCAATGCTTAAAATATGTACTGAAGCGAGCCACTTCATTTCTGTTGTCAATGATCTGTTTATCAAATATGGTTGGAATCCTGTCGGGGAAATGGTGTAATGTGGGACCGTTCCACGCATTATGCTCAACCTCGCTTCTGGTTGCCATACTTTCAGCAACGTGTTTTTACAACTGAGCAAGAGCCTACAAAAGGAGTAGGAATCAACATTATCTTTGACGAAGCTTCTGGAGAGTTAACAAACACGATTCCTTTTGTTTCCTGCTGTTACATCAAAACAGAAAATAGTATCCCGTTAAATAAGTGCGATGAAATTTACTATGCAGGTTGGACTAAAACATCAGAAGTACTCAATGAAAAATATAGCAATCTCTATAAGGCGGTCCATCCAAATCGTATGACGATCATTAATTATTTTTTGCCGCTCGATGTGTTATCTAATCAGCAAGCAGTTGAAGGCTATATTATAAAACCTTTAATAGAAATATATAATGGGAACATAGCTAAAGCATATGAATTCATTGAGTCAGTTTGTCTTACAAGAGAAGAATTAAGTTCTTAATTAAACAGAAGTTTCACAGTGTAAATCAGGAACGTACGTATACGGAATAATTGTTTTTCAAGGAGTGGGATATATGCTTGATAAAATAAAGGGTGGGCTGTTTGGATTAGCGATTGGAGATGCACTTGGAGCTATAACTGAATTCATGAGTACAGCAGAGATTCAAAAGAAGTATGGAGAAGTTACAGATATAATTGGTGGCGGTTGGTTAAACTTATCACCCGGAGAAGTCACCGATGATACAGCAATGACCATTGCCGTTGCTAAAGGAATTATTAAGAACAAGGAAAATCCACTTCCCGAGATAGGCGAAGAATTTTTAAAGTGGTATGAAACGGATCCACCTGATGTGGGCACGATCATTCGAACCGTGTTGTCGCTATATGATGGGAACTGGTTTGATGCTGCATATCGAGCTTGCAGAAAACTCAATGGTAAATGCGCCGGTAATGGGTCACTAATGCATTGCTTGCCGATTGCTCTCGCCTATACGGATAAAAAACGGATGGAAGAAATAACATATCTTCATTCAAAAATGACGCATTACGACGATCAAGCGGCAGAAGCATGTCAAATCTATAATCGAATTGCTTTAAGGGTATTAAATGGAGAAGAATTGCAAGCTTCGATTGAAAAGGAAATAACCAACACTATATATCAGTCTATCTATCCTGAAAATTAATATTTTCATCCTTCTGATGCTGACGTAACTATGCGGCATGGTTGTCTCTTATGGAAGAACGAATGAACTTCCATCATCTGTAGTGCCGCGAAATGCAGCATGGGTGGCTATGATTCAAAAAGTTATTATCAACAAAAAGGTGGGGGTAATAGTGTTAGACAAGAAAAAAGTAGGAAATATATTAGGTGTCACGTCTTTGTTTCCTGTAATCATAAGTATCATTATTTTCTATGTTGAAAGAGGTCCAGATGCTGATGTTTATTTCGTGATCACAATTTATGGCATCTTATCAATTATTGGTATTTTATTCGCTGTGTTCTCGTGGTTGATGACGAAACGTTTCTTTCTGTCAATTATCAGCTTGATAGGAAATGGAGCGGTTTTGGCCATTGCTTTTCTTTTGCTATTGGCAATGGGGATTAGTGAACCATAAAAAAATATTCTTATTCAAAGATTCTGCCCGTAGTTGCAATCTTTCTTTTTCTCCTGTAAATACACAAAAGTAGGTGGCATATAAAAATGGAAATGAGTAAGTTTATACTTCTTGGCGATATATTGATTATGAAAGTAAAGATTGATGGCGTTGATTATACATTTAGCATTAGGTGGAAAGCACCGAAGAAACCTTATGATGAAACTTGGGAACTTGTATCATATGCGAAAAATTCGACTGGTGAAAAAGATTTAAGTGAAGAACAAATTAAGAAGTTTATGGATACAGTTAATCCTAAAATGAATTGGAATATAGCAGATTTTCAAAAATAAACTTCTTGAACTAACGGGTGTAATGAAAAATGCTCATCTACAGTGAAATGGTTGTAGTTTTGAAAGGGTTTATTTTACACGAAGGAAAAGTATTAATTGTACAACGCGCTAATGATGACGAAGTGGGCGGCGGAACGTGGGAGTTAGTCGGAGGGCAAATACACTTTGGAGAAGATTTAGAAGCGGCGCTGTTGCGAGAAATCCAAGAAGAAGTTGGATTGGATGTGACGGTGGAGCGGATTTTATATGCGACGACGTTTCAAACGCACGCAACGCGGCAAGTCGTCATTCTTACATACTTATGCAAAAGCGATCATCATGAAGTTGTTCTTTCGGAAGAGCATATCGATTATTGCTGGTCGACTAAAGAGAGAGTGCGTGAACTGCTGCCTCCGGCCATTCTTCACGACTTTGAAAGAAATGACGTGTTTTCGTTGGAAGAATGGGTATAGAGTAGAGATGGAAGATAGCTAAATGAGTTCAGTTCATGCCGAGTAAGATCCGCGGACCGCGCTATCCAAACAAGTTTTATCGGGTCACAATCTCAACTTCCAACACACAAACCATATCTACCAATTGCTTAATAAAATATTAATCGGGAGCTGATTCAGATGAGGGCATCACAGGAATTTATAAAGAAATTAGAAGAATTGTATCAAATCTATGAGAATGAGGTAAAAGAAAAATGGAAAGAAGGTCTGTTAGCTGATGACACGGCAAAAACATATCTGTGTCATTCGAGAAACTTTGTAAAATGGTGCCGAAATGAATTTGTTCCAGGTGGAAGAAACGAAAAGAAATAGTTACAGTCACCATTGAAGTTGAAAAAGATTTCATTGTATCTGATGATGAACAATTTGATGAATATGTAAAATGGGAAGCTTCAGTTAATACAAGCTAGTATCTGCATATATCTCTATAAAATTTAGGTGAATCGTAATCTGATGTTAGATAACGAATATACGTTTCTGTAATATCGTTGAGCTGTACAGAGTAACCATGTTGAATTTAAGAAGTTCTCCAAACCGCGGAAAGGACTCATTATCGGGATTAAACTTGAGCAACTGTTATCCAGCCTGATTTTGCCTGCTGCCTGGCTGAGCTACCGAATCGAACCCTAGGAAACAGATCGGGAGAAAGAGTGGCAAGCCATTCTGGAGCATAAGGAATAAAGCGGCGTGATGAGACAGTACTTGCACTTTACTGTCTCTTTTTTTGTTTTGCGATTTATTTCCATTCATTAATTAAAGTGAGGAAGGGATTATTACGAATATTTTAATTTATATAGACAATAAGAACATTTGTTCTTATAATATATTTTAAATAAATATGGAAGGGGTTTTAAAGATGACAAGAAAAAATATAAAACGAACGTTGGAGGTAGACGAAATTATAAAACTTTATCTTGAAGGTGCTAGTACTACTGAAATTGCAAAGCTTTCTAATGTGTCTCCGAGATATATAAGAATGATTTTGTCTGATCATAATATTGAAAAAAGGCCGTTTGGTAGTTGGAAGCGTAAGTATAAGTTAAATGAAGATTATTTCAAGACTTGGTCTAAAAATATGGCTTATATCTTAGGTTTTTTTATAGCGGACGGTTTTGTCTCCAATGATTTTCAGACGATCGGATTCGCGCAAAAAGAAAAATATATTTTAGAACAAATCAGAGACGAATTAGGGTCTAATCAACCACTTTATCAAAATAAGCAAACTGGTGTTTATATGTTATATCTCAATAGCAAAGTTATGAAAAACGATCTAATGGAGATACATGGTATCACACCAAATAAATCATTGGATATAAAATTTCCGTATGTTCCAGAAGTGTATTTAAATCATTTTATAAGAGGCTATTTTGACGGTGATGGAAATATTTATTCTCGTGGCTATTTAGTCAGTTTTGTTGGCGGTTCTCTCGATTTCATGACGGTATTAGAACATCATCTAAAAGCGCGAGGATTTGACGTGTACTTAACCAAAAAAGAAAAACATATTCGTTTATATATGAGCGGCAGAAAAAACATTAAGGAATTTTACGACTGGATTTATCACGATAAAGGATTATACTTAAAACGCAAATTTGAAGCGTTCCCAGATAAAAATATGGATGCAGAAACATTGCAAAATGCGAAATTAAAAAGAACAAAACAAGCTGTTGCAGCAAGAAAAAAAGCTTTTATCGATGAATATCGAAAAAGTTATTGCGTTCATCAAGCATGTGAAACAGTTGGAATTACATTAGGAACTTATTTTAGATGGTTGAAACAAGACAAACAATTTAGCGAAGAATTTTATCAAATAAAGAAAGAGTAGTGGTAATCAAAAGCCACTCATATATTTTTTAAATTTTAGTAGACATAATATAAATTATAGGAAGTTATATTCGGTTTTGTCTCAATAAAAAGTAATCTTTTGATAGTGAGACGAAAAGCAAAGAAACAACGACATCCGTCATGAATGAGCGCTTTTGCAGCATACGCATGCAGCGGACATATTTGGCTGCTAAGCTCCTCGCCACCTGGAAATCCGTTATAGGTATAAAGGAGTGCGCGATGATGAGATGCGGGCTCGTCCATATTTGTTGTGTCATACCAAAAAAATCAAGAGTCGTCGCCGATTTGGTTTTTGCGCCGTTCCTAGCTTGTGCCCGAGCAGTATGTGTTTCACCGCAATCATTTTCCGCATCCGTCTCGCCTTCCTGATCGTTTGACAGTGGCTGGGCTTGTCCCTTTCTCCTGCCGAGTTGAAAGGCGTGCGGATGCAAATAAAATAAAAACGTGCAGTGTTCCCGAGTGGTTCATGAAACACTGCACGTTACCCGCTGCGTGTCGATTGTCGCAGGAAAGGCATGCTCCCATCCTTTCTTTTTAACTTTCAACGTTATGCAATGTCGGTGTGGCGATAGCGGACGCCTTTATACCGAACGCGAACCGGCATGCCTTTCTCTTGTTTGTACCTGATGAGCATCCGTCGAGCTTTTGAAAAGGCTTCCATCATCCCAGATGCCGGAATCGCCTCATCCCAGACAGACGTTCTTCCTTGGTCTGTGTAAAAGGAAAAGACGTACTGTTTCACCCTCTTCACCTCCCTATGTACTTATTATAATCAGAGACTGTTTTTCCTAAATACAAAAACTGTTACAATTATGTTAACATTTTCTGTGCCGCGGCACTATGAAAAAATGGCTGGCGGAATGGGCCGCCGTGTCACGTTCTTTTTTTTGATCTATGGAGCTCCTTTCAGTATGTTCGTTGTCACCACCGGAATCAGCCTGCCGCCATGCTGCAAAGCCAGCGGTCTCTCTCTTGTCGCCGCAAAGAAAACCGGCACCTTATTCGATGCCGGTTTGATGTTTGTATTGTTTGACAGCCGACGGATAGTCGGCTTGGATGGCGTCTTTGTCCCGCCCGAGCCGCACGCTTAAAAACTCTAGCACAGCGGCGTCGTAGGCGAGCCCTGCCGCAAACTGCCGCTTTAACCATCGCTCGCCCGCGGCTTCATCGGGAAAGGTGCGAGCCTCTCCCCCGTCGGCATACCATGTCCATCCCTGTTCCGTCTGGCGGCTTAACCACCACTGGCCCTGATGATTCGTCCAAAACACGCCTTCTGCCTCTTCCCGCTTGTTCAGTTGGTTTTGTTCCGCATCGCCATAAACAGGCGCAAGCGGGAACGTCTCGATGACAAACAGCGGAAAGGTCGTGTCATCCACAAAACAACCCGATGCCTTCGGGTGGCCGCCGCCGCCAAACTGCTTCGCGAATTCGGCGACGTTGACATTGTCATGGATGGTGCGAAACCCGATATGTTTTGTCCCGAGATTGACTAGGGCGATCAAATCTAGGTGCGGATGCCGTTTGGATAAGGCGTTGCCAAGCTCCGACAGATGGCGTTCAGCGAACACGACGCCGATGCAGTAATCGCCGATCCAGCGCTGAACGAGCTGCTTTTGCTTCTGTCGGATGTAGCGTTGAATTTTCTTTTCTTCCATATCCAGAAGCAGCTCTTCCGTCTCGGTCAAGGAGAACGGTTCTCTGGAGGCGAGCCGCTCGCTCATCGTCTCCCAAAAGCCGTCAAGCCCGAAAATCGTCAACAAATCATTCAGCCGCTTCGCTTGCAAATTCCCATTCTCTTCCCATTCCCACGTGTCGTATTGGCGGACGAGCTCGACGAACCCATCTAGCGTTTCATTAGGTGCGAGTTTTCCCTCGCGGACGAGATAGTCGTAAAAGAGCGAGGTGGCGCACGTCTTTTTGCCATCATCCCTCACCGGTACCACCTGTCCCCACGGGTAGTCATTGAAATGAAGCGCCGTCACGTGGTGGTCGATCACTTGCACATGGCCGCCGCGCGCCGCCCGTTCAGCGAGTTGCTGTTCCACTTCCTTGCCGACGGCCAAGTCGGTGATAAACAACATGGCGCCGTTGGCCTCGTCGCTTTGCAAGAATTGGACGACCCGTTCATCCAAATTGCGATAGGAACAAAACGAAATGTTCACCTCGGCAAACGCCAGCTTCGCGAGCAATCCGCAGCCGATGCCGTCTAGATCGCTGTCAGTGAATAATTTGATCATGGGGTCCCACCTTTTTGTCACAAACTTTTTTGCAACCACGTTTTCAAGAGCGGCAACAGCCGATCCGGCAACTCGCTCACATGCGGAACAAAGACGCGGAAGCGACCATAGATGTTTTCAATCGTCCGCCGCGTTGACTCATCGTCGGCCCCGTGGCCTAAAAAGAGATTGACGACCTCAATGCCGCGGCGGCGCGCTTCGGCGACTGCTTCGTGCGTATCGATGATGCCGTTTTGTTCATATCCGTACGCGGCGGGTTCGCCGTCAGAGAAGACGAGCAGCACTTTTTGTGCTTCCGGGCGCTTGAGGAGCTGTTCGGTCATCCAGCGAATCGCCAATCCATCGCGATTATCTTCATGCGGCTCGAGCTGCAGGATCGCCGGGCCGCTCGACGGCTCAAGCGAGCGATGGAATGAGACCGCCATCTGCAAATAGTTCGGCTGACGCGAAGCGGTTGCTTCGTTCGCATCTTCCCAAAATCCGACAATTTGGTGCGGCACGCGCAACGTTTTCAACACCTCATGGCAAAGAACGAGCCCGGTTTTCGTCTCTTCCATTTTGTCATGCATGGAAGCTGAGCAATCGACAAGCAGGCCGAAGACCGCATCAAACCGCCGCGTCGGCTCGCCTTTTTTGTAAAACAAGCGCGGCCGCTCATCCGTGAAAAACGACACCAATTGTTTGCGCAGCCGACCGACGGGCAAGTTCGTGCGCCAAGCGGAGCGCTTGTGTTCAAGCCATTGTTCCATGATGCGCACAAGCCGTTTTCGGTACGGCGCCACCGCCGCCTGTTTGGCGCGGTATTGCTCAAGATGCGCGAGGTTGGGTGACGAAGGAAGAAGCACAAGATCGGCTTGGCGGTTGGCCTCGCCATACGGCGCACGGTTTCCAATCGGCGGCTGTTCGCTGAAGGATGCTTGCGCTTCCAGGCCATACTCGTTTCGCGCCGTCGGCCGAGACGTTCCTTTCACGACGGCCAGAGCCTGATCGCCGTCTTCACCCGGCCTCGCCTCATCGCTGATGATCTCGGTGCGGCTGCCTCGTTCGAGCTCAAAGCGGAGAAAGCTTCCACCCGCCCGGCTCGTTTCCCGATGCCATGTTGGCAGCACTTGCCGCTTGGCCTCTCCATCCGCCTCTTGAAGGGCATCGCGGTTTTCCAATGGGTTGGTCCGTTTGAGATCTTGAAGCGTCATCGTTTTCTCGTCCGCACCATCCTCAACGATTGGCAGCGATGTATAGGCATTGACCATATCATGAGGCAGCACGTCCTCCATCAGTTCCACAACGGCGAACGCCCAGTCCGCCACCTCGGCTGTCGAGGAAGCATCAAAAAATTGCGGCCATAACGTTTCAAGGCGCGCCTGCACCGCTTCATCCGCCATCGGAGCCAGCGGCGCATCATCAAGCGGCGAATCAGCCGTGAGCCGCAAATACATCCCCGCCAAAAACTGATCAGCCCAAGCGCCGCGCGTCCTGTTTGCTTGCCATTGCTGAGTGAAGTAGCGGCGGTACATGCGGCGGCGCGTGCGGAACCATCGCTTCATCCCGGGACGTTCCCGCTCGCAGACGGCTTCCAAGCGAAGATCTTCAGCGAATGTAAACAGCTGTTTGGAAAGCTTGGGGAGCGGTCGGGATTCCACCGCATGTCGGAAGGCGCGAACCGCCAATCGGTCGGTGTGCCGATACGTGCCGATGATGCGCAAGCCGACGTCGCTTTTCATTGCCGTTTCCCGCTCCAATGGTGGATACCCATCCCAAAAATGGCTGACGTAAACGACCGGCTTGACACAATGCACGCCGGAATGGGCGGCGAACTGGATGGCAACGTCGCGGCGGCGCATGAGCGTTTGGGCGAGGTCAGAAAGCTGCATGACCAAACTCGAGTCGACCGTTCGGTCATTGAACATCATAAACCGCTCCATGCCGAGCCTCCTATTCGTCAAACCACGTTTCGGCGATGTTGCGCACCGCCGCCCGTTCCCGTTCATCGTCAAGCTTATCGACGATGCTTCGCTCAATGGCCCGCAATGGCGGCATGTATGCCGCCAAATCGCACGCATCCAACAAAGCGCGCACCGAAGCCGCTTCCTCGGCGATTTGTCCGTTTCGCACCTGCGCAAGCAGATCCGCCGACAGGGCGACGAAACGATCGATCAACGTTTCATCCGTTAATGTAGTTTGCGCCAACAATACCGATTTTAATGTTTCTCCTTGCACATACGGGACATTGATGACGACAAACCGGTTTTTGAGCGCCTCATTGAGCGGTACGGTGCCAATATAGCCTTCATTGATCGCGGCGATGACGCCAAATGTCGGTTTCGCCTGTACGACATCGCCAGTCAGCGGATTGGTGAGCCGCCGCCGGTAGTCAAGGACGCTGTTTAAAATCGGCAGCGTTTCCGGTTTCGCCATATTAATTTCGTCAATGTATAGCAAATGCCCTTTTGTCATCGCCTGGATGACGGGTCCGGGCACGTACTCGATCACCGCCTGGCTGTTTTGGTGCACGATCGTCTTAAAACCGAGCAATGCTTCGGCGTCTAAGTCCACGGAACAGTTGATGCTGTGCATCGGTTGACCAAACAAAGCGGACAACGTTTCAGCAAGCCGCGTTTTTCCCGATCCGGTCGGGCCTTTTAAGAGCACGTTTTTCCCAAGCGCGAGCGCAATGGCGGCATCGTGCACGATCGCCTCATCTGCCGCCTTGTACCCGCCCGCTCCAATCAACGCGCGATCCGGATCGCGGCGGAACAGTTCTTTTCGCTTTTCCATTTCTTTCGTGACCGTCAACGGCCATGTTCCCATCTTCTGACTTCCTCTCTGTGGCGATCTTCCCCTCTCATTCTACTAGATCGCCCGGCGGGACGCAAAACAAAAGAACTAGACCATAAATATATTATGTAAACATAACAAAGAAAAAACGAGGCGCTCTCAACCGAAGTTGTCCTCAATCGCCTTGCGAATGAGCGCCGCGCACCGATCAAGCTCCGCCTTGAGCTGGCGTTTGTACAGCTTCGCCTTTTCCTGTCCGCCCTCGGCGAACCGATAGTAGACGACTTCTTGGTACTTCATTCCCTCTTTTTTCTGTTTCACTTGTTTTAAAATGCCGTCTTCGATCAAATCGTGCAGCGCCTTATACACTTCGGAGTGGTTCGGCCGGTAGCCGAACGGCTTGAACTCTTGGCGCAATACATCAAGCAGCTTCAGCCCGTAGAGCCGCTCCTGTTCGGTGAGCGTAATCAAATACAATTTTAAAAACGCACGTTGTTTTAACAGAAAACCGCTGGGCGTCCGTTTTTCTCCCATAGGCAGGCTTTTTCCCTCCTTCCCTACGGATGAAATTTCGCTCTTTGGGCGGCGAAATCCTGCTTGTCTTCATTATACCATGCGGGAAAGGAAAAATCCTCTCCCGCTTGGTTTCAATAAAACACGATCGTTTTGTTTCCGTGGATGATGACCCGGTCTTCCAAATGCCACCGAAGCGCCCGGGCGAGCACCGTTTTTTCAATCAGTCGGCCGATCCGCTTTAAGTCGTCCGGATGGTGGCGGTGATCCACGCGGGCGACGTCCTGCTCAATGATCGGCCCTTCATCCAAATCGTCGGTGACGTAGTGCGATGTGGCGCCGATCAATTTGACGCCGCGCTCATACGCCCGCTCATACGGACGCGCGCCGATAAAGGCGGGCAAAAATGAGTGGTGGATGTTGATGATCCGTCCCGGGAATTCAGCGACAAACGCCGGCGACAAAATTTGCATGTAGCGGGCAAGCACGATGGTGTCGATCTGATAGTCACGAAGCAGACGGATTTGTTCGGCTTCGGCGTCCGCTTTCGTTTCTTTCGTCACCGGAATATGCACATACGGGATGCCAAACGACTCGACCGTCTCGCGCAAGTCGGGGTGGTTGCTGATGACAAGGGCGATGTCGGCGATCAGCTCTCCCGCCTGCCATTGCCAAAGAAGTTCAAGCAGACAATGCTCGGCTTTGGAGACAAAAATCGCGATTCGCCGAATATCGTTGTGCAGCCGAAGCTGCCAACGCATCTGAAATTCAGCAGCGATCGGGGCGAACGCCGCTTCGATCTCTTCTTTTCGCTCGGCGATGTTCGGACAGTCGAACTCCAAGCGGAGAAAAAACGTCCCTCCCTCAGGGTCAGTCGAGTATTGGCTCGATTCAACGATATTCGCCCCTTGTTCGTACAGAAACGACGTCACCGCCGCGACGATGCCCGGGCGATCTGGGCAGGAAATAAGGATTCGAGCGCGTTGCTCGTAACCTTGCAAAAATGATTGCCAGCGATGTTGGCGAAATGTCGTCATGCGTTGTCTCTCCCTTTTCTTGCTTTTCCTTGCCATTCATCATACAAAAAATTCATGAACTTGCCAACAGGGAAGATAACAAAAGGAGGGTGTCCCAAAAGGATCGGGACACCCTTTCTTATTACCGTATATAGGTATAAAACAATTATTAAGGAACAATATGTTGTGTTTTGTTAAGGAAAATGACCCTTTTGGGTCAGCCCCCTGGCAAGCGAAAAACCTCTCTCAGTCTTTCGTCAAATCGCCGGCCGGGCCGAAAAATTCGTAATGGATGTGCTCCTCTGGCACACCCCATTGTTTTAGAGCGCGATAGACGGTTTTTATAAACGGCACCGGGCCGCAGAAATAAAAGTCTGCGTCTTTCGTCGGGATCACGGATTGCATCCATGCAAGGTCAATCCGCCCTTCTTTGCAAAAATGTGGATGGCGGCGGTCCTCGTCGGATGGCGACTCATAACAAATATGATAAGAAAATGACGGGCGTTCCGCCAACATCCGAAGCTCCTCGTCAAACGCGTGCACGCGGCCATTCAAAGCAGCATGCAAAAACGCCGCTGGGCGGGTCGGTTGGCGGATGGCCAACGTATGCGCCATGCTCAAAAGCGGAGTGATGCCGACGCCGCCGCTGATGAACACAACCGGCGTCGTTTTGGACAAATCAAGCGTAAAATCGCCGGCTGGAGCGCTAAGCTCGAGCACGTCGCCCTCTTGGACATGATCATGCAAATAGTTGGAAACAATGCCGGCCGGCTTGTCCGCTGTAGCTGCTTCCCGTTTGACGCTGATGCGGTAATACCCTTTTCCAGGTGCATCCGATAAGCTGTATTGGCGAATATGCGTATACGTCTCGCCCGGAATCGACAGTTTGACGCTCACGTATTGACCCGGCAAATAATCACTGATGGCCTTGCCGTCTTCCGGCTCCAAATAAAACGAAGTAATGACGCCGCTTTCTTTCACCTTTTTCACGACGACAAATCGGCGAAAGTCACGCCAGCCTCCGTGTTTGGCCGCTGCCTCATCGTAGAGCTCTTTTTCCACTTGAATGAAAACGGACGCAATGGCTTCATATGCTTCCGCCCAAGCCGTGATCACTTCGTCGGTGGCGGCGTCGCCGAGCACGTCTTTGATCGCCAGCAACAAATGCTTTCCGACGATCGGGTATTGTTCTGGTTTGATTCCTAAGCTGCGGTGTTTATGGCCGATTTGCCGCACAACCGGCAAAATCGCATCAAGCTGGTCGATATAGCGCGCTGCCGCATACACGGCTGCGGCCAAGGCGCGTTGCTGCCGCCCTTGCTTTTGGTTGGCGTGGTTGAAAATATTGAGCAGTTCCGGATGATTGGAAAACATGAGTTCATAAAACCGCTTCGTAATTTGTTCGCCATGTGTTTCCAAGACAGGCACCGTTGATTTCACAATTTCAATCGTTTTTGGATGCAATTTCGTTGTCGTTGTCATGATTTCATCCCCTTGTAAAACATGTATTTTTAATACATCTTTTATTCAACCATGAGCACTGCGAAAAAGCAATATTTCAAATACATCTTTAATAAATTGTTCACAATTCTCCGTTCGAATCAGGTGTGGTACAATGGGATCAAGAATGTCGCTTAAAGGTTGTGAATCACGATGCAGTTGACGAACTATACGGAATACGCCTTGCGCGTCCTCTTGTTTTTAGGCGCGCTTGATGAAGAAGAAAAAACAAACATCAAAGACATTGCCGCTGCCTTTTCCATTTCAGAGCATCATTTAAGCAAAATCGTCTATGAGCTTGGCAAACTCGGCTACATTGAAACGATCCGTGGGCGCAACGGTGGAATCCGCCTTGCGAAACGCCCCGCGGAGATTGTCATCGGCGCGGTTGTTCGCGAAACGGAGGAAAACTTGTCGCTTGTCGAGTGTTTTGCCGCCCACGGCAATGAGTGCGTCTTAACGCCGGTATGTCGGCTTCGCTTCGCACTTCACGAGGCGTTAGAGGCGTTTTTGCGTGTGCTGGATGCATATACGCTCGCCGACTTGCTTGAAGACCGAGCGTCGCTTCGTTCTTTATTGAAAGAGCGGCGCGGTTGAGGAAACTTTCTGGCTATAAGCTGGAGAGTTTTTTGGCGTTTGGCAGGCACACGATCACTAAGCATCGCTCTACGGAAGGAAGACGCGGGATGATGCGAAACCGATGGCGGCCTTTGCGGCGATTGGCACCTTGGCGCTCGGCCTTTGCGCGGGATGTGGCGGCAAGAACGATCATCAGTTGGAAAAACGAAACCAGTCGTCAAACATGGGCGGCGGGATGAATACGTCCGGCACCGGCCGATCACATCCCCTTTGTTTGCCACAAGACGAAGAATATATTAAGATTAGAAAGGTGTGAAAACATCTGCATGACTAAAGGAGGTCACAATGAAACACGAAGGAAACGCTTTGCCACCTTACTTGCATATGGACAATGGAGAGCTTTGGCTCACCGAAGATGATCGCGACAACTTAAAAATCAGCTATCGAATCAAAGAGGTGATTTTTGCCGAGCCGTCCGAGTACCAGCATGTGATGATTTTGGATTCGTACGATTTTGGCCGCATGCTCGTACTCGATGGCGTCGTGCAAACGACCTCGATTGACGGCCATATTTATAACGAAATGATTTCGCACGTGCCGCTGCAGTTTCATCCGGAAGCGAAGCGGGTGCTCATCATCGGCGGCGGCGACTGCGGCGCAGCTCGTGAGACGGCGAAATACGCTCATCTTGAAGCCATCGACATGGTGGAAATCGACGAAAAAGTCGTCCGGGCGTGCAAAGAGCATTTGCCAGCCGTCTCCGGCAACTTATCGGATCCGCGCGTGCGGTTTGTTTATGATGATGGCGTCAAGTTTGTGCAAGGGAAGGAAAGCGTCTACGACGTCATTATGATCGACTCGTCCGACCCAGTCGGCCCGGCGGAGGCCTTGTTTTCACCGGAGTTTTACGCCAACGTCCATCGCGCGTTGAAAGCGGATGGGCTGATGGTCTGCCAAAGCCAGTCGCCGATTTTCCATCTGGATATTTTGAAGCGGACGTACCGCAATATTCGCGAACTGTTCCCGCATGTGCTTGTGTACACCGCCGTGGTGCCGACGTATCCAGGAGGGTTGTGGAGCTTTACGATCGGCTCGAAACGGCCGCTCGATTTTCCGGCGCAGACTACCATTCCAAATGACACGAAATATGTGAACGATGGGATCTTTCGCCAATGTTTCGCGTTGCCGGCATTTTTGCGTTCGGCGCTTGAGGTGGAATAACCGCTTGGCATCAAAAAAGCTGTCCCCCACAAAGCAGGGACAGCTTTTTCGTGTTGCTTGAGTCCGTTCTGTTTTATGGAGCAGGTGGGTTGTGAGACAATGCCCGCTTGGCAAGCCATTGAAGCGTCAAGTCGTCAGCAGGCGGGTTGTAGAGCCCAGCGCGGACGTCACGGTAATGCCGCTGAAGCGGATTGTCAGCAAACAAGCTTTGTCCGCCGACAATGCGCATCGCCCAATCGACGACTTCAAGCGCGGTATTGGTGGCGACCAATTTGGCTGTTGCCAACTCCTCTTTCATTTCCATCCGTTTTTCCGGATAGCGATCCCATAAATCGGCGACCGCGTACAGGAAATGGCGCGCATGGGTGAGGCGCCATTCCATTTCAGCGATTTTCCGCTGTACTTCGGGCGTCGAGGCGATTGGGTGAGGCAGGGTATTAGGCTGGTACGTCTTGGCAAAGCGAAGCGCCTCATTGCGCGCCGCAATGGCGATGCCTAAGTAACAAGCCGGCACGTGCAACAGCCATCCTTGCGCCGGAGCGGCTTCGTTCGCTTCTCCAAGCGTCTCTACGAGCGCCTCTTGGTCGACTTCGACTTCTTCAAGAACAAGATCATCGCTGCGCGTCGCCCGCATGCCAAGCGTGTTCCACGTCGGTTCGATGCGAATGCCTGGAGCAGACATCGGCACGAGAAATTCACCGACCCGACCATCTTCCATCGTGGCGGAAATTAAGACGTAATCGAGCGCAGGGGCTAACGATGCAAATGTCTTTCGCCCCCGAAGCACAAAGCGGCCATGGCGAAAGACGGCCGTCGTTTCCGGTTTACCGCCGCGCGCCGGGCTGCCAGTTGTCCGTTCAGAGTGGGCGCTGTTGATGAGCACGTGGCGGCAAACGACTTCATTCGCCAAACGGGCGAGAACGGGCTCCGGCCAGCGGCGAAGCAAAAACAGCCGCATGAGAATGCTGGCGTGCCAACCAAACGACAATGCCGTTGCCCCAGAACCTTGGGCGATCGTCTCTTGCACGAGCACGAGCTCATAAAGCGACGCCCCTTGGCCACCGTATTCAGTCGGGACGGTCAAGGAAAGGAATCCAGCCTCTTTTAAATCGGCAAAATCGGCAAATGGAAACGTTGCCCGTTCGTCATCATGCGCTGCCCTTTCCGCAAACCGTTCCGCAAGGCGACGCGCTTGGTCGTACAATTGTTGCTCCCGATCGGTTCGCACAAGCAAATGGTACAATTCGTTCATCGGTTCTCCCCTTCTTTTGGTCAAGATGCCTTTATTGTACCGAGTTTTGGCTAGGACTGAAAACAAAAACGCACGGGAAAATGACCGTCCTTGCTCTCGGAAGCTTAAAAGAGAAAGAAATGCCGAATGTACCGATCATCGTCACGGTGGACGAACTCATTTTTCCCAGCATCGTACTCGTATTCCTCCTGCCAGCGGCGGCCATAGCGGGCGATTTGACGGACGGCGCGGATGATCGCATACACTTCTTCGTTCGTCATCGTAGGATGGAGCGACAGACGCACCCATCCTGGTTTGGCGAGAGGATTGCCGTTTTTGACTTCTTGAAGCAACATAGCGGATTGTTCCTTGTCGATGCCAAGCAAATAGTGGCCGTATGGTCCGGCGCAGGAACAGCCGCCGCGCGCTTGAATGCCGAAGCGATCATTCAGCAGTTTGACAACAAGGTTGTAATGCAATCCATCTATGACAAATGAGATGATGCCAAGACGGTCGTCCCGATGTCCTTCAAGCACGCGAACGCCGGGAGTGCTTTTTAGCGCCGGCAAAAGAAGGGAAACAAGTTCCTTTTCGCGGGCGCGCATCTGTTTTACGTTCATTTGCTCTTTCAGCTGGATGACCAACGCTGCCTTGATGGTTTGCCAAAACGGCGGTGTTCCGCCATCTTCGCGTTCCTCAATGGCTTGGATGTATTCATAGTTCCCCCACGGGTCAGTCCAGTACACCGTCCCGCCGCCGGGGTGATCCGGAGCGTGCTGATGATAAAGCCGGCTGTCAAAGATGAGCACGCCGGCGCTTCCCGGCCCCCGAGAAACTTATGGGGGAGAAATAAATGGCATCAAGCTGCTCCATTGGGTCGTCCGGATGCATATCGATGCGGACGTACGGAGCGGAAGCAGCAAAATCAACAAAGCAAAGGCCGCCATGCTCGTGCATGATTTTCGCCAGCTTATGATATGGGGTTTCCAACCCCGTGACGTTCGAGCAAGCAGTAAAGGCACCGATTTTTTGCGGTCGATCTCGGTAGCGCTCCAGCAGCTCGCGCAAATGGTCAAGATCGACATCCCCGTTTTCTGTCGGACGGACCGCCACGACTTCCGCGATGGTTTCCACCCATGGCAATAAATTTGAATGGTGCTCCATATGGGTGACAAAAACGACTGGCCGCTCCTCATCATGAAGGGACAAGCGGCGCTTCCACCGTTCCGGTACGCGCAAGCCAAGCAGACGCTGCAGCTTGTTGACGGCGCTTGTGGTCCCGGCGCCTTGCATAATCAAGACATCGTTTTTCCCGGCATGAACGTGCTGTTTGATGATTTCTTTTGCATAGCGATAGGCAAGCGTCGTTTTCGTTCCGGTCACATTCGATTCCGTATGCGTGTTGCCGACAAATGGACCGAGCTCATGCGTCAGCTTCTCTTCAATCGGCCGGTACAGCCGCCCGCTTGCTGTCCAGTCGGCGTAAATAAGCCGCTGTTTGCCAAACGGCGTAGAAAACGGATGAAAGCGGCCGATCGTTCCATCGCGAAACGGCTGAAAATACGTCTCAAGCTCCCCGCGGCATGTATACACCGCATTGCCGATCACAGCGTGAATGGCCATGTTGATTCCCCCTTTCCGCCATTTCGTCTATTTACAAAGTATGTCGCCTTCGGTGGTTCGGTCCAAAAAACGTGGGAAAGTTGAAAATGAAAAATCCGCCGTACAGGCGGATGGTATTCACTCCCTTTTTTTGCACGATAACGGCGAAATCGTTTCCCCCACGGACGGCGCAAGGTATTCGGCAAGCATGGTCCGCAAGTCATCGGGCAATGGTTCGCTCGTTTGGGTTTGGAAATTAAAATGGACGACCGCTGCCTCTCCGATGGCGATCAGTCTTCCTGTTTCCTCTTCCATGATGCGATGAATGCATTGAAAGCTTTTATTGCCGATCCGGGAGACATTGGTTTCCACGCGCAATCGTCGTCCGAAGAATCCTTGGTTGATAAAATCGCACTTGGTGGAAGCTAAAATAAAATGCCAGTCGTCCGTTCGCCCGCCGTAACGCAATTCATCAAACAGGCGGGTGCGCGCTTCTTCTAAATAAATAAAATAGCTAATGTTGCTTAAATGTCCGAGCGCATCAGTTTCACAAAAGCGTGGGTTGACGGTAATGATGTGCGTCTTCATTTCTCCCTCTTCCTTTCTTGCTTTTTTTGCCCCTTTCGGCCCACAATATTCGTTTGGGTGAGCATGGGGCGGGAGCAAGTTTGATTTGTAGCTACCAACTAGTCAGTATGTTGTTTTTATCATACTCCGATTGATTGGGATATGCAATTGTTTTTTTTTGGGTTATTGATTATTTAGAACATTGTTTGTGACATGAAATATTGTCGCGAATCCAGTACGTTGCACGAAAGGATGAAAATCTCTTTCAATTAAGTTGAATTTTTGGTTTACACTTCGCCGATTGCCTGACACATTAGATTGCATCCGCATGTATCGAAGTGCAAATGGTAACGAACAATTGGAACCTATATAGTTTTGACATTTTCAGGGTAGATAAAAAAGCCCGGCGAGGGCAGACGGGGCGTCTGCGGTCAACCGGCCCAAAGCGGCAAAAGAACGTATCCTGCAAGCGACACGCCGGCGCAAAGGAGAGAGAGGCGCAATTTGTATTTCGCATAGCTCATCAAGTCCATATCCATAATGGCTGCCGTTGTAATCGTCGTATCGCCAAGCGGCGAAGCAAAGGCGCCAAACGTCCCGCTCGCAAACACGGCGCCGACTGTCACCTCGAGCGGCGCCCCGGTCGCATGGGAAAGCGTGACGCCAAGCGGCATCAAAATGCCCCACGTTCCCCATGAAGAACCGATAAAGTATGATAAAAACGATCCGACCAAAAACACGGCCGCTGGCACGAATGCCCCCGGCAGCCATGTGCCGAACGTCGACGACACGTACTCCGCAAATCCGAGTTCCCCCGCCACCGCCGAGACCGCCCATACGAGAACGAGCATGCCGATCGGCGCCATCAGCTCGTTTCCTCCGGCAAAAAAGTGGTACGTCAACTCTGAGAGCGATTGTCGGCGCCACAAATAAAACATCATCGACAAAAGGATGGTCACAAACAACGCCAACAGCATCGCCCATGTCGCATCGGCCGCGGAAAACGCCTCCCACCAATTCTCTGCCCCGCGTTTCCTCCCGTCGTACACGAAAAAGGCAAACGTCAGCGCGATTAACAGCGCCAGCGGGACAAACAAGTGCAACGGCTCCCCGTTGATCAGCGCCAGCTCCTTGCGCAATCCGAGCCCGTGCAGTGTATTCGTTTCCCCTTCTCCTTTTTTCGCCCGCGGTTTGCCGATCCGGATGTTCAACATCGTCGTCAACACCCCGACGGCCAGAGCGACAATCGCAAACAAGTTGTACGGCAGGCTGCGCAAAAACACGTCATACGGCGATTCGTGAATGTCGTTTTGCTCAAGCGCCGCGGCGACAACAGAAGTCATAAAGCCGACGAACGCTGTCGCCGCTGGCAAAAGCACGATGATCGGCTCGGTCGAGACGTCGATCATGTACGCCATGCGGCGGCGGTCGATGCGAAACTGGCGAAGGACCGCTTTCATCACTGGTCCAAGGAGCATAATGCGAAACATCGGCATAAAAAACGTCACCGGCACCGTCAGCCAAACGAACAACAAAATCCCCCGCTTCGAGCGGATGCGGCCGGAGAGTCTCTCGACAAACCCTTTGATCCCGCCGGTAATTTGCATCATGCCGACAAGCGAACCGAACAAATACAAAAACGCGGCCACCTTCATATGCTCCGGATCGGTCAGGGCGTGAAGAACAGCGGAAACAGCGCGCTCAATCGCGCCGACAGCCGACCACTCAAGGCAAAACGCTCCGACGAGCAATCCGGCCACGAGGCCGGGCAAAATTTCTTTCAGCCATACCGCCAACGGAATGATGAGCAGAAAAGGCAACAGCGACCACCATGTTCCTTCCACGTCGGCGCCTCCTTTGCGATGATGTTGTTACCAAGAAGGATAGCCATAATGCAGTTTTTTTATGATTTTCATTGAAGATTTAGAACATAGTTTTATTTATAAAATTTATGTTGCCCGCGCAAACAAAAAAAGCCGCGCTGCAGTTTGCAGCGTGGCCCACACTTCCATCCGCCCCGGGCTGACTCCCAAACAACCTGGGGCACAGAAGGCGTTGTCATTTCCGGCGCGCAAAATCGACAAATCGGAACTTGTCGAGCCGGTGACGCGATTCCGTATATTGAAACAATGCAGCATTGCTTAAATACACATAGTTTTTGACGACAACGACGCGGTCATCGCCATGCAAATCCAAATAGCGCCGGTCTTCGTCCGTCGCTTCGTCGACCGATATTTCTTTTTTCGCAAAGCTGATCGGCAAATACAGCTTCGTTTCCAAATATTCATAAATCGAGTCTTCGCAAATCTCTTTGGTCAATAGCGGCACATGCTTTTTCAGAAAAAAGTCTTTATCCAAAATAATCCGCTCTCCGCCGATTTCCCGGACGCGCACGACTTTCCACACTTCGTCTTTGCTTGAGGCGCGCAGATGCTGCCTGAGCTCGCGATCCGGCTTGATGATCGCCAGTTCATGCACGATCGTCCGCACCGGCTGCTTCATCGTCTGCGCCAGTTCTTTAAAGCTGACCAATCCGGATACGGGAAAGTCATATTTGCCGACGTCAAGAACGATAGATCCTTTTCCTTTCATTTTTTGGATATAGCCGTGCTCGGACAACAAATGGAGCGCTTTGCGAATCGTCTCGCGCGATGTCTCATATCGGGCGGCCAGCTCGTGTTCCGATGGCAGCTTGTCGTACGCCTTCCATTCTCCGCGGCGGATGCGGGAAATGAGGTCATGGTAAATGGTTAAATATTTGTTTTCATGCATAAGAATCACCGCTTGTATTGTATCACGGCCGGCGCAAAAGATAAACAACCGATTCGTATGGGCGCAGCTGCATGCGGCGAAAATCGGCCGGCGCGTCCGAATAATTGGCAAGCAGCAGTTCTCCCGTATAGCCATCGGCTCCTGCTTCTTTCGGCAGCGTGAACGTCGTTTCGATTGGATAAAAATTGTTGACAACAAGCAGCTTTTCTCCATCGCCATGACGCATATAGGCGAAAATATGCGGATCGTCCGCAAGCAGCAGCTCATAGCGCCCGGTCGTAATGAGATCATACTGTTTGCGCAGCTCAATGAGCCGCTTATAGTGGTAGAAAATCGAGTCGCGGTCGGCGAGCGCCTGTTTCACGTTAATGCGCCGGTAGTTGTCGGCGACGCGAATCCACGGCGTCCCGGACGTGAAACCAGCATGCGGGCTGTCGTCCCATTGCATCGGCGTGCGTGAATTGTCGCGCGATTTTCGCTGCAAAATCTCAAGCACTTCCCGCTCGCTTTTGCCTTGTTCTCGCAAAATCCGGTACATGTTGAGCGACTCAACGTCGCGGTAGTCGCGAATATCGGTGAATTTCGGATCGGTCATGCCGATTTCTTCGCCTTGGTAAATATAGGGCGTCCCTTGCATCAAATGGATCGTCGTCGCCAGCATTTTCGCTGACTCTTTCCAATACGTCCCGTCATCGCCATAGCGCGACACGATGCGCGGCTGATCGTGGTTGCACCAAAAGAGCGCATTCCAGCCGCCGCCTTCATACATCCGGACTTGCCATTCGGACAAAATGCGTTTTAAGGCAAGGAAATCAAATGGGGCGACTGCCCATTTTTCTCCGTTCGGGTAATCGACCTTCAAGTGGTGAAAGTTAAACGTCATATTGAGCTCGTGGTTTTCCGGGTTCGTGTAGCGGATGCAATGATCGATCGTCGTCGACGACATTTCCCCGACCGTCATGACGTCATATTTCGAAAACACTTCGCGGTTCATCTCTTGCAAAAACTCATGAATGCGCGGTCCGTCCGTATAAAAGCGGCGCCCGTCCCCCGGCGGCACCGAACCGTCATCATCCGGGAAGCGCTGGTCTTTTGACAACAAGTTGATGACGTCAAGCCGAAAGCCGTCCACTCCTTTTTTGAGCCAAAAATGCATCATGTCATAAATGCGGCGGCGCAGCTCTTCGTTTTCCCAGTTCAAGTCCGCTTGTGTCACATCGAACAAATGCAAGTAATATTGGCCGGTTTGTTCGTCGTATTCCCACGCCGAGCCGCCGAATTTCGATTGCCAGTTGTTCGGCGCTCCGCCGTCCGGCTTCGGGTCGCGCCAAATGTAAAACGAGCGGTATGGGTTCGTTTTCGAGGAGCGCGCCTGCTGAAACCATTCATGGTCGGTTGAGGTATGGTTGACGACCATGTCCATCACCAGCTTCATGCCGCGCGCATGCACTTCGTGAAGCAGACGGTCAAAATCGTCCATCGTTCCGTATTCGTGATGGATGCGGAAATAATCGCTGATGTCATAACCGTTGTCGCGCTGCGGCGACGCGTAGATCGGCGTCAGCCAAATGACATCGACACCCAATTTTTGTAAATAATCGAGCTTCTCGATCACGCCCGGCAAATCGCCAATGCCGTCTCCATTCGTATCGTAGAAGCTTTTCGGATAAATTTGATAAACGACCGCTTTTTTCCACCAAGGGGTTGTTGACATCTCTCTTCACCTCGTTCGTCGGGATAAAAAACATACCATTGGCATCGGCGGCCAATGGTACGGGCGGGAAATAAATGATTTCGCACATCGTTCTCTTGCTTCCACACACGGCAATCATGAGCGGGCGGCTTTACGCACTTTCCCAAAGACAAACGTCAGCGCAAACGGCACCGCAATCGCGATCGCCATGCCGATAAAGAACGGCGTCCACTTTTGCGGCACGATCGACAAGAAACCCGGCAGGCCGCCGACACCGATCGACGGAGCGATGACTTTATTGAGCGTAATAAACATGCCGGCGATTGCCGCCCCTGTCATCGCTGCGATAAACGGGAAGCGAAAGCGCAAGTTGACCCCGAACATCGCCGGTTCCGTGATGCCTAAATACGCGGAAACAGCCGACGTAAACGACAAACCGCGCAGCTTTTCCTCCTTCGCGACAAACATCATCGCCAACGCTGCCGAACCTTGGGCGATGTTTGACATGACCAAAATCGGCCAAAGGAACGTGCCACCGGTATTGGCAATCAGCTGCAAGTCAACCGGCAAGAACGTATGGTGCATCCCGGTGACGACAAGCGGCGCATACAACGCTCCATACAACAATCCTCCAAGAGCCGGAACCGTGTCAAAAATCGTGACAAACAAGTGGGTAATGGCATTGCCGATCGCAAATGTGATCGGCCCAATGGCGATGAACGCCAAAAAGCCCGTAATGAGCAACGCAAGCGGCGCGACAAGCAACAGCTGAAACGCATCCGGAATGCGCTTGCGCAAAAACAGCTCCAGCTTCGCCAGCACGTAGGAAGCCACCAGCACCGGCAGCACTTGTCCTTGGTAGCCGACTTTTTGCACTTCAAAGCCGAACAAGTTCCAAACTGGAATCTCTCCTTTTTCTTTCGCCGCTCCCCAGCCCCAAGCGTTGAGCAAATCTGGGTGGACGAGCATCAAACCAAGGACAATCCCTAAGAGCGGGCTGCCGCCGAATTTCGTCACCGCCGACCAGCCGATCAAACCGGGCAGGAAGACGAACGCCGTATTGGCGATCAAGTTGATCATGTTCGCCAAATCGGCCCATTCTTTGTGCACCTCGACAAACGATTTCCCTTCGTAAAAAATGCCTGGGCCTGTCAAGACGTTGTTAATCCCCATTAACAAACCGGCCGTCACGATTGCCGGCAAGATTGGAATGAAAATATCAGCCAGCGTCTTAATCGCGCGTTGCAGCGGATTGAGCTTCGCTTCCGCAGCGTCTTTAATCTCCTGCTTTGTCGCCCGGCCGATGCCCGTCAGCTCGATGAGGTCGTCATACACTTTATCGACAAGCCCTTGGCCGATGACGACTTGAAACTGGCCGTTTGCCGAAAACGACCCTTTGACGACATCGATGCGCTCAAGCGCTTCCTTATTGACTTTTCCTTCCTCTTTGAGCGCAAACCGAAGCCGCGTCACACAATGCGTGGCGGCGACGATGTTTTCTTTGCCGCCGATGGCTTCAACGATTTGCGCGGCTGCTTGTTGGTATGCCCCCATGATGAACGCCTCCCTTTTCTTTCCTTAACGACCGCTATAGCGTTAAATCGCTTTCAGCAACCGGTTGCAAACAAACTTGTATATACAACCTGAATTCATTTTATCTTGTATATACAAGTTTGTCAACATTTTTCGATGACCACCTTCATTTTTCGACAATAGTTGTTGTTTTTTTGCTAACTTCCACTTCTTTTGTTATGTTTTGTCAAGCGGCAGGAAAATCAACGACCGAGTAGGAAAATAAAACATAACGCAAATCAATGCCAAAAGACGAGAAAGGATGAGGGAATGCGATGAAAACCTATACACTCCGCGAAGCAGCGAAAAAAATCGGGGTCACCGCCCGCGATTTGAAACAATGGGAAAAACAGTTCGCCGGATCGATTGCCGTCCCACGCACAACCGAGGGGGCACGCATGTACACCGACGAGCTGATCGACCGGTTTCGCCATATCCGCACTTGGCTTGAGGACGGCCGCCATCCGCGCGAAGTGGCTGAAATGATCAGGCAAATGGACAGACAACCGGCAGAGCGAGCCAACGAGACAGCCGCTCAAGTGGAAACAGCCGTCATGGAAGGGGAAATCATCGATGTGCCCCGCCTGCTGCATCAAGGGATGCCATACATAGCCGAGCAGTTGGCGGCCCGCTTAAAAGACGATATCGTCGACGCCTTGAAACAGGAAACGACAGCCACGGTCCGGCAAGCGATGGATGAGGTGAAAGGCCGCCTTGACTACATCGAGGAGCAAACGACGGCAGCTGCCGAAACGGTGCGCCGTTCACTCCGCGATTACGAGGACGCATGGCAGCAAAAAACGGAACAGCTGCATGAACATTTGGAAACGGTCGTCGCGTTCTGTCAAGAGGAAAAAGTAAGACAGGAAGAGGAGCGAAAACAGCTCGAACTGCGCATTTTAGAACGGGAAAAAGCGTTTCGCGAGCTCGTGTTGTCGTTTCGGCAAACCGCTGCGGGCACGAGCGCTGCTCGAACACGGGCAAATAAATGGTGGAAGTTTTGGTGAGACGATGTTGGCATCCATGTATGTAACAAGGGCACCCGTTTTGGATGCGCCATACCTCCGTCAAAAATCAAAAAAGGGCCCCGCCAAAACGCGGGCCCCTTTTTGCGTCATATTCGGCGGCTCTCGGCCGCATGTCGTTTGATGGCTTCGATCAAGTGCGCTTCTTCTTGTTTGCTGACATGGAGGCGGACGCCATAATAGTAGGCGTGGACAAACGGTCTTTCCCAGACAAGCTGCCCCCGCAGCGTAAAGGGGGCAGCGTTTAGCCAAAACGAGATGTCAACCAGCGTTCCCCCTGTTGAAAAGGGAAGGCGGCCTTCCGTTTCGATTTTCATCCCGTGCGGACTTAGATCGTGAATGTAGACGCTGCGCTCGCCATCGGCTGTGCGCAGTTCAGCCGGGAGCGGCCGGCCAAACTGATACCGGAACGGTTCTTGACGCTTAAACCTCATCCTTCCTCCCCTTTTCCAAGCAGCTTCGTCGGTTCTTTCCAGACATCCACCACTATCCCGGCTTCGTCAGTGTCAACGACAAACGAACCCGTGCTGTAGCGGTCGGAGAGACGAAGGGAAGCGGCTTCGATCGTCTCTACCACCCCTTTTTCCGTCCGCAATCCGACCATTTCCTCATCGTTGCTGACAAAGACGGCGCCGACAACTCGGTGCGGGTTGGATTTCACTTCACGTACGATCACAACGCCGCGCTTCGCTCGTGAGGACGGCTCAAACTCGCTCATCGCCACTTTTTTCACCGCTCCGCGCTGCGTCACGACGACGAACGAGCCCCCTTTTCTAGGCGAACGGGGCACGCAGCGGCGACAAAGTCCCTTCCTTCAATTGAATCCCTTTCACGCCAGCCGCGCGCACGCCAACAAGGCTGATCTCCTCCTCGGCAAACAAGAGCGCATGTCCATCATGCGTCGCAAGCCAAAGATGGCCGCATCCATCCGTCGCGTAGACGGCGATGACGTCATCATCCTCTTTCACATTAACGGCCACAAGCGGGCGGGTGTAGCGCTGCACTTGGTATTGAGCGAGCTCCGTTCGCTTTACGAGCCCTTGTTTCGTCACAAAGATGAGCTGCTCCCCGATGTCAAAGGAAGAGACTGGAACAGCGGCGACGAGTTCATCGTCGCGTTCAAGCGGAATGAGATGGGAAATGTGCTGGCCGACCTCTTTCCAACGGATATCAGGGAGCGTATGCACCGGGCAGTATAAATAATAACCGCGGCGGGTGAAAAGCAAGAGCACATCGGTCGTATTCATCTCGAGCTGGGCGAGCAGCCGATCCGTTTCCTTCATGCCCATGTCTTGACCGTTTGAGGCGCTGTATGAACGATAGCTCGTCCGCTTCACATATCCTTCTTTTGTCACGGTGACGATCACGTCTTCCGCCGGAATGAGCGCCTCCACCTTCACTTTCAGCTCTTCAATCTCCTCTTCAATCACCGTCCGCCGCTCATCGGCATATTGCTTTTTCATCGCCTTCAGCTCTTTTTTGATGACGCCAAGCAGCTTCTTTTCATCTGCGAGAATCCCCGTAAGTTCCGCAATCGCTTGATCCAGTTCTTCCGCTTCTTGACGCAGCGCCGTGATGTCGGTGTTCGTCAACCGATATAGCTGGAGCGTCACGATCGCCTCGGCCTGCGCTTCGGTGAATCCGTAATGAGCCATCAGCCGTTCTTTGGCGTCGCGCTTGTCGCTTGAAGCACGAATCGTCGCAATCACCTCATCCAAAATGGAAAGCGCCCGAATCAAGCCGTCGACGATGTGCTTCCGCTCATTCGCTTTTTTCAGCTCAAAATGCGAGCGGTTGGTGACGACGTCCTTCCGGTGGGCGATGTAGGCATCCAACAGCTCCGGCAAACTCATCAGCTTCGGCCGGCGCTCATGGATCGCCACCATGTTGAAGCTGTATGGCACTTGCAAATCCGTATTTTTGTACAAGTAGTTGAGAATCGCTTCCGCATCGGCGTCTTTTTTCAGCTCGATGACGATCGACAGCCCGTTCCGGTCCGTTTCATCGCGCACATCGGCGATGCCGTCGAGCTTTTTGTCGAGGCGAAGCTCGTCAATTTTTTTCACTAAATTCGCTTTGTTCACTTCATACGGCAGTTCCGTGATGACAATGTGCTTTTTCCCACCTTTTCCCTGCTCGATGGCGGCTTTGGCGCGGATGATGATTTTCCCGCGGCCGGTCTCATACGCCTTGCGGATGCCGTCTTTCCCTTGGATGATGCCGCCGGTCGGAAAATCAGGGCCAGGAAGAACCGTCATCAGCTCGTCAATAGTGCAATCCGGCCGGTCGATCCGCATCAAGACGGCGTCGATCACCTCGCCAAGCGCATGCGGCGGAATATCGGTCGCATAGCCGGCCGAAATCCCGGTCGAGCCGTTCACCAACAAATTCGGAAACATCGCCGGCAAGACGGTCGGCTCATCGGTCGTATCGTCAAAGTTCGGCACAAACGGAACCGTTTCTTTGTCAATATCGCGAAGCAACTCGGCGGCAATCGCCGACAGGCGCGCTTCCGTGTAGCGCATCGCCGCCGGCGGGTCGCCGTCGATGCTGCCGTTGTTGCCGTGCATCTCCACCAGCACGTTGCGCAGCTTCCACTCTTGGCTCATCCGCACCATCGCTTCATACACCGATGAGTCGCCGTGCGGATGAAAGTTGCCGATCACGTTTCCAACCGTTTTCGCCGCCTTGCGAAACGGTTTATCAGCCGTGTTGCCATCCATGTACATCGCATACAAAATGCGGCGCTGCACGGGCTTCAGCCCGTCGCGCGCATCCGGGAGCGCCCGGTCTTGGATAATGTATTTGCTGTAGCGGCCAAAGCGGTCGCCAAGCACGTCCTCTAACGGCATTTCCAGCAATCGTTCTGCCATCGTCATTCTCCTTTCCTAACACATCAGCGCCAAAAAGGCCGCGCCTTTTCACGCCGCCATCAGCCGATCCATCCCGGTTCCTCTTCGAGCCCGAAGGCGACGTGCGTTTCGATCCATTTGCGGCGCGGCTCGACTTTGTCGCCCATGAGCGTCGTCACCCTCCGTTCGGCGCGGGCCGCATCTTCAATGCGCACGCGGATGAGCGTACGCGTCTGTGGGTTCATCGTCGTTTCCCATAATTGATCGGCGTTCATTTCGCCGAGCCCTTTATAGCGCTGAATCGTATAGCCGCGGCCCATTTTTTTCGTAATTTCTTTCAGCTGCTCGTCCGTCCACGCATATTCGACGATTTCGTTTTTGCCGCTTTTTTTGCTGATTTTGTAAAGCGGCGGCAAGGCGATGTACACTTTTCCCGCTTCAATCAGCGGACGCATGTAGCGGTAAAAAAACGTCAAAAGCAGCACTTGAATATGGGCGCCGTCCGTGTCGGCATCGGTCATAATGATCACTTTGTCGTAGTTGACATCATCGAGCGAAAAATCAGCCCCGACGCCGCCGCCGATGGCGTGGATGATCGTATTGATTTCCTCGTTTTTCAAAATATCGCCAAGTTTCGCCTTTTCCGTGTTGATGACTTTTCCGCGCAGCGGAAGCACCGCCTGGAAGCGGCGGTCGCGCCCTTGTTTCGCCGAACCGCCCGCCGAATCGCCTTCAACGAGATAGAGCTCATTTTTTTGCGGATTGCGCCCTTGCGCCGGCGTCAGCTTGCCGCTTAAAAGCGCCTCTTTCCCTTTCCGCTTTTTGCCGCTTCTCGCCTCTTCGCGCGCTTTGCGGGCCGCTTCACGCGCCTGATAGGCTCGGATCGCTTTCTTAATGAGCATCGCGCTTACGTCCGGGTTTTCTTGCAGAAAGTACATCAGCTGCTCGGACACCACCGCATCGACGGCCGAACGCGCTTCGCTCGTTCCGAGCTTTCCTTTCGTCTGCCCTTCAAACTGCAGCAAGTGCTCTGGGATGCGCACCGAAACGACCGCGGACAACCCTTCGCGAATATCGGACCCTTCGAGGTTTTTGTCCTTTTCCTTCAGCAGACCAACGCGGCGGGCGTATTCGTTAAAAACGCGCGTCATCGCCGTTTTTGCACCCGCTTCATGCGTGCCGCCGTCTTTGGTGCGCACGTTGTTGACAAACGACAGCACGTTTTCCGAATAACCGTCATGAAACTGGAACGCAAACTCGACTTCAATGCCGTTTTGCTCGCCAGCAAAATACACAACCGGGTGGAGCACATCTTTCTCCTCATTCAAATAGGCGACAAACGCTTCAATTCCGTTTTCGTAGTGGAACACCTCGCGCATGCCGGTCCGTTCGTCAACGAGTTCGATTTTCAACCCTTTCAGCAAAAACGCCGATTCGCGCAGCCGTTCACTCAATGTTTCATAATCGAAGACCGTCGTGCTGAAAATCGTTGGGTCCGGCTTAAATTGAATGATGGTTCCGGTTTTGTTCGTTGTGCCGATTTTCTCTAGCGTCGTCACCGGTTTGCCTCCATGCTCAAACCGCTGCCGGTAAATGAAGCCGTCGCGATGAATCGTGACGACCAGCCATTCTGATAAGGCGTTGACAACCGACGCCCCGACTCCGTGCAGGCCGCCGCTCGTTTTATAGCCGCCTTGGCCGAATTTGCCGCCGGCATGAAGCACGGTCAAAATGACTTCCGGCGTCGGCTTGCCGAGCTTATGCATCCCGACCGGCATGCCGCGCCCTTCATCAAGGACGGTGATGCTGTTGTCTTTATGTATTTGCACCAAAATGTAGTTTCCGTATCCGGCCAACGCTTCATCGACCGAATTGTCGACGATTTCATAAACAAGATGATGCAAGCCGCGGCTGTCGGTGCTGCCAATGTACATCCCCGGCCGCTTCCTGACTGCCTCGAGCCCTTCCAACACTTGAATGGCATCTTCGTTATATTCGTATGTCGCTCGCTTTGCCACAAGGCCACCCTTCCTACAAAAACAAGAACATCTGTTTCTATTGTACCACAAACTTCCCGACTGTCCATTGCCTTTTGACATCCCCGACAAATTCGGACAAGTGCGACAAAAAAACGAAAGGACCATCTCGAACAAGATGGCCGTTTCATGGATTAAGCACGCTTGGTGAGCGCATGTTCCACTTTAATGCAGCGGTCCATAATGACCGTGCAGCCTTTTTCTTTCAAAAAGCGATACGCCTCCTCATTGACGACGCCAAGCTGCGCCCAAAACACGTCGGCATCGATTTGCACAAACTCGCGGGCCAGCTCGGGCAAATGCTCAGAGCGGCGGAACACATCGACGATGTCGACATGGCCTTCGATATCCGTCAGTTTGTCGACCGCCGGAATGCCTTCCCACTCATCGATCATCGGATTGACCGGAATGATTTCGTATCCAGCGTCTTTCATCGCTTTCGCCACCATATACGACTCGCGCTCCGGATTGTTGGACAACCCAACGACGGCAATCCGTTTCGCCTTGCGCAAAATTTCACCGATTTCTTCCCGGCTTGGGTTGACAATGGACATCCGGGTTCTCTCCTTCCTTCCCTCTTCGGTTTTGCAGTACTTGTTTCGCGATCGAGAAAGAAAAATCCTTCTATGGGACGGAAAATGTTTTAGCCCCTTTTCAGAACAGCCCCTCTTCAGTTTTGGCTACAAGCTGCTTATGCGCAGTCCCCATCCCGCATACACGCCCGCTAAAAAAACAGTCGTCATGGCAATGAGGTGGACGACAATCCATCCCCACCGGCCGTAGCGGAAAGAGGAAGCCGCAAGCGGGGAGCGCGCTTTTTGGGGGACGATTTTTCCGCCCATCCACTCAAAGAAAAGCAAATACAGCCACCAGGCGGTGTATGAATCCCATACATCCCACTTCTTATAATCAATCAGAGAGAGCGGCGATACAAGAGCAACCAACTCGAACAACATAATCAACTGCACCATCGCAAAGTAAAACGGCAACTTCCATGCCCAGCTTTCCGGACTGTACTTGACTCCAAACAAAACGAAAAACGGAATGACGGTTGCCATTTCAACGAGCGGAATCGGTGTATAAGGAACGAGCTTAACAGGGAAGGAGTAAAAGCCTGCATAGACAAACGCAAGGCAAAGAACGATGCCTGTCACCGCACTGAATGCATACAAAACCGCATATCTCCGTATATGCCGTTTGGCGATCCAAAAACTTCCCGCTATACTCAACATGACCGCTGAGAGTTCCACCGTCCAAACAACAGGAAGAGAAAACGTCATCATCGATCCTCCCTAACCCATTTCCCACTCCCTAAACGCTGTCTCAGACAGCACTGTTAGTATAATCCAAAGCATAGAATTTATTCCGGCGCCCTCACCAGCTTTCCACTCCATCAGGCTGCCTAGCATGGCTTAACAAACGTGCTTCGTGCAAATTTAATTATTGATGAAGAAAAGGTGTCCCGCTGTGTTTTTGGGACACCTTCCATGGATCGGACTGCATCAAACTTTCAAGAATTTCCGAAAAAAGAAATCATTGTGCAACAAACACTAAAATTTTCCCGAACGAAAAATCGAGTAAAGCAGCCAACCAAATAGAAAAGCGGACGCGCCTAATCCGATTTCAACAGCAGGAATCTTCCACAGCAGCGTCGACGGACGCCCCAATGATGAAGCGATCATCAGGCCGACGAGGACGATGCTCAGCGAAAGAAGAACGATGCTAAACGACAGCCGGTTCGTCATCTGGTCGAGCTTCTTTAGCAGCGCTTCCAAATCAGGAGCCGTGATTTCCAATCGAAGCTTGCCATGCCGCATCATTTTCGTCCATTCCTTTACGCCCTCCGGCAGTCGGAGCAGCCATTCACCATAATCAAAAATCCGCTTCCACGCTGTTTCTGCCACGCGATCAGGCCGAAGACGCTCTTTCATCAGCTTTCTCCCAAACGGTTCGGCAACGTCCATGATGCGAAACTGCGGGTCAAGCGTCTCCACAACCCCTTCGACCGTCAACAGCGCTTTTCCTAACAGCGTCAAATCGCTTGGGATGCGAATGCCATGGCGAAATGCCACCGAAAGCAAATCCTCGACGGCTTCCCCAAGACTGATCTCACCGAGCGGGACGCCGTAGTATTTCTCCCGCAGCTCGTCAAGATCATCGCGCAATTTTCCTTCATCGACTCCGTCAGGAACAATCCCTAAGCCGTAGATCGCACCCAACACCCCATCCGTGTTTTGCCGCATTAAGGCGATGATGAGTGAAGAAAGATGATGTTTGACATGAGGTCGAAGGCGGCCCATCAAGCCAAAGTCAATGAAGGAAAGCGTTCCATCGTCAAGAACAAATACATTGCCAGGATGAGGGTCGCCATGAAAAAATCCATGCTCAAACATTTGTTTAAAGGTTGCTTCAGCCAAACGCTCGGCGATCGTTTTTAAGGAGTGGCCGTTCGCTTTCAGCCGCTCGAGCTCCCCAAGTTTCATTCCTTCGACATATTCCATCGTGAGCACGGTTTTCGTCGTATAATCCCAAAACACCTTCGGGACATACACCGACGAATCGTCGGCAAACTGCTGTGCAAACCGTTCCGCATGGCGCGCCTCGACGGTATAATCCAGCTCCTGCCGTAATGAACGCGCCAGTTCATCGACAATTTCAGACAATTGGTAGGTTGCCGCCCAATCGAGACGACGTTCCGCCAGCACGGCCAAATCTTGCAAAATTTCCAGATCCGTCTCCACCCGCGCAGCGATGTGCGGACGCTGCACTTTCACCGCCACGGCTTGTCCGGAAGGAAGAACCGCCCGGTGCACTTGTCCGAGCGAAGCGGCAGCGAGCGGCGTTTCGTCAAATGAACGAAACAAGGTTTCAAGCGAGCCCCAAGTTCTGTTTCCACCCTCCGGCGAACGTCGGCAAACGGAAACGGCGGAACTTGGTCTTGCAGTTTTTCGAGCTCGCTGATGATCGGAGCGGGAATCAAATCCGGCCGTGTGCTGGCAATTTGCCCGAGCTTCACGAACGTCGGGCCGAGCTCCTCGAGCACAAGGCGGAGCCGCTCCCCAACCGTTTTTCCTTCCTTTTTCCCTTGCTCCGCTCTCCATCGCGGCGGCAAAGAAAGAAAAGACGAAAAGCCGAGCTCATCGACGATCATCCCGAATCCGTGCCGAAGCAAGGAGATGGCGATTTCGTGATACCTTCCGATATGGCGCATCCGTTTTCCGATCATCGGGACATCTCTCCTAAGGCGGCAAAAAGCGAGCGGACAGGCCGCATCGGTTTACTGCCCGCTTTGTTCTTTTTCCTCCAGACGGCGGATTCGCTCCTCGAGTTGCCGCACGTCTTCTTTTGTTGCCAATTCAAGCTTGTCGATCACCTGCTTGATTTGCTCGCGTACAAGCCGCTGCACTTCCGTTTTCCGCGCCTCGGTCTGCTGCTTCCATTGATCGATCACTTCCTTCGATTCGTCAAGCGACAATTCGCCTTTTTTGACAAGCTCGTCAATGATCTTTTCCACTTGTTCTTTGCTTGCAATCGCCAATCCCAGCCCGAATGCCAATCCTTTTTTCAAAATGCTCATTCGTTTGCAGCCTCCTTGTGCCATTGTGTTTTCCTTATTGTACCATTCTTTGGCGATCCATGTCGAGCTAGACGGCAGCTCTTTTGTATAGGAGACATGTCGATGCGGCATGCTATCGTTGGACAACGATGCAAAGGAGGGGATTTTAATGGCTGATGAACCGTTGCATTACGGAGAAGACTATCATGTTATTCCCGCGACATCCGCAGCAAGCGGCGTCGGCGTCAGCGTGCTGCCCGATTTGTACTGCCATACGATCCAAATCGTCAACATTTGCCTCGTCGGCCGCCCTGGCGACGGCGCATTCGTCTTGATCGATGCGGGAATGCCGGGGTCAGCGGACGATATTATTTCCGCTGTTGAAGACCGCTTTGGCAGCGGCAGCCGCCCGCAAGCCATTATTTTAACCCATGGCCACTTTGACCACGTCGGAGCCTTAATTGAACTCGTCCGGGAATGGAATGTGCCGGTGTACGCCCACAAAGACGAACTGCCGTATTTAACCGGCAAAGCGCGTTATCCCGAACCGGACGCGTCCGTTGAAGGCGGGCTTCTTGCCAAAATCTCGCCGTTTTTCCCAAACGAACCGATTCAACTGGGCGATCACGTTCATCCGCTTCCAGAGGACGGCACCGTCCCGCACTTGCCGGAGTTCCGCTGGCTGCACACCCCGGGCACACACCGGGCCACATCTCCTTGTTCCGTCCGCGCGATGCGGCCTTGATCGCTGGCGATGCGTTTGTCACGGTCCGCCAAGACTCACTGTACAAAGTATTGACCCAGCAAACCGAAATTACCGGCCCGCCGCGCTACTATACGATCGACTGGACGGCCGCCCGCGAATCGGTGCGCAAATTGGCCGCCCTCTTCCCATCGGTCGCTGTCACGGGACACGGCGCCCCAGTAGCGGGAGACGAGTTGCGCGATGGGCTGACGAAGCTCGCTTGTGATTTTGACCGCATCGCTGTCCCAGATTACGGAAAGTACGTCCATTAACGGAGCGATCCCGCCGGCGCTTACAATGGGAAATGAAAGGCTTCCCGGTTTGAAATGATCAGCGGCAGGCCGTGGCTAAGAAAAAAGGGTGTCCCAATCGGACACCCTTACACTGTCGACAACAGCCGCCAATTTGCTACGGAAAGCGGAATCCGTGCTGCTGCAACGTCAAGACGATGCGTTCCTTCGAAATCTTTTTTTCATCAAATTGAACCTTCACTTCCCCATCTTCCGTGTCGACGAGCGAGCGCTCCACGCCGTCGAGCCCACTAAGAAGATGTTCAATGCGCGCAATGGGCTGCGGCGACGTCGCCCCATCGATATAAAAGGTAGCTTCAGCCATCCTCTTCCCTCCTTCCGCAAAAACATGCCGTTCCCCGCCGCTTATTTTGCCCGATTCCCGCCCGCATAAACGGGCCTATCGCTCCGTTAGCGATGGCATAAAAAAAGATGGCAAGAATTGCTCTTGCCATCTGTCATAAAAAATGGGCCTAAGTGGACTTGAACCACCGACCTCACGCTTATCAGGCGTGCGCTCTGACCAGCTGAGCTATAGGCCCGTTTATGAATGGAGGGGGACGGATTCGAACCGCCGAACCCAAAGGGAGCGGATTTACAGTCCGCCGCGTTTAGCCACTTCGCTACCCCTCCATAAATAAAAAATGCCGACTGCAGGACTCGAACCCGCAACCTACTGATTACGATTCAGTTGCTCTACCAATTGAGCTAAGTCGGCATGATAGAAGTAGACCGTGACTCCTTGGCTTCTGTTGTGTCCCTTCCTCTACCAGCCAATTCGAAGAAGCTAGATGCGTCGGGACAACTCGAAGCAAATTCGACGATGCAGATGCTCGTCTCTACCAATTGAGCTAAGTCGGCATAAAATAAATGCAAGAAGGTGGCTCATTGTTGTGCTCTGTGCCTCTTCCTCTACAAGCTGTTTCGAGGAAGCAGGATGCGTCGAGGCAACTCGAAGCCGACTCGACGAAGCAGATGCTCGTCTCTACCAATTGAGCTAAATCAATATTTATGGCGGAGGAGGAGGGATTCGAACCCCGCGGGCTGTGACACCCTATCGGTTTTCGAAACCGACCCCTTCAGCCAGACTTGGGTACTCCTCCATAACTGTTTGGAGCGATGCGGTCGAGAGGACTTGAACCTCCACGGGGTTGCCCCCACTAGGCCCTCAACCTAGCGCGTCTGCCATTCCGCCACGACCGCATACAATGGAGCGTAGGGGATTTGAACCCCTGACCTCTTCGCTGCCAGCGAAGCGTTCTCCCCTGAACTAACGCCCCATGATGGTGGAGTATACTGGGATCGAACCAGTGACCCCCACGCTGTCAACGTGGTGCTCTCCCGCTGAGCTAATACTCCACGTTGTTTGCCTAGCAGCGACCTACTCTTGCAGGGGCGCTGGCCCCAACTACCATCGGCGCTGGAGGGCTTAACTTCCGTGTTCGGGATGGGAACGGGTGTTTCCCCTCCGCTATCACCACTAGGCAATGGCGACGATTTTCATTATAAAGCAATCCAAAAGTTTGTCAAGTTTTTTTGTATCTTTATATTTCAGTTCCTTCAGAATCGGAACGACAATGTAAAATTTACTATAAAAAAACGAAAGAGTCAACCCTCTTTTTCATTTTTTTCGATCTTCACTGTCCCTTTCTCGAAAATTCTTGTCATCCCCTTCTTTATACGCGTATAATAAAGGAAGAAGGAACGTATAATAAAGCAGGGCATTGGCGGCCACCAATGCCCTGTCCATACACAGCCGCTGCAAGAAGTGCAGTGGCCCAAGCCTCGGGCATCGTAACCTACCCTCGCCTCGGCCTAGCAGGGTGGGTTACTTTTTGTCTTTGGATACGGCGATCACCGCGACGATGAGTGACGCAAACGCAATCATGAGCGTCAGCGCGTCGGCAATCGACATCATCAGCACCACCCCTTTCGTTCAGGGAGTGGCCACTGCCCACCCTGCATATAGCTGTGCATGTTTCATTATACCATCAAATCAAACAAATGCGAATATACATTCGCATCCTCGTTGAAAATTAGGAATGTTTCCCTACCCGAGGGGACAAACGCCACTTTTCCTGTTGCTTCGTACCGCCGCTTCCACAGTCCTTCTCCCCTGCTTCCTATAACCGCTGAAACTCCGGCGTTTTCATCAAGCGCTCGAAAAGTTGTTGTACGTATCGAGCGTGTAAAACCCGTTGTATTGGGCGATGGCGGGGTGAATGCCGATGCTGACGACGCGGTAGTCGGACACCGGGAGCCCGATGTATTGCTTGATTTCTTGGAACTGTTTTTCCGCGTAAAATTGTTTTACCGTCGGCTCGTAGCGGAAGACGATTTCTTCGTTAATCAAAAACACCAAGATCACTTGGGCCGCTAGCAGCCGCTTCGCCCACCTTCTCCCGTTTTCGCCATATTGCCACATGATTTTCAACGCCAGCGCAAACTGCACATAAATGACAAGCGGGCGCAAAAAAAAATGAAAGCGGGCAAAGTTAAACGTGTCCAAAAAATGAAACCGCTCGGTAAGCGGCAGCCACCCTTTATAAAACCAAAAGGCGTACCATGCCGACAGCGCGAAATTCAGTCCGAATAGGAAAAGAAATAACCGTTCTTGCTTCCACCGTTTTTTCACGAAAACGAGATACAACGCCACCAACCAGCTTGGCAAAATAAAAAACGTATGCTCGGTCATGACGTGATGGTGGCCGAGGATAAAATTTTTCCACGTCAAGCGGACGCAATGCCAAAACGACAAACGGGCATGGAAGTACTCATCCCGGCTTGTCGGCTCGTCTTCCCATAAAAACGAGTACACAAGCCGGTACTCGACAAGCAAATACAACAGCGTCATGTAAGCGATGGAAGTCAAAAAGCGGATGTTCCACCCCTTCCCGCGCAGCACATCCAAAAGCCAAAGAGTGCCCATGGCGGCAAGAAAGAAAAAGAACCCGAGCACAAAGCTGGAATAAAACGGGAGAAGCGTGAGCGCGACGTAATGTTTCCACTCCCCCTCGCCTTTCCGGATGCTCAAAAACGCCCAGAGCGCAAGCGGCATGCCGAGCGTGCTTAACATCCCCGACGGCCAAAACAGCGTCAGCGCAAATGCGAGCGCCACGCCGATGCGAACAGCCATCCAACGCGGCTCGGGCAGGAAATGCGTTTTCAACAACAAATACATGCCGACAAATACCACCACCCTTGTGATCGTTTGGCTGAGCGCATAAGCAGTCATCGTGGGAAATAACGCGTGCAGCCAGACGATGCCGGTCAACTCCGAACCGAGGGCATTTCTTGACAACTTGCCGTTGGCGATTTGCGGAATCTTCGCGTCAAGCGGCCCGGTGATTTTTCCGCTTTCGGAGAGCACCTTATACCAAGCGATATTGGAATCCAAATTATCGTGGACGCGAATATGGGCGTTTTCGCCAAGGAGAAAGAGCGGGGACACGTAAAGGGCGATGACGCCAAGCGCCAAAAGGAAAAATCGCCGCTCGCTTTGTACGTCCATCGGCATGACGCTCCTATTTCCAAGTTTCTATTGGATACGATGTGCAATTAGGAGAAAATTATTCCTAAGGACGGTCGAAGGGAGGATGGATGAAGAGCCTCCACTTCTTTATGAAGCTGCAACAGAAAATCAGCCCATGACATGCATCGAAAATATGTTATGATATAGATATAAACAGAAAGAAACAGACAAAAAACAACAATCCAGAAAGGAGTTCCTCATGTTAGCAGCAGAACGGCAGCAAAAAATCGTCGAGATCGTCAATGAACGGTTAAGCGTTCGTGTTTCTGAACTAAGCAAGCTGTTTTCCGTTACGGAGGAAACGATCCGGCGCGACCTTGAAAAATTAGAAAAGGAAAACAAACTGAAACGAAGCCATGGGGGCGCCATCAGCATTCGCCATGAATCGGAAATCGACTTTTCCGAACGAGAGATCACGAACGCAACAGAAAAAAAGGCGATCGCCGAAGAAGCGGCCAAGCTTGTCAAAAGCGGCGACCGCATCATTTTAGACGCCAGCACAACCGCTTGGTATTTGGCCAAAACGCTTCCGGACATGCCACTAACCGTCTTGACCAACTCGATAAAAGTCGCGATTGAGCTCAGCAAAAAAGAAAAAATTCAAGTCATTTCAACAGGCGGCATGTTGTCGCCGCGTTCGCTCTCTTATGTAGGGCCGTTGGCAGAGCGATCGTTGGAAACGTACCATGTTGACAAAGCGTTTTTGTCATGCAAAGGGATTCATTTAGAAAGCGGATTAAGTGAATCGAACGAATGGCAGGCGTTGCTGAAGAAAAAGATGATGTCGATCGCCGATCAAGTTATCTTGATGGCCGATTCAAGCAAGTTTGGGGTGCGTACGTTTGTTCATATGGCTGATCTTGACTGTATCCATCATCTCATTACAGACGATCAAATCGGCCATGAATCCGTGCACAAATTGCAGGAACGGCAAATTGTCCTGACGATCGCCAGAACAGAGCAGAGCGCCGATCGGCTTTCGTTGGAATAGGCCGGCATAGGAGGATACAAAAAGAATGGCAGCTTTGTTTCAGCGGAGGATCCACTCAAATGCATCAAAGCAGGCGGAGCATGTGTGAGCCGCCTGCTTTGGATGAAAAATGAAATTTTGTTGCTTGCCCATCCACATATAGATATATATGAATTTTCTTGAATTTAAACCTTATCGTGATGACTCTATCTTTGACGGTTGTTGTAAATGAAGCTGGTTCAATTGTTCAATCACCATGTTCAACCGATGAGACGGCAAAGACACGACGTTGGCAATTTGACGCAATGTCAACATTTTTAAATGCCCAAACATCGACAGACCGAGCACTTCTGGAGCGTATTGTTTTAGAACGTTTACAGTTTCTTCATGGGAAAGAAGATCAATGAACCTCGTATGCTCAGAAAATGTGAGCACAAACCCACGCTTATTTGGATAAACAAAATCATATTCCCCAGACCCGACAACGAGCTCAACCCCGTATTCCGTCTCGGCAACTGACTGGATGCCGTTCGTTTTGTCCAACGTTCTCCCTTTTTCCCTCACTTCACCCGCACTCGCTTCAGGCAAAATGAGTCTCGCCGTCGCATTGGCTGGAATGCGGATGCGGATGCGAATATCGTTCTCTTGCAATACCCAAGAAGATTCAATCCATCCGTACATCGATTTGTACGTCGCTTTCGCATATGTCAAGTCCAAGCCGCTCCAGCGCGGATGAATGCGGATGCGTTGATAAGCCGGTACGGATTCATCAAGATCCAGCCCAGCGACAACGCGGTACAGCCAATCACCAATGGCTCCGTACGCGTAATGGTTGAAAGAATTCATATCATCGCTCCAAAATGAACCGTCCGGCTTGATGCTGTCCCAATGCTCCCAAATCGTTGTCGCGCCTTTTTTCACACTGTACAACCATGATGGATACGTGTCTTGCAGCAGCAATCTTACTGCAGTGTCATGATAGCCGTTTTCAGACAAAACGAAACATAAATAAGGGGTGCCGACAAAGCCGGTTGTTAAATGGTAGTCGTTTTCAATGACCATCTCATTTAATTCACGAGCAATTCGTTTTTTCGCTTCTCCTTCTACTAAATCAAACATGAGCGCCAATACATGCGCCGTCTGTGTTGGAGAAGCGAGACGACCTGACGGAGTAATAAATTCCTGCTGAAACGCCGCTTTGATGCGATTGAGCAATTCCGTATACGTCCGTACGTCTTCCGCTTTATTTAATACGACGGCGGCATCACGGACAAGACGTGTCGAGTAGGCGTAAAAGGCTGTCGCAATCAAATCGGTGGGCGTAGCACCTACATAGCTGTTTTCCTTGGCATCGAGCGCCAGCCAGTCACCGAAATGGAAGCCGGTATTCCAGAGATGTTCGTTTTCTCCTTGGCGGCGTATATATTCGACCCACGCTTTCATGCTGTCGTATTGCTCCGCCAGCAATCGTTTGTCTCCATACACGAGATACACCGTCCACGGGCAAATGACTGCGGCATCGCCCCATGCAGCGGAAGATGACGCCCCTTCCGCTCCCAATATATTCGGGATGACAAACGGAACGCCGCCGTCTGGAAATTGGTCCGCTTTTAAATCGCGCAGCCATTTTGTAAAAAATGGCGCCCCTTGATAGTTAAATAGAGCGGTGCGGATGAATACTTGCGCATCGCCCGTCCATCCGAGCCGTTCATCGCGCTGTGGGCAATCGGTCGGCACATCAACAAAGTTGCCGCGCTGTCCCCAACGGATGTTTTGTTGGAGTTGATTGACGAGTGGATGAGAACATTCAAAATGCCCCGTCGGCTCCATATCCGAGTGGATCACTTCGCCGACAAAACAATCCAGCGGCAGACCTTTTTCTTGGCCCGGATATCCTTCCACTTTGACATAGCGAAATCCTTGAAACGTAAAATGGGGCGCATATGTCTCTGTTCCTTCCCCCTTGGCAATATAAGTGACCGTCTGCTTTGCCCTGCGCAAATTTCCTGTGTAAAAATTCCCCTCTTTATCCAGAACCTCAGCATGTTGAAGCGTAATCGTTGTTCCCGGTGGTGCGCTGACCGTCATTCGGATGCGGCCCACCATATTTTGCCCCATATCCAGCACCGCTTCCCCCGCAGGCGTCACAAATGAAGCGATGGGGCGAATCGTTTCCGTGATGCGCGTCGGCCAATTTTCTTGCGCGATCAAATGGTTCAACGGCATATCCGTGAGCACTACTGTCGGCTTCCAATCCGAATCATCGAACTTTCCTTCGCACCACCCTGGCTGTTCAAGACGAGCGTCATATACTTCTCCATGGTAAATTTCCGAGTATAAAATCGGGCCTGTCGCCGCTTTCCATGTCGAATCGGTCACAATGATTTCCTCGGTCCCATCTTCATAACAAACATGAAGCTGCACAAGAGCGGCGCGCCGATCGCCGTAAATATGTCGCTTCCCTTCCCAGCCCAGCGTCCCTTTATACCAACCATCCGCCAACATCACACCGATGGCATTGATGCCTTCACATAATTGGCTCGTCACATCGTACGTTTGATATTGAAGGCGCTTATGATAACTCGTCCACCCAGGCGTAAGCACATCTTCCCCAACGCGTTGTCCGTTAAGGTACAGTTCATACAGGCCAACGCCTGTCGCATACACGCGCGCCGCTGCAATCGGTTTGTTCACTTCAAACGGTTTTCTCAACAAAAAAGCAGGTTCTGCCAATGGGTCGATCTCATTGGGATCAGGAGTAATCCATCGCGCTTTCCATTCAGCCGACTCCAACAAAGCTGTTTCCCACCAGGCCGTGTCGCTCCAATCCGACTCTCGTCCAAAGTTATCCCACACTTTCACCCGATAGAAATATCTCGTTCGGGACCGAAGTCTCGGTCCAGCATATTCAATGTGGATAGACTGATCAGATTCGACTCGTCCGGGATCCCAGACCATCATTTTTTCCCCGCGTTCTTCCGTCCATACTTGAATTTGATATGCCTGCTGCACAGTTCCTCGTTGATCCGATTCGATCACCCAACTGAGGCGCGGGCGCAGAACATCAATTCCGAGAGGATTCGTTTTGTATTCGCATTTTGTATCACAGACTTTCAAAACATCCATATGGTTTCCCCTTTCTGCTTTTTGCATGGCGTTAGATTTCATTCAACCAACTTTTTTTGTTATCGCATCAGCTGCTCGCTTGCCAGAAATCAAGGCTTCCCCAACGTCCTTTCGATATTTGTTTGTTTTTCACTCAAGGAACAAGTCCCTCTCTTCTCTTCCAGTGATAAAGAGCTCCTATCATTCCAGCGTCGTTTTGATGCTTGCAAGTTTCAATAGGAATTTTAAATTCCTTCCAAAGCTCAATGTTATCCAAATGAATGTTGAGCTGATTGACTAGATTCCCCAAGAACTGATCCCTCCCCCAATCAAAATTTTCTGAGGATTTAAGGTGACAGCCAGGTTGAAAATTCCATAACTAAGACATTTCAACCATGAATCAACCAGCTTCTTTACCTCCGGATTCTTTTCCGCCTCAAGGAGCACTTCCTCACCGGATATATTTGCTCCTTGATCCAGCCCTTCAATTGCTTATAACCATTGACCAATGAAGAAGTAGAGGCGTTTTTATGCATGATATCCTTGTTTCGCCTCCCGCCTTGAGTAATCATAAATCCAAATTCTCCACCTCTGAACGCAGTGCCGCGCACTAGCTCATTATGGATGAAAATCCCTCCCCCGATCCCGGTTCCAATCGTTATGCAAATAAAGTCTGTACAATCAACGGCATTCCCATTTAATTTTTCTGCTAATGCCGCACAATTGCCATCATTTTCAACTTCCACCCTTAGATGAACTTTTTCTTCCAGTAGACGCTTCAAGTTTTGATGGTCCAATGCAGTGATCGATCCCGCTCGTTCAGCATATCCAGTATATGGATTTATATAGCCCGGCAAACTGATCGCAATGCCGCTAATTTCGTGCAGATCCCTATACATCTCAATGACGTTGAGCATATCTGCTAAAAACAGCTCTACATGATGGCGCTGAGTAGGATAGCTGTCCTTTGAAAGAATCGTATAATCTTCTAGCATCACGCTATGTTTTACTGTCGTGCCGCCAACATCAAACACAATATACTTGTTCATCATCCGCCCCTATGAAATGCAAAATGGATGTATCGATCACTTGATGGAACCCGCAACCATGCCTTCAACGATTTTCTTATTGAAGAAAATAAACAAAATTAATGGCGGAAGCGAGATTAAGAGAATATTCGTAAACAGCAAGTTCCACTCCGTATTGTACATACTCAAAAAGTTGTACAGCGTCAGTTGCAATGTTGCGTTTTCCTTGCCTGGATAAAAATAAAGTGGATTGACAAAGTCGTTATAAATTCCCACCATCGTCAACACCACGACTGTCGCCGAAACCGGTTTTAACAACGGGAAGATAATGGAGAAAAACAGACGGAAACGTCCGCAGCCATCGATTAATGCCGCTTCATCAATTTCCTTTGGAATCGTGGCCATGAAATTTTTATAAAGAAGCACCGTAAACGGAAGTTGGAGCGCCACTTCAACAAGAACGATTCCTGGCATCGTTTTAAACAAGCCGATTTCATTGAGCACCCAAATGGTCGGCACAACTGCTGGAGGAATGATGAGCCCAACAAGAATCAAAAAGTCAAAAAACGGTGTTGCTTTGCTTTTCTTTCGGTGCAGCACATACCCCGCCATAGATCCAAGAAAAATGAGAAGAATAATCGAAAACATGGTGATCATAAGGCTGTTAAAAAAAGCGCGAATGATCATGCCATCTTGTGCCGCCAACACTGTCCGTATATTTTCAATCAGATGAAATGAACTCGGCCATGCCATATTCAACAGGGAAGATTCCTGCACATCCTTTACTGCATTGATCATGACAAAATAAAAAGGAATGCCGAATACAACCAAGGTCAATAAAACAGCGACAAACTCGGCAGCCATCTTCCCAATCTTTTTGCTTGTCAGGCTCTTCGGTTTTTCGGAAGCAACATGAAGTTTAAGCTGCTGATTCACTGCCTTGTTCATTACAAATTCACCTCTTTTCGATTCAAATAGACGTACAGCGGGAAAGCCAATGCAGAAACGAGCAAGAATAAGATGACGTTTCCAGCTGTCGAAAGACCGTAAAAACCTGCTTGATATTGTTTATAAATAATTGAAGCGATTAAGTCCGTGCTAAATCCAGGCCCGCCTTTCGTCATCGCCCAAATCAAATCAAAAGAACGGAGACCGCCGATAAATGCGAGAATAATCACGGAATTCATCGCCGGGCGGCTGAGCGGCAATGTAATGTGCCAAAAACGCTGGAACGCGTTTCCTCCATCGATCATCAACGCTTCATAATAATCGCGCGGAATCGACATAATTCCGGCGATAAAAATCACGGTTGCCATTCCGACTCCTTTCCAGACATCCACGAGCGCCACCGACAAAAGAGCGATTCTCGTGTCGCCAAGCCAGTCCGGCCCCACAATGCCGATCGTTTTTAAGGCGAGGTTGATTAATCCTTTCGACGGATGCATCATCGCCATAAAAGCCACCCCAACGGCCACCGTGCTGAGGAGCGAGGGGAAAAACACCATCGAACGAATAAACCCTACGCTTCTTAACTTTGAACTCAAAAACACACCGAGAAGCAAACCAAGAACCACTTTTAAAGAACATGTCACAACGGCATAAATAATCGTATTTCGAAAACCGATATTTAACGATTCTTCCGTTAAAAACATTTTAAAGTTATCCAACCCAATGAATTTCCAATCGGTCAGCGACCACCACGTCATGCTGAAGAAAAACGACATGAGCGTCGGCAACAAGAAAAAGACAAAATAAATGACGCCAGCCGGGATCAGAAACCAATACGTATATGTGCGATTTGCCAGAGGATTCATTCGACCGTCACCTCTCTATGTCTCGAGTCAAAGGAAGCCCTGCCGAACGGTGGACAGGGCCTTGATTTTGCATCGATGCCGCAACCCGCTTACCATCCTTTCAAGCCAAGCTGCTTCGCTTGCTTTTCAACATCTTTATCATAAGACTCGGCTCCTTCTTTCGCCGATTTGAGGCCGCTTCCAACCGCAACGGTAATTTGTTCGAGGTTCGGGCCTTTGACTGGGCTTAAAAACTCAAGGGCAGGCGCTGTTTTGCCTTGTTCAAAGTACGGAAGCATATCTTTGACGGCTGTGTACGTATCATCCGGCAGCTGGATTCCTTTAATTGCCGATGGGCCATAAGGCTTCACTTTTGACAATAAAATTTGTTGCGCTTCTTCCGATACGAAGAATTCAAGCCATTTCTTCGCTTCTTCGACATGTTCGCTTGCTTTATTAATATAAATGCCTCCTGGCGACCATACCGTAATTCCATTGATATCGGGGCTGTCGCTCGGCTGCGGGAAAAATCCGATATCGTTCACTTTATCTGGATACAACTTTTCAATGTTTGGCAACGCAAAGGAAATCATTGGGTAATGAGCTCCTTTGCCTTCCGCCAGCATTTTCAAGCCGTCTTCATACGTCGTTGCGTTAAAATCTTTATTCATGTAGCCTTTCTTATAGATTTCCTCCAATTTTTCGAAGCCTCTTAATGCAACAGGTGTGGTGGCGATTTTTGCCTTATTGGCCGTGTAATCTTCCGCAAACGTCGGTTCCTGCGCAAGCACGTTATAAAAGTCGGCCAGAAACACAACTTGAGACGTCCACGTATGTCTGTATGTGCCAATCACCGCCGTTTTCCCCGCAGCTTTGATTTTTTCACAGTTGGCCATCAGTTCTTCCCACGTTTTCGGAACAGAAAGCCCAAGCTCTTGATACACTTTTTTGTTGTATAGCCAACCGCCCGCTGCAAAATTCCCAAGTGGTACACCGTACACTTTATTGTTGACAGTGACTGACTTCTTAAACGAATCTTCGAGTTTATCAATATACGGTTCATTCGAAAGATCGACGAAATTTTTCTCCGGATTTAGCGCTTGTAGAAGCGAACCAGAATTATAAGCAACTAAGTCTGTCATATCTCCTGTAGCGAGACGCGTTTTGACCAAGTTATCGCCTTCCGCCCTCCTGGACGGGTTTCGATTTCGGTTTTGATGTGATACTTCTTTTCAAATTCTGCGGAAATAGCTTTCAATGCCTCAAGCACAGGAGGATTTTCGTTGTCCGTCAATAATGTCAAAGTCGTCTCCTTTTCTCCCCCTTGCCCGAAGCGTTTTCTTTGCTTCCGCCGCATCCTGATAAAATCCCTGCCAATAGAGCAGTAGAACAAAGGATGGACAGCCACTTCCTTTTTGTTCCTGTCAAAGTCAACTCCCCTTTTCAATCTATTTGTTTTTTGTGATGTTTTTATTGTAAATGTTTTTTGTTTTGTTTGTAAGCGCTTCATTTTTTGGGGGTGTGTACGTTTTTTTTAGAATAACCCATCTTATTTCTTTTTTGGCTATTCCCGTTATCAATCACCATTCATCATGTTTGGTGACAGAATAAAAGTCAATACGCCCCATTATGCCAAAAACCTCGCTTCCATTTCGTCAATGCAGCGAGGCCTCTTTTTATTGGTCAAAAATATCTCGATATTGTCCTGGTTTCATGCCGGTGTATTTTTTAAACAGCTCTGAAAAATGACGATAACTATGGTAGCCAACCTTCTGGCTCACTTCGCTGACTTTTTCTCCCTCCCGCAACAGCTTCTTCGCCTGTTCCATTCGCACGTTTGTTAAATATTTAATGTACGATTGCCCCATTTCTTCTTTAAACAGCAGACTAAAATAAGCGGGATTCATGCCTACATACTCCGCCACTTCTTGCAAAGTCAAATCGCGAAAATAATATTTCTCAATATAATCGCATGCTTTGGCAACAGCTTCATGCTTAATTTCCCGGCGCGCAGCAAGCAACCGTTCCATCATTTTCTCCATTTGCTCCTGAAACCACCGGTACAAGTCTTCTTTTGTACGGATGGCTCGAATATGGATATGCGGCAAATAATGAGGGTCGTTGATGGCAATCATGTCTTTGTGAACCTCTTTCACCACTTCCAAGGCAAGATAAATCATTTTCAACAGTTCCTGTTCCAGTATATCGGGATTTAATCGCTGTTGATCAAGCTGCTTGAGAAAACGTTGCATTTGCTCCCTAAGTCCCTCTTGATCCCCAGAGCGCATGCAAAAAATCATGTTTTCCTCTTGTTCAGGCAGGTTCATCGGAATATTTGGGTTCTTTCCAACATCTTCAAATCGAATTAAACCGTTCTCCTGCATAAATTGCCCATAACGCAGCGCTTGTAATGCCTCTTGATAACTTTTGGGGGCATCTTCCACATACTCATATGTTGTTCCCGCCCAATGACAAGTTTTTCGTCTTCAAAATCCATGATCCATTTCTCCCACAGTTCTCCGTTCAAATGCGTAAGATGAAAAACAATAAACAAACGTTCCTTCCCGTTTCGAATATGAACGGCTTTGTATGAATCGTCCTCCGGAAGGGACCATCCTTCATGGAACGTAGCAAGCACGGTCACCCCTTTATGCGTTCAGCTTCTTCCCCAAAACTTTCTCTCCATTTTGGTATGGCTTCTTTTCCTAGCATCAATAAATCAAACGTCGCTTTTTCCAACAATTCTGCTCTCATATCATTCCATTTGGATTGAATCATAGAGACGTTTTGCCGATGTTCGATTTTCTCGATCGTCCGTTTAATCGCTTCCTCGATCATCGGAATGGTAATCGGTTTTTCTAAATAATCCACAACTCCAAGCTTCAGCGCCTTTTTGACGTATTCAAATTCATTAAAACCACTGAAAACAATGCAAATCGTATCCGGAGCCATAGATAAAATGTTCTCGATGACTTCCAATCCATCCATTCCCGGCATGCGAATATCCGTGAAAACGATATCAGGACGAGTCGCTTCAAATAATGCCAAAGCATCCGTTCCGTTTGCAGCTGTTCCCGCCAGTTCAATTCCGTACTGCTTCCAATCAATCATCGTTTGCAATCCTTGAAGCACAATATACTCATCATCAAAGATGACGGCCTTTAACATTTGTCGTCACCTCCCGCTTCTGGACGAAACTTGATCTCCACTGTCGTTCCTTCGTTCACTTGGCTTGATACCGTTAGTGAACTTTCCGGTCCGTAACATAAAACCAATCTTTCCCTCACATTCCGCAACCCAAACCCTTGTTCAATCTGTTTCATATCCGCGATCCCACTCCGTTATCACGGATGACAAAAACAACTTGTCCGTCTACGATGCTTCCAATGACTTCAACAGTCCCTGGCCCCACTTTCGGTTCTAAACCGTGGTAAATGGCGTTTTCAACTAACGGCTGAAGCAGCAGTTTCGGGATTTTTTTCTCTATGACAGCACAATCCACTTGTTCGATATAACGAAAACGATTTTGATACCGAATGTTTTGAATGGTCACATAATGGCGGATATGTTCTAATTCTTTGGACACGGGAATCATATCCTCCCCTTGGTTCAAGCTCAACTTGAAGCTTTCCGACAACGCGACAGCCATTTGCGCGATTTCATGGTGATTTTTCAGTATAGCCATCCAATAAATAGAATCGAGTGTGTTATATAAAAAATGCGGCTTGATCTGCGCTTGAAGAGCTCTTAACTCCGCCTCTTTTTTTTCTAATTGAGCACGAACAAGCTTTTCGTTCAATTCCTGATTTTCTACCGTCACCTTTTGGAAAATTTCCCGCAGATTCATCAACGGCTTCGCTACTCTCCCAGACGCAAAAAAGGCGAAAAAAAGGGCGAAAAGACCAAGAACTGACGAGATAAGCGCGGTTGCCACCCGATTTGGCGGGCTTGCTTCAGCAGCTCCTTTTCTTTGATGATTTGGATAAAAAACCATTCTGTCGTTTCATTCTGATAGCTGCTAATTAGATACCCTTTTCCTGCAGCTGATGAGGAAAAGATTTTGCATCGCTGTTTAAAAATTTTAACAGAAGAGGCGGAACTTTGTTAAAAACGTCTTTCCCTTCTTTGCCCGTGAAATCTAGGATCGCCCATTCAAAGCTTTTCTCCTGCGGAAATACTCGTTGAAACATCGACTTTCGAATATTGACAACCAATAGACCTATTTTCCGTGGATGAAACACATTTTGCGGGTCCCTTAACAATTTTACCGATGAAAACGTGCTATTTGACTGTCCTTCATTAAGGACATTGTAGCCAAAAAACACCGGTCTTCCTTGTTCTTCTAGACTCCTCTGATACCATGGAAAGCGGGCGATTTCCTGATGAACTCCGCCTTTTCCGTATTTCCCGCTGCTGTTCGGATTTCCGTAACAGACCGCACGGTAGTGATTATCAAATAAACAGATGGAATCAATGTATTGAGTATCAATGAAGTAGCTTGAGATTAAATGTTCGATTTTTCGCGTCGTGTCTTGGTCAAGTCCACCGCGCACATACTTCTCACTGTTGACGAGTTCATTCCGGACATCCCATTCCATGAGATCAGGCGTTCCATGTTGATGATGTTTTGGAACAACAAATCCGCCACATGACTGGATGTCTGCAACTGTTTTTCCATTGTTTTTAGTTGATGATCAATTAATGTGCTTCTCGCGATATGAAACGAAACAAAACCGAGCAACAACAAAGGAGGGATCGAAATGCCGATCATGAGGAGGAAATATTTGCTGCGAATGTTGTCTTTTAGGCGAATTTTACTCCATATGGAACGAATAGTTTTCATCTTTCATCCAACTTTCTTTAATGGCTCTGTCATGATGGCACGGAAACGAGGAGGAACGGGATCGTCAATCTATTACGCTTGACGATCCCGTTTATGATCAACAACATTACCGTTTCAACAGCACCTCTTCTTCATACTTTTGCACTTCGGCCAACCAATGTTCCCTTACCGGAACGTTCATCGACACGCAATATTCATCCCACACCGCTCCGAACGGATACGTTTTAAACTCTTCCATCAGCGCAAGCCGCTCTGTGAATCGCTCTTCCTCTTGCAGCTTCTTCAAGTGATCGTGCGGTAATAAGAGTGCATAAAGCAACGCTTTGATCATATTGCGCGTGCCGATGACCCACGCCGCCACCCGATTGATGCTCGCGTCGAAAAAGTCAAGGCCGATCATAACGCGATCCAGCGCCTTGTTGCGGACAACTTCTAAGGCGATTTCCTTGAGTTCATCGTCCAAAATGACAACATGGTCGCTGTCCCATCGCACCGGCCGTGAGACGTGCAACGCCAGCTTGTCCAAATAAAGCAACAGAGCGGAAATTTTATTCGAAATCGTCTCCGTCGGATGGAAATGGCCGGTATCAAGCAGGTAGATTTTGTTGCGAGTCAAGGCATAGCCAAGATAAAATTCATGCGACCCAACGACGTACGCTTCAGAACCGATGCCGAACAGTTTGCTTTCGACGGAATCGAGATTGTATGCTTCATTGATCGGCTCGGCAAAAATTTCATCCAATGACTCTTTGAGCCGCTCCCTTGGAGTGAGCCGGTCGCTCGGAATGTCTTTGTAGCCGTCAGGAATCCAAATGTTTGTCAAGCACGGCGTACCAAGCTGCTCTCCGAAATAAGCGCCGATTTTCCGGCTGGCAATGCAATGGCGAATCCAAAATTGGCGAATCTCGTTGTCTGGATGAGACAGCGTCAAACCATCGGCCGCTTTTTCGTGGGAGAAGAGCGTCGGGTTGAAGTCCAACCCAATCCCCCGATCTTTCGCCCACTCAACCCAATTGGCAAAATGCTCCGGGGACAATTCGTCCCGCTCGACCGCCTTGCCGTCGGTTTCTGCATAAATCGCGTGCAAATTGACGCGGTGTTTTCCTGGGATCAAGGACAGCGCTTTGTCCAAATCTTGCCGCAATTCATCCGGCATGCGCGCTTTGCCTGGATAATGGCCCGTCACGTCAATTCCACCGGACAGCTCACGCTTTTGCACTTCAAACCCTGTAATATCGTCCCCTTGCCAACAATGAATGGAAATCGACACTTTCTCCAATGTGCGCAACGCCTCATCAACGTTGATCCCCCACTGCTCATACGCTTGTTTCGCTTCATCAAACCGATCGCGGGCCATATCGTCACTCTCCTTTTTTCGGGACAAATTTTTTTAACGGGAACGATTGACGAACAAGCAGCCGAGCTTCTTCCAACGTTCTTACTTTTCCAAGCGCCAACCATTGGGCAATGAGGTTGCCGATCGCCGTCGCCTCGACAGGTCCAGCATAGACGGTCTTCCCAGTGGCATCAGCGATCATCTCATTCAGCCATTCATTTTGACAGCCACCGCCGATCACATTGATTTGCTGGAATGTTCGTCCCGTTGTTTCTTCCATTTCGTCTACTGTCTTTTGATAGCTAACAACTAAACTATCAAACACGCACTTAGCGACTTGCGCCGGGGTTTCGGGCACCGGCTGATTCGTTTCCCGGCAGTACGCTTGGATGGCAGCAATCATGTTCTCCGGCTTTAAAAACCTCTCATCATCGACATTGACGATGGCATGGAAATGACGCTCAGCACGGGCCAAGTCAGCCAGCTCGGCAAAGGAATATTGATTTCCATAGTTTCGGCGCACTTCTTGAATCATCCATAACCCCATAATATTTTTCAAAAAGCGGAATCGGTAATCAATGCCACCTTCGTTCGTAAAATTATAGCTGCGCGCCTTAGGCGAGCAAATCGGCTCATGACATTCCACTCCCATTAACGACCATGTACCTGAGCTTAGGTAAATCGTATCGTCCAGCTCAGGAACAGCAGCGACCGCCGAGGCGGTATCATGGGTGGCCGGCAAAATGACTGTCATCTCAACGCCGAGCTCTTCCGCGATGTCCTTGCGCAGCGGGCCGAGCACAGTTTTGGGCAGCTGCAGCGGCTGGAACATCGTTTCCTTGAGCCCAAGCTCCCGCACGAGTTCCACATCCCACGTTTTCGTCTGCGCGTTCACAAGCTGCGTCGTCGTCGCATTCGTATATTCATTTGTTGTTCGGCCGGTGAGCAGATAATGGAAGTAATCCGGGATCATCAAAAACGTATGCGCCCGTTCCAATACATCCGGCGCTTCCTGTTTTAAGGCATACAATTGATAAATCGTATTAAACTTTTGAAATTGAATACCCGTTCGCTCATACAGCCGTTCTTTTCCGACAATGTCAAACACTTTTTCCATCATGCCGTCGGTGCGCGGATCGCGATAAGCCACGGCATCCGTCAATCGATGGCCACGTTCATCTAAGAGCACAAAATCGACCGCCCACGTATCGACGCCAATGCTCGTTGGGCGCAATCCTTTCTCCCGACATAATTGAATGCCTTTTTTGATTTCCGCAAATAAATAGGCAACATCCCAACAAAAATGATTTCCTTTTTGGATCATTTCATTGGCAAAGCGGTGTACTTCAACGAGTTGAATTTGCCCCCCTTTGATCCATCCCGCCATTACGCGGCCGCTTGACGCACCGATATCGACGGCTAAACAACATTCCATCATGCTGCCCCCCTCCGCAAGCGCTTTCCTATTCATTCAAGAAAACAGCGGGAAAGGGCATCCTTTCCCAGCTGTTGATTAGCGTGGAAACGCGGCTGGCACGCCGCCATCGACCGTCAACATGCATCCGGTCGTTTTTTCCGCTTTCGACGAGGCAAAAAAGGCGATCGCCTCGGCGATGTCTTTCGGGTACACATTGACAAGCAGTGTCGTCCGTTTCCGGTAATAGTCTTCAAGCTCATCGGGTTCAATGCCGTACGCCTTTGCCCGCTCTTCGCGCCACGCCGAATTCCAAATGGCGGACCCTTGCAAAACAGCATCAGGAAGAACTGAGTTGACGCGAATGCCGTATTGCCCTCCTTCAGCGGCGATGCAGCGGGCCAAATGCGTTTCCAACGCCTTCGCTGCGCTGTAAGCAGCCGCATTTTTCCCCGCATACACCGAGTTTTTCGAGCCGACAAACACCATGCTGCCGCCGATGCCTTGTTGTTTCATTTGCTTGAACGCCTCACGGGCGACAAGGAAGTAGCCGGTGCCAAGGACGTTCATGTTCAAATTCCACTCTTGCAGCGTTGTTTCATCAAACGGGCTTGATGTCGCCAACCCAGCGTTGTTGACGACAATATCAACCCCGCCGTAGGCGAGCGCCGCTTCGGCAAACGCCTGTTTTACCTCTTCTTCGTTCGTCACATCCATGCGGACGGCCAATGCTCTTCCCTCGCCATACGCCTCATTGATCTCCGCAGCGACTTTCTCTGCCCCTTCGATATTCAAATCCGCCACCACAACGTGCGCGCCTTCCGCTGCGAGCCGCCGGCACGTTTCACTGCCGATGCCCCCCGCTCCACCTGTAACCAATGCGACTTTCCGCGAAAATTCTGCCTCGGGCGGGGCGAGCGTTAACTTATACAGCTCAAGCGGCCAATATTCCACTTGATACGATTCTTCTTCATTTAACGAGACAAAGTTTCCTAGAGCCGCCGCTCCTTTCATCACCGCAATCGCCCGATGGTACAATGCACCGCTGACGTTCGCCATAGTTAGACTTTTTCCTGTGTTGACCATGCCCAGACCAGGAATCAAAATGACGCGCGGCGCCGGTTCAAACATTTGGTCGCCTTCTTGTTTGTTTCGTTCAAAGTACGCTTGATATTCGTCTTTAAATCTCGCAATTCCTTCTTTTACTTTTTCGATCAACCGCGGAACATCTTCGGACTGTGGATCCCAATCGATGTAAAGAGGAACCCGTTTCGTATGCACCAAATGATCCGGGCAAGCCGCCCCGACTTGCGATAGAACCGGTGCATCATAGCTGTTGACAAATTGCAACACATCATCGGCATCGTCATAGGTGACAATCATGCGTTTTTGATCGCTGACCGCCCCACGGATGACTGGCAATACTTGAGCGAACACCGCTCTCCGTTCCGCTGCTGGCAGCGGTTCATATTTTTGTCCGCCAAACACCTGTGCTTCATCGATGCGCGCTTGGATGTACTGTTCTGCTTCGTTAATAATCGAAATCGTTTTGTCATAACATTCTTTCGCCGTATCTCCCCAAGTGACAAGACCGTGTTTTTCCATCAACACGAGCTCCGCATTGGGGTTGTTTTTGACTCCTTCGGCAATCATTTTGGATAATGTGAATCCAGGACGCACATAAGGAACCCAAACAAAACGATTCCCATAAATCTCTTCGGCAATTTGTCGGCCGTTATCAGCGCAACAAATGCTGATAATCGCATCTGGATGCGTATGATCGACATGCTTGAACGGCAAAAACGCATGAAGCAGCGTTTCAATCGACGGACGCGGGTGTCTATGGTCGATCATGCAATGGGACAAATACTCGACCATTTCTTCATCTGACATTTCCTCGCGCTCCATCAGCGGCCGGATATCCTCAAGCCGCAGTCCGGTAAAATGCTTCGCCTTCATCGTCGCTAAATCAGAGCCGCTTCCTTTCACCCACATCACTTCAATCTCACGGCCGCGGAAATCTTTTTCGATCGTCTTCATCGACGTATTTCCCCCGCCCCAGTTGCACACCGAGCGGTCGGAGCCGATCAAATTAGAGCGGTAGACGAGCTCCTCGAGCCCTTTAGAAAGTCGGGCTGCTTTTTGGTCATCCCAACGATTTTGCACCATTTTTGTTTCGCCACCTTTCCTATTTTTTATCAAGAATTATTATAATATGTTTTTGGATTTATTTGAATAAGTTTATTTGTTTTTGTTTTTTTATGAATATAGATCGTGTTGGACATAAAATCGTTATCTACCAATTCACTTAATAAAAAGTGTTCAAAAAAGGTATCTCAAACCAACTGGTTTAAGATACCTTTTTTCATATTTTTAGTGAATTTTAGAAATCGTAGTTCCCAGCATTCTCTGCAGTGAAATCAGTCGGAGGTCCCATGATCACAGTTTTGCCATCCTCTCGTACTTCGATCGTCCCCACATTTTCTACATTTTGCCCATTTTTAGGTGTTTTGCCTTCAGCTAAATCCTTTGCAAGAGCAACGGTTAAATAGCCTAGTTTGTTCGGTTCCCACAAGATGGCAACATCCAATGAACCATCTTCTAAGAAAGGCTTCGAATCTTTAGGTAATGCTGTACCGACAACAGCAATTTTATCTTGCAAACCTTTTTCTTGAATGGCTTGAGCAGCACCTAATGGAGCTGGAGTCGAAAATGCCATAATACCTTTTAAATTCGGATATGATTTAATTAAATCCAGTGTTTTTTGATAAGCAACTTGTTGTTTTTCATCTGTAGCAATTTTATCTGTAACTAGTTTGATGTTTGGATAATTCTCTTGCAGTTCTTTCTTGGCAGCATCAATCCAAGCATTTAAGTTGGCTGCGGAAAGCCCACCGGTTAGGATAGCGATTTCTCCTTTGTCAGTTCCCATCTTTTCAACTAATGTCTTCGCAATATGGCGACCGTAAGCATCATCATCAATTTGGTGAACTGATAATTCCACAACAGATTGGTCCGCTGGTGTATCCCAGTCCATGACTTTAATTCCCTGTTCTTTCGCTTTCTTCAATACTGGTGTCAAAGCAGCAGGATCATTGGGAGCGACTGCAATCACATCTACTTTTTGACTGATTAAATCTTCGATGACTTTGACTTGTTGAGCAGCATCCGCTTCTGTTGGGCCAGTATAAATAACATCAACCCTAAATCTTTTCCAGCTTGCACTGCTCCTTTTTCTGCTGCATTGAAATAAGGAATACCAACAAGTTTTGGGACTACAGCGATTTTCAATTTACCGTTTTTGGATTCCTTATTTTCGCCAGCTTGGTTGCTGTTCGTTCCGCTATTTTGAGAAACACAGCCTGCAAAAAGACCAACTAAAAGAATAAATGAAATAAGTGATACTAGAACTTTTTTTAGTTTCACGTAAAGCTCCCCCTTTATAAAATTTAGCAAAGTTTTGCCGTTAATCTCACTGAACTGGTCAGATTAACTTTATGTTTTACAAAGTAGCCTGTAGTTTTTTCTTTTGCTCTAACTTCACTTTAATAAAATTGATTACAAGAACAGAAATAAGGATTGCACCCATAATAACATTAACAATCGCCCGCGGAACACCAAGCAAGTTTAATCCGTTGGAAAGCACTTGGAAAATGATGACCGCGTATATGGTTCCAGCTACTTTCCCATACCCCCTTGTATTTCTGTGCCTCCTAAAACGGCAGCGGCCACGCTTTGCAGAAGATATGAAGACCCAAGGTCTACCTTAGCCATATTGTATCTTGAAGTCATAATAATCCCTGCCACCGTTGCAAGGAATGAGGCATAAAGGTAGACTTTCAGAAGAATCCTGCTATTGTTAACTCCCGAAAAAAGAGTGGCGACAGGATTGCTTCCAATCATGTACACACATCTTCCCCAGTTTGTTTTTCCTAAAAGAATGGCAGTGAAAATGGCAAAGAAGACGAAGATGATCATAGACAGCGGAACTAGCCCGAGATAATAACCATTTCCTATCAATTCATAAGCTTCACTAAACCCAGAAATTGAATTCCCTTTGGTTATACTTAATATCACCCCCTCAAATAAAACCATCGTTCCTAGCGTAACAAGAATCGGCGATACACCGATTTTTGAAACAACAAATCCGTTAACAAAACCGCAAATTAGACCAACGAAGATGCCGACAAGTATGGCTGCCATCATGGAATAACCATGGCTTTGCATGATGGCAATCGCCACGCCGGATAACGCTGCGGTATAAGTAATGGATAGATCAATACCACCTGTTATGATGACAATCATCATGGCCAAGGAGATTAATCCAAACTCAGGCAACTGGAACATCATATTATTTAGATTTCCCATGCTTAAAAATCCCGGGGCTATAATCGCCATAACGCAAAACAATCCCACAGCAATCAATCCTAATATGTTCTCTTTTGACAACGCTCTCATTTATGCCCCCCTTTCTATGACTCTACCTCAATTTTTGCCAGTTTGTCTTTGGTTCGTTTATATTGAATATGATCATATGAAACAGCAATCAAAATAATGGATCCAACCACTATTTTCTGCCAAAACGTATCGATTCGCGCTAAAATAAGACCATTTTGCATAATCCCCAACAAAAGAACCCCTAAAAATGTTCCCAAAATTGTTCCACGTCCTCCCATAATATTGGCACCGCCCAACACAACGGCTGCAATAACTGAGAGTTCGAATCCAACTAGGCCGTTTGGGTCAACTGCCTTTGTGTAAGCGACTTGCGCAATGGCCGCAATCCCAGCTAAAAACCCCATATAGGCAAAGACGAAAATCTGAACTTTATCAAAGTTAATACCGGCCCTTATGGCTGATTCCTTATTTCCACCAACCGCTAAAATTTCACGGCCAATAACGGTGTACTTCAAAATAAACCAAGTTAAAAGCGCAACAACAAGAAATATCAAAATGAGAATAGATACTCCAAACACTTGAAAATTAGCAAAATCAATAAAGATTTTGGGGAAGTTTGTGCTGTTTAAATATTGACCGTTGGTGATATACAAAACTAACCCATTAATCATACTCATTGTTCCAAGCGTAACTACAATAGCTGGGATCTGAATTTTGGACACAAGAAAACCATTGATCCCCCCAACACTCCCCGAGTAAAGGGGCAATTACAAATAAAAGAAGAAGTGATATTGGACTGTCCGGCAGGAGCAACAAAAGTCTTCCGATAATTACGCAAACAGCACTAGTTACCGCCGCTACTGATACATCGATCCCCCGGTAATAATGACCAATGTCATCCCTACAGCTAAAATACCAAGAACAGCATTTCCTTTCATAATATCAACAATATTGTCAAATGTTAAAAATACAGGACTGATAAATGACAGCACTATAGACAGCATAATCACAATCACGGCAATACTCATTTCTTTTGATTTAAAAACAGTCTTCACATTTGCACCTCCTTGTCTGCTGCGTATGTTGCTGAATACTCGTAGTTTATCTGTTGCTTTGCTCCGAGTAACGCATAGTTCATAATATTTTCCTGGGTGGCCTCTTGAATTCCCAGTTCACCCACTATTCTTCCATGCCTCATGACTAAAACTCGATCACTTACCGCTAAAATCTCCGGGAGTTCCGAGGAGATCACAATAATCCCCATTCCTTCTGAAGCAAGCTGACGGAGAAGTTGATGAATTTCTGTTTTAGCCCCAATATCAATGCCGTTCGTCGGTTCGTCAACAATTAAAACTTTCGGTTTGGTTGAAAGCCATTTTCCAATGACAACCTTTTGCTGGTTTCCACCTGATAACTGGCCAACAGCCATTTCCGGTATAGGCGGCCTAACATCAAGTGTTTTCATATAGTGACAGGCTAAATCAACTTCCTTTTTGCGATTAATTAAGCCAAACATATTTCGAAACGTTTTCAAAATGGGCAGAGATATATTATTAATAATCGATTGTCGCAGAATAAGACCTTGAGTTTTCCGACTTTCAGGAATATAGGCAATTCCTTTTTTCACCGCATCCTCCGGTGACGTTATATTTACTGTTTTTCCATTAACTTTAATTTCACCTGTATAAGGTCTGTTAATCCCAAATATCGCTTGGGCAAGTTCCGTTCTTCCTGAGCCAACCAGACCTGTAATTCCTAAAATTTCCCCTTCTCTTAAACTAAAAGAAATATTCTTAAAATTCCCCTTTTTTGATAAATCCTTCACTTCTAAAACCGTATTTCCTATCTTTCTAACTCCTTGATTTCTTTCGTACTGGACTTTGCGTCCAACCATTAAAGTAATAAGTTTTTCCTCATCAAGTTCCCCTTTCAAAAATGTTCCAACATATTTACCATCCCTCAAAACAGTAAACCGATCGGAAACGGTAAATAGTTCTTTTAATTTGTGACTGACAAATATAATAGAAATTCCTTTTTGTTTAAGATTATTTATTACTCTATAGAGCTTTTCAACTTCTCCCGAGGATAGCGACGATGTCGGCTCATCCATCACAATGAGCTTAGAATCGAATGCAATAGCCCTTGCAATTTCAACAAGTTGTTGTTGAGCAACGCTTAAACGTTCAACTGGAATGTCTAAATCGAGATGAACATCAAGTTCTGTTAGCGCTTTCTCCGCTATCTCCCTTACTTTTCCCCAGTTTATTTTTTTCCACGACTTGCTGTTGCTATCTCTTCCTATATATATATTTTCCGCCACTGATAAGTTAGGGAATAAGCTTAGGTCTTGGTAAATAACCGATATCCCCTTCAAAGTTGCATCTAATGGCCTTTTTATATGCACCTTTTGCCCCTCAAAGTAAAATTCCGCACCAGGGTCCGGCTGATAAATTCCTGCCAATATTTTAATAAGTGTGGACTTTCCTGCACCATTTTCTCCGATTAAAGCATGAACTTCACCATGTTTTACTTCGAGACTGACCTCATCAAGCGCTTTAACCCCAGGGAACGTTTTGCTAATACGATTCATCCTCAATAAATATTCAGACATAGTCCATCCCCTTTCCGTCTCACGTCAATAATTCGCCTTCTTCTTGATTATTCTCTTTCTTCAACTTATAGTACATAAGATTCCTCTCCTTACAGAACTCATCTACTTCCTCAATAGTCGGAATACCAACTTGTGCACCTAGCCTCATCACCTTCAACGCCCCGACGATGGTTGCAAATTGTGCAGCGCTTACAAGATCCTCCCCATCAACAATAGCACATGCAAGTGCACCCGCGTAGGAATCACCCGCCCCAACAGTATCTATAGGGGTTACTGGAACAGCCTGGATATACTCAAACTCTCCGTCATTGCAGATCAATGAACCTTTATCAGCCATTTTAATAATCGACTTTTTTACTCCCATTAACTCAAAACATTTGGCGGCTTCATATGCTGTGTCCACCGATACTACATCTATTCCAGTTAATTCCTTTGTCTCTTGACGGTTTGGAATAATTAAATCAGCGTATTCCAACGCACGCACCGTAATTCCATCAGCTGGCGCAGGATCAAGAATCACAAACATATCCTTCTTTTTGGCTTCAATCATAGATTGAATGACTACTTCTTCTGGAACTTCCATTTGAACTAACAGAACTTGGCTGTTCGAAATGCCAGAAAAAGCGTCGCATACATCTGCAACCTGTAGCTGGTCATTCGCTCCTTTTACCACAAGCATGGTGTTTTCGGCTGTACGATCAATCGCAATAATTGCACAGCCTGTTGGACTATCCTCTATACGTTTTACATAGGTCGTATCAACTTTGTTTTTTTGCAGCGAATTTAACACAATCTCCCCATATAGATCCTTTCCGATGGCACCAACCATATGGACAGTTTTCCCTAGACGAGCGCATGCCGTTGCCTGGTTTGCCCCTTTTCCTCCAGGCAGCAGCTCGATTTTTTTTCCGAAAACCGTATCGCCATGGCCAGGATATCGATCTGTAAGAGCTACTATATCTATGTTTATACTGCCAACAACGACAATATCCGCCATTCTTTTATTTCTCCTTTGATCTTAGACTTGATTGTATTTGAAAACTATCAATAAACTGTCTTAACCTAAGAACAGCATCTTCTAAAGCCAGTTCTTTCTTAAATAGGCATGACGTGCCCAAGACCAGCATATTTGCGCCATTTTCTAAAACTGCAGGCATTGTTTGATACCCTATGTTTCCATCTACTTGAATATTCACATCATAGTCTGCCTCTGTGATCAACTCTTTCAGTTTACTAATTTTTTTCTTCATTAAAGGTATAAATTTTTGTCCGGCAAACCCAGGATTGACCGTCATCACTGTAATATAGTCCACCGTATCCAAAACGTATTCAATGGTGGAAATAGGGGTCGATGGATTTAATGCTACCCCCGCCTTCAAGCCACTATCTCGAATCTTTTGTAATGTTCTTTGGAGATGAAGGGTAGCTTCGACATGCACTGAGATCATATCCGCTCCGGCATCAATAAATAATCCCAAGTGCTCTTCCGGTTTTTCAATCATCAGATGGACATCAAATGGTTTATTAGTAAAATTCCTTAGCGCTCGAATTATATCCGGCCCCATTGTAAAGTTCGGAACAAATTTTCCATCCATAATATCAAAATGAAAATAGTCAACTCCCGCTTTATCTAAACGAATGACATTATCTCGGAGATTTCCCATATCAGCGCACATAAGGGATGGGCCGATTAAAATCACGTACTATCTCCCCTCAGACAAATTCCTCATTTTTAATAGATAAAAGGTTTTTCATCAACTTCGCTCTTCCAAAATAATCATACAAAAACTCGTATTGTATAAATAATTGATCATAGATCTTTCTGTTTTCTTCATTTACTTCGTAAACGATAGGTTCATAGTGAATCATATGGCGCTGAGCCTCCTCGATCGTATCCCATCCTCCCCTTGTTTTCCCTGCTGCAACAGCAGCAAGCACAGCTGCTCCCATAGCACATGTATGTGGTAATGTCACAACGTGCACATTTTTACCTGTTATATCTGCAAGCAATTGCATCAATAGCCTGTTTTTTTCCGCCAAGCCTCCACATGCATATATTTCATCAATATTGATACCGTTTTCAACAAAAGCGTTTAAAATCTTCTTTGTGCCAAAACCGAGAGATTCCATCAGTGCTCTATATATATGCTCTGGTTTGGTTTGTAAAGTAAAACCAACAATAAGCCCTGTGAGATTTGGATCTTTCAAAACAGAACGATTGCCATTCCACCAATCGAGCGCGATTAACCCATTCTCTCCTGGCCGGAGTCGGGAAGCTTCTTCTTCCAAAACGCAGTATATCGATTTTTCCGATGTTGCTTCTCTCATCAAATGAGCAGGTGCCCCATTTTTAACAAACCATGATAATAAGTCTCCCCCGGCGCTCTGCCCAGCTTCGTATCCAAAATAACCAGGCAGAATACCATCTTCAACTACGCCGCTGATCCCGGGCACAAAAATTTCTCTTTTATCCACACACATATGGCATATCGATGTTCCCATCGCCATAACCATTGTTCTAGGTTTATTTATTCCAGCACCCAACAGAGAAGCATGGGCATCAATAATTGCAACAGATACAGCAACACTTTCAGTTAATCCTAATTCCAAAGCCATTTTTCGGGATAGAAAACCTGCTCTTGAACCAATTGGATAAATATTGTCCGATAATTTCTCACCAATTAAGTTTTCGAAGCGCGGATGAACAAATTTTAAATATTCCTTAGAGGGGAATCCTTCATGCTTACTCCATAACCCCTTATACCCCGCCATACATGAACTCCGTTTTTCTTCCCCAACCAACTGCATAACAATCCAATCACCGGCTTCGATAAATTTATCTGCAGCATCATAGATCTCCGGGGATTCATGCAATATTTGTAAAATCTTAGGCAACATCCACTCCTCAGAGATTTCCCCTCCATACCTACGCAAAAAGGGTTCGTTTCTCTCGAGTGCTACTTTATTGATAAGTTGGGCTTGTTTATGTGCTGCATGATGCTTCCATAACTTAACCCAGCTATGTGGGTTTTTTTGTATTTCTGATCAAAACAAAGGGGAACACCACTTTTAAAAATAGGCAAAATCGTACTCGCAGTAAAATCGATCCCGATACCTATCACATCTTGGACGTTAACCTTAGAACCTTTTAAGCATTGTTTTGCTATATCTTTTAATACATATAAATAATCTCCCGGATGTTGAAGCACCCAATTGGGCTCAAGCAGTTCTCCAGACTCAGGTAGCCTCTCTGTGATTACCCCATGAGGATAATAGGAGACGGCTGAGGCGATGACTTCCCCTGATTTCGTACTTACTAGTACACCTCTAGCGGATTCAGTACCAAAATCTATTCCAAATACATATTTGTCTTTCAAAAGTTCTCACCTCTATATTGTTTGACTATTATTATAATTAATTCATTTTTGTTTTTCAACATCATTTTGTATATTTTTTTCTGAATTAGAGATTATAAAACAAAAAAATAAGTTGAAATATATTATATTTTTGTGGGGTTTCATCTTTGTTAAGCCAAAACAACATTGATTCCCAAACTTCTGATGCTTCTCATGTCATTCACAGACATTTTGTCATCCGTAATTAAATAATCCACATCCTCCAAATCAGCTACCCGAATCAATGATTTTGTTCCGTATTTGCTGTGATCAGCAAGCAAAAAAAGTTGATCCGATATAGAAATAAATTTTTTCTTTGTCTGGGCCTGCATTTCATGAGCTTCACTAACCCCTCTCTGCACATCAAATCCAGTGCATGAGAAAAAGAACTTATCTACATGGTAATCATCAATAACTTTTTGAGCAGATATCCCAACAAATGACATCGATTTATCTAAAAGATACCCACCAATAGTGATTAGTGTGACTTCTTCTCTCCCTGCTAACTCCAACGTTACAGCAATCGAATTTGTAATCACCGTAATCTCTTTATCTTGGATGTATTTCGCCATTTGCAATGAAGTAGTACTGGCATCCAAAGCAATAATATCCCCATTTTCAATAAAAGTTGCTGCTTTTTGTGCTATCACTTGTTTTTCTTTTATATTAATCGATTGACGCCTAAAAAACGGAATTTCTGTTTGATTTTTTTTATGGATACCGCCCCTCCATGTACACGTTTCAGCAATCCCTCCCTTTCTAACCGTTCAAGATCCCTGCGAATCGTCTCTTCGGTGACGTTAAATTTTTTGCTCATATCCGCCACCCGAACTGACCCGAATTCCTCAACAAGTTTTAAAATATGTGCCTGCCTCTCATTTCCCACCCACGTCATATCCAACTGGCCATGTTTTATCATCATACTACTCCATCCTTTCTAAATAAATTGATGAATCCCACAAAAAACAACTATTATTTTTTTATTATTATCTATTTTCTAATATAACACACAAATCGTTTTTAAGGAATTTTACGTTTTTTAGGGCCTTTCCCCTATATTGAAACCTTATTGGTTCATCACCACACAACGTGTACTTGACAAGTGAGGATTTTTCTCGTTTTCCCCTGTATAAAATCGTTGTTTTACTGGTTTTTCATTGCAGAAGGAAGTATGGCGTGTTTTGAAACGGTCAAGTACAACTTTTGTTGAACATCCATCTATTGTTGTCATGTGAATGAATTTGTCTCTCGAAAAAACATGATTGACAAAATGACGGTTGATAGATGTCCGAATATAGAAATATCCTTGTAGGATATACAATTAAAAAACAGCGGCCCTCTCTTACAAAGCCGCTGTTGACGATCTTCTTTTCTTCTTCTACGCCCTTGATTTTTCCTTTAATCCAATCCTATGATGATCCTCCTCATTCATCCGGCTGAAAATCGCCGCGAGGATCGATCCAGATATGTTGTGCCACACGCTGAAAATGGCGCTTGGAACAGCCGCCAAGGGTGAGAAATTGGCTGTGGCGATCGCCACGCCCAATCCGGAGTTTTGCATTCCGACTTCCATTTTCCTGCAAAAGAACTAATTTTCTCTATGATCGTCATAAATGGAATCCTCCTCAACAAATGTGCCCGCCAACCGCTTGGATATCTTCTTCACGTTCGACCGCCACGTCAATGGCAAGACGCAGCCCTTCCACGATCGTTTCTAATGCCATGCTGGGCTGCCCGAGATGCCGGGCGGCTTGTTCCGGCAAATACGGAATATGGATAAATCCGCCGCGAATGGGCTTCTTCGATTGGGTGATGTAATGCATCAATCCATAAAACACATGGTTGCAGACGAACGTTCCCGCTGTATAAGAGACAGAGGCTGGTATGCCGTGACGCCTCAACGCCTCGACAATCGCTTTGACCGGCAAGGTTGACCAATAGCCGACAGGCCCGCCTAGAACAACGGGTTCGTCAATCGGCTGCTGGCCTTCGTTGTCGGGAATGCGGGCATCATTGATGTTCACCGCCACTCTTTCAACAGAAATATCCGCTCTCCCTCCTGCCTGTCCGACGCAAATCACCACATCAGGATCCACTTGCATGATTGCGTCATGCAAGATGGCTAATGATTTGCCAAATATGGTTGGAATCTCGCGAACTTCAACGATATACCGATCGTTTTTCCATCCGGCTGCTTGCTTGGCCGCCTCCAGCGACGGATTCACCGTTTCTCCTCCAAACGGATCAAATCCGGTCACGAGCACTTTTTTCATCGCATCTCCATCCTTTTTGATGATGAAATTTATAAATCTATGAGTGTAATCACATACATTGCGGCGATGTTGAACGCCAACAGAATCAACGCTGTCGGCACTTGCACGCGAATCACGTGGTTTTTGTCTTTCAAATATTGTCCACCGCTGCCGAATGAGCGCGAATGTCATCCCGCACATGATCCGGCAGTTTTCCGTATTTCGCTTCCGCCGCTCCTTCTGCCATAGGAGCGACGAGCGGACGAACCATTTGAGCATGGCCGCCGATGGAAGTAAGCCCAGCCGCGGCTGCCGCTTCCCGGATGATTAAATAGACCGTCAAGATTCTCCCTGTTGTCGCCGCCTTGATTTTCGCCACGACACTCTCCGCCTGTTCCCGCAGCCCAAAGCGTTCCAAAAGGCCGATGACGGGCAATGTCGCAATGAACACCGCCATATACCGGTTGGTCGTAAACGCCGTTCCAAACTGTTCAATAATGTCATACAGCGATTGATGAGCGAGCAATCCTGTCGCCAATCCAGCCGCTGTCACAACAAGAAGCGGATTTATGCGAACGATAAAACCAATGATGACAATCAACACGCCAATGAGCACCATGTTCCCTTTCTCCTCTCCCAACATCATATTGGCATTGTGATCCGTCCATCTCGCTGCCTTATTCCTCCACCGACTTTTCCTGCCTCCCCCCTTTTCCTTCAATCGTTCCGTATTTCGGAACAATCATTCCAATTTCATCATTTTCATTATATAATTAAGAAAAGTCAAAAATCAATCAATATTTGGTGGAATTTGTCCTCGCTGAACACCGCCGCAGCAATTGAACCGAGCCCCTTTTTATTGCATCCCCTTCCTCTATTTTGTATCATGAATAATTAAGAGAAATTTAGCAGAAAAAGGAGTGCTCCCCATGACCAAACAACTCCCTCCCGGCCAATTTGAAACGGAAAAATGGCCGATTTTGCATGAAGGCGATGTGTACGAATTCGATGAAGCGACGTGGAATTTCCGATTGTTCGGCGATGTGAAAGAGGAAGTTTCGCTGTCGTATCAAGAAGTGATGCAGCTGCCGAAGACGGTTTCAACCATCGATATGCATTGTGTCACAACATGGTCAAAATTCGACACGACGTTTGAAGGCATCGCCTTCCGCGAGTTTTTGCGCTTTGTGGAGCTAGATCCTGATGTGAAATACGTGAAAATTTACGGATATTTAAACGGCGACCGGTTCGGTTATTCGGCGAACTTGCCGCTTGAGGCGCTCATGGGCGACGATGCCTTGTTTGTCTATCGATGGAAAGACAAGCATCACGACTGGCAGGACATCTCGCCGAAGCACGGCTATCCGCTCCGGTTCATCCCGCCAGCGACGTTTTACTTATGGAAAGGGGCGAAATGGGCGTCGGGCATCCGCTTTATGAAGGAAGATGAGCCGGGCTATTGGGAGGAGCGCGGCTATTCGATGACCGCCAATCCGTTTAAAGAGGAGCGGTTTGCCGACTGGGTGCCGCGGATTCGCTTTTGACAAACGCAAAAAAGCGAGGGAAAAACCCTCGCTTTTTGTTCATCAAGCGGCTTGGCGGGATGCCGCTTGTTTCTCAAGCCAAGCACGAAGGCGCCAAAAGAGAAGCTGAAATACGATGGCCGCCATCGCTCCTTTGACGGCGTTAAACGGCAAAATCGCCGATACCACCAACGCCTTCGCTTCCGGCGCGCTCATCTGCGGAGCGCCGAGGAAAAGCGTGTACGCCGGCAGAAAGACGTAGTAGTTGAGCACGCTCATGACGAGCGCCATCGTCACTGTTCCCGCCGCCAACCCCAGCAGCAAGCCTTTTTTCGATGCGGCTTTCCGATAAATATAGGAAACCGGCAAAAGGAACGCCACCCCGGCAGTGAAGTTGGCGATCTGGCCGACCGGAACGCCGGTCGCACTGCCGACGAACACGTAGTTCAGCACGTTTTTCAATAGTTCGACCGCCACGCCGGCGAGCGGGCCGTACAACAAGGCGGCGATGAGCGCCGGAATGTCGCTGAAATCAACAAGCAAAAAGTTGGGAAACGGCGGCAGCGGAAAGTTGAGCATCATGAGCACATGCGCCATGGCGCCCAACGCTCCGATGCCGACAAAGGCGCGAATGGAAATGCGTTTCATGCTTGTTCTCCTCCCCTTCTCGTGATTCATCCTCACAAGAAGAAGGCTGCCGCCGCGAGCGCCAACAAAAACTCCCTTAAACCGGACGAGGCTTAAGGGAGAAAAAGGGTGTGCGCAACTAGACGTTCGCATGCGCCAAAACGAACGCCGGCAAACCTTCATCTTCTCCCATCCAGACTATACTGTCGGCTCCGGACTTGCACCGGATCCTGCCTTGCGGCTCGCGGGCTGAGAGGCGAAGCGCCTCATCACCGCCGGTCGGGAATTTCACCCTGCCCCGAAGATGAATCGTTTTTCATTTTTGATTATTCTGATGAGTTTAGTATACAATCCTGTTTTCGATTTGTCTATGTTTTTTTGCTCACAGCTTGATTATTCCCGCATCGGAAGCGAATCTCCCGGTTCGAGCACCGGTGGGGCGACTTGAACCAAATCGGCGTATTTCAATCCCGTCCCCGTGTTGAGCACGACGACCGTCTCCCCGTCGCGAATCCAGCCGCTCTCGCGCAATTTTCGGGCCGCCGCAAACGCCGCCGCTCCTTCCGGGCAAATGAACGCTCCTTCGAGCTCCGCCACCGTCCGCTGCTCGGCCAAAATCGCTTCATCGCCAACGGCAACCGCGCAGCCGTCTGTCTCATATACCGCCTCAAGCACCAGGAAGTCGCCGAGCGCTTTCGGCACATTGATGCCAAACGCCACTGTATGAGCGTTCGGCCAAAACTCGGATTCGCGTTTTTTCTCCTGCCACGCCTTCACAATCGGCGCGCAATGCTCGGCCTGCACAGCAACAAGCCGCGGCATGCGGCCGTCCACCCAGCCGAGCGCCTGCAATTCTTTGATCGCCTTGTAAATGCCGATCAACCCAACGCCGCCCCCGGTCGGATACAAAATGACATCCGGAAGCCGCCATGAGAATTGTTCGGCGATCTCAAGCCCCATCGTTTTCTTTCCTTCAATCCGGTACGGTTCTTTCAACGTCGACGCATCGTACCATCCGTATTCGCGGATCGCTTTCGCCACAATTTGGCCCGCATCGCTGATCAAACCGTTGACTAAATACAATTCCGCTCCTGCGATGGCGCATTCTTTGCGCGTCAATTCCGGCGCGTCAACCGGCATGACGACTGTCGCCTGAATGCCCGCCCGCGCCGCATACAGCGACCACGCCGCACCCGCGTTGCCGTTTGTCGGCATGACGAGCTGTTTGACCCCTAATTCTTTTGCTTTAGAAACGCCGACAGCCGCTCCGCGCGCTTTAAACGTTCCGGTCGGAATGACTCCTTCGTCTTTCATGTAGAGCGCTTCAATGCCGATTTTACGGCCGAGCCGCGGCATCGGCACGAGCGGCGTCATCCCTTCGCCGAGCGACACGATATGTTCAGGACGTTTCACCGGCAATAACTCATGATACCGCCATAAGCTCGGTTCCCGCTCTGTAAGCACATCCTGCTTCACTTCTTGGCGCATCGACTCCAAATCATACGCGACCAGAAGCGGCGACCCGCATTCACAAAGTTGATGAATTTGGTCGACATCGTATGTACGTTCACATTTCGGACAATACAGATGAGACACGTAGCTGAATGACATGGTTTGGCTTCTCCTTTCTGTTCCGCTCATCTGCACAAGGCAGGAAGCAGCTGCGTTCTCATTTTGGACGAGGCCCTTGCTTTTTCATTATATCATAACGCTTCTCTTGGCCGCCTCGCCCGCCGTGGAAAAACTCGTGCGCCGCATGGCGCCCCCTCTTTCCCTGTTGGAGATCGCATATGATAAAATAAACACGGAACCTCTCCGCTGCATTGGCGGAAGCGATTCGCGGATTCACCCAACACTCATACATAAAAAGGAGATGAACCAATGAAACAGGAACTCATCGAACGCTTCATCCGCTACGCGAAAATCAACACTCAATCCGACCCAAACAGCCATACGTGCCCATCGACTTCGGGACAGTGGGAGCTGGCGAGAATGCTCGTCGAAGAGCTGAAGTCGATCGGCATGGAAGATGTGACGATCGATGACAACGGCTACGTGATGGCGACGTTGCCGGCCAATACGGACAAAAACGCGCCCGTGATTGGCTTTTTGGCTCATATGGACACCGCTCCGGAGTTTACGGGAGCCAACGTCAACCCGCAAATCATCGAACAGTACGACGGCGGGGACATCGTGTTGAACAAAGAACAAGGCATCATCTTGTCGCCAAACGATTTCCCGGAGCTCGCTCACTACCAAGGGCATACGCTCATCACGACCGATGGGACGACGCTGCTTGGCGCCGATGATAAAGCCGGAATCGCCGAAATTATGACCGCGATGAACTATCTCATTCAACACCCGGAAATCAAGCACGGCAAAGTGCGCGTCGCCTTTACGCCGGATGAGGAAATTGGCCGCGGGCCGCATAAATTTGACGTTGCCAAATTCGGCGCCCAATTTGCCTATACGGTCGACGGCGGGCCGCTTGGCGAATTGGAGTATGAAAGCTTTAACGCTGCCGAAGCGAAAATCACGATCAAAGGAAAAAACGTCCATCCGGGCACAGCGAAAGGAAAAATGATCAACTCGATCAAAATCGCCATGGAGTTCGAGCAGCAGTTGCCAGCCGATGAGGCGCCTGAGCATACGGAAGGATATGAAGGGTTTTACCATTTGCTTTCGTTCCAAGGCAGTGTAGAGGAAACGAAGCTTCACTACATCATCCGCGACTTTGACCGCGAACAGTTCGAGGCTCGCAAAGCGAAAATGAAAGAGATCGCGGCTTCGCTTGCGCAAAAATATGGAAACGACCGAATCACGCTCGAAATCAACGACCAATATTACAACATGCGCGAAAAAATCGAGCCGGTGCGCCACATTGTTGACATCGCCCACGAAGCGATGACGAACTTGGGCATTGAACCAAAGGTGAAACCGATCCGCGGCGGCACGGACGGGTCGCAGCTCTCCTACATGGGGCTGCCGACGCCGAACCTTTTCGCCGGCGGCGAAAACTTCCACGGCCGCTACGAATACATTTCCGCCGACAATATGGTGAAAGCGGCCGAAGTGATCGTGGAGATCATCAAGCTGTTCGAGCAAAAAGTATCTTGATCTGCAGCGATGGCCTGACTTGAACGATCGTTTGTCTATCGCCCAAGCAACGGTTTTGTGCAACCATATGAAAAGGTGTCCCCAACGAGCCGGGACACCTTTTTGACGAAGCGATCTGTCGCCCCAATCCCGTTCCGTCACGGAAGCCGGTTGATCCGCCCCTCGATCCGTGCTGAGAACGGTTGCTCAAGACCGCGAATATACGAGACAAGGGCATCCAAATCGACCGGGCCGACCTCGCGGTTTGTCCCATGCGTCAACACCGTGAACCCATCGCCGCCGTCGGCGAGGAAGCTGTTGACCGTCACCGTGTACTCGGCGTCCGGTTTTAGCGGTGTGCCATCAGGAAGCTGAATGTCAATGACTTTTTCTCCGACCGGCCTGCTGGCGCTCCATGTATAGCGGAGGCCGGAGATTTGCAGCATGCGCGTTTGGGTTGGCTGCCATTGTTGATTCAAAAGCTGGCGGATTTGCGCGCCGGTGAGCGTCATTTTCACAAGCTGGTTGTTGAACGGCTGAACGTTGTACAATTCGCCCCACGTCACTTCGCCTTGTTCAATATCGGCGCGAATGCCGCCCGGGTTCATAAAGGCAAAATCGGTTTTCATCGCCGCCCGCTGGGCATCGGCGATCAAATTGCCCAAGGCGGACTCGCCGCTTTCGTTTTGTTCATCGGTGATCGTTTCGGCTGCTGTGCCGACGACTTGATTGACAAGCGGCGCCACTTTCGCTTCATATTTTTCGACGAGGGCACGGATTTCCGGGTCCGGAGTGATGCCGTCATGATAGGTCGTCACGATCTCCGCTTTTTTGGCGACGACGTCTTTCGTGCGCGGGTCGATTTTCAAATCGACATCAGCAAACGCCGTGCCGTACGAATACGACTGAACGAGCAGCTTGCCGTCCACAACCGCATTTAAATAGGCATGGTTATGACCGGCGAAAATCACATCGACTTCATCATCGACATTTTTGGCGATATCGACAATTTCCCCGCTTGCGTTTGTCCCATCCGGATTGGATACGCCTGGGTTATGGGCGAGAACGACGATCGTTTGCACTCCTTTTTTCTTCAGTTCCCGGACCGCTTTGTTAATCGCTGTTGCTTCATCGATGAACTTGACTCCCGCGACGCCGCTTGGCGTCACAATCGTTGGTGTTTCCGTGAGCGTGACGCCGATCAATCCGATCGGCATGCCGTTGACCCGCTTAATCACATATGGCGGGAGAATCGGCTTTCCTGTTTGCGCATCAACGACGTTGGCGCTCACGTACGGAAAATCTGCTCCGGCGAAATCGCCGGTCGCCGGGTGGTATCCGCCATGGATCAAGCGGAGCATTTCCGCTACTCCTTCATCAAACTCATGGTTGCCAAGGGTGCCGACGTCAAAGCCGAGCTTATTGAGCACTTCGATCGTCGGCTCGTCCTGCAGCAACGCCGATACCGGCGGGCTGGCGCCAACCGCATCGCCGGCATGGACGAGCAGCGTATTTTTGTTTTCCGCCTCCCGCTGTTTCAAATAAGCGGCCAAATAATCAGCCCGTCCGACTTCCCGCCCGCCGACTTTTCTCGTCACATTCAACTGACCGTGGAAGTCGTTAATGCCTAACAGCTGCACCTCAATATAACGGTGCGAGGAAGCAGGCGGCTTCCCCTTGCTTTTCCCGTTCCCTGCCGCCCCAACTGGAGCCGCGGCCAGCACCGCTGCAGCAGCCAATGCGGATAGCACCCGTCTTCCCCATCGTTTGGAATTCTTCATTCCCGGTTCCCCTTTCTCTCGCCTTCTCGTTCACTCCCATTATATCCTTGCGAGTCCATACAATGATAGAGAAGAAAGGATGATTTTTCGTAAATATTTTGTAAATTCACAACTGACTGTTGAGAACAACAGAAACAAAAAAAGACCGCCCGATAGAGTCTGTTGATCGGACAGTCTTTCCCTTTTAGCTCGGTGGACAGCCAGCGTCATTCGGCGCTATGCCACGCGAAACGGCCATGAACGTCAAGCCCTTCTCCTTGTTAGATCGTCTCCTTCCCGCGCACGCCGTTGATCGAATAGCTCGCTGTAATGGCGGCATTTAACGAATGGGAAACGGAACAATATTTTTCTTTTGACAACCGAATGGCGCGGACGACCTTGTCTTCCGGCAAATCGCCTTCGAGCGCGTAATGAATATGAATCTCTGTAAACCGCTTTGGGTGGTCATCGGCGCGCGTTCCTTCGACTTCCATCGAAAACGCGCGGACATCAAGCCGCATTTTCCGCAAGATCAAAACGATGTCAATGCCGGTGCAGCCGGCTAAGGCGTGAAGCAAAAGCTCCATCGGCCGAGCGCCTGAATCGTTGCCGCCGACGTCTTTGGCCGCGTCGATCGGAATGGTGACACCGGAAGCGCTTTGGCCGCTGAATGACATGTTTCCGTTCCATACAACCGTCGTTTTCATCATGGTCGCTCCTTTCTCATCGGTCCGGGGTCGGACGGACGTTCCGACAGCCCGTTTCTTCTTTTCAGTTTAGCGGCTATGTCCTTGAAATGCAAAATTCCTGTCTACCGTTTTCGCTCATGCATGTTAAAATAGAAACATGCACAAACTTGTTGAGTAAAGGGTGTTTGATTCGATGACCGCACTCATTTTGCTTCTTGCTTATCTTCTCGGCTCGATTCCGTTTGGCCTTCTTGTCGGGAAAATCGGCTACGGGATCGACATCCGCGAACATGGAAGCGGCAATCTTGGGGGAACAAACACGTTCCGCGTGCTTGGGGCGAAAGCGGGAACGATCGTCATTGTCGGCGATATGCTAAAAGGGACGCTGGCGGCGAGCTTGCCGATGCTTTTTTCCGTCCCCGTGCATCCGCTTTTGGCCGGGCGGTGGCAGTCGTCGGCCATATGTATCCGGTGTTCGCCAAGTTCCGCGGCGGCAAGGCGGTGGCGACATCGGGCGGGGTGATGCTGTTTTATTCGCCGTTGTTCTTTTTGTCGCTCATCGCCGTGTTTCTTGTCGTCTTGGCTGTTTCACGCTACGTCTCCCTGTCATCGATGGCCGCGGCGCTGTATGCGGTCGTGTACACCGTCTTTTTCACGGACGACATTCCATTGACGGTGGCAGTGTTGTTGCTGGCTTCGTTTATCTTTTATCGTCATCGCGCCAACATCAAGCGCATCTTGAACAAAACAGAGCCAAAAGTGAAATGGCCAGGCAAACGCTCATGACGACGGACGGAGAAAGGAGTTTGTTGCGTTGAGATTGCCGGAAGCATTTGTCGCGAAAATGAAGAAGCTGCTTGATGAAGAAGCAGACGAGTTTTTCGCTGTTTATGAAAACGAAAAAATCAACGGCTTGCGCGTCAATCCGTTGAAAACCGACCCGGGCGCATGGGCAAAAACGGCGCCCTTTTCCCTTTCCCCGGTGCCGTTTTGCCCGACCGGGTTTTATTATGAGCCGGACGAACAGCCGGGAAAGCATCCGTACCATGCGGCCGGCCTGTATTACATTCAAGAACCGAGCGCGATGGCGGTCGCCGAAGCGCTGCGTCCCGCCCCTGGGGAGACAGTGCTCGACTTGTGCGCCGCCCCTGGCGGGAAAACGACCCAGCTTGGAGCGATGATGGAAAACAAAGGGCTGCTTGTCGCCAACGAAATCCACCCGAAACGGGTCAAAGCGCTCGCAGAGAACGTCGAACGGTTCGGCTTGACGAACACCGTTGTCGTCAATGAAGCTCCCGAGGCGCTTGCCGAGCGGTTTCCCGGCTTTTTTGACAAAATTTTAGTGGACGCCCCCTGTTCCGGCGAAGGCATGTTTCGCAAGGATGAAGAGGCCGCTTCGTTTTGGAGTCCGGCCTATGTGGAAGAATGCGCGGCAAGGCAGCGGCGCATTTTAGAAAGCGCCTATGCGATGCTGAAAGAAGGCGGCATTCTTGTCTATTCAACATGCACGTTCTCTCCGGAGGAAAACGAGCAAACGATTGAATGGCTGCTTGAGGCGCACGATGACTTGCGGCTGTTGCCGATCGCCAAAGCGGGAGGGCTTGAGCCAGGGCGGCCGGAATGGACGAAAACCAATCGATCCGATCTCGTCCACGCCGCCCGCCTTTGGCCGCACCGTCTGAAAGGGAAGGGCATTTTGTCGCCAAACTGCAAAAACAGCGGCCCACCTCACCTTGGCAGGGGCGACGGGCAAAAGCGAACGCGCCAAAAGCCGCGATCCGCCTGTATCGCCAGTTTGAACAAGAGGCATTGTGGACAGAGCGAGACGGCACGTTCGTGTCATTTGGCGCCCATTTGACTGTGTTGCCCGAGCGTTGCCCGGATTTGTCCGGTTTGAAAATCGTCCGCGCCGGGTTGCACTTAGGGGATGTGAAAAAAGAGCGGTTTGAGCCGAACCATGCCCTTGCCTTGGCGCTGCGGACAGAGGAAGCGAAACATGTGCTTGACCTATCGAGCGCAAGCCGCGAAATCGTCCAATATTGGCGCGGCGAGACGCTTTCCACCGGCGGCGACCGCGGTTGGCTGCTTGTGGCCGTGGATGGATTTCCGTTCGCCTGGGGGAAAGAAGTGAAAGGAACGGTGAAAAACTTTTATCCAAAAGGGCTGCGCCTCGTCTAAAACGTCGGAAAAGCAGATGGCAAAGGAGCTCCCAATCGCAAAAAAGGGGCTGACCCAAAACGCGGGTGCGTTTTAGGTCAGCCCTTTTTTACTGGTGCTGCTTCGTCGGAATTGTTAAGGTAAACACGATCTCATCGGCGGCCAAATCGATTTTTTTGGCCGCCACTTGATAGCCGTTGCCAAAGCGAATGTCCGTGAGCGCGACGTAGACGCGGGTGTGCTCCGGGTCAATCGCCACTTCATCCGGCAGCGGGGCGTGCTTTTGCAAGTAGCGAAGCACATACGTCACTGGCAGCTTCCAGTCGCCGAGCGAAATCGTCGGCTCCGTGAGCTCGACATTCCCTCCTTTGATTACTTTGGGCACAAACGAGACGACAAGTTCGACCGAGCGGCCTAAAATGGGGATTTCGCTTGAAACATAGACGCGATCGGCGAGCCAAACGCGGTATTGCAGCGGATGGCCTTTCGTTTTTTCTGCCAAATAGTCGTTCATGACGGCGTTCAAATGCTCCTTCTTCGAGTATACTGTAAACGAAGCTCCCTCCACATTTGGGCGCGCCGGCCGCTTCACCGGTGAAGTGGGTTCGAACAGCCAGGCGACAGTCCAAACAAGAACCGCGGCGTTGACAGCCGCCAACATCCAAAACGCTCGTTTCCAATTCATTGCAATAAGCTCCCTACCCACCACTCTTTTTGTTGATCTAACGCTTCATGCACTCGCATGGCCATCTGTTCGTATCCTGCGGCATTTGGATGAAATTCATCACGGTAGAGCAAATCATCATGATCGGCAAAGATGTCTTGAATATCAACGAAAATCGTTCGGTCATAACGGGAAAGCACCGCCTGGCTTGCCTTGTTCCACTCGGTAATGACATCATTGATTTCCGGAATATTCGGCAACGTCGTGGAAAACGGATTGTATAGACCCACAAGCACAATGACCGCATCCGGATTAATCGTGCGAAGCGAGATCAATAGATGATCCAGTCGGTCGGCAAATATTTCCGTGGCTTGCTGAAACCGCTGGCGCGACAAGTCTAAAAAGTGCGAGCGGACGACATTCATCACATCGTTGCCGCCAATGGTGATCAAGATCATATCAGCCCGCCCGAGCTCCGCTTGATGGGCGTGAATGACTGGTTCCAATTCAGCGAGGCGCCGGCCGCGTTTCCCGAAATTCGCTACGGTGACTGTCCGCACTCCCTCTTCTGTCGAAAGGAGCGGGACAAGGCGGCCGACATACCCGCCTTTCCTTTCGCCGTCCCCCACTCCTTCCGTCAACGAATCGCCTAAAGCGACCAAATGTATATCTTTCGGAAGCGGCTTTGCTTCCGTCTGCTTGACGGCGGCTTCATGCGGGCGCTCCGGCTTTCCGCCCGCCGAAAGCGACACGCATCCGGCGAGCAGCCAGCAGCACAACAACCATCCCCACCGTCTCATTGTTTGACACCTGCCTTTTGCCGCAACAAGGGGAAAGACGAAAAGAAGGCAAAAAGGCGGTAGCCGTTTTTGCCTCATTGCGACGACTGCACGATTTTGATATGCTCTAAAATTGTTTCGTATGGCACATCTTGCACGCCGCTGTACGTCTGAACCACTTTTCCGTCTGGCCCGACCAAATAAAAACTGGTGCCATGCACGACTTGGTCGTCATTGGCCGGCTTTTGCACGATCGTTTTAAAGCTTTTTTGCGCCAACTCGCTGATCTCGGCCGGGCTGTATCCAGTCAGCAAATGCCAGTTTGCTAGATCATCTGTAAATTGCTTCGCATACGCCGCCAGTTTTTCCGGCGTGTCGACTTCCGGGTCGACGCTGAAGGAGACAAACTCGACATCCAGTCCTTCTTTCTTTGCCATTTGCTTTAGCTTGGCCATATGGGCCGTCATCGGCGGACAAACCGTTTCGCAATTGGTAAAAATAAAATCGGCGACCCACACTTTTCCTTTCAAGTCGCGAAGTCCAAACGGCTGACCAGACTGATCGACAAACGTAAAGTCCTCAACCGGCCAGTTTTTGGCGTCCGGAATCGTTTTTCCGCACGCCGCCAGCAAAAGAACAACGAGAAAAAGTGCGATTCGTTTCCACATCGATAGGTCCTTCCTTTTCGACCAAAATATGTTGATGCCGCCAATAACGGCGTTTATTCATCAAGCGGCGCTTCCTCGGCGTAGTACATGAGCGCCAGCGACCCGGGACCGGTGTGAATGGAAATGACCGGCGTTGTTTCAACGATGTCAATCGGCGAATAGCCGATGATGTCTGTCACCGCTTCCTTGAGCCGCTCCGCCCACCGAGGAGCATCGGCATGGGCGATGGCGATTTTCTCTACCCGTTTGGCCCCTTGTTCCTCGACAAGACGGCCCGCCAAATGGGACACCGCTTGCGAAAAGCTGCGAACCTGGGCAACCGGCGTATACAGCCCGTCAACCAGAGCGGCGATCGGCTTAATACGCAAAAGCGAACCGATGAGCGCTTTGCCGCGGCCGATGCGGCCGCCTTTCACCAAATGCTCAAGCGTATCAAGCACAACATACAGCCGCGTGCAACGGCGTATTTCGTCAAGCCGCCGGATGATATCGGCGACGCTTCTGCCCGCCTTGGCCAAACGTGCTGCTTCGAGCACTTGAAACCCCAACGCACAGGAAATAAATTGTGAATCCACGACGGTGACCGCTGCCTCTGTCAAAGCGGCCGCATGTTCAGCCGCACGGACCGTACCGCTCAGCTCGCCAGCCATATGGATCGACACAATCTCGCTGCCGTCCGCTCCGAGCCGGTCATAGACGGCTAGAAACTCACCGACCGACGGTTGCGAGCTTTTCGGCAATTCACGCGCTGCCTTCATCTTCGCCATAAACTGCCCTGGCGTGATTGTCACCCGGTCGATAAACGCCTCCCCATCCACTGTCAAATGAAGCGGAACGACTTCAACGCCGTGCTTGGCAAGCACCGCCGCCGGCACATCGACCGTTGAGTCGGTTACAATTTTGATTGATTTCATTCGTTCACTCCTAATACTGATGATCTCGTTTCCATTATATAATGAAACCGGCGAAAATCCCACCAAAAAAAAGTTGTTTTGCCGCCAAGGGCAAAACAACAACAGTCATGCATTATGCTTTAACGCCGTTTCTTTAAAGATCTGTTCATATACAGGCCATTTCAGCACTTTCTTCAAATGTTCGCGGAACGAATACACAGAACGGCTCGTTCTCGATCGGTACACCTTTGCAATAAACGCCTCCAAGCGCAGTTGGATCATGAATCGGTATGTGTTCTCTTCCTCCAATACAGGAATTTCGATAATCTTGACCTTCTGTCCATATGCGTTTTTGAACTCGAGGCTTTTGAATAGCAAAATATCAATCCTCTTTTTCACCGATTTACTTTTATTATACACCAATCCGGTGAAAAAGTATGTCGGAATGCGGCAAATTTGTTCCGACTTTTTTCGTCAAATCAATAGATGGAACAAGTTCGGGTCTTTGTTGACCTCTTGGAACGGGAAGCCTTTTTTCTTCATCCGCTCGATGAGCGGCGCGTAGTCTTCGCGCCGTTTCAGCTCGATGCCCACAAGCGCCGGTCCGCTTTCTTTGTTGTTTTTCTTCGTGTATTCAAACCGGGTGATGTCATCCGTCGGCCCAAGCACTTCATCCAAAAACTCACGCAACGCCCCAGCCCGCTGCGGGAAGTTGACGATGAAATAGTGCTGCAGTCCTTCGTAAATCATCGAGCGCTCCTTGATTTCCTGCATCCGGTCAATGTCGTTGTTGCCGCCGCTCACCACGCAAACGACCGTCTTGCCGCGGATTTGTTCCTTGTAAAAATCAAGCGCAGCGATCGGCAGCGCCCCTGCCGGTTCAGCGACAATGGCGTTTTCGTTGTACAGCTCCAAAATCGTCGTGCATACTTTTCCTTCTGGAACGACGACGATGTCATCAAGCACCCCGCGGCATAAGGCGAATGTCTTTTCCCCGACCGTCTTGACGGCAGCGCCGTCAACGAACTTGTCGATTTCATCGAGCGTCACCACATGTCCGTGCTCGAGCGCCGCTTTCATCGATGGGGCGCCGGCCGGCTCAACCCCGATGACTTTGGTGGACGGAGAAATGCTTTTCACATACGTCCCTAGTCCGGCCATCAATCCCCCGCCGCCGATGCTGGCGAACAAAAAGTCGATCGGTTCATCGCAGTCGTTGAGCACCTCGACGCCAATCGTCCCCTGTCCGGCGATGACGTATTCGTCATCAAACGGATGGATGAACGTCCGCCCTTCCGCCTCGGCGCACTTCACCGCTTCGTTGTAGGAATCGTCAAACGTGTCGCCGACAAGCACGATCTCGACCATGTCTTTGCCAAACAGCTGCACTTGCGACACTTTTTGCCGAGGCGTCGTCGCCGGCATATAAATTTTCCCATGCACGCCAAGCGCCCGGCATGAATAGGCCACCCCTTGGGCATGGTTGCCGGCGCTGGCGCATACCACCCCGTTTCTCCGCTCCTCATCGGTTAAATGCTTCATCCGGTTGTACGCCCCGCGCAGCTTAAACGAACGCACGACTTGCAAATCCTCGCGCTTTAAGTAGACATTGCACTCGTAGCGCTCGGATAACAGCGGATTTTTTTGCAGCGGCGTATGGAAAACAACATCCTTCAGCGTATGATACGCGATCAAAATGTCCTCGACGTATACTGCCCCTTGCTTCCGTTTCAGCTGTTGTTCCATGTTCTCGTTCCCTTTCTTTTCTAAGTTGTCTTTGATTTGTAGATTATATCACAAATTCGCAAAAAGAAAAGGGAATTTTCGAAAAGTTTTATGAGGATGAAGGGAAGCGGGCTCGTGAACATCGCGATGACCCCGCTTTACCGGATACTGGACGCTTCCGCCGGCCGGATTCACGCTTTTGGCCTGACGCCATCCGATGAGCGCCATCCTTCCTGCTCGAAACCTCTCCCTAGCCGTCCTGCCAGACGGCAACACGGCGAATTGTGCAGCATATGTACGGCGAACTACTTCTTCATGCGCAAGCGGACAGAAAAAACGACCGGCGCTATGCCCGGTCGTCCTCTTTTTTGAACTCTTCTTCCTCGGCAAATTCCGTCGCCCATCTTCCTTCATCATACCAGCGGTGCGCTTCTTCCCTTCTTGCTTCTTCGTGCACATGGTTTTCCATATACAAATGGAAAAACGCTTCAACCGCCCCGATCGCCAAGGAGCTGAAAAACGCGCCGTATGCCATGTTGACGGACGGGGCAATGAGGGCAAAGCTGACCGGCCAAATAAGCAAAAAGGAAAGCGGCACGTCAAGAGCGGCAGCGACAAAATGGCCGACGCGCGGCAACACGAACAGATCGCCGATCATATAAGAAACAAGCGCCGTCACGATCGTCATGAGTGAAATCAAGGAAAGCGGGGCATCGAAGATCGTAAACATCGAAAACAAGACGACGCTCCAAGCAGCGAGCTTGACGACAAACGGAACGATATGTTTCATCGTCTTCCTCCATTTCCATTGTGGTTCTATTGATTATCGTTCCTTTTTCGCCCCGCTTCTATGCAGAAACACGTTTTCAAAATGTTCCGATCTCAAACAAAAAGACGCCCCGTTTTTGGGGTCGTCTTCGCAAACGTTTCGTACGCCAACGACAAACGCATATCCATGCCCGTGTCCCATCTATTTCGCCTTTTTCCGCTCATAAATGATAAAGGCGTGTTCATACGGATTCTTTTCATCTTTCCCTCCTGGCGTATAGGAAACGATTTCCCATTCATCGTCAGAAATGGGCGGATAAAACGTATCGCCGGGGAAGGAAGCAAAAATTTTTGTCACATACAGCCGGTCGACAATCGGCATCGTCGCCCGAAACAGTTCGGCCCCGCCGATGATAAACACTTCATCAGCGCGCGATGCGATCCATTGCTTGACTTCCTCGAGCGAATGAAGCACAAGGCAGCCTTCCGGGCGAAACGAGCGGTTGCGCGTGACAACGACGTTATCGCGGCCGGGAAGCGGCCGGCCGATCGCTTCAAACGTTTTGCGCCCCATCACGATGGCATGGCCCGTTGTCACCCGTTTAAAATACGCCAAATCGGCCGGCAAATGCCAAGGCAAGCGGTTGTCTTTGCCGATCACCCGGTTTTCATCCATCGCCACAATGTGCGAAATCATCGCGTCCTCTCCTTTACACAGCCACCGGTGCTTTAATCGTCGGATGCGGGTTGTAGCCGACAATTTCAAAATCGTCGTATTCGTAATCGAAAATGGACGGCGGCTTCCGTTTGATGACGAGCTTCGGCAGCGGGCGCGGCTCGCGCGTCAGCTGCAGTTTCGCCTGTTCGAGATGGTTTTTGTACAAATGGACGTCACCGCCGGTGAAAATGAGTTCGCCGACATCGAGGTCGCACTGCTGGGCGATCATATGCGTCAACAGCGCGTAGCTGGCAATGTTAAACGGCAGCCCTAAAAACGTATCAACGGAGCGCTGCTGCCACATGCACGACAACCGACCGTTCGCAACATAAAACTGAAAGGCATAATGGCACGGCGGCAGCTTCATCTCGTCCAATTCCGCCACGTTCCAAGCGCTCACAAGCAACCGGCGTGAATTCGGATTTCGTTTGATCTCCTCGACGACCCACGCGATCTGGTCGATTGTTTTCCCGTCCGCCCCTTTCCATGAGCGCCATTGCGCGCCGTAAATCGGGCCGAGATCGCCGTTTTCGTCCGCCCACTCGTCCCAAATCGTCACGCCATTCTCCTGCAAATAGCGGACGTTCGTATCGCCTTTTAAAAACCAAAGCAGTTCATAAATGATGGAGCGGATATGCAATTTTTTCGTTGTCACAAGCGGAAATCCATCTTGCAAGTTGAAGCGGAGCTGGCGGCCGAACACCGACAGCGTGCCGACGCCCGTGCGGTCTTCTTTTTCGACGCCGTTTTCCAAAATATCCTCCAAAAGCTGCAAATATTGCCGCAATGTTCTCACCTCACGCTCTATCATACCATAAAGCAACGCATGGTGAACCACTTGTCCATAAAAAAACGAGCCTTTTACGAGGCCCGTTCCGCCAATCCGCGGATCAACGCATATGTTCTCGGCGCTGCCGCCCGCAACGTTTGCCGCGTCTTGTCGCTTGCATAATAATAGGCAAACGACTCAGCAAAATACTCTTCCGGATAAGTCAAAAAATAATATTCGCCAGGAAAGAGCCGCGGCGCCTCCTCCCGCCAAATCGCTTGAAATTCGTCCGTTTCATGAATGCGGTCAAATACGATGTAATCGAGCGAATGAGCAAACTCATGCAGCTCCAAATTGACCGAGCCGTGTCCTTTCCCTTTTTCGCTATGGCCGAGGCGGACAAGCACTAAATGCGCCCCGCCGATGCCCGGCACGTCATCCCATGTTTTCGAACCCGGCATATAACCGCGCGGCGTTTTTCCGCGCAAATGGCGGGCCGTCGGCTCATCGGTGATCGGGCCGGTCAACAGTTGGATGTAAATATGGTGGTCCGCCGCCTGCTCTAAAATCGTGCGATCAATGTGGGCGAGCGTCTGAATGGTCTTGTTCGCCTCCGCAGCGGGAAACGCTGTCTCGGGCACGATCACAATGCGGCCGAGCACGTCACGGGACGGAATGTCCCGAAGATCAAGGCCGCTTTCTTGAAGCAGCACGCCGTGGGCGGCCGGGTACGGCGAAAGCGATAGAAGCGGAATGGCGAACAGCGCCGCCAACAAACTAGTGAACAGCCGTTTCATCGTGGTTCCCCCGCTTCTTTCAATCTATGAAAATCATATCATAGAACGAAGCGGGAAAAAACGCGCAAAATCAGGAAAGAACCGCAGGCGATTATGTACGCCAGTTCGGCGGCGTATTTTTTGACCAGTAGATTTTCCCGAGTTCATGATGGGCTTGAAACCCATCATCGCATGTATGATAGTGAAACTGAAACCAATATCCGTCTTGCGGCGGATGCTCGCGGCGGACGTGAAAGCGGATCAAATCCTCTCCCGTATCCGCCCGATACAAATGAAAAATGCGCTCCCCTTGCCCGCCGGACGGATTTTCCGAAACAGCCAAATAGCGGAGCTCCTCTTCCGGATAACGATCGGCAAGCTCGGCGATCACTTCTTCCATGCGCGGCAAAATGACGGCGCGAAACTCATCTTCAATGACCGGAGCGATTTTGCGGCCGAATTTTTCATGGGACTGGGCAACGGCCTTTTCCATCGTCCGCTCAATGAATTGAGCTCGCGTCAACGAAACCGCTTCCTCGGCACGACTTGTTGGACTGTGCTGCCAGTCGGAAGACGATGCATCATCTGACGGTGGCTCTTTGGCCGCGAGCAGCGAAGCGGGCGGTGTGACGAGTCCAAACGTGCAGACGGTAATGGCGGCAACAAGCGTTTTTCGAAGCCAAGACGGCAGCTTCATCGCCTTCACCTCCCGCTACCGCCGTCAGCGGCCAAAGACGCGAACAAGCCGGTCGCTTTTAATTTGGCGACCGCCCGGCGCAACACTTCTTCCGGCTGGACAAGGGCGATGCGCACATACCCTTCGCCGCTCGGCCCAAACGCGTGCCCAGGCGTCACAACGACGCCGGCTTGGTCGATGAGCGCCTTCGCAAACGAAAGCGACGTAAACCCGTCCGGAATTTTCGCCCACACGAACATGCCGGCTTGCGGACGGTCAACCGTCCAACCGATGTCAGCGAGTCCATCCACGAGCACATCGCGGCGCGCCTGATACATCATGCGGCTCTGGGCGCAAAAGCCGGCGCCATGGCGGAGCACTTCCGCGGCCGCTTTTTGCAGCGGCCAAAAAATTCCGTAATCCAAATTGGACTTGAACTCGGCAAACGCACGAATCACCTCGGCATTTCCGCACAAGTAGCCGACCCGGCAGCCGGCCATGTTGTAGCTTTTTGACAACGAATTGATCTCCACGCCAACGTCCTTTGCGCCTGGAACAGAAAGAAAACTCACCGGTTTGTTTCCGTCATAATACAGCTCGCCGTAAGCAAAATCGGAAACAACGAGGATATCGTACCGCTTCGCAAACTCGACCACTTCGCGATAAAATGATTCTGTCGCTACGGCTGGAATCGGATTTCCAGGGAAGTTGATAAACATGATCGTCGTCCGTTTGGCGATGTCCTCCGGGATCGCACGCAAATCCGGCAAAAAGCGGTTTTCCTCCCTCAGCGGCAGAAAATACGGCATCGCTTCCGCCATCGCCACCCCCGCCGCATACGCCGGGTACCCGGGATCCGGCAATAAAATGACATCCCCCGGGTCAGCGAACACCATCGGCAAATGAACGAGCCCGTCTTGTGACCCGATGACGTACGTCACTTCCGTCTCTGGATCGAGCACGACGCCATGCGCCGTCCGATAATAATCGGCGACCGCTTCATGAAACTCGCGAATGCCCTTTAATGTGTAGCCGTACGCATTCGGCTCGTTGGCGTAGCGGGCGATCGCCTCACGCACAAACGGCGCCGGGGGCAAATCCGGGCTGCCGACGCTTAAATCGATCCACTCGTCATGAAGATGGCGCCGCTGTTGACGATACGCCGCCAATTCGGCAAAAATCGATGCCGAAAACGCGTTCATTCGTTTCGCTTTTTTCATTTCGTCTTCCTCTCCCTTGACAAGACCAAAACTGCATTTTCTTTTTGCTTTTGTTGGTATATACTTTTATCATAGTTCCGAAAGAAGACACCCGCTTCAACCGCGTGAAGGTCGCAACCCAGCGATCAGCGGCAAATGGATGTCGGTTGGCGTCAGCCAAAACACATGATAAAATCAAGGTATATCATGTTCTTTGTGAACTGGATATAGAGGGTTGCATGGAGAATATCCAATGCGAAAACCAAGCAAAGCCTTCCATGCGTAAAATATCCAAGGCGCGAAAGAACTCCGAATCGTCGGATGCCTAGGGTTGGGACGACCCGAAGTCACGCTCAGGGAGACGAAAGAATGCTTTCGTCGTGGAACTGAGAAGCTCCCACTTCAAGCAAAGCGAAGTGGGGGTAGTTCACATGAATAGTGTATCATAGATTCTCAGTGAAAATATAGACAGAAAGGCGGGAAAAATGAAACATGAACACGATCTTTTTTGCGGCCAGCCTCATTACATTGCTTTACTTTATTTATAGTTGTATCGCCAACGCCTAAACGCTCTTGGCGATCCATCCAGCTCCCTTGGCATTCTGTTGGATGCGAAGGGAGTTTGCGCATGAAAACGACAAAAGGAGCCCCGCATCGGGAGCTCCTTTTTAATCGATTTTTGTTTTTTTGCGGGCAGAGTCAAGCTCGAAGGCGCCTGTCTCCGTCTCCGTCGTGCCTTGCCCTCGAACATCTGGGGCGCTGACGCCCGTTTTCGAACGGTCTTTTTTCCGCTTCGGCACGCCGATCACCTCCGCCCTTATCGTTCCCCGGCGCCGGCAGCGGTATGCAAGGCCGGGGAAGGCGTTGGGCATCAACCGCAATATTTGTCAAACGCAGCCAAAATATTTTCCATCACGTCCTCCATCGAGTGAAACTCGATGTCTTCGCGCGGGATAAAATGAACAACTTCTTTTCCTTTTAAAAGCGCCATCGACGGCGAGGACGGCGCATAGCCGACAAAGTACTCGCGCATTTTCGCCGTCGCTTCTTTGTCTTGGCCGGCGAATACCGTCACGAGATGATCCGGCTTTTTCTCGCTCCTAAGCACCGCCTGCGTCGCCGCGGGGCGCGCCAATCCAGCGGCGCAGCCGCACACTGAGTTGACAAAGACAAACGTCGTTCCTTCCACTTGTTCCATAAACTGCTCGACTTCTTCGCTCGTGCGCAATTCGCGAAAGCCGGCGCGGACGAGTTCATCCCGCATCGGCTGCACGAGCTGGCGCATATATTCTTCATACGCCATCGACATGGCCATCATCCCTCCATATGATCATCAGTGTGCTATCAGCATACTATACTTCGAACATTTATTTCTCCGGCTTGTTCTCTTTTTTTCGGCTCTCCGTCATTTGCTTCCACACAGACCCTTTCGCTTCTTCGCCGCCTTCGATCCGTTCAATGGCCATTTTCACTTGCAAGCTCACTTCAAACTCCGGATCGTTTTCCGCCGCTTTTAACGCCGGCAGCGCCGATTCGTCGCCGACTTCGTACAAAAACATGGCCGCGCGCCAACGGACGAGCTTGCTTTCGTCCTTTAGCGCTTCGATCATGGCCGGAATGGCCTCCGGATCGCCGATGTCGGACAAACAGTCGCCGGCGGTGCGGCGGACAGCGACAGCAGGATCTTTTAACGCTTCATACAAATACGGAAGCACCTTTTTGCCGCCGATCATGCCGAGATACGCTGTTGCCAGGCGGCGGATGGCCATTTTTTCATCCTTGAGCGCCTTGGCCAACACCGGGATATCGTCCTCGGTCGGCTCGGCCATCTGCTCGAGCGCGGCATACCGTTTGCGCCAATCCGGGTCATCGAGCATCTCGCTCGTCACTTTGAGGCTTGGACGCTTTTGCACCGTTTTTTCCTGCTCACCGCGGCGGAACATGTTGACGATCCGCTCCAGCCGCTCGGGCGGATAGGCGGCTGACAGCTCATCGACCATTTCGCGGCCGATTTCCTCAAACGTGCCGTAGCGCACTCCTTTTTCGACCCATTTGCGCTCAAGCACAACATTTCCTGCGTATTTTTGCGCCTCAATGACCGCGTCCATAAACGGTTTCGGCAGCCCGACGCGGTGTTCGCGCTCCCCATCGACAAGCTTCACTTGCATCGGCAGACCGTACAGCATTTGCACGAACACTTTCACTTCGCCGAAATGTTCGTTTCCTTTCGGCTTTGCCTCGGCGCCGTCATCCGCTTTCTCGCCGAACACTTCGCGCACTTTCGCCAAAATGTCGCGCCAGTCGTATTTCGGATGGCGTTCAATAGCCAAAAAATCAGCGACATGGTAAATGCCTTTCACTCCGTCAATGCGCATCAATGCTTGAATAAGCGGCGGCGCTTCGCCAATGTTGTCCGGTTTGTAGTTATGGCGCGTGCCGGAAGGCAATTCTTCATCAAGCAATATTTTCATCGTGTTCGGGCTTGGCGTCGGCTCAATCGCTTGAATGCGCAAGCGTTACCCCTCCTTGCCTTACAGCAGCTTTTCAATTTCCCTTCTCAGCTCGCTTGGCTTTGTTTGCGGTGCGAAACGAGCAACAACCTTGCCGTTGCGGTCGACTAAAAACTTCGTGAAATTCCATTTGATCGCCTTTGTTCCCAATGCCCCGGCGCCTCTTCTTTCAAATATTGAAACAGCGGATGGGCGTTATCGCCATTCACATCCACTTTCGCAAACAGCGGGAACGTCACACCGTAATTCAACTGGCAAAATTGCTCAATTTCCTCTTCCGTCCCCGGCTCTTGGCCGCCGAACTGGTTGCACGGAAAGCCGAGCACAACAAACCCGCGATCGCGATATTCGTCATACAGCTCCTGCAGTTCTTTATACTGCGGGGTGAAGCCGCATCGGCTCGCCGTGTTGACAATCAACAGCACGTTGCCTCGATAGACGGAAAGCGGTTGTTCCTCTCCGTGAATGGTTTTGGCGCTGAATTCATATACACTCATGATTTTTCACCTCATCCCTATCATAGCGGATTTCACCGTTTGTTTCCACTTTTTGCGCCACTACTGCCCGGCGAACAGCTGCAATTGTTCAAGTGATGAAACCATATACGGCACCATCTCCGGCAAATCGGCGGCGTTTTCCTCATAAATGAGGCGTGCAAATTCGACCACGGCTTCATTTTCATACGGGCCGTGTTCATGCGGAAACGGAAAGCGGAGCGTTTGCCGGATGATTCGCTCCTTGCCCCAAATCGTCCGCAGCGTTCCTTCAATGAGCGCACAAACGGACGAGCGGCGAACCGGAAGGGTAAACAGAAGAGCGAGCCGGCAGCCGGCCCGGCCGTGATAGAGCCGCTCATTGACCAGCTCAGCAAAATCAAGCGAAAGCCGCGCGGTGCAGACGACGAGCGGATCGGGCGCATCATTCAGCCGAAATGAAATGGCGTACTCCCGGAACAAACGAGCCAAATCGACAAGGTCGCGGCGATCGACCACGGCAATGCGCCCTTGCAAGTCCGCGTCATATATCGCTCCTTCCAACACCGTTTTTAAATTGTCAAAGGCGGTCGGATCCAATCGGGATTCCCCTTTTTGTTCACAAGCTGTTTTAAGGTCAAAAAATCAATTGAAGAATGTTGACAAAGTTTTTATAATTAAGGTATTTAGTAACGAGACAGAAACGGAGGGGACACCATTGCCAATCAACATTCCAAAAGACTTGCCGGCGAAAGAAATACTCGAACAAGAAAACATTTTCGTGATGGACGAAGAACGGGCGTATTCGCAAGACATCCGTCCGCTCAACATCATCATTTTAAACTTGATGCCCGAAAAAGAAAAAGCAGAGACACAGTTGCTGCGGCTGCTTGGCAACTCGCCGCTGCAAGTGAACGTCACCTTTTTGCGCCCGGCGACCCATGAGCCGAAAACGACAAGCAAACATCATTTAGAACAATTTTACACGATTTTCCCGCACATTCGCCATCGCAAGTTCGACGGGATGATCATCACCGGAGCGCCGGTCGAGCAAATGCCGTTTGAAGAGGTCAACTATTGGGGAGAATTGACGGAAATTATGGAATGGACGAAAACGAACGTCACGTCAACGTTGCACATTTGTTGGGGGGCACAAGCTGGCTTATACTATCACTACGGCATTCCGAAATACCCATTGCCGGAAAAATGCTTCGGTGTGTTCAACCATACGGTGGAAGTGAAAAACGTAAAACTATTGCGCGGTTTTGACGATGTGTTCCGCATGCCGCACTCCCGCCATACAGACGTCAAGCGCGAAGACATCGAAAAAGTGCCGGATCTCACCATTTTGTCCATGTCTGACAAAGCCGGCGTTTGCCTCGTCGCATCGAACGACGGGCGCCGCATTTTCTTAACGGGCCATCCAGAATATGATGCGACAACGCTCAAAGAAGAATATGAACGCGACTTGGCGAAAGGGCTGCCGATTCACATCCCGGAATCATACTTTCCCAATGATGACCCAAGCCAGCCACCGCTGAACACATGGCGCTCGCATGCCAACTTGCTGTTTGTCAACTGGCTGAACTATTACGTGTATCAAGAAACGCCTTATGAATGGGAATGAAATCAATATATGCAATCATGTTGAACCATCCCGAAAAAACGCCTTGCTGAAACATATGCAAGGCGTTTTTCTCATTTTGGCCGATTGTTTTCGTGTTTCGACAATCGCCCTGTTCTTTTCGTTTTTTTGACATACAATACGATAGATTCCACCAGGAGGTGAACATGATGGGCGCTTGGCATGGAAACAGCTTTGCGTTGATTGTCGTTCTGTTTATTTTGTTGATTATTGTTGGATGTGCCTGCTTGGGCGGATATGCCTACTAACCGAAATCACTGATTGCCTTCATCCGGCCGCCGTGTTTGCCAGCATCCGGCCGGCTTGCAGCGGGAAAGCGGGAACACGAACGCTTCCCGCTTTTTTATGCTGGGCTGTAGACAACCATGCATAGGAATGAAGGCATCGTCCATGCTAAACGTATGACAACAGCAGCCAAAGGAGGTGGAGCTCATGACGAAACGCCCAAACAACGGCAGCCGCAATCAAAACGCGCCAACGCAAGATCCGATGGCCTTGCTTCGCGGCCCGGTTTCCGGCGATAACAGCAAAGGACGGCGGCAAAACAAAATCCAAAATGACAAAACCGATGAAAATGCCTAACCCACAAAAAGAAGAGGGTGTCCCAAAAGGATCGAGACACCCTTTCTCATTACCGTATATAGGTATAAAACAATCATTAAGAAACAATATGTTGTGTTTTGTTAAAGAAAATTACCCTTTTGGGTCAGCCCCTTTGCTTATTACTGTATATATACGCGCAAAATGCTGTCCGAAAACCATATATTGTACTTTATCGAAAGAAAACCAACCTTTTGAGACAGCCTCTTTTTGCTTCTAAAATTCAATCCCTTTCATCGCGGTTCTTCCTTGTTCATAGTCATGCTTGATGAGCTTCATTTCCGTCACGATATCGGCAGCCGCCATCAGCTCCGGGCGCGCCGCGCGCCCCGTGATGACAAGATGGAGCGACGGCGGGCGCGTGCGGATCAGCTCGAGCACCTCGCCGACTGATACGATATCTTCAATGGGAAAGCGGTCAATGGCCAACACATTGTTCAGTTCATCGAGCACAATCATGTCATACCGTCCGGAATACACATATTCTTTGGCCACCGCCCAGGCACGCTTCAATGCTTCGCGGTGGATGTCCGGCGTTTTCGTCCATGTGAAGCCGGCGCCGAGCTGACGGACGTCGACGCCAAGGCGCTCTAGGGCCAACTGCTCGCCGTATGTCCGTTCCGGCGATTTCACAAACTGCAAAATCGCGACGTTCATTCCCCGGCCAACGGCACGCAGGGCAAGCCCCAATGCGGCCGTCGTTTTTCCTTTTCCGTCGCCCGTATAAACGATGACACGCCCGCTATGACGAGGCGTCGGCATCGACCACGCCCCCTTGCCGCTCCGGAAACCATTGGAGCGTCTCACGCAGACGAACGACATCGCCGATGATGATGATGGCAGGATGGGAAATGCCCGCCTGTTCCGCCTCGTCTGACAGCGTCGAAAGCGTCGCCGCCACCGTGCGCTGCCGCTCGGTCGTCCCCATTCAATGATGGCCGCCGGCGTATCCGACGGCTTTCCGGCCGCCATCAACCGGCCGCAAATATCCGGCAAATTGGCCGCTCCCATGTAGACAATGATCGTATCGCATCCTCGAGTCAGCGCCTCCCAATCGATCCGCTCACTCCGATGCCCGCTGACGATCGCCACCGAGGCGGCGTAATCACGGTGGGTGACCGGAATGCCGGCGTACGCCGGCACAGCAATGCCGGATGTCACCCCTGGAACGATTTCAAACGGAATTCCGGCTTTCGCCAACACTTCCGCCTCTTCACCAACGCGGCCAAAAATGCACGGATCGCCGCCTTTTAAGCGGACGACCGTTTTTCCTTGTTGCGCATGCCAAACGAGCAGCTCATGAATTTGTTCTTGAACCGTGTCATGTTTTCCCGGCTCTTTGCCGCAGTAAAGAAGCTCAGCGTCCGGCTTCGCGTAGCGCAGCAGCTTCCGATTGATGAGCCGGTCGTAAATAATGACATCCGCCCGCTCTAGGCATTCGCGGCCGTAAACCGTGATGAGCTTTTCATCGCCCGGCCCGGCGCCGACTAAATACACTTTGCCGATGGTCATTTCCCGTTCTCTCCTTTCGCATCAGCGGTGGAAACGCCTGCCGAAGCGAATGTCGCCATTTCGTTCACCATCGCCGTTGCGGACACCAAGAGCGGAAACGCTACCGCCGCGCCGCTTCCTTCGCCAAGGCGCATGCCGAGATCCAAAAGCGGCTCCTTCTCTAGCAAACGAAGGGCTATACTGTGCCCCGGCTCTTCGGAACGATGGCCGGCAATCATATAGTCTGTGACGTTCACGGCAAACTGGCGGGCCACAAGGGCAGCCACCGTGCAAATAAAACCGTCAAGCAAAATCGGGATGCGCCGTTCGGCGGCTGCCAGCATCGCCCCGGCCATAGCAGCGATCTCCAACCCGCCGATTTTCGAAAGCCATTCAAGCGGCTTCGCCGGATCCGGTCGATGAAGCAAGAGCGCCCGTCGGATCACGTCCTGTTTATGGGCAAGCATTTCCTCCTTAATGCCGCTTCCTTTGCCAACGATGCGCTCAAGCGGCTCATCGGTCAACGTGGCCAATAAGGCGCTCGCGGCGGTCGTATTGCCGATGCCCATTTCGCCGACAATGAGCGTGCGGACGCCTTGTTCAATGATGGACGCCGCCTGTTCGTAACCGACATGAAGCGCCTGTTCAGCCTCGGACGGCGTCATCGCTTCCGTTTGGGCGAAATTGTTCGTTCCCGGGCGCACCTTTTTCTGAATGACGCGCTCATCAGCAATCGGCACGGCGACACCGACATCAATCACCTGAAGCAACGCGCCGATTTGCCGGCTGAAGGCGTTGATCGCCGCTCCGCCGTTGGCAAAGTTGTACACCATTTGCGCCGTCACTTCGGCCGGATAAGCAGACACCCCTTCTTCCGTGACGCCATGGTCGGCCGCAAACACGAGCACTCCGGGCGGAGTGACGCGTGGAAGCAGCTCCCCGGTCATGCCGGCAAGCGCAGCCGCCACTTCTTCAAGACGGCCGAGGCTGCCGGGCGGTTTCGTCAGCTGATTGATGTAATCACGCGCTTGTTCCACCATTTCACGGCGGATCGGTGGGATGGAAACATTCATCATGGGCGCACCATATCCCCATCAAGCGGGAATAGGCGCTTCCTCCTTTCTCGTCTATGATTGAGGGGCGAAAAAGCAGCTTTCCCCGTCACGATTTAGCGCAGAGGGAGGCCGGACGCCCCGCTTTACAGGAGGAATTCGCAGCCCCTAAACCGAGCCAATCGCTCGGAAAAAACGGGCCATATCGGCCGTTCCTCCGCACCACCATTTTCCATATCGATCACAGCCGCTGAAATTGACGCATCATCTGTTCGATCCGTCCGACGTCGACATGCTCGCGGACATGGGCGGCAAGCCGGTCAAACATCGCTTCCTTACGGGTGTGAAACGATACAGCGCCGTGCAACGGAGCTCCCTTTTCGCGGCGAATAACGTTCAAAAAAGCGGTGCGGAACGCATCGTTATGAAACAAATCGTGCATGTACGTGCCCAGCACCCGCTCATCACTGTGCTTCGCCCCTTCATGACGGCCGTCCGCCTCAATAAGCGGCGCATAGCCAGGAAGCGGCGCCGAGCGGCCCATATGAATCTCGTATCCTTGCACGGCAAATCGCTCTCCGCCCCATGTAAGCACTCCTTCGGAACGGATCGTGATTTTCGTCCGCTCAAGCGTCGTTTCAATCGGCAGCAAACCAAGCCCTTTTACTTCCGGGAGCGGCGTCTCGACTCCATACGGATCGCGGATGACGGCGCCAAGCATTTGGTAGCCGCCGCATAAGCCGACGACTCTCGCTTTTCCTTCATTGACAAGCGACACAATGCGGGAAGCGAGTCCTCTTTTCTTCATATAAATCAAGTCTTCGATCGTGTTTTTGCTGCCGGGAAGCACGATCACATCCGGCGCGCCAAGCTCATCGGCGTGCGTGACCAACCGGACGCGGCAGTCCGGTTCGGCCAAAAGCGGGTCGATGTCGGTGAAATTGGCGATTTTCGGACAGCGGATGACCGCGACATCAATCGCTTCCTCTCCCCCGACAGATGAAGCAAACCGCTCAAGCGACAGCGAATCTTCAGCATCGATCGCCAAATCAGGCAAATAGGGAACGACGCCAAGCACCGGCACGCCGGTGTGCTGCTCAAACCAATCAAGCCCCGGCTTAAGCAGCGCCACATCGCCGCGAAACTTGTTAATGATGACCCCAATGACCCGCTTTCGGTCCTCAGGCTCAAGCAGCGACAGCGTTCCAACGAGGCTCGCGAACACCCCGCCCCGCTCAATATCGCCGATCAACACGACCGGGGCGTTGGCGAGACGGGCGATGCGCATGTTGACGAGCTCGCGGTCGTTTAAGTTTACTTCCGCCGGGCTTCCCGCTCCTTCAATGACAATCCGGTCATACTCGTTCATCAACGTTTCGAGCGACTGACGGATGACGGCCAGCCCTTGGTGGAAAAACTCGTTCCGGTAAGCGAACGCCTGCATATTGCCGTACGGTTTGCCAAGCACAACGATTTGCGATTCATGCTCGCGGCTTGGCTTAATCAAAATCGGATTCATCTCGGCGCGCGCCGCCACTCCGGCCGCTTCGGCCTGAATTCCTTGCGCCCGCCCGATTTCGTTTCCGTCCGGCGTCACGTAGGAGTTTAACGACATGTTTTGCGACTTGAACGGCGCCGTCTTCCAGCCGTCTTGGGCGAACATGCGGCAAAACGCGGTGGCGATGACGCTTTTGCCGGCATCAGAATGGGTGCCTTGAAACATAATCGGCAGCGCCTTAGCCATTGATGGTCACCTTCTCGCATTCGGCGAGCCACCGCTCAACCATCGCCGGGGCGGACGCGAAATGAAAATGGACATAGCCGGCGACAAGCCGGTGCGCCAAATAACCGTCAGGCTTTGTTCCTTTCCGGCCGCTCGTTTCGTAGGCAAACGGCACCTCGCCCCGCGGTTCGTACACGGAATAGTGAAATTCATGCCCGCGCGCTGTTTCTCCTTCCGGCAATAGAAAATTCCCTTTCCGCCCGCGCACTTCGCGATACCCAAGCGCCGCGAGCTTCGTCTTCATCACGACCTTCCCCGGGATGACGCCCGCCATCTCATAGGCCGCACCGTCCGTCGCAACAAGCTGTTCGGTGAGAAACATAAACCCGCCGCATTCGGCCAACGTCGGCAACCCGTGTTCGATGGCGGCGCGGATCGACTGTTTGACCGCGGCTTGCCTGGCGAGCTCGGCGGCAAACTCTTCCGGAAACCCGCCGCCGATATACAATCCGTTCACCCCATCCGGAAGCGGCTCGCCGGCGAGCGGGGAGAAATAAACAAGTTCCGCGCCATAGGCGGCCAATATCTCCAAGTTTTCTGGATAGTAAAAGTGGAAGGCGGCATCCTTCGCCACCGCGATGCGAACCGGATACGTCCGGCTTGGCTGGACAAGCGGCGCAGGCGCCTCCAGAGGCGGAGCGGACTCGGCGATTTGAAGCAGCGCCTCCCAATCGACTGTTTCCGCTACTTTTTCCCCAAGGGCGGCAAAAAAAGCATCCAATTCGCCGCGCTCCACCGACGGTACGAGCCCTAAATGCCGCTCGGGCAACGTCAGAGCCTCGTCTTTTGGCAAATAACCGACCGCCGGGATGCCGCACATTTGCTCGATGGCCGCCTCAATCAGCCGGAAATGCCCTTCGCTGCCGACGCGGTTGGCAAATACGCCGGCGATGCGGACATCCGGGTGAAACGTTTGAAATCCGCGGACGATGGCGGCGGCGCTGCGGGCCATGCCAGCGGCGTCAATGACAAGCAGCACCGGGCTTTCCGTCAATGCCGCAATATCGGCTGTCGATCCTTCATCAGACAGCGGCTGCTTGCCGTCAAACAGCCCCATCACCCCCTCGATGATGGCGAGATCCGCTCCTTGGCAGCCGTTCGCCAACATTTGGCGCACGTTCGCACGGCCGGCCATCCAGCTGTCCAAGTTGCGCGCCGGCCGGCCGGTCACAGCCGTATGGTAAGTCGGGTCGATGTAGTCCGGACCGCATTTAAACCCTTGCACCGTATATCCTTGCTGCCTCATGGCCGCCATCAACCCAAGCGTCACAGTCGTTTTGCCGGCGCCGCTTCCCGGTGCGGCGATGACAAGCCGTCGCATGCCTCTTTCCCCTTTCCCTGCATGGTCGCTTTCTTTTGATGATCGATGAGCGCCACGGAAATCGTCACATTGCCGGACTTCTTTTTCACCAGCGCCAGCCGATCGGCCCCGCTGTACAATTTCGCCGCGGGCTCGCTCACCCCGTAGGCGCCGGTGTAGCGGAACACGGTCTCCGACGGCGCTTCGATGGACACCGTGTTTAGCTCTTCCGGCGTATACGCAACCAATTCCCATCGATATTTGTTGACTACCTCCAAAAGGCCTTGTTCATCCTTTTTCAAGTCAATGGTGCACACCGCTTTGACGCTTTTCATCGAAAAGCGCAGCTCATTGAGCGTCTCATGGATGACCGCTTCGATTTCGTCAGCCGATGTGCCGCGGTTGCAGCCGATGCCAAGGGCGATCACTTTCGGGCGATACAAGACGCCGTTTTGCAAAATCGCTTCTTCTTCCGGCGCAAGCAGCCGGTGAGTGACCACAAGCGCCGCCGTCGGGCGGGCAGCGAGCGCTTCCGCGATTGAGCCGTACACGGTGATGTTTTTCGGCAGCGTCCGGCCCTCCGGCCACCAATCGGGTTCCCCGACTCTTGCACGATCGCCACCGGCTCTTCATTCACGACCGCGGCGCTCACCGGTGTCAGCTTGTCGGCCGATTCCCATTCCCAGCCGAACTGGCGACCGAACAGATCGACGGCGATCGTCTGCTGCACGTCAGAAGCGGTCGTAATGACCGGGCGGGCGCCCAATATGGCGGCCACACGCCGCGTCAGTTCGTTCGCTCCGCCCAAATGGCCGGAAAGAACACTGATCACATGTTCAGCCTTATCATCGATCACCACGACCGCAGGATCGGTCTTTTTGTCTTTTAACAGCGGAGCGATCATCCGCACGACAGCGCCGAGCGAAATGATGCAAATGAGTCCGTCATAGCGGGCGAACAACTCCGGCAACAAGGCCCTGACGTTGCCGGAAAACAAGCGGATCCCGTGCTTGGCTTCATCGCCGCGGGCGAATTTATCCGTATAATAAACGTCCGCTCCCGCAAGAGCGCCTCCAAGGCGTCGGGCGATCTCGACCCCGTGTTTCGTAATGGCCACGACAGCATAGGCGCCGTGTCTTTCGTTGTTCGCGGCAGCAGCCCCCACCTTACTTCTCCCCTTTCGATATCCGTGCGTAAACGTGCGGTCGTACAGCTTCGAACGGTAGCCGCGCTCATGAATATGGGGATCGAGCGCCCAACCGGCCAACATGATCGCGTGTTTCGTCACACCATGGCGCCGCATATCGTCAGCCATTGTGGCAACGGTGGAACGAATCACAACTTCATCCGGCCATGTCGCCTTATAGACGATCGCGACAGGCGTATCACCGCTCCAGCCCGCTTCAAGGAGCGCCGCGCTTACTTTTTTGGCAAGCGTCGCGCTTAAAAAAAGAACGAGCGTGCAATGATGCTGCGCCAGCTCCTGCAATTTCTCACGCGGCGGCATCGGCGTCCGCCCCTCGGCGCGGGTGAAAATGACCGTCTGCGTCAATTCCGGAACGGTGAGCTCCGCCTGCACGGCGGCCGCAGCGGCAAACGCCGAACTGACGCCGGGGACGATTTCCACTTCAATTCCTTCTTCTTTCAACAAGGCGATTTGCTCGAGCGTCGCCCCGTAAATCGATGGATCACCGGTATGGACGCGCACGACGAGCCGGCCTTGTCTCACCTTGTCGGCCATCATCGCCACCATTTGCTCCAAATGCATGCCGGCCGTATGAAACACCTCCGCTTCCGGCTTCCGGTAGCGCTCGATCAATTCCGCGCTCACTAGCGAGTCTGTGTAAAAAATGGCGTCGGCAGCAGCGAGAAGCTCGGCGCCGCGAACCGTGATCAAATCCGGCGCTCCCGGCCCCGCTCCTACGATATACAGCTTCACTTTCTCACCACCATCAATGTCAAATATTCGAGCTCCGCTCCGTCGAGCTCCTCGACCTTCCACACGACTTCCTCACCGGACGTCACTTTCGTCACAACAGCGGCGCGATGAAGCAAATCGAGTTCCCGCAACAGACGAACCAGCAAATCGATCACTTTCGCCACTTTAAAAAAGACAACGCAATCGTGACGAAGAAGCACTGCTTTCATCGCCTCAACATCGTCGCGGGCGGGCACGATCGCCACAGTTTCATCACCATCCGCCAGCGGCAGACGAAGCCTAGCGGCAGCAGCGTTGGCCGAACTGACGCCGGGGACGACTTCAATCGGCGCTTCCGGATAGCGGCGCTCCATCACGTGCATCAAATGAATGAACGTGCTGTACAACAGCGGATCGCCTTCGGTCACAAACGCGACATCGCGCCCGGCCGACAGCTCCGCCCAAATGGCGTCCGCCGCCTCGTTCCACTTCGGCTCCAGCACGGCTCGGTCTTTTGTCATCGGAAAATGCAGGCCGAGCCGCCGTTTTTCCTCTGGCGCAAAATACGCATCAATAATTTGTTCCGCATAGCTTTTGCTTTGCCGCCCTTTTTTTGGATAGGCGATGACATCCGCTTCTTTTAGGCGGCGGTATGCTTTCACCGTCATGAGCTCCGGATCGCCCGGGCCAACACCGATGCCGTACAACGTGCCGGTCATTCGTCTCCCTCCCGCTTGGCTGTCATGATATACACCGGATTGAGCGCCTCAAAGCGCGTCAACTCTAAAATGGGCTTGCTTCGCGACACTTGCGCGAGCGTGATGTCAACATGAAAACCACGGCTGCGCAACTCCCGAGCCGCCTCAGCAAGCGTCTCAACCGTTGCCGCGTTGATGACGATGCGCCCGTTTCGTTTCAAGCGGCGGCAGCACACATCCAGCAATGGCGCCATCGCCCCTGACGTGCCACCGATAAAGATGGCGTCCGGGTCGGCAAATTCGTCGAGCCGATCGGGCGCCCTGCCGTGCACAAGCGTGATGTCAACGCGGAATTTGCGCAAGTTTTGCCGGCAGATCTCAAGGTCGTATTCATTTTTTTCAATCGCAAACACCGCCCGTCGCGGGCGATTTTCGCCGCTTCAATCGCCACCGAACCGGTGCACGTCCCAATGTCCCAGACGACGCTGTCCGGGCGCAAGCGCAAGGCGCTTACGCTTAAGACGCGAATTTCTTTCTTTGTAATCAGCCCTTTGTCCGGCTTGCGTTGGAAAAATTCATCATCGTCAATGCCGAGCGGCCAAACCGGACCGGGAGCGGTTTGCCGCAAAATGACTATATTTAATGGAAGAAACTCGGTTTCTGCCATTTCTTCTAGCTTGAAAAACCGGCATCGCTCGTTCGGCCCGCCGAGCTCCTCGCCGACAAACGCCTCATATTCCGTCATGCCGTACTCGAGCAAATAGCGGGCGATGGCGGCCGGCGAGTTCGTCTCATCGGTTAAGATGGCGACTTTGCGCCGCCCGTCGATCCGCTGAGCCAAGCCGGTGAGCGGCCGGCCATGGACGCTGACAAACGCCGCGTCTTGCCAAGACTCGCCCATTTTCGCAAACGCCCATTGCACCGAGCTGACGGCCGGATACACGTCGATCGGCAATTTGCCGGCCAAATAGCTGCCGATGCCGTAAAAGAGCGGATCGCCGGAAGCAAGCACGACCGTGTTGCGCGTCTCATGGCGGAGCCGCTCCACCAGCTCCGCCAGTCCGCGGCGGATGACCATCGTTTCTCCTTTGTATTCTGGAAACATCGCCAGCTGCCGTTCGCCGCCGACAAGCAACTCGCTTTCATCAATCCAGCGTCGATACAGCTCCGGAAGACTTGCTTGCCCATCAGCACCGACACCGATCAACTTCATCGTCCCCATCGGTCTGCACCGCCTTTCCTAATCGTTGTCCGTTCATGGTGTAAATGGACGTCGCCACCGTCAGGCCGCCTCCCACTTCGTGAAGCGCCGCCTGGCAGCACGCTTCGCACAACAGCTCGAAAAACTTCGTGCAACCAGCCTCTTGCATCATGTCGCCCACTTGCGCCGCCGTATTCGCGCCGCGCACCGCAGCCACCAGTTCTGGACCAGCACCTGCCTGCTCGGCGATGGCAGCCAAAAAGCCAAAGTCGACCGGGGCGCTTTTCGAGTGCACCATCATCACTCCTTGAGCGACTTTCGAAAATTTCCCCATCATCCCGACCATCGACACCATCTTGATGCCAAGCCGTTTGCATTGTTTCAGCGTAAAGCCGACAAAATCGCCCATTTCGATAAACGCTTCTTCCGGCAAATGTGGATATTCTTGCATGGCGTATTTCTCGCTCCGTCCCCGGTCGTGATGACAACATGGCGGCAGCCGTTCGCTTTCGCCACTTGAAGCGCCTGCACGATGCTCGCCCGGTAGGCGGCGGTGGAGAACGGAACGACGATGCCGCGCGTCCCCAAAATCGAAATGCCGCCAATGATGCCTAGTCTCGGGTTCAACGTTTTTTTGGCGATTTCCTCGCCGCCGGGCACAGAAATGACGACCTTCACCCCGCGATGTAGACCGTATTGCGTCAGCACTTCGTTGACTGCTTCGCGGATCATTTGCCGCGGCACTGGATTGATCGCCGCTTCCCCGACCGGCACCGGCAGCCCCGGTTTCGTGACGCGTCCGACCCCTTCACCGCCATCGATATGAACGCCCGGCGACGAGGTCCACGAGACAGTGGAAACGATGAGCGCGCCGTGCGTCGCATCTGGATCATCGCCGCCATCCTTCACGACCGAGGCCGTCGCCGTTTCGCCATCGAACGAACAAGAGGCGAGCGAAAAGGTCACCACCCGCCCGATCGGAAGCCGGATCGTCGCCTCCGCCTGCACTTGGCCAGTGATGAGCGCCGTGAGCGCGGCTTTCGTGGCCGCTGTCGCGCACGATCCGGTCGTATACCCTTCACGCAGCGTTTTTTTCGTTTCCATCGTTCGTCACGCCCGCTCGGCGAGCAGCGATAAAGCATTCAAGGCGGCGACAGTCACGGTGCTTCCTCCTTTGCGGCCGCGGTTGGTGATGAACGGCACATCGAGCTTCGCCAATTCTTCTTTCGATTCCGCCGCCGAGACGAATCCGACCGGCAAGCCGATCACCAATCCCGGCCGCGCCTCTCCTTCTTTGATGAGGCGAATGAGCTCCAATAATGCTGTCGGAGCGTTGCCGATGGCAAAAATGCCGCCTTCCGCTTCTTTCACCGCTTTGCGCATCGCCACAATCGCCCTCGTCGTATTCAACCGTTTCGCTTCCGCGATCACGTCTTCATCAGAAATATAGACGCGCACCGCGCTGCCGAACTTCGCAAGCCGCGCTTGATTGACGCCGGCTTGCACCATTTGCACATCGGCGACGACGAGCTTGCCGCTGCGAATGGCGTCAATGCCTGAGCGGATCGCATCCGGGTGGAAAATGAGGCTTTTGCCCAGCTCAAAATCAGCCGATGCATGGATGACGCGCTGAACGATTCGGTATTGTTCTTCCGTAAATGAATGCTCGCCGATCTCTTCATCAATGATTTGAAAGCTGCGCGCTTCAATTTGTTCCGGCTGCACCGTCGCCGGACGAAATGTTGTATGGAAGTCCATGACAATTCTCCTTTCTTCATGATCGCTTGCATGAGCGGCCGCTAGAAGCCCATTCCTTCCATCCGTGCGCTTCGCTTCCCGCATGAAGGCAACAAGCTCAGACGCATGGGACGCCATTGGCGCGAAAAACGTTTTGCTGTTTTTTCTGAAAACACGTTTTACACGGTTGGAAGCGGCGCATGTTGCTTCAACGCATCGAGCACGCCGGCAAAATCGTGATGCACGATGCCGTATGACAACCGTGGGCGGCGGATGACGATGACCTCGATGCCGAGCTCCTCGGCGGCAGCGATTTTCTCATCGACAAACCCGACTTTGCCGCTTTCTTTCGTGACGACGACCGTGACGCCGAAATGGCGGTATAGCGCCCGATCGAGCTCTTTCGTAAACGGCCCTTGCATCATGACGATCTGCTCTTGGGAAAACCCAAGACGCTCGCATTTGTCCAAATTGTCTTTTCGCGGGAGCATCCGGGCGATCACCTTCACGTTTGGGCGCCCGAGAAGCCGGGCGGCGAAAATGTCGATCGTTTTGCTGCCGGTCGTCAGCATCACGACGCCGCCTTTTTCCGCCGCCAAGTCAGCCGCTTCTTCATAGCTGTCGACAAATGTCACCTTCTCGGATGAAAACGAAGACGCCTGCCGCTCGTAGCGAATGTAGGGCAACCCGGCGTCTGCTGCCGCTTGCATGGCGTTTTTTGACGCCTCTTCAGCAAATGGATGGCTCGCGTCCACAATCGCTTTGGCCCCCTCGGCTTTGGCCAGATCGGCAAGCTGGGACGCATCCAAGCGGCCGACATAGGCGCGAATGCCGGCCGATCGGAGCTGTTCGGCCGCGTGATCGGTGACGACCGTCGCGGTTACGTTATAGCCGGCTTGTTGGATCATCACCGCCAATTCGCGGGCATCGCTCGTCCCTGCCAACATCAAAATCATCAGCGCTCCCCTTTTTGTTTTTTAGTGATGATGGTGATGGTGATGATGATGGTGAGAAACGTGCAGCCGGTATTGACAGACATCGCAGTTCATCGCCACCGTTTGATCGAGCACTTCTTGCAGGCGGTCAAGCACGATCTCCTCAAGCTTCGGATGAAATCCAAAATAGCCGGCAAGCGCAAACGAGATATGCGAGTGCTCAGCTTGGTATTGCGCCACTTGCTGCTCAAGCCGCTTAATCAGGATGCCGGTGAATAAAAAATACGGAAGAACAATGATCCGCCTAGCTCCGAGCATGAGACAGCGGCGGACAGCATCATCAAGCGACGGCGTCGTCACGCCCATAAACGCCGGCTCGATGAGCGCATAGCCGGTCTGTTCCCAAAAGAGGCGGGCGATTTTATACAAGTCGCTGTTCGCATCCGGATCGCTCCCGCCGCGGCCAAGCAAAATGACCGCTGTTCCGTCGTCCGGCTCTTCCGGCCGCTCGCCGATTTCTTGCAATCTCTCTTTTAAAATCGCAAACGTCTCTTCGTGAACACCGATCGGCCGTCCATATCGAAACGTGATGTGCGGATAGCGTTTTTTCGCGTCATCGATTTCCGCCGGGATGTGCAGCTTCGAATGCCCAGCCGGCAATAAAATGAGCGGAATGACCGCCACTTCCGCCGCTCCGGCCTCAACGCACCGCGCGATTCCTTCGCTGATCGATGGGCGGCCAAACTCTAGAAAACTCGTTTCAACATGGAAAGAAGCAGAAAGACGCGGCCGCAGGCGGTCGACAAACTGCTGTACTTGCTCATTTCCTTCCGGGTCGCGGCTTCCATGGCCGACAAACAAAATGGCTCTCATGTTCGTTCTCCTCTCTTATATCGCTCCATCCGAGGTTACTCACCGCATGCCGGCGTTTCGATCTTCGCCGCTGTCTTGGCCTCCTCATACGAAAAGCGGCCGATTTGTTTCACACGGGCAAAAAATTTATGAAATCGTTCGTTCGGATGAGCATGTTCTTTGTACTGTTCAATGATGTCCGCCACAATGGCCACCATCTCTTCCGGCGGGATGCCTTCCGCAACGAGCTGACCAGGATGGGCGTTGCGGCCGACCGTTTTTCCGCCTAAAAACAAGTCAAATTTCCCTTTCCGGTACACAAGCCCGATGTCTTCGCGCACCGCGCCGTAGCATGCCATGCCGCAGCCGTTGATGCCAAGCTTCAACTCTTTCGGCAGCGCCATGCCGCCAAATCGCCGCGCCAATTCCTCGGCATATGGAATCGCGTCTTTTTTCTCTCCATCGCAAAAGTCGCATGCCTTCACCGTCAGCACATCACCAACCGGCATCACCATCAGTCCGACAGCAGCGAGCCGATCGACAAGCCCTTTTGGATTCTCTGTCACCCGCTCGATTTTGATATAATGATCCGGCGTGTACGTCATTTTCCCGTCCGGTCCGACCGCTTCGGCGAGCGCGATGAGCTGTTCCGGGGTGAACTGCTTGTTGGCCACCCCTGGGCTCACTGCCGCTTCGAACAGCACGGCGGACGCCTTCTTTGTCGTTCTTCTTTCCAATGCTGCAAGCGCGTCCTCCGCTGTTTCTCTCACCCGATGCAACAGAGTGGATGACGGCCGGTTTTCCATTTGGGCGAATGGCTCCTCCGGCAGCGGAAAAGCGGAAGCTGCCGGTGCCAATCCAGCTTCCTTCGCCGCCGCGTCCACAGCTGGCGGCAAAACCGCAACGGCGGCAAAACCACGGTCTTTCTCGTCGTCGAAAGCGGAGGCAGCTGTAGCAAACGGCTGAAGCGCTCCTCCGTTCCCTTCATCCGGCTCTCTCAGCGGCTTCGTCTGGTCGAGCGCCCATGGCTCCGCCTCTTTGCGCAGCCGCTCATGCGGCTTGAGCGGCTGGACGGCGGCTGCTAGTTGATACTTGCGCTGGTAGCCGCGCGGCGTGATCATCACGCCGTCATGGACGAATGTCGTTGAGTTGCCGATAATCACCGTCGTCAACATGCCGATTTCATGGTCCAGCATATGCGCCAAGTCGGTGAGGACGATATGCTGCCGTTCGCGGTACGCACTTTTCACGAGTCCAACGGGCGTTGTCGGCGCACGATGGCGGAGCAGGATGCGTTGCGCCTCCACAATCTGCCGAGTGCGCCGCCCGCTTTTCGGATTGTACAACGCAATGACAAAATCGGCCGCCGCCGCGGCGTCAATCCGCTTTTCAATCAGCTCCCACGGCGTCAAATGGTCGCTCAAGCTGATCGTACAGGCATCGTGCATAATCGGCGCTCCAAGCAAAGCGGCGCACGAATGGATCGCGGAAATGCCGGGGATGACCTCGACTTCAATCGAGCTGTCTTTCGTCCACCCTTTTTCAATCAACACTTCATACACGAGCCCGGCCATGCCGTACAACCCGGCGTCGCCGCTGGAGATGACGGCGACCGTTTTGCCGCGCTCCGCCCACTTCACCGCCGCTTGGGCGCGGCTCACCTCTTCCGTCATGCCGGTGCTGATGATTTCCTTTCCGACAATCAGATCGCGCACAAGTTCGATGTACGTTTTGTAGCCGATGATGACGTCGCTTTCTTCAATCGCTTCCCGAGCCCGTTTCGTCATATGGTCGACGCTTCCCGGGCCAAAGCCGACAATGAGCAATTTGCCGCTCATCATGATCCCTCCTTTTGCCGCCTAGCCCCCATTTTTCACACCACATTCGCCGCTCATGTCCCTTTCACGGCGCAACACATCGGGGGACGATCTTTTCCTCTGGCCGCCACGCTTGCCAAAGCCGCACAAACAGCGGAACATCCAAGCGAATGTCCAGCAGCCGCTGGCGGTCGGCGAATACGTCCTCGGGCGCCCCCTGCATCACGATCCGCCCTTCGTGCATGACCGCGACGACATCCGCCCACTGCCAGACGAAATCCATGTCATGGGTGGCGATCAACACGGTCGTCCCCGCTCGGTGAATGGCATCAATTTGTTTGAGAAACTGCTTTGTCTGATGCTGATCCAAATAGGCGGTCGGTTCGTCCAATACGAGCAAGTCCGGTTTGGCCGCCATCGCACAGCAGAGCGTCAGCCATTTTTTCTGTCCCAGACTGAATTGATGGGTCGGGCGGTCCAGCCAAGATTGAAGATGGTATTCCGCCGTAATCGCGGCAAGCGCCTCCCCCATTTTTTCTCGATCGATTCCGGCATGGACTAAGCTGATCGCCAATTCATCACGCACGAGCGGGGCGAGGATTTGGTGCTCCGGGTTTTGGAAGACGATGCCGACTTCACGCCGCCATTGCGCCCAATCGGCGCCGCGTTCGTACATGTTGCGCCCTTTCCAATACACCGCTCCTTCCTGCGCCCGCAGCAGCCCGTTCAAATGAAGAAACAACGTCGTTTTGCCGCAGCCGTTTGGCCCGATCAAGGCGCATTTTTTTCGCTCTGGAATTTCCCAATCAATCCCATTCAGCACATACCGTTCTGCTTGATAAGCGTATTTCACTCGTTCCATCCGCAGCAGCAACGTTTTCACCCTTTCCACCATGTCCACCCAAGCAGCAAAGCCATGATGATGCCGGCCGCAACATCGACAAGAGGCACATGCGCTTTTTCCCGCTGATGCGTATGCCCGGCCGACGCGACGCCTCCACGCGCCGCAAGCGAACGGCTGAACGCTTCATACGACTGCCACGTTTTCACCCACAGTTGGTACATCAGCATCCCGCCATGCCGCCAATGCGTTCCTCCGCTGCGGGCCCGCAATGCCAGCATCAGCTCTGCGGCCGCCTGCTCGAGCAAAAAGATAAAGCGATACATAAGAAAACAAAGTTCCACGAGCGCCGCCGGCAGCCGCATTCGCCTCAGCACCGCAATCAAGTCCGGCGCCGGCGTCGTAATGAGAAGGAAAAACAAGCACGACCAGGCGGCAAGGGAGCGAACGGCGAGCTTTGCAGCCGGCTGCAGCTGGCTGTCGATGAAAGTTATTTGAAAAGGAACCGACACGGACACAACGAGCGTCAGCAGGCTGAGCCCTAAAAAAACGGAGGCGGCGAGCATCGCTTTTCCATACACGGAAAACGGCACTCGTGCACGAGCGACAATCCAATACGCCATTCCGATGAGCACAAGCCATTGTTCGCGCCAGCCGCCCATCATGACAACGGCAAGCATAACAAACGCCACGATCAGCTTCCACTCCGCCCGCCATGCCCGCAGCCGGTTGTCATACGCCCAACGGTCAAACTCGCGAATCATGGTTGTTTTTCCGCTCCGAACGCCCTTTGTACAACCCGACGACGTAGCCGATCACGCCGGCGCCAAGCGCGGCTTGCAGCGAGAACAGAAGCGTTTCGACTTCGCCGCCTGGAGGGGTGAAGATCGACTCAAACCACGGCCGGTAATGCGGGTTGAGCGTTTGAATGGCTTTTTCCGCCTGATCGTCCGTTCCACCGAATTCCGATCCGCGCGCCCACCAAAGCGGAATGATGACAAGCAAAGCAGCCAGCAACACGAGCAAGCCATTTTTCTTCATCGCATTACGCCCCCTTTTCCTTTTGGAACAGCGGAGAAGCTTGATAGGAGGAAAGCCAGTTCCAGACGATTACCGTTATGATGCCTTCCGTCACCGCCAACGGCACTTGAGTAATGGCAAAAATGCCGGCGAATTTCAAAAACGAGGCGGTGACTCCCCATCAGGAGACGGAAACGCCAAGGCAAGCTGCAGGGACGTCATGACATATGTAGCCAAATCAGACAAACAAGCGGCAAGAAACAAAGCCGCTCGATTGGATACCGCCCCTTTTCGGCACAGTTGATACACTCCGTACGCGACGAACGGGCCGACGATCGCCATCGACATCGCATTGGCCCCAAGCGTCGTCACTCCTCCGTGGGCAAGAAGCAGCGCTTGAAAGAGAAGAACGACTGTGCCGATCACCACCATCACCCATGGTCCAAACAAAACCGAGCCGAAGCCGATCCCGGTCGGATGCGAGCTGCTGCCGGTGACGGATGGAATTTTCAACGCCGACAATACAAATGTAAACGCGCCAGCTAACGCCATCAGAAGCTTATGTTCGGGGTGCTGCTTCAGCGTATGCACAAGCCGCCGCAATCCGAACACAAAGAACGGCAAAAACAGCAGCCACCAAAACAGCGCCCATTTGACAGGCAAAAATCCTTCCATAATATGCATGGCATACGCTTCATTTTCATTCGTCAACAAAAAATAGGAAACGAACAAAGCCGCCATTCCGCTCCATCGAACCGCTCTCTTCATTTATCCCTTCACTCCTTTCGCAGCATGTTCCGTTTTCCGTTTTCCGCTTGGCGCCTCCCGTTCGCCGGCCGGCGTCAACACCAATTGGCCTTCGTATTCATACGTCGCCCATTCCAAAAGAGGCAGCCCCTCATCCAAATGGGCGCGCACAACCTCCTTTGCCCGCTCCGGCGTCATCTGTCGATACCAAACGCCTTGTGGATAGACGATCATCACGCACGCGTCTTGACATCGTCCGTTGCAGCGCGTCCTTGTTGTATGGACAGCGTCGTCAAGCCCGAGGCGGGCGATCTCCTCGCGCACCGCCGTTGTCACGTCATCCCCGCCATGGCGGAGGCACGTCCCTCCGTTGCAAATGAGCACATGATGCTTCATTCCCCGCAAATCCCATGTCGCCACCGAATCCCCCTTTTTGGCTAGAATGATAGAATTTAGACGCAGACAGACGGGCAGGTTTTCGGCAAAAGAAAAAGCACCTCTACAGCAGAGGTGCAGAAAAATGTATACGAAAGCCGTAAACGGCCCAAACAGGCCCAATGCAGCCATCATTCTCCCGCACGTCTGCCTATAGTCCCGTAGGCATCCGTCCGATCCAAACAAGGCAGGTCTCCTGACTTAGGATCATCGCTTGGCGGCGTCTTCCCGAAGCATCCTTCAGTGACTTGCTGCCGCAAAGCTCCCCATCACAGTGGCGGGCACCGTGCCGGACTTTCACCGGGCTTCCCTTTTCACCCAAGCCTTTAAGCAGGCTTAGGCACCTTGTTTGTTTCTCGCCTATTGATCTTGTCATGGAACAAGCATCCGTTTTCATCGTAGTACAACTTGACGGCGGCCGTCAACCGTTTTTTGCCGACAAATCTTCGCGGGCGACGACAACGCCGTCGGCATCTGCGTACACGTATGCCCCGGCTCCCAGCGGACGCCGCCGAACTCAAGCACAACGTCGCGGGCGCCTTTTCCTTCTTTTTTGCTTTTCACTGGGCACGTGCCGATCGCCATGACCCCAAGCGGCATGCGGCCGATTTCCGCCGAATCGCGAATGCAGCCGTGGATGATGATGCCGGCAAGCCCCCGGTCGCAGGCGATTTGCGCCAACCGGTCGCCTAATAGCGCCACGCGGCGCGAGCCTTTTCCATCAACCACGAGCACCGTCCCCGGCGGCACCGTCTCGAGCGCTTCACGGACAAGGACGTTGTCCTCAAACACGTCGACCGTCGCGATCGGCCCGGAAAACGCCCGCTTTCCGCCGTACGATTGGAACGGCAGTTCGCATACTTGCAACTCGTCTAAAAATTGATCGCATAAATCAGCTGTTTTCATGATCCTCTCCCCTTTCGTTTTTTTCATTCGTCACCATTCGTCAAAATCCTGCCGACTCCACATTTTTTGCGGCGTTGCTTCTGTTCGGGCATCGGATGCGTGTCCTTGCGGGGCCGCTGAAAACGATAAAAAGATGTTCTCGTCCCCGCTTTCCGGCGAACGAAAAAACGGCCCCGCACAACATGGCGAAAGCCGTTTTGGCTGCCGGGACGAACGAGCCCCGTCCGGCGATTCAGCTGGGCTAGCTGGATTCGAACCAGCGCATCACGGAGTCAAAGTCCGTTGCCTTACCGCTTGGCTATAGCCCAACGTTTTGTTGTCGTTTACAGTATGCGGCATGATAACGCACTTTATGCATCAAACTGAATCCCGAGTTCGACAGTTTTGAAGTCATTTTAGGCAAATGGAAATGACCAAAATGCTGTTATATCAAGGGTTTCGTGATGTGGATCCTAGGAAAAAACGCTGGATTTCATAGGCACGCGATTTATTAATTTTTTTCTTTTAAAAATAAAGTATATGTTATAATATAGGCATGTACATACGACCAGTCACACGCAAAAACAAGGATGGAACAACCGTTGCTTATCTCCAGCTTGCTCACAATGAATGGGATCCAAAGGCCAAATAGGCGAAAGCGAAGGTGATGGATTCGTTCGGGCGCGAAGATGAAGTGGATCGCGCCGTCTTGGAACATCTGGCCAAAAGCATTTCGCGATTCCTTTCTCCTATGATACTGGAAGGGGAGAGATGTATATGCGCCCGATCACGGTTTTTCGCTTCTATCTTTGCGCATTGTTTTGGTTATCGCTGCCGATCGTCTTAGCGGCCACAGCTGCCTGGCAGCCATCCAGCCAGCCGAAAACCGCCGTCATCGCCCACCGCGGCGCGTCCGGATACGCGCCGGAGCATACGCTCTCATCCTACCGCCTCGCCGCCCGCATGAACGCCGACTATATCGAAGTCGATGTGCGGTCAACGAAAGACGGGAAGCTCGTTGCCCTGCATGATGCAACGCTCGCCCGGACGACAAATGTCGAAACAGTTTACCCGCACCGATCGCCATGGCGGGTCAGCGATTTTTCATTGCGTGAGCTCAAAAAATTGGATGCCGGATCGTGGTTCGATCCACGCTTTGCCGGCGAGCGCGTTCCGACGCTTGATGAGGTGGTTCGGATGCTGAAAGCGGAGCGTGTGGAAGCCCCGTTGTACATCGAAACGAAACAGCCCGGCATCGAAGAGGCGGTCGTCCATCTATTGAAAAAACACGGATTCCTGCAACAGCGCCGCGTCATGTTCCAATCGTTTCACCCGGAAAGCTTGCAAGCGCTCCGCCCGCTCATCCCGCGCGGCGTCCCGCTCATTCAATTGGTCGGCGAAAAGGAAGCGCACAGCGGCGGCGACGAGCTGCTGCAACAAATCGCCGTCTATGCCGATGGCATCGGCTTGCCGCTCTCAGCCGTCACCGAAGAGTGGGTGCGCGCCGCCCATGGCCGCGGGCTCATGGTTCACGTCTATACCGTCAATGAACCACACGATCTCGCTCGCCTATGCGCCATGGGCGTGGACGGTGTGTTTACCGACTACCCTGACCGCCCAGCCCGCATCGCTTCCTGCTACCGACCTGCCATTGACTAGCCTTTAGGGAGACGTCCGGGATTTTAGTTTACATAACATTATTATGGTTTAAAAGCAAAACCGTTTCCATTTGATCCGATTCGGTGTATCATTTGTGAAAAAGGAGGCCGGATCATGTGGACGATCGCCGACTACCAAAACGGACCGTTTACCGTCACGACGGACCGCAGCCGCGTTCAGCTTGAGCGCGTGTTTGGCTTCCTCGCCCGTTCGTACTGGGCGAACGGGCGCAGCCGCGAAACGATTGTCAAATCGCTCGACCATTCGCTTTGCTTTTCCCTTTTTCACGGCGACAGGCAAATTGGTCTGGCGCGCGCCATCACCGACAGAGCAACATTTGCCTACCTTTGCGACGTGTTCATCGATGAAGCGTACCGCGGGCAAGGTCTCGGGAAATGGCTGTTATCATGCGTGCTCGCCCATCCTGATGTCGCCGCTGTCCGCAAGGTGATGCTCGCGACCAAAGACGCGCACAGACTGTACAGGCAGTTCGGCTTTGCCGCGCCGAGCGAGCCGGAATGGTTGATGGAGCGGATTCAAAAGCCGCGCACGGAATAAACGGCAAAAGGCGGGCCGCATCGGTCCGCCTTTTGCCAAGCGCTCCATCTTTTTCTCCCCGCCCCTTGTCACCGCTTCGAAAATTGAAACGACAACTTCTTCTCATTCCCATCCCAAACAAGCGCAGCGTCAAACGTTTTCCCGCCTTTTTTGAATCCTTTGATGACATTCGTTTTTCCTTGGGAAAGCAGTTTTTTCACATTGGCTGTCGAAATCGATTTGCCGAGAATGCGTTTGGAGATCGTAAACGGGCATTTTGTTTTCGCGTACTGGTCGCAGCCGTACAACGTTCCCTTATCCACAACTGTCCCGCCGCAAAGCGGACATATCCCGAGTTTTTCGCCTGCTGTTTTTTTCGCCTTCCCCGCTGAATCGAAGCGGTATCGAGTCCGCTGAATTTCCAGCTTGGCGCGGCGGCGATGGCGTCAGCGACCACTTTTTGCGCCAACTTTTTCACTTGTTCCATAAAGGCGGCGGGAGAGGCGCTCCCTTCACCGATTTCGCTTAAGCGCTGCTCCCATTTCGCCGTCATTTCCGGCGAGGCGAGAATCGTGCCGCCGAGCGCCTCGATCAATACTTTCGCCTTATCGGTCGCATATACGAGGTTGTTTTTCACTTCAATATACTTCCGCTCTTTCAGCATGGTAATGATCGCCGCCCTTGTTGCTTCCGTGCCGAGCCCTTCCGTTTTGGCGAGCACTTTTTCCAGTTCCTCATCGTCCAAAAATTTTCCCGCCGTTTTCATCAAGGTGATGAGTTCGCCTTCTGTATACCGTTTCGGCGGCTCGGTTTTCCCTTCTTTCACCCTTACAGCGGCCGCTTCCCCCGCCTCCCCTCGCTCAAGGAGAGGCAGCGCAGCATCTTTCTCCTCCTCATGCGGACGGATGACCGCACGCCACCCCTCCTCGACGACCTGCCTTCCTTTCGAAACGAAGCGAGCCCGACCGTCAACGAGCGTCGTGACGGTCGTATAATCGATGACCGCCGCCCGGTGGTGGGCGGCAATCAAGCGGCGGACGACCAAATCATACACCTTCCGCTCGTCGTCCGACAGCTTCTCCGGGGCAACAACTTGTTCAGTCGGGATGATCGCGTAGTGGTCGGTGACTTTTTTCTCGTTTACATAACGTTTATTCTGTAAAATCGACGGCTGTGGCAGCGGAAAATACGGCGCGTACGCTGGAAACGATGACAACTTTTGCAAAATGGCAGGGAACGTTTCCGCTTCCCCTTTCGTCACATGCATCGAATCGGAGCGCGGGTACGAAACGATCCCTTTTTGGTAGAGCGATTGCAGCACATCAAGCGTCTTTTTCGGTGAGAAGCGGTACAGCTTGTTCGCCGTCGCCTGCAGCGTCGATAAGTTGAACAACAAGGGCGGCTGATACGTTTTCCGCTCCGTGCGGACGTCGGCGACTTCCGCTCGTTTTCCTTGGCAAAAGACAGCGATTCTTTTCGCCATCTCCTCGTCCTTGAGGCGCGTTTGCCCGTTTTCGTCCGTCCATTTTCCTTCGTAGCGCTTGTCGCCAATGGCAAACGAGGCGACCACCTCCCAAAACGGCTCAGGGCGGAACTGCTCAATTTCCCGCTCACGCCGGACGATCAGCGCCAATGTCGGCGTCTGCACGCGTCCGACGGAAAACACATCATTCATCCCGCGCTCTTTCAGCAACAGGCTGTACACGCGCGAGGCGTTCATGCCGACGAGCCAATCCGCGCAGGCGCGGGCGTACGCTTCTTCATAGAGCGGTCGCGTCGTCTGCTCATCGAGCAGGCGGCGGAACCCTTCCTCGATCGCCTTCGGGGTTAACGATGACAACCAAAGCCGCTTGATCGGCTTGTTCACGCCGCTTAGGCGGATGAGGTTGCGCACAATGAGCTCCCCTTCGCGCCCCGCGTCGCCGGCATGGATGATTTCCGTCACTTCCGGCTTTCGCAACAGTTCCTTGACCACTTGAAACTGTTTCGCCTTCGCTTTTTCGATCTCATACTCAAACCGTTCCGGGATGATCGGCAACGTGTTGAGCGTCCATCGCTTCCACTCCGGCCGATACCGCTCCGGCGGGGCGAGCTGGAACAAATGCCCGATCGCCCATGTCATATACGCCCCGTCGGGAAACAAGTCATTCGGCAAAATTTCGATATAGCCTTGCCGTTTTTTCGTCCGAAAAATCGAGGCGAGCGTCGCCCCTTGGTCCGGCTTTTCCGCGATAATGACTTTCATCGCCCTTTCCCCTTACGGCACATCATGCCCCATGGAGCTTTGTAAGATAGCGAACCATTGCTCGCGGGAAAGCGGAAGCGACAACGCCCGCACCGCCCGCTCGATGCGTTCTCGTTTTCCCGAGCCGACAATCGGCATCATCCGCGCTGGATGAACGAGAAGCCACGCGTACAACACTTCGTCGATCGTCTCGGCACCGAGTTCCTCTTGCACTTGTTCAAGCGTCCCGCGCAACCGCACCGCCCGGTCATCGTCAGCGGAAAAAATCGCTCCACCGGCGAGCGGCGACCATACCATTGGCGGAATGCGCTTCTCAAGGCAAAGGTCAACGGTGCCGTCTTCAAGATTTTCCAACCGATACGCCGATACTTCGATTTGGTTGGTCACGAGCGGAAACGGCAAATACGACTGAAGCATTTCCCACTGCGAACGTTTAAAGTTGGAAACGCCAAAATAGCGCACTTTTCCATCCTGCTTGAGTTGGAGAAACGCCTCGGCCACCTCTTCCGGGTTCATAAACGGATCCGGGCGGTGGATAAGCAATACATCAATATAATCGGTATGGAAGTGTCGAAGGGATTGCTCAACCGAAGCGATGATATGATTTTGGCTTGTATCGTATAATTTCATCCCGTACTTCGATGGCAGCTTGATGCCGCATTTCGTCACGATCTCGATCTGACCGCGCAAGCTTGGCTTTAACGCCAGTGCTTCGCCAAAGCGCGATTCACACGTATAGTCGCCGTAAATATCAGCATGGTCAAACGTCGTAATGCCGCGCTCAAGACAAAATTCAATGAGCGACAGCAGCTGCTCGCGCGAATAGCCCCAGTCCGCAAGCCGCCAACAGCCGTGAATGAGGCGGGAAAACGTCAAATCGTCCGCCAACCGAATTCGTTCCATTGATTGTCTCCCTTTCTTTATTTTTGGCTAAAATCGTTCCGCTTGCGCATACTACCAACAAGAGGAAAAAACGGAAAGGACGTGATGATATGAAGCGCTGGCTTCTTGGGCTCGCCGTTGTGCTTCTTTTCGCCTCCCCATGGCCGGCATCAGCCGCCGAAACTGCATACGAATGGAATGTGGCCGACATTTACCCATCCGAACACGAATGGATGCGCGACTACAAGGCGGTGAAAAACGCCTTGCCGAAACTGGCGGCGTTTGAAGGAAAACTCGATGATGCAAAGACGATCGCCAAACTGTTCGCCCTCAACGAACAAACGGCCCGCAAGCTCGAAAAACTGTCGCTTTACGCCCATTTAAAACGCGATATCAACATTGAAGATGAAACGGCGGCCCGGCTCGGGGCAAAAGTGGAAGCGCTCGCCGCCCAATATGCGGCGAAAACAGCGTTTATCGAGCCGGAACTGCTCGCCCTACCCGAGCGGACGCTCAAGAAGCTCCAAACGAGCAAAGAGCTGAAAGCGTACCGCTATTACTTCCATGAGTTGCGCGAGCAAAAGCCGCATACGCTTACGAAACGCGAAGAACGACTGCTCGCGAAACTATCGCCGGCGCTCGGCGAGGCGGAGAACATTTATGACCACGCCGCCCGCGGCGATTACGAGCCGCCGTCTGTCACGATGCCGAATGGAAAAACAGTGACATTGACCGACGACCAATACGCCGCCATGCTCGAGCACCCGGACCGCCGCTATCGAAAGGCGGCGTTTGAAGCGAAAGCCAAAAGTTATGAAGCCATGGAACAAACCGCAGCCGCGACGCTGTACGCCTCGGTCAAAGCGGATGAATTGTATGCGAACGTGCGCCGCTATCCATCCGGCCTGGCCGCCGCGCTGGCCGCCGACGATGTCCCGAAGGAAGTGTTCGACAACTTAATCGCCGTCACCCGCCGCCACTTGCCGGCGCTTCACCGCTATGTCGAACTGCGGCAGCGCGCGCTCGGGCTTGACCGCGTTCACAGCTATGATTTGTACGTGCCGCTTGTCGGCGAAACAATGAAACCGATTCCGGTCGAAACGGCGAAGACGCTCATAGTGGAAGGACTCAAGCCGCTCGGCGCCGACTATATCAAACAGGTGCACCGAGCGTTTCAAGAACGATGGTTGGATGTCTACCCGCGCCCAAAAAAATATACGGGCGGCTATAACACCGGAGCGTATGACACCCATCCGTTCATCTTGCTCAATTACAACGGTTCGCTTGACAGCTTGTTGACGATGGCCCACGAACTCGGGCACGCCATGCATTCCGTGTACACGAACCGCGCGCAGCCGTACCATTATTCCGGCCATTCAATTTTCACCGCGGAAGTGGCATCAACGGCGAACGAATGGCTGATGCTCGATTACTTGTATGCCCAGGCAAAAACAAAAGAAGAAAAACTCCGCTTGCTCATCGAACAAATCGAGCAAATCCGCGGCACGTTGTACACGCAAGTGATGTATTCCGAATTTGAACAGATGATTCATGACAAAGTGCGCCAAGGCGGCAGTCTGACAGCGGACGAACTGAACCATCTTTGGCTTGGCCTGCTGAAAACGTATTACGGCCCGGCGTACGCCGCCGATCCCGGCGCCGCGCACGGCTGGCTGCGCATCCCGCATTTTTATGACGCCTTTTATGTATACAAATATGCCACTTCGCTCGCGGCGTCGTACACCATTGTGAGCGACATCCAAACCGATACAAGCGGCAAGGCGGTGAAGCGGTACAAACAATTTTTGCGCTCCGGCGCATCCGATGATCCGATCCGTCTGCTCAAGCGAGCCGGAGTGGATATGACAAGCCCCGAACCGATCGAGCGGGTCTTAGGTCATTTCGCCGAACTCGTTGACGAACTCGATCGACAGCTGCCAAGCCAAAACCGTCAGCGGTCTACATGAAAGAGGTGTCCCGTGCCGTTCGGGACACCTTTGTTATTGCGGCGGAAAAAAGAATATCGCTTTGCGCTGCAACGCGCCGGACCGGTTAAGGCGGTCGATCGCGCGCAAAGCGACACCATGCGCTTGCCCCGCAGCCAAGGCGGTTATTCACTTAAAGATGCGCCGGCAATTTTTTCTTTCACCTTGCGGATGTTTTCCATCTTATTGTCCCAGCACGCTTGGCTCAAATCGACGGGATATTGCTCGGGATTGAGCGTCCGTTTGTACTCCTCCCAAAACAAGCGCAAGCTTTCTTTCGCATACGCTTGAATGTCCGAAAGCGGCGGCGACGTATACACCAGCCGGCCGTTGTCGAAGATCGTCACATGCAAGTCACGCGCTTCGAAATTGGTGACGAATTTGCTGATGAACGTGTACACTGGATGGAACATTTTCAGCCGCTCTTCTTGCTGCGGGTTTTCGCTCTCTAAGGCGATGTAGTCGCCTTCCGCTTTATGGTTGATTTTGTTGACGATGCGGTACACCCGCTTCAGCCCCGGCGTCGTCACTTTTTCTGGATTGCCGCTGATTTTGATTGTATCGACCATCTCACCGCGTTCGTTTTCGATCGCCACCATTTTGTACACGGCGCCGAGCGCCGGCTGATCGTACGCCGTAATGAGCTTTGTGCCGATCCCCCACACATCGATTTTCGCCCCTTGCGACTTCAAGTTTAAAATCGTATCTTCATCCAAATCGTTCGAGGCGAAAATTTTCGCGTTCGGAAATCCGGCTTCATCGAGCATTTTCCGCGCTTCCTTCGACAAATAGGCGAGATCGCCGCTGTCGATGCGGATGCCGATAAAGTTGATTTGGTCGCCCAGCTCCTTCGCGACGCGAATGGCGTTTGGCACCCCGGACTTTAACGTATCGTACGTATCGACGAGAAATACGCAGTCTTTATGACGGCGTGCATACTTCAAAAAGGCCGTGTATTCATCCTGATACGCTTGAATCATCGAATGGGCGTGCGTTCCGGCGACCGGAATGCCAAACAGCTTCCCGGCGCGCACGTTCGATGTCGCCTCAATCCCGCCGATATACGCTGCGCGCGCCCCCAAAGCGCCGCATCCATCTCCTGCGCCCGCCGGCTGCCGAACTCCAAAGCCGGTTCGTCCCCGAGAATATGCTTAATGCGCGACGCTTTCGTGGCGATGAGCGTCTGGAAATTGATGATGTTTAAAATAGCCGTTTCGATGAGCTGCGCCTCGGCGAGCGGCGCCTCAATGCGCATAATCGGTTCGTTGGCAAACACCACTTCCCTTCGCGCATCGAACGGACCGTGCCGGTGAAGCGAAGCGTCCGCAAATAGTCTAAAAAATCGTCGCGGTAACCAAGTTCTTGGCGCAAATAGTCGATGTCGCTGTCAGAGAATCGGAACTGTTGCAAAAACTGAATGACGCGCTCCAACCCAGCGAACACCGCATAGCCGTTGCCAAACGGCAGCTTGCGGAAAAACACTTCAAACACAGCGCGGCGCTCATGCATACGATCTTCCCAATACGTCTCGACCATGTTGATTTGATATAAGTCCGTATGAAGCATCAAACTGTCATCAGCATATGTCTTCATGAATGTGCAACCTCCAACACACGAATGACGGCGCCGCCGAATGGAGAAAAAGAACATTCATCGTCTATTTTATCATGTTTTCTCCATTATTCCACTATTTCTGCGCCTAGCGTATGGCGAAAATGGCGGAGCGCCCATTCGTGTCCCGCCGCGTCGAAGCTCGCGACCGCCCGCCGGTGGACGACGATGCGAAAGCCTTTATTGTATGCATCGACCGCCGTATGAAGGACGCAAATATCGGTGCAGCAGCCGACCAAATGCACTTCCGTGATGCCTCTTTCCCGCAATTTCAGCTCCAAATCGGTCCCGGCGAACGCGCTGTAGCGCGTTTTGTCCATCCAATACACATTGTCTTTATGCTTATTTGCTTGATACACCTCTTCGAGCTTCCCGTACAGCTTTCGTCCCTCCGTCCCTTCAATGTTATGCGGCGGAAACAGCTTCGTTTCCGGATGATAGTCGTCTCCCGCCACATGCTTGTCAATGGCAAAGACGACAAAATCACCGTTGTCAATAAACTGTTTCGTCACCCGCACGAGCTCTTTTTCAATCGCCTGCCCCGGTTTCCCGCATGTAAGCGCGCCATGATCGGCGATGAAATCGACGGTGTAGTCGATGTTAATGAGCGCCTTGTTCATTCCCGTTCACTCCTTTTCCTCTTCCTGCATGGTCGGGTTGCTGTTTTTTCATCCCGCCTACATCTTGTTGGGCTTTTCTACCATTATACCATAGCAATATGGACAGCAGACAAGACAACAAATCCCCTGCCTGCTCGAAGCGGACAGGGGATTGTCGATGTGGTTTCAGCTGTTTTCCGCCGTTTTCGCCGCTTTCAGCTGACTGCGCAAAATGAGCGACTGGATGATCGAGAAGCAGCCGCCAACCACCCAGTAAAGCGACAGCGCCGATGGGACGGAGCTGGCGCCGATAAAGATCATGACCGGCATGATGTACGACATCATCGCCATTTGCGGCATTTGTTCTTCGGCCATCGACGGCGAGAGGCGGAGCGAGATGAACGTCGTCAACGCCGCCAAAACGGGCAAAATGAAATACGGATCGCGGTGGCCAAGCTCGACCCATAGGAACGAGTGGGTTTTAATTTCTTGCGTCCGCGAAATCGCGTAATAAAGCGCCATAAAAATCGGCATTTGAATTAACACCGGCAGGCAGCCGCTCGCCGGATTGACGCCGTGCTTTTGGTACAGCTGCATCATTTCTTGTTGGAGCTTGCGCTGCGTTTCCGGGTCTTTGCTTTTATATTTTTCTTGCAGCTTCAACAATTCCGGGCGCAGCTTTTGCATGGCGAGTGATGCGCGGAACTGCTTCAAAATGAGCGGCAGCAAGCAAAAACGGACGATGAGCGTCAGCACGATAATGGCGATGCCGTAGTTGTCGCCAAACCAGTGCCCAAGCGTCAAAAGGAGCTTCGACATCGGGTAGACAAAATAATGGTTCCAAATGCCTTGGCTATGTTCATTGATCGGTTCGTTGCGGTTGCAGCCGGAAAGAAGCAAAACGGCGCCAAGCAGCACCAATACCCATTTTTTCATGAAAAGCCCTCCTTCAATATCATGTTGCAAAATCATGCCGTTTCAACATAAAGGAAAGGGCCTTCCATCCTCATCCGTTCGGCTTGTCCGTTCCCGAACGGGAATTTTCCGCCGTTGCGGCAAAAACAGCGGGCGCCATGGAAGCGCCGCTCGTTCGGCGCCTCCTCCCGCCTCCCGCTCGCGAACCGAGGCCAACGCCGGTTCATAAAACAGCGAGCCTGCCATCCGGCGCGCGCTCATATGTCCTTTCATGATGATCCATAACGCGCCGACAAGCGACATATACACAAGCAAATCAATAGGCGCTTCCATGCGTCCCGTCCACCCCTTTTGCCCCGTCCATCTTCTCTTCTCATACAATAGCAAACTTTCCATCAAAAGAAAAGCAACAATTGATCACATCTGCTCCAAGCGGTGAAATGCCGGCTCGTCAGCTGCCAACAGGGCGAGCTCCCCGCTTTCATCAGTCGAAAATGCCGCCTCAAGCTCTTGCTTCGCCTCATCGAAGCGTCCAAGCAGCGCAAGATAGCGGGCTCGTTCGTAGCGAAGTCGGGCATCTTTGGCTATATGGGCGCACCGTTCAATGGCAGCCAACGCCCGCTCAATGTGCCCTGCCGCTTCATAAGCAGCCGCGAGCTGCATATTCAGCTCTTCATCCTCAGGATACCAATCGGCGTAGCGCTCCCAAAGCGCCGCCGCTTCCTGATAGCGGCCCGTTTCCATATACTGTTCGCCAAGCAACATGAGCGCCTCACGGGCGAGTGGTTCTTCCGCCACGATCGCCTCCAGCTGCCGCTCGGCTTTCTCGTGCTGCCCTTCTTGAAGCCAAACGACCGCCTGCAACACGCGCAGTTCGACATCGTCCGGGTCATCAGCCAGCAGCCGCTCCAGCCAGCGCTTCGCTTCCTCGCGTTTTCTTTCCTCATCGGCGGCCAATAAATATTCCACAAATTCCTGCGCCAAAGACGGATCCCAAACGCGGGCGAGCGCTTTGCGCCACGTTTTCACGGCGTCGCTGTCCAATTCGAGCGCGGCATATAAGCGGGCGAGCCGCCCATAGGCTTCCGCATCGCTGCGGTTGAGGCGAATCGCTTCGTCGTATAAATCGGTCACAATCGAAAACAAGACAACGGTGCCGACCCATTCTTTCGCTTTTGTCCACCATCGCACCGGTGCGTCATGCTCCCCTGCTCCTCGCCAAAATACGGGAAAAGAGCCGAGGCGGTGTTCCGATACATCACGCTTTTCGCCTCGCGGCTTGCCTTCAGCCGCTCGAGTCGATGGCGCAGCTTCCCTAAGCCGCGCATCGTTTTCGGAAAGAGAGCCACATACAACGGGTACAACGATTCATCGTCCGGATGGCGCACCATCAACTGTTCGAGCAGTTTCGCCGCCTCTTTTTGGCTTCCTTCCGCGATCAGCACCATCGCCCAATGGCGGAGCACTTCAGGATGGTCCGGGTCAAGAGCAAGCGCCTTCTCGACCACCGCCTTTTCTTGATCGCGGCGTCCGAGCGCTCCATAGACATATCCAAGGCTGTCGTAATACCACGCCTCCCCTGCATGCGGACGGGCATCAGCCAAAGCGCGGAGAAGCGCTGAAGGCTCCGCGATCGCGGCAAGCTGCTCCATATCGACGCGCTTCGGGGCGAGACGGACCGCCTGAAGCAAATGCGTATGCTGCCGCTCTTCGTTTCCTTCTGCCTCATAGAGCGCAGCTAAGCGAAAATGGCAGAGGACAAACGATGGATCGGCTTTGAGACACGTCTCATACTGTTGTTTCGCCTCTTCGTGGCGTCCAAGTGAGGCGCACAGCTCCGCCAGCCGGAAGAGTGAAAGCGCATGGTCCATGGCGGCGGCTTCGCGGTACAAATCCATAGCCTTCGACGGCCGTCCTTGCCGTTCATAAAGGGCGCCGAGAGCGGAATGGGCCGAAGCGAGTGTCGGGCGAGCTGAGACAAGCTGTTCTAAAAACGCCCGGCCGCGTTCGAAAAGAGTCGGCGTTGTCAACAGCTCAAGATAAAACTCATACGCTTCTTCGGCATCAAACTCAGCAAGGCGCAGCCCTTCCTCCAACCACGACAGCGCCGTCTCGCGTCCTTCCCCTCATCAGCGAAACCGTGGGCGATGAGCCATTTGCCTGCATTGAGCCAATATTCGCTGTTGTTGGCAAAACGGGCGCGCTGCTCGATCACATATCGACGCGCTTCATCCATATCCCCGCGTTCTGCAAGGGCGGCCGCCAAGCCGAGATGGGCGAACACGTCATCGCTGTCATGACGGATCGCCTCTTCGTAGCACGAAACCGCTTGTTCCGCCTCTCCTTCCTCCATATAGAGATCGCCAAGGCGGACGTAAAGCGGCGCCAAACGCCAAGCAACAGCCAGCCCCTCTTCCAGCACCGCTTTCGCTTTTTCCCGATCGCCGTCGTCATCATACAAGTCAGCCAACATCAAATACGGGTGCGGTTCCTGCGGGTCGAGCGCTTTCGCGACGCAAAAGCCGCGTTCCGCCTTGCGCCGGCGGCCAAGCTCCATGTCGCAGCGGGCCCGCTCATACCAAAGCTGGGCATCCTGCCGCTCGCGGCGCACAAGACGGTCAAACCATTCGCGCGCTTCGGCGAACCGCTTCGCGTGGAACAACAGCACACCGTGGTTCGTTTCGATAAACAAATCGCCCGGATACAGGCTGACCGCCACGCGCGAAGAGATGAGCCCTTTTTCGATATGACCGGCGTACGCCGAGGCGAGCCCGAAATAGCTCCACACTTCCGGCTGATCTGGGTCCAACTGGAGCGAGGTGCGAAAATAGCGTGCCGCCTCTTCGTAGCGGCTGGCAAAAAAGGCAATGCGGCCGCGCAAATAATGGTAGAGCGGGCTTTGCGCCTTTCCTTTCACCCGTTTGAGAACGTCTTCGGCCTTCTCCATTTCTTGCGTGTAGACGTACGCTTTCGCCGCCATCAGCAGCAAGTCGTTATGTTCGGGATACTCGCTCAAGACGCGCCCGGTGTAATCCAACACAAGCGGCTTCGCCTCATCGCTGCTAAAATGCTTCATGACATACAGCCATGTGTACGGGATGTGCTCATGCTTGCGCAAAAAGGCGACAAACACGGCGAAATGCGCCTGCTCGTCCTCATCCATCTTTTCGGCCAACGCATGCAATTCGCGGAAATAGCGGTCTTCCTCTTCGGGGAGCTCGGCGGCGAGCGCCGCTTTTTCCCGGGGAAGCGCCACAATCGACAAATAATGCGTCCCTGCATACCATTTGGCAAGCTCGTCCTCGGAAACAACAAACGGATCAAATAGATTCGGGTCTTGCACGTACAACGCCCCAAGCCGCTCGTCATAGCCAAACAACACCTGCACGTGCGATGACTGTTCATAATCGACGCTTAACAGCACCGGAACGCCCTCATCAATCAGCCGCTTCCAGCGCGTCGGCGAGCCGACGAAAAAGCGGCAAACAAAGCCAAGCTCTTCCAAATAATGAACCGTCGTCGACAATTTCGATCCGCGCACATCAAAAATATGTTGGGCCACTTCATCCTGCGTGCGGGGGAAGCCAAGCAATCGAAGCATCATTTCCAAACTCGCCGGCACGCAATAGTTATGCTTTTGCACGACCGGCACAAGCGGCAGCACCACCGACCGTTTCCTTTGCCGACCAAGCGCTCGGGCGTACGGCGTTTTTTCAAGCTGCGGCTCCGCTTTCACAAGCGATTCAAGCTTCTCCCATTCGTCAAGCTGGTAATACAGTTCGGCGCGCAAATGGGCGAAATAACGGCGATGCATATGAAGCGGATTCAGGCGGTCCAGCTCCTCCATCGCCATAAGCGCCTCCCGGTAAGCGCGCACATCGCGCAAGCGGCGCACGCGCTCAGCGTAAAACGCCAGCACTTGGGGAAAACGCTGCCCTCCTTCCTCCAGAACGGCAAGCGCCTCGTGGTGGCGGCCGTCAAGCGCGTACAAATCCGAAAGCAGCAAATAGCACATATCGCCGCGCTCCGGGTCGTCGAGACCGGCGCGAACCGCCTGTTCGGCGTTCTTCCGGTCGCCGGTTTCGATATAAAAATAGCCCCACTTGTCATGCATCGGCACCGTCTCATAGCGGGCAACCACATCCATCCATTCCCGCGCCTCATCGATCCGCTGCATATCCAATAAAGCGCGCACCAACGCAAACGCCGCCCGGGCGATCGCTTCCTTCGGCTCCTCCACCCGGCCTTCGAGCGCTTCTGTAAGACGCGGGGTGAGCGCCTCTTCCACATCGAGCGGCCGGCGGTTCTCGAGCCACTCATCGCACACCCAAGCGAGCGTCTGCAGCGTGTTGAACTTCCGGTGGGCGTACCGCGCGACAAGCCCGCTATGCCGGTACATGAGCGCATAATCGAACAGGCGGATGAGCGTCCGAAACGGTTCGATCTCGTCCCACGAAGCCATGAGCGGCCGCCACTGAAACAATCCTACGTTTTCCAAATACGGTTTTACTTTGTTTAGAGCCTCTATAATTCTCTTTTCTTGAACGAGCAACGAAATTTGTTCTATCATCATGCAACAGAAAGCCCCTTTATCATTTTTCACTATCACTAGTTTAGAACAAGCTGACGAAAACAGCCACCTATTTTTTTAGAAAAATAACGACAACAAAAATTGCCCTGCCCTGTTTTGACAGGACAAGGCTCAGAACAGACGCGCTCAATCCGCATGCTTGGCGAAAAATTCGAGCGATCGTTCGATAATGACGGATTGATCATAGTCAAGCGTCGCCACATGGTAGCTGTTTCGGAGGCGAACGATTTCTTTGTCCGCCGACCGAATGCCGCGGAAAATCACGTCAGCGTTCTCAGGCGGCACGACATGGTCTTCGTTCGAGACGAAAATTAAAATCGGGCATGTCACACGTTCCAGTTCGCCTTTCACTTGCTCCATCAGCCTAGCCAGCTGAAGAAGCGAAGCCGTCGGCGTTTTCTCGTACGCCAGCTCTTTCACATCCGGATTTTTCAAATCCGAACCGATCGAATCGAGATATCTTGGCAGCTCACCCCGGCCGCCATCCCAGCGCGAATGGCCGGAATGTCAATCGCCGCATTGATCAAGACGATGCCGCGGATGGACGGATAACGTTCCGCCATGTAAAGCGTCAGCGTTCCCCCATCGACAGCCCAGTGACAAAAATCGTCCCGCACCGTTCCCTCAGCCATTCGTATCCTTCCTCGACCGAATCAATCCAATCATGGAACGTCGTCCCTTCCATCTCTTCATAATGCGTCCCATGGCCTTTTAAACGCGGCAGACAAACGGTATACCCCGCTTTCGCATACGCCTCAGCGAGCGGGCGCATGCTGTGGGGCGTGCCCGTGAATCCGTGCACGAGCAGCACCCCGACCGGCCCGTTTTCGGCGTAAAACGGCTCGGCGCCAGGGAGCACCGGGTATTGTTCGCTCATCTTCCTCTCCCCTTATCTAGTCAATTCGTTTCTTTCACCATATTCGCCGCCGCGCCTCTTTTTTCCTTTTTTTTATCGGGCGCCGTTACCACATCGACAACCATGACCGCCACCATTCGTGAAACAAGCCGTTGAATCCAAAATAGACGAACGCGATCCAAGCGATGCCAACCAATGCTTTTTCCATCCCCTTTCCCGTCCGATAGAGCGGCACTTTCCACCGCTTGGACGAAAACGGCCAAAACAGCGGCACTCCCTGGACGGAAAAAAAGTCTTCCACAATGTGAAACAAGTAGCCGAGCACGAGCCCCGCGGCAAACGGCGACGCCGAATCTCGCCAGACGAGGGCGGCAAGCACCCCCAGACGATGAGCGAATGCGTCATGCCGCGATGGCCGAACGCTTCTTTCACTTTGCCGGCGACGCCGAACGAACGGCGGCCGACATACGACGACGGCTCATCAATGTCTGGAAGCAAGCTGCCGATGGCAAGCCCTATCGTATAGGCGGCGGTAAACGGCAGCTTTGTATGCGCGGCCGCCGCCGCGCCGAGGCATAATGTGGCAATGACATGGCTGGAGTATCGCAACGAAATCCCCTCAAACTTTTATCGTTTTCCCCATTATACCACAGAAAAGAATATTTGTTCGTTTCTTTGACGAATTTGTGACAATGCCGCGAAGTGTGACAAAGTTAACATCGTGTTATTGGCATCATGGTTATCGTTAAAAGTACAGAACGCGTAAAGGAGTTGAACAAAATGAAACGAAAACGATCCCCGCTTGCCAACCGTTTCAAATATATTCGGCCGATTGAGCGCCAAGCCGACGGCCACAGTGAAACCACTTACGGCGACCGCGCCTGGGAAGACGCCTACCGCCGCCGCTGGCAGCACGACAAAGTCGTCCGCTCGACTCACGGCGTCAACTGCACAGGATCGTGCAGCTGGAACATTTATGTCAAAAACGGCATCGTCACGTGGGAAGGGCAGCAGCTTGACTACCCGTCAACCGGGCCGGATATGCCGGATTTTGAACCGCGCGGCTGTCCGCGCGGCGCGAGCTTCTCATGGTACATGTACAGCCCGTTGCGCGTCAAATACCCGTACGTGCGCGGCGTTTTGCTTGACATGTGGCGCGAGGCGCTCGCAGCTCATCCGAACAATCCGCTTGAAGCGTGGAAAAGCATCGTCGAAGACCGCGACAAAGCAAAGCGCTACAAACAGGCGCGCGGAAAAGGCGGGTTTGTCCGCGTCAGCTGGGACGAAGCGTTGACGCTTGTCGCCGCTTCCTTATTGTATACGGTTGTGAAATACGGACCGGACCGCAACATCGGCTTCTCGCCGATTCCGGCGATGTCGATGGTCAGCCATGCCGCCGGGTCGCGGTTTATGCAGCTGATGGGCGGGCCGATGTTAAGCTTTTACGACTGGTACGCCGACTTGCCGCCAGCCTCGCCGCAAATTTGGGGCGACCAAACGGACGTACCGGAGTCAAGCGACTGGTACAACGCCGGCTACATCATCACCTGGGGCTCGAACGTCCCGCTCACCCGGACTCCGGACGCTCACTTTTTAGCCGAAGTGCGCTACCGCGGCACGAAAGTCGTCTCCGTCAGCCCGGATTACGCCGAGTCGACAAAATTCGCCGACGATTGGCTGTCGGTGAAACAACGAACGGACGGCGCCTTGGCAATGGCGATGGGGCACGTCATTTTAAACGAATATTATGTCAAACGGACCGTCCCGTATTTTGAACAATATGCGAAAACGTATACCGATTTTCCATTTGTCGTCACTTTAAAACAAGAGGGGCTCTTCACCACAAAGTGTACTTGACAAAGAAAGACGATTATGATAGAGAAAATCAAAACAGCATTTTTCCTTTTTATACCACACATCTCTTTGAGCAACATTGCTATCATGTTTGTCTTTAAAAGTCAAGTACATCTTTTGGTGATGAACCACAAGAGGGAGGTGCAACGGCATGGCCAGCCAATTTCTCTGGGTGATTGTTCCGTATTTGGCGCTTGTCCTATTTGTCGCCGGCCATATTTGGCGCTACCAGCGCGACCAGTTTGGCTGGACATCAAAATCAAGCGAACTGCTCGAAAAACGGCAGTTGCGCCTTGGAAGCCTTCTGTTCCACTGGGGCATTTTGTTCGTGTTTGTCGGCCACGTGATGGGCATTCTCATTCCCGAGCCGTTTTACGAAGCGCTTGGCGTGACAGAAGAGATGTACCACGCCCTCGCCTTGGCAGGCGGCATTCCGGCTGGCTTGGCGGCGCTCGCTGGTTTCGTGATCCTTTTTCGCCGCCGCTTGACGGTCAAGCGCGTACGGGTGACAAGCAGCACCGGCGACTGGGTCGCGCTCGGATTTTTGCTTGTCGTGATCACCAGCGGGTTATCATCGACATTGCTGAACGTCAACTCACATGGCTTTGACTACCGAACGACGATCGGTCCATGGTTCCGCGGCCTTCTCACATTCCGCCCGGACCCGGTTTATATGGAAACGGTGCCGCTTTGGTTCAAAATCCATATTCTCGCCGCGTTCGGCTTGTTCGCCGTCTGGCCGTTCACCCGTCTCGTTCACGTATTCAGCTTTCCGCTCCGCTACTTGCAGCGCAGCTACGTCGTCTACCGGAAGCGGATGCCCAAATCCGTCGACTCGCTTGACCGCGCCCAGTAAGCGGATGTCAGGCAGCATAAAGTCCGCAACCAAGACCGTTATCACGGAAAACGGGATGCCGTTCATCCGCCTCCCGTCCCTCTCCGTCACGGACCGGCGCCAACCCGACTCATCCGCGTGCCATGAAGAAAACGGGATGCTTCATACAAAGAAGCGTCTCGTTTTCCATTCCATCGTCACTCGTTCATGCGTGCAAACAGCTCCTCTTTCTCCCCGTCCGACAACAGCCGCTCGGCCATCGGGAAGAGCACGTTTTCTTCTTTCATGAAATGCTCATCCAAAATATGATGCGCCTCAATGACCGCACCGGCGAGCGTTAACGCCTGTCCCTTGTCGATGTTCTCCGGCAGCTGGGCAGTTTTTTCTAAAAACATGGCAAGGCGCGCTTTCGCCTGTTCATGTTCGTATTCCATGACGGCGATGGGGCCGGTCGTTCGCCCGATGTACTTGGCCATCATCGGGAACAATACGCCTTCTTCCCGCTCCGAATGAGGATCTAAAACGGCGACGAACGATTTCGTCCATCTTCGTTCGACTTCCTCTTCCAACTCGCGCAGCAAATCTTCGTTTTCTTTCCGCAGCAAATGTTTCGTTTTCCCCATGTACTTCAACCATTCACTTAGCGGGACGCGGCGCCCTTTCGCTTCCGACTCAAAGCGGATCTCAAAAAAGCCTTGTTCATTTGTCTTAGGCAACATCGTCATCCCCCTCCCAATCCAAAAATACGGCTCTTCACCACAAGTTGTACTTGAGATTTTAAGATAGGTATGCATAGGGAAAATAGAGGATACAAAAAATGCGAATTTTCCTGTATGGTAAAGGTGTCCAAACCAAACCATTGGAGGAAAATTCGCATGTACGCTCAGTTTATCAAAGAACTCATCGATTTACCAGATGTTTTGATTCAAAAGGTGCGAAAAGAAGAAGAACGTTGGATTTTCGAACTTTCTCTTCCCGAACAATGCCCGTTATGTCCTGTTTGCTTGAAACGCACGATCAAAATGACAGGAAAAAAGAAGCAATGGATGCATGGGTATGCTCAACGGATCGGCATCTTTTGGGTGGAACTCCCTGTGGAGCGTAGACGTTGTTGTACATGTGGCATGACATTCAGCACGTCTTATCCCGGAATTTCCCCTCGAAGTGCAGCGACGGATGCGTTTCAGCAATGGGTGGCGCAATCTTGCATCGGAACATCCATTCAGGCGGTGGCTCGTATGCTCAAGCTTCCGTACACGACCGTTGAACGCTGGTTTTATACCCATGCCCCTTCCTTCCTATCGAATGACATCCAACCAAAGGCAGTTTGTGTCGATGAGTTTGCGTTTCGAAAAGGACATGATTACGGAGTGGCAGTCATGGATGCCGAAACGGGAGAAGTGTATGCCGTTGAAGCAGGAAAGAACGAGGAAGCCATTGGACGTGTGTTGGCTCCTGTGTCTGGTTCTGTTCAGTATGTCGTGAGTGATTTGGCTCCAGCGATGAAAAAAGCCATTCAAGGGGTGTGTCCGGAAGCGAAGCATGTGGTCGATTATTTTCATGTGATTCAATTGTTTACGGAAGCGTTGGATCGATGCCGCCAATCCTTCGGAAAAGGGAACAAGAAACATGGGCATGTTCGGTATGTTTGCCGCTTATTGACCCAGTGCCCCGAGAAACTCACCGAGGAGGAGCGCCAAACGGTGCGGGAGTGGCAGAAAGAGAGCGATTCCTTGCAGGCTGTCTATCAATCCCTTCAACATTTTCGTTATGTATCCAAAAGCCAAAGCGAGCGACAAGCGAAACGTCGTTTGAACGCCTGGGTTCATCGGTATTTGTTTTGTCCTTGTTCTGCTGTTCGCGCCATCGCAAAATCACTCGTCAAACGAACAGACGAAATCATATCGTGCATTTTATCCCTTATTCAAATGGGAAAATGGAGGGAACAAATAACAAGATCAAGCTGATGAAACGTCGGGGATACGGATACAGAAATATCCAGCGTTTTGCATTGCGGGTTCGGCTAGAAACAGCTAACATACTTTCATGACAGGTGCAAGTACAACTTTTGGTGATGAACCAAAAATACATCCCCCATTTTCATGATAAACGAAAAAGGGTTGGAAAACTGTGACAAAAAAATAAACAGTTTCAATTTTTTATTAAACAGGGTAATATAACACGTTAAAATAAAGGATTTTTTTATATAACAGGATAAACAATTTATATAAAACAAAAAAGCCCCCTAAAGGGCTTGGGCATCAAAATACCGAGCGAGCGTCACGATCATCGCTCCCATCCGCTCATGTTCCGGGGCGATGACGCGATCGACTCCCTCTTCTTCCAATGCTTCTTTTGTCACTTTGCCAACGGCGCAGGCCACGACATCGGTGCGAAACGCGTCAAGCAGCGGTGCGATCTCTTTTTTCTCGCGGGCGAACGAAAAGAAAAAGCGGACTTGCATCGCCGATGTAAAACAGACGGCATCGACCTCACAACCGACAACTTCATTGTATAGCGTCTCAAGCGTCTTCTCATCCGGAGCGACATGCCGGTATGGAAGTAGTTCCGTATAGGACGCGCCACGCTCAAGGAAAAATTGCCGAAGCCTTGACGCAGTGTCGCCATACAGCTGTACAACAACGTTTTTTTCCGCAAAGTCGTGCCCATAAAGAGCAGCAATCAACCCTTTCGTCGTCCCGTCCTCGCTTACTGCCACCGGAGTGACGCCGATTTGTTTCAACGCCGTCACCGTTTTATAGCCGCGGGCAGCCACGTTCGCTTCCTTGATCGTTCGATGCCATTGGGCAGCCATTCCCTCCCGGTCGGCCGCCTCCAACAGCGCCTCAAAGCCGATTCCCGTCGTAAATACGATCCAGTCCGGCCGCATGGCGATGACGGTTCGCATTTCCTCTCCCAGTTCGCTTCCCTTTGAAAAGACAGTCCCTTGCGCCGGACGAATGATGGCCGTTCCTCCTTGCTTTTCAATAAGCGTTGTCATTTCGTCCAGTTTGCGTGACGCGCACAAGGCAATCCGTTTGCCATGCATGTCCCTTCCCCTTATGGTCAGTCGTTCGTCCTTTCCATTCTAAAAGATGGTCTTTGCCTATGCAACAAAAACCATTCCGCTTCCTGGCACATCGCAACGCGAATGCCGCCTTCATTGGGTATAGCGCCCAGCGCAACAGAACAGACCGCAGGCAGAAACAGCCGACCACCATCAAAAAACACGCGCCCAAAGACGCGTGCCCTCCGTTCAACGAGTATGTACCATGGCCTCTTCTCCCCGACGGTCAAAGGAACCGATGATGCGCGTCGGCTCGACGGAAATGATCCGGTCCAACGGAATATTCATCAGCCGCATTTGACGGTTGTAAACGAACAATTTGCGCGTGTCCTGATACAGCTTAACCGGCAGCACGACCACTTCCCCTTGATAGGTTTTTACACGCACCGGCTGCTTCTCGGCAATCCACGCCGACAGCTGTTCATACCATTCCATTCTGTTTGTTCCCCTTCTCATCCAATCCTACTTATGATTATAAACGGAAAAAGCGGAAAAAAGGGGGAAAGAAAAATCAACAAATTCGACGAAGGGATGACAAACCGTGTCAACAAATGCTCGGCGCACGGAAATGTTCCGTGCGCCTTTGGAGGTTGTCAGCGGTAGATCAACACGCGCGCTGCCGTGCGGTCAGCGCTTTCACCGATGACGCGGATTTTTAGGCCATAGTTGGGCACGTTCCGGCCGGCGTCAACGGCCCCTTTATTGTCATACGACCGGCTGTCGTCAAACACCGGCGTCGGCGATGTATCGTTGTCGATCAGCTGTGAGCCATTGATTGCCACGCGGAATGAGGCTCCTTTTTGCAGGCTGAACGCCGCATCGTGCACTTGATAGCGAGTCGACGCTGTCGTGTTGCCCGACCATTTCAATGTATGCTGGTCGGCATCCACAACGCCAAGAAACCCTTCGCCCGGATGGACGCCCGTCCAGTTGTTGTCATAGCCTTCATCTACATACCAGACGACAAGACCTGGATCGTACGAAAGGAGCCGGCCGCCGCGCGAAATATGGGCGAGCCCTTCATCGACGCCGCGGTGGTTGCGCCATTCAAGCAAATAGTAATGATCCGAGTATCGCTTACCATTACTCTTTTCAAAGCCGGTCATCACAAAGGAGCTGTCCCTTCGGCGCCGTCGGCAAGCACAGCTGCGCCATCTGCCGTCATATCCGTTTCAGTTGGCTGAATGTTGTTATGCGGAAAGTCCGGATATTCGATGAGCAAAACGAGTACACGGTCGACCCGCTTGCCGCCGTTCCATGGCTCCGGCTTGACGGATGGCACGGAAGCCGTTTTCAATTGTCCGAGCTTTTTCCCTTTCCCGTTCAGCACGCCATTTGTCTGCTGTCCGTCCTGCATCGCCTCGGCGCGCTTTGCCTCTTTATCGTATAATTATCCTTTTCCTCGCGGCATATGAATCGCCTTTTGCCGCAAATAGTCGCGCACTGCTTGTTCCACCTCAGCAGGAGTCGCATCAGCGCGAAGCTTTCCGCTCCGTTTCAACATTTCCGCCAGCTTTTCCTCATTGGCAATCGCAAAATCGACCGGTCCCCCTTGCTTCACAGCCGGAATGCCGGGGGCGTTAGCCGCTTTCGGCGCTTCCGCCGGAGATGCCCACAGCCCGATGCCGAGCGACAGCGCGGCAACGAGTGAAGTGATCGAACGCTTAGACAAAAAAACCCCTCCTTCACTATGATAGAATATATATACAATTAAAATATCACAAAATAGTTTGATAATAATAAATCGCTACTTTACTAAATAAACAAAAAATAGTTCTTTTTTCCTGCTCTTGTCGAAAAAACAAGATTTATATCAAAAAAAGGCTATGAATTCGACCTTAACATGCGGGTCGGTTTCCGGTTACAATGTAATATATTCGCAGTTTTTGTAGAAATTCTGGTTATGTAGCTTGACGATGGGAAAGAAGGTGCCGCGATGCTGAATATTTTCAAAGACTTTTTGCTCAACTTGTTTTTCATCCTTCTGCCGGTGTTCCTCGTTCCCCTCTGTACGGAGCAGGAGAAGAGGCCAAAACGATTCCGCCTTTATTTGCCGACCATTTGTTACGCCGTCGTGATCATGTTATGCATCACCCTCCCGGTCGGAACAGAGAATGACTTTATCTTCGACTTGCGGCAAATTCCTCTATGGCTTGGCGGTTTGTACGGCGGAGCGGGGGCGGCGACGGTTTTAGCATTGACATCGATCGCCTACCGCTCGCTGTTCGGCGGAGCTGGCGTCTTCGTCACCGTCGTCGTTTCCATCGCCATCGCTGCAACAAGCAGTTTATTGACAAAACGGTTTGTCGAGCTGCCAACCAAACAGCGCACGCTGTTCGCTGCATCGCTCAGCTTCGGCTCTGGCCTATTGACCGTCGCCATAGCGGAGTGGATGGCTGCTGCGGTTTCTCCTCCGCCTTCCGTTGCGCTTATCTTTTTGTTTGTACAGCCCATCAGCATGCTCATCGTTTGTTCGTTTCAGGAAATGGTGCACCATAACATCGCGTTGCGCAAACGAGTGATTCGGGCCGAGAAAATGGAAGCCATCACCCATTTAGCTGCTTCCATCTCCCATGAAATTCGCAATCCACTCACCGCGGCGCGTGGGTTTATCCAACTGATCGAAGAGCAGCCGCTCGCTGCCGACAAACGCCGCCAGTATGCGCGCATCGCCATTGAGGAGCTTGACCGAGCTGAAGCGATCATCACCGATTACTTGACGTTTGCCAAGCCGGCGCCCGAGACGCCGGAAAAGCTGAACGTGAAACTCGAAATCGAGCGAGTCATTGACATCCTCCGCCCGCTCGCCAATATGAGCTGCGTCGATATTCAAGCGACGCTTGCCCCATTTTCCGTCATCGGTGAGCGCGAAAAATTCCGTCAATGTTTGCTCAACGTAATGAAAAACGCCATCGAAGCGATGCCTAACGGCGGGACGTTGCAAGTATACGTCTCCATTGACAACGGACGCGTGCTCATCCGCATCGCCGATACCGGCGTTGGCATGACGAAAGAACAGCTCGAACGGCTTGGCGAACCGTATTTTACGACGAAAGGCGTCAAAGGCACGGGGCTCGGGATGATGGTCGTCTACCGCATCATTGAATCGATGAACGGAACGATTCGCATCGAAAGCGAAATACATAAAGGAACGACGGTGTCGATTTATTTGCCGCTCGCACCGTCTCCTTCTTCCTCAACGATTTCTGATAAAGAAAAACAGCTGTTTGCCGCCTTTTGACATAGCAGAGGCGAGCTGGAAAAGCTTTTTGCAGGCAAGGATCAATCACTCGAAATTCTGTATGCCCCATCAAAGGGCCTTTCTTTTTCCTGAGCATCTTCGCCTCTTTCGCATCCTATTTTGAGGTGAAATCTTGGAATCGATCCGCAGTTCAGAATGGATTGCCGCGGTTTCACATCACCGTTCTTTTTGCTACAATACTTATCGAAGCGAAACACATCGAGGGAAAAGGAGACAGTTGCATGATTCACGTCAAAACGGAACGGGAAATTCAATTGATGCGCGAGGCGGGGAAACTCTTGGCCGCCTGTCATCAAGAGATCGCCAAACGCATCGGACCGGGCGTCACAACGATGGAAATCGACCGGTTCGTTGAAACGTTTTTGGCCAAATACGGCGCCAAACCGGAACAAAAAGGATACCGCGGCTATCCGTATGCGACATGCGCTTCCATTAACGATGAAATTTGCCACGGGTTTCCGCGCAACGAGCCGCTGAAAGAAGGCGATATCGTCACGATCGACTTTGTCGTCAATTTGCGCGGAGCGCTCGCCGATTCCGCCTGGACGTACGCCATCGGCGACGTCGGTGAAGACGTGCAAAAACTGCTTAACGTCACCGAGCAGTCGCTCTATAAAGGAATCGAGCAAGCCGTTCTCGGCAATCGGATCGGCGACATCGGCCACGCCATTCAAACGTACGTCGAAGCGCACGGCTTTTCCGTCGTTCGCGATTTCACCGGACACGGCATCGGCCCGACGATCCACGAAGAACCGTATGTCCCCCACTTCGGTGAAAAAGGAAAAGGGATGCGTTTAAAGGAAGGGATGGTCATCACGATCGAACCGATGGTCAACATGGGGGCATGGCAAAGCAAAATGGATCCGAACGGCTGGACGGCGCGAACGATCGACGGCTCGTATTCAGCGCAATATGAACATACGATCGCCATTACGAAAAACGGACCGCTCATTTTAACGACGCCGGCGTAAGGGCAACGGCGCCAGCCGGCTTTTTGCCAATAGAAAAACCCGGGCAAACGATTCGCCCGGGTCTTTTCTATGCTTTTCCCCATTTGCTGACGGTATGATTCAGCCATCGTCTTTCCTTATGTTTAATATTCACATAATATCATTATGGTTTCATCCTCCAATGACTTTCACGTAAAACGTCCGGCGGCGCGGCCCATCGTACTCGCAAAAATAGACGCCTTGCCACCGCCCAAGGAGCAGACGGCCTTCATGAATGATGACGTGCTGCGAGGCACCAACCGTGCTCGCTTTCATATGGGCGGCTGTGTTTCCCTCCATATGGCGGTCAAGCGGATGCTCCCACGGATATGTTTCATCAAAGCGTCGCATCATATCGCGCTTCACATCCGGATCCGCGTTTTCGTTTATCGTGATGCCAGCCGTTGTATGCGGACAATAAACGACAGCGATCCCTTCCGTCACGTTAGCCTGGCGCACCGTCTCCTCGACGAATGAAGTAATGTCGATCATTTCATCCCGCTTTGCCGTGCGGATTGTAAACGAACGAAGCATACATTCCACCACCTGGGCAAACATTTTGTACTTCGCAAAAAAGGTTTGCTACTCTAAATAATATAACACAAAAAATGGAGTGAGAAATCGTTGGCCAAGCGCTATGAAAACTTAGACGGCGTCTCGACGCACAAAACATGGGCTGATTTCCGCCGCTGGCAGCGGGAGCGGAAACAAAAACAAAAAGATTTGTCCTACGTCGTGCCGCATGTTTCACCGCCTCAATACGAGAGGCTTCAGGAGCCGAATGGCAGGCCGCAGCTCTGTTGGGTCGGCCATTCGACCTTTGTCGTTCAACTCAATGGCATCACCATCGTCACCGATCCCGTCTGGGCGAATTGGATGGGCGCGGCCAAACGCTTGACGGCTCCCGGTGTTCCGCTTGACAAGATGCCGCCCGTGGACGTTGTGCTCATCTCCCACGGCCACTACGACCATTTGCATTTCGGCAGCCTCCGCCGCTTAAAAGGCGATCCGCACGTGTTCGTGCCGGTCGGCCTCGGCCGCTTGTTCCGCCGCCGCGGCTACCGCCATGTCACCGAACTGTCATGGTGGGAAACGGTCGTCTTCCGTGATGTGTCGCTGACGTTTGTTCCATCCCAGCATTGGACGCGGCGGACGCTGTGGGACACGAACACGTCGCATTGGGGCGGATGGGTGATCACATCAAACGGCGCGCCCACCATCTACTTCGCCGGCGACAGCGGCTACTTCCGCGGCTTTCGCGACATCGGCGAACGCTTTTCCATCGACTATGCGCTCTTGCCGATCGGCGCGTACGAACCGGAATGGTTCATGGGGCCGCAGCACACCACACCCGAAGAAGCGGTGCAGGCGTTTTTGGACTGCCGCTCCCGGCTGTTTGTGCCGATGCATTACGGGGCGTTCCGCCTCGCGGACGATACGCCGAAAGAAGCGCTTGACCGCCTATGGGCTGAATGGCGGCGGCGCGGATTGGAAGAGGAGCGCTTGCTTTGCTTGAAACTCGGCGAAGTGATCGATGCCGCCCAAGCGTTGACGGCCCTTTCCCCATTCGACAATTCGTTCAGCCAAACAAGCGCAATCACCATGGTGAAACAAGCGCGGCAAAAGGAATGAGCGCAAATTTATCCAAAAGAGCGAGCCAGTCGGCGGCTCGCTCTTATTCATTGAATTGGCGGTATACGTACGGCTCCTTCGGTTTGGCCACCCTCTCCCATGACGTCACTTTTACATACGGAAGCGTCATATGAAACGGCTGGTAATACATGGTGGATAGCGTACCTTTCACATGAATCCATTCATCATTTTGAAGCGGCGCCGTCTTTGGAAACTGAAGGAGCAGCCCGTACACCCCTGAATCCGCAACACAATGAATGATTCCAAAGCGAAGGAGAAACGCCTCATTGGCGCGCGCCGTTTCTTCACGGTAGACAAACCCGGTGAATTCAATGTCGCGGGCGGCAAATTCGCCAGGAAACTGATAAATCGTTTCCATGGCATTTAAATAATTTTGATCATTCAACTCCAAGCGAGGGAGACGGCTGTATTTTTTCCGCTCTTTTTCCATGGCATTTTGATAATCATCCCGCCCATAATACATGCTCGTATCCGGACGCAAAAACTGCCGCTGGGCAAACGGATCGCTGCTGTCAGCCGCCATCCCAGGAACATGAATCCCTTTCGCCTTTACGACTTCAGAATCCAGCGTCGCAACGGGAAACAAGAAGGCGGAAACAAGCGGAAAAACAAAAATAAGGTAATTCACCGCCCGCTTCCAGCGCGCGGACGGTTCATGATGGTGATGACCGCAGCATTCTTCCCCATGATCGTGCGGTTCCTCGTTGCGGCTTGCCAGCACAAATTGCACGATCGTTAAAAAAGCAAACACAAACATCGCACTAAACGAAATATACGAATACCGCATATTAATGTATTTGCTCAACTCTCCAGTAATATATAAATGAAAAAACAAAAACGCAAACCCAAGCAAAATATACATGCGAATCATGCCGCCACCTCCTTGCTAGATCAATAGCGATCCGGCAAACACAAACAACGTGATATAGGAAATCAGTTTCCACACAAACCGGGCGCGGAATGACTGAAACAACATGAGCGTATTTTTCACATCGAGCATCGGCCCGTAAACGAGAAACGCTGCCAGCGCGTGAAACGGAAATGTGCTTTGAAACGACGAGGCGATAAAGGCGTCCGCCTCGGAACAGAGCGACAGCACGAAGGCGAGCGCCATCATGACCAAAGAGGCCGCCACTTTCCCATTGCCGATCGACACAAGCGCCGACGTTTTCACATACGTTTGCATCGCCGAAGCAATGAACGCCCCAATGATCAAATACTTCCCGGTCGCAAAAAATTCATCGATCGTATGGCGCAGGGTGCCGACGATTTTCTCTTTCCAAGTACGGGGCATCATCGGCATCTCGCGCCGTTCATGGCGCAACTCGCTGCCTTCATGCCGAATCGCTATCACGGCACCGACAGCGACGGCGACGGCGCAAGCGAACAGCGCCCGGCACAATACCATCGTCCAACTGCTTCCGAAGGCGATATATGTCGAAAACAGAACAACCGGATTGATGACGGGCGCCGTTAACATAAACGGCACGGCCGCGTAAAGCGGCACCCCTTGGCGACGAGACGGCGGGTGATCGGCACGATGCTGCATTCGCATGAAGGGAAAAACACCCCGATCAACGCCGCATAAACAATTGCCAAAAAGCGATTTTTCGGCACCCACCGTTGTACGGTCTCTTCACTGACAAACATTTGAATGACTCCGGAAACAAACACCCCAAGCACGACGAACGGCAACGATTCAATCAATATACTGATAAAAATCGTATTCAGCTGCAAAAACGTGTTCATCATGGGTTCTCCTCTCATTTACAATCGTTCATTTTACCATGAGAAATGGCCATTGTCATGAAAATTTGGCAAGAAAAAATCAAAAAGGCGCTTCGCCTTTGGCGAAACGCCTCTTCTTCTATTATTCTTCCACTTCTTTTTTCCACAACCCGACCATCAATGCGGTCACAATGGAACCAATCAAAATAGCCAATATATAAAGCCATGCGCTGCCTTTGACGATCGGGATGACGAAAATTCCGCCGTGCGGCGCCGGCAGCCCGATATGGAACCACATCGTCAACGCTCCGGCTACAGCCGAGCCGACGATAATCGATGGAATAACCCGCACCGGGTCAGCCGCGGCAAACGGAATCGCCCCTTCGGTAATGAACGAAGCGCCCATGATATAGCACGTTTTTCCGGCTTCCCGCTCGGCTTTCGTGAATTTCTTTTTAAAGAACGTTGTCGCCAGCGCCAATCCGAGCGGCGGCACCATCCCGCCAGCCATAATCGCTGCATGCGGCGCAAAGTTGCCAGCTTCAATCATCGCCAACCCAAACGTATACGCCGCTTTGTTGATTGGTCCGCCCATATCGACCGCCATCATGCCGCCCAACACCGCACCAAGCAGCACTAAGTTCGCTGTTCCCATGCCGGAAAGCCAATGTTTCAACCCTTCATTCAACGCTTTGACAGGATCGATGACCACATACATCATGATGACGCCGGTGAGAAAAATGCCGAATACCGGATAGAGCAGCACCGGTTTAATCCCCTCAAGCGACTGCGGCAAGCGGCTGAACAGTTTCCGCAGCCCGACGACTAAATACCCGGCCAAAAAGCCGGCGATCAATCCGCCCAAAAACCCAGCGCCGCCGTTCGCCGCCAGAAAGCCGCCGACCATCCCCGGCGCAAACCCCGGCCGGTCGGCAATGCTCATGGCGATGAATGCAGCCAGTACAGGGACCATTAACGCGAACGCATTGCCGCCGCCAATGTCCATTAACAGTTTGGCAAACGGATGATACGACGGATCTTTCGGATCAAACGCCTTAATGCCGAACGTGAAGGAAAGCGCAATCAAAATCCCGCCGCCGACGACAAACGGCAGCATATTCGATACGCCGTTCATCAAATGCTTGTAAAAACCGGTTCGCGGTTTCGCCGCTCCCACGCTGCCCCGTGCCGCACCGCTTGCCCGATAAATCGGCGCGTCTTGGCGCAGCGCCTGCTCGATGAGCTTCTCTGGCTCACGGATCGCCTGGGCGACCGGCACTTGAATGACATGTTTGCCGTCAAAACGGTCCATCTCGACTTGTTTATCGGCCGCCACAATGATCGCCGTTGCTTCTTCAATCTCCTTCGCCGTCAGAGCGTTTTTCACTCCATCGGAACCGTTTGTCTCGACTTTGATGGATACCCCATTTCGGCTGCTTTCGCCTTCAGTGCATCAGCGGCCATATACGTATGAGCGATTCCTGTCGGACAAGCGGTTACTGCCAACACTTTCCGCCCGTTCCCTGCCCGCACCGCTTGTTGTGGAGCTTCTTGCTCGCTTTCTTTCGCGGCAACCAAACGGATAATCTCCTCCTCGCTTGAAGCGGTTTCAAGCTGAACACGGAACGATGCATCCATCAACATCGACGACAAGCGGGCGAGCGCCTCAAGGTGCGTCTGCTCCCCGCCTTCTGGCGCGGCGATCATGAAAAACAAATGGCTTGGCTTGCCATCGAGCGACTCATAATCAATGCCTTCCACTGAACGGCCGAACGCCACCGCCGGGCGCTTGACCGCCGCCGTTTTGGCGTGCGGAATGGCGATGCCGTCGCCAACGCCGGTCGTGCTTTGTTTTTCCCGCGCCCAAATGGCTTGCTTAAACGCTTCCACATCGCTGACCGCTCCCGCTTCGGCAAGTTTTTCAGCCAGTTCATCAATGACTTCGCCCTTTGTCTTCGCTTGAAGCGAGAGAATCATCGTTTCTTTTGTCAACAAATCTGTAATCTTCATTGGCCCAATCCCCTTTATTTTCAATTTATAAATGCACGATATGGACGCGGTCGACGAGCGCTTCCACTTCCTCTTTCGTACACAAATCTTCCGAAAACGCGGTCGCGCTTCCAGCGGCGACACTGTAAGCGAATGCTTCCTCAATTGATTTCCCATCCGCTTGAGCGGCCAAAAATCCAGCGACCATCGAATCGCCCGCCCCGACCGAATTTTTCACCGTTCCTTTTGGCGCTTCGGCAAACAGCGCTGTTTCCTCGTTGAAGTAAAACGCCCCGTCGCCGCCCATTGACACAATGAGATGTTCCACTCCCTTTTCCACCAGTCGTCGGCCATACAACACGATGTCTTCTCTTGTCACCATCGCAACACCAAACAGTTCGGCCAGCTCATGATGGTTCGGCTTAGCCAAAAACGGGCGGCACGCAAGCAGCGCCTCGAGCGCCGGACCGCTCGTGTCGACAACAAGGCGAACACGCCGTTTCACCGCCCGAGCCGCCAATCGCTCGTACATGTCCGCCGGCAGCGACGTCGGCGCGCTTCCGGCGAGAACAAGCACATCACCGGCCGAAAGCGCTCCGACCTTCGCGATCAATTGCGCGGCATCGTCATCGGCAATCATCGGGCCTTCGCCGTTAATTTCCGTCTCCCGCCCCGCTTTCAGTTTGACGTTAATGCGCGTTTGCCCTGGGACATGAACAAAATCGCAAGCAATGCCTTCTTTCCGAAGCTCGCTTTCAATGAACCCGCCGGTGAACCCGCCGACGAATCCAAGCGCCGTGCTGTCAACACCGAAACGCTTCAACACGCGCGATACGTTGATCCCTTTCCCACCTGGAAATGTGAACGTTTTCACCGAACGATTCAGTTCGCCAACATGAAGCTCATCGAGGTGAACGATATAATCCACAGATGGATTCAATGTACATGTGTAAATCATGGAGCCACAACCTCTACTGTTGTTTTTGTTCGGTACAAATCTTTCCACTCTTCGTCCAATTCATCGGTGATCAACACCGCTTCATGCAAATCCGCAATTTTCGCAAACGAGCTTTCATTCAACTTCGAATGGTCCGCAAGCACATACGCACGTTGCGCCAGCTGCATCGCCGTATATTTCACCAGCGCTTCTTCCGGATCCGGCGTCGTATAGCCGTAGTCGTAATGAACACCATTGGCGCCGATGAAACATTGGTCGAAGCGGTACTGCCGCAGCGACTCGATGGCGCCGCGCCCGATCAACGCCTTCGTTTTCGGCTTGATCATGCCGCCGACCAAATACGTCGTGACGTTATGCTCAAGCAGCCGCTCGACATGCATCACGCCGTTCGTGACCACGATGACCTCTTTGCCAGCCAAGTGCGGAATCATTTCCCACGTTGTCGTTCCCGCGTCCAAATAGATGCAGTTTCCTTTTTGCACCAAACTGGCCGCATACGCGGCGATCCGCCGCTTTTCTTCGATATATTTCAGCGATTTTTCCGACACGCTTAATTCTTCGCGTTTCTGCTGCAACAAGGCCGCCCCGCCGTGCACGCGGCGCAGTTTCTTTTCGGTCTCAAGCTGCGTCAAATCGCGGCGAATCGTCGACTCCGACGCCCCGGTCGCCTCCACGAGCTCCTGCAGCTTGATGACTCCTTTTTGCGCCAACAGCTCCAAAATGAGGCGGTGGCGTTCTTCGGTCAGCACACTCCCACCTCCGATCATCGGGGATATCGCTTACAACTCTATCATATCCCAAGACAACGAAAAAATCAATCAAAAACATTTATTTTCTATCAATATAATTCAATAAAGGAGAAAAATCATTCAAAAACATTCAAAACCAAAATAAAAAACACTTGCCATCGGCAAGTGCCTTCTTTCACTTGAGTCAGTCAAGACTTTGTGGAGAACATTTTTTCGATTCACTACGAGCGTTGTCAATCACTAGTTAGCGAACCATTTTCAGGAATTCATATCGTAAGCGCTTTCGGACTCTCATCCCTCATCTTGAGGCGATGATACGATATTCCATTTTTTTACACCCAACCACCATCCCGGAGCGCCGACAACGCTTGATGGATCGGCGTCCCGGATGACTGTTGCAGACACGGTATATTCTGACGCACCACATCCGCCCACAACTGTCCGGCCTTCCGTTTGGCCTGTTCGATCCGCTTGGACTTTGTTGAGGCCGAGACGGCCGACTGGAGCTCTTCTGCCTCCAACGGCCCCTTTCTCCACCGGATCCCGTCGATTCGGGCTGCCATCGCCTTCAGAAACGCCCGAAGCCCTTGGTCTTTCCAGCTGCGGCGGGATTTCACCCGATGCGCAAACCGGCTCATCACACTCTCCGCATGGCCCATCGGACGCATGCCGGTCGTCTCCACCCCTTGCTCCGACAGCCACCCCCGATAGTCCCGGATGCATCCCGGCATCGACTCGATCCGGCGGATCATGGCAGCCAGCTGCTTCTCTTTCGCTTCGTCCTCCAACGTGCCGACCGCGCTGTTCAGCTCCACGAGAAGCCCTTCTTCATCTTGTTTCGCCAGCTTCTTCCGCACCTCCCGCCAACGCGGATGGCCGGACAGACACTGACGCAGCTCCCGCGCCACATGAAATCGATCCAGCTGAAAGCACGCCCGCTTCCCAAAATACTCCCGGCAGGCCGTGATCCACGACGCCGCGTCGCCGTTGATGACCAATAGGTCTCGGCACGGATCATAGGCATATTCCTTCATCAGCCACTCCTCAAACCGTTCCCACACGTCCCCGTCCCTTCATGGAGATAGTGGCGCCGGTTCACCAGCTCAAGCTGCGACCCGTTTCGTTTCCATCCTTCGTGAACCGCCAGGATTTTCTCTTCTTTCGCCCGTTTCCCTTTCCCCTGGCGGGAAATAAACAGTCCATCGGCCTCCACAAACAGCACCCGGCCGTGCCGTTTGGAAACAGGGTGATGCAGCGAGACAGGGGCCTCCAGCACCAGTTGGCGAATCGCCTCGTGGCTGAGGACCGCATACCCCACGATCGACTCCAGCGTGCGAGCCGCTTTGCGGTAGGAAGAGCACTCGACGGCCAACTCGACCGCCGTTTCCTCGAGGCAAGGGCTGATCGACTGCGCTCCATCAAAGCCCAGTTCGGCATCCAGCAAGAACGTATACGCCCCCGTTTGTCGATCATAGTAGTAGTTCCGGCGGAACGTCACTTCCCCAAACAGCGTTTGGATCGTAGTCGGCCGTTTGTCTTTCAGCTGATACCGGCGCTTGTCCCGCGCTTCCGCCAGTTGTTGATCGATCTCCTCCAAAAGGGCCGCCAACAAGACAGCGAACACCTTTTGAAGGGTTCTCAACAATTGCTCCTCCAACTCTTTTAATAAAGGCCATTCTGTGGTAAGATGTTTCATGGACTCTCTCCCTCCTGTTTTCGGTTGATGTTGACAATCACCATCATAGCAGGGAGAGAGTCCTTTTTGCATGACATTTGCTTGTTCTACCGCGCTTCGCTTGGTGGCCCCGACGAGCGTCGCGAACAAAAGTTCGCAACCCTCGTCGGGGATCATTTCGAAATGTCACCCACAAATATTTTACTCACACCTTTCACTTAATTCAGTTGCTCCATCTCGGCAAGCGGCAAATAATGCTTCCGCACAAACGCGACAAACTTCGCCGCATAGACCGGATCAAACTGCGTTCCTGCGCAACGTTCGATTTCCTCAAGCGCCTCTTCAAACGTTTTCGTCGGCTGGTACGGCCGCTCAGTTGTCATCGCATCAAACGAGTCGATAATACACAAAATGCGGGCCAGTTTCGGGATTTCTTCCCCTTTCAGCCCGTACGGATACCCTTTCCCATCATATCGTTCGTGGTGCAGCTCGACAAGCGGAAGCAACTCATCGAATCGCTTCTCCGCCGCCACAATCTCGCGCCCCCACGTCACATGCTTTTTGATGATCTCCCATTCGTGCTTTTCCAATTTTCCGGACTTATTTAAAATATCCCGGGGCACTTCGATTTTTCCAATGTCATGAATGATCGCTCCCAGGGCAAGCGTCTGCCGCTCATGATCGGTCAACTCATCAAGACGGCTGCCAAATTCAAGTGCATATTTAAACACCCGTTTGCTATGGCGGTATGTATAGACATCTTTGGAAAGAAAAAATTTCACTTGCTGCTCGAGCGCTTCCAAATCTTGCTTAAACTTAATCTCATCCAAGCACATATTATGTTTATCATACAACTGCACGTTGTTTTTCCCTTGCGCCTTCGCGTAATAAAGCGCCTGATCGGCGCGGTGGATGAGCTCATCGCTTTCATGCATATCCTTTTCCATCTCGGCAATGCCGCACGAAAACGACAGGCAACGGTACGGAATATACTCAACGCCTTCAAAATATGTATCGTTCACTTCTTTGCGCAGTCGGTTTAAAAACGCGTACGCGTCTTCTTTCGTCGTGTTGGGCATTAAAATGGCAAACTCTTCCCCGCCATAGCGGGCGACCGTAAAGTTCGTCCCTTCCACCGCTTGTTGCAGCAGCTTCCCAAAAAAAGCCAACAAACGGTCGCCTTGCAAATGGCCATTCCGGTCATTGTATTTTTTAAAATCGTCCAAATCCAGAAATGCCAAGGTCAACGGCTGTTTCAACAGCTTGCAGTCGGAAAACTGCTCCTTGAGCGTTTCTTTGAAAAAACCGTGGTTGTAAAGACCGGTGAGGTGGTCGCGATTTACTCGATTAGATGCTTCTTGATACAAATACAAAAGTTTTTTAAATGCTATGGATAGCATCACTATTAAAATAGTAAACAAAAAAACACCAAAATACTTTTCGGTTTTTAGCAAAACAAACAGTACCAATGATAAAATTAATGTTATAGAATAGGTCATTCCTACTTCTCTTACTAAACCAAAATTAAGTACTCCTTTAAACGGCTCATTATACATAAAAAGGAAATAAAAGTATAATAATGTAATATTAACCCCAAAATATACAATTAAAGAAATTATATATGGAAAAATATTTTGTATACCTGTTGTACCAACTGATCCTCCAGCTTCAAGAAAAGTGTAATAGGTACTTATAATCATGAAATTATACATTGAAAAATTATATAAGTGCTTCCACCACTCTATCCTCTTTCGATACAAAGCATATATAAGACTAAATATTCCAAGAATAAGCAACGTACTAGGCAAGCCAAACATGAACAAGGACGCTAAATAAATCGACGAATCCATCGAAATCGAATTGCCTTTTGGAGGGAGATAAATTAAAAAGTGGTTTACTATCAGCACAGATGCTATCAACACATAAATCATAACCCAATGTTTCAAAGGTAAAACTAAGAAATCGACATGGAATAAATAAATTATTATTCCTACTGTATTTATTAAAAAAATATAAGCTTTAAAAGTATAAGAACTGTTGCTAAAAGATGACGCTTTGTTTTTATTCAACATAAATAATCACTCTCAACAAATAAAATCATTATAAATAAAAAAGAGAAATCCAAAAAACCCTAGAAAATAAAAGGTAATCTGTACAGATTACCTTTTTAATTTAGAATTTATTAAGAATTTATTAAACAACTCAAACAACTTTCATACCAGACGTCAATGCAACAATCACAGACCCAATAATCAACAGGTTAATAAGAGTTTGTTTCCATTTCATAAATAAACTCCTCCCTTAATTTTTATTGACTCGCAGGAGCACCCGTTGTTTCTTCAGCATCATCTGCTCTATGCCGCGGTGCGCTGAGCATCAGATGCTGGATGAACAAGAACGCCCCTACGTTCATCACGACGTCGCCGATGCTGATGACTTGTTGGCGCGGGTACGGCGGAGACAGCGGAATGATGTCGCCGAGAAACGGCAGAAGTGTATCCGATGTGATCGCCTGGTGCTTGCCGTACAGACCGGCTTTTAACGCTTCGATGTATTCGCGGCCGAGAAATTGGGCGGCTTCGATCGATACCGGCATCCGTCCGCCGTTTACGGCCATGACGATAAAGTTGAGCAAGACGCCGGCGAAGATGACCGGAAACCCCGGCTGATGGCGGTTTAGCCATAAAAACGCAAGCCCGGTGATGTAGACGAGGAGAAAAATGCCGTTGCTCATTTTGGAGATCCATGCGACCCGCTCTTGCAGGAAAAAGACCGCAAACTGCACCGCCAATAAGATCGGGAACAACCAACCGCCGCGCAATTTCATGTTGGCCAACCCTTTCAAACTTCCGCCGCGAAACCAGCCGATCAACAACGACAAAATGATTCCATCGTAAACCATGATGCTGTCCCCTTGATAAACAGAATTTTCTTTTTTTTCTAAACTGCCGTCCTCACTTCTATTTTTACCGTTTTTTTCATTCCATGTAAATAGTCCGTTCGTCCTAACTACAAACAAATTTTGATGAATATCGTTTCTTTCTTTTCTTTTTCGTCATTCTTTGAAACAAGAAACGACAAAAACAGCGTCATGTATATCCATTGAATAGCGAAAAAGAACCTACCCTCAATGGAATGATCCCCGACTGCGCAAACACTTAGCGGCAGGAGATTCTTGGGCGCGCCTGCCCACAGCCAGCAAGCCGTACTCGTTCATCTCACCGTTTTGCTTCCGCGCTTATGCGGATTGGCTTCACGGCGCAAGATGCGCAATGAATATCCCTCATTCATTCTGCAAGACAAAGATATTTGATAAACCCACTAAATCCCCCAAGCGATAATAAAGATAGCCGTCGTTGATCCGTTCCGTGACGCGGCTGTTTCATGTTCCACTGCTTGGCGCTTCCGACCTCACTATGTCCGGCATGGCATAACACACAGACGGTATATCCGTACAAGCTCACTTTATGCGCCACTCCTCTTTCCCTTCTAACGACATCGATTCTAAAAATGCGGCATGCGTTTTTCTCGTTGAAAGACAAAAAGCCTTTTTTATTATTCCGTATTGCTTTTCGAAAGATTATTGTTATAATTGTTTATACAGTAATAATTTTATGGATAAAAACATCCTTTTTGTCCATATTATGGAAAGGAGATGGAAAGGAAATGGACGCGGAAATGTTGGGAAGCAAGGATGACAAAACGTATACACGTCGGATTAGCCAAGTCGGGAATAGTTTGTCCGTTAGCATCCCGAAAGATTTAGCCACGATGCTAAACCTAAATAAAGGCGATGAAATCGAAATATATTACGACAAGGAACGAGGGGAAATCGTGATGAAACGCGCAAACCGAATTCCAAAAGGAGTCCGTCCTGAAGTCGTGATGGCGATGAACCGCGCGATCTCCAAATATGACGAAGCGCTGCGCAACTTGAAATATAGATAAAGGAGCAGCCGGAGGAAAACATGGTTTATTATTTGACAGCGGAAGAAATCATCTTTATCCATTACACGGTCATGGAAATGTACGACGACGCAGAACAAGCGGGGATCCAATTCCCCGATAAATTCGCGTGGATGTTGGAAAGGCCGAAAACGAAATTGTTCGGGGAGGAACAGTTCCCTTCGATTATTGAAAAGGCGTGCTGCTATTACCATTCCATCGCGACAGGTCATATTTTCCACAACGGCAATAAGCGGACGGCTTTAACCGTATTCGTCACGTTCCTTGATTTGAATGGATATGAGTTCACGATGACCAATAAAGAAGCGGAAGATTTCACGGTGTACCTTGTCGAGGATGCCAAGTTCCGAGGAAATGATTGCATCCAGCATCTTGCCCACGAATTAGAGAGTTACATCCGTCCCATCCAAAAACGAAAAGAATGAGGAAAAGAGCGGGCCAAAGCCGGGTCAAGTTCAATTATTGCGTGAAATTCCATCGCCAACCCAGTAAACTTGGATGACAGGACAACAACATCGTTTTTTGCTGCTTTGTTTTTACACAACTGTGCGCACCTTGATCCAAAGCCGCCTTTTCGCTATTCGCAGCTTTTCATACTTTTACCTTGCGGCAGGTATTGGGTATTGTCAAAAGTTTATCCTCCACACTCACGGTCTTCCCTTGAGTTTCAACGGTTGAACGAAAAAAGCTTTCTACCCCCGATGTTTTCGGCCATCATTGAGGCAACAACACCCAACAGCCAAAACAAAGGGCGGCCTGATCTTTTGTCCTCCAGAGCCCGTTGAAACGAAAGTTTGCCCATTCATCCCCCTTATTTTTTGGCTATCCTACAACATGGAAGCGAAAGTCTTTCGTCGGAAAATGAAAAAACGGATTCCGATCATCGTCAGGAATCCGTTTGTCTTGAACGGATTATCTCTCCGTCCCGCAGCTGCCTCGGCAATGGTCCGCTGCATGGCATGACGCGCACGCCCCTTTGGCGCTTTTTTTCACGTGTCGGACCAGCGTCCAGCCGGCGTAGGCAAAAATCGCTCCGCCAATGATGATATTCGCCATCATCATATTCTCTCCTTTCATGGAAAACCTAATATCTTTCCAGCTTGGTAGACAAGAAGTGAAATCATATAAGCAACCGTTAAGGCGATGCCGATCGACAACAGCGTCCATTTCCGCGACCCGGTTTCTTTGCGAATCGCCGCCACCGTCGCTAGACACGGCGTATAAAGCAGGACGAACACCATAAAGCTGAACGCCGACAGCGGCGTAAACTGGGCGGCGATCACTTCCTTCAGCCCGTTTGCTTCATGAACGTGGTAAATAATATTCATCGTGGACACGACGACTTCTTTCGCCAAAAAACCGGTGATCAACGCGGCGCCTGCCTGCCAGGCGCCAAAGCCAAGCGGGGCGAGCAGCGGAGCGATGAGGCCGCCGATGGCGGCGAGAAAGCTGTCATCCATCGCGACGCCGACCCCGTGCGGCCCGATGTACGTCAACAGCCAAATGGCGACCGAACCGCCGAAAATAAACGTTCCGGCTTTGCGGATGAATCCTTTCCCTTTTTCCCATGTGCTCCGCCATAACGTGAGCGCCTGCGGCACGCGGTATGGCGGCAGTTCAATGACAAACAGCGAACTTTCGTTTTTCAAGAACGTCGATGAGAACAACTTGGCAAGCCCCAAAGCCACTACAATGCCAAGCACGTAAAGCGAAAACACGACAAGCGCCTGCTCGCGGACGAAAAACGTGCCGGCAAACAAGGCGTACACCGGCAAGCGGGCGGAACACGACATAAACGGCAGCGCCAAGATCGTCAACAGCCGTTCTTTCGGCTGCTCGATGGTGCGCGCCGCCATCACCCCGGGAACGTTGCAGCCAAAGCCGATGATCATCGGGATGAACGCCTTGCCGTTTAACCCGATCGCTTCCATCATCCGATCCATCACCATCGCCACGCGCGCCATATATCCGGAGTCTTCGAGAAGCGAGATGAAAAAAAACAAAATGAAAATTTGCGGGACAAACACAAGCACCCCGCCGACCCCGGCAACGATGCCGTCCAAGATGAGCGCCTTGATAAACGGCGACGCCCCCGCCCAGTCGAGAAGACGGGACAGCCAATCCGCAAGCGGCCCGGAGAAAAACGCATCAAGCCGATCGGCAAGCGGCGTCCCAAGCCAGTTAAACGTGAGCATAAACACCACATACATCAGCGCCAAAAAAATCGGCAGCCCGACATAACGGTTTGTCACAACCGCATCGATTTTTTCCGTTAGCGTCAGCGGTTTTTGCTCAAACTCGATGGCCGTCGCAGCGATTGTTTCACTGATCCAACGGTCACGCGTTTCATAAATATGCTTGGCTGCCTGACAGCCGAGCGCCTGTTCCGTCTCCTCACGGATCGCCAACAACGGTGACAAATCGAATCGCCCGCGCAAATAGGCGGCGATGCGTTCATTCCCCTCCAAAAACTGCAACGCCACCCATCGTTTGTTTCCAGGCACATCGTCCGGCAACTGCTCGGCAATGCGCCTGATGGCGCCCTCCACCTCGGCGCCGTAATCGATTGCGATTGCAGGGTGCGGCTTGTCTTTTGCCGCCAAAACGGCGTGAACCAATTCGTTCGTTCCTTTTCCTGTTCGGGCGATGACCGGGATAACAGGAACGCCAAGATACTTCGACAGTTTAGCGGCGTCCACTTGCACGCCCCGTTTTTCCGCCACATCGACCATGTTGAGCGCGATGACAACGGGACGGCCAAATTCCAGCAGCTGAACGGTCAAATGCAAATTGCGGCGCAACTGCGACGCGTCAACGATATTGACAATCGCTGAGCACGGCTCGGTCAATAAAAAATCGGTCGCCACTCCTTCATCACGCGACAGCGGCTGAAGCGAATACACGCCGGGCAAGTCGACCACCGAAACCCCGTGCTGGCGGAGCACTCCGATTTTTTTCTCGACCGTCACCCCGCTCCAGTTGCCCACATATTCATAAGACCCAGTTAAGCAGTTAAACAATGACGTTTTGCCGGTGTTTGGATTGCCAAATAAAGCGATGTAGGACATTTATTTCACCTCGATCGATGACGCCTCTTTGCGCCGCAAGCCGATTGCCTGCCCATCGACTTCGACCATCACCGGTCCGCCAAACGGCATCGCCGCTTTCAACCGCACCGTTTTTCCTTCTTTCACCCCTAGATGAAGAAGACGCTGTTTCAGTGCCTCCTGCTCAATGGCCAGCCGAACAACGACCGCTGTTTCCCCTTTATGCAAATCAGTCAGCACCATGATCATTTCCCCTGTTTTTCTATCCGCTCTCCTGTGGTTCAATAATGATTCTTCTTCTCAATTTCAATCATACCATAAGCTAAGAAAAAAGGAGTGACATTTTTCACGATCATTCCTCATTGTCACCATTTCTTCAAAATTCGCCACCTCATCAGTTGAATTTTTCTGAAAAGTGTATATAATCTTTTGTATATCTTTCCCATCTTTGCTCAAGGAGGAAGCTCAATGAACACACTAGGAAAAATCAGCAACTTTGTCGGCAACACCTTTGCCATCTGGGTGCTTCTGTTTGGAGCGCTCGCCTTTTTCGCTCCCAGCGCATTTACGTGGATCGCTCCGTATATCGTGCCGCTTCTAGGCATCGTGATGTTTGGCATGGGATTGACGCTGTCAGCGAACGATTTTAAAGAGGTGTTCAAGCGTCCGCTTGATGTGTTAATCGGCGTCGTTGCCCAGTTTCTCATCATGCCGCTTGTCGCGTTTTTGCTCGCTTACTTTCTGCCGGTTTCGCGTGAAGTGGCGCTCGGCATTATTTTAGTCGGCTGCTGCCCGGGCGGAACGGCGTCCAACGTCATGACGTATTTGGCGAAAGGGGACACGGCGCTGTCGGTCGCCGTCACCTCGGTTTCGACGATTTTGGCGCCGATTTTGACGCCTTCGCTCATTTTGCTTTTAGCGGGAAAATGGCTGTCGGTGTCCGCTGCCGCCTTGTTTTGGTCGATCGTTAAAGTCGTGTTGATTCCGATTCTTTTAGGGCTCATCGCCCAAGCGTTGTTCCAAAAGCAAGTAAAAGCGTGCATCCCGGCGCTGCCGCTCGTTTCGGTCATCGCCATTGTTGCCATCGTCGCCGCCGTCGTCGGGCAAAACCAAGCGGCCATTGCCAAAAGCGGGCTTCTGATTTTTCTTATTGTCGTTGTTCATAACGGATTGGGCTTGCTGCTTGGGTATTGGTTTGCCAAACTGTTTCGCCTGTCGCCGCCAAAACAAAAGGCGATTTCCATTGAAGTGGGCATGCAAAACTCTGGGCTTGGTGCGGCTTTAGCGACCGCCCATTTTTCGCCGCTCGCCGCCGTTCCAAGCGCTATTTTCAGCGTCTGGCACAATATTTCCGGTCCGATTGTCGCAACGTACTTCCGCAAACAAGCAGACCGCCAGGCAACGGATGAACAAACGATTTCCGCTTGACCTCTCTCACGCTTTGTTTAGCCGCAAAAAAGCTGTCTCCCGAAATGAAACGACCGTTTTTCGGAGACAGCTTTTCTGCCTATTATCACGCTGTTTTTCCGCTCTCGGACGATCAGGCGCTCTTTGGAAACAAAAAGCGGACATCCGCCCTCAATCTCATTTCACAACGCCCCTCAAACGGAAACACCATCCTTCCCGCTAGTTCCGGGAAATCAATGAACGGATTGCGGTTGCCTTGGATGAAGAAAATGGCGCTGTTGCGATGATGCTCATACACCGTTGGCGGAAATTGTTCGTGCCAACGGACAAGGAGCGGAATATCGATTTTGCGCCGAAACGACTTTGCGATCGCCTTCGGGTAGCGAAGCAGAAAGTAAAGCATCGCCCTTGCCGCCGTCCCTTTGCCGTATTCCGGCTCGAAATAGCCGTTATGGACGACGCCGCAGCGGTTTTGGATTTGTTCGTCGGGATCTTCCGGATTGTAAAACGGGAAATCCGCGTACGGAAAATTCGACCGCATCGTATTGCACTCCGGCTGGCAGACGAACAAATGATGCAAATCGCCTTTCATCGGCTCGCGGGCGCCAAACCACGACTGCGGGACAACATGTTCCGCATTGAATTTCCATTGCTGCTCGATCGTGTTCACCCGCTCGTGCACATCGCCCCATCCATTTTTCGTCCTTCTCAACAGTTGACGAAACTCTTCATAACGCCGCTTCATCGTTTCCACATCTTGAACGATCAGTGTTCGTGGATCTTTCCGCTCGCCGGAATACAAGCTGCGCACCGTTCCGTCCGGGTGCAAGTCGACCCATGTGTACAAATACTCATCCTTGCTGAAAAAATACGGAAGCCGCCGCTTATGGGTGTGCGCCGCCAGTTCATGATAGCGGACAAACAACATCAATCCGTCCCCTTCAAGCGGCAGATGGCGGTAATACCGTTCGCGCGCCCTCTCATCTTCTGCGGCCCGATAATACGCATCCTCCACCGCGAGCCGCTCATTCAGCTGCTCGAGCCGTTCTTTCGGATCTTCCTCCCGCCATTGGCCGAGCTCCTCAAGCCGCCGTTCCGCCTCTCCCATCAGCGTTCCCCTTTCTTTTTTCTTTTAGTGTATCACGGAAGGCGAAAGAGGGCGATAACGGCGTTAATGCAAAAGAAACGATGTCGCGCCGAACAAAACGGCGGCGATGCCGGCGGCGATCAACGACGGAATCAGCTTCGTTCGCGCGTATTCCATCACCGGCAAATCCAAAATGGTGCAAAGCGTCACCGTATTGTCGCTAAGCGGCGACGCAAACGCCCCGAACGTCCCGCTCGCAAACACCGCGCCGATGACCGGCAAAATGTTCGTTCCCGACTGGCTCGCCAGCGTCACACCAAGCGGCATCAACATCCCCCACGTCCCCATGACGAACCGATGAAGTAGGAAATAACGGCGCCAAGCAAAAACAAAATCGGGGCGACAAAAAACGGCGGAATCCATTGTTTGACATGGCCCGTAATGTATTGCGAAAACCCTAAATCCTCCGCCACAGCCGACAGCGCCCAAATGAGCGCCAGCATTAAAATGACGGAAATCAGCTCATTGCCGCCTTTGACAAAATGCGTCAACAAATCGTTCAATTTGAATCGCTGCCAAAGGAAGAAAGCAACTGTAATGATGACGGTAAACAACAGCGCCTCCAACATCGCGCCGAGCGCATCGCTTTGCAAAAACGCCTGCCAAAACGTTCTTGCCCCCGGCGGCCGTCCCACCAGCTTAAAAACAACGTCAAGACAAGCACGATCGAAAGCGGAACGATCAAATTCCACGGCTTGACCGGCGTTTCTTTTTGGTAGGCGCGCGGGCATGTCTGCATCGCGTCTCCTTCTTCCCCTTGCGCTTCATTGGGTTCATGGTCAGCCGGCCGCTGTTCTTCCGCCATTTCGAGCGCCAACCGCTCGTTCCAGCTCCGAATCGGCGCCTCTTTCCGCTTTTCACTTACTGCTGCTTGTTTTTTGCGCGAATAGACAAAAAAACTGTAGTAGAGCCCGACGGCAATGATGGCATACGAGAAAAAGTTAAACGGAATGCTTCGGACGTACACGATGTACGGCTCCGCTCCGATGCCAGCCGTATCAAGCGCCTTGTCAATGACCGACACCATATAGCCGACAAAGGCGGTGGCAATTGGGATGAGCGCGACAACCGGGTTGGATGTCACCTCAATGGCAAAGCCGATTTGCTGGGACGACAGCCCAAGCCGTTTGCGCAGCGCCTTCATGATCGGCGCGACGGTGACGATGCGAAAATCGGGGTCGCTAAACGTCACCATCGTCGACATCCACGTCAGCAGCATGGCGGTTTTGGCCGATTTCACTTTTTGGCTGACGAGATGGACGAATCCTTTGATTCCGCCGGTGTATTTGATCATGCTGACAAGACCGGCGAACACATACAAGAAAATGATGATGCGAATGTTGTTCGTCTGCATTAAGTTGTCAACAACGTAATGAAGCATCGTCCGCAACCCGCCAAGCAAGGACGGGGTCATCAAATAACTGCCAACCAACAGCCCGACAAACAGCCCGGGGATGACTTGCTTCGTCCAAATCGAAATCGGGATGACAACTAAAAATGGCAAGAGAGCTTTCCACGACGGTTCCATTGGCCATTCACTCCTTTCTTTAAAAAGTATGGCGATGGTTTCCCTTGTCTATGCAAACTGTCATTGATTTTCCCCAACAACGGGGAGACGAGTCCACACAAAAAGCGCGCCGCATGATGGCACGCGCAAGCGAAACCGCTTTCCTACCTAAAAAAATAAAAAGCTGCCAATTAGACAGCTTTCACCGCTTCTCTTCGGGACGAGAGCGCCAACAAGTGGAGCGTCACTTCCGGCTTCGAGCCAATCCGGATGTTCACCCCGGTTTGCCCAAGCCCTTCGTTGATATAAAACGGTTTTCCCTCCCATTCATGATAACCTTTGATCATGTTCCGCTCGGTGAGCGTTTTGCTCATTTTCGCCAAATGGTACGGCTTTGGCCAATGAATTTGCCCGCCGTGGAAATGGCCGGACAACAAGTAGTCAAAATGATAGTCTTTCATATGCGGCACGATGTCCGGATCGTGCGTCAACACGAGGTTGATGCCGTCTTTCACGCCCGCGTATGCCTTTTCAATGTCGCTGCGCCCCGTGTAAAAGTCATCGATGCCGATGATATTGACGGTTTGACCGTTGACGGTGATCGTTTTCGTCTCGTTTTGCAAGACGACGCAGCCGTGCGCCTCAAGCGTCGCTTTCAAGCGCGCAAACGGTTCGCCTTGAAGCACGTAATCGTGGTTGCCAAACACCGCATACATGCCGTACGTCGGTTTCAATGCATTCAGCGCGGCCAAATACGGACCGAGCTTGGCGATGCTTTCCTCACGGTCCAAAAAGTCGCCCGTCAACGCGATCAAATCGATCGCTTCCTCTTTCAGCTTTTCGTATAAATCGTCCGGGGTGATCGACAGTTTTTCAAGATGCAAATCCGATAGCTGCAAAATCCGAAGGGCTCCGTCTCCATCCTCTGAACGACCGACTTGGACTTTATGCAAAACCGCTTCATACGTATTGCGGTGGGCTTTGCGAATGACAAAAGCAAGCAATGACAAGATTGCAAGAAAAACAAAAAAGAATGTCATCGTCTTCTCTCCTCCCTCGATACCCATTATAGTGAAATGGAGGAGAGAAGAAAGAGGGAGTTAGTGGATGAGATGGCAGCCGTACAACGAAAACAATTTTCCCTTTGACATCACCAAATATTTCGGCGGACGGACAAGCGGCATGAGACGGTGTTGGGCCACTGTCATCATCGGCCAATGGGATGCCATTTTAAACCAACGGTAAAATGAATTGCCAATGTTAATGACATCAAATCCGAGTCTCTCACAACCTTTGTTTAACATCGTCACGCCGATAATCCCTTTTATGCTGGCGGACTGTTCGTGATGGTAAAGATAATGGGCAACATACGGCAAACTGGCCTTCACCTGTTCGAAAATATAACGTCCTTTTTGAATATCGCCTCGATACTGCATCAGTTCGCGAAGCAGACGAACATTATGAAGGTGAATTTTCAACAGCCAGTCATTGGCCGCAATCGTCGTTCCGTCCGAAAGGTGAATGGTTTCACCCTTGTATCGAAGCAAACGGACGCGAAAAATGGAACGACAGCCGTTCTCTTTCCCACCAGCATATTCAAGGCGGGAACATGCATAATAGAGCGGATCCATCAGTCCCCATATAGACAACAGCCACTGCGTCGCTTTGCTTCTCATTGGCGGCATCCTTCCCCTGCTCGTTCTATCCATTTACATTATGGAATCGATCGAGCGGCATTATAAATGGAGAAAAAAGGAGAAAAGATCGCTGCATAACCAGTCAGGAGACGCGCGTACTGAAGTCACATCTCTGTTTCCTCGCCCTAATCGAACACTTCCCCTGTACAAGCAGTTTTTAGCCGCCGTTCCGAATGAATCAAGCACCACAGCTGTTTCGATCAAACAAAAGATGTGTCAGAAAGCGCCTTGCCCTAGAAGGACGGTGAAAAACGGCTGCCACGAGCAAATCAGCGGCATTTCACCAAAAAAGAAGGCTGATTTCGCAAGGTTTCTCTAATTGAGAAAAAGATGGAATAGCGGCATTTTGTACTAAATCACCGGCCCTCTAGAGGACTGGTGAAAAACGACCGATTTCGCCGAACCCGTTGCTTTCGGCTGAAAGAGAAGCGTTGATGTTACAGGACTTCTCCATTTGAGAAGAGATTCCGTTTTCTGCGACTTTTCACTAAATCACCAGCTTTCTAGAAGGGTAGTGATTTCATGCAAAAGGCGGATCATTCCAACCCTATTCCAATTGGAGAAACATTGTCAGATCTGCTCTTCTTTCTGATCAACTACCACCCGAATTAAATAAAAAGATTGGTTGTCACCAACCTTTTATGAAGAAAGACAGAAAGAGCCCCCCTGAACGGCACCAAAATGCGCCTGCCTTCCCCGGATCGCGAAAGCAGGCGCCATTTAGCGGCGGGTGCTTACCGTGACGAATACGAATTTGTCATACCGATGGCGAGAAAACGAGTATTCAAACGGCTCCCCGTTGTTCAAAAAACCAACCTGCTCCAATTCCAGCACTGGATCGTCGGGCGCGCACTGCAAGTACTGGCGATCAAGCTCATTCGGTTTATCTGCGCGGATTTTCCGGTGCGACCCTGCAATCGTTAAGCCGAGCTCGTGAGTGATGTAACGATAAATCGAGCCATGAAGCACCGTTTCATTGAGCCCCGGGATCAAATGGACGGGCATATACGTCCGTTCAATGACGTACGGCTCCCCATCAACATTGCGCAGCCGAATCAAGTGGTACACCGGTGTGTTCGTGTCAATGCACAAATGGGCGGCTACTTCATCGGATGGAAACAATACTTCGAACGTAATGATTTGGCTTGTCACCTTTCGCCCTTTCAATAAACTCGTCAAGCCAAGTGTTTCGTTGCTGACGACATTCACCAATCCGTCAAGCATGGCGGATTTTACAATAAACGTGCCATGACCGCGCTTTCGATACAACAGCCCTTCGGATACGAGCACATCAAGCGCCCGCTTTACCGTCATCCGGCTGCAGCCAAACTCCTCGGCGAGCGAGATTTCGTCTGGAATCGGCGCGTCTAGGGAATACACTCCCTCTTTAATTCGTCTGCGGATCTCATTCGAAATTTGCTCATATTTCGGCATCGTTTTCATCCCTTGTCATTATCCTATTTTCATTGTACGAACAATCATCTGTTTGCACAATAGTCAATGCGGCTTTCTCCTTCACCGATTTCGCCGTCCTGGTTTCCCGACCGACAAAAAGCGCCCCGCTGTCCGGGACGCCTTTTCTTTCACTTAAAACCCATTGTTTTCCGCCACTGTTTTCAACCAGTAGCCGCTCTTTTTGATCGTCCGTTTCAAATGATTGTCCAGGTCAACAGCGACCAATCCGTACCGATTTTTGTAGGCATTCGTCCACGACCAGTTGTCCATAAATGTCCAAAGGTGGTATCCTTTCACATTGACCCCTTCTTCAATCGCGCGATGCACCCATTTTAAATGCCCGCGGATGAATTCAATCCGGTAGTCGTCATGAATCATGCCGCTTTCATCACGGAACCGTTCTTCTCCTTCAACGCCCATGCCATTTTCGGAAATAAAGCACTCAATGTTTCCATAGTTTTCCTTGATATTGATTAAAATATCATAAATGCCTTTTTCATAAATTTCCCACCCGCGATACGGATTCATCTTCCGCCCCGGCATGGCATAATAATCGAAAAACCGTTCCGGCAAAAATGGGGCGTCCGGGTTGGGCAGATGTTCTTTCGCCTTCACACGTCGCGGTTGATAGTAGTTGATCCCAAGCAAATCGATCGTATTTTCTTTGATGAGTTCGCGGTCACCGACTTCCGTCACCGGCAAAAAACGGTGTTCAGCCAACAACTCGATTAAATCTTGCGGGTATTCTCCTTTTACCGCAGGATCTAAAAAACTGCGGTTAAACAACAAATCAGCGATATGCGCTGCTTTCACATCAGCCGGATGTTGGCTGCGCGGATAAGACGGCGTTAAATTCAAAATAATGCCGATCTTTCCACCCTGTATCGCCGCCCTGCGGAAGGCGGCAACCGCTTTGGCATGGGCGATCATCGTATGGTAAGCCACCTGCACGGCGCGGCGGAAGTCAACTACATTCGGATAGTGGAAATCGTACAAATACCCGCCTTCTACAGGGACAATGGGTTCATTGTGCGTAAACCATGTTTTCACCCGATCGCCAAACAGTTGAAAGCAAAGGCTGGCATAGCGGGCATAAGCATCGATAACCTCGCGATTTTCCCATCCGCCAATGTTTTGCATCACCAGCGGCATATCAAAATGGTACAAATTCACAAACGGTTCAATCCCATTCGCCAGCAATTCATCGATGACCGCATTGTAAAACCGCACCGCCTCCGAGTTGACCTCACCAACCCCATCCGGAATCAAGCGCGACCATGAAATGGAAAACCGGAATGAATTATGGCCGATCTCCTTCATTAACGCAATATCTTCTTTGTAACGATGATAAAAATCGGATGTCACTTCTGGGCCGACGCCTTGAAAAAAGCGATGAGGCTCTCGCTCATACCAATGATCCCAAATGTTCTTTCCTTTTCCGCCTTCGTTTGCCGCCCCTTCAATTTGCGTCGCGGATGTCGCACTCCCCCACCAAAATCCGGCAGGGAAACGATATGTGATTGGTTGCTTCGATTGTTGTTCCATCGCGATTCACCTCATTTGCTGTATCGTTATGATGCACTTTTCGCGGCGTCTTGCCCCTCTTCCCGCTCTTTTTGCAAATTCATCCGGTCAATGAACTTTAAGAATGGAAACCAAATGACAAGCACAATCAAGAAGTTGACCACTTGCAGCAATCCGCCGGCCAGCGAGTTCGTCGCCATAATGCCGTTGATGAAAATCGGCACCGTCCATGGCACCGCTACGCCGTTAGGCGGCGGGACAAGGCCTGAGGACATCGCCAAATACGTCACCAACGTAACGACCATCGGCGCCAAAATCCATGGGACGATGACGAGCGGATTCATCACAACCGGCAAGCCGAAAATAATCGGTTCATTGACGTTAAAGATTCCCGGCCCAAGCCCGAGCTTCGCCACCTGCTTCATTTGCTTGCTCCTCATAAAAAGCAAGATGGCAAAAATAACAGCGAGTGTCATGCCCGTTCCGCCCATGCCGACCGTGTAAATTTCGATGAACTGCTTGCTGACGACATGCGGAACTTCCCCCGTTTTCGTATACGCATTTAAGTTTTCGAGCGACAGTGTGTTCCAAATCGGATCCATCACCGAATTGATAATGATTTGCCCGTGCAGCCCGAAAAACCACAAAATTTGCGTAACAAAAATCGCGATGAGCGTTGGAATAATGCCGCTTCCGAGCCCAACAAGCGGAGCTTGCACTGCATTGTAAATCACATCATGCATGTTAGTTTTAAAAATTTGTGTTACAATAATGTTGACGACGAGAAAAAAGGTCAGGGTGACCACCGCCGGAATCAACGCCGCAAACGATTTCGCAACCGCCGGCGGCACCCCGGCCGGCATTTTGATAGTAATATTTTTTTGCACAACTTTCCGGTAAATCTCCCCAGCGAGAAAGGCCGTAATCATGCCAAGAAACATCCCTTTTGCCCCTAGTCGGTCGAGCGGTATGACTCCTTGCACAGCCTCTTTCCCTCAACCTGCAAAACGAATGGCGTTAACAAGAGAAAAGAAGCTAACGCGATTGCACCGCCGAAAATCCCTTCGACTTCATAACTTTTCGATAAATAGTAGCCAATGCCGAATACAACGAAAATCGTCATCACACCCATTGTTGCATTTGGAGCAACGCCGAGCATCTCTTTGAGCGTATGGAGGCTGTTTTCACTCATCACCTTGTCCAAAAACGGCAAGTTGGCGATGACAACTGCGATTGAACCGAAAATCGTCAGCGGAAACGCCAACATAAAGGCATCGCGCAACACTTGTAAATAACGGCTATTGTTCAACTTTCCCGCGATCGGAACGAGAATTTTGCTTAGTTTTTCGAATAATGCTTGGTTCATGCTGCCATCCTCCCTTCACACGTTTCGTTCCTTCAACAGTGCGAGCATTTCTTTTACAATCTCTTTCATCGCCAGCGTTGACATGACATGGTCTTCCGCATGCATGAGAAGCAATGTAATATTGGGTTGCTCGCCGCCAGCTTCTTTTTGAATAAGTTGAAAATGAACATCATGAGCTATGCTTAAGTCTTGCTCTGCTTCTTGGATCAACCGTTCCGCATCTCCGACTCGTCCTGTCCGGTATTCACGGATGGCTTGGACGATTTTGCTGCGGGCATTACCGCTATGCAAAATCAACTGGAAAGCAACTTGTTCATTGGTGAGTTGATTGACATCGATTTTTTCCATCCCTTACTTGTCCCCCATCAATTTTAATGCCTGCTCATACACTTTTTTGCCATCCGCCATCCCATAAGCCACCATGTCAATGACATCGACTGGAATGCCGTATTTTTGCGCTTCTTTTTGCAATTCCCCTTTCAAGAAGCTCATTTGTGGACCAATCAGGACGACATCAGCTTTGGCCATCTCTTTTTTCGCCTGATCTTGGCCGACCGCCCAAATCTCCGCCTCCTCACCGACGGATTTGGCATACTCCTGCATTTTCGTCACTAGCAAGCTTGTCGACATTCCAGAACTGCACGCCAATAAAATCCGTTTCATGGTTCATTCCTCCTCTTTGCATTTAGTTAAACAAATGATATCGTTTTCAATTTAAATTATATACATTTATTTTTATTTGTCTAGTCATTTAATAAAAAAGATTAATATTTTTATGCCACCCTTTAATCGTGCAGCCAAAAAACAGCGCGCACAGACTTGCTATGCGCGCGAATACCTATGGATCTCTCTGCCCATTACCCCCAGCAGGCAACGCTGCTGGTTGCACCACACCGGCATGCAGCCTAGCGGTCTTCTATATGCGAAGCAACCTTTCAGGAACGCCTCCGAAAATGCGCATTCATTTGCCCTTTCAACATCCGCTCGCGCAGCTCTTTCGTCATCTCTTGACGGATTTCCCAAGTCGATACCCCTTCTTCGCGCTGATTGGCGATTTTCATCAACTGCTCCACATCGGCGAACGAATATTTGCGGATGCCTTTCGAACGGTCAGGGAACACAAGCTTCCGTTCCTCGTAATAACGAATTTGCCGCTGCGACAGCCCGGTCAGTTCGCTGACAACCCCGATCGAAATGACTTTTTTGTATTTGTAGTGATCTTCTTGCGGATGAGCTGTCATACTCCTCACCTCAATACGTTATATTTTCTAACGTAATTATACAAAAAATGATGTTAGCTCGCTAACTTTTGTAAATAAAATTAACATATTTTTTAAATTTCCTGTAAATGTGCTTAACACATTTGCTGTATGCTGAAGAAAAAGATGATATGGTAAAGGTAAAAACAGGGAGGGAATCGAATGGGGACATGGATGAGAAGCGCCGTGCGGAAGAAAAAGCAATTTTACATCGAACAGCTCATACGGTTCGGCTTAGCCGCCGACCGCGAGCGGCTTGAAGAATGGACAATGGCCGAACTGCGACGCGAATATGAACGATTCCACCCCGCCCAGACGATCGAAGGAGGACGCCACCATGGACAAACAAGCCCTCGAACTGGCCAAGCGCATCATTGAGCTCGATCTGGAGCGCGATGCGATGTTTGAACAGTTGATCGCCCTCATCGGCAACCGAGCAGATGAGCTGCTTCGATTTTTGCAAAACCGATTGTAAAACGATCGCAAATGAGAAAGTGCCCTGAATTTCTTCACGGGCACCTTTTCTCATCATCATTCTTCAATAGACAGGGTTACATCAATATTGTCGCGGACAGCTTTGGAGTACGGGCACACTTGATGAGCTGCATGCACAAGCTCTTCAGCCGTCTTTCGATCGACCCCCAAAACGCGCACCCGAAGAACAACGGCCAACTGAAAGCCGCCATCCGCCTCATCTTTTCCGAGAGTCACTTGGGCGGTCACTTCCGTTCCTTCTACCTTGGCCTTTCTTTGACGGATGACCAAATTCAACGCACTGTCAAAACAAGCGGCATACCCAGCAGCAAACAACTGTTCAGGATTCGTGGCTCCCCTGGCCCTCCAAGTTCTTTCGGCATTTTGACGTCTAACGAAAGCACCCCATCGTCAGACACCACTTTCCCATTCCGCCCACCTTGCGCCTTCACTGACGTCTGATACAGTGGTTGCATATTCTGTTTCTCCTCTCCAAAATTAAATTGTGCACAATTTAATTTTACAAAATATAATAGAAAAACACAAGATTTAATTTGACCAAGAAGAATGTTGTTCATCACTCAGCCGCACAAGCAACGACCGCAGCAACATCAACAATTCGCTCCACTCTTGATTGGAAAGCCCTACTCGTTTGACAATTTCTTCTGGTATGCATTGTGCCTTTTGTTTGATTTTCTTGCCCTGCTCTGTTAAAACAACGCGCACAACCCGTTCGTCTTCTGGCGATCTCAACCGTTGAACGAGGCCATTCTCCTCCATTCTTTTCAACATTGGCGTCAGTGTGCCGGAATCCAAATACAATCGTTTTCCAAGCTCTTTCATTGTCGTCTCCCCTTGCTCCCACAACACGAGCAAAACGAGATATTGCGGATATGTAATCCCTATTTCTTCAAGAAAAGGACGATATAACTTCGTCAACTCACGAGAACAAGCATAAATGGCAAAACAAAGCTGATGGTCTAAACGCAGCGCATGATCGTTTGACACGATTTCTTCCTCCATTTCTTTTCAAGGTTGGACACCTTCCTCCTCCCTATTATATCGATCTCTCTCTTCGCCTGAAACCCGTTGGAGGTTTTCTGAAGGAAGATCGCCCGTTTCTTTACAGACATGCGTGCAAGAAAGGAGGCTGACCCAAAAGCACGCCCAGAAGCGGACTTTTGGAGTCAGCCCTCTTTGTTTTTTTACACATTTTGTTAAACGAAGAAAAATTCGGTTCATCACCAAAAGATGTACTTGACTTTTAAAGACAAACATGATAGCAATGTTGCTCAAAGAGATGTGTGGTATAAAAAGGAAAAATGCTGTTTTGATTTTCTCTATCATAATCGTCTTTCTTTGTCAAGTACACTTTGTGGTGAAGAGCCAAAAATTCTATCTCTGTTCGCGCTCTAATTGATGATACTGCGGAGTGTCAAAGAGGTGAGAGCCTTCCGAAATCAGCGCCAAGGCTGGAAAAACTTAAGAAACGCCGCAAAACCGCCCCTCTTTGTCAACCTAAAGAAAGGACTGTTTTCCACCAGTTTTTTCGTTCAATCAAACGATTTCCTTTGAAAGTCTCCCACATCTTTTTGGGTGCACCATTCATTCTGCTGCTTTTTGAGAGAACGATTCGATCACAACCGTCGTTCCTTGAAGGCGACGAGCAGCCATTACCGCGACCATGAAAACGAAGGCAAGCATCCAAAACCCATACGCTGAAGAGCCGGTCCACTGCTTCATCACCCCGAGCACGTTCGGCAGCAAAAACCCTCCCAGTCCGCCAGCGGCGCCAATGATGCCCGTCAACAAGCCGACTTCTTTCGGAAACCATGTCGGAACAACTTGAAACAACGCGCCGTTCGCCGCGCCGAAACAAAGGAAGAGAACAAGCATCAAGCCAAATACGACAAAAAGAGGAGGCAGTGCGCCGATGCAAACGAGCAAAACCGCACCAGCGGCAAACAATAAGGAAAGAAGCCGCATTCCGCCGATTGGGCGGATGAAACTGCCCGCAAACACGACGGCGGTGACGAAATCACCGGCCGTGACTTTGCTGACGCCGTATTCATCAAAGAAGAAAATGCCCAAGTAACCCGTCAGCCCCACAAATCCGCCGAATGACAAGCTGTAGAAGAAACAAAACAGCCACGCTTCTTTTCGCCGGAGGACGGCTCGGTATTCACGCAAGGAAACGGGCTTCACCGCTGTTGGACATTCACGCGCCAGCCAAGCGAACAAAAGGAAGACGACAACAAGCGGTACGAGCGCCAGTCCAAACACCGTGTTCCATCCGTACGCTTCCGCCAGCCGCGGACCAAACAGCGTCGCCAGCACCGTCCCGCTGTTGCCGGCCCCGGCGATCCCCATGGCCAGCCCTTGATACTCTTTCGGATACCAGCGGCTCGCGAGCGGCAAGGCAACAGCGAAGCTGGCTCCGCCCACCCCTAATAAAAATCCGAGCGCATACACATCCGTCATCTGATCTGCAAACCGCCAGCCCCACACAAGCGGCATAGCCGTCACCGCCATGCCAAGCAGACCGGCCCGCTTCCCGCCCCAGCGGTCTGCCAAAAGCCCCATCGGAATGCGAAGCAGCGCCCCGCCGAGCACCGGAATGGCGACCATCAACCCTTTTTCCGCCGGCGTGAGCGCAAACTGTTCGGCGATAAACACCCCAAGCGCCCCAAGCAAGTTCCAAATCATAAAGCTGATATCAAAATACAAAAACGACGATAAAAGCGTCGGCGCATGCCCGACGCGCCAAAACGATTTCCTCGCCATCTTCCCCGACTCCCCTTGGCACAGAATGTTCGTTATGTTAAAATGGAAATGAAAGCGATTTCTCCACCTACTTCCCGTCGTATTGCCGGGAAGTTTTTTTCTTATGGCGCGTCTCGGTCCGCACGCCTCGCTGGGGATGATTCCCCGCCGCGGACGGAAAAGAGAGCGCTTTTTCCGGCGAAATGAACCACACAAGTCAATTTCTCCCTAAATCGACCACCGGCCGCACCCGAGCTGCGCACCGCTTAAACGCCGGCATCCGACAATGCGGATCGAGCTCATCGGACGTAACGTTGTTGATTTGCCCGAGGCCGCTCCAGTGGAACGGGACAAAAATGGTATCCTCGCGAATTTGATCATTGTAACGGCTGCGGACGACCGCCGCACCGCGCCGCGTTTCAATGCGCACAAGCATCCCTGGGCCGATCCCGTATCGTTTGGCCGTCCTCGGGTGGATCTCGACGGTCGCCTCCGGCTGCCGCGCCGAAAGCGCCGGGCTCCGCCGCGTTTGCGTTCCGCTCAAATAATGAGCAAGCACCCGTCCGGTCGTTAAATAAAGCGGATAACGTTCATCCGTCTCATCAGAGTAATATACGTATTTGTTGGAAATATGTAACTTTTTATAACATAAAAAAGCGGCCTTCCGCCTGATGGAGCGGAGGCCGCTTCTTGTTTGGAGGGTGCTTCATTAGGGGGATGATCAGTGAATCGGACGGGATTCCAACAGTTCATCGATGATGCGCGCGTAGTGGTCAATGCGCCGCTCCAGCTCCTCCATCTGCCGCTCAAGGCGGGTGATGTATTGACGGAAGGTCATCGGAGCGCCGTATCGCTGTTCGAGCCGTTCTTCGATTTTCTGCCGCTCGCCGTGGACAGAGACGAAGATGCGCATCTCGCGGCCGAACACTTCGCGGACGGTTTCACTGATGAGTTCGCCGTATCTTGTTTGCAGCCATTCACATTGAATGTCGTTGAGGCATTCGATGATGAGCCAATCGTCATCCACCGTCGCCGACGTCGAGGCAAACCACGTGTCAAACGACGGTCCGGACAGCTTTTGCGCAAGCTTCGTTTTCACTTGTTCCCAAAGATGATGCTCCTTCACGCACTCACCCCCTTTCGTCTACTCGCCTGGCTGCCATACATGTTCGCGCAATTTCGCCCGAATGTCATCCGGAATCGGCTCGGGCCGCCCGGTGTCAAAATTGAAATTGACATACACCGCCCGCCCTTTGGCGCACACCACACCGTTTTGGTGGATTTCTTCATAAATCGTGAGGCTTGTGTTGCCGATGCGTTCAATGCCGGTATACACGGTCACATCTTGCCCATAATACATTTGGTTGACGTAGTCAACCTCCATGCGGATGATCACCATCCGCCAACGTTTGAATGACAAGTCAGGCGTAAACAGCTTGAAAATTTCATGCCGCCCCGCTTCAAACCAAACGGGCACGGTCGTATTGTTAATATGGCCGACGCCGTCCGTCTCCGACACGCGCGGCGTAATGACAGTCGTAAACATGAACGCCCCTCCTCCACAAGAACTGGAATCGTCTTTTGTCGAATTTCGGCGGCTGATGTATATGTGTTCGCTCCACGATGTGGAAATTCCTGCTTCACCATCAAGAAAACATGAAAAACGTCGCCCCTTGAGCGGAAGGGGGATCCAACTTGAGAAGTGAGACCCTATTTCCAACAGCCAAAGAAAAAACAGGAGCCTGAACCAGCCCCTGTTTGTTTCTCCTCACCCTTTATCCGGTTCGACGATTGTCCCTGTAAACGCTGCTTGATAAATCGCGCGGATGTCGGCTTCCGAAAGCGGCATCGGGCTGCGGGCGAGCAGCCGTTTTTGCTGGACGGCGTCTTTCGTCAGACTTTCTAACGCGCTTTCCGGAATGCTAAAACCGCCGAGCGTCTTCGGGATGCCGACATCGGTGACGAGGCGCTCAAGCTCCTCGACGCAGCGGCGCGACGCCTCCTCCTCTGATAAAAAGCTTGAGTTGCCGCCAAGGGCGTTTAACATGTCCGCCATTCGTTTCGTGCAGCTTTGGCGAATGTAGCCCATCACATACGGCAAGAGCACGGCGTTCGATTCACCATGGGCGATATGAAACTGCCCGCCGAGCGGATACGCGAGCGCATGCACGCCCGCCACCCCGGCGTTGAAAAACGCCAACCCAGCCAGGTAGCTGCCGTTCGCCATATCGATGCGCGCCTGTTGGTCCGCTCCATGTTCCACCGCCTTGCGCAATGAGCGGGCAATGAGGCGCATCGCCTGAAGCGCCAAGCCGTCCGACGTCGGGCTCGCATTGACCGACACGTACGCCTCGACCGCATGGGTGAGCGCATCGATCCCAGTCGCCGCCGTCACCCGCGGCGGGACAGAAACAGTGAGTTGCGGGTCGACGATCGCCACATCGGCCAACAAATAGTCATGCGTCACGACGTCTTTCGTCGTTTCTAAGGACAATACGGAGATGTTCGTCACCTCCGACCCGGTGCCTGATGTCGTCGGAATCAATATTTTCGGCAATCCTTTTTTCTCAAGTGTTCTCGTTCCCGTCAAGTTTAAATAATCGGCGACCGAACCTTCATGCACGGCCAAAACAGCGGCCAGTTTCGCCAAATCCATCGCGCTGCCGCCGCCGACGCCGATGACAAGGTCAAACTCTCCGTCGCGGACAAACGCCACCGCCTTCTCCCCCGTTTCAAGCGGCGGCTCCGGCACAACATCCGTATATACATGCACGCTGCACCCTGCTTGCCGGAGCGGAGATGCCACTTGCTCGACGAGACCGAGTTTTTCAAGCGCTGGATCGGTGATCACCAACACGTGTTTTGCCCCAAGCCTTTTTACTTCTGGAACTAACTGGCCAAGCGCCCCCAGCCGACATAGCTGAGCGGCGGAAAGACGATGCGGGATGCGGTCATCAATACTGCCCCTTTCTTTCATTCGTAGTATCCTTCTGTGGATTTGCGAAATTGGCTAAATTGTTCTGCATCATGACCAAACCAAATTTCAGAATTAGTTTCTTGAGCAATGCGGCGAATTCGTTCGACGGTATTCACATAGCCGAGCGAATCGTAAATAATACCGGGCGGCTTAACAGGAGGACCATAATTTTCCGCTGTGTAAATCGCGTCGGAGGCAAGGATTATTTTCCCCGTTTCCGCCAGTTCAACATGAAGGCCCAACATTCCCCAAGCATGACCACTTCCAAAGTTTAACACTCTTACCCCTTCTGCCAGCAAAATCTGATCCTCATGCCGTTTTACTGTCCGCCACTGCAAGTTGTTTTTAATCCATGCATCGATATCAGCCCAAATATAAGCTCCTTCTTTTTGGTTTCTCGCATAACATTGCAATGCACCGTTAAACTCGTCTTCATGGACAACAATCGTCGCATTCGTAAACATTTCCAAACATCCAGCATGGTCTAAATGCAAATGAGAAGCAACAACATAACGAATATCCTCTGGACGGACTCTTAACTGTTCTAACCGATTGTGCAAATAACATTCTTCACTGGCATTCCATGGGAACATTTGCTGGGTCGCTTCCGCCCATCTACCTTGAGGACCCATAGAATTCGGGTTACAGGCTGTATCGAACAAAATTTTTCCTTCCGGATGATCAATAAGAACCGTATAAATAGGAAACTCCACAAACTCCGTCTGTGCATTCGGATTGTGAATCGTCGCCGGATTGTGCATCGCAATCATCCAGTTCTTGTCCATCCTCATTCGTCCATTATCCATGACATACAACTTTGGGCGAGGTTTAACTATGTTTGTCATCATCTTTTCCTCCTCTATCATTATTTGATTAGGGGGTCTTGTCACCTTCCCCTGTTTTTTCATTTACGCAAGCAGTATGCCAACCCCCATAGCTGACGACATACACAAGTTATAACAATCCTTCTCTCTCCCTCCACAGGACTGGTGGAACGCGGACACCATCGGCCATTTGGCAGTCTTTCATCCGAAAAACGAGCTAAGGCATGTCTAATAAAAAGAACATAACCAAAAAGCAGTCGACTCAAATGTTTTATGACCCTACATTCATATTTCAACGAAAAAAATCACCATTGCAGAGAAGGAAAAGATGACAACTCTGTTGAAATAAGCATATTGTTACCGTTTTCACCAGTCGGTGATTATTTTCACCAATCGAAAAAAAGGGGGATTCTTATTGAATACCACGATGAATCAGGAATGGATGCAATCTCTTCTTTCCTCGTTTCATAACGGCGTCATCGTCATTGATCGATATAACCAGATTGTCTTTCTCAATGACGCAGCAAAACAACTGCTTCACCTCGAAGGAGAAGAGTGGAAAGGCAAAGACATCTTTGCCCTGTTGCCCGAAACAAAGCTCCCACATGTAGCCAAAACAGGGGAACGAATGATCGGGACAGAAGCGATCATTCACGGACGCACCTTTCTTGTCAATCGCACTCCTTTTTATGAAAACGGTGAATTAGCCGGTGCAGTTGCTGTTTTGCAAGATTTCAATGAAATCGAACATTACCGTCAACTTTCCAAACAAATGGAAACAATTATCGAATTCTCAACAGATGGCATCTATGTCGTTGACGGCAACGGCATAACGCTTATGGTCAACTCCGCTTATGAACAAATCACTGGATTTCGGCGTGAGGAGCTGATTGGCCGGCATATGGAGGAACTCGTTCGTGAAGGCTATTTCGATCAATCCGTATCTTTGCTCGTTTTAAAGCAAAAGCAACGTATTTCCATGTTGCAGACCATTGGCGGAAAAAAAGATGTCATCGTCACTGGAAATCCAGTATTCAACGAACAAGGAGACATCGAGATGGTGGTCACGAGCGTCCGCGACATCTCGGAACTGAACAAGCTGAAGCTTGAGTTGGAAAAAGCCAAAAGTTTTTCACAGCTCAACCAGCATCGTTATACGTTCTCCGTCGACAACCGTGAGGAGGCCATGATTTGCCGCAGCCCGGCCATGAAAACACTCATCGACAAAGTAATGCAAATCGCAGCCTACCCAACAACGGTGTTATTGACCGGCCCGTCCGGCGTCGGCAAAGAAGTGATCGCTAATTTGATCCATTATCTCAGCCCACGCAAAGACGCTCCCTTCATTAAAGTCAACTGCGCGGCGATTCCTGAATCGTTGCTTGAGTCAGAGCTGTTCGGCTATGAAAAAGGGGCGTTCACCGGCGCCCAAGCCGGCGGCAAAATCGGTTTGTTTGAACTTGCCGATGGCGGCACGATTTTGCTTGATGAAATTGGAGAAATGCCGCTTTCCTTGCAAGTGAAGCTGTTGCGCGTTCTTCAGGAAAAAAGAATACAGCGCATCGGCGGCCGTAAAGCGAAAGCGCTCGATGTCCGCGTCATTGCCGCCACCAACCAAGACCTTCAAAAGCAAATGGAAGCCGGCCTGTTTCGCGCCGACTTGTACTACCGGCTTCACGTCGTTGAACTGTACGTTCCACCGCTGTCCGAGCGCCCGCAGGACATCGAGCCGCTCCTTGACCATTATTTCAGCTTTTTCTGCGAACAATACCGCATTCCAAAGAAGCTGTCGCCAGCAGCCAAAGCGGTACTGGAGCGATACCATTGGCCCGGCAATGTCCGCGAATTAAAAAACCTAATGGAAAATTTAGTCGTCTCCGTTCCGTCCCGATGCATCGAACCCGATGACTTGCCGTCCCACATCCGCCGTCAAATGGAGTCACCGTCAGCATCGACGCTGAAAGAAAAAGTGGAACAGTACGAAAAACAGCTCGTGTTCGAAACGCTCGAAGCTGCCCCATCGCTCCGCAAAGCGGCTGAACAGCTCGGCATCGATCATTCGACATTAGTGAAAAAATTGCAGCGTTGGGGAATAGCGAAACGTCCGCGGCCGTAACCGACAAGCGCGGACGTTTCACTCATTTCCGCCAAGCTTCCTCCAGCTCCCGCTTCAGCTCTTCGACAAGCTCCGCGGCCGGAAGCTCCCGCGCCAGCCGATATCCCGTCCCGGCCCAAAGCGACATTCCCTCCGGGTCGCCCGCCTTGGCGGATGCGGCGCGCAGCGGCTTCGTCATATGGTGCACATGCGGATACGCCGCCGGCGCCAAGGCGCGATACTCCGCCATAAACCGGTTCACAAGCCCGCGCGCCGGCCGGCCGGTAAACGCCCTCGTCACGGCCGTCTCCACAAACCGCGGATCGGCAAGCGCCTGTTTATGAAGCGGGTGCGCCCCGCTTTCCGGGCAGCGCAAAAACGCCGTCCCGAGCTGCACCACGCTCGCCCCGGCTTTGAGCGCCGCCGCGATGCCGCGCCCATCCATGATCCCGCCCGCCGCCACAAGCGGAATCCGAACCGCCGTCCGCACTTGGGCCAGCAGCGGAAACAACTCGAGCGCCCCATCCTTTTTCGGATCGTTGCCAAACGAAGCCCGATGCCCTCCCGCTTCCTCCCCTTGCACACAAAGCGCATTCGCCCCGGCTTCAGCAGCCATGCAGGCTTCTTCCCTTGATGTCACCGTCACCATGACAAACGACCCGGCCTTTTGCAAGGCGGCGATCACTTCCTTTGATGTCACCGTCACCATGACAAACGACCCGGCCTTTTGCAAGGCGGCGATCACTTCCTTGTCCGGGCAGCCGAACGTAAAGCTGACGACCGGCACCCGCTCCTCAAGAAGCACATCAAACTTCGCCTCCCAGTCGTCGTCCTCCCATTTCGGCTCGCCGACTGACGCCCCAAGCCGCTCCGCCTCGGATTCGAGCACGGCGCGGTAGCGTTCGAGCGCCTTTTCATCCACTGTTTTATCCCCCGGCACAAACACATTCACCCCAAACGGCCGGTCCGTCAACGTCCGCAGCTTGTGAATTTCCTTCCTCATGGCCTCCGCTGTCTTGTACCCGCCGGCCAAAAAACCAAGCCCTCCGGCGTTCGACACCGCCGCCGCCAGTTTAGGCGTCGACACTCCGCCAGCCATCGGGGCTTGGATGATCGGGATGGGAAGTGTAGAGAACATACGTATCTCCCTTCTTTCAGCTAAAACCGTTTTGCCCCTCTCCTATTTTTTCGCGCTTCGTGCTCGGATTTCCTCCCCCTTTGTCGAATCAATCTTTACGCCGACTATGTCTTTTGCACGCTCCATGAACGACAGCTGTCCGGCCAACGCGGCGCGTTTTCAACATCTCACATACATATGGTAAGAACAGGTGTTATCCGTTGTTCAATCAATCGATCGAAACATAAAGCGAACAATACGATCCATGCCTAATCGCTGTCACCTGACGTCCAATAAACAGGCTGTTTGTTCATGATTTGTCCCTTTACTCAATATCCTTTAACAAACGGCTGGCCACTTTGATAAACGTTTTGCCATCCTCAAACGAAAAATAGCGCATGCTGTTTTCATGGACAAGTTCTTCGATTTTTGCCCATGTCTCCGTATCGCTGCGATGATGGATGCGTTCGAGTTTCTCTACTTCCAACTTCAAGGCACGAACCACCCACTCCGGTTCATCCGCTAGAAATCGCAAAAACTGTTCTTCTAATTGAGCATTGTAAAACGTCTGATTGTAATACGAGTCAAAGAAATATTGAAGATGTTCGAATTCTTTTCGAATGTCCATGTTTCATCTCCACCTTTCAAGTTCTCCTTTCGACAAACGTGGCGGGTCATCCTGCCTTATTGCTTGATCAAACAAAAAACTCCCCAAACCATCCACTGGTTTAGGGAGTTTATCGTCACGGCCGAAACACCTTTAACCGTTTCGCCAGTTCTTTCGTACGCGGATATACATCGCGATAAATCGCAAACAGCTCTTTGTATTTCGCCGCCGCATCCGGCCGCGGTTCGACGACGGATTCGACTTGTTTGAACGCATCCGCGCATTGCTTGAGCGAATCGAACCAGCCGACGCCGCAGGCCGCGATCATCGCGGCGCCGAGCCCCGGCCCTTGTTCGCTTTTCAACTTCTCCACCGGCAGGCCGAAAATATCGGCTTGGATTTGCAACCACTCGGCGCTTTTCGCCCCGCCGCCGATCGAGACGACCGAGTCGATCGTTTTGCCGCTCGCTTTGATGATCTCCACCGACTCGTTGAGCGAGAACGTAATCCCTTCCATGACCGCGCGGGCGAAATCCCATTTCGTCTGCCGCGAGTCGATGCCGATAAACGACCCGCGAATATCGGCGTCCGCATAAGGCGTCCGCTCGCCGACCAAATACGGCGTAAACAACAACCCGTTCGCACCGATCGGCGACTCGGCAGCGCGCTGGACGATCTCGGCAAACGGCACGTCTTCCGCAAACGTCCGCTTCCACCAGTCAAAGCTGTAGCCCGCCGCCAGCGTCACGCCCATGATATAGTAGGCATCCGGTTCAGCATGGTTGAAGTAGTGCACGCGTCCAGCGAAGTCTTTTTCCCCGCTTTGTTCATAGGCAAGCACGACGCCTGACGTGCCGATGCTTGACATCATGCGCCCTTCTGCCAAAATGCCCGCGCCAACCGCACCGCACGCATTGTCGGCCCCACCGGCGAACACTTTCACCGATGACGGCAGCCCGGTCTGCTCGGCAATCTCCGGGCGCAGCGTCCCGACGAACGCCGTCGCTTCAACAAGCGGCGGACAAAGCGAAAGATCGACGCCGACCGCCCGGGCAATCGCCTCGCTCCACGTTTTCGTTTTGATATCCAACAGCAGCGTCCCCGCCGCATCCGATACATCCATCGCCATGTGCCCGGTCAAGCGGAAGCGGACATAATCTTTCGGCAACAAAAACACCCGCGCCTGCTCGTAAAGGTGGGGTTCATGGTTTTTCACCCACAGCAGTTTCGGCAGCGTAAACCCTTCCAGCGCCTCATTTTTGGCAATGGAAAGCAGCTGGTCGCGGCCGACCTTTTCTTCAATTTCCCGACACTCTTCCGTCGTTCGCGTATCATTCCACAAAATCGCGTTGCGCACGACATTCCCGTCGCCGTCAAGCAACACCAGCCCATGCATCTGTCCGGAAAAACTAATCCCCGCGATCGACTCGGGGGAAACGCCCGCCGTCTCCCAGACGCGGCGCAGTGCGACGATCGTTTTTTCCACCCAATCATCGGGGCGCTGCTCGCTATAACCGGAATGCGGCTGGTAAAGGGGATAGGACTCGGTCCATTCCCCTCTCACCTCACCGTGTCGGTCGACAAGCAGCACTTTGACGGCACTCGTTCCTAAATCGACGCCAATGACGTATTCCATCCTCATCCCTCTTTCACGAACGGGATACGCTCGGCACGCTGACTTCCAACAAATATTGATTGAGCAGCGTTTTCAGCCGCTCTAAGCGGCCGGACGTATTGCGAATTTCGCCGAGTTGCAAGGCATACTCCTCAAGCTTTTTGAAGTCCGCCGTCCCTTCGACAATTTCGCGGCCAATGCCTTCCGTATAGCTTTTGTACCGCTCTTCGATGAACTGTTCAAACACGCGGTCTTCCAACAATCGATGCGCGACTTTTAAGCCGATCGCAAAGCTGTCCATCCCGGCGATATGGGCGTAGAACAAGTCTTCCGGTTCAAACGAACCTCTCCGCACTTTCGCGTCAAAGTTCAAGCCGCCGCGCCCAAGGCCGCCGTTTTGCAAAATTTCGTACATCGCCAAGGTCGTCGCATACAAGTCGGTCGGGAATTCGTCCGTATCCCAGCCGAGCAGCGTATCGCCTTGGTTGGCATCGACCGAGCCCAACATGCCGTGAATGCGGGCGACGCGCAGTTCATGTTCAAACGTATGCCCGGCCAATGTCGCATGGTTCGCTTCAATATTGAATTTGAAATGATCTTTCAGCCCGTACGTTTGCAAGAACGCCAACGCCGTCGCCACATCAAAATCGTATTGATGCTTCGTCGGCTCTTTCGGCTTCGGCTCGATCAAAAACTGGCCGTCAAAGCCGATTTCTTTCGCATAGTCGACCGCCATGTGCAAGAAGCGGGCTAAGTTGTCAAGCTCCAGCTTCATGTCCGTATTCAAGAGCGTCTCATAACCTTCCCGGCCGCCCCAAAACACGTAGTTTTCCGCTCCGAGCCGTTTGGCGATCTCGAGCCCTTTTTTCACTTTCGCCGCCGCATAGGCGAATACATCGGCATTGCATGACGTTGCCGCCCCGTGAACGAAGCGTGGATGGCTGAACAAGTTCGCCGTATTCCACAGCAGCTTCGTTTTGCTTGTTTTCATGTACTCTTCAATCATATCAACGATTTCATCCAAGTTTTTATACGTCTCGCTGAGCGTTTCCCCTTCTGGCGCAATGTCGACGTCATGGAAGCAGAAAAACGGAACGTTCAGCTTTTCAAACAGCTCAAACGCCGCCTCGACGCGCGCCTTCGCCAAATCCATCCCGCTGTATTTGTCCCACGGGCGAATCATATTGCCGACGCCAAACGGATCCGATCCATCCCCCGTGAACGTATGCCAATAGGCGACCGAAAAGCGCAAATGCTCCTCCATTGTTTTGTCGCCGACTTTTTCTTCCGGATTATAAAACTTAAACGCCAACGGATTGCGCGACTCCGGTCCTTCATATGGAATGGTGCCGATATTCGGGAAGTACGCCATTTCAAGTCCTCCTTAAATAAGCGAGAATGATTTGTTTCAGTTTTATTATAACGCTTTCATGATTGTTTGTCTATCATATAAACAAAGTATTCTATAATTCTTTGTACAAAAAATAGTCAAAATCCGCATAGTTGTTTTGCCCCGAACCGTCCCGACAATGCATGCCCACAAACGCTCCGGTAAACGCAGCCCGGCTTTTGATATAGTCATCCGACAGTTTATATGATTCAAACGTGACAGGAAGATCAATCCAATTCATTCCATCGAAAGAATAAGAGTATTTGTACGTTGTCGCTTGCACGGTTACCCGTAAATACACATACTCGATGTCATCAGGAACGACAATCTCCCGTCCCCGCAACGGTTGATCAACCACGAGATGATCGCATGACATCAATTCAAGAATCCGTCCTTTTTCCTCATGCCATGTGATTTGAAGCGTCGTCCAGTTTTGCGTATTGTAATAGTTTACTAGACCAGCCGATTGCTGAAAGGTTGTGGGGCGAAAGGACACTTTCGTCTCGGCAATGAAGTAAAAATGCTGCCATCGTCTGGCGACAAACGCCTGTGTAAACCGGGAAGTAAGCGACTCTCTTCCGTACAGCCGCAAATGTCCCGGACGAGCCTTTAAGGTAGCGATGTCTTCCCCTAAAGGAATTCGTAATGTTTGAAAATGGTGGTTTAATGTATCACCATCAAAATCATCTTTTTCATCGTAGTCTTTTTCCCACGGAACTTCCTCAACGTTCGGGCCATCGATTTCCAACGAAGGTTGATTTCCTCCCACGACATAAGGCCAACCGTCTCTCCATTCAAGCCGTTGAATCGCCGTTTCACGTCCGAGCGGGCAATAGCCGCGGTGTTCCAGCAACGGCTGTCCTTCCCTTGGCAGCGGCCGACCAGTTAAATGAACAAGAAACCATTCGTCCGTATAAGTATGGACAATCGACGCATGGCCAGCCTTTTGCAACGGATTGCGCGGGTAAGGCCAAGACGTAATCAGCGGATTGTCGGGATGCACCTCATACGGGCCATAGAGAGAGCGCGACCGGGCAATCGTCGCCGCATGGTTGTATCGCGTTCCCCCTTCCGCCGTCAATAAATAATAATAACCATTGATTTTATACAAATGCGGCCCTTCTGTAATTCTTAAGTCCGTTCCTTTGAAAATAATTTTCGGCTCACCAACCAATTTTTTCTGTTCCACACTGTATTCTTGAAGCACAATCCCGTAAAACGGATGATGGCCGACGCGGTGATCCCAATACATATTCACCAAGTATTTTCTTCCATCCTCATCATGAAAAAGAGATGGATCAAATCCAGAGCTGTTTAAATAAATCGGGTCCGACCACGCTCCATCGATCGTGTCGCACGTCACAAGATAGTTATGACCATCCTTCCACTGGCCTTCGACAACTTTCACATCCGTATAAATGAGCCAAAACTTCCCATCACTGTACGACAAATGCGGCGCCCAAACGCCCCCGGAATCCGGGTTTCCGATCATATTCAATTGGCTTAACCGATTCAATGGCCGCGCCACCAAACGCCAATTCTTTAAATCTTTCGAATGATAAATTCTCACCCCCGGGAACCATTCGAACGTCGAAACGGCAATGTAATAGTCATCTCCCGCCCGGCAAATGGATGGATCGGGATGGAAGCCGGTTAAAATGGGGTTTTTGATTTTCAACACTTTCTCTCCCCTCTCTTTTCCTGCCTTTCTGCTTTCAATGAGAGAACCTGGTACCGCTTTCCGCTTGTGAACATCACATGTCTAGCAACAGCCATTTTCAGCCTAAACGAAGAATCGACGTTTTGGCGAATCCCGCTGTTCAGCGAACTAGCGCTGTGTTCCGCGGCCTTCTAGGAAACCGGTGATTTAAGGGAAAATACGGCTGTCCAGCATGGTTTCCGAAATGGAAAAACCTTGTTACACCATCCATTTATTCCTTTTGATTTCCAACAAGTCGAGCGAATCTGTTGTTTTTCATCTCCCTTCTAGCCGAAACATTGACTGATTAGATTTATTCCCCCTTCACTCCTCCCAGTGTCAATCCTTTAATAAAGTATTTTTGTAAAAACGGATAGACAAGGATGATCGGAACACTGGCGATAATGGTCATTGTGGCCCGAATGGATGATGGAGTGACAGTATTAGCATCCGCATGAGCATTCGCAAATGCATCAGCCGCTGTTTTTCCAGACATCGTTGCATTCGTGTTTTGCAAAATCTTCATTAATTCATATTGCAAGGTGCTTAAATTGGGGTTGGAAGAATTATAGAGAAAAACATCGAACCAAGAGTTCCATTGATACACGGCCACAAACAAGGAAACTGTAGCCAACACAGGCAAGGAAAGGGGCAATACAATCTGAAGAAATATCCGAAATTCCCCTGCTCCGTCAATCCGTGCCGATTCGATCAGACTGTTCGGCAGACCTTCAATAAACGAACGAATCACAATCAAATTAAAGACCCCAATGATGCCTGGGATAATATATACCCAAAACGTTCCAATTAAGTGGAGATCCCTCATCAGCAAATAGGTAGGAATTAACCCCCCATTAAAATACATGGTCAAGATAAAAGCAATCGTGACAAACTTACGAAAAACAAATTCCGGCCGGCTGATGACATAAGCCACCATCGCTGTACAGAAAACAGAAATGGCGGTGCCTAAGACGGTTCTTAAAACCGAAATGAGTAACGCATTAAGCAGCGTATTTTCCTTTAACACATATTCGTAGTTGTAAAGTGTAAACTCCCGAGGCCAAAGATAAATCCCCCCACGAATCGCGTCATTGGCATCGTTTAAAGAAATGGCCAACGTATTCAACATCGGATAAAGCATAACGACACAAAGAACGAGCATCAAGCTATAGTTGCAAACATCAAAAACCATATCTCCCCATGACGTATAACGCATCCTCCATCTTTTCACTATCTGCTTCAATCTCCTTTCCCCCTAACGAAATCGTCTTCTTAAAACAATCTAGCCTGCCCCAAACGTTTAGCAATATAATTTGCGCTAAACAGAAAGATAAAACTGACAACGGTTTTAAAAATCCCAGCAGCGGTAGCTAAAGCAAAATTCCCCATGGCGATGCCATACTTCAGCACAAAAATGTCAAGGTTTTCCGAATAATCGAGGTTCATCGGATTCCCTAACAAATATTGGGGTTCAAACCCGGTCTCCAAAATATTCCCTAAATTCATAATCAACAAAATGACAATCGTAGGCTTTAAAGAAGGAAGTGTAATATAAAAAATGCGTTGCAGGCGAGAAGCTCCGTCGATTTCCGCCGCCTCATACTGTTCTGGATCAATCATGGCGATCGCCGCTAAATAAATAATGGTGTTCCACCCTAGGTTTTTCCACACTTCTGAGGCGCCAATGATTCCCCAGAAATACTCTCCAACCCCTAGCCATAAAATCGGTTCGTCAATAACATGCAATTTTTGCAAAACAATGTTGACAATGCCATTTTCTAATGACAAAGCGTAGGAAATGATGCTCGCCGCAACGACCCACGATAAAAAGTGCGGCATATAGCTAATCGTTTGAACAATTCGCTTAAATTTTCCATTGCGCAACTCATTTAATAAAATCGCTAACGTAATAGCCGTCACAAATCCGAGAACGAGGTTGATGATGCTCATCGCTAACGTATTCCGCAACACTCGAAAAAAGGCCTCATCTTGAAAAAGAAAACGAAAGTGCTTCCATCCGACCCATTCTTGTTCACTGAACGGCAAGCCGGGGCGATAATCTTGGAAAGCGATGGTCCACCCCCACAGCGGCAAATATTTAAAAATAAATAACCAAATCAAAAACGGAAAGCTCATCAAAATCAATGTTTTTTGCTGCACTATTTTTTTCCAGATGTTTTTCCGTTTAGATAAGTGGGATTCCACTGCAGCGGGGGCCGGTGTGATAGTTTTTATATGCTTTTCAATCTCCACTTTTCCTTCCTCCCTCTAGAAATGTTGATGTATAAAGGCTTTGCGGCCTCTCAGGGGTGTCCAAAAAATATTTTTCGACAAAATCCCTTACATCCTTTTTCAGTTTTGTGGATATCTTACAGACCTAGGGTGCGCTTCGCGGTCACGGATGGGTATATTTTCCTCCTTTTTCAGAAAAGAAGGGCACGGCCAACTATATATTCACAGCCGACCGGCCCAGACGGATCCACTTTTCTCTCATTTCTTACTTTGTTCAACTTTCATTTTTACATATTTTGTGATTTCATCTTCAAATGCTTTAATATCCAATTTATTGTATTCCTTCACATATTCTTTCCAGTTTTTCTCGAACTTGCTTGGCGGATCAAGCACCAATTTTGGGAAATACTTTCTCTGTAAATCTTGTTTCTTTTGCTGATAAATTTGAGCCGGAGAACCTTGTTTGATGGGCGCACCCCACGCCGGATACCAAGGCCGCTCATCCGGTTTGGCAAATAAATCAGAAAATACTTTTGCCCCATAGGCCGCTAAGATTTTCTTATCCCCTTCTGTATAGCTAGCTTGGGCAACTTCCGGCTGCCGGCGCGGCTCCCACGCATTTCCATCCGAGAACAGCCCGTTTCCACGTGGCCAGTGCCACTCGAAATAAGGAAATCCAAACTGTTCACGGAACTGTTCATCGGACGTCTTCTTGATTTGCTCCGGTGTTCGATAGAAACGCCCTTTCTCATCTACTTCATACGTTTCCCCTTTAATTCCCCACATCATTAATTTTTGATTTTCCTCTTTAGCCATATTATCTAAGTATTTGATAATGCGAACCGGATCCTTCGCACTAACCGTAATACCGAGTCCACGATTAAACACATTGGACGGAGGATCTATATATTGATCTTTAATATTTTTATCAAACACAATCGGAAGCGGCATATAACGTAAATCGTCATCTCCTGATCGCTTAAGAGAATCTAATGCCTGCCCTACCTGCCAACCATAATCGAAAAAGCCTAGCACTCTTCCAGAAGCAATTTTTGCTAAATATTCGTCATAGTTAGAAACAAATGATTCTTTATCAAATAAACCTTTTGCATTAATCTCATTTAATTTTTTCAACCAGCGTTTCGTATACTCTCCATTTCCATACACTTTAGCCTCGTGCGTTTGCATATCAACGATAACTTCCCCATCGTTCGGGTAACCAGCTAAATGTGCTGGCGGATTGGAAATAGCGAAAAATCTCCAGTCATAAGTGAGTGCAGTAAAGCCAATGGTAGGCTTTCCATTTGTCTGCGGATACTTTTCTTTATATTTCTCAATTAAGTCGAAATACTCATCCAACGTTTTAATTTTTGGATACCCAAACTCTTTTAATACACGTCTTTGAATCCAAAACGCCCCTTGGTCAATATCAGGATTTGGAACGTATCCGTGGTTGACGCCAAAAGGTAATATATATATGTTTCCATCTTCTGTCTTCATTTGTTCCAAATATGGTTCATATAATTTTTTTAAATTTGGAGCATGTTTTTCAATAAGATCGTTTAACGGAATAAACGCTTTAGCATCAATCAATTTATCAATAGCCGCATCAGGTACTAACGTATCAGGATACTGTCCACTAGCAATCATCGTACCAATTTTCGTATTAAGATCACCTACTAAATATTCCATTTTTACATTAACACCAGTTTGCTCTTCGAAAATTTTTCCTATTCTCGTTTGATTTGCTTCAATATTTTTTAATGAGGCGCCTCCATTAAAATAAGTAAAAGTAAAAGGTGCTTTCTCATCGTTATTTGTTGAAGATGACTCACCCTCATCGCTACCGATGTTCGCTTTTTCGTTACAAGCGGTTACTAAAAGAAGCAACAAACTTAACAGTAAAGAAACAAGTACATTCCTTGTCATCCTTTTCCCCCTTTTTCGTGCAATTGTGTTTTCACTCATCTTCTCTCCCCCCTTTTTTGTAATCGCTTCCATTGTAACATCGCTGTTCTTTTTTCTTAACCTAACAAACTTAAGGCGATATTTAAAAAAGTTAAGATATGGAACGATGGCAGTTGTAATCAACAAGTTCCGATCTCCCCTGTTCCATCGTTGTCACCTAGCAGCTGTGGTGGTGACAAGAAGGGCAACCAATGAATTCCTGGCAAATCTAAACGCTGCCATACTTCCCTGAAAAGGCTGGTGAACAATAGCAAGCCCCTCACTCACGTCGTATGATATGAGACGAGCAGCCGATGCCAAAACGGCGAAGCAACTTGCTCCTTCATCACCGTCTTTCTAAAGATCCATCCTCTGGGCCTTGAACCCTCAGGGGCAGTTCGTTGCCAAAGATGGCAAAGAGCCGCTTTCGAACGAGCATGACAGATGGACACGGTTCTTTAACAGGATAAATTTTCTAGTGTCCCTCATATGAACAAAAAGGTGCCCCGTTTTGTTTTCGAGACACCTACTTCACATAGTTGCTTGACGAAGCCTGATCGATCGGGAGAGAGAAAAAAACAACGAATCCACGGTTATTGTACATTTGGAACGTAAAATGCTCACCGTAATACATTTTAAGGCGATAGTAGACGTTTCTAACTCCTACATGCTCAGTAATCTCCTCCTCTTCTTTGAGAGAACGCCAGAGCTGCAACAACTGTTGCTCATTCATGCCCGGACCGTTATCGCGAATCGTAAACGTTAACCATGGTCCTTCTGCACGCACTTGTATATCAATGTTTCCTTGTCCTGCTTTGGACTCCACCCCATGTTTACATGCATTTTCAACAAACGGGAGGATGATCATATTCGGAATCGTATGTTCTAAGACAGACTCATCGATATCGATCCTATACTGAAGCTTATCCCCAAATCGATAGCGCTGGATGGAAAGCAGCCGGGAAACAATATCCATTTCCTCCCGCACTTTGACCCAGTCACTTCCCCATGAAATGGATTTCCGCAAAATTCTTGCCATATGTTCGATCATTTCAGCAGTTTCATCTTCATGTTTCATGAGGCTTCTCATTCGAATCGTTTCGAGCACATTGAAAAGGAAGTGAGGATTCATTTGACTTTGCAAGGCATTTAATTGAGCCTGCTTTTTTTGCAGTTCCATTTCTTTCTTTTGGATGTTAGCCATATAAACATCTTGAATGAGCCGCTTGATCGTTAATGACATACGGTTAAACGCCTTAGCCAATTGCCCGATTTCATCATCATAAAGTTCCGAATGGATCGTTTCAAATTTCCCCCTCTCCACCTTTTTCATGTAACTCAAAATATTGACGATTCTTGCGTGCAATGGTTTAGAGACAAGAAAAAGAATGATGGTAGGAACAACGAAATTCACAAAAGCGATCGAAAAGATAAAAGCCATGAAATAACGAGTGTTGTTCACCAGTTTTTCCTCGGAAACGACGCCAACAATGCTCCATCCATGAAGGTAATGGGCTTTTTTATAACGGTGGGATATAACTATGCGTCCCTTCTCGGTCCGGGCAGGTGGCTTCCCCTTATTATGAACGTTGTTTTGCACACGAGTCGAATATTGAATGTTTCCTTGACGATCAACAACATAAATCTCTCCAGGAAACGCCCTAGTGCGAAGCAGATGATCGATAGCCATCGGTTCTAATTCAATTCGAACCATCCTGTTTGTCTTATTATAAAAGGAGAAATAATCCAACTTTCGGACAATACTAAGCGAACGTCCCGTGCGGACTAGGACAGGAAATGAACGTATGTCCCTGTACCAGCCGGCTTGTTGGAGCTGAGGAGTAATGGGCTGAACGGAACCAGAAAAGATAACAGTCGAATTGTCGGTAAAAAAAACGATGGAACGAATGAAAGGATGCATATAACGATACTTGTTAAATTCAGGAAATACATCATGATAATGCTGGACGTACTCCGCATCCGAAGTATACTGTCGATCAAGCATTTCGTTAATTCGGCTGTCCGTATATAACAGAGAGGAAATGCCAACAACTTGATCGATTCCTTGCTCAAAATCTTTTGCCAATTGTTCTATTACTAATGAGGCATCGTGCAGTTTCTGTGTTCTTACTTGATTCGTCACCACATAATAAAACAATCCGTTCGTGACGGTAGTGGGAATCAACACAGCAAACAAATAAAGAAAAGTCAGTTTATTTTTTAGCCTCATATGATGGAATGACTCAAGCCATTTTCTATAATATGGAATGTGTTGACTTCTTTCGGTATTCCGAAGGTGTAAGCCCTTCCATTTTTTCGAATTGTGTAACAAAGTAATCCACGCTCCCAAATCCTACTTTCTCCGCCACTTCATAGATGCGCAAATTCGTCGTCCGCAGAAGCTTCTTTGCCTGCCCAATGCGCAGCTGCAACAAAAACTCTTTAAAATAGAAACCATATGTTTTTTTGAACAGTTGGCCTAAATAAACGGGGTTCATATAAAATTGTTTAGCAATGCTTTTTAGGCTGATATTTTCCGTATAATGCTCCTCAATATATCTCTTTATTTTATGAATTTCACATAGTGAAAGCGGCTTCCTTTGTTCTTCCACTACCCAGCAACATTCCACCGCAAAATCCATCACCCTTTTCCTCAATTCTTCCAAACGGAAAGGATAGTCTTGACATTCTAGCACTCGGGGCAAAGTCGTCAGTTGTTCCTCACACGCTCCTGCTCGTTTGACGAGCTGAAGCGCTTTCTGTACGAAATAAAGAATAAACGTCTGCACAGCCTCAGCGGACAAGCGGCGAACACGAAACTGGACGAACAGATCTTTTATGGCGGTCATCAGCTGCTCCAGCCGCGCCTCTTCTATATACTCCACCAATGTTTGGCATTGTCCATCATCAACGCTAGGATAAGAAAGCGTGATTTCTTTTACCTGTTCATAAAAAACGATTCTCTCGTCGTTGACGTATTTATAACGCAACGCTTCACCTGCTTCCCGAATCCGTTCTTGAAGACAATCAGCAGGCGACGAAAAAGCGCTAACATAAATCGTCACATCAAGTGAAACGTTCACGAATTGCTCAGCGAATCGGTATAGATTATGACATATCTCCTCCTTGTCATCCCCAATAAACAACAGCCCATATCGCTGCCTTCCGTGCTCATAGATTGGGAAATGAATCGGCTGTTTGACAACGCGATGATAAATCTCCTTAATTTTAGTTTTGTAGGCGGCATCGGCAGCTAGATGAACCATATCGGCCTTGCTGTTGATCTCGATGATCGCATAACCCGAAAGTATAGATGAAGAGACTCCCCAATCTCCCATTTCCCTGAGACTTGTCCCCTTTTTTCCTGTAACCCATTCATAAAACAAAAACTCAGCTTGCTGCTTCTTTCTCGTTTCCTTCTCCTGATTCAATACTTCCGCTATTCTTGATAACGACTGTTCAAACTCTCTTTTATCAATCGGTTTTAATAAAAAGTCGCAAACCCCATATTTAATCGATTGCTGCGCGTAGAAAAAGTCATTGTATCCGCTGACTACAATAAACTTCGTTCCTGTTTGTCCGCTTCGGGATACCCTCTGAATCAATTCAAGCCCATCAATTCCTGGCATCCGAATATCTGTCACGATAAGGTCGGGACGCAACTTCGCTGCCTCACGGAGCGCCTGCTCCCCATTATCCGCCTCCCCACAAATTCGATATCCGCATCCTTCCCAATCAATCAACGTTTTCATGCCTTCCCGCACAAACATTTCATCATCGACTAACATGACTTTATGCATCCCGATCCCCCCTTTTTCCTTCCAAACGATAGTCCTTGCTTTTTTAGAAACATGTCTGTTCCTTCAAGCAGCTGGGTGTTATTTCATTTCCCCCAATCAAAGCCAATCGCCTTCAAAAACGCTCTTGCTAGAATCATATGTCCCGCAACAGACGGATGAACGCGATCCCAAGCCAATGCCGCCGGATAAAGAGTCTTTAATACCTCGTTAAAAGCAGCCTGGGTATCAACGAATATACTGTTTGTCTCTTCGGCAATTTGTTTGACAACGAGACCGTACTCGTCCATGGTCCGGCGCATCGGATCGTGCTCATTCCCTTCGATATAAAACGGGGTCATAAGGATGATTCCCGTAACGTGCGGCTTCGTCTCCATCACAAGGCTGCGGAGCGTTTCTTCGTACTCATCCACGTACACATGTTTTTCTTTAATGAATGGTAAATCGTACTGCCGCCAAACATCGTTAATCCCAATCATGATTGATACCCAGTCCGGCTTTTGGGCAATCACATCCTCCTGCCATCTTGCTTTCAAATCCCGAACCGTATTGCCGCTGATTCCTTTATTGACAACCCGAATCCCAAGTTCCGGATAAACGGCTTGCAAAAGACCGTCAATATAAGATACATATCCTGTACCTAACGCGCCGAATAATCCTTCCCCCTCTGGCTTGGCGCGATCGCAGTCCGTTATCGAGTCGCCAATAAACAACAGCTTTTGCCCTTTGCAAAGTATCATTTTTCTTTCCTCCTTCAACGATTACAAGAAATGAAAAAGTGGTTTTTCCGAGATAAAATACACAGGAATGGACGGAAACATGGCTCTTAGCTTCTCAGCCAAGTATCTCATACCGGGCTCCTCACTTTCTGCATGCCCTAACACTACCAATACGTTTTGCCTCCCTTGCTGTACGGCGTCTCGAACGTATTCCGGCGTTTCCCATTCAGGTCCTTCCCCATAAATGATGGCATCAAGCTTCTCTTTTTCAAACAACGGAATCGCCAAAGATCCGTGGCCACGATATCCGGCCAGCAGCGCCACACGCGTACAAAAGGCCGAGACATCCCCCGCAATCCTTATAATTGAAATGCCTAGTCTTTCCTTTATTTTGCTGACCATCTCCGTAGCCGCCATCCTAGGGATTGTCAAAATCGCAGCAGTCGGTTCGTATTTAGAAACATACGACTCCCACCCCAAAGCACGGACTAAACCATCCACAATCCCGTCAGGCTGGTAGCGATGCCAATAGTCATGAAAACGATAAATTGCAATGCCTGATTCACGGATTAGGCGAACTTTTTCTTGATACACCGGGTCGTTTTTTACCGTTTCATCATGGTCAACGTGACTATAAAACAACCCTTCATGAGTAATGAGAAGATTGGCCCCCATTCGGACAGCTTGCTCAATGACGCGATACGTAGGCATGAAACTGACGGCGATCCCCCTCACCTCCGTGCCCGGATCCCCATATTTAAGCGTATCTACTGTAGAGGAAAGGCGCTCTGCACCGGCTGTCAATCGTTCCATCACCGTTTGAACCGTAACAGTCATCGCTTTATTCCTTTCTGAAATTTGAATTCCTTCAATCGCTTCAGTCCACTAAGTATGTTTATCCTTTAAACTAATTTTATAAAGAATCTTTTAAATTTTCAAGAGTCCTCCCACTCTAGGCAGGACATCAATCCTTATCTTGCCAGAATTCATCCTTCCACACCCATCGACGTCATGGTTCATGTTCCTCTTCCTTCAAAGGTTGGTAGCTGAATAAGCCCTCCTCCGTCTTGACTCCTTTCTGAAAAACCGTCCTAGTAGATCCCGCTCCTTCTCCTTGGCATGAAGCGGCGGATCAACAGAGCGGATTGGACATGAAAATGGCTGCTTCTGTTTTGCCAATAATAAAAAAACTTAGTATATTTAATTGATAAACCAAGTTGGTGTTGTTAAAATAAAATCAGGTCAACCTCTCAACAACCATCGGTCTTCTCGCGCAATCCGGCATCTGTCTCGCAAAGTTGACCACTACAAAGAAAGGAAGTGGTAAGCGCTTTCTATTGTTCATGTCGTTTTGCGATGAATAATCACTATAGTAATAGTAAGGAGGAGACCCAATCGTGTGGAAACAATCACGGAAAGCGATGATCGTTGGATTCTCGTTTATGCTGCTACTTCCTTTAGGGATGACGAATGCATTGGCAAAAACGGAGCCATCGTACGCTAAAAAGCCGCGAATCAGCGCATTGCACGCCCCGCAATTGGATCAGCGCTACAAAGATTCATTCACTATTGGGGCGGCCGTTGAACCTTATCAGCTGCAAAATGAAAAAGACGTACAAATGCTAAAGCGCCACTTCAACAGCATTGTTGCCGAGAACGTAATGAAACCGATCAGCATTCAACCTGAGGAAGGAAAATTCAATTTTGAACAAGCGGATCGAATTGTGAAGTTCGCTAAGGCAAATGGCATGGATATTCGTTTCCATACACTCGTTTGGCACAGCCAAGTACCTCAATGGTTCTTTCTTGACAAGGAAGGCAAGCCAATGGTTAATGAAACAGATCCAGTGAAACGTGAACAAAATAAACAACTGCTGTTAAAACGACTTGAAACTCATATTAAAACGATCGTCGAGCGGTACAAACATGACATTAAGTACTGGGACGTTGTAAATGAGGTTGTGGGGGACGACGGAAAACTGCGCAATTCTCCATGGTATCAAATCGCCGGCATCGATTATATTAAAGTGGCATTCCAAGCAGCTAGAAAATATGGCGGAGACAACATTAAGCTTTACATGAATGATTACAATACAGAAGTCGAACCGAAGCGAACCGCTCTTTACAATTTAGTCAAACAACTGAAAGAAGAGGGTGTTCCGATCGACGGCATCGGCCATCAATCCCACATCCAAATCGGCTGGCCTTCTGAAGCAGAAATCGAGAAAACGATTAACATGTTCGCCGCTCTCGGTTTAGACAACCAAATCACTGAGCTTGATGTGAGCATGTACGGTTGGCCGCCGCGCGCTTACCCGACGTATGACGCCATTCCAAAACAAAAGTTTTTGGATCAGGCAGCGCGCTATGATCGTTTGTTCAAACTGTATGAAAAGTTGAGCGATAAAATTAGCAACGTCACCTTCTGGGGCATCGCCGACAATCATACGTGGCTCGACAGCCGTGCGGATGTGTACTATGACGCCAACGGGAATGTTGTGGTTGACCCGAACGCTCCGTACGCAAAAGTGGAAAAAGGGAAAGGAAAAGATGCGCCGTTCGTTTTTGGACCGGATTACAAAGTCAAACCCGCATATTGGGCTATTATCGACCACAAATAGACAGCCAAAAGCACATCGGTGTCTCTAGCAAGGAAGAGGATGTCTCAACAGCAACGAGGCATCCCCTTTCTATATATACCGTATTGAACGAATTCACTTCTATATCCGGTGTTTCATCGAGAGGACAGACATCCTTTTAAGCCAGCCCTTTTTGATCGCTTGTGTTGACAACTCCTTAGTCCGCTTCAGCTTCTTTTAAGCCATAATGGACCTTTTTCTATATTTACTCTTAAGGGAAAGTGTTCATATCACCCCCCTTGTTTCCTGACCTCCAGCCTTTCCTCTGTTTTGCGAAATACACGCAATGCGCCGCTCATCACCACCAAGGCGAGCGAACTGATGCTGAAAAACGGGATCAGCCCCGGAATATACATCAATAAGACGAACAAGACCCCAACACTCATCAGCATCACGAGCGTCATGAGTGGATTGGCCATTCCAATGAGAAAGGCATATTTGATATATTGCCAAAAGCGCAATTCGTAATGCACATAGATCGGAAATACATATAAAAGCGTCACTGTATAAAAAATGAAAATGATCAGCAAAGCAACAGAAAACGGAAATCTCCATTCTATTGGCACGTGGGCGAGGTATAAAAGATCGATATAGAAAATATACGCTGCCGCCATCAACAAAAGCCCAATCCGGTTCGCCCGCCAAAATTCATCTTTATACGTGAGAACGAATGTTTTCAGTACTGGAACATCGTGATCGTGAAAGAGAAGCCACTTCCTTACGATCGTAAACAGCGCCACCGTCGCCGGCGCAATGCCGAGAATGACAAGTCCAAGGACGGTAAAGACAAACCATAATAGATTGATATATGCAAGTCTTGTAATCCATTCACAAGCCCGATACAACTTTCCATCCAGCAAGCCGGTGCGCATAATTCATCCACCTTTTCTTGTTTTTTACCAGTATATCATAAGTTAAAAAAAGAGGGAGGCTTTGTTTACCCTCCCTTCAAACTCCGGCATAAGCCAAAAAGCCGCCGTCAACAGGAACAGTCGTTCCAGTGACAAATCCGCTCATTTGATCATCCACAAGCCAAAGCAGCGTCCCCAGCAAGTCTTCCGGCTTGCCGAGCCGCCGCATCGGTGTATGCATCAAAATTTTTTTCGTCCGCTCTGTATACGATCCGTCAGGATGTTTCAAAAGATGTTCATTTTGTTTCGTCAAAAAGAATCCCGGGGCAATCGCATTGACGCGAACCCCGATCTCAGCGACATGCACAGCCAGCCATTTCGTGAAGTTTTCAATTCCCGCTTTAGCCGCACTGTACGCCGGCACTTTCGTCATCGGCCGCGGAGCGCTCATCGAGGAAATATTGATGATGGTTCCCCCTCTTCCTATCATCTGTTTAAGAAAATGCTGCGTCGGGATGATCGTCCCAAGAATATTTAAATCAAAAACATAGGAAAACCCTTCTGTCGTCAAGTCGAAAAACGTTGTAATGTCTTGATTCTCTAGATCCTGCAACTCGAGTATTTCCTTTGTCGTAATGCCTTGCGGATGGTTTCCGCCTGCCCCATTAATCAGGACATCGCACGGCCCGTAAACGTCCGCTACCATTTCTGCCGCCTGTTTGACGCGTTCGACATCCAGAACATCGCACGAAATGGCCAGCGCCTCACCTCCTCGCTCTTCAATTTCATTCTTGATTCTTTCAGCTTTCTCGAGCGTTCGGTTTAAAATCGCCACTTTCATTCCTTGGCGGGCCAGTTCTTTCGCCATGCAGCTACATAATACCCCACCCCCGCCCGTTACAACCGCTACCTTGCCTTTTAAACTTGGATGGATCGGGAGCATGCCTTCTCACCTTCCTGCTTCTTTTTTTCATTCTCCAAACTATCCCAAATGCCCAGCAAGTACATAATGCCAAGCGCCCGATCGTACAACCCGTAACCAGGACGAGCTTGTTCCCCCCAAATCATTCGGCCGTGATCTGGTCGAATGTACCCTTGAAAATTAGCTTCATGCAACGCTTTCATGATCTCGCATATATTCAACGAACCGTCACAACTGCGATGAGACGTTTCCTCAAAATCGCCGTTCGCGTGAATTTCGACATTCCGTACATGAGCAAATGGCACTCGTCCCATTCGCAAAAAATGGCGGAAAATGTCCGGAACATCGTTGGCCGGATTGGCTCCAAGCGAACCGGAGCATAATGTCAACCCGTTCGCAGGGCTGTTGACCATATGAACGATTCGATCCAAATTCTCCTTATTGGTCGCAATCCGCGGCAATCCGAACACCGACCAGGGCGGATCATCAGGATGGAGAGCCATCCGAACGCCACACTCTTCCGCTACTGGAACGATTTGTTCCAAAAAGTAACGCAAATGATCAAATAGATCCTCTTCTGTTACCCCTTTATACAGCGAAAAAAGAGGCTTGATTGTTTTCAAACGTTCCGGTTCCCATCCCGGAAGCAAAAACCCGTTCGCTCCGCTTTCAATGCGGCGGATCATTTCCTCCGGATCGATTTGTTCAATCTTTTGTTTCTCATAGGCGAGCACCGTCGATCCATCAGGCCGCCTTTTGGCTAAATCGGAACGGGTCCAGTCAAAAATCGGCATAAAGTTGTAACAAATCACTTTCACTCCTGCTTTCGCCAAGTTGCGAATCGTCTGTTTATAGTTTTCAATATATCGATCTCGCGAGGGCAAACCGAGTTTAATATCTTCGTGGACGTTGACGCTCTCAATGACTTCAAGATGAAATCCTTTTTCATTTACCTGCCGTTTGAGTTCCAATATATCATCAAGCGTCCATACTTCACCGACTGGAATATGATATAGAGCTCCAACGATTCCTTCAACTCCTGGAATTTGCCGAATATGATCTAATGAAACAGTATCATGTTCCTTTCCGAACCAGCGAAACGTCATTTTCATTCTGATCTCATCCCCCACTCACGCCGACTTGAAAGTATTGTTTCGCGTTGAAGTAACATACATCTTGAACGATTTTCCCTAAAAAATCATAGTCTTGCGGCACCTCTCCTTTTTCAATCCATGAACCGATCAAATTGCATACAATTCTGCGAAAATACTCGTGGCGTACATAAGACACAAAACTCCTTGAATCGGTCAACATTCCGACAAACGTGCTGAACACACCGACATTGGCAAGATCCGTCAAGTGTCTGATGATGCCATCTTGATGATCATTGAACCACCAAGCTGAGCCAAATTGAACTTTCCCTTTTACTCCTTCTGATTGAAAATTGCCGACCGTTGAGGCGACAATATAGTTATAAGCGGGGTTTAATGTGTACACAATCGTTTTTGGCAGTTGATCGCGACGCTCTAGCTCATTAAGAAAGGCATTTAACGGCTGGGCAAGGAAAAAGTCATGAATCGAATCATATCCTGTATTCGGACCAAGACGCCGGAACATCTTTTCATTTGTATTTCGAATCGAACCGATGTGCAGCTGCATCACCCAACCAAGTGAGTGGTACAATCGGGCTAAGAAGCATAAAGTGAAAGTTTTATATTTTTCCTCCTCCTCACGGCTGAGGACAAATCCATTTTTTCGTTTTTGAAAAATATCGTTTGCTTCCTTCCAACCGCATTCTGAATACGGCATCGATTCTAAGCCGTGATCAGCCATCCGGCATCCTTTCTCGTGAAAATAACGCACTCGGCTTTCAATGGCTTGCAGCAGCTGATTGTAATCATGAATCGGCAGGCCAGCTGCTTCCCCTAGCTTTCCCACATAGTCTAAAAACGAAGGGCGGTTGATTTCAATGACTGCATCAGGACGAAAAGACGGAACAATCTTTACTAGAAATGATGGATCTTGGGCAATTGCTTGATGATCAGCTAAATCATCGAGCGGATCGTCCGTTGTCCCAATCCACTCCACATTAGATTTGACCATGAAAGAGCGGGCTGAGAATCCTTCCTGTCTCAATAAATCATTGCAATGATTCCAAATTTCACGCCACGTCCGCTCATTCAGAAGGGCATCCACTTGAAAATAGCGTTTTAACTCTAAATGCGTCCAATGATAGAGTGGATTCCCGATGCAATACGGCACCGTTTTCGCCCATGCTTGAAACTTTTCCTCAGGGGAAGCGTTTCCTGTAATATATTTTTCTTCGACTCCCAGCGCCCGCATCGCCCGCCATTTGTAATGATCCCCCTCGAGCCAAAGCTCCGTCATATCATGAAACCGCCGGTCTTCCGCAATCTCTTTTGCGCTCAAATGGCAGTGATAATCAATAATCGGCAACGATTTCGCATAGTCATGGTATAACACTTCAGCATGCTTGTTTTGCAACAAAAAATTTTCATGAATGAACGGCTGCACACTGTCTCCCTCCCGCAAAGCGAAACTTCCAACAACTTATACAAAATAATGAGGATACTGCCTTTTTAGTACGTCTTTTTCAATTTCGACAAGCCGCAAATGTTCTTCCATCACCTGACGCACTTTCTCTGCCTCTTTATTCGCAATTAACCGATAAATTTGCTTGTGATGGGAAATAATAATGTCCCAATCAAGATCGGATGATAGTCTCAGTACACGCAAACGATTGAAATGACTGTTTAAACTTTGCACCATTTTCCACGAGCGCGACATTCGGCAGCCATCGTAAATGAGCTGATGGAACTTTTCATCAAGCTCAAACAACTCAAGAAAATTTCCTTTTTCGGCACACAACTCTTGCATCGCAATATTCTTCTCCATTTCAAATAGATGATCTTGACGCAATTTCGTACAAGCTAAAACGGCCACTTCTTTCTCGACAACCTCGCGGATAAAGCGCCCTTCCTCCACATGTTCCAAGTTGATGCGCGAAACAATGGTTCCGCTTTGCGGAATAATATCAAGCAATTCTTCTTGCGCCAGTTTGAGAAATGCTTCCCGCACCGGGGTGCGGCTAATATGCAATTGCTCCGCGATTTCCTTTTCGGAAATTTTTGTTCCTGGTTCCAACTCAAGGCGCAAAATCTTTTCCTTTAGCATCTCGTACAACTGGTCGCGCGCTGAACCCCTGACAGAACTTTTAATTTGTTGGCTTTGTTGGGCAGTAAAGATCACCGTGCGATTCCCCTTTTTCTTATATACTAGTATGGCAGTGAGAAAGTACATCCATGATCATGTGTTTTCTTCCAATGTAGGAAAGAACATATTTCCTGTCAAATTTCTCAGCGATTCATTCACCCGCATTCTCTCCCCTCACCTTGTGCACAATCGACATCCATTGAGCTGCCCGTTCGGCAATAATCTTCCACTGATCGCTTTCCAATGCCCCTTCAACCTTCACTAACGAGTTCCCGACACCGATGGCATCCACTCCCGCTTTTATATACTCTCCAGCCGTTTTCAGATTGATTCCTCCAGTTGCGATGAGGGGATGTGGGGAGCGGCTCCTTTATGCTTCGAATATAGTTTGGCCCAAACACATGAGCAGGAAATACTTTCACCATATCAGCCCCGTGCTGAAAAGCATTCACAATTTCGGTCGGCGTCAATCCTCCTGCGATACTGACAACGCGATTTTGTTTTGCCGCCTGAATCACATCAATAGAAAGGAAGGGAGAAACGATAAACCGCGCCCCAGCTGAAATCGCCCTCTGTGCTGTTTCAGCGTCCAGCACCGTTCCCGCACCGATCAACATATCTTTCAGTTCCCTTGCAGCCTTTTCCAACGCGGCCAAAGCCCCAGCTGTTTCCATCGTAATTTCCATGATTGGAATGCCTCCCTGCCGCAAAGCCAATGACAGCGGAAGAACAGTATCAACCGTCGCACCGCGGACGACTGGAATGATGCCAATCTCTCGAATCATTTGGACTGCCTTCATGTAGGTTCATCTCCTTTATCGCGTAACATCTTCCCGTCGCTGATTTATCAAGCGCTCGACGTCATCGCGTTCCGGCATGCCATCAGCATCCCCCTCGACCATTGTCACAAGCGCGCCGACTGCATTCGCTCGCTGCACCGCTTCTGTTAAACGAAGTCCTTCAAGCAGTCCGGATAGCAGCCCAGCGGCAAACCCATCCCCAGCACCGACAGGGTCGATTACCCTTTCAACAGGAAACCCTGGAACATACTCATGATGCGCATTCGTAAAATAATGCGCCCCATTTGCGCCTAGTTTAATGACAACGAGCGAAGCGCCCATGCCAAGCAGCCGGCTTCCCCATTCCTCAACCGATTGTTTTCCGAATAAAAACGATGCCTCAGCTTCTCCGGGCAGAACCACATCTGATTCAGCTGCCATGTGAAGCATCACTTCCTTGGCCCGATCCGCTTCATTCCATAGTTTCAACCGCAAATTCGGATCAAAAACGATTTTCACCCCGTGACGACGAGCGATCGCCATGGCGGCAAAGATCATCTCACGACAATTCTCGCTTAACGCCGGAGTGATTCCCGTAATATGCAAATACTTTGCCTCCGCGATATATTTCTCATCCAAGTCGGCAGGCGTCAGCCTGCTCGCCGCTGATCCTTTGCGATAGTAATATACCCGCGTATCGTTTAGACGTCTTTGTTCCTTAAAGTAAATGCCGGTCGGCGCTTCCGCATCCATTTTTACCCGGCTGACATCCACTCCCTCACCTTTCAGGAAAGACAAAATCGCCTTTCCAAACTCATCGCTTCCGACCTTGCTGATCCATCCTACACGATGGCCTAATCGAGCAAGGCCGACAGCGACGTTGGATTCCGCTCCGCCAATCCGCATAGTAAAGGTGGTCGCCTGTCTCATCAAGCCGACACTTGTTGGTGTAAATACGGCCATCGATTCGCCAATGGTGACTACGTCCATCTCGTCCCTCCAAAACCATTTTGGTAATCTTTCATGAAGAATACGATGTTATTTCACCATCATCTAAGCCGACATATGTGCTTGTCTCATCTCGAACTTGCTCAATCTCGATTAATGTCACCTCGTTTTTTGATAGGACAATAGATAAATGAATCACACCGTCCGTTGCCCGTCTCTGCTCCGTCATCACATGAGGCTGCGCCACTTGACGCAACGTTTCCACCGCTTGACGGCTTGGAAAACGGGGACGCCCCATCTGTTTCCAAACTCTCCACGCGTTCCCGTACTGCTCATTGACGATTTGCCGCTTGATAAAAACAGCGGAAAATGAAACTGGAATCACCAGCTGCACTTCTTTTGTCAATCCTTCTCCTTTTTCCATCACTAAATTCCAAAGCACTGCGGCAATCGATCCATCTTTCCGCCTTGTCACAATCATCTCTCCGTCACGATACAACAGTTCGTCGCCTAGAACATTAAAGAATGTAAACGCATGAAATGTCGGTTTGGGAATCGAGTGAAGCGCAACTAGACCGAACCCACCGTGAAACAACGCCTTCGGAACGTCCATTTCTTCAAACACATCACTGAACGTCCAATACGAAAACGAGTCGACGTAATCTCCCCCTCACTTAAAATACGGGCAATGTATGCTGCATTGATCGCCGTATCATGAACCGGGTTGATGGGGCTGTACGATGTATTATATTCGGTAATATGCAATGGCAAATGCGGAAACGGAGACTGGCGAATCAAGGCGCGCACCGTTTTGAATTGCTCCAACATATCTTCTGGCGGCTCAAGCTCTTGATAGTAATATTCAAACGTTTTCTTATGCGGCGCCTTCGATGTATAGGCATGGCGGCTGACAAAATCAACAGGCACCCTCCGTTCGGCGCAAAAGTGGAGAAAATCCGTAATCCATTCATCGCTTCCTCCGCAAATGGCCGGTCCCCAACTTGCAAATGAGGATCAACGCTTTTTACCGCTCGGGCTGTCACCTCGTACAGCTTAAAATACTCCTGTTTGTTGGCATCTTTCCAGAAGTTCACTAAATTAGGTTCATTCCATACTTCAAACAGCCATGTCCGCACTTCCTCAATCCCGTATCGCTCAATGAAATGGGAAACGACCGCTACGATGAGATCACGCCACTTGTTATAATCTTTCGGGGGTGTAACGTTGCCTTTCCAATAAAAAACTGTTTGGTCTCCCGAAGCAAGCGCTTTTGGCATAAATCCAAATTCAATAAACGGCCGGATATTCAACGCTAAATACGAATCAACAATCCGGTCGATGTACGTAAAGTTATAAAACGGCTTCATTTCCCCATCGATTTCGACTTCTCGATAAATTCCGACATCATCGGAAAGCAAGCCATGACCGCGGATGTATCGAAACCCTATTTTCTCTTGCACGAGTTTCAAGTGATCCAAATACTCCTTTTGCAAAGCAAGGCCGAGCCGCCCGGTGCCAACGCAAAATTTCCAATTCTTTTTAAACTTCTCCCTCCCGTTGCTTGGCACGTTTACAACCTTCATGCTCCTCTCCCCTATTCACCGATAAATTTTCCGCCCGTATTGGTCGTCTATTCCTGACTTCCGGTAAAAGTACGTATTGATGACATCTCGCCATTCTTTAGCATGTTCCACTTGGATCGTCAATCGTTCCAATACATCATGATACCGTTTTTCGTCGATTTTCCCTTTCAGTTGTTCCCATCGTTTCCGCAGCTGTTTCGCCTGCTCAACCCCTTCAAAATGAGTATTGTAAATATGTTGAATGACCGTTTCCCCTGAATGCAGCCGATGAGTGTACGGAACGTGATGGAAAAACAAGAGCAGCTCATCCGGACAAGTGTCGAGCGACTCATACATCGCTGCATTTTCCGGAAAGTATTGCGCCGTATATCCTGTTCCCGTAGCAACCGTCCGGTCAACACCGATCCCGTCGCGGTCGGCATAATGGTACGTCCCCAATGCGAATATTCATAGCCATCCACATTAGGACCATAATGGTGCCCTGGGTTCACCATCCAGCCGACGCCAAGCGGAGAGGTGTAGTTTTCATAAATTCTCCACGAAGATAGAAGCATCCAACTGATCGTCTCGACGACTTGTGAATCGTCCCCAAACGTTTGCACAACCCATTCGTTAGCAATTTCTTCGGCAGACAAATCCGGATTCCAAGCGAGCCGCCCAAATCCATACAAGTTTGCTTGGGCCAACGTATGCCCAGTCCAGTTTGGGTCACTGCCAATATTAGATACCCCTGCGATCCCGCTGTATCGATAGTCAAATAGCGATCCATCAATTATCTTTTTTACTTCCGACCCTTTTCCCTTGGCATACGTATCAAAATCAAGCACCTCTTTCCACTGTGGAATCAAGAAGCATAAATGTTTTTGCTGTCCCGTATATTCCTGAGTGATTTGAACCTCCATCATTTGATTGGTTTTCGGCATAGCGCCAAATAACGGAGAAACCGGCTCCCTTACTTGAAAATCCATTGGACCGTTTTTAATTTGCAAGATGACATTCTCCCGAAACTGTCCATCCAATGGCTTAAAGTGATCATATGCTGCCTTTGCCCGATCGGTCGTCCGATCACGCCAATCTTGCTGGCAGTTATAGACAAAGCATCTCCAAATGACGAGCCCCCCAAACGGCGCTAACGCTTCCGCCAACATATTTGCCCCTTCCGCGTGATCGCGCCCATACGTAAAGGGGCCAGGGCGGAACTCGGAATCCGCCTTGACTACAAAGCCGCCAAAATCAGGAATATATTGATAAATGCGTTTAACCGTTTCGTTCCACCACCGTCGCACCTCGGGGTCAAGTGGATCTGCTGTTGGAAGCCCTCCTACCTCAATGGGGCTTGCGTAGTTGATGCTCAAAAACGTTTTGATTCCGTAGGTTCGGAAGATATCCGCTACTTCCGCCACGTCAGGCAAAAAGTGATCGGTGATGAGTTTCGTTTCTGTTTTGTGTACGTTGACATTGTTGATGGAGATGGCGTTAATGCCCACAGAAGCCAGCAATCGTGCATAATCTTTTATCCGTTGGTTTTGTTTCACAAATTGGCCATCGGCAAAGAAAATCGACCGTCCAGCATATCCGCGCTCAATGCTGCCATCCATATTGTCCCAATGATTGATCATGCGCAACCGGTTTTTTGGCTGCTCGATGATGGACAGTTGGGCGATGTTCTCACCCATTTGCAATAATCGGAGGAAATGAAAGACACCATACAACACACCAGCATCTGTTTTCCCAATAATGTAGATACGGAACGGTCCATCGTCGACATCCGATCGAATCACATACCCTTCCGGATGAACAAGTGTTCCCTCTAATGGCCGCTTGAACTCTTCATCTTCAAGCGTCCCAAGCCAAATCGAATTAGCTGTTTCATTTACTTCCTGCACCACTTGCGGCTCAATCTCCATCATCGAACGAAGCCCTTTTTGGAGTTCTTCCACGGCTGCTTGAAAAATGGGGGATGTTCTTTTCGCTACAATCTCCTCAAACCGCAATCGACTATATTGATCCTTCCGCTCATACCGCAGCCAACAAGGTTCGTATCCCGCCGTCATGTCAATTTCTCCTCCTGTTACTCTTTTTCCGCCCCAACACAATCCCTTTCACAAAAAACTTTTGCACAAACGGATAAACAATCAGCATCGGCAAAGCTGCGATGAAGATTTGTGCCGCCTTCACTGTCCGTTCAGATAAGTTTTTCAATGTTTCTGCATCGACGCTCATTTTCGTAAAATCCTGTTGAACAATAATCGTTTGTAAGAACGTAGATAACGGGTAATGTTTCACATCGGACATATAAATCAACCCGTCAAACCATGAGTTCCAATGAAAAACCATCGTAAAGAGCGAAATCGTCGCAATGGCAGGCACCGAAATCGGCAAATAAATTTTCCAAAAAATAGTAAAATGATTTGCGCCATCCATTAAAGCGGCCTCTTCAAGCGATTTCGGCACCGAAGTGCGGAAAAAGTTCACCAGCAAAATTAAGTTAAAGGCGCTGACAGCTGGCGGTAAAATCAACGCCCAAATCGTATCTGTCAATCCGAGCTTCGTCACCACCATATAAGTCGGAACGAGACCGCCATGGAACAACATCGTAAACACGAAAAACCACATGTAGAGCTTCCGACCGCGAAAGGCGTCATCGCTTTTGGACAGCGGATAGGCAGCGCATAACATGGCTCCCATGGAAATGACTGTTCCCAATACAACACGCAAAAACGAATTCCAAAGGGAACGCAAAAAATTTTCATTCCCAATCGTTTTCTCATAAGCGTCCAACGTAAAGTCAACGGGCCACAGTCCGACCAGATTAGCGGTCGCCGCTGCACTGCCGCTGAATGAGACAGCTAAAATATGGATGAGAGGCAAAAGGCAAAGAACGGCAATGATCGTTAAAAGAGCATAGTTAAACACCGTGAATAGTTTATAAGACAAGCTTTTTTGGTAGTGATGATGCATAGACCTCCCCTCCCTTAGAAGATTTTATAGTTGGCATACTTATAAGCGAGACGATACCCTGTGACCACGAGAATAAAACTGATGACGGATTTAAACAATCCAACGGCTGTCGCATAACTAAAATCCCCGTTCAAAAGGCCGACACGGTAAACATACGTATCGATGATATCACCCGTTTTGTAAACAAGCGGATTGTACAAGTTTAAAATTTGATCAAATCCGGCATTTAAAATGTTTCCGAGCGACAACGTTCCAACCACAATGATGATCGGCAACATGGAAGGCAATGTGATGTAAATGGTTTGTTGCCACCTGTTGGCTCCATCCACGATAGCCGCTTCATACAACGACGGGTTAATGGAAGTAAGGGCAGCTAAAAATACAATCGTGTTAAATCCGCATTCTTTCCACACATCTGTAACGACAACAACGGTACGAAACCAATCGTTATCTCCGAGGAAGAAAATAGGCTTAACACCGAATATTGATAAAAAACGGTTAACAATCCCCCCTTCAGGAGAAAGCATGTCAATCAAGATCCCGCCCAGAATCACCCATGACAAAAAGTGCGGCAAATACACGATCGTTTGAACCGTCCGCTTAAACTTCATCACGTATACTTCATTGAGAAGCAACGCAAACGCCAAAGGCACACCGAGGTTAAAGATGATTTTTAATGTTGAAATGACCAATGTGTTCCAGATTACTTGACGAGCGTCTTCATATTCAAACATCGTTCTAAAATGCTCGAGACCAACCCAAGGAGAACGCAAAAAGCCAAGCCAAGGCTCATAATCTTGAAAAGCCATGACCAGTCCGAGCATCGGAACATATTGAAAAATCAACACAATGATGAGGGCAGGAAGCAACATAACATGCAACTGCCACGTTCCTCTTCTTTTCTGAACTCTCTTTGCTTCCACCGCTGTTGTTTGTCCTTTGACATCGACGGCCGACTGCATACCCGTTTCCTCCTTTCGGCGTCATCTCTTGAAAAAACAGGTGCGGACATCGATGTAAATTCTCTTTCACGATTCACCCCTGTCCGCACCCCACCGTCGTTGAAACGTTACTTTTCTCCTTTTACCGATTGATACCATTCATTCACTTCTTTTGTAATTTCTTTGCCCCCAGATTCTTCCCATTTTTTCACAAAATCATCAAAGGCGCTCAGTGGCGCCCGTCCGTAAATGATGTTGGCAAACGTTTCACGTTCCATTTTCGTCAAAAACTCTCCGCGTTTTTGCATCGTTTTAGTGGGCGGGCCTGTAAACTCGTTTTCAATGCGGTATTGATTTTGTTGGTTGACGATTGTAGCCGCTTTCATAAACGACTCACCTAAAGATACAATTCGTGTATACTCATAGGCGTTTTTCGGCTGACGCTTCGTTGTATACAACTCCTCGACTAGATCATACAGCATGTACGGAACGGTCGGAATGGCTTCCGTAATGAAATAAGCCCCTGGATCCAATCTTCCTCCTGGAATTTCCTTGTCATCATAAACGGGCTTGCCGTTCTTCATCACATAGTCATAACCTTCCGCCAACCCGTATTTAAAATATTTCGAGTCATTATACACATAGGCGTATGCTTCATCTAAGTATTGGAAGAATTTATCCATATGTTTAAAGTCTTTGCTGAACAAAAACATGCCTGTAACCAATCCCTCGCCACGCCGGCCGATTTTGCCATCCGGACCACTCGGCAGTGGGTATGGTTCCACAACGGCTCCCGGATTATTTTTCAACGCATCTGCGATTGGCCATCCAGCAGCCCAAGGAGGAGCAGAAATGATTCCCGATTTTCCAGCGACAAAGCTTTTGATCGCCGTCTGTTCGTCTAAAATGCCAACTTCTTTGTCCAAGTATCCTTTTTGATACCATTCATTCAGCTTAGCCAACGCTTTTTTCATAGACGGCTGTACCGATCCATAGACAAGTTTCCCATCTTCGCCTTTTGACCATGAACCAGGTTCATAGTTGCCATAAGCACCGAAAATAAAGCTTCCGTCGGCCAACCAAGTCGCCAATCCGTTTTTGCTGGCCAGCGTCAAGCCAATCGTATCCTTTTTCCCATTGCCGTCAGGGTCTTTGTTGACAAACGCGTCCATGATTTTCTCGAGATCTTCGATTGTTTTAGGCGGCTGAAGACCTAACTTATCAAGCCAATCTTTGCGAATCCAAAGCAAGGAGTCAGAACCATTGCCTCCAGAGAACCGCGGAATTCCGTAGCGCTTTCCATCGACAGTCGCCGGATAAAACGCTTCCGGAAATTGCTCATAAATCTTTTTCAATCTCGGTGACGCATATTTCTCAATCGCTTCGTCGACCGGCATCACTTTTCCGGAACGAATTAAATCATTGATCAACTGCCCGTCTGACACTTTAAATACGTCAGGCAGTTTCTGTCCGGATGATAAAGCTAAGCGAATTTTATTGTGATACTGTTCATCGTTTGGAGCTGTCCACAGTGTTTTCCATTTAATCCCCAATTCTTTTTCCGACCATCGTGTGATAGGATTGTTGTTCAAATCCTCTCCCTCTCGAAATTTCGTATCATCCTTTAATGTGCGGACAGTTGTAATGGTTACAACGCCATTTTTCTCTTTTGAATCTCCAGACCCACTGGACGAAGAAGATTGACTGTCCGTACATCCCGCAAGCATTCCAACCGCCAATGCAGTTGCGGTTAAAGCCGCAAACGCTTTTTTTAGCATGTTTCTCCCTCCAATCCTATTGTCTCAAAATCCCCCTTGGTTGCCATCACATTCTTTTTGATAAAGAAAACATAACGATTCCCTGTCTCAATCCCCCTTTCAAGGTTTTATTGGGAAAGCGATTTCAGATCATTGCACCCCAACTCCTCACCGCTCTACAAACATTCTAGTATACTAGTTTGAAACGACGCATCCTACAAAATGGCTGTAATGCCGCCCTCATGATTCCAGACAAACAGAAGAATGAATTCTCGATTGACATCCCTGTTCATATAGTCAAAATGTCAATCAGCTTCATGATTTGCCGTTTGTTTTTCTTCTACTAGTATAACTAGTATACTAGTTCTACCTTCTATTATAATGAAAAGTTCACTTACATTCAATACTTTTCTGAAATCTTTTAATTATTTGCGAAGAGAGGAGCTCTTATTTTCCGCTCCCTCTTCGCCGCGACGTGAAGCAATATCATCAGACACTCACTGCCCGCCAAAAAGCTGGTTTCGGTTTATGCTGTTCATCGAACAAAAGCGGCCAGTTTTTTCTCCCCTGCACTGGAAAGTTATCGAGCCATGTATGGTCATCAGCAATTCCCCAAAATGTGACACTTTGAATAACATCGCGATACTCCTTAAACAAAGCGAAAATTTGCCCATACCGCTCTGCTTGCTGTTCGATCATTTCGTTCGTCGGGACAGCCAAATCGGTTCGACGATCGTGAAATTCAAACATGGATACATCGAGTTCCGTAATATGAAGAACAACGCCAAGTGACGCATATCGTTCAATGGCCGCACGAATTTCATCCAACGATGGGTGGGTCAAACTCCAATGCGCTTGCATCCCGATGCCATGAATCGGAATGCCTTTGTCACGCAGCGATTTGACAAGTGCAAAAATTTTTTCTCTCTTTTCCGGAAAACATTCATTATAGTCATTGTAAAAAAGCAGTGCATCTGGGTCAGCTTCATAAGCATAGAGAAATGCTTGTTCCATAAAATCGTCCCCGATGATTTGTCGCCACTTCGAAGGCCTCAACAACTCGTCTCCTTCGTCGGCTACCGCTTCGTTGACGACATCCCAACAATATATTTTTCCCTTGTATCGCCGTACAACAGTTGAAATGTGACATTTCATCCGCTCAAGCAACACATCCCGACTGACGAAATGGCCTTGACCATCTTGAAACACCCAATCCGGAGTCTGGTTGTGCCATACAAGTGTGTGCCCTCGAACCGCCATTCGGTGCGAACAAGCAAAATCAACAATCCGATCCGCTTCCTGAAAGGTAAATTTCCCTTCTTCCGGCTGAAGATGCTCAAACTTCATATGGTTCTCTGCCGTAATACTGTTGACATGATCGATCAACAACTGTTTTTGCATCTCAATTGTCACAGGATTGACCGCCGCCCCGATGCGGAAATCATTCGCGAATACATCGCGGAGGGAGGGGAGGGAGCTGTTCATCTTCATTCCCCCTCCTCCAACCATAAAATGCTCGTCACGCCGCGCGGGTAGTATTTGCTGCCGCTGATTTCGCCAGCGATAATTTGGTCGCTCCAACTCCAAATGGAGAGCGTCGGATGCGTGAGCCACGCAACATGAGCCGCATCAGCTCGTTTTCCTTGTTCATCCCATTCCCACCCTAAAATGCGGCGGGCAATAAACTGGCATAAGTAAATTTTGCTCAACCACGAGTTGTTGCTTGTCGAGGAAATTTTCCATCCCCCGTCCGGGAATAGGCAAATTCCTTCCCGCAACACATATTGCAAATGTTGTCGCAGTGCACGAATATAGTCTCCAAAACGTCCTTCTTCTCTTAACGCCTCATGGCAGTTCGTAAAGTAAGGAAACACAAGCCCCTCAATAGCCGGAATGATTTTCGAGTCATTTCCTTCTCCCATCACGGCTGGGATATACCCGTCCTCCGTCACGTGACTGACAATCGTCGCGGCGCATTTTTCCGCCTGCTCCCTTGCCAATGCAGCCAGTTCTTCTTTGCCGACATCGCGGAACAACTTTTCGAGCGCCACATAGGCAGCCCAACATTTTCCTGCCAAATATAAATTGTTGCGCGCCTGGCCGAGGGAAACATCCAAACTATCATACGTTGTGATTTCCGCTCCACCCATGGTGCGGGTGCTGTCAAGCCCCATCACGCCGTTCCGCTTTTCTGGATCCGGATGATCGCGGCGCACCATGCTTTCGAGACATTGTTCCAAGATCGTAAGCCGCCGGTCGCGCCATGCCCAGTCTTTCGTTTGTTCGATGTATACCGCCGCGCAAAGCACCCAGTTGACGAGCTGTTCGTGCGTCATATGTGAAAAGCAGCCGCTGATTCCGTATAGCTCATATGACGAGTAATGCGGACGCGAGAACGTGTTGGCGACTCCCATATCATGAGTGAAGCTGATGCCGCCGGGATATTCCGTCTCATCTCCTGGGAAACGGACACGATCCTCATAGCTGTAGCGCTCGACATAGAAGTCAAGCACATTTTTCACCGTCCACGGATTCATTTTCAACTCAAAAAAGAGCTGGTCGACGGTGAGATCAAACGTATTCATCATCCGGTACTCGCCTTCATTGACGACCCAAATCGGCTTTCCTTCATGCTCAAGCAGTTGTGTATTGCCATAGTAGCTGCGGATCGCGTGCGCCATCATAAACTTTTGATCATCGGAGAGCCATTCTTTTTCAATGAGTTCATTCGAACGGAACGCCTGCTCCTTTAACACCTCGGCCTGCTCTAACGCATAAAGACCGACTTCTTCGATATTACGGAAGAAACGGGTGTAAAAATAAGAGGAATCCATTCCCGCCGTCACACAACCTCCACGATAGAAGCAAACAGCAAATTGATACGTTTTCTTTTCTCCCGCCGGCACATCAACGATTAACGCACCGACTTTCCCAAGCCCAAACGTCCAGTTTTCTTCGAGAGTCGCCGTTAAGATATCCTCCATGCTAAAATGCAGCGCTGAGCGAACACCCTCATCCTTGGATACAATGCCCAAAATCCGCCCTTGACCGACCCCTCGCAACTGCGGGCATGTATCATCGATACGCCGCATGGAAGTATACGGGTCGGTGCCTTCGAATCCGAAAAACGCCCGTCGTGTTCTTGTTCCGTTCGTGTTATCGATCGTCATCTCGACAATGACAGCTGGGACCAACGCCAACTTGAGTTCTTCCTCGGCCGCTGTTTCGGGATCAGGCACCGCCTTTACCGGCGAATAAACCGTAAACGTTAAATCCCCAGCTTTCCATGTATCCGTTGCCACACAGAATTCGCGCTTGATCTCCTCTTTCGCAAACGGGATGAGAATGTTTGGTTTTTGCGGATTCGGATCAGGATTTTCAATGTCATATCGTTTGCTTTCATCCTCGCCTGTTGTTTCCGCGAATGGAAGGATATGATACAGCCCCGGCTCATGCGGCGACTCAACGCCAATAAAGACATTTTGCCGCGGCGGTCGGGCGAGTTCCAAGTCCAGTCCTCCGCTTTTTCCTGGGAATCCTAGCGTAAAGCTGGCAAACGCCCCAACCGGCGAGTGATGGGCGTTGAAAAATACATTGGTTGGCATGAATAGCTCACTCTCCCCTTTTCTTACTATGCATGCGATCAATCATCAGAGCATCAGAGAACTGCTACTTTTTCATCTGCTTCCAGCTTGCAGCTCCAACAATTCGCTGACCGTGACCAATTTGTAACCTTGCGAATACAATTCGGATACGAGTATATTGACAGCCTCGATCGTTTGTGAACGATCTCCGAATCCGTCATGAAAGAGCAAGATGCTCCCGTTTTTTATATGGGGGCGACTCTTCCGAACAATATAGTCAACGCCCGGTTGTTCCCAGTCTCGGGCATCCGTATTGAGCGCACCGATCATTTGGTAGCCGAAATGGTTGCACATCGAAACAACAGTTGCATTGTAGTCAAGATAAGGAGGACGGAAAATCGTGGGCTTCGCTCCAGTCATCTCGGTAATGATGGCATCCGTCCACTCCATTTCTCTCAAAGCCTCATCTTCCGTTAGAGAAGTCAGGTTAGCGTGAGAATACGTATGATTGCCAATTTCATGCCCTTGCGCCTTGACCATCTTTACAACTTCCGGATGCTTCTCCATCTGGCTTCCGATCATAAAAAAGGTCGCTTTTCCAGATGCCTTCTCCAATATCTCCAACACTTTCAATGTATAAACCGGATTCGGTCCATCATCAAACGTCAGGGCGACCAATCTGTGCGGCGTCTCTACATGTTCAATCATTCCTCTATCTTTCCTCCATTGATTCAAATGATGCCAAACCGATAGACCGTCGTTGATGCTCGCTCTTGGCCAGCTGGCAATACGATCGACGGAAACTGCGGATGATGAACCGCATCCGGCAGCCCTTGCGTTTCGAGGCAAACACCGAGATATTTCCGCGACGGCACGCCGCCCAAATCCAGCCCCTCCGGCAATTGGTTTGACGTATACACGACGACGCCGACCTCATCCGTCTCCACCGTCAGCACCCGCCCACTCTCCGGATCGGAAAGCACAATCTCTTTGTCATGATGCCGATCGAGCCAAAACGGATGGTCATAGCCCCCGCCAACGAGTTCAATTTGCGGATGCCCGGATTCGACCGCCTCCCAGATCGCCTTTCCTTGCCGCAAGTCAAACGGCGTGCCGGCGACATCCAAGACGCGGCCTGTCGGAATCATCTCCTCATTCAACTCGAGCACACGCGAGCTTTGGATCGTCAGCGTGTGGTCCAATATATCGCGCTTGCCGTTGCCGCTTAGGTTAAAATACGTATGGTTCGTCAAATTGAGCAAAGTTGTTTTGTCCGAACGAGCCCGGTGTGTGACGGTCCATTCGTTGTCATTGTTCAGCCAATATTCCACTTGAACATGAACCGTTCCCGGGTACCCTTCCTCCCCGTCCGGGCTCGTGTACGAAAAGACGACCCCCACCGCACCGTCGCGCTGGACGGGCTCGGCCTGCCACAGCACACGATGGAATCCGCTCGGACCGCCGTGCAAGTGGTTGTTGTGTTCGTTTTTCGCCAGTTGATATGTGATTCCATCAAGTTCGAAGCTCGCCCCGCGAATGCGCCCCGCCACCCGGCCGATCACGGCGCCGAAATAAGGGGCGTTCTCAACATACGGTTCAAATCGTCCAAACCCGAGCACGACATTTTCGATGTTGCCGTTCCGGTCGGGAACGCGGAGGTCCGTCACGATGCAGCCGTAGTTTGTCGTGGACAGTTCCATGCCGTGTTCATTTGTCAACGTAAATAAAAGAACATCTTTTTCGTTGAAACAAGACCATGTTTCTTTCCTAATCCGCAACCTCTCTCCCCTCTCCAACGATGGAAAAAGCAACGATTTGATTATTTTCATCATACTATATTTGTTTAGTTTGTATATAACACAAACAAACTTAACCACAATCACATATGACATCATCCTTTTACCGAACCGGCAACCAATCCTTCAATAATTCGATCGCTCAAGAATAAGTACACAATCAAAATCGGCAAAATGCTGATCACCAAAGTCGCGCCGATGGCCCCCCAGTCGGTGAGATATTGGCCGACAAAATTATTGACTCCGACTGTGATCGTTTTCCATTTTTCCGAACTAATGAACGTGTTGACAAACACAAACTCATTCCAATTGTAAATCATGTTGATAATAGCTGTAGTCGCAAGAACAGGCGCTGTCATCGGCAATGTGATGCGGAAAAAAATGCGATGAACAGAGCACCCGTCCATTACCGCCGCTTCTTCGATTTCGCGCGGCAACGACTGATAAAATCCTAGCAAAATCATAATCGTAATCGGCAAGTTAAAGGTCGTATACGAAAGGATGATCGAAACGGGGTTATCAATCAAGTTCATTTTATTATAAATATTAAACAACGGAATGAGCGTCGAATGAAGCGGGATCATGTAAGCGATCATAAACAGGGCCAATACAACACCTTTGAATTTCCACTCCATTCTGGTCAAGGCGAACGTGACAAAACTGGCTAAAATCAAAGTCAATACAACAGCGACGATCGTATACCAGACACTATTGAAAAAGTATTGGTTGATCCCTCCATCAAACCAAGCATTTATATAATTTTCCCATCGCGGAGATTTCGGCAAAGCGAACGGAGACATTCCAAATACTTCCTGATTCGTCTTCAACGACAATAAGAATAACCATACTAACGGATATAATTGAAGAAGCGCTACGACAACCAAGATAAAGTAAAGAATTCCCATTGCGATTTGTCGTAAAGGAGAACGAGGCTTGGAATCTAAGATTTTCTTTTCTTTCATGGTCAATTCTCCTTTTATTCTTGATTGACTCTCAACATTTTTTGAATCATCCAGGTCGCTCCCATGCTAAGGATGAGCAACCCAAAACCAATCGCACTTCCATACCCGAAGTTGAATTTCCCAAACGCTTCTTTATACATATAAGAAGCAATCACTTCCGTGGCATGCCCCGGGCCGCCTCCGGTCATGACGTAAATCAAATCAAAATATTTCAAAGACCCGACAACGGCTAGAATCACCAATACTTTTAACACCCCAGAAATAAGGGGCACCTTAATTTTGTAGGCAATTTGAAAGGCATTGGCACCATCGATTCTTGCAGCTTCAATCAATTCTTGGGGTACATTGATCAAAGCCGCATACATAATAATGATGTAAAACCCCGCATACTGCCAAACGATCGGGATGAAAACCGAATATAGCGCCATATCCGGATCCGCCAACCAAAGTGGAGTCTCTTTTATCCCAAACATAGACAATAAACTGTTAATCAGCCCATTCATCGGATCAAAAATCTTAATCCAAAGTTGAGCGATGGCGACAGACGACATAAGCATGGGAATAATGTAAATTTTTCTAAACAAATTCCCTCCCTTAATTTTGCTCGCTAATATTAAAGAAACGATTAAATAGCCGATCAAACTGAGAACGGAAAACAACGCCAACAAGACGGAGTGCCAGGTGCTCTCCCAAAACAGCTTGTCATGAATAAGCTTTTTATAATTCTCCAAGCCGATGAACTTCATCTGGCCTACCCCGCTCCAATCCATCAATCCATAATATCCCGTCAGCGCAATCGGGATATAAATTAAAAACAAGACAAGGAGAAGCGACGGCAGGACATAAAGAATGATGGCTGTTTTATTGGACATAACGTTTTTCATCGCTGATAACTCCTTCTTTACAAATAAGGGGGCATGTGTTGTTCCAGATGCCCCCAAAATTCTTATTTGTTGGCTTCCTCCGCCAACGCGTCATCATGTTGTTTCGCAAATTCTTCTGGAGTGATTTGTTTGCCAAACAGGGCCGTCATTAAGTCATGGTGCAGCTCAGAAACATTCGGGCTTGCTTGGGTGTCAAACCAAGTCGTAATGTTTGTCGCGTTATTAATGTCATGCAAGACATCCAGGTACATCTTCGGTACGTTCAACCCTTCTGTATTCACCTTTGTAGCTGGTAAAATGCCTGCACCCTCCACTGACCGTTTGCCCCATTCTTTGACAAGGTACGCCGCGAAGTCTTTCGCTTGTTCTTTATGCTTTGAATTTTCCGCGACAAACGCGCCTAACCCAGGACCGCCAACATAACTGTTGATGTCCGTTCCTTTGCCGCCTTCATACAGTGGGAATTTAAAGTAACCAACCTTCTCTTTAAACTCTTGCGGCACATCCGGGCTGGTTGTAAAGTTCGGCAACTCCCATGTGGCCGTTAAGAACATGGCTGCCTTTTCGTTTAGGAAATAACCTTTAGCATCATCATTCGAGAAGGCAGTGTTCCCTTTGACAAAGAACCCCATATCCACAAGATTTTGAACTTCTTTTGCCGCTTTGACAATAGCTGGGTCAGACATTTTCACTTTTCCTTGAATGACATCGGTCAAAATCGTCGGGCCGCCAATCCGGTCAGCGAGGTACATAAACCACATCGATGCCGGCCATCCGTCTTTTGAACCGACCGTGGCTGGAATCACCCCGTGCTTGATCAACGTTTTCCCAATATTTTTCAAATCTTCAAAGGTTTTCGGTTCCTGAAGACCATATTTTTTGAAAATCTCTTTGTTGTAGAAAATATACGTGATGTTCATCTCCATTGGAAGCGCATACGATTTGCCGTTAAAGGTATACGCTTCTACCGTTCCAGGTACAAACTGGTCTTTAAATTCTTTTTCGATAATATCATTTAGCGGCGCAAATTGTCCTCCAGTGGCGTATGGTTCGGCAAAACCGTTCGACCACGTCAACCCTACGTCAGGCAATTCATTCGAAGCGGCCAACACTTTTAATTTATCCCGATATTGATCCGGATTTAATACCTCTACATCAATCTGAACATTCGGATGCTTCGCTTCATAGTCTTTAATAATCTCCTCTACAAGATTGTAGTAAGCGGTTGAACTGCCTTTTGGCCAGTCGTGCATAAACTTCAAATGAATTTTCCCGTCTCCGGATTTCCCCTCGCTCGCAGAATCGCTCGACGAAGAAGAACAACCAGACAGCACAATCCCCGCCATCAACATTAGCAAAACCAACCATGTGAACGCTTTCTTTTTCATAAACTGTACCCCCTTTTCTATTCTTTGCTTGCAAATACAGTCTACCATCATCATGAAGGGGGAAAAAGGCAACAACCATTAGGAAAAGTACCAGTATTTTTAGATTACTTTTCTTTTTGACTTTTTCGATAGCTGCTCGGAGTCTTTCCCTCCATTTCCTTAAACAAATGAATAAAATATTTCGCTGTTTTGTAACCGCACTCTTCCGCAATCTCTGATACAGCCATATCAGTCGTCATCAACAGTTCTTTAGCTCGCTGCATTCTTCTTCTTGTGAGATATTCGCTGAATGTGAGTTTCATTTGTTCTTTAAACAACGTGCTAAAATAGCTTGGATTCAAATGGACGTGCTCCGCCACTTCTTTTAGTGATATATCATCTTTTAGATGCCGATCAATAAATTGGATGGCCTCGCGAATCGGTTCACGAGTTTGGGGGTGACGGTCAAGGGCATCGATGAGTTTATCGTCAATCAATTGTTTCATCACTCGTTCCCTTTCCTTTTGCTCGGAAACGTGGATCGCTTTTTCTACCACTTCGAATAATTCGCTTTTTTTCACCGGCTTCAACAAATAGTTTAATACCCCAAGGCTGATGGCTTTTTGCGCATAATCGAAATCAGGGTAAGCAGAAATGAGGATCACTGCCGGAGAATCGTCTTTTTCTCTCATTTCCTCTAACACATCAAGCCCGGTAATTTCCGGCATCCGAATATCTGTCAGTAACACGTGCACCCGCTCTTGCCGCAAAATGTCAAGCGCTTCTTGGCCGTTGGCAGCCGTTATGATTCGGTGTTTGCCGGAGGCCCATTTTTCCAACAACCGCTTCATCCCTTCCCTCGCCCTCGGCTCATCATCCACAACTAAAATGGTCTTCTCATGCATCATTTCTCCCCTCCGTTCACGGGAATTCGAATCGTGACTTTTGTGCCTTTGTTTTTATGGCTGTCAATCGTTATGCCATCGCTCGTTTCTTTCTTGTAATAAAGTTGGAGACGTTTTTTCACATTATACAATGCCATTCCTTTTCCTTTCGCTTCTCCTGTATGCATAGCCTGTTTCACCGCCTCGAGCCTTTCTTCATCCATTCCAACTCCATCATCTTCCACCATGATCTCCAGATGACGATCCGAAACCGGTTTGACAGCCACGGTAATGGTACAAGGGGCTGTCCGGTTTTCCGAACCATGCACGACCGCGTTTTCGACTAACGGTTGAATCAACAGTTTTGGGATTTTGACATTTTCCCATTCCTCAGGCAGCGACAAATGCCACTTGATGCGATCGCCAAACCGAAATTTGATAATGTCCATATAATTTTCGATATGGCGAAATTCCTCTTTCAATGTAACCCAATCATCGTTCACATTTCGGCTGATGGTGTAGCGAAACAGCTCTGACATGGACACAACGACATCTGCCAACTCTTCTTCCCCTTTCTCTTCTAACGACCACCGCAACGACTCCAACGTGTTGTACAAGAAATGAGGGTTGATTTGCGCTTGAAGCGCTTTCAATTCACTTTGGCTGCGAACAATCTCTTTTTGATACACCATTTTGATCAAATGATTCGTTTCTCTCACCAATTGGTTATAGGTGCTATTCAGCTCCCTGATCTCATTGACCGTAACCATTTTCGGATCAACTGTTAATAACCGCTCATTCGCCAGCCGCATCGTTTTCGTTAATTGAACGATCGGCCGCGTAATAATGGTCGAGAGAAGCAGCGAACATAAAAAGTAAACAAGCATCCCGATAATGCCAGCGAAAATGATCCCAAACCGAATGCTGTTCACTCCCTTGGTCAGGGCACTGACAGGCGTTAATATGAAAACGGTGAACCCTTTGTTGGAAGACTGCTTTGTTACCATGTATTCGGTTTGATTTATTACCGTTGCTGACCGTTGATTTAATGAAGATACATCAGTTAAGCTGGAATTATTTGAAAAAATAACCTTTCCTTCCGGATCGGAAACCAATACGTATTGCCCCGTGTTCACCTCAGTAATCGCGAAATACGGCTTGTAAATTCGCACAAGCAAGTATCCCCCGTTGGCAAAATGACGCTCCATCAACGTAATGCGCCGTATCGCTAAATAAAATTGCGGGTTTCGCGGATCTTCTCCGATCCATACAAGTCTGCCTTTCGCGCGATCTGCTTCATAAATCCACTTGACGCTGAGGCGCTGAAACATCTTCATAGAACTGTCTAAAGGAAACACTTGCTTCAAATCTTCTGTATAGAGCTCGACAGAGTAAATGCCCTCAGAGTTGGCTTGGATATTATTGACCACACTTTTTAGCCTTTGCAATTCTGGAAACGTCACTTTCTCTCCCGCATGGATTCGTTCAAATAATCGTTGAACTTCTTGATTGGTCATCACAAACTTTGTCGCTGTATTCAACTGTTCAAACAATGAATCAATCCGACCGCTCGCTTCAATAGCTGTCTGCTTGATTTGGTTTTCAGCGTTGTTCCGAATCAACAGGGACACTTGCTTGAGCGTGATCATGCTGACGAGAGACAGCACAATCACCATGACAAATAGGAATACGACCAATATCTGATTTCGCAACGTGTTCCATTTTTTTAGGTAGCTAAGCATGGCGATGTCCCTTCCTAACGGAAAAGAGTATGTGAAAGACAAATCTCTTTAATTACTAGTATAGTGGCTTCTACATAATTTGTATAGAACACAAACAAAGATTGTCGAAACAAAAAGCTGGTCGTGTCCGGTTCATCAACCATCCGACCAGCTCATTCAACTTCATATTCGTCTTGATTTCCACAGCATTCTATGTGGTGACCAGCAACATCGATACGTCTATTTCTCATTCACCCACACCGTCATCTCCCCTTCCCCACGGTTGCACCAAGCGTAATAAGGAATCGCTCGGAACGAAACTTCATAGGTTCGGGGTTCAATCGGCCGATACAACTCATCATTCCATGCCGACTCATCGACCCGCTCGGCGATGCCAGTGATTACCACGGTCCCTTCTAGCAAGTCCGGCTCAAAGTGCGCCTCAAGCTTGGCATCGCGCGGAAGGAACAAATTTGCCAAATTCGGTCCGTTATCGACTTCTTCCAAACAATACACAATCGGCCCGCGCTGCAACGCAACTTTGCCAGCGTTGGCACGCACTTGGGGATGAGCCTTGATTCGTTCGATCGGCATCGGGAAATAGAGCTTGATCTCATCCCCTTGCCGCCACACTCGACGGATATAAGCGTACCCTTTTTTGGTCAGCGGCGCAATGTCTACGTTTTCCCCATTGATCGTTACCTCCGCTCCCCGGCACCATCCAGGAATGCGCAATCCAAGTGTAACCCGAGTTCGACAGTGACTAGGCAAACAAAATGCCTCTCGCCCCTTGATGCAAAAGGGACGAGAGACATTTGGGCACACTTCGGGCGTGTATCTAGGCGCGAGGATGGATGCCTAGGATCTTCGGAGGAGGCTCCAGCCCTAGAGCCGTAAAGAGTTGCGCTTGTTTGGCCGTCAGCTCGGTTCGTTGATAAAGGTCGCCGTTTTTGGAAGAAAAATGTCCAAGCATAAGACGCTCACATTCATCCCTTACTTTCGGCCACGATTCATATTTCCCAAGCCTGCTCAGGAGAAAGGAATCGCGAAATGCTTTTGGCCAGACGCTCCAGGACGGCGCGATCCACCTCGTCTTCGCGCCCAAACGAATAAATCACCCTTGCTTTCGCATATTTGGCCTTCGGATCCCATTCGTTGTGAGCAAGCTGAAGATACGCAACAGTCGTTCCATCTTTGTTTTTGCGTGTGACTCTCCGTATGTACATGCCTATATTATAAACGATATTTGGCTATTTTAAAAAGGTTAAATTATCAAATCGTGTGCCTATTAAATTCAGCGTTTTTTTCTAGGATCCGCATCGTGAAATCCTTGATATTACAGCATTTTGACCATTTTCATTTGCCTAAAATGGCCTCAAAACTGTCGAACTCGGGTGTAAATTCCTGAGCTGATTCCGCCGAAACCGTCAATCGAACCGTTCCATCCCAAGGATAATTCGTCTCTTGCACGATCTCGACTGACCGACCGCCTATTTCCGTTTGAATGTTGCTGCCGACATAAAGGTGGACGAACAACGCATCCGATGTTTGTGAATAAATGTAATGGCCGATCGAGGCGATGAGACGGGCCAAGTTCGGCGGGCAGCACGCACAGCTGAACCATTTTTGCCGCACCGGTTTCACATGGCGTTTGTCATGGCGTTCACATGCCTTCGGCCACACTTCGAGCGGGTTGACATAAAAGAATCTCTTGCCGTCCAAATCCATGCCGCTGATCGTTCCGTTGTATAGCGCCCGTTCCATCACATCCGCGTACTTCCCATCCATCTCCAGTTCCAGCATGCGGCGGGCCCAAAACACTAACGCAATTGCCGCGCACGTCTCGGCATAGACCGTATCATTCGGCAAATCAAAATCAAACGTAAACGATTCGCCAAAAGCGCTCGAGCCGACGCCGCCCGTGATATACATTTGCCGTTTCGTCACGTTTTCCCATAACGTTTGGCATGCTTGTTTCAACGATTCGTCTCCCGTTTTCGCCGCCAGTCCAGCCATGGCGGTATACATATAGAGCGCCCGCACCGCATGCCCAACAGCTTGTTTTTGTTCCCTGACCGGAATGTGCGCCTGATGGTAACGATACCCGCCGTCATACCAAAATGGCTTCGTTTCCCCTCTTGCTTCTTTTTCCTGATCAAAGTAATGAGGTTGCTGCCCGCGCTGATCAATAAAATATTGGCTCAGTTTTAAATAGTTCTCGTTTCCAGTCGCCTCATACAATTTCAACAGCGCCAACTCAATTTCCTGATGTCCGTCGTATCCAGGAATTTGGCCTTCCCCGCGGCCGAATACCGTACCGATATAGTCGGCATATTTGCACATAATGTCTAAAAAGCGCCGTTTGCCTGTAGCCTGGAAATAAGCAACTGCCGCTTCGATCAAATGGCCGGCGCAATACAATTCATGGTTGTCCCGCAGGTTGGTCCAACGTTTACCGGGTTCCTTGACCGTATAATACGTGTTGAGATAGCCGTCCGGCTGCTGGGCGCGGCCAAGCAGCTCAATCACGTCATCCGCGAGTGCTTCCAATTCCGAGTCGCGCTTTTCCTCGAGTAAATACGCCACCGCTTCGAGCCATTTCGCTACATCGCTGTCTTGAAAGACCATCCCATAAAATTCTCCATCTGATTCGCCAGCGGCGATGCGGAAATTTTCGATTGCATGGCTTGGTTCAGCGCCTAGGATGCGGTCATTAAGCGCTTCCCACTGGTAAGGAACGACTTCGTTCCGGACGACATCGATATATCGTTTCCAAAACCGATCCTTGACATTTGCCCTTATTGTAGCTTTTTCCACTTTGATTCCCCCTATCATGTTCCTAAAACCCATTCATTTAAAAAGTAGAGAATCGTAAAGCGGTTCGGACGCAATCGATGAGCCTCCCGCAGACTCCGTTCAACCAACGGAAGATCGATGCCGAGTTGTTCCGGGAGAGCGGCCCCTCCTACTTTCTCTAACATAGTTCGAACGCGCCCTGGAGAGGGCAAGGATTCAAGCAGTTTCTGAATAGAAGCCGCATTGGCTTTGAGTCGTTTCCTTGCAGTTTCGTCTATTGATTTCGGCCGTTCTTCTAGTTTGTTCCATAACGGCAAAAAGACGCGTTGATAGTGTTCAATGATCATCGGAGTCGCTACGCCAACCTTCGCCCCGTGCAGCACTTGCCGTTTGTTCCGACGCAAAAATTCCATTTCCCAGTAGTGGGACAGATGGTGTTCCGCTCCCGATGCCGAGTACGATTGCCCCATGAGCAACATCGCAATGCCCGACTGCAGCAACGCATTCATTAATACACGAATCCCTTGTTCACCGCCATCGGCAATGTCATCAATATGGTCGACACATGCTTTGAGAGATTGTTCGGTAAGCTGGTGAACAAATGGACAATAGGGCTCATCGGCCATCCAGTGGGCAAACTGCCAGTCGACCAATGACGTATACTTCGCCACCATATCGCCAAATCCAGCGGCGATCATCTCTTTTGGAGCCCGGGATAACACATCCGTATGAGCAAACACAGCGACCGGCGCCTGTGCTTGAATGGTTTTTTTCACCCCACGAATGATGAGCGGAGCTCCCATTGACGTAAATCCGTCCACCGATGGGGCAGTGGGGACAGAAATGAACGGAATCTTCATTTTATAGCTGCTAAAACGGGTAATGTCATGAATCGTCCCTGCTCCTGCCGCAATGAGAACATCGACATCGTCGGGCGTTTCCAGAAGCACTTGCACAATCGAACGTTCATCGGCGATGACATCCCCATTTTGATCGGGTTGCACGAGGCATATTGTATAGCGGATCGATTTGTTTTCCAGTTCATCACACAATGACTCCCCTGCTGCCGCAAACGTCCGCTCATCGGCCACCACGGCCACCTTCTCATACCGCTTATGACGCAAATAAGCAACGAGCTGCTCAAACGCGTCACATCCCACCGCCATCTGTTCGATCGGGATGTCATAATGACGGTGGCCACAATCGCATTGTTTCACCAATGGCACGATTTCTTCTATTGAATTCACTGCACGATCTCCTTTCCGAGCCCCACGATATCATAAATGGAATCCATCACATAATCCGGCCGTTCTTTTTCCCTCCATGCCTCTAATTCGTTGCGCTTCGTATTTCCTGTCAGCACAAGAGCGGTTTTCATACCGTACATTCTCCCCATGCGAATATCCGATTCCACGCTGTCACCAATGACGAGACAGCGGTTAGGAGGCACCTTCAGCTGGCGCAAAGCCGCTTCGACCATAAAACAAGAAGGCTTCCCTAACACAAGTTCCACTTTTCGGCTCGCCGCCGCTTCAATCGCTCCTACCATCCCGGCGACATCAATGGCATTCCCATGTTCACTCGGAAATGTTTTATCGATGTTGGTCGCAATGATTCGCGCCCCATGATGGACCGCACGAAATGCCAAATCCAAATCGCGGTACGTCATCGTTTCATGCAGCGTGATGATGAGAAAATCCGCGTCTTCGGGAGCCGGTGCCAATGGCACCTGGTGATGCTGCAGCTCTTCACGCAATCCTTCGTCGCCTAACGTCCAAACTTGGCATAGCGGATAATGTTTCCGAAAAAATTGGGCTGTTACCGTTGAGGATAAAATGATGTCTTCCTCCCCCGCCGCAATTCCAAACCGTCCAAGCCGTTCATGACACATGCGGCGCGACCAATTGCCACGGTTGCTGACGAACACGATTCGTTTTCCAAGCGAACGGAGGTAGGCAACCGCCTTATCTGCATGCGAAATGAGTTCATTTCCCTTCCATATCGTCCCATCAAGATCAATCAACACCCCTTCAATTTCCTCTATCAAGAGCCATCCCCCTCCATCCGCCTATGATGTCCGCCCGCCAAACCGATAGACCGTCGTTGATGCTCGCTCTTTGCCAGCCGGCAATACGATCGAGGGAAACTGCGGATGGTGAACCGCACCCGGCAACCCTTGCGTTTCTAAGCAAATGCCGAGATGTTTCCGCGACGGCACGCCGCCTAGATCTAACCCTTCCGGCAACTGGTTCGATGTATACACCACCACGCCGACTTCGTCCGTCTCCACCGTCAGCACCCGCCCGCTCTCCGGGTCGGAAAGCACAATCTCTTTGTCATGATGCCGATCGAGCCAAAACGGATGGTCATAGCCCCCGCCGACGAGTTCAATTTGCGGATGCCCCGATTCGACCGCCTCCCGGATCGCCTTTCCTTGCCGCAAGTCAAACGGCGTGCCAGCGACATCCAAGACGCGGCCCGTCGGAATCAGCTCCTCATTCAATTCCAGCACACGCGAGCTTTGGATCGTCAGCGTGTGATCCAATATATCGCGCTTGCCGTTGCCGCTTAGGTTGAAATACGTATGGTTCGTTAAATTGACGAGCGTCGTTTTGTCCGAACGAGCCCGGTGTGTGACGATCCATTCGTTGTCATTGTTCAGCCAATATTCCACTTGAACATGAACCGTTCCCGGGTACCCTTCCTCCCCGTCCGGACTCGTGTACGAAAAGACAACGCCAACCGCATCGTCGCGTTGGACGGGCTCGGCCTGCCAAAGCACACGATGGAATCCGTTCGGTCCGCCGTGCAAGTGGTTGTTGTGTTCGTTTTTCGCCAACCGGTACGTGACGCCCTCAAGCTCAAAGCTCGCTCCACGAATGCGCCCCGCCACCCGGCCGATCACGGCGCCGAAATAAGGGGCGTTCTCAACATACGGTTCAAATCGTCCAAACCCGAGCACGACGTTTTCGATGTTGCCGTTCCGGTCGGGAACGCGGAGGTCCGTCACGATGCAGCCGTAGTTTGTCGCCGACAGTCCCATGCCGCGGTCGTTTGTCAAGGTGAATAAGAACACGTCGTTTCCATTCCATTCGGACCACTTTTCGTATGTAATGTTCATCTCGATTCTCCTTCCTTCATAACCGTACAATCGCTCCCGTTTTCATCGATGTGCGGCAAGCATCAAGCGCCCGTGCTTGTTGGATCATGCGCTCCGGGGAATACAACAGCGGCGTTCCTTCGAGAACGGCGCGTGAAAAGTGCTCGATTTGCAGCGCGTATTGATCGCCTGACACCGTTTCCTCGCGTACGTTCCCATCAGCCGTTGCGACCGTAATTCGCCCCTCGCCACCATCCACATCCGGTCGATACGCCCGCGAGACAACGATTTTTCCCTTCGTACCCACTACTTCGTATTCGTTCTGAAAGAGCATATCAAAACTGCACGTGAACTGCGCAAGAACACCGTTTTCCATCCTCATCCATCCGTTCGTCGTTAAATCAACCGAATGGTGTGGATCAAAACAAGATTGGACGAACAGCTCAACGGGCTCGGTATCAAGAATGTGTCTCGTCGAATGCACACAATAGCAACCGACATCGAACAGACTTCCCCCGCCAAGCTCATCGTTCATGCGGATATTCGTTTCCCGGTCTTGCAAGTAAAAGGAGAAATGGGAGCGCATGTACTTAACTTCGCCGATCTCGCCAGCGGCCAAAAGCTGTTTGACCCGTTCGTGCTGTGGGTGGAATTGGTACATGAACGCTTCCATGAATAAAACGCCATTTTTCTCGCATTCCTCAATCATGCGCCGGACATCTTCTTCACATAAGGCGGCCGGCTTTTCACAAAGCACGTGCTTTTTCTTCCTCGCCGCTTTGATTGTCCATTCAGCGTGCAGGCTGTTTGGAAGCGGGATGTACACTGCGTCGACGTCCGGGTCATCAAGCAGCTGGTCATAGCTGTCATACGCTTTCGGAATACCGAGCTCCTTCGCCGCTTGTTTAGCTCTCCCGCTCTCACTCGCGATGGCCACGACTTCAGCGTGATCTGCCCGACGAATGGCGGGAATCATCACGTCTTTGGCAATGGCAGCTGTACTCATAATACCAAAGCGGACTTTACATCCCATATTTCGTATCTCCTTCCCGTTTTCAAAGGGATAGGCTGGCCATCAGACCAGCCTTCACTTCCTTATCGTTTTCCTAAACGAATGACGTTCCACGACAACTTCGGCAACGTCGCTGACACTTTTCCACCGGACGACTGGGCATCGCCGTTGCGGTGTGGAACGACCGGAGACGATTGCGCTGAATTCGTTTGTTTCACATTTTCATGCTCCAAAACGATATGCTCAATGACGCGATAGTCTTCAAAACTGCGAACATCGCATTCGAGCAGCAACGCATCGTCCATATCACGGTTGACGGCAAAAATCGTCACTTCTTCTTTTTCTTCATTGTAAACCGCAATCGATTCTAAGTATGGCACATCGGTGAAGTCTTTGCTGTCGTATTTCGGGCTGGAAACCACCGGATGCAACGCCACTCCTCTTCCATACACAGAGGCGTGCATAAACGGATAATAAATCGTTTGTTTCCAAGCCGGACCGTTCTTTTCCGTCATAATCGGTGCAATGACGTTGACTAGTTGGGCCAAACAAGCGATTTTCACCCGGTCCGCATGTTTCATGAGCGTAATGAGCATGCAGCCGACAAGAAGCGCATCTTCAAGGTTATAAATATCTTCCAACAGAGGCGGCGCAACGGTCCACGGCTCAATTTGCTTATCCGCCTCATTTGAGTGGTACCATACATTCCACTCATCAAACGAAAGATGGATCGTCTTCTTGCTTCGTTTTTTCGCCTTTACATAATCGGCAATCGCCACAACCGAACGGATAAAATCATCCATTTCCAGCGATAGAGCCAAATAATTGGCCGTATCATTGTCTCGGTTCCCGTAGTATTGATGGAGAGAAATATAATCGACATGCTCATACGTATGATCAAGAACCGTCGCTTCCCATTCCGCAAACGTCGGCATATTCCGGTTCGAACTGCCGCAGGCGACGAGTTCAATCGTCGGATCGACCCATTTCATCACTTTGGCTGCTTCGCAAGCAATCCGCCCGTACTCGATGGCCGTTTTATGGCCGATTTGCCACGGGCCGTCCATCTCATTGCCTAGACACCATGTTTTAATTTTATGCGGCTCTTTATAGCCGTGGGAAATGCGCAAATCGCTGTAATACGAGCCCGATGGGTGGTTGCAGTATTCGACTAAGTTGCGTGCTGCATCAATGCCTCGTGTCCCTAAGTTGACAGCCATATTTACTTCGGCCCCGACCATCTTGGCCCAGTCCATAAATTCATTCAACCCGATTTCATTCGTTTCCACCGACCGCCATGCCAAATCCAACCGCCGTGGCCGCTTTTCTTTCGGCCCAACGCCATCCTCCCAGTTGTAGCCGGACACAAAATTCCCGCCCGGATAGCGGATGATTGGCACTTGCAGCTCTTTGACTAGTTCAATGACATCTTGGCGGAAGCCGTTTTCATCGGCCTGCGGATGGCCTGGCTCATAAATCCCTCCATACACCGCGCGGCCGAGGTGCTCGATAAATGAGCCATAAATGCGTTTGTCGATTTCAGCGATTTTGAAGTCTTTTTCGATGATCATGGTTGCTTTTTTCGTAGCCATCTGCCACTCTTCCTTTCTATTTTTTATCAACTTGTCAATCTATTCTTCCCTTCCCCATTTCGCCCTTCCCGGAAGCGGGCAACATTCCCGCCTCCATTTTACTTGGTAATGGACAAGATACCTGCTATAGGCGCAAGTTGTGCCATATTGGAGAGAGGAACAACTTCTACATATATTGATCCTTTTCTCATATACGTCATCGGAAACGAGTGCTGAACGATCAATTTGTTCAATGAGCGGATCCATCATTTCCCGTGTAACGATGACGCTACCCGCGCAGTCTTGGCACCAATTTTTTCTTCCATATTTTCCGCCGCCTTTGTCTTCATTGTCGTTCAATCAAAGCCGCTTTATTTTCAACAATCGCTAAAGTGACGACAGACATGGGCGGAAGTTTGGCCCTCAGTGTATGTTGGCCGAGCTCTATTTGACGGAACGGTTCGGGCTTCACTGCATCCGGCTTTTCAAATGTATTATGGGCATTCATCTCATTCGCTGTTAACATCGTGCCGAATACTTGCTTGCGTGCGAGGCTGTCTCCACGAAACTCTAAATCTACTACCGCCTCATTTCGATGATCAATATTGCATAAACTGATATGGACAGTTCCTTCCCCGTTCTTGGATGCAGTGATGCTTACTTGCGGCAACGTTTCCCCGCGATGCTCATACTCGGCACATGAAGACTCTATTGCCAACAACTCGGCATCTTGGTGAACCTTATACATGTCAAACACATGATACGTAGGCGTGAAAATCATTTGTTCCCCTCTTGTCAAAATGACCGCTTGCAAGACGTTAACCGTTTGCGCAATATTCGCCATTCGCACTCGATCACAATGGTTATGGAAAATATGAAAATGGAGAGCTGCGACAAGCGCATCACGGATTGTATTTTGTTGATATAAGAATCCCGGATTCGTGCCTGGCTCTACGTCATACCACGTTCCCCATTCATCCACAATGAGCCCGACGCGCTTTTCCGGATCGTACTTATCCATAATCGTGCTATGCCTCGTAATCAATTCATCTATATATAATGCTTTTTTCAATGTAATAAACCACTCATCTTCTGTAAAATCCGTGGCGGAGCCTTTCCCGAGCCAAAAGTCCCCAGGAATTGTATAATAATGAAGGCTCAACCCATCCATAAAGCGGCCGGCATTTTTCATTAAAACTTCTGTCCAGTAATAGTCATCTACATTCGCACCACAGGCAATTTTATAAATTTGATTGTCCCCGTAATTTCTGACATATGTTTGATAGCGGCGATACAGGTCGGCGTAATATTCAGGGCGCATATTCCCTCCGCAGCCCCAGTTTTCATTCCCGACCCCGAAATATTTCAACTTCCACGGCTTCTCCCGCCCATTCTCCTTGCGCCAATTCGCCATTGGCGATTCTCCATCAAATGTCATATACTCAATCCATTCTGACATCTCTTGAACCGTGCCGCTGCCTACATTGCCGCAAATATAAGGCTCGCATTCAAGCATTTCGCATAACATCATAAACTCGTGAGTGCCGAAATGATTGTTCTCAATCACCCCTCCCCAATGGGTGTTAATCATTTTTTTGCGCTGCTCCCTTGGGCCAACCCCATCCTTCCAATGGTACTCATCCGCAAAGCAGCCGCCCGGCCACCGTAGAACCGGAACTTTTATGTTTTTCAACGCTTGCAATACATCGTTGCGAATCCCATTTGTATTCGGAATCGGAGAGTCTTCTCCGACCCAAATTCCTTCATAAATGCAACGCCCAAGATGTTCCGCAAAATGGCCGTAAATGTTCTTGTTGATGGTTCCTTTTGGCATGTTGACGTTTATTACCGCTCTGTTTCTCACAATACCTCTCCCATTCCTTTCATTAATGTTATGTAGATATTTGCTTCACCAGTGTCAGATTATAATTTGTACGTACTATAGAAGACATTAAACAAAGTTAAGGTATATTTGTACGTATAAATTTCAATTCGATTGTATCACAACCTTTCTTTTTTTCAAGGGGGCTTTCAAAATTTTCGAATCGTTCGCAACACCTCTGCTTTGCCGCCCTATCCATCGATGGAGATGCGAGCCCCCTTGGAAAAAGCCAAGGGGACTTCTCTGATTTATTCACTCGTTTGCGCCAAGTCAGTCACCTGGGAAGGAGTTAACGCGCCCTCGTAAATGCGCAGTTCGTCAATCAATCCTTTGAATGGAGGATCCCACCAGTTTACCCCTAGAGCGAAGCTTGCGTTTGCGCCGGTGAAGACATCCGGAAAGTTTGTGCCGCTGAATTTTTCCACGCCGTTTATATAAACTTTAACCGCGCCGTTATCGACCGAGAACGCTAAATGTGTCCACTGACCCGTTGGGATTTTCCAAAAAGTTCGACCATCATACCATGGCGAGCTTCCTGACCATAGCATCGTATTGCCGTCCCAACCTTGCGGAACGAGGCTTACCCAATGGTTAGGATCCTTGGCGCCAAAGAAAGTTGTCGTATGCGTGGTTAATTGTTCCGGTTTCACCCAAAGCGACACCGAATATTGGTTGCTTGAGACCAAACCGTCCGGCAAGCGGATGCCAGATTGTCCGTTCAATACGGCCGCTTTCCCGATCTTGCCGTCTGCATAAGCGATCGTGTCGCCCTCGTTATCGATTCTATTGCCAGTAATCGTACCTGGTCCAAAATTGCCCGTACTATCGCTTAAGTCATTGTTATCAAAACTGTAATGCGCAGTTAACTTCGCTTCCTCGTAGGGCAGTACAGTAATGTGAAACACTTTCGTCGCTGTGGCATCTCCTTTCGTAATCGTCGCCGTAAGGGTAGCCGTAACAGGGGCTGAGCCGACTTCCGGACGATGAACGACTCCCGTCTCGGAAACCACCTTTGCGTCCGAAGTGGTCCACGAAATTACCGTATGCCTTGTTCCCTCGGTGGGAAGATGTAAGTTGGAAACCACGTGATCGGTATCACCAAGATCCAAGTCACTCGCGACATCCTCTACAATTTCCTCATCTGTTTTATCAGCCAGTTTGCTCCCCCAGATCGAGACACCTTCATTTGAAAGAGCGGTAAAGGCCATGACATAACGTTTGGAAGTGGGATCCCATTGACGTACAAATACCCCGTCATACGTTTCTCCATCGATTGTGATTTCTGCTTGATTATGTCCGATTTTTCTCCACGTCCCAGTGGCATCCCCGGAAATGGTGTTATTTCTGTTCAAGCGTACAAATATTTGCTTTTTTATGTCAGCCGAATAGTCTTTCCCGTGATTGATCAATTGATATTCCCCAACAACATCTTGCTTGTTGACTTTTTCAAGCTTTTCGCCTGCATACCGATATGGAGCTACAACCGGCCATCCATTTTTATTCATAAACATTTGATGGACCCGGACTTCATGATACTCACCCGATTGCGGAAAACGAGTATGAAAAACTAAAAATTGCTGGCCAGTTTTGCGGTCCAAATAAACAGAGTTATGCCCCGGAGAGACATACCCTACGCCGATTCCCGTCCCAGGATCCCCTACTTTTCGTTCGAATAAGAAGTTCCCCATAATTTTATTGCCATAAGGGGAGTTATCAACTTCTCCGGGCAAAACGGCACTTTGCCCCTTTGCATCTACGTAAGGTCCTGTCGGGCTAGTTGACCGAAACTGTCTCATGTTATAGCCGCCGTCCGCTCCTAACCAACCATATGTGACATACAAATAATAATAGTCTGTATTTTTATCGTAGACGATGTACGTCCCTTCTCCTGATTGATAATACCCGCCCGCGATCTTTATGCCGAAATATCGGTCAACAAGCCGTCCATCGGGAGTTTTTCCATCTTTGCCAGGATAGATCGGCTTGCCAGTCGTTTTGTCCATCGGCAGGACAAAAATACCGCCAGACCATGATCCGTAAGCCATCCAAAGGTTCCCTTTCTCATCATAGAACAAATTGGGGTCAATAGCGTTAGGAAAGTCTCGATTATTATACGATCCATCATTATGAAACCAATCGGCCCGCACCCCTTTCAATTTTCCTTGCTCGATCAATTTAGGAATATTCGTATTCGTCCATTTTTTATTGATTTTGCTGTTGGCATCATACGCTTCCTCTTTAGTAAATCCGGAATATACAATTGTATCCACATACTTATATGGGCCTTCGATATGCTTAGACACCGCATATCCGATGGCTGACCGAATGTAAGTGGACGAAACCGAGTAATAAATCATATAGGCTCCTTTTGTGCCGTCTTCATTGATATAGTCTTTGTTCCAAAAAACATCCGGAGCCCAAACCGCAAAACCGCCCTTGCTGTCGGCATCATTTTCGCCCGCCCATTTAAACGAACCAGCCAAATTCTTTGATAAATCGCCATATAGCTTATTATTTGGTGTTGTGTAGCCATTAGTAAACTTCTCCCAATTCATTAAATCTTTTGACTTGGCGGCCTCAATATGGGAACCAAAAATGTAATACGTATCACCGTCTTTCACAATCGATGGATCATGGACAGATACATTTGTAAATTGGGGATCCTTTACCTTTTGATTTTGCCGGACATTCTCTCCTGTATGCTTCTCTTCTCCCCTCCCTAGCGTTGCGCTGGACAAACATACGGCAACAATTAAAAGAAACAGAGCGATTCCTTTCAAACTTCTCCTTTTCATCCTAAGCACCCCTTTTTCATGCTAAACCTCTATCCTTTAATCCCTGAAATAGCAATCGATTCAATAATTTGTTTTTGGAAGATGACAAACACAATAATCATAGGCAACAGAGCGACTACGGAAGCCGCCATAATTAACGGATAGTCACTTTGAATTGCAAAATTGGCGTTAAAGCTAGCAATCACCAATTGCAATGTTTGCTTTTCCGGAGAATTCAGATAAATAATAGGCGCTAAATAGTCATTCCATATCCCCATAAACCATAAAATCAATTGTGCAGCAACAGCCGGCCGAATTAAAGGGAGAACAATTTTATAATAAATTTGGAAATATGAACATCCATCAATTTTTGCCGCTTCAATAATGGAATCAGGTATGCTGCTTAAATATTGTCTGAGAAAAAAAATCATCATAATATTTCCAAACAATCCTGGAACAATTAATGGCAATAGCGTATCCGTCCACTCAAGGCTAGAAAACATGATAAACTGCGGAATCATAACCACTGGATAAGGAATCATCATTGAAGTCAACAATAAAAGAAAAATTTTATTTCTTCCAGGGAATCGCAACTTGGCAAATGCAAATGCCGCTAAACTGGAAGTAAATGTTCCGACTACCGTTACCGTGACAGCGACAATCAAGCTATTGATCATCCCCGAAAGCAAAGGACCTTTTTCCCATATCTCGATATATTTTTCAAAATGTATCGTTTCCGGAATCCACTTTGGCGGCAAAGAAAATACATCCTGCTTATCTTTCAAGGACGTCGATACCATCCAGAGCAAGGGCGCGATCATAAAAACGGCTCCCACAGATAAAAGGAAGAAAAGCACTAAGTTGATGATGCGGTTTTTTTTCGCCACCGTATTTACATTAAGTTTCGCATTTTTTTGCACAACTGCTTCCATAACGATCCTCTCCTAATAAGAAAATGCATTAATCCATATCAAATCTTGACCGCTCATTCAACCGGAATTGAATATACGTGACGATAAATATAAAGATTCCGAGGATTACAGCCATAGCGGATGCATATCCTAATTGGAAATTCCCAAACGCTTTTTGCCAAATATACCAAACAATCGAGGCCGAGCTAAACTCCGGTCCTCCGTTTGGCGTCATCACGTCAATTTCCGTAAAAATTTGCGCCCCACCAATTACTGAGGTGACAATAATAAAGAAGGTTACGGGCTTCACCATCGGCAGCGTAATATACCAAAAAGATTGCAACGCGTTAGCCCCATCCAGCTTTGCCGCTTCATAAAACGTTTTTGGCACGCTTTGCAAAGCAGCCAAATAAAGCAACATAGTATACCCTAATCCTTTCCAAACGGCCATAATAATTAACGCAGGTTTGACAGTGTGAACATTCTGAAGCCAGTTAGGCCCTTTGATGCCAAAAAAACCTAAAAACTGATTAACTAATCCATAATCCCCATTATACGCCCATTGCCACAATATGGATATCGCAGCAATTGAAGAAATAACAGGAATATAATAAATCACGCGAAAGACATTGGTTCCAGGAACCCCTCTATTCAGTGCCAAGGCCAGCAGAAGAGACAGCACCACACCGATAGGGATGCCAATCATCATAAAAATCGTGTTATACATAGCTTTGTAAAAATATTCATCTTTAAACAAGGCTTTAAAATTGTCCAGCCCTATAAAATTCATTTGCCCAAGCCCGTTCCAATCGGTAAATGCCCCATATAAAGAGTAGAGAGATGGAACAAAAGTAAAAACAAGGAATCCTATCACCGGAGCGGAAATAAACAAGTATGCATAAATTTTTTCCTTTCGATACAAGGACGATTGGTGGCTTCTTCTCCGCTTCACGCCTCTCCCCTCTTTCAATATCATAAGAGTATTTCATCCGCAGGCTAATAAACAAATACCGGTGTTATTGGCACAACACCGGTATTCACCTGTTTTCTCTTGAACAATTGTCATTTTTTGCTTGCTTGTTTTTCTTGTTCGATTGCCTGATCCAACAGCTTTTGCATTTTCGGCTTTGCTTTCTTTACGTACTCTTCAGCGGACATTTTTCCATCTAAAACTGGTTGCAGATTGCGATAAAACTCGTCGTACCATTCACCGTTGTACGTATATTCTGTCGGAAATGAACGCCCATAATCATTAATGATATCCAAAAATTCCTGCTTGTTTGCCGGCTTAATGGAAGGATCTTTTGCCCACTCTTCAGCTACTTTCACAGAGTTCGGCAACTGTACACGCTGGTCAACAAGCGCTTTCTGTCCCTCTGGATCAGCGGACAAATATAATGCTAACTCTACTGCCTCTTTTGGATGCTTGGTCATGCTTGACACCCCGATTCCAAGCGACCCAACCCAAGTAGCCGGTTTGCCAGTCGAACCTGCAGGCCATGGAATCAAATCATACTCAAATTTGATTTGTTGGTCAAAAGCAGCTAAATCCCAAGGACCTACAGGGAAAAAGCCAAGTTGCCCTCTCAACCAGCGTTGATACGTATCCAATGTCTGCGCCTCCGCAATCGATGGGGTGACCTTATATTTATTCTGCATGTCAGCAAAGAATTGGAGGGCTTCTATAAATTTCGGATCGTCAACGGTAACTTTCGTTTTGCTTTCATCAATCCAATCGGCACCATTGCTCCAAACAAACGCTTGCAACGTCCATGTGGCATTTAAACCTGTTCCCCATTGGTCGAGTTTCCCATCGCCATTCGTGTCTTTGGTTAGTTTCTTACAAACATCAATAAATTCTTGCCATGTATATGGTTTATCTTTATCTGGAAGAGGAATCCCTGCTTTTTCAAACATTGTTTTATTGTACCCGAGTGCAAACGGTCCTAAATCTTTCGGCAGCCCATAAAGATTTCCCTGACCGACCTTTTCTCCATCAAATCGATATTTATTTACCCCTTTTTCCCAAATATCTTGGAGATTAACACCTTTTGAGTTTTCTACATATTTTGTGATGTCTAATAGTACATTGGAATTCACATAAGCGCGAAGTTCTCCGGGGTTGAAATAAAACACATCAGGTATTTTTCTTCCCGCGATCGCAGCCCGTAGTTTCGTAGCATATTGATCTGGCGACGTAACAACAATATTTACTTTTACATTCGGATGTTTTTCTTCGAATTTTTTCACTACGTTCTTATAAGCTGTTTGCTCTTGGGGCTGTCCCCTAAACATAAACGTCAGTTCTATTTTTTCCCCATTGCCATTGCCGACAGATGCGTTTTTGTCCGAACACCCTACTAAAGCAGAAATCACGGCAAACGCTAGAGCAAGAAAAAGCGTTTTCATTTTTTTCGTCCTCATCATCCAAATCCCCCTTCGTCATACTCATTTGCAGCCATACTTCACGCCAATCCAAATGTGCGAACAAAACACCTTCATATTTCTTAAAATAATGAGCCCCCTCCTAAATATGTAAGCGTATTCTTTATTCAATTACATATTAATCTAATTGTTCGTACATGTCAATGAATTTTTCTAAAATTTCACCTTATTCTACTTAATTTGTTCGTACATATTATTACGTTCTTTGATCCCATCCGTTCATAAAATGTATTCTTTCATAAATCCCTTTAAATACCGGTTGTTTTTTTGAATGGAATCAAATCCTCTCTCACATATTTTCTCTGCCTTCAAACTGACAAATACGGCCACCCTTCATCATCCCAATACAAAGGCCGGATTTGCAACGTTGGCTCTCCGTTTTTGAGAGCGTCGTACGCATGGTTCACAAGAATGGCGGAAGCCCCCGAGAAATAAACGGCGCAATGCCCTGGTCCTATCCAACGGTCGTTCCCTGCGTCAAGAATCGTGCCGCCTCCCTGCATCATCGATACACCATTTTTGTCTACGTATGGCCCTGTAATGTCCTTTGACCTACCAACGGCGATTTTATACGTGCTTTCAATACCGCGGCAGCAAAAATCAAATGATACAAACAAATAATAATATCCGTTCCGGCACACGATAAAAGGGGCTTCGATCGCATTAGGCTCCTCACCCCTGCTGGCAATCGTCAGCAACTCGGCCTGCGCGGCAGGTTTCATTGTTTCAGTGTCGAGCTGAATCAACTGAATTCCCGACCAAAAAGAACCGAAACTTAACCAAGGTTGCCCTTCCTGATCAAAAACTACATTCGGATCTATCGCATTATAGTTATCGGAAGCCGTTGAATGAATAACGGGACCCATGTCTTTCCATTCATAGTCAGGATTTCGCGGGTCAAGGGTCCGATTGGTCGCCAATCCAATCACCGATGTGTTTTTTCCAAAGGTAGAGACTGAATAATACAGATAGTAAATTCCGTTATAAAAACATATATCGGGCGCCCATAAATGATCTTCGTCTTTTTCTGGAACATACTGCTTGCACCAATCCGGCAACGATGGAAATACCCGGTCCATATTCTCCCAATGAACCCCATCTTCAGATGTTTTGATTTGAATGCCCCTCCCGGTGTGAAAAACATACCATCGACTTCTCTCTTTTGCAATGACTGGATCATGAGCCCATAAATCTCCCTTAAGACTCCAATCCATTTCGTAAAAGTTAACATTGCCAAAGGGGTGGAAATGAACCATTTGCTTAGTCTCCTTTTAATTTGGATTATTTTCAGAACTTTATAACATATTGTTTTAAGCCCAAAACCATTGCTGAGATGGAACATGCCATAGTTTCTCAATTCTTTAAGAATCAAAAAAAACAAAGTCTATAACCCCTTCCCTACAGCTGGGGATAATTTCACCAATATCGACTGATGGGGACCTAATTCAAATGCCAGTTGATGTTTAACTAATCCTAGATCCTCTTTGGCCCACAAATCCCTAGCCTTCATAGGTTCCATACATCCTAGATCATTTAAAGAAACAGAAACAACTGATCGTTTTTCACTAATGTTAAACATGGCGACAAATTGATTTCCTTCAGCATCCTGTGAAGTCCAAACGACATGATCATTCTCCCGATATACTTGCCGTGCTCCGTAGCCATTTTGATGAACGTGTAATACTTCTTCATTTGTTAAAAGAGAAAGCGTCCACTCGTCATTATCTCTTAATTCACCGCCAAACATCAGCGGAGATCGAAAAATTATCCATAACGTCATCATCGTACGCTGTTCATCTTTGGTAAATCGGGTCATACGGTCGGTACCACCGCCATCTACCGAACGAATGCCAATATGACCTAATGGCAGCATATCCGCATCGGGCCAATGCCCTGGACCAACAAGCTTGCACCATTTATAGCATCGCTCAAACATATCATAAAGCAATTCCCATCGATCCCAGAAATCATCAGTCATTCGCCACATATTCGCATTTTCCACAAACAACGTAGCATGATCAAGTGGAGCTGGTCCAGGCGACAGGCTAAGAACCATAGGGCGTCCGCAGCGATCAATTGCCTTACGAATCATTTTGATTTCTTCCGTATGGGTACCATAAAGTTTTGATGCAGCAATATCATCGACTTTTACAAAATCGACTCCCCATTGCGCATAAAGCTGAAATAAGGAATCGTAATAAGCCTGAGCTCCTTCTTTTCGATGGTCTACTCCATACATATCAGTGTTCCAAGGACAAATTGAGTTCGTATCCGCAATATCGCGTGCACCTACATTTGTCCCCAAAATTGGCGTATTTTGATGAACAGCTTGACGTGGAATTCCCCGCATAATATGGATGCCAAACTTTAATCCAAGATTGTGGATGTAATCGGCCAATGGTTTAAATCCCTTTCCTCCCTTGGCTGATGGAAATCGATTTACCGCCGGCATTAAACGTGAATATTCATCCATTTCTAATGGGACAAACGGACGGTAAATCGATAAATTGGCGCCGGGTTCATACCACTGAATATCGACCACAACATATTCCCATCCAAATGGTTTTAAGTATTTTGTCATATATTCCGCATTCCCTTTTACTTCATCTTCCGTAACTGACGCCCCGTAACAATCCCAGCTATTCCATCCCATTGGCGGAGTTTTTGCCCACTGATAGTGATGCATACTTGCATCTCCTCTCTGCACATCCTTATTAGAATAAGAGGACATGAGCCCTCCCCTCAAGTCAGCCCATGTCCCCGATGCCGCGTCATATTCCGGATCTACACATGAAATCTATCGTCCCCTCCAAAACACTTCATTCCATCTCAATTCATTTTTGAACGATGAGACAGACGTATGTTCATTGATCACGACGCATTCAATGCCAGCCATTTCCGCAAAGTCTTGCAACTGTTCCGTTGTGACCGCAAACGAGAAGCACGTATGGTGGGCGCCGCCAGCTAAAATCCATGCTTCAGCGGAGTCGCGAAGCGACGGGCGAGGCTTCCATAAAATGCGGGCGACTGGCAGTTTCGGCATGTTATGTTCCGGTTTTACCGCATCGACTTCATTGACGATCAGGCGGAAACGGTGCCCTAAGTCGATCAATGACGCGTTGACCGCCGCACCCTCGCCGCCGTCAAACACAAGACGGGCCGGATCTTCTTTTCCTCCGATGGAAAGCGGATGAACTTCGATTCTTGGTTTGGTTGCCGCGATGGTCGGGCATACTTCGAGCATATGGGCGCCGAGAATCAGTTCGTTGCCAGGCTCAAAGTGGTACGTGTAGTCTTCCATAAACGACGTCCCTTTGCCGTCGGCCATGACTTTCATCAACCGGACGAGTGCGGCTGTTTTCCAGTCGCCTTCGCCGCCAAAGCCGTAGCCTTCCGCCATGAGTCGCTGAACGGCGAGTCCCGGGAGCTGCTTCATCCCATGCAAATCCTCAAACGTCGTCGTGAAAGCGGTAAAGTTCCCATCCTGCAAAAAGGCTTTTAACCCAAGCTCAATCCGCGCCTGTTCGCGGATCGACTCGCGGATCGGCCCTTCTTGACGGCCAGCGGGTACAATGTCATACAGCTCCTCGTATTCATCGAGCAACTCGTTCACTTTTTGTTCGGAAACATCGTGGATGTATTGCACCAAATCCCCGATGCCATAACCGTTGACCGACCAGCCGAATTGAATTTGCGCTCCGACTTTGTTCCCTTCCGTTACCGCCACTTCGCGCATGTTATCGCCGAAACGGGCGACTTTTAGGTTACGGCTTTCAACAAAGGCCACAGCCGTCCGCATCCATTTCGCCAGCCGCTCGCGGACTTCTGGGTCTTCCCAATGACCAACGACCACTTTTCGGGCAACTCCCATTCTCGCACCGATAAATCCGTATTCCCGGTCACCGTGAGCCGATTGGTTTAAGTTCATAAAGTCCATGTCGATGCTGTCCCACGGAATATCACGGTTAAATTGAGTGTGAAGATGCAATAACGGTTTTCGCAGCTCCAAAAGGCCGCCAATCCACATCTTCGCTGGCGAGAATGTATGCATCCAAGTGATGACCCCAGCGCATTGTTCGCTCGCATTCGCCTCAAGGCAAACGCGCCGAATTTCCTCTGGCGTTGTGACAACTGATTTGAAAACAAGTGGGAACGGGAACACTGAATCTTGATTCAGCTCATTGACAATCATCATTGAATGCTCTTCAACTTGCTTTAATGCTTCTTCTCCGTACAAGTGCTGGCTTCCCGTTACAAACCAAAATTCATAAGGACGTAATGATAACATGATTGCCTCTCCCCATTCACGATAAAGTCATAGATTCTTTCGCCGCCCGCGCGGTCTCTTTCCAATGTTTGAGCCGTTTCATCACATCGTTTTCCCCGCGGCCGAAGTAGTCATGCAACTTCGTATATTCTTGGTACAACTGCTCGTACATCGCGACATTCTCCGGAATCGGTTTGAACGTCTCTTCACGTACTTTCCCCATCTTTTGTGCTGCTTCAACGATCGACTCATATCCACCGTTTTCTTTGCCGGCCGCCACCGCCGCGAACATGGCAGCCCCCACTGCCGGGGTTTGCTTCGACGCCGCGATTTTGATCTCGCGGTTGGTCACATCGGCGTAAATTTGCATGAGCAGCTTATTTTTTTGCGGCAACCCGCCGCACGCGTACAACTCGTCAACGTTGACACCGTTTTCAACAAACGCATCAATAATTTTGCGCGTGCCAAAGGCCGTTGCTTCAAGCAGCGCACGGTAAATCTCTTCTGGTTTCGTTAGCAACGTATAGCCAATGATGAGCCCTGTTAAATCGGTATCGACCAACACGGAGCGGTTGCCGTTCCACCAGTCCAACGCAAGCAAACCAGTTTCTCCCGGTCGGTAGGCAGCAGCTCGTTTTTCCAGCCACTCATGAACGCTGACTCCTTCTTTTTCTGCCGCTTCTTTCACATAAGCCGGAACGCCTTGTTCGACATACCAAGCAAAAATGTCCCCACCGCCGACTGGCCGGCTTCGTAACCGAAATATCCGGGAATGATGCCGTCTTCCACAACGCCGCACATGCCTTCGACGTATTTTTCTTCTGTGCCCAGCAGCATATGGCAAATCGAGGTTCCCATCGCCATCACCAGTTTGCCTGGCTCGACGACTCCGACGCCTGGTACGGCCGCATGGGCATCGACATTTCCGACGGCGACAGCTGTTCCCGGAAGGAGGCCCATCATAGCGGCCATTTCGTTCGTCAGCACGCCTGCTCTCGTACCAAGCGGAACGATCGGGCCGCGCAGTTTCGTGTCTGTCAAGTGTTCCAGCCGCGGATCGAGCGCCCGGAAAAACTCCTTGCTTGGATAGCCGTCTTGTTTATGCCAAATCGACTTATAGCCCGCCGTGCAGCTGTTGCGGACGATATTCCCAGTCATTTTGAAAATGACCCAGTCAGTCGCCTCCAGAAAAAGGTCAGTTTGCTCATAAATCTCCGGGTCTTCGTTTAAAATCTGCCAAATTTTCGCAATCATCCATTCGGATGAAATTTTTCCGCCGTATCTCGGCAAAAATGCTTCGCCTCGTTTGGCCGCAATTTCATTGAGCAAGTTCGCCTCATCCTGAGCGGCATGGTGCTTCCACAATTTCACCCAACTGTGCGGACGGCTCTTGAATTCTGGCTTTAGACAAAGCGGCTCGCCAGAAGCATCAACCGGCAGCATCGTGCAAGCCGTGAAATCGATCCCCACCCCGATGACATCAGACGGACTCACTCCAGACTTTTGCAAAACGGCCGGGACTGCAGTCGCCAACACTTCGATATAATCACCAGGGTGTTGCAGCGCCCAGTCTGGCTCGAGTTGTACGTTCGATTCCGGCAGGACTTCATCAATGACTCCGTGAGGATACGGAGTGACATGGTCCGCAATTTCGTTTCCTTCTAGATCAACGAGAACAGCTCGTCCCGATTCGGTGCCATAGTCAATGCCAATGACGTACTTTTTCCCCATCTCGGTCTCCCTCCCTTTACTGCCCATAGTAAGCGTTTGCACCATGCTTGCGCAAATAATGGCGATCAAGCAGCGTTTGGCTGATCGGCTTTGCATCTGGATTGAGCATGAATGTTCTTGCCGCCATTTTCGCCACTTCTTCCAAGACAACGGCATTATGAACCGCGTTCGCTGGATCTTTCCCCCAAGCAAACGGGCCATGGCCGTGCACCAAAACACCTGGCATTTGCAACGGGTCGAGAAAGCGGAACGTTTCCGTAATGACCTTTCCAGTTTCTAGTTCATAGGCTCCTTGAATTTCTTCATTGGTCATCGGCCGGGTGCACGGAATTTCCCCATAGAAATAGTCTGCGTGTGTCGTTCCTAATGCCGGAATTCCTTTTCCGGCCTGCGCCCAAACAGTCGCCCAAGTCGAATGGGTATGAACAATTCCTCCGATCCCCGGAAATTGCTTATACAACCAAAGATGGGTAGGGGTGTCCGACGACGGTTTTAAGTCCCCTTCCACCACATTTCCAGTTAAATCCACGACCACCATATCATCAATGGTCAACTTGTCATACGCCACCCCGCTTGGCTTAATGACAACCAACCCGCGCTCCCGATCAATCCCGCTCACATTTCCCCACGTAAACGTCACGAGGCGGTATTGCGGGAGCTGCAGGTTGGCCTCTAATACGGCTCGTTTCAATTCCTCAAGCATCAGCCTCCACTCCCTCTATAAAAAAACTCCTCACCTCCATTATATTATTGTACGTACAATTTTTCTATAACTTTTTTGATGCCTCGTACATTTTTTAAATTTCCTTTGTTGAGTTACGGACAATTAGCTCTGGTCGATAAATGATATCGCCAATTTTATCGACTGATCGTTGTTCGATCATTTGAATGAGCATCTCAGCCGCTTGAACGCCCATTTCTGTTTTTGGATGACGAATCGTCGTCAATTTCACCTCCGTCGCTGTCGCAAACGTCGAGTCATCAAACCCTACAATCGAAAGATCATCGGGAACTGACAGCCCTTGTTGGCGAATGACTTCAAGAAGCAAAATCGCCAGCTCATCGTTGTAGCACACAAAGGCTGTCGGGCGCTCCTCTTTCGGCCGCTGCAAAAACTCCCGCGCCACCTCAAGCGGCTTTGTCCATTTCTCCTCTGTTGCGTAGGAAAGAAGATACTCCGTGGCCACAGGCACCTCGTGTTGCTGATGGGCGCGAATAAAGCCGCGCAAACGATCCACCCCTTGCAAATCGTCAGTTTTAAAGAAACCGGCAATTCGGCGATGCCCTAAACGAATGAGATGATCAGTCAATAAAAATCCTCCCTGCTCATCGTCCATTTTCACGCATGGACAGCTCACTTCCAAATAACGGGCGTTAATCATGACATACGGGATGTGAAGGTTGTTGAGCGACAAGTAATAGCCAAGGTTCGGATTCCCTTGCGCGCTTTTAGTCGGCTCGATGATCAGTCCGCTCAACGGCTCCCGGATCATCTCCTCAAGCTGCTCTTTCTCTCTCTGTTTGTCGTTATTCGTGCTGGCAAGCAAAAGACGGTATCCTTTTTCCCGCAGCGTCTCCTCCGCTCCGCGTACGATATGGGGAAAAATATAATCGGAAATATAAGTCGTCACGATTCCGATCGTTTTCGTATCCACCTGTTCTTTCGGCTTCGGTCGGGACACAAATGTGCCGCTCCCTTGGATTTTGTACAGCCATCCTTCCTTCTCAAGTTCCCCAGCGCCTGCCGAACGGTATGTCGGCTTAGTTGAAACTGGTTGGCGATCTCATGCTCGGTCGGAATTTTCTCATCCGGCTTCATTTGTCCGGAAATGATCCAAGATAAAATTTCTTGCTTCAATTGCAGATATTTCGGCAGCGTTTTCTCCTTCATAGTCCACCTCAACGATAAAATAATGAGATACAAATTAATTTTATTATAGCAGTTTTTATTTGTCCGTATCTATTTCTCCAATTTCAACAACATTTCATCCACAAAATTCACTGGATTAGACAGCAGGACAACCCTATTCTCTTACTTTCTTCTAAAATGTATCAAAGGAATTAGCTAAAATAATTAGGGGCTTTTTTGCACAAAAAATCCCTTCTTCATCGGGGATTAGAGAGAACTCCCCTAATGAAAAAGGGACGGAGACAAACAACGAACTACTCTAACTCTTCAATCATCGACATCACCGCATCCCGCAAATCCTTGTACGACCAACTCGGGAAAGTCGGCCGCTGAACAGCAAGTTCGTGCGAGGCGGGAAGGTGGACAAAGCCAGCCTGCACGGATAAATTTTCAGTACTTACTTTATGAAAGACAGAATACATGACATGGTTGCACAAATACGTTCCCGCTGTATTAGAGATTTGCGCAGGATAACCCCGCTCATTCAAGACGTTGACAAGTCGGCGGATCAGCAAAGCAAGGCCGAGAAATAGGCCCCAGGCCCTCTTCGACAATCAGCTCATCTTGCACCCGCATGCCGCGATTATCCGGCCCTCCGTCTTGACAATTGATCGCCACTCGTTCTGAGGTGATTTTTGTACGCTCGGCGGCGAGGCCGAGAGACATGACGACATCGGGTTGGATTTGTTCTAAGTACTCTAAGCAACACAAGGATGACTGTGAAAAGTCGACCAGAAGCACACGGCCGAAAACACAATATTTTCCTATTCCTTCTTTAAAACTACTCCCACCCGAGCTTTTCGGCGGCAGAAGCCGTCACTTTTTCCCTACCTCCCCCAAACACCGGCTTCCGTTTTTCTAAAAAGGCGCGGACGCCTTCGCGGTGGTCTTCGGTTTGCCGCATGCGCTGTTGGGCGTCGGTTTCAAGTTCGAGCACGCGAAGCAACTCCTCTTTTGTTTGTTCGACATACAGCAATTTCGTGGCGATCATGGCTTGGAGCGGTTTTTCCTGCAAGGAAGCGATGAATGGTTCGGCCTGCTCCTCGTTTTCGACAACGAAGTCAACGAGCCCAAGCTGCTGCGCTTCGTCCGCGCTCATCGGTTTTCCTTCCCAGATGATGTGTTTCGCTTTCGCCTTGCCGACCCGCTGCGCCAGGAAGAAATGCCCGCCGCCATCAGGGATGAGGCCGATGCCGATGAAATTCATCGCCAGGCGCGCTTCTTTCGTGGCGATAAGATAATCGCTTGCCAAGGCGAAGCTGAATCCAAGGCCAGCCGCTGGGCCATGGATGAGGGAAACGGTGATTTTCGGCATCGTATACAAGAGCATGATCATCTCCCGAATCGTATTCATCACCGTCTGAAACTGGTTTGGATCATCGACAGCGAGCATCGTCTTAATGTCGCCCCCAGCCGAAAATCCTCTTCCTCTGCCGCGAATGACGACAACGGAAGCGTCGCTTTCCTTGATTTTCCGCAGCGCGTCGACGAGCTCATGCAACATTTGTACATCCATCGCATTGAGCGCCTGCGGGCGATTGAGTTCCAGTATTGCTTTGTTTTGGTCAAATGTCAAAACAACTGTTTCCATCGTTCTCCCCCTCTGAATCATCATTCATTTATTCATTTCCCGATCGGAGGGCAAAATTCCTTTTTTGTGCATGAAAAACTGGGTGCCCGCAGTCAAGGCACCCTCCCTTTCATTGCATTTTACCGTGTATGTTTGCCTGCTTTCTTTACAGCCGTCCTTTCTCCTCGCCTAAAGCAGCAAGCAGCCGCTCGATCCGTTCGAGCCGGCACCCCATACTCCCGATGGAGAAGGCGATCCATATTAACTGCCACAAACAGCACAAACGGCAGAAGCCACGCAAACAAAGGAAACAACCCATCTCCAATCGGAATCCTCATTTACCCTAACTTTTTCCATCTATAATTTTAGTTTTCGTTAAAAATAATCAACTTCAACTCCGTCATTTCTTCAATCGCATAACGAATGCCTTCACGGCCAAACCCGCTTTCTTTCACGCCGCCGTACGGCATATGGTCGACGCGGAACGTCGGGATGTCGTTAATCAACACGCCGCCAACGTGCAGTTGTTTCGCCGCTTTCCACGCGGTATGGACGTTGTCGGTGTAGATGCCCGCCTGCAAGCCGTAGCGCGAGTCATTGACCAGTTCAATGGCTTCATCGATCGAACGGACGCGGTTGATCAAGACGATCGGGGCGAACACTTCTTGGCAAGACACTTTCATCGTCGGTTCGGCGTCCACAATGACCGTCGGAAGCAAGATATTGCCGTCGCGCTCGCCGCCGAGGACGACGTTTGCGCCGCCTTGTTTCGCCTCTTCGATCCAAGAGAGCGCCCGGTCGACATCGTTTGGCGTAATCAAGGCGGATACATCGGTGGTTGGATCCAACGGGTCGCCTGTTTTCAACTGTTTCGCGGCGGCGACAAATTTTTCGACGAACTCGTCATAACGATTCTCATGCACGTAAATGCGCTGGAGTGAAATGCACACCTGTCCTTGGAACGTGAACGCGCCGAACACGCAGCGCGGGATGATGCGGTCAAGATCGACCTGCTCGTCGACGATCACGGCCGAGTTCGAGCCGAGCTCGAGCGTCACCCGCTTTAAGCCAGCTTTATTGCGGATCGCGATGCCGACTTCCGGGCTGCCGGTGAAGGTGATCATGCTGATGCGCGGGTCGGTGACGATTTTGTCGCCGACCGTGCGGCCGCTTCCCGTGACGACGTTGAGCGCCCCTTTCGGCAAACCGGCTTTTTCGAACAGTTCGGCAATAAAGTAGGCGGACAGCGGCGTTTGGCTGGCTGGCTTCAACACAACGGTGTTGCCCGAGGCGATGGCCGGGCCAAGTTTATGGGCCACCAAGTTCATCGGGAAGTTAAACGGCGTAATCGCTCCAATGACGCCGATCGGCTCGCGGACCGTCAAGGCGATGCGATGTTCCCCGCCCGGCGCGGCGTCAAGCGGCAGCGTTTCCCCGTGAATGCGCTTCGCTTCTTCGGCGGCGAATTTGTACGTTTGAATCGTGCGGGCGACTTCTCCTTTCGCCGTGGTGATCGGTTTTGCTGCTTCCAGTGCGATCAACCTTGCCGCTTCTTCCTGCCGCGCTTTCAGCTGCTCGACGACCCGCTCTAAAATGGCGGCCCGCTCATGAGCAGGCATAGCAGCCATCGTTTGCCGCGCGGCGTACGCCGCCGCGATCGCTTCGTCAACTTCTTCTTCCGATGCAGCCGGGATCTCGGCGATCGTCTCGCGTGAATACGGTGATTTCAGTTCAGTGTAAGACTTCCCTTCCCGCCATTCGCCGTTGATGTATAGCTTCTGTTTCTGCACCGCGATTGACATCTTTTCACCCTTCCCTTCTTTTAAGCACGCGGCCGAAATTTTCCCCTTCAGTATATGTCCCGCATGCCCTGTTTATTTGTTTCATTCGCCATCGCGCGTGAAAATCCTTCCACTTGTCCTTTGTTTACGAAAGCCGTCCGTTGCCATGCAGCGCCATCATTCGCCTCTCTCGTTACGGGTGACGTTCCCCTCCCTCTCTATGATAACACTCCGTCGCTCGGTTTGCCGCCAAACTGCTTGCCCCTGTTCGCGGAAAGACAAGCAACATAGCCCTTGGTCACCGGCCGCCCAACGTTCGGCGCAACATTTCCTCAGCTAACCGTTCAGCCCCGCAAGGCATGATGATGGCTTTCTAATTCCTCCTTCTCCTATGTTTTTGTTGTATGATAAAAGCAGCCAAAAATAGTGTAGAAGGAGCATTCCCGTTAGGAGCTTTTCCGGGGACTTGATCAAAAAAAGCCCTCTTGGTATGATGCAGGGGTGTCAACCACATCACTCACCATACCAAGGAGGACTTCAGATGAATTGTACACAAAACTATAAAATTGATCAAGTCACCGAACAAACGCTTGTCGTGGGTATTGATATCGCGAAACGAACCCACTACGCCTGCTTCGTGGATGACCGGGGGCGCGTGCTTCGCAAATCGTTCCCGATCTTCCAGTCGAAAGAGGGGTTTCAACAGCTGTATAAAGCGATTCAGGGGGCGATGCAAGCGTTCGGGAAGTCAGAGGTGATCGTCGCCGTGGAGCCGACCGGGCACTACTGGTTGAACCTGGCCTACTTCCTCGAGGAGCACGGGATCCCGTTGGTCATGGTCAACCCGGCGCATGTGTGCCGGTCAAAAGAACTTGATGACAACCTGCCGACGAAACACGACGCCAAAGACGCCCTGGTCATTGCCAGACTGGCAAAAGACGGACGATTCCTCGTTCCCCGGCTGCTGCACGAGATTGAAGCCGATTTGCGCGTGGGGAGCACGCTCAAAGAGAAGCTCCGCAAGGAACAGACGGCGGTGAAAAACGCGATCGTCCGCTGGACGGATCGGTATTTTCCAGAGTTTTGGACCGTGTTTCGTGACTTGGGGAAAACGGCGCTTTCGGTGTTGGAGTGGACGCCGCTTCCGGCTGATATGGCCGGCCGGACGGTGGAGGAGCTTCTTGAGGTGTACCGGCAAAGCGAAGGGATGAAATGCCCGCAGAAGGCCAAAATTCAGGCGTTGATCAACACCGCGAAGGACTCGATTGGGGTGACGGAAGGGACAGCGATGGCCCGGTTTGAGATCGCCGCGCTCGTCCGCCGATACCGCCAATTGGAGGCGGAGATCGCTGCACTGGACGCCGAGTTGAAGGCATTGGTTCAAACGACGATGGAGTACCAATGGTTGAAAACGATCGACGGGTTGGGAGACGCCACGATCATCGATCTGCTGGCGGAGATCGGCAGCTTCGCCCATTATCGGGACCCGCGCCAATTGGTGAAGTTGGCGGGCCTGACGCTCAAGGAGAACTCCTCCGGCCAGCGCAAAGGGCAAAAGCACATCTCCAAACGGGGACGGAAACGGTTGCGCTCGGTGCTGTTTCGGGCGGTGATTCCGCTGATCCGGCACAACGAGGCGTTTCGCGAGCTGCATGAATATTACACGACCCGCCCCGTCAACCCGCTGACCGGAAAGCAGTCCATCGTCGCCTTGTGCCGGAAGCTGTTGAATGTGCTGTTTGCGATTTGTACGAAGAAACAAGCGTTTGACGCGGAGCGAATGAAGCAGGACGTCTTGTCCCAAGTGCAACGGGCGGCCTAAGGCCTCCCCTGCGAACGGAAGAATCGTTGGACAACAGGATGACACCGGAGAAGCTGGCGTGATTTCATCCATTCGACCTTGAGTCCCTAAAGGAGCTTGGCCGGCCTCCGCCTGATGACGAGACCGAACGAGGGAATGTTGGCGCGAAGACGCCCGGAGACATGGGAGGGTTCGTCCTCATCAGCGACGCGGAGATCCAAAGGGTGCATCGAATATGCTTCCCCCACGGAAGGAAAATATCCCCAGCCGTGGCCGCGAAGCGCACCCTAGGTCTGTAAGATATCCACAAAACTGAAAAAGGATGTAAGGGATTTTGTCGAAAAATATTTTTTGGACACCCCTGAGGGGCCGAAAAGCCTTGATAGATCAACATTTCTAGAGGGAGGGAGCGTTGGTTAAATACGGTTCAAACCGATCAAACCCAAGTACGACATTTTCGATATTGCCGTTCCGGTCTGGAACGCGGATGTCCGTCACGATGCATCCGTAGTTTGTCGCCGACAGTCCCATGCCGCGGTCGTTTGTCAAGGTGAATAAGAACACGTCGTTTCCATTCCATTCGGACCACTTTTCGTATGTAATGTTCATCTCGATTCTCCTCCCTTTATAACCGCACGATCGCTCCCGTTTTCATCGATGTGCGGCAAGCATCAAGCGTCCGTGCTTGTTGGATCATGCGCTCCGGGGAATACAACAGCGGCGTTCCTTCGAGAATGGAGCGCGAAAAGTGCTCGATTTGCAGCGCGTATTGGTCGCCTGCCACCGTTTCCTCGCGTACGTTCCCATCAGCCGTTGCGACCGTAATCCGCCCTCACCGCCATCGACATCTGGCCGATACGCCCGCGAGACAACGATTTTTCCCTTCGTGCCCACTACTTCGTATTCGTTCTGAAAGAGCATATCAAAACTGCACGTGAACTGCGCAAGAACACCGTTTTCCATCCTCATCCAACCGCTCGTCGTCAAATCGACCGAATGGTGTGGATCAAAATGGGACTGAACAAATAGTTCAATAGGTTCGGCGCCAAGGATGTGTCTTGTCGAGTGCACGCAATAGCAGCCCACATCGAACAGGCTTCCTCCGCCAAGCTCATCGTTCATGCGGATATTCGTTTCCCGGTCTTGCAAGTAAAAGGAGAAATGGGTGCGCATGTACTTGATGTCACCGATCGCCCCATCGGCTAAAAGCTGCTTCACCCGTTCATGCTGCGGATGAAACTGGTACATGAACGCTTCCATGAATAAAACACCGTTTTCCTCGCACGCCTCAATCATGCGCCGGACATCTTCTGCGCATAAAGCGGCAGGTTTTTCACAAAGCACGTGCTTTTTCTTCTTCGCCGCTTTGATCGTCCATTCAGCGTGCAGGCTGTTTGGAAGCGGGATGTACACTGCGTCGACGTCCGGGTCATCAAGCAGCTGGTCATAGCTGTCATACGCTTTCGGAATACCGAGCTCCTTCGCCGCTTGTTTAGCTTTCCCGCTCTCACTCGCAATGGCCACGACTTCAGCGTAATCCGCCCGACGAATGGCGGGAATCATCACGTCTTTGGCAATAGCAGCGGTGCTGATGATGCCAAAACGGACAGTGGGTTTCACTTTTCGTTCTCTCCTTCCTGTTTCCAAAGAGATAGGCTAGCATTAGAATGAGCTAGCCTCTTCCCGCTTTTTTACATCTTGAACTCAACTCGCCTTACTTTTGCTTGAGATATCCGCCCAAACGGCAACAATTAAAATTAATCCTTTCACAATGTATTGCCAAAAGGTCTCAATGTTCATCATGCTCATACCGTTATCGATACTAGCCATAATAAGGGCGCCGATAATCGCCCCAACAATATTTCCCCTTCCCCCATTAAACTCGTGCCACCAATAACACAAGCAGCAATAGCATCCAATTCATACATCTCCCCAGCGCTGACTGTCGCTGCATTGAGTCGGCTTGTCAAAATGATACCCGCCACCGCCGAAAGCACTCCCATTAAGATGAAGACAGCTAATACAACACGCTTGATGTTGATCCCAGATAGAGCGGCCGCCTCAATATTTCCACCAATCGCATAAATATATCGTCCAAACGGGGTTTTAACGGCAATAAACACAAAGACAAGCGCCAATAAAACAACGATCAACATAGGAATAGGAACACCGTAATAACGATTTAACATATACACCAATACTAAAATGCATAGCGAGTAGACTGCTGTTTTGCCATAATCATTTATTTTAGAATTGAGCGTTAAGCCTAACTGTTTTCGTTTCTTTCTATTTCGTGCTAAAGAAAGAAACAATAAAATGATGCTGACAGCAGCTAAAATGTAGCCGATTACGTAAGGGAGATAACTGTTTCCTATCGCTTCGAAACTATTGTCTAACGGCGCTACAGTCTCGCCATTGCTAATTCCAATCAAAATTCCTCGAAAAACTAACATCCCACCTAAAGTTACAATGAAAGCAGGAACACCTCGATAAGCAACCCACCATCCTTGCCAAAGTCCAATTAATACGCCAGCAACAATAGCCACAACAATAACAGAGACTGTTCCCCAGCCATACCATACTTGCAAAATCGCAGCGATTCCCCCGGTCAATCCGACAACAGATCCAACTGATAAGTCAATATGGCCTGCTATAATGACTAGTGTCATGCCGATCGCCAAAATCGAAATGACAGACATCTGCATAAATAAGTTCGATAAATTTCGTGACGATACAAACTCTCCGTCAGTTAAAACACTGAAAATAACAGCGATAAAGACTAAGGCTATAATTAGCGTATAAGAACGAAAATCAAATTTCCATCGTATCTTCCCTTTTGTTTGACTCTCTAAGGTCGCTATAGAAATCGGGCTTTTCATCCTCATTTTCCTCCCGTTGCACAAGTCATAATTTTCTCTTGGGTGGCCTCATGACGCTGAAACTCCCCGGTTATTCTTCCCTCGGACATGACTAAAATGCGATCCGACATTCCCATGACTTCTGGCAACTCAGATGAAATTAAAACAATTCCCACTCCCTGACTAGCTAACTCGTTAATAATTTTGTAAATTTCGTACTTTGCCCCGACATCGATTCCGCGAGTCGGTTCATCCAAAATCAATATTTTCGGGCTATTTAAAAGCCATTTGCTTAAAACGACTTTTTGCTGGTTTCCACCGCTTAGTTGGGATACTTTCGCTTCTAAAGTAGGAGCTTTTAATTTCATTCTTTTCGTTATTTCTTCTGCCTGCTTCACTTCTAACGCATGATCAATAACGTTCCATTTTGTGACTTTTTTCAAAGCGACAAGAGTGGAATTCTTAATAATATCCATCTCTAAAACGAGACCATACTTTTTTCGGTCTTCAGATACATACGCCATTCCGTACTGAATCGCCTCTGCAGGACGGCGAATATCAACTTGTTTCCCATCAATCCAAACTGTTCCTCTTTTCTTGCCATGATAGGCACCGAATAGGCTAGTAAACAATTCGGTTCTCCCTGAACCCATCAATCCTGAGATTCCGAGAATTTCCCCTGCTTTTAATGAAAATGAAACATCGTGAATTACTTCCCTTCCCGTTTGTTCATCAATGACAGAATAGTGGTCAACTTTGAGAATTTCTTTCCCAACATTCCTTGGTTCATACGGATATAATTCATTTAATTCCCTTCCAACCATTTTTGCAATAATCTGCTCTTCTGTCAGCAGTTCGATACGATCGGTGCTGATTGTTTGGCCATCACGCAAAACGGTTACCGTATCTGCCAATTCCATAACTTCATTCAGTCTATGGGAGATATAAATGCAAGTTACTCCTTGAGAACGAAGATCGCACAAAATATTTTTTAAGGTGGCAACATCACTATCGGTTAATGCTGCCGTCGGTTCGTCTAAAATAATAATTTTAGCGTTTTTTGAGAGTGCTTTAGCAATTTCAATTAACTGCCGCTTGCCGACTGTTAAATTGCGAACCTTTGTTTCCGGATCAATATCCAATCCAATTTTCCGCAACCATTTCTGTGCCTCAGAATATAAACGATGCCAATCAATATATTTACCTCTCATTAGTTCATGACCAAGAAATAAGTTCTCCGCAACCGTCATTTCCTCAACTACGGCTAGTTCTTGATAAATAATCGCAATCCCTGCTTCTTGAGACTCTTTAATATTTCGAAATCGGACTTCTTTTCCCTCGATATAGATCTTTCCATCATATGTTCCATATGGATAAACACCACTTAAGACTTTCATCAAGGTAGACTTTCCTGCGCCATTTTCACCACAAAGGGCATGAATTTCCCCCTTACGGACAGAAAAAGTCACGTTGTCCAACGCCCGAACCCCTGGAAACTCTTTTGTAATCCCCTTCATTTCCAAAATATACGGTTGCATATATCCCACCTACTAACAAAGATAGTTATATTAATAAACTAAGTTTAGAAACTACGGGCAACATCCATCTCGCTGTGACAGGATGGCTACCCGTATATCAATCACAGTAAATTACGGTCGCGGCGGGCGTTTGTCTTCAGGAACATTTTTGTAAACTTCGTCATACGAATGGAATCCATCTTTAATAACAGTGTCAATCACATTATCTTTATCTACCATAATCGGATCCAGTTTAATAAACGGCACGTCTACCTTCCCATTATTCACTGTTTCGTTCGCTTGAATTTTTTCACCCTTCGCCAGCTGTACTGCAACTTCAGCAGACTTTGTTGCGATGCTTTTAATCGGTTTGTACACGGTCATTGATTGAGTTCCTTCCACAATTCGCTTAACGGCAGCCAAGTCGGCGTCCTGGCCAGAAATCGCTACTTTTCCGTCAAGACCTTGAGCCTTCAGCGCTTGAATCGCCCCGCCTGCAGTACTGTCGTTCGATGCTACAATGGCATCAATTTGGTTTTTATTGGCTGTCAATGCATTTTCAATAATTCTCATCGCTTCAGAAGCTTGCCAGTCTTTTGCCCATTGATCCCCGACAACCTTAATATCGCCTTTATCAATCAATGGCTGTAAAACATTCATTTGTCCTTCTCTAAACATCTTCGCGTTATTATCGGTCGGTGAGCCGCCCAATAGGAAGTAGTTTCCTTTAGGTACTTTTTTCACCAAATACTCAGCCTGCATCTCACCGACACGCACGTTGTCAAAGGAAACATACGCATCGACATCTGCATTCATAATCAGGCGGTCATAGGCTAGCACTTTGACCCCTTCTTTTTTAGCTTGCTGAACAACAGGAGATAATGATTCTGTATTAACAGCTACAATGACTAAAACGTCAATTCCTTGGGATAACATGTTTTGTATTTGGGATAATTGTTTCTCACTATCCCCGTTCGCTGACTGGACGATGACATCAGCTCCCAGCTTTTTCGCCTCTTGTACAAAGATATCACGGTCATGCTGCCATCTTTCTAGTGTTAGGTCAGATACGGAAAAGCCAATTTTAATTTTCTCGTCTTGACCTGTCTGGCCCCCACTTTTGTTTCCGCTTTCATTTTTGGCAACGTCTTGTCCGCAAGCGGAAAGCATTAGCAAAACGAGAGACAACAGTAGAACAGAAATGAAAATTTTTCGGACGGTCTTCATTGTGATCCCCCTTTATTATTTTCTAGAACTTTCAGTATAAATTATAAGATAATTATCTTAGTTTGTCTATCATACAAACGAATATAATATAAATTTTTTTATTTAGGGAAACATCTCCTTACGATGAACAGGGATTAATCTAGGGGCAGTAACTTCAACTCAAGCATAATCTTCAACCAACTGGGGATTCTTATATTTATGTTAACGGGGGATGGGGGATCACTCTCTCTTCGTCCCCCTAGTCCCAAAACTAGTAGATAAAATGATCAATCACTATTTTATACCTAACCTACTTCTCACTAATATCCTCGATGAACCACCTTGTTCAACCCCCTCTCTTTTCTCTTCCATACAGCAATCATCCCTATGGCGATGAGCCCGAGGGTGCCGGCGAAATAAAAAGCGAAAGGAAGAGCGATGAGCTCGTTGACGATGCCGGCAAGGTACGGACCGCCAAACATGCCGATGGCGTAAATCGCCTGATACGTTCCCATGGCGGTCGCCTTTTGGCTTTCATCAACGGATTCAATCGACATTCCTAACAACAAAGGGAATAAAAGGCCGAGGAAAAAGCCGCTCCCGATTTGGACGGGATAAACAAAGAAACTTCCGCCGGCAACCGGGATCAAAAACGTAAACACGGCGCTGCCGAAAAAGGCGATGACCAAGGATCGCCATTTCCCGAATAAAGGCACTACGGTCTTTCCGATGAACACCGTCGCGATGGCGTGAGGAATCATAAAACAAATCATCAGAAAGCCCAAATCTCGTTCATCAAGGCCGGCTTTTAGGACATACGCCGGTGTGAAGCCAAAGATGGTCGTAAACATGATCCCGTGGGCCAACACGGATAAAACGGAGACTTTGAGCAACAACGGTTCCTTCATCACAGAAAAAAGGTCTTTGAGTTGGACGGTTTGCGGCCGCGCCGATCTCTCGCCTTGTTTTTCCTCCTTAATGGATAAGGAGAGAACAACACCCACCGCGGCTAGACATCCCCCAGCCCAAAACGGGGCGTGCCATCCCCAGCGGTCCACGATCGATCCGCTCACGGTCATGCCGACCAGCTGTGCCAACACCACGACAAGCGAAATTTGGCCCATCGCCCGGTGGGTGTCTTCCGAACGGAAGTAACTAGCATACAGAACCGTAAAGACGACCCACGTCGCGGCGGCGACGCCAGCGAGCGCTCTTGCCACAAGCGCCCATCCTAAGCTGTTCGTGATCGCAAACAGCCACCCGCTTCCCATAGCAGCCGCCATACCGAGCGTGACAAACGGCTTTCTCCTTTGCACCATATCCGAGACAAGGCCGATCGGAATGCGGCATAAAAACTGCATGAGGCCGTAACTGCCCAAGACAAGCCCGACAAACGAATACGCCCCTCCCAGCTGTTCCACATACGGAGACAGGATCGGTATATAAATAAAAAGAGACAACCAAAAGAAAAAGGAGGCGATGAGGAACATCGCCACATCCTTGCGCCATGGGCTGTGAGCCACCCCACTCCCCCCTTTGCGTGTTCATGTATGGCTACACCGAAGGCAACAAGGTCTCTGTTGCCTTCTTTGCCGAACCGAATTCGCGAATTTTTTGTTTGACCGTCTGTTTCACTTCTTCTCTTCCGGCGCCAAGGTATTTCCTCGGATCATACAGTCCCTCGTTCTCGCGGAACATGCGGCAAATGCCGCGGGTAAAGGCCCATTGGTTCTCGGTGTTGACATTGATTTTCGCCGTTCCGAAGGAAATCGCCTTTTGAATATCGGCCAGCGGAATTCCTGTTCCGCCATGCAGGACAAGAGGAACCCCAGTTCGGCGCCCGATCTCTTCCATCTGGGCAAATCCCAGCTTTGGCTTCCCTTTGTACGGGCCGTGAACCGAACCTAACGCCGGAGCGAGGCAGTCGACCCCTGTTTCTTTCACAAGGCGTTCGCATTCCTCAGGAATGGCATACATGGCTTCTGCTTCGTCCACCACCAAGTCGTCCTCCTGCCCCCCGATCCTCCCCACTTCCGCTTCGACCGAGGCGCCAAACTCCCGGGCGGCTTTGACGACTTGTTTCGTGATGGAAATATTTTGTTCTAACGGATGATGGGATGCATCGATCATCACCGAAGTAAACCCGGCTTCCATCGCTTCGAGGCATTGTTCATAGGAAGAGCCGTGATCCAAATGAAGCGCGACCGGCACCGTGATGCGGTACTCCTTCACGAGCTCTTTCACCATGGCCGCTGCGGTCCGCAACCCACCGAGATGGTCAATATATCCCGGACTCACGGCCAAAATGACCGGCGCTTCTTCTTCCTCAGCCCCCAGCAAAATGGCCTGGGCAAATTCCAAATTGTTGATGTTGAAATGTCCGACGGCATATCTTCCTTGCCATGCCCGTTGCAGCATGTTTTTCATCGACACAAGCGGCATTGTTCTTCCTCCTTTTCAATATACGGAAAACGTATCAAGCGCTCTTGCGGCGCTTGATACGTTTTCGAACGCATTACCAGCGGGAGGTCACCATTTTTTTGCGCGTATAAAACTCGACGCCATCCATGCCGTTCGCATGAAGATCGCCATAAAACGAGTTTTTCCATCCGGAGAATGGGAAGAACGCCATCGGCGCGGGAACTCCTAAGTTGACGCCTAACATGCCGGCGTCGATTTCCTCGCGGAATTTGCGGACATTCCCCCCGTCTCTTGTATAGATGCACGCTCCATTGGCAAACGGAGACTTGTTGGCCACCTCAATGGCTTCATCTAATGTCTCGACCCGTACGATCGAAAGAACAGGGGCGAAAATTTCGTCTTTCCAAATGGTCATGTCAGTAGTGACTCGGTCAAAGATCGTCGGACCGATAAAGTATCCATTGTCCTGAACCGCGGCGTCCTTTCGTCCGTCGCGCACCAGAATGGCCCCTTCCTTTTCCCCAAGTTCAATATACTTCACGGTCCGTTGCTTATGGGCTTCGCGAATGACCGGGCCTAAAAAGACGCTCTCCTCCAGCCCATTGCCGATTTTCAATTCATTCGCGGCCGCCACCAGCTTCTCGACAAGTTCATCGGCAATCTCCCCAACCGCGACAACGACCGACGCCGCCATGCACCGTTCTCCCGCCGAGCCGAACGCCGCGTTAATAATTTCACGGACCGCAACATTCAAATCGGCATCCGGCATGACAATGGAATGGTTTTTCGCCCCCGTCAACGCTTGAACCCGTTTGCCGTGAGCCGCTGCCGTTTTGTACACATACTCGCCGACCGGCTGGGAGCCGACAAACGAGATGGCTTTCACATCCGGGTGCTCCAACAGCCCGTTCACGACATCATGCGCCCCATGGACGATGTTAAGCACCCCGTCCGGAAGCCCAGCCTCTTTAAACAGTTCAGCCAAACGATTCGCCAACATCGGCGTGCGCTCGGACGGTTTTAAGACGAACGTGTTTCCGCACGCAATCGCCAGCGGGAACATCCAGCAAGGGACCATCATCGGGAAGTTAAACGGCGTGATGCCCCCCACGACGCCGATCGGATACCGGTACATCCCCGATTCAATGCCGGTCGCAATATCTGGAAGCTGCCGCCCCATCATGAGCGTCGGCGCACCGGCCGCAAATTCGACGCATTCAATGCCGCGCTGCACTTCCCCATATGCTTCGTTGTAGCTTTTGCCGTTTTCTAACGTCACCAATCGGGCCAGCTCTTCCCAATGCTCGACAAGCAACTGCTGATATTTAAACAAGATTCTTGCCCGGCGCGGCACCGGCGTTTTGCGCCATGTTTTGAACGCCTCTTTGGCAGCTCGGACCGCTTCGTCCAACTCCTCGCGGCTTGAAATCGGAACGTAGGCCAACACTTCGCCCGTTGCCGGGTTCGGAACGGCTTCCGTCTTCCCGGAACGAGACTCGACCCATTGCCCGCCAATATAGTTTTTTAAGGTTTGCACTCCCGTTGTCATCGTCATGTCCATGTTCCCCCTTCTTTTTATTTCCGAGCAGCTGAACCGTTGCGATGTTGTTCGATGAACTGTTCGATTTGCGCCAATGTCGGCATCGCATCCGAGCAGCTATGGCTTGAGATGACAATCGACGCCGCAGCTGCCCCGTATTCCATTGCCTTTGGAATCGGCCAATCGTTCATTAGCCCGTAGATAAATCCTGCGGCATACGAGTCGCCGGCCCCAAACGTTTTGACAATATTTGCTGGGAAAATCGTGCCGACAAACGTTTCTCCAGTTTTCGTATAAGCAATAGACCCGTCTTTGCCATGCTTAATGACAACGATTTTCGCGTTGTAATCAAACCATTTTCGCGCTGTTTGTTCATCATCGCGCCGCTGGCCGTCAAACCGCTCCATCATGTCAAATTCTTCTCTCGTGCCGATGATCACGTCGCATTTTTCGGCTGCCAAGTTGTAATAGATCGCTGTTTCCTCTTTGGATTGCCACGTATATGGGCGATAATCCAAATCGAACACAACGACGGTTCCATGGCGTCTTGCGTAGTCCAACGCTAAAAACACCGCTTCTCTTGACGGGCTTTTCGCTAAAGCTGTCCCGGAAATCAACAGGCATTTGGCGCGCCGAATATAGTCTTCGTCAATATCGTTCGGTTCCAGCTTCAAATCAGCGACATTATCGCGATACATTAGGATGCTGCAGTCGGTCGGGCTCTTGATTTCGGTAAAAGCCAAGCCCGTCACACTGCCGGACTTGTCGGTAATGACATGGGACGTATCAATTCCATTGTTTTTTAAATATCGGACAATAAATCGACCCATTTGGTCGTCGGCCACTCGGCCGATAAACCCTGTTTTCATGCCGAGCCGGGCCATGCCGATGGCAATATTCGCCGGAGATCCGCCGACATATTTCGTAAACGTCATCGTTTCTTCCATCGGCCGATGGATTTCATTGGCGTTCAAATCGATGCATAGCCGGCCAACGGCGATAAAATCCAACGGTTTTTGCTGGTCAAATGGGAGGAAACTCATCGAACCGCCTCTTTCCTGTCGTCTTTTTAGATTATTTCTCCTTCTGTTTGGCCGCGAGCTTGCTTTCCATCACCCAGTCATGGTCCGGGTCATTATGAAACTTCCACGTCCGCACCGGCCCGGCCATGACGTTCAAGTAATACCCCTCATACCCTGGGGAGCGGAAACCGGATGGTAGCCTTTCGGGACTAAGACAACATCCCCGTTTTTCACGACCATCGTTTCGTCGATGGAACGATCATCGGTGTACACACGCTGCACCATAAAACCGTGACCGGGATTGATTTTATGATAATACGTTTCTTCCAAATACGACTCATGGGGCAAGTTGTCTTGGTCATGTTTATGCGGGGGTAGCTCGACCAGTTTCCTTCCGGCGTAAACACTTCAACGACAAGCAAGCTGTCGGCCGGTTGGGATTCCGGAAGAATGTTATGCACCCGCCGTTCAATATTTCCTGCTCCCCGTATTTCGACTCCTACTTCGCTTGGGGGATCAATCGCGCCGGATATGTACCTTTCCCCGGCGCTAAACAAACCGCTACTTCCACATCCGTCATCGCTTCGACTTCATACACATCGTTTGCCGGAACATAGACCGAGTATGGCGGAACTTTCTCAAACACATCCATTCTCAATCCGATCTGTTCCCACCGCTCCAGCTTCGTAGATATGTTCGCTTTCCCTTTGAGAAGAACAAGGCAAGCCTCCTGATCCTTCGTCTCTTTTCGCAATGTTTGTCCTTTTGCCAACACATACACTTCAAACCCGACGTACTCCCACCCCACTGATTCCGGTGTTACGCGGACGACGTTCCCTTCTTCATTCGGCGAATGGCTTGGTATGATCAGTCGGCTCATCGTTTCATCCTCCCCCCTTACCGCTTTTGGGCCGCCAAGAGATGATGAACAAGGCGGTCAATATATTCTTTGGCCATTTTGGCGTACGTGTACGGGTGCGCCACAGCCGGGTCCTGTTCTGCTTCGACGATGATCCAGCCGTTATAGTCCATCTCAATCAATTTGGCAAAAATCGGAACAAAGTCAATGCATCCATCTCCAGGAACCGTAAACATGCCACGCAACACCGCCGTGCGAAAGTCGAGTTGTTCCCGTCTCACCAGCTCGAGCACATCGTGCCTTACGTCTTTCAAATGAACGTATTGAATGCGATCCGCATACCGATGCAACAGTTCAACTGGATCATATCCGCCATATAACGCATGCCCTGTGTCATACAAGAGATGGACAAGATTCGGATCCGTCAACTCCATTAAGCGATCGATCTCTTCCGCCGTTTCGACGACTGTTCCCGCGTGAAAGTGGTAAACAAGTTTCATTCCTAGCTCTTGACATATATGCGCGGCGCGATGCAATCCGTCAACAAGGGACTCCCATTCGGAATCCGTGAGCCGTTGAATCGTTTTTTCTTCTGGCGCCCGGCGCGGATCCCAGTGCATCGATCCCCCCATCTCGCAGACAATCGCATACTTGCATCCCATATCGTGCAAATATTCCGCCCAAGACCGGAACGTCTTGAGTTCCTCTTCAAGACGAGAACGGTCTGAAAAGAGCACGCCGATGAATTTGCTGGCGAGCTCGATGCCATATTGGTTCAGTTTTGCCCTCAATGACGGGGGATCTTGGGAAAAGAGGCGCCCCATTTCCGTTGCAACATACCCAAGCTCCGCCATTTCGGATAAGACTTGATCTTGGGTATAGTGATCACCCAGTCCCGGAATATCATCATTGACCCAGCTGATCGGGGCAATGCCGATACGAAAAGGATTAACCGTTTTTTCCATCTCTCTCACTCCAGTTGTTCAATATTTTCTTGCCCTTTGCAATTGTTGTTCTTTCCGCTTGTATGCCTCCGCAATTTTTGGGTTCCGGGACACTTCCGCCACCCGACATGCCACCATGACTCATAATCATGGGTCATCGTTTTTGGAAGCACCTTAATATCGATCAATGTCGACACCGATTGTTGTTTGGCATCTTCGAGCGCTTCTTTTAATTGCTCGAGCGTGTGCACTTTATACGTTTTCACCCCGTAACCGGCCGCGCTTTGCGCGAAGTCAATCGGAATCAAGCTCCCGTCTAAGCGCCCGGTTTCTTCGTTGCGGTAGCGGAATTCTGTGGCGAAACTGCCCATTCCATGACCCATTTGCAAGTTGTTAATGCAGCCGAATCCACCATTATCAAATAGGAGAACATTGATTTTTTTCTTTTCCTGAATGCTCGTTACAAGCTCCGAGTGAAGCATTAAGTAGCTGCCATCGCCGACCATCGCATAGACTTCTTTATCCGGCTCCGCCATTTTCACGCCAAGCGCACCAGCAATCTCATACCCCATGCACGAATAGCCGTACTCCATATGATACGTATTGGGCCGGCGCGCCACCCACATGCGCTGCAAATCCCCCGGCAAGCTGCCTGCCGCTCCGATGATAATGGCGTCGTCATCGATCCACTCGTTAATCGCGCCAATGACTTCCGTTTGCGTTAACGAAGAATCGAAAAACTCGGAATACTCAGTCAAAACCTCATCGAGATGGCCGGCCACCTCCGGCTGAAAGCCCGACTGGCGGTAGCGGACGTGATGCAGTCGGTTAAGCTCTTCTTCCCACGCCTTTTTCGCGATGTCTATTTCATTCGTATAGCCGGATCGATACCCGATTTTCTCCAACTCTTCGGTTAAGGCGAGAAGAGCAAGTTTCGCATCTGCCACTACGCGGACGGCATCCAATTTGCAAGCATCAAAGACCGAGACATTGATCGTCAAAAATTCTACTTCAGGATGTTGGAAAAGCTGTTTCGACCCTGTCGTAAAATCGGTGTAACGGGTGCCAATCCCAATGACCAAATCGGCTTCCTTCGCAATTATATTGGCGGCAAGGTTGCCGGTGACGCCAATTCCCCGAGATTGTATGGGTGGGCGCTTTCCACCGCGCTTTTGCCGGCTTGCGTTTCCCCGTAAGGAATGTGAAATTTCTCGGCAAACTGTTTCAGTTCTTCCGCTGCTTCCGAATAGCGGACGCCGCCGCCGCAAATGATGATCGGTTTTTTCTTTCTGCGAATGAGCTCCACCGCCTCATGAATCGCCGCTTTCGCCGGAACGCGGCGTTCAATGCGGTGAATCCGTTTTTGGAAAAAGGATTCAGGAAAATCGTACGCTTCCCCTTGCACATCTTGAGGCAAGGCAATGGTGACTGCTCCGGTGTTGGCGGGATCGGTCAGTACCCGCATCGCTTGAATCATCGCCGGCATCAGCTGCTCGGGCGGCTGATGCGATCCCAATATTTGCTGACGGCACGAAACGCATCGTTTGTGGAAATGGTCAAATCATGCCAGTGCTCGATTTGTTGAAGCACGGGATCGGGCTGTCTTGTCGCGAACGTATCTCCCGGAAGCAATAACACCGGAATGTGGTTCGCCGAAGCTGTCGCCGCTGCCGTCACCATGTTCGCCGCCCCGGGACCGACGGATGACGTGCATGCCATGATTTGCCGACGGTGTTTTTGTTTTGCAAAGGCAATCGCCGCATGCGCCATTCCTTGTTCATTGCGCCCTTGGTACACTTCGAGCTCTCCGGGATCTTCCTCAAGCGCTTGACCAAGGCCGAGTACATTACCATGGCCGAAAATCGTAAAAACACCTTTGACAAATTTCTGTACACGACCATCGAATTCCACATACTGCTGGTTTAAAAACTTGACTAATGCTTGGGCGGTTGTTAAGCGGATCGTGTTCACCGGTTTCCCTCCCGTAGATGTTCAAACTCGTTCGATCTCAAAATACCGACGGAGAACGTTTTCCATTTTGATCTTTCCGGTTTGAATTGCTGCCTCTGCCTCCCATTGCCAATACTCAGGTCGAAATAACTCAATGGACGCCATATCATTGTAACCAATGGATTGAAGCGTGCATAAAATGCCATCCAAGTCAATCACCCCGTCCCCCGGCCACACTCGATGGCGATCGCGTAACGCTCCTACCGGCAAATCTTCGCAATCATCGATATGAAAGACGAAAATGTCCGTTGGATCAGCCGTCTGCAAGTCTTCGAGCTGGGAGTTCATTGCATGGAAATGGAAGCAGTCAAGAACAAGGCCCACTTGATTGCTGTCCACCGCTTTGATAATCTCATACGCCTGTGTAAACGTGTTGACGGAACAATTCGGGTATCCGCAAAACTCGAAGGCGATTTTTACGCCGTACGGTTCGCTGAACTCTGCTAACTCTCGCAACACGCGAACGGTTTCCGCTTTGATTTCCGACTTCGTATAATCGCCGACATCAAACGTCGGGACCGCAATCACCGTTTTGCAACCAATTTGTTGACCGATTTCACATAAGAACTGCAGATCACGAAGGATTTGGCCGAATCCTTCCCCATCACGGAACGTGATAAACTCCAGCGCATTGAATGCATACGGTTTTAAACGATGAGAAGCAAAGAATTGTTTCAAGTCGTCGACCGTATAGGAAGCTAGAAATTCTTTCAACTTATCAAGTCGAATTTCAATGCCGTCATAACCATATTTTTCACATAGTTCTAAGTCATTCTTTAATGTAGAATTTTTTAGCGTCGTCGCTTCATTAAATACAAGCTTCATCATTTTCCTCCAACCCTATGATTTTCTGTTTTTGCGAGAATCAATGAACACCGCCACCGTAATAATGACTCCTTTAAGAATTTGCTGCCAATATGGCGAAACATTCAACAAGTCGAGACCGTTATTCATGACCCCGATAATGAGCGCACCGACAATCGTGCCGCCGATCGTACCGATCCCACCGGCAAGGCTTGTTCCGCCAATGACCGCGGCAGCGATGGCATCGAGTTCATACATGACCCCGGCCGTCGGCTGCCCCGAGGAAATGCGCGAGGTCAAGATGAGTCCAGCCAGCCCTGACAATAGCCCGGCATATGCGTAAACGAAAATCTTATATTTATCGACATTGACTCCGGCAATTATGGCCGCCTGTTCATTTCCGCCAATGGCATACACATATTTGCCAAACTTCGTTTTATTTAAGAGAATGTAGGAAATGACCCCCACAAGCGCAAAGATGAGAATCGGGACCGGGATTCCCACAACATCTCCTTGCCCAATCCATAAAAACGATGGCGACAAATTCCCAATCGGTCTCCCGTCGCTGAATAACAGCGCTGCCCCTCTCGCTGCTGTCATCATGCCCAATGTGACGATAAACGGGGCAATGTTCGCCTTCGAAATAATCGTTCCGTTTATGACCCCAGTCAAAAGCCCTAACCCAAGACCGATCAAAATCGGGACAATCACGGGATACGTATCGGGTGGGCAAAACTGGCGGCTACAACCGACACAAGCGCAATAACGGACCCCGATGACAAATCAATGCCGGTCGTAATAATGACGATCGTGACGCCAATCGCGACAATGCCGACCACCGACATTTGCCGAACAATATTTAATAAGTTGCCGGTTGTAAAAAATGTCGGCGAAAGAATGGACATCAAAATGACGAGTGCTATCAGAATCACCAACATGCCATATCGGTTTAAAAATCGATACAATTTGTCCTTCGACGTGGCCGTCGAAGAAATCCCTGCCTTCCCCTGTTTGTTCGTAACAGAAACTTGGCTTTCCATACCCATTCCCCCTGCTCTTTATCGCTTCGCCTCGATCAACTGGCCCGTTGCCAGCTGCATAATCCGCTCTTGGGTTGCTTCTTCCCTTGTCAGCTCTCCTGTTTTTCTTCCTTCATGCATAACGATAATCCGGTCGCTCAATCCCAATATTTCCGGCATTTCCGAAGAAACTACGACGATCGCTTTTCCCTTCTTGGCGAGATCAAAAATCAAATTGTAAATTTCCGCCTTCGCCCCTACATCAATTCCCCTTGTCGGTTCATCGAGGAACAAAATATCCGGGTTATGAAGCAGCCAACGGGCAATGAGTGCCTTTTGCTGATTGCCCCCGCTTAAATATTTGATCAACTGCTGCAAACTCGGCGTTTTAATCGCAAGCTGTTCGGCCAACCTTTGACAGTCTTCGCGGATTTTTCGTTGCTGCAAAAAACCCGCCTTCGTATACTGGTTGACCGTAACCGTGATCATGTTGTCCTCGACAGACAACGGTAAAAACAGCCCTGTCAGTTTTCGGTCTTCCGTCAACAGGCCCATCCCATATCGAATCGCGTCCCGTGCCGAGCGAATCGCAACCTTTTTTCCGTGAACATAAATGTCTCCCGCGTCCGGTTTGGCAACGCCAAAAACGCTTTCTAATACTTCTGTTCTTCCAGACCCCATCAACCCAGCAAACCCGACTATTTCTCCTTTCCGTACTTCAAAGCTCACATCATGAAATTTCCCTTTTTTCGTCAACCCTTTGACCGACAACGCCACTTCTCCGATCGGAATCTTTGGCTTATGGAAAATTTGATTCAATTCCCTTCCGACCATCATTTGAATGAGTTCATCCCTTGAAATTTGATGGCTCGGCTTCGTCCCGATGTACTTCCCGTCCCTCAGCACGGTCACCTCATCGGTGATTTGTTCGAGTTCATCCATCTTATGAGTAATATAAATAATGGATACGCCCTCTTTTTTCAAAGAGCGAATGATGTGGAAAAGGTGATGAACCTCTTTCTCCGTAATGGCCGACGTCGGTTCATCCATAATGATCAGCTTCGAATTGTAAGAGATCGCTTTCGCAATTTCCACCATCTGCATATTGGCAATGCTCAAATCCGCCATCTTCGCATTGGGTCAATATCGATCTCAAGCTGTTCAAATAGTTGTCTCGTCTTTTTAATGAGTTCCTTCATTTTGACCCAACCCGCGAACGGATAACTCGGTTCTCTGCCGAGAAAAATATTTTCCGCCACCGTCATGTTCGGAACCGGGCTCAACTCTTGATGAATCATCGAAATGCCTTTATCGAGCGCTTGTTTAATCGTGGAGACTTTCAGCTCTTCCCCGTTGAACATGATCTTGCCTTGATCGGGCGTGTAAATGCCGATCAGGATCTTCATTAAGGTAGACTTCCCCGCTCCATTTTCCCCCATCAGCGCATGTACAGTTCCTCTTTTCACTCTCAGCTGCACGCGATCCAAAGCCTTTACTCCAGGAAACTCTTTTGTAATATCGATCATTTCCAATACATAATTGTTGCTCATTCGTACCCCGCCTTTTCGCTATAGATTGCCCCTTTTATCAAAGCGGATGGTTGCCCCACGGCTTTATAACGTCGGCCGTTCTATGAGCTTAGGTAGGCTAGTTTCACAAAGGAAAAGTGAATGTTAGGAAGGATGTCAGCAACGCGGCAGCATCCTTCCTTTTCACTCTTCTTTTCTCATTGCCACTTTTTGATGTACTCATCGACATTCTCTTTCGTAACCAGCTCATACGGAATCCAATTGTATTTCTCTACTTTTTCTCCTTTTGCCGCTTTAATAGCCGTCTCTAATCCAGCTTGTCCTTGGCCTTTCGCGTTTTGATAGACGGTGACTTTTAATTTTCCTTGCTTAACATATTCAAGAGCATCCGGCGTCGCATCAACTCCTGCTACAACAACATCATTTAACTTTCCAGCAGCCTCCAGTGCCATAATCGCACCGATGGCCATTTCATCATTGTTAGAGACAACAGCATCAATTTTTTTGCCAGACTGCAACCAGTTTTCCATCAGCGCCATTCCCTTTGCACGATCCCATTCTGCTGTTCCTTCTAGAACGACTTTCATCCCCGGATATTTTTTGATCACTTGCTTGTTTCCTTCGGTCCGTTTGATCTGCGCTTCATGCCCCATTTGACCGTTCATAATGGCAATGTTTCCTTTACCGCCTAACATTTTTGCTACTTCTTCCATTTGCATAATGCCGGATTTGATTGACTCTGAACCGACGTAAGCGGTCGCTTTGTCTACCCCATCAAAGATACGGTTGACAACCACGATTGGAATGTTCGCTTGATTCGCCTTTTCTACCATTTGCGGTGCCGAAACCGTATCAACAGGAATCAAGACAATGGCATCCACTTTTTGTTGAACAAAGTTTTCCACTTGAGACAATTGCTTGTTTGCGTCATTCATCGCATCGACGTAAATGACTTCTACATCTTTTTGCGTTTTGGCATACTCTTTCATTCCGTCTTGCAAGTAACTTAGCCATTTGTCATCAAAATCCGGAAGGGCTGCGCCAATGACGATTTTGCCCGATTTGTCTCCCGATTGGGCTGTTTCTTGTTGTTTGTTACAACCAAACAGCAACGAAAAACTAAACAGCAATACGACTAACGACACCCACTTCATTCGACCTTTCATCTTCCTTTTGCCCCCTTTTCCCCTTTATTTCTTTAAAGCTTCTTTGTCCATAGCGGCCTTTCTCGCCACTCCATAGGGAGCGAAAGCCGCTGCGAACCATGTTCTATGACAAACGAAGCCAAAGTGGCCTCGCTGCCGTCAATTAACGTGTTTGCTCAGCTACATGCCCTTCGAGCCATACTGTTTTTCCGGTGTCAAACGATTCAGTCGCCGCAATGGCGATTTTTAAGTTCACTTTTCCATCAATTTCGGTTACTTTTGGCGTTTGCCGGTTTTGAATGCATTCGATAAAGTGGACAAGCTCTAAACGGTATGCATCATTGAAGCGCGTTTGGAAATCAGGGATGATTTCGTACGTGCTTCCTTTGGCATTCAGCAATGTGACATTTTGGTTGCGCAAAGTGCCAATAAACAGCGAACCTTCTGTACCGATGATTTCTGTACGAATATCGTGCCCGTATGGCGAGTTCCGGCTTGCCTCGATATCCCCGGCTGCGCCAGAGTCAAAGTGGACATACGTAATCGCCTGGTCTACGTCTTTAAACTCTTCCATAAACGGATGCAAGAGCACCCTTCCATGAGCAGAAACAGATGTAATTTCCGCCCCCATTAAGTAACGGGCAATATCATAGTCATGAATCGAAACATCCAAAAATACGCGGCCGCTATGTTGGATAAACTCAGCCGGGGGCGAACCTGCATCTCTTGTAATCCCTTTAAAGTAGATCGGCTTGCCAATATCCCCCGCTTCGATTCTTCGCTTCGCCTCGGCATAAGCGGGATCGAACCGTCTCATAAAGCCGACTTGGCAAATGACGCCTGTCTCCTGAATCGTTTGAATAATTTCATCAGCTTCCTCTAAACTTTGGGTAAGCGGTTTCTCCACGAAGATCGCTTTGCCGTTTCTAGCTGCTTTTGCAATCATCTCTGCATGAGTGCTCGTCGGGGTTACGATCACGACGGCATCGATTGTCGGATCCTCGAATACATCATCAGGATTCTTCGTCCATCGCTCAATCCCATACTCTCGCGCAAACTGCTCCGCTCTTTCTCCAAGAGGGTCGACCACACTCACCAGTTTCGCGCCGCTTATTTGGTGAGTGGCCAGGTTTTTCGCATGGTGGTGTCCAAGGCGCCCTAGCCCAAGAACTGCACAACGAACGGTCATGATCCACACACCTTTCTTTTCTTAATGTAACCGTTTTCTAAATCGTCGTATTTCATCAACGTGATTGCACTTGCACTGACGGTAGCACTTCAGAAATGCTTACCCATCCCCCAGTTTGCACCGACCGTTCCACCGCCTCAAGCACAGCTTGATTGCGAACACCGTCTTCGAAGTTCGGCGAAGGGCTGTACCCGCCGGCAATGCCATTCATCATTTCCACCAACAAGTTAATAAATGTATGTTCATAGCCAATAATGTGCCCAGCCGGCCAATAAGCCGAGGCATACGGATGCTCCACCTCTGTGCAGTTGATCGTCCGGAATCCTTGCAGTCCGCGCTCATCGTCTTCGAGGTACACTTGAAGGTTATTCATATTTTCCATGTCCCAACGAATCGAGCCGCGTTCCCCATTAATTTCAAAACGGTTGCCTGCCCGATTCCCTCTGCTAAAACGGCTGACTTCAAACACTCCTAAAGCCCCGTTTTCAAAACGGGCCAAGAAGGCGGAGGCATCATCAACATCCACTTCTCCCCATGCCGTGCCTTCAACGCGCCCTTTTAAATGGATATCCATATCTCCAAGCGGCCGTTTTTTAATAAACGTCTCCATCATGCCGACAACTTCGCGGAATTCTCCGACTAAGAAACGGGCCAGGTCGATAATATGCGCCCCAAGATCTCCGTGTGTGCCTGATCCAGATACTTCTTTTTTCAGGCGCCATATTAACGGGAAGTTCGGATCCATCAGCCAGTCTTGCAAAAACGTAGCACGAATGTGGTAAATTTTCCCCAGTCGCCCTTGTGCGATCAACTGCTTGGCAAACTGAACCGCCGGAGCAAAACGATAATTGTGACAAATCATATGAACTACACCTGCTCGCTTGACAGCTTCCAACATTTCAAGCGATTGTTCCAATGTGAGAGCAAGCGGTTTCTCACAAATGATATGTTTTCCTGCTTTCGCTGCCGCGATTGCAATTTCCGCATGCGTATTGTTTGGAGTAACAATATCGATGACATCGATATCATCCCGTTCAATCAGGCGGCGCCAATCTGTTTCATACGATGCCCATCCCATTTTTTGCGCCGCTTCTTTAACTCCTTGCTCATCCCGACCCGCAATGGCTTGCAGAACTGGGATGACATCTGTGTCGAAGTAAAAGGGAAGATCGCGAAACGCATGGCTATGCGCTTTTCCCATAAACTTATAACCAACCATGCCAATCCGGATTTGTTTTTTCTCTTTCATTCTCTCACCCGCCTTTTTATTTTGACGGAGCTGTTTGGCGAAAGTCGATTATTTTCCCCGTTTTAGCACTTTCATAAATCGCCTCTAGCAATTGAATCGAGCGGAATCCATCTTCAGCTGTCACCGGAGGCTTTGTTCCATGGATAATGGCATCAATAAACAGACGATCCTCTTCCTTATATCCCCATTTTTCTTCAATGGATAATTGATAGAAATCATGAATGTGCGCCGCCTGCTGCAACCCTGGGGCATACATGACTTTTTCGAGTTCTTGGGTTGCGACCGTGCTATACTTCCCATAAACCTCCAAACTCTCAAACGGAAAGCTCCATCCGGCATGAGCATACGTCACAAAATTGACGATCGTCCCCGAGACAAATGTCATCATAATCGCGAATGTATCTAATTCCTCTGTCGAAATGTTTTGTTTTGCTTCGCAGTAAACCGTTTGTACTTCACCAAATAAATAACGGCATAGATCCATCAAATGGAAAGGAGTTTCATACAAGAAGCCTCCCGTCACCTTCGGGTTTGCCGTCCAAGGAGGATTTAACAGTTCACCGCGGTTCATTTTTACATGAGCCAAATAGGGGGTTACCTCCCCGGAATCAATCAATTCCTTGACTCTTTTGTACACCGACGCATACCGGCGGTTCATTCCCAAGTTGTAAATCACCTTTGATCGTTCAGCCGCTTGCCTGATCTGCTCTGCCCCTCCAAAGAAGTCGCCATCGGTTTTTCTGAGAACACATGCACATTGTTTTCCAGACATTTTAGTACCGGCTCAACATGCATCGTGTTTGGCGTCGTCACGTAAACAGCATCTACACCAAGATCAAATAATTCCTCGAGGCTTTTGACCGCTTTTGCTTCCCCGGCTTCCTTCGCCAATGAAGCGGCTCTTTCTTCCACAATATCCGCTACCCCAATAATTTGAACCCGCTCATCTTTCTTTAGGATCGACGTATGTACCTTGGCAATCCCTCCGGCTCCCAAAATTCCTACTTTCACCCGAGTCATTATTTTCTCCTCCTCATCTCCGTTGTAGCAGGGAAGCGCTTTCTAATACATCGAAAACAATGGTTATCATGTCCATTAATAAATAGTGCAATCTAATCCCATCAAACTTTTTGAGCAAGCGCTTTCCTTTTGTTTTTTATTTTACCCTCAACCTATTATTTTATCAAGTGTTTTTTCTAAATTTATAGAATTTTTATTAAAAAATAAAAGAACAGCTATTTACAGCTGTTCTTCTCATTAAATTCAACGTTTTCTTCGGTAACATCTATTATTTCATAAAAACAATCTGCTCACATCCTTACGATTTCACTTTAGCGATATGACAGGCCGATTTCCTTACCACTAGATGAGGCGGCAAAATGATCCGCTGTTTCGTATGATTGGTCTCTTCAATTTGGGCAATTAGCAGGTCAACCGCTTGCCTTCCCATTTCTTCAATAGGTTGGGCGACTGTCGTCAACGGCGGGTCGATAATGGCCGATAAAATCGTATTATCAAATCCAACCACCGACAGATCATCGGGAATGCGGAGTCCCAACTCTTTGGCCGCCTGATAAATGCCAACGGCAAGAGAATCAAAACAGGCAAAAATCGCTGTCGGCCTTGGGGTCAGCTGCAACAGCTCCATCGCCGCCCTTTTTCCATCAGCCATCGAATAGTCCGTATATACAATCCAAGATTCTTCGCATTTCAAGCCGTTCTCTTGAAGCACCTGCTGATAGGCCTGCAGCCTGTATTTATCGCTTGTGCGACTTAAATTCCCAAGCATGATCGCGATCTGTTGATGTCCTAGGGAAACAAGATGCGAGACAGCCTGATATCCCCTAAAAAATCATCAACTCTCACCACGTTAATAGCCAGCTCCGGGATGTCTTGGGCAATAAAAACCAAAGGGAAATTCTCTTCCAACAGCTCTTTGATCATTGTATAATTGTTCGTTGTGGTTCCGATAATGATGCCATCCACGCTTTTTTGGCGCAATAAAGAAAGATACATTTCTTCCGTCTCCGGGTTGTTATCCGTATTGCACATCAGAACGTTAAATCCCTGTTCTCTCCCCGATCTTCCACTTTCCTAGCGATTTCAGAAAAAAATGGGTTTGCTACGTCAGGGATGACAAGGCCAATCGTTCTTGTCCGCTTCCCAGTCAACGCCGAGGCGACCATGCTCGGTTGATAATGCAGCTCTTCCATTACCCGAAGGACTCTTTTTCTCGTTCTTTCACTAATGCGCCCGGTATTGTTGAGTACTCTTGACACCGTTGAAATGGATACACCAGCTTTTTTGGCAACGTCGTAAATGGTTACTTTCATCGCTCATCATTCTCTCCATCTGTTGTAGTCAAGCTCGTTAGGTAAAGCGCTTGCTCTTCTTAATGTTATTTTAATGGTTTTTCCACTTTCTTTCAATACAATATAGAAAAAGATCCCTTTATATCCGGCCAGAAGGAAGATTTCTAACCAGCAAGGGGATTTTTCTTAAACAACAATATACAAATTATTTATACTATTTGAGATCTATGAGAAACGTCTTGATTTCATATGGATTTATATCAAATTCCAATTTCTCACTTATCGTTCCTTCCCTACCTCCCTTTCCATAAGATCACACTCTTGCCAAGCGAAGATGGGCAAATCGCTTGTTATATACACTTTGTTTCTTCTGCCTGTAAATTCATGTAATCGAAGAACAATCCGATTGGAATCCTCAGCTCTTTTTACAACATCTACCATAATGTTGTCAGTATTGGTACCAAACAATGAATATTTTTTTCTAATCGGCTCTCCTACGGCGTAAGTTAAAGGATTATTTAGATACCATGCTTCTTTTACCGTATTGCCTTCTACCCAGTCTCCTTGATGCGGAAGTAAGGAGTAAGTAAAAATGTGATACCCTTGATCTTGTTGATAGTCTGGATAGGTGGCAGATTTAATCAGTGATAGTCTTATCACATTATCTTTAATATCATAGCCATATTTGCAGTCATTCAATAAACTAACCCCATATCCTGTTTCTGATAAATCAGCCCATTGATGCGCAACTGTTTCAAACTTCGCGTAATCCCAACTTGTGTTCCAATGTGTAGGTCTTTTCACATTACCAAATTGGATATCATAGGTCGCTAATGTAGAACGGATCTTGACAGGGAACGCCACCTTTAACAGCTGGTTCTGTTCCTTCCAATCTACCTCTGTCTTAAAATCTATTCTTCTGCTATGTGTGTACAGAATCATATCTTGTTTGATAATGGAGTCCATATATTTCCACTCAAAATGGATAACGGCATAAAGCGATGTTATTTCCTTTATGCTTACATGTTGTAAATCCTCTACCTCTCGCTTTTTCTCTTGGTAAAATATATCAATATCCCAAGCATCAAAGCGTAGAGGTTTATCCTCAAACACTTGTAATACATTTCCACATTTTCCTTCATCTAAGACCTCCCGTTTGGCCTGAAGATCATAAATGGAGATAATTTGCCCTTTATCATTCCATTTAATTTTGTAGTACGGTGAAATAACTTCAGAAGAACCTATATGGAACATAGTAGTTCGAACCAAAGTATCATCCGATTCCCCGGCATAAAAATGAATTGTGCTGAATCCTAGAGGCGGAACATCTTCTACTAATATAACCCAATTGTCACCAACTCTTTCTGCCTTTAACTCTCTCCCTGACACATCCTTCCATATCCCTTTTTCGGTCTCTACAGTTACCGGAATTCGAATTAAATCTGTCCTTACCCAAGGAGAGGAGTTGAACACTATAACTGTATCCCCTTTCTTCTCGACTATAATGCTCTCGCTTAGGTTTTTCCAAGCACTTAATGCATACTTTTCAGCTTTCTCATATTCCTCTCTACTATCCTCATAGACTTCACGAATAGAGGAACCAGGAATAATATCGTGGAACTGATTGCGTAAAATTATTTTCCATCCTTCATTTAACCGTTCAAAAGGATAACGGGACCAATCGGAATTTAACGTCGCCGATACAATTCCCATCCATTCCGTCTCACGGTACAGAAGTTCCATCTTTCGATTCATTCTCTTATTGTAAGCCTGGCTCGTATAGGTTCCGCGGTGATACTCAAGATAAAGTTCTCCATCCCATACATGTACATATTGATCCGTATTTCTAATTTTTTCGTTTAACCGTTCAAAAAATTCATCTGCTCTACCAGTTTCTACATTCGGCAATCCAGGGATATCGTTTAGGCGGCGGCGCATCTCCAACATTTCTCTATTTACCCCTCCCCCGCCATCTCCGTAACCATACGATAAAAGCAACTCTTGATTAATTGCCTTATCTCTATATGCCTCCCAAATCCCCTGCACCGTCTCAGGTGTAATTACCCCGTTATAAGTGTAAAACCACCAGTTTTTGTTGGGCTCAGGAGTTGTAATAAAGTGTGTAAGTATCTCACTTCCATCAATCCCTCTCCATATAAATGTATCATGAGGCATCCGATTATACTGGTTCCAGCTGATTTTCGTCGTCATAAACGCATGAATCCCGGATTTTTTAAGAATCTGCGGCAAGGCCCAGTTATATCCAAACACATCCGGAAGCCATAAATACTTGCACTCTACACCGAACTCTTTACGCAAAAAACGAGTTCCCATAAGTATTTGTCGTACCAATGATTCCCCGGAGGGAATGTTACAATCCGCTTCTAGCCACATCGCTCCTCCCGCTTCCCAACGCCCTTCCGCAACCCGCTTCCGAATTTGCTCGAATATTTCAGGATAATCCGATTTAATATATTCATATAGCTGAGGCTGGGTTTGCAAAAAAATGTACTCTGGGTATTTCTCCATTAGTCGAAGCACTGTAGAAAATGACCTCGCAGCCTTTTCCCTTGTATGCTTAAGGCGCCAAAGCCAGGCAACGTCGATGTGTGTATGCCCAATACAACGAATAGTTACCGGATGTTTTTTCTCCATTCTCTTTAATTCACCTTTAATCATTTCAAGGGCTATGGCGACGGAATTGTAGAATGAATCCGACTTCGGTTTAGACCAATCAATTTGCCGAAATGCACGATCCAACAATGAAAGAAGCAATTGACGCTCGGGAGAGTGCTGACCAAGAACTTTCACCGTTCCAAGAATAGCTTTCCCGGTGAAAAACAAATCATCAGTAACCTCATCAAGCCAAGCTACCTCTGCCCGTTTTATCTTATGTTCCTGCGATTTCGGAATCCCCCCTCCTTCAAGGCCAGACCATAGGCGAAACGTTAAACTTATTTTAGCGCCAGCCGAACCTTTTGGAAAAAACACTTCCATATGATTGGAATCTACACCTTGATATGGAGAACCGTTTAAGTATAAAAGTGACTCGAATCCTGAGTTATTTCCCTCGCCGGTTTTGCCAAAATCAAATAGACCTACTATCTCCTTTCCCTTCCATTGTTCCGGAATATCAATATCAGCTTGAAGCCAAGCATAGACATCCCTTCCACTCCAATAATCGCCTATCCTAATTTCCTTCCATTCTTTTGTTTCCGGCGGACGGGCACCTACCTCCCCTTTTTCATCTACCAAAAAGCGAAACTTAGGAATTAAAATCGCTTCGCGATAGCGATGCTCCGACAACTCATTAATACGAGCTTCCAATTTTTCTTCAGTTAAAAACATATCAAGTCTCCCCTTTGATTTTATTGTCGCAAATTTCACTTATCCTTTTGTTGCTCCCCCAAAATTAAACCCTTCTGACATGAAACGTTGACTAATCATGTAAAGAATGATCGGGGGAATTGTATAAATGAGAGAAAAAGCAGCCAATTTCCCATATTCAACCAAACCGTATTGCCCAAAAAATTGATATATTGTTACGGATGCTGGGAGTTTCTCCGGTGATTGTATTAAGATATAGGGAACAAAAAAATTCCCCCAACTTAGAGTAAAAGTGAAAATAGCAACTGTACAAATTCCCGGAATCATCAATGGAGCCACAATCTTTTGAAGTCCTTTCAACACCGATGCTCCGTCTATCCATGCAGATTCCTCTAATTCAAGCGGTACGGCATCCATAAAGTTTTTCGTCATCCAAATCGCATAAGGCAACGAGGAGGATGCAAGAAACAACATCGTGCCTAACAACGAATCATGCAAATTCAAAAACATAAACAATTGGTACACCGGAACCATTACAGCGGTAATCGGTAATGATGTCATAAATAAAATGGTCAAAAGAAAGGGCTTCTTATACTTGAGCTGGTATCTTGATAACGGATACGCCGCTAATGTAGCGGCTACTACTGTTATAAACGACTGACCAAGCGAGAGAAAAACTCCGATTAAAAGAGAGCGTTGATTAGTCTTATCTGTTAAAACCGAAGTGAAATTTTCCACACTAATTGTTCTCGGAATCCTCAACGACACTGTAGCATGGGGATCAAACGATGCAAAAAGGATCCACAGCAAAGGAAGCAAAAACACTATTCCTATAAAACTAAGTACAATATATGGGATAAATTTTTCTAATGTGCTCTTAGTCATCTGCATCCCCGCCTCTTCCCTTTAAACTTTAACTTTTAACAAACGGATATATAGTAAACTTGCAATTATTCCAATCAGTAACATCGCCAATGAGATAGCCGTCCCGTAACCTAACTGATAATTAACAAAAGCCTGATTGTACATGTAAATAGGAAGGGTTTGAGTCGCCATTCCAGGTCCACCGCCTGTTAAAGCATAAATTAATGTAAATACACCTAACGTTTGTAATGTAACGAGAATCATATTTGTAACAATTTGTCCCTTAATCACAGGAATAATGATTTTCCACAACCTCTGCCATCCTGTTGCGCCATCAATAATTGCTGCTTCTTCTAACGACTTAGGAACATTGTCGAGAGCAGATTGGAACACTAACATGGAAAATGCTGTTCCATGCCAAATATTAGCGATAATCACACTAACCATCGGAAAAGTAAATAACCATGCAATAGGTTTAATCCCAATCCATTGGAGCATAGTATTTAATGTACCATGTTCATTTAAAAAAGCGAAAAAAGCAAATGCAACCACAATTTCCGGGGTAACCCACCCTGCAAGCACAGTAGCCCCTATAACACGCCGAAATGTGCGATTCCTTTCTTTCATCAATAGGGCTAGTATAAACCCTAATACTTGTTGGCCGATAACAGCAGAAAAAACAAGAAAAATTATCGTTTTAATAACACTCACTCGGAAGTTAGGATCTGAAAACATATACATAAAATTTTTAAAACCGACAAACTCTATCGCTTGAGCAGTCATACCAGTAAGCGACATGTTGGTAAAGGCGAAGTAAAAAGTTAGCAAAATCGGACCTATAAAAAAGATCACTAACAATGAACAAGCGGGAAACAAGAACAAAATCGACCTCAATATCAAACGGTGGTCCCTTTTATTTTGGACATATGAAAAGTGTCGTATATTTCGATGGATATTTTTTCGCATCTCAGCATCCATAGGCATCCACCTTCCAAAAAAGTGGTGTAAAAGTGATCATCTTTTAAGATGATCACTTTTATATCCGTTTCTATTATTCCCGAACCTCTACATTTTCGGATCCTACTATACGTGTAACCTCCCTTGCATACTGATCCATCGCCTCTTTAGGGCTAAGACTCCCTGTCGCAACCGCTTCTACAGCTGCCTGGATAGCAGTAGAAACCGCTGGATATTTATCTACCCCAGGTCTAAAATGTGTAAATTTAATAAAGCTAGCGGCTTCTTTTGTGACACTTCCAGGAGCGTTAAGCACTTCTGGGTCCTGAGCAACATCAGTACGTGGGGTCAAATCCCCTTGCTTCAGGACATATAATTTGTTATATTTTTCGCTTGTAGCCAACTTAATAAATTCCCATGCTAAATCCTTATTGTCAGCTTTAGTCGGAATCGAGAGTGCCCATCCTCCGGACATTGAGGTAAAACCCGGATCCTGTCCATGTTGTGTCGGCATTGCAGTCAGTTTATATACTTTTGTCCCTTCCGGCCAAGGTGAAGGACCTCCCTCTCTCCAAACCCCTGGAACCCAATTCCCGTTCAATACAATGCCTACTTTTTCCTTGGGCATTAACTCTGTCTGAACAATGTCCCCAGCTTTCCCTGTCAATACCTGTGATAATTCCGGCCCTAGACCACTCGAATAAATTTCATGGATAAACTCGAGGGAATCCAAGAATCCTCGGCTTTTAACAACCCACTTTTTTGTATCAAAATTGTAAAGTGTATCATTTGTTCCATACAGAAGCATTTCAAACGTCTGCATCGACGTTGCCTCTCCTGTTGCCTTGCCGGAATTTGCCCAGAACGGGACAACCCCCGGTACTTTCTCTTTAATGGTTTTTGCGGCCTCTAACACATCATCCCAGCTTTTTGGGCTCCATGGTACCGGAAGACCTGCTTTACGAAAAATATTTACGTTATACCAAAGCCCACGTGTATCTGTACTATAAGGAACGCCATATATCTTTCCATCAACAGCTGTTACTCCTTGCTTGACCCTGTCATTAAAATTTTTCCAGTCATCCCACTGATCAATGTATTTATCTAGAGGGTCGATATTGCCAGCGGCTGCATCGGAGTTAATCATAAACGTATCTTCTGTAACGATATCGGGAGCTGTTTGCTCATTCTTTACCATCAAAGCGAGTTTGGCAAAAAAGTCTCCTTCCGATGCTTGAATTGGTACAAATCGGACTTTTACCCCTGGATGTTTTTGTTCAAATTCTGTTTTTACAGCATTTAACCACTCTTTTAAACCCGTATTTCCGGAACCGAAGTCACGGAAAGCGATTTCAATACTGTTTTTAGAATTACTAGCGTTGCTATCCCCTTCCTGGTTAGAGGATGGATTAGAACAAGCCCCTAAAATCAACACAAGCGAAACCATAAACGTTGCAACTAACCTCTTAGCGAAAGACAGAAACATACAATACATCAATCCCCTTTCATAATTTAAAGAAATCATACCTGTTTTCCCAATAGAAAATTCGTATTTTCCCTTTTAGAAATTACAACTTAAAGTTCTAATCACCCCCTTTGTTAATTTCCCCTAATCAATCAAGCAACCACCCCTAACTTGTAATCTTTATAATAATGTATATTCAACATCCTAACTGAATATTAACACAATTCAGTTATATTGTAAATCCCCGATCTTTTTTATCTTAATATTTAAGCTGAAAGTCACAATATGTTCTTTACTTTACAAAACCTCATCTAAGTTGTATATTTGTTATATATCAAGTAAAGGAGGAGGTTCCCATAGTTAGAATCCCCTTTTATATGCAAATACGTCAGTATATTATGGATAATATCCAACAAAAAAAGTGGAAACCTAACGATAAAATCCCTTCTGAAAACGAACTGGCCGAACAATTTAAGGTTAGCAGAATTACTGTAAAAAAAGCATTAGATTCTTTAGTGGAAGAAGGAATTATTTATCGCATTCAAGGCAGAGGTTCATTTGTGGCTAAAGAAGAAGATTCTGAAAATATCATCTATCAAAACAAAGTTTCACAACAGAACTCGAGTAAACTGATAGCTTGTATCATTCCACGCTTAAATAGCCAGTTTATAACTATTATGGTGGGTGAAATTGAGAAACTTCTCTCCCAGCATGGCTACCGTGTTATTTTGTGCCAAACATATGATTCACAGCAACTCGAGACGCAAACATTAAAAGAGGTTCTTCGCTTAGGAGTAGATGGAATTATCATTTATCCCGCGGAAGGAGAAACCTATAATGAGGAGATTCTTAAATTAACGATAGAAAAATTTCCTCTAGTCCTTATAGACCGTTACTTTCGAGGAATTGGTGCTAATAGCGTCTGCACGGATAATATTTTAGGCGCCTACGAGGCAACAAAGCATTTGCTTGATTTAGGGCATGCTAAAATAGGGATCATCTCTAGTATTCCGGAAGGAACAACTAGCATCGAGGACAGAATTAAAGGATTTGAAAAAGCACTAACAGAGTATAATATTCCCATCGATCATCACTTGTATCTCTTAGATCTTACACTTGGGGAGCACGATAATACAAATAAGGATAAAATCAGGGACTTCCTCTCTAACCATCGAGACATCACCGCCCTATTTGTGATAAATAATGGCCTGACAGTTATGGAAGTAGCCCTAGAAATGGGCTACACTATTCCACAAGATTTATCTATTATCATGTTTGATGACTATGAGTTTTCGCATCTTCTCAAGGTTCCGCCTACATGCATGAGGCAACAAGAAAAATTATTGGGGCAAGAAGCTGTAAAACTAATCATATCGACAATTGAAAATCCGTTACAAAAACGTCAGCAAATTTTTGTGCCTCCAAAACTTATTGTTAGAAGTTCGACTGCACCGTTTAAAGTAAAATCTAACTGACAAGATGATTTAACACAATTTTTTTTCCGTTGAAAACTAAAAGCAACTCCTGCCAAGTACGCTTGAGCGTAATTGGGCAGGAGTTGATCATTGCATTTTCCTACCTCCCCCGAAACACCGGCTTCCGCTTTTCTAAAAAGGCGCGAACGCCTTCGCGGTGGTCTTCGGTTTGCCGCATGCGCTGTTGGGCGTCGGTTTCGAGTTCGAGCACGCGAAGCAACTCTTCTTTTGTTTGTTCGACGTACACCATTTTCGTGGCGATCATGGCTTGAAGCGGTTTTTCCCGCAAGGAAGCGATGAATTGTTCGGCTTGCTCCTCATTGTCAACGACGAGATCGACAAGTCCAAGGTGTTGCGCTTCGTCCGCGCTCATCGGTTTTCCTTCCCAAATGATCTGTTTGGCTTTCGCCGTGCCGACCCGCTGGGCCAGGAAGAAATGCCCGCCGCCGTCAGGGACGAGACCGATGCCGATGAAATTCATCGCCAAGCGTGCTTCTTTCGTGGCGATGAGGCAATCGCTCGCCAAGGCAAAGCTGAACCCAAGGCCGGCCGCTGGGCCATGGATGAGCGAAACGGTGATTTTCGGCATCGTATACAAGAGCATGATCATCTCCTGAATCGTTTTCATCACGGTTTGAAATTGGCTCGGGTCATCAACCGCCAGCATTGTCTTAATGTCGCCGCCCGCAGAAAATCCTCTCCCTTTGCCGCGGATGACGACAACGGAAGCATCACTTTCCTTGATTTTCCGCAGCGCGTCGACGAGTTCCGTTAGCATTTGCACATCCATAGCATTTAACGCCTGCGGGCGGTTCAGTTCCAATATCGCTTTGTTTTGGTCAAATGTCAGCACAACCGTTTCCATGGCTCTCCTCCTCTGAATGATGATTCATTTCTTTTCATTCGCCATGAAGAAGGTTTTTTCCTTGTTGGCGGCAAAAATATCATGTTCTCCAACACATCCATGCTTGACATCTTCATCTACTTGTAATAGCTTCTATGTCGGTGTTGCTTTTTTTCGAAGCACAGCGTGCCGATAAAGGAGTGGATCGCATGAGAAATCCAAGTGTACGAAACATCTCGTTTTATCTAGCGGCGGCGTTGATCTTCTCGATGATGGTCTACAACGTCTTTTATCATCTAGGAACATTCCCGATTTCAAGCTGGGACGAAGCGCGTCATGGCGTCAATGCATACGAAATGCTGAGGCATGGAAACTTGATCGTCAACACATACCTTGGGCATCCTGATTACTGGAATTTAAAGCCTCCTGTTAGCTACTGGGCGATCATGATTGGCTATAAACTCGTTGGGATGAACGCGCTTGGTTTGCGGCTGATGTCTGGCATTTGCGCTACGCTCACGGCCGTTGCCATTGCGCTATTTGTGAAAAAACGGTTTGGAAGCATGGCCGCGATCGTCTCATTGCTTGCCTTGTCTACTAGCACCCAATATCTTCTCAACCATTGCGCTCGCACAGGAGATGCGGATTCGCTCTTTGTATTCTTCTTTACGTTATCCATCCTTTCTTTGCTGGCCGCCAGACGGCAGACGCGATGGTTGTATGCAGCGGGCCTTGCCTGTTCACTTGCTTTTTTAACGAAAAGTTGGCATGCGGGGAACATTCTGTTGATCATGGTCTTATATTTTCTCATCACTAGGCAGTGGGAGTCAGGACGCTGGCGCGCATGGTGGAGGGCAGCGCTCACCTTCGTTGTTCCTGTGCTCGCTTGGGCTTTTGCCCGCTATCACTATGATGGATTCAGTTTTTTTAAACAAATGATCGGATATGACTTGTTGTTGCGCTCCACTCGGCCCATTGAAGGTCATATCGGCGATGAAACCTACTACGGCATCATTCTTGTTCATTTTTTCTTTTGGTGGCTGGCGCTCTTGGTCGGAATCATGGTCATCAGTTACATGCAAGGCGTTCGTCTTTTAGCGTTTGAAGGAACAGACCATCGATTGAAAGAAGATGTGATCGGGATTTTGCTTTGGATTTGCGTCCCGCTTCTCATGTTTACCATAGCTAAGACGAAAATCAGATGGTACATCCTCCCTGTCTATCCGCCGCTTTGCATGTTGATTGGCATTTGCGCAAGTCAATTATGGAGAAAAGGAACGTGGGGAGCGCGGGGAGTGTTGCTGACTGGACTGTTGTTCGTCACATCGTTTTACGAAACGAATATTCAACATTATATCCATCATCCCAAGCCAAATTTCGAACTGGCATTGCTTCAGCAGACCGCCCAAATGCCTGTTCATGGATACGAACTGTTTATGTACCATCCGTTGCACGAGAAGGGTCGCTGGCCGCAAAATGCGGTCTTGACAGCAGAGCTTGCGAATGACCTCAAACCTCGGCACGGAGGGCTGAAAACGTTCTTGCATACAAGCCGAAGCCTGCTTCTCGTGAAAAAAGCATGGTTCAGCAAACAGCTCGAGCATAAATACCACCTGTCTGTTCTCGCCTCGAACCGTTGGGGATATATTTTGGAAAAGCACGCTTAAACATACAGCCTTGGAGTGCCACTCTCTCCAAGGCTGCGCAACCATTCTTCTAGAATTTTAGGAATAAACTTTACTCCAACCTCTTCTCATCCCGCTTAATTCTGGTTAAAAATAATCAATTTCAACTCCGTCATTTCCTCGATCGCATAGCGAATCCCTTCGCGGCCAAACCCGCTTTCTTTCACGCCGCCGTACGGCATATGGTCAACGCGGAACGTTGGGATGTCGTTAATCAACACGCCGCCAACGTGCAGTTGTTTCGCCGCTTTCCACGCGGTATGGACGTTGTCGGTGTAGATGCCCGCCTGCAAGCCGTAGCGCGAGTCATTGACAAGTTCAATGGCTTCATCGATCGAACGGACGCGGTTGATCAAGACGATCGGGGCGAACACTTCTTGGCAAGACACTTTCATCGTCGGTTCGGCGTCCACAATGACCGTCGGAAGCAAGATATTGCCGTCGCGCTCGCCGCCGAGGACGACGTTGGCGCCGCCTTGTTTTGCCTCTTCGATCCAAGAGAGCGCCCGGTCGACATCGTTTGGCGTAATCAAGGCGGATACATCGGTGGTTGGATCCAACGGGTCGCCTGTTTTCAACTGTTTCGCGGCGGCGACAAATTTTTCGACGAACTCGTCATAGCGCTTTTCATGGACATAGACGCGCTGGAGCGAAATACATACTTGTCCTTGGAACGTGAACGCGCCAAATACGCAGCGCGGGATGATGCGGTCAATATCGACCTGCTCGTCGACGATCACGGCCGAGTTGGAGCCGAGCTCGAGCGTCACCCGCTTTAAGCCTGCTTTATTGCGGATCGCGATGCCGACTTCCGGGCTGCCGGTGAAGGTGATCATGCTGATGCGCGGGTCGGTGACGATTTTGTCGCCGACCGTGCGGCCGCTTCCCGTGACGACGTTGAGCGCCCCTTTCGGCAAACCGGCTTTTTCGAACAGTTCGGCAATAAAGTAGGCGGACAGCGGCGTTTGGCTGGCTGGCTTCAACACAACGGTGTTGCCCGAGGCGATGGCCGGGCCAAGTTTATGGGCGACCAAGTTCATCGGGAAGTTAAACGGCGTAATCGCCCCGATGACGCCGATCGGCTCGCGGACCGTCAAGGCGATGCGATGTTCCCCGCCCGGCGCCGCGTCGAGCGGCAGTGTTTCCCCATGAATGCGTTTGGCTTCTTCGGCGGCGAATTTGTACGTTTGGATCGTGCGGGCGACTTCCCCTTTCGCCGTGGTGATCGGTTTGGCTGCTTCCAAGGCGATCAACCTCGCCGCTTCTTCCTGCCGCTCTTTCAGCTGCTCGACGACCCGCTCTAAAATGGCGGCTCGTTCATGCGCTGGCATGGCCGCCATCGTTTGCCGCGCGGCGTACGCCGCCGCGATCGCTTCGTCGACTTCTTGTTCGGTGGCCACAGGGATTTCGGCAATCGTCTCGCGTGAGTATGGCGATTTCAGCTCAGTGTACGACTTGGCTTCCCGCCATTCACCGTTGATGTATAGCTGTTTTCTTTCCGCCATGTTCCCATCCTTTCCCTAAACTAGTATTCGCAACCCAAACATTGCCTGTGTCAATCCATTTTTTTATTTCGCCGCAAATTTGCTAGAATCCTCTTTTCTGATCCGTTTATAGGACATGTTGTTGCTCCTCTATCATTTTATTCCCTTCTTTCAGATTGGAGGATGGAAAGAGGTAAGAAAAAACCACAATCGAAACGATACTCACCCCAATTCCATACATGATCGGGTTGGTGGAACTCAATCCCTCCACGACCAAACCAATGAGAACGACCAATGAGCTGATCACAATCGAATAGAAGCCGGCTTTCGCTGTTGCTCGCTTCCAAAAGAAACCGAGAACCACTGGCACGAAAATGGCGCCTGACAAAATGGCATAGGCTACATCCAATGCGACAAGCACATCCTGAATCCAAATAGCAAAGACAATGGCGACAATCCCAACCGCTAGCGTCATCATTCTGGACAAAAGGACAAACTGTCGATCGCTCATATTTTTAAGCCAATATTGCTTCAAAATATCATGCGATAACAGAGTAGACGAGGCAAGCAATGTTCCGGAGGCCGTTGACATGAGAGCAGAACATACGCTGGCCAAAATGAGCCCTAACAAGCCGTGTGGCAAAATCTCTAATGACATGTTGGCAAATACGTTTTGCGGATCGTTCATATTCGGAAAAACAATCACCCCGCACATACCAATGACGCTTAACGCTACGGCATAAGCAACGCTGTAGAGACCAGCATATATTGCGCCGCCTCGAGCAATGTTCGGTGTTCTGGCCGTAAACACCCGTTGCCAAATGTCTTGTGATACCACCATTCCTAACGTATAGAGCAAGAAGTATTGGAAAATATTTGCCCATCCCATGGACGTCAGATCAAAATGCGACGCTGGCAATCGCTCCAAAAGCGATGTCCATCCGCCGACATGGGACAAACTCATTGGCAGCATTACGAAGAAAATGCCGACTGTCATGACGATAAACTGAATGATGTCCGTCATCGTAACGCTCCACATGCCCCCGAGAATCGTGTAAAACAGCACGATCCCCCCGCCGACTAACATCGAAACGGTCATGCTCCAACCTAAAACAGCATGAATGATGGTGCCCATCCCAATGACTTGTGTCACCGAAACCATCAGCGTATAAATCGCGGCAACCAACGCGCTGATCAAACGCGTTTCCTGATTGTAACGGCGGCCAAGCAGTTCGCTGATCGTGGTCACATGGGCGCCGTAAATTTGGTTTGTAAAAAACAGACCGAGCACAGCAATGCCCAAGCCAATCATAAAAACAAACCACATACCCGAAATCCCAAATTGATACCCTAACTTCGCCGTCCCAATCGTTGAAGCGCCGCCCAAAATCACAGCAGACAGACATCCAAGATAGACAAATAGTCCGAGATTTCGGCCTGCCAACGCAAAATCTTCGGCGGTTTTCGCCCGCTTCGCCCCAAAATCAAAATCCCTGACGATCAATACGAGAAAATAACATAAGAGAACCCCACTATCCAGTGCGTTCATAACCATTCCCCCATCCTCTTATAATTCAGAAATCGATCTCCTTCGAGGTCCTTTCATAAAGGCAGACATTCCTTCAACGAGACACGACATCGGTTCCTGAATACACCCAATTTCCAAATTGCAATCGACATGTGCCCCCTCTTTTTTCATTTTCCAGAAGCGAACGAATGCACACCGATTTCCGCTTCATATTCGGTCAACGCCTCGTCGAGCATGCTTAATCCTTCGTCAATCTGTTCTTTTGTCACGATCAGCGGTGGGATCATGCGAATCACTTCTCCTTGATTGCCGCATAGATAGAAAAGAACGCCTTTTTGCAGGCAACGATTCAAAATATTCATCACTCCCTCCCCATTCGGTTCGCCAGTATGCGGCTGGACGATCTCAATGCCGATCATCAGACCGATCGAACGCACGTCTCCAATGACGGGATGCTTCCTTTTTAAAACTTCCAGTTTTTTTCGCGCGTATTCCCCAACTTCCCTGCAATTTTCTAACAATTTTTCTTCCCTAAATACTTCTAAAGTCGCCAGCGCCGCCTCGCATGCGATGGGGTTGCCTCCAAAGGTTGTCCCATGGCTGCCGAGCGGCCACTGTTTCATTAATTCTTTCGAAGCCACTGTTGCACTTAATGGAAGACCGGAAGCGATGCCCTTGGCAATGGCCATAATGTCTGGAGTGACACCGAATGTTTGAGCAGCAAACCACTCGCCAGTACGACCAAAACCTGTCTGTACTTCATCGAAAATAAGTAAAATTTCATAGCGATCACAAATTTCCCTCATCTTGTGAAGCCACCCTTTGGGAGGCACAATATATCCTCCTTCTCCCAACACCGGCTCGACAATCATGCATGCCACTTCTTCCGGAGTCACTTGATGGGCAAACAAAGAAGCCACGTCGTTTTCAAGCCTATTGGCAAAATACACATCTGGATCCTCCCCAACTGGACAATCCTTTGGATTGGCATATGGAAGTTGATACGTCAACCCATTTGGCTGCAAGTATTTCCGATATTTGCTTTTCGATGTGCTGACGCTGAGCGCCCCTAACGAACGGCCATGAAAACATCCGGTAAATGAAATGACGTATGGCCGCCGTGTCACATGTTTCGCTAATTTGATCGCACCTTCGATCGCTTCTGTTCCACTGTTGGCAAAAAAGAAGCAGTCAAGTCCTTCTGGCAAAATTTTCGTCAGCTCTTCGGCCAAGCGCAAAATGGACTCATACATGATCACACCGCTCGGCCCGTGCATTAGGCGGTCTGCGGCCTCTTTGATGGCCTGCACGACCTTTGGATGACGATGCCCCGTATTCGCCACGGCGATACCAGAAGTAAAATCAAGATATTTCCTTCCATCTAATCCGTAATAGTAGCACCCCTCTTCCTTGACAACCGGCAGATTCGGATGGTCTTTCGCCATCGTTGGCGCGAGCAGGTCGGGCATTTTGTGAAAGAGAGGCATCCAGTTGCTCTGTGTCATGTACATCCCCCTTTGACCAAACCATTTGTTCATTGAAAGTAGTTCGCAAGTTTTGTGCCACCATTTTGACTATTCGATATTTTTTGTCAGCTATCCGCACTGGTTTCTATCATCTCATTTCCTGCGACCCCCCAACTGTTCTAATTCTTTTTTGAATTAAAAATTCATTTTTGCATCAATACGGATTGTTCTCCCTTCAAAAACATTCTCTCGTGGTAAAAGTGGTCAATCTCAATAAAAAACCGCGCCACAAAAAGGTGGCACGGTCCAAAATTCGACTGCATAGCGAAGTTTTCATGAGTAGTTTGGTCAGGACACTAATCATGCCAATTCGGCAATAACCTCTTCGATGACATCCAATGCTTCCTCCAGCTGTTCATCTGTGATGACAAGCGGCGTTAACAGACGAATGACATTGCTGTATAGGCCCGCACCCATGACGATGACCCCCCGTTGATGGCATTCTCGCAAAATGGCGGCCGTCAACTCCTTATTCGGTGTTTTCGTCTTAGCGTCAGTGACAAATTCAACGGCCACCATGGCGCCGAGCCCCCGAACATCCCCGACCGTCTCGTATTTCTCCTGCAGCCGTCTGAACCGATCAATGGCGATTTGTCCAATGACATTGGCCCGTTCAACCAACTGTTCTTGTTGCAACATGCGAATCACTTCCAAAGCGGCCACGCAGCCGAGCGGGCTGCCTCCGTACGTCCCGCCGATTTCTCCCGGGTTGGGTGCATCCATGACTTCCGCTCTTCCCGTCACCGCACTAATCGGCACTCCTGCCCCGATCGACTTGGACATGGTGATTAAATCAGGGATCACATCAAAATGTTCAATGGCAAACATCTTCCCCGTTCGTCCAAATCCCGTCTGGATCTCATCGGCGATAAACAAAATCCCGTATTTTTCACAAATTCGTTTGACCCCTTGAACAAATGTTTTCGACGGAACAATAAACCCGCCCTCCCCTTGTACAGGCTCCATAATGATTGCGGCTACCTCTTCTGCCGGAACGTCGGAGAGGAAAAAATCCTCAAGCCGCCGCAAAAGCTCGGCGTCCAATTCCTCGTTGGTCATGCCCGCTGGCTTTCGGTAATAATATGGATAAGGCAGTTTGTACGTATCGGGCGCAAAGGGGCCGAATCCGAATTTATAGGGTTTGACTTTGCTCGTGAGCGACATCGCCAGCAGCGTCCGTCCGTGAAATCCTCTTTCAAAGGAGAGAATGGCTCTTCTCCCAGTATACTTTCGGGCAATTTTGACGGCATTTTCGACCGCTTCTGCCCCGCTGTTCAAGAAGAAGGTCTTTTTCGAATGATTCCCTGGCGTGATGCGGTTCAATGTCTCTGCCAATTCGACATACGGTTCATACATCATAACGTGAAAACATGGATGAATATACTGCTCCGCTTGTTTTTGGATCGCTTCCACCACTTTCGGGGGCAATGGCCGACATTGAGGCTTCCAATCGCCCCAGCCAAGTCGATAAACGTATTTCCATCCACATCGGTTAAGAGAGCCCCCTCTCCTTTTACCCCAAATGTCGGTACGGTGTGAAACGGCCCCCGCGGAACATTCTCTTCTTTTTTTCTTAATAGCTCCTTTGCTTTTGGTCCCGGAATCGCTGTTTTGACTTGGATATATTTTTTTGTTTTTGCCTTCATCTTTTTTCCTCCGTTCCTTATGTCATGATTCACTTTTTCATACATGCAAACAACATGCCAAAAACTTCACGGAAAATCATATGACAAAGAAAGAGGATTTTTTCTCTTCTTTAGATAAAGTTAGTAATAGAAGCGCTGACAGACTGCTAGGAGGGAAAGTATGCAACGTACAGCCGATGTGTTGGAATTCGAGTTGGATGCGATATTGAGATCATCGAACGACAATATTGTCATCGCAGACGAAAACGGGATCGTTCTTCGCGCCAGCCCGAATTGCTTGTCCATATACGGAAAGGACGCCTCTTATTTAGTCGGAAAATCGGTCTATCAATTAGAAAAAGAAAACGTCTTTTGCCCTTCCGTTACAGCCAGAGTATTGCGGGAGAAAAAAGAGGTTCAATTGATGCAGCAAACCGCCACCGGCCGGGTTGTCATGGCGACAGGAGTGCCGGTATTTGACCAACAAAACCGCCTTGTCCGGGTGATCAGTTTCTCCCACGATTTAACAGAACTGGAGCGTTTAAAAGAAGACTATGAAAAACTGAGAAAGCAGATGGAACATTATCAAATGGAAATCGAGGAGTTGAAACCGGACCATATCGTCATCCAAAGCAAGGCGATGGAACGAATTTGGAAGCTCGTGCACCGCGTGGCCCAATCGGATGCGACGGTTCTTTTCCTCGGCGAGTCTGGAGTCGGAAAAAACGTATTCGCCCGTTCCCTTCATCTCCATAGCCCAAGGCGAAACGAACCGTTTATTGAGGTCAATTGCAGCGCCATTCCTGAATCGTTGTTTGAATCGGAAATGTTCGGCTATGAAAAAGGGTCCTTTACCGGTGCGCAAAAAACAGGAAAACCGGGGCTGATCGAATTGGCCGACAAAGGGACTCTCTTCCTTGATGAAATTGGTGAGCTTCCCCTTTCGATGCAAGCGAAACTGCTGAAAGTGCTTCAAGAGAAAAAAGTCATACGCGTTGGAGGCATTAAAGAACGAACGGTCGATTTTCGTCTGATCGCCTCGACGAATCAGAACCTAGAACAGATGGTGAAGCAAGGGAAGTTCCGCCAAGATTTATTTTATCGTTTGCATGTGATTCCGATTTATGTTCCTTCTTTGCGCGAGAGAAAAGAAGATATTTTCATGCTGGCGCAATACTTTTTGAAAAAATTCAACGAAAAATACCAGATGGATAAATATTTCCATCCGTCCATCGTCGACCATCTCGTTCAGTACGACTGGCCGGGCAACGTGCGTGAGCTGGAAAATATGATCGAACGGTTAGTCATTACTTCTGAAACGAGGGCCATTTATCCGGAATATCTCCCTTTTTCGATCCAGAAACATCAAGAGGTGATCCATCAATCGTTGGAAAAACGGAACGAACCGTCGACATTAAAAGAAGCCATGGAACAAGTGGAACGGCAATGGCTCCTGCGCGCCGTCAAACAGTGCAAAACAACATACGAGATGGCTGATTATCTTGGCATCAGCCAGCCAACGGTCGTACGAAAGCTGAAAAAGTATGGTATTGATTCAAAAACGAATTAAGATTCATTTTTGAATCAAGTGTTCACTCATTTTTGAACATACGCAAGCAAGGATGGCAGTCAAAACAGCCCTGCTTGCGTATTTCTTGTCTACTTCCCCTTTTTGGCATACTTTTTGCTTCTAAATATCACAAACTATTTTTCACTGCCCAAGGAGGTCTTGACATGTATAAACCGAAAGATTCTTCCCAATCGCCCCGCTTTTGCGGCGTTCGAACCTTTATGCGGTTAGAACCAATCAAAACGACAGATAACGTTGATTTTGTCGTGCTCGGCGTCCCGTTTGATACGGCAGCCTCGAATCGGACGGGACAACGGTATGGTCCGCAACACATTCGCAATTTTTCCGTCCTGTTGCGCCCTTACAACCCCGACATGGATATCGATATTTTTGCCTATTGTTCTGGCGTCGATTACGGGGACGTTGATGTCATCCCGGGCAATGCGCTCCGCACATATGATCGCATCGTCGAAGAGCTGCGGCCATTGTTAAAGAAAAACATCGTTCCGATTCTGATGGGCGGCGACCATTCCATTACATTGGGGCACTTGCGGGCTTTTTGCGAACGCTTTGGTCCCGTCGCCCTCGTTCATTTTGACTCACACAGCGACACATGGGACCATTACTATGGAGAAAAATATATGCATGGCACGCCGTTCCGCCGCGCGGTCGAGGAAGGGCTGCTCGATGTCAATCATTCCATTCAAGTCGGAATGCGCGGACCGCTTTACAGCGCGGATGATCTCGAGGACGCACGACGGCTTGGCTTTGAAGTCATTCCGATGAAAGAAGTCCGGCAAATCGGCTTTTCGGAAGTCATGCGCCGCATCCATCAACGTGTCGGAAACAGACCGGTTTTCGTTTCTTATGACATTGACTTTGTTGATCCGGCATTCGCTCCTGGAACAGGCACGCCGGAAGTAGGCGGACCGACAAGCTATGAGGCATTAGAATACGTAAGAGGGCTTGACGGGTTAAATATTGTCGGGTTTGATCTCGTCGAGGTATTGCCTGCTTATGACAGCGGGGAAATGACAGCCGTATTGGCGTCTGCCATTATATATGAAATGATCACGCTTGTGGCGCTAAAGAAAAGGCGGGCGCAGGCTAACCGTCTATCCACGGCGACAACGCCATAAAACCATCTTGCCGAAAAGGAGCAATCTTCCATGATATACGTCAACGGAAAATGGAGTAAAGGAGAAGGAAAAAAAAGACCGGTCATCAATCCCGCGAATGAGGAAATCATTATAGAAATCAATGAAGCATCCCAACAACAAGCCGTAGAAGCGATCCAAGCAGCTCGTCATGCTTTTCAATATACCGATTGGCCATTCAATCCAGCAAAACGGATCGCTGCGCTTCGCCAATTAGCGGACCTGTTGGAACAAAACGCAGAAACATTCGCTTCGATCGAGACGTTGAATACAGGAAAACCGATTCGCGAGTCGCGCCTCGATGTCAGCGATTCAATCCAATGCCTTCGTTACTACGCCGATTTTGTTGAACAACGGGCCATCGAGGAAATAAAAAGAACCGATGGCACGACAAGCAAAATCATTGAGGAGCCAATCGGGGTATGCGCGTTGATTGTTCCTTGGAATTTTCCTCTCTTGTTAGGAATATGGAAACTGGCTCCAGCGCTTGCGGCGGGAAATACAGTGGTATTTAAACCATCAGAACTGACTCCGTTATCGTTCATCGAACTGACAAAGCTGATCGATTCCATCGGTCTCCCGCCAGGCGTGTTTAATCTTGTTCCTGGAGGCGGTTCGCCGGTTGGAGAAACATTGGTGACACACCCTGATGTGGAAAAAATATCGTTTACCGGCGGAACGAAAACCGGACGATGGATTTACGAACAAGGCGCTCGCCGTTTGAAGCGAGTATCTTTGGAACTTGGCGGAAAATCCCCGCTGCTCATTTTTGACGATGCGGATCTTGCCAGCACCATCGAGTGGGCGTTGTTTGCCTCCTTCTTCAATCAAGGAGAAGTGTGTGTGGCTGCTTCGCGAATTCTTGTTCAACGACGCGTTTATGATTCGTTTCTTGATCAGCTGACCCAAAGACTAGCTTCCCTCCGCATTGGCGATCCTTTCGCGGAACATACGGAGATGGGGCCGTTAATCAGCTCCTCACATTTAGAAAAAGTGGAAACGTATATCCAGATCGGCTTGCAGGAAGGAGGAGTACTGCTGCAGGGAGGAAAACGAATTAAAGAACTGGGGTATTATCTCACTCCTGCCGTTTTCGCCCATGTCCGTCAAGATATGCGCATCGTCCAAGAAGAAATCTTTGGACCGGTCATAACCGTACAACCGTTTGAACATGATGAAGAGGCGATCAAGTTGGCGAATGACACCATATACGGTCTGGCAGCCGGCCTATTCAGCCGCGATCTCGAACGGGCGGAACAAATCGCCGGGAAATTGAGAGCAGGAACGATTTGGATTAACAGCTATCACACTCCCTATGTCGATGCCCCTTGGGAGGATTGAAACAAAGCGGAATCGGCCGAGAGCTTGGACCGCAAGGATTCGCTGCTTTTACGGAAACAAAGCATGTGAACATCAGCCAACATGGCAAACCACTCGGATGGTATTCATCGCACTCCTGATTTCGTCCTAAGGACGAAATCGGTGCAAGTTTATTATTCTGAATATTTAAAATAGAAAATCAAGAAGGGAGAATCCTTATGAAGTGGACAGAACGATTTGGTCATGATGATATTCGGCCGACCCCGATGAACGAACGGAGCATGAATTTTTTTAGCACGTTTACTCTTTGGATTGCGGCGAATGTGGTGATTACGACGGTCATGACGGGGATGATGTTTGTTCCTGACATTTCCTTCTCCAACGCCATGCTGGCGATTATTGTCGGTTCGGCGATCGGCGCCATTCCGCTCGCCCTTACTGGAAACATCGGCATCCGCACCGGTCTCCCTACAATGGTGATCACAAGAGCGGCCTTTGGACAAAAAGGCGCCATCCTTCCCGCCCTTGTCAACACGATCATTTTAATCGGCTGGAGCTGGATTCAAGCCTATATGGCTGGCCTTAGTCTGAATTATGCCGTCCATTACGCCACTGGATACAGCAATATCAACCTATTTGTCATCTTGACGGAACTTCTTGTTGTGATCATTACGATTTTTGGCCACCGAGGGTGGAACGAATCGAAAAATATATATCGATTGCCATGTTGATTTTATCTTTCCTTGTTTTTTATAAAATTTTTACGACTTATGACATTTCGACACTAGTCGAAATGAAATTGAGCGAACATCCATCCATCACCACGATTATCGCCTTTGACATCGTCATCGCCACCGCTTTTTCTTGGATGTCGACGGTTTGCGATTTCAACCGCAACTGCCGCTCCGAAACAAGCGGTTTTTGGGGAACGTATTTTGGCTATCTGGTCGCTTCCATTGTTGCAATGGGCTCGGCGCTGTCGTCAGCGGCTTCAGCATCGCCTCGAACATGGAACGGACGTATGATCCAACGATTCTCCTTGCGGCTTACGGGTTTGGATTGATCGCATCCATCGTTGTGTTCTTTTCTGTACTCTCGACCAATGTCATGGCATTATACAGCGCCACGATGTCGTTCATGAATGTCTTCCCGCGCGCAGGCTTTTGGAAACCGACGTTGATCATGGGAGTGATTTGCACGCTTGGCGCCTTGCTGAAAGAAGTGCTGATGTCCCATTTCTTTAACTTCATTATGCTGATTGCCACGTTGTTCATTCCTGTGTTTGCGATTGTGCTCGTTGATTACTTTTTGATCAAAAAAGGGGTATACGACGCAGAAGATATTTTGTACGACACAAAAGGTCAATATCGTTATCAAAAAGGAGTCAACATCGCCGCCTACATCACCTATATCGTTGGAGCTGTCTTCGCCTATTATTTTACGTACATTCATCCGCTTGCCGTCGGCTCCACCATGCTGACGTTTCTTTTATCGGGAGCTGTTTACTGGGGGTTGATGAAATGGACAAACCAAATATCTGCGAGCACGAATACAGTCGAGCTTGAATCTCCCACTCACTTGGAGGGATGATATGAACCAATCGTTTGACATCGCATTGGCGCAGATGATGCCGGCCGACGGCGACATTGGCGCCAACTTGGCCAAAATAGAAACGATCATCCATGAGTGCAAACGAAAGTTCCCTAATGTTCGCCTTCTTCTGTTCCCGGAACTTTGCACCACTGGTTACGTACTGTCAGAAATGCTAAAAGAGGCGGCCCAGACATGGGACGGTCCTGCATTCCAACACATGAGCCAACTCGCCCAAACATTTCAATTGTATCTTGCCTACGGGTACGTTGAAAAAGACCATACAGGAAATCTATACAACTCTCTTATGTTGATCGATCCTAATGGACAATGTATCGGAAATTACCGGAAAATCCATTTGAATCCTTTTGAAAAAGCCTGGTTTTCCAAAGGAGCCGAGCCGGTGCTGGTGGATACAGAACTCGGCCGCATTGGTCTAATGATTTGCTGGGACTTGGCTTTTCCGGAACTAGCAAGATACTTAGCGGTTCATGGAGCCGAGCTTCTTCTCGTTCCATGTGCTTGGGAATCTCCCTTTCATGCACCGTTTCAAAAATTCGCCATGGCACGAGCGATCGATAACACGGTTTATGTGGCGGCATGCAATCAAATTGGATCGTCTTCTTCTTTCCATTTCTTTGGTTTATCCTCTATTTATGGGCCGGATGGAAGGAAAATAGCCGCAGCCAACATGAATGGACGGGAAGAGCTCGTACACGCTATGATCGATCAAAATCAACGCCAAGCGTTAAAGAAACACTTTTACACCATGATGGACGAACGACGAATCGACCTTTACCGACAATGGATTTGGAGGGAATGACGAGAACATGATCATCCAAAAACTCATCGACCTCACCATGCCGATCACGGCCCAAACTCCGGTGTACCCGGGGGATCCGAAGCCGAAAATCGAACCGGCGGCGACGTTCGCCCAAGACGGCTATCACGTCAGCCGCTTGGTGCTTGGGTCGCATAGCGGCACGCATGTGGATGCGCCGTTTCACTTTTGCGAACACGGTTGGCGGCTCGATGACATGCCGCTCACGTATTTTCTTGGCCGCGGCGTCGTGATCAGTGCCACCTGGAAAGCGGAAGGCGAAGCGGTGACGATGGCCGATGCCGCTCCGTATATCCCGAAGCTGGCGCCGGGAACCATTGTATTGTTTCATACCGGCTGGTCGCAATACGCCGGAACAAAGCGGTATTTTTCCCATCCGTACGTTGCGCCGGAGGTGATTGAAGCGATGCTGGAGCGAGGCGTGCGGACGTTTTTCATCGACGCGCTCAACATCGACCCGCCGGACGGCTCGTCGTTCCGCGCCCACGAACTTATTCTTGGCGTCAACGGGGTGATCGGAGAAAATTTCGTGAACTTCGAGCGAATCGATTTTGATGACCCGTATATTATTGCCCTTCCTCTTTCCTTGCCTGGCTGCGACGGTTCGCCTGTTCGGGCGGTGGCAGTGCAGTGGGCGTAACAAAGAAGGATAATGCAACCAAACGCCCCGCACATGCTTTGCGCGGGACGCGGCCTTGGGCTATTTGAGCCATTTGATCACTTTCGCCGGGTTTCCGCCAACGACCACGTTGGCGGGGACATCTTTTGTCACGACCGCCCCTGAGGCGATGACAGCGTTGTCGCCGATCGTGACGCCCGGGTTGATGACGGCCCGCCCGCCGATCCAGACGTTATGGCCGATCACAACCGGCTTTCCGTACTCCAACCCGGAATTTCGTTCGTGCGGATCGAGCGGGTGAGTCGCCGTATAAATGTGCACACCAGGACCAATAAAACAATGGTCGCCGATTCGCACTTCACATACATCCAAAATCACGCCATCAAAGTTCATAAAAAAGTTTTCGCCGACGTGAATGTTGTAGCCGTAGTCGCAGCGGAAGTTCGGCTCGATAAACAGTCGTTCTCCCGTTGAACCGAACAGTTCTTTGAGCAGAGCGGTTCGCTTTTCATATTCCGTTTCCAACGTTTCGTTATACAAACGAACGAGCCGCCGCGCCCGCTCCCGCTCCTTGACGAGCTCCGGATCAGCGGGATTGTACAAGTGTCCCGCCACCATCTTTTCTTTTTCGGTTTTCATCGAATCCCTCCAACACTTTATGCATTCGTTTCAAAACTCCATCGAATGGAGGGGGCTTATCGCCCTCCGGAAAAACGGTTGCCTGTCATGGTTTCAATCCGCACGCCTTCCCGATAGTAAGCGTCCATCACATCCTTTGGCACCATGCTTCCGCCCGTCGCCCAGCCAATATGGACGGCGTTTTTCATGTTTTCTTTCAAACCGTTTGCCTCTACGTACGTTTGCCCCGCCAAATCACGAAACAGCCGAACAGGCCCCGCCACCCCCGCCAAGGCGGACGGCTCTAAATAGATTTCCTCCGTTTCCACCATCGCCGCGAGCAAGCGGTACAGCGTCGCATCATCCACCGTATAGACGCCGCTGATGACGTTCTCAAGCATGTTCCCCACCAACCTTGACGGCCGGCCCACCGCCAGCCCGTCCGCTTCGGTCTTATTGTCGAGGCCAAAATCTTGCACCGACACACGGTCGTGCTGTCCTGTCATCAACCCAAGCAACATGCAAGGCGAATGCGTCGGTTCAGCGAAAAAGCAATGGACATGATCGCCGTACACGAGCTTCAGCCCAAACGTCACCCCACCCGGACCGCCGCCGACGCCGCAAGGAAGATATACAAAGAGCGGGTGGTTTTCATCAACCGTGATGTTCATGTCCTCTAATTGCTTTTTCAGTCGAAACGCCGCCACCGCATAGCCTAAAAACAGATGGATCGAGTTCTCGTCATCGATAAAATACGACGTTGGATCCTCGGCGGACTGTCTTCGCGCCTCTTCCACCACTTTGTTGTAATCAGTGAGATGTTCGATGACGGTGACCCCTTTGCTTCGCAATAAGTCTTTTTTCCATTGTTTCGCATCGGCTGACATATGAACGGTGACGCGGAACCCAAGCTGCGCTCCGATGATGCCGATGCTCAAGCCTAAATTTCCTGTCGAACCGACGACAAGCGAATAGCGGGAAAAGAACTGCCGGAATTCTTCGCTGGCCATGACCGCATAGTCCTCTCCTATGGCGATCATCCCGTTTGCGAGCGCAAGATCTTCCGCGTGTTTCAACACTTCGTAAATGCCCCCACGCGCCTTGATCGACCCGGAAATCGGGAGATGGCTGTCGCATTTTAGCAACAGCTCCCCTTCCATATTGGTCTGAAACATCTTTTCCAAACGCTGTTTCATGTTCGGAATCCGGACTAAAGGGGATTCGATGATACCGTGGGCCGTTCGCGTCTCGGGAAATGCCTTCGCGATGTAGGGGCAAAGCGGCGCAATCGCTCTTCGGCCTCCTTGACATCGCGCTCGCGTAAAGGAATCGTTTGAATGGCTTGCGCAAACGCGTGATATTTTGGATTGCGCCAAAACACCTCTTCGGCCGCCATGATCGTTTCAAGCAGCGGGAATTCCTTTACCCACTTTTGGATTTCGTTTTTGGTCATCATGCACCATTCTCTCCCATGCGTGTTTGTCGTTTCGCACCCTTGGCGGATGCCGGTCCAAAGTCCACTTCATTGTTTGCCGAACCGTTTGCCGTTTACCTTCAGTCTCGCGAAAACCGCTTCCATTGTCAATGGGGATGAAGGGAAATGGTTTGTGGATGACATTCGGGAGTGATCCCAGCCTTGTCGGAATGGCCAAGCAAGGTGCGATCTGCTTTGAAAAATGCCTGTCTTTCCATTATGATGAAAGAGGCAAACCATATCGTGGAGATGATGATCATGGACAATCGCCGCGGTTTATCGCTTTTGTTTCTCGTGATGTTTTTGGTCATGGCCGGGTTTGGCGTCATTATCCCTGTCCTTCCATTTTACGCAGAAAAAATCGGCGCTTCCCCGACACAACTCGGCTGGTTGATGGCCGTTTATTCGCTCATGCAATTTTTATTTGCGCCGATGTGGGGGAAATTATCGGACCGATATGGACGAAAACCGATGTTGCTCATCGGTATTTCTGGCTTAGCACTTTCGTTTTTCTTGCTCGCCGTCGCGACAAAACTTTGGATGTTGTTTGCCGCTCGCATCATCGGGGATGTTTATCCGCCGCCACGATGCCGACCGCTATGGCATATGTCGCAGATGTGACAACCGAAGAAGACCGGGGCAAAGGAATGGGCATCATTGGAGCGGCCGTTGGGCTTGGATTCATTTTCGGACCCGGAATCGGCGGCATATTTTCCAAAACGAGCTTGACCGCTCCGTTTTGGATGGCAGGCAGCTTGGCGCTCTTGACCGCTCTATTCGTTTTCGTTTTCTTGCATGAGTCGCTTCCGAGAGAAAAACGAGCGAACACACAGGGGAAACGGCCATCGCTCACGGCTGCTCTTCGAAGCCCTTTGGCCCGCCTATACATATTGCAACTCATCGTCACGTTTTCCCTCGCCGGACTTGAAGCGACGTTCGCCTATTTTGCCGCTGAACGAGCGGGGCTTTCGTCGACGGAACTTGGCTACATCTTTATGATCATGGGGCTTGCAGGGCCATCGTCCAAGGAGGGTTGCTTGGAAAACTGATCCGCTCATTCGGGGAAGGCGCTGTCATTCGTTTCGGGCTGTTCCTGTCAGCAGTTGGCTTTTTTCTCATTTTATTCGTTCACAGCTTTTGGACAGCCGCGCTCTATTTAACGATTTTCGGCATTGGAAACGGCATCATCCGCCCGTGCGTCTCCGCGTTGTTGACGAAATATACGGCGGACGGCCAAGGAAGCGCAACAGGCGTCTTATCCTCGTTCGATTCGCTCGGCCGCATCGGCGGTCCGGCGATCGCCGGCTGGCTGTTCACCTTAAAGTCCAGTTTGCCATATATGGCAGGGATTGTGCTAACATTCATTTCCTTCGCTGTTTTTCAATCGTTTCAACGAGCCATGATGCAAAAAGACTCTGCCCTTTGACACAAGAGGAGGACGGATGTGGACATTCCCTGTTACAGATCAGCGAGCGAAAAAGCCCACTCCTTGAGGGGTGGGATGAAAGCGAGCCCCGTCTAACCTAGCGCACTGGTCACAGGTGCGCCGCCCATTGGGGTACATCCTAACCCGATGGGACGGGGTGATGACACACCCCTGAATTTGGGCGTTGTCCGAACCAGAAATGGATGAGGACGCGAACGACCCAAGAATCCCACGCCTTTAGGCGTGCGGAGTGTCAAACTCACGCACGGAAGTGAACGTCTTATGCATTGGGGTGAAAATCATCATCTGCACAAAGGAGAAGGACCGCCTTGAACATCGTTCCAATCAAACAATTGAACCGCGCCATGGTCAACCAGTTTTTCACTGACCATTGGGGAAGTCCGCAAATGGTTGTCTCGACCGGCATCTATAACTGCAGCGAACTGGATGGATTTGCGGCTGTTGAGAATGGATCTCGGATCGTCGGGCTCATTACGTTTGTGATTCGCGGAAACGAATGCGAGATCATCTCATTAGACAGCCTAGTAGAAAACCGCGGCATCGGCAGCGCCCTTTTGCATGAGGCGGAGACATGGGCGAGACAACAAAGGTGCACCGCTGTTCAACTGATCACTACCAACGACAACTTGCATGCCCTTCGTTTCTATCAAAAGCGCGGCTATCAAATTGTGAACGTCTTTCCCAACGCTGTCGACAAGGCGCGACAAATCAAGCCAAACATTCCGAAAACAAGTCCTGACGGCATTCCTATTCGAGATGAGTTGTTGCTTGTAAAACCACTGGCGTGACACGAAGTGGCGATGACGCCGTATTGGAAAAGAAGCACCGGCCTTCTCCCAAGACCGGTGCTTCTTTCTATGTTTTGAACACTCCTCCACCTATGACGCCAGCCGCGAGGAGCGTCAAATTTCGGCGGCGATATGATACATGTAATAGACCCCATAGGCGATGCTGATGAGGGAAACGGTTTTCACGATCCATTGATTCATGACTTGCTGTCTCGCTTTCATCCAAACGAACGGAATCCCGAGAAACGTTGTGAACAGCATCATGCCGATGACCGTTCCTAGGCCAAAAATCAAAATAAAAGCAAGCGCCATCCAAGTTCCTTTGACCGTCGTCATCGTCAACAACACCATTCCGGCGCTGCCGGCTAAACCGTGGACGATGCCGATCAATGTCGATTTCACATGCAAATGATGAATATCGCCCTGGTGACGATGATCCAGCCTCATTGTCGAACGGAAACTAGCAATTCCTAGAATAACGATCATGATGCCGACGCCCATTTCGAGATAAGAAGCAATCTGTTCAGGAATTTGCCGCTCAAAGGCGATCATCGCCATCCCGACAACGAGCAGCGTCAACGTATGGCCGATTCCCCAAAACATGCCGGCCAGCGATGAAAGGGACAGTTTTTTCGTCCGGCTGGCGATGGTCGAAACGGCAATGACGTGATCCGGTTCGGTCGCATGCTTCATTCCTAGCAACAATCCAAACAAGAGCACAGGCCATATCGATCCCATTGTCTTCATCCTTTCCCTTATCAATATTTCCTCCAGCAGACTGGCGCTTTCTCACCGCATTGTTGGCGAATAAACTGTTGGACGCGTTGGAATATCGCTTCGATGGCCGATGTTTCATACGCCAATATACGTACAGAAAAGCCTGGAACGGCTGCCGCTGAAAAACCGCAGCGAACCTCTTGCGGCATCTCTTCCATGAATTGGTTGAACTGTTCTAACACTTCCTTTGTGATGAACGGAGAAAGAGCCACCAATGATCCGACATGCGTATAGCCGCCAAGCTGCAGCATGCTCGTTAAGTGCTGCCGCGAGTCCAAGTACAGATGATCAAACAGAACGAGCGCCTCGTCTTGATACACCTTCAGTTTCGAGCGAATCCAATCATAGCGGAACAGCTCGCCGCTTTCCGACCAGCCGGGCGTAATGATTTCCCCGTACACAAACGTGGAGCTTGGCGTGATGTACACCGTCGTTTCTTGAACAAACCGCGCATGCTCATAGGCGATCGTCGGGTCGGGAAAATATTCGAGCACGCTTTGCTCCCCAAGTGACAATCGTGTATACTGCCTTACAGGCGTTGAAGGAGTTTTGTAGATTTTCGCCGCCGACTGGGTCGTCACCATCAACCGGGCGCTGGGCTCGAGGAAGATTTCCATATCATATGCATCTCCGTCGACATACCCGCCGCCGACGTGGACAAGATATAACGTCGGATGAGCCGGGTCGAGGTAAACAGGACGCATCAGTTTCAGCGCTCCTTCATTATAGCTGTCCAAAATGACGGTGCGGCCGTTTCTGAAGGCCGCTGTACATCGCAAACGCCCGGTCCAGCTCATTCTTCCAGCCCTGCCAGCAGCACCTGTTTTTCGATCCAATCCACAACGTCAAAAAGCCCGATCTCTTCTTTTAAATTTGTAAAAATGACCGGTTTCGCCCCTCGCGCCGCTTTGGCGTCCCGCTCCATCACTTCCAAGCTGGCGCCGACGTAAGGAGCCAAATCAATCTTATTAATCACGAGCAAATCCGACTTAATCATCCCTTGCCCGCCTTTGCGCGGAATTTTCTCCCCTTGGGCGACGTCGATGACGTAAATGGAGAAATCAACCAACTCCGGGCTGAAGGTCGCCGCCAAGTTATCGCCGCCGCTCTCGATAAAAATGAGCTCAACATCCGGATGGCGCCGTTTCAGTTCATCAATGGCCGCAAAATTCATTGATGCGTCTTCGCGAATGGCCGTATGCGGGCATCCGCCCGTTTCGACGCCGATAATCCGATCTTCCGGCAAGACGCTATGTTTGATTAAAAATTGGGCATCTTCTTTTGTATAAATATCATTCGTAATGACCGCGATGCTAAAGCGGCGATGCATCGCCCGCGTCAGCTTCTCGACAAGCATCGTTTTGCCGGCGCCGACCGGGCCGCCGATGCCGATTCGTACCGGTTCCATTCTGGATTCTCCCTTCTCTGTCCTTCTTTCGTTCCACGTCAAACAAGATTTACGACATAAACAATCGAACAGGAAGACGTTCATGCTGCATTTGCGCGATTTCCAAGCCGACGGCTGCCGCCCCGAGCTCCTCTTCGTCGAGCGCCTCGATGATGCTTGCGGCATGAATCAAATACGGCTGCGCCATGACGAGCAGCTTTTGCCCGTCCGTCTGGCCGAGGGGAATGCCGCGAACCGCGTTTTGCACCATCGTTTGTACGGAAGCAAACAAATACGTCAGCACCGTCGTTTGTTTGGCTGCTCCGATTTTGCGGCCAACCGCCGCAAACACAATGGCCGGATGAATGGACCGCGTCGTTTGCACGATCTCATCCAATTCATCGACTCCGTAAATGTCGCGGCACAGTTTCCATAAGCGCCCCCCAATCATTCTCGTTCCTTCTCGCGTTTCCTTCGCCAAGCAGAGAGCAAACAGCGTGTCGTTCAGCCGCTGCAGTCCTTCCATACGGTCGACTTCCAACTGCTCATAGGCGATCCGGCACGCCAATCCATCCGTATACGTCAGCTGGGTCTGAATATAAGCGACAAGCACATCGCCAAACGTTTTGGCATCGCAAATTTGTTCATTGTACATGTATGTTTCAAACCCAAAGGAATGGGAAAACGCTCCTGATGGAAAATTGGAATCGGAGAGCTGCAGCAGCCACAGCAGCTGTTGGTCAGTCATGGCGATGCCCGATATGGCGGAACGCTTGTTTTACTTTCCGTTTTTCCCTCTTGTACGGGATGCCGAGTTGCTGGAGCAGCTCTTCGACTAAATAGTCGTATTGGACGAGCATTTCTCCTTCCTCAAATTGGGCGGGCAAGTGGCGGTTGCCGAGCTGATGAGCAATCTCCCCCATTTGTTTCATGGAAACCGGCTGGATGACAAGCAAATCATCGGGAAGAACGGATACGACAATGGCATTATGCTCATCCATCCATAACACATCTCCGTCTACCAATTCTTTCGCTTCTTTCAAGCGAATGCCAATCTCCCTCCCGTGGTCGGTCACCACCCGCTGAATTCGTTTCACTAAATCGTCGCTTGGCATATACACCCGTTCGATGTGCGGGGGGAGAGAAGAAAGAGTTCGAATGTTGCCGATAACCGTTTCTACAATCATCATCATCACCTCAAAATAGAAAATATCGTTGCGCCATGGCCACCACTTCAGCCGGTTCGCACGTGATGAGCCGCCCATCGACCTTCACTTCATACGTTTGCGGATCGACATCGATTTGAGGCATGGCGTTGTTGAACACCATATCGTGTTTCGTTAACGAACGAATGTTTCCAACCGGTTTGACGATTTTGTGCAATCGCAGTTTGTCAGAGACGCCGCGTTCGAACGCCGCTTTGGACAAAAACGTAATGGACGTTTTCGCGACGGCGGCGCCATAGCTGGCGAACATCGGGCGGTACAGAGCGGGCTGCGGCGTCGGAATGCTGGCGTTCGGGTCGCCCATCACGCTGTAGGCGATCATCCCGCCTTTGATGACGAGCTCAGGCTTGACCCCGAAAAAAGCGGGATGCCAAACGACCAAATCCGCGAATTTTCCGACTTCGACTGACCCGACATACTCCGCGATGCCATGAGTGATAGCCGGGTTGATCGTATATTTGGCTACGTACCGTTTGACGCGGACATTATCGCCTCGCCCCGTTTCCTCCGGCAAGCGGCCAAACTGTTTTTTCATTTTGTCGGCCGTTTGCCACGTGCGCAAAATGACTTCACCGACGCGCCCCATCGCTTGCGAGTCGGAACTGATCATGCTGAAGGCGCCGATGTCGTGCAAAATGTCTTCTGCCGCGATCGTTTCTTTGCGGATGCGTGAATCAGCAAAGGCAATGTCTTCTGGAACGGACGGATCTAAATGATGACACACCATTAACATATCTAAATGCTCATCGAGCGTGTTTTTCGTATACGGCCGCGTCGGGTTCGTGGAAGAAGGCAAAATGTTCGGGAAGCTGGCGACTTTCATAATATCGGGCGCATGCCCCCCTCCGGCTCCTTCCGTATGGTATGTATGGATGACACGTCCGTTAATGGCCTTCAGTGTATGCTCGACAAACCCGCCTTCATTCAACGTATCGGTATGAATGGCGACTTGCACATCGTACTCATCCGCCACTTGCAAGCACGCATCAATCGCTGCCGCCGTCGTTCCCCAGTCTTCATGAAGCTTAAGTCCCACCGCGCCCGCGCGCACTTGCTCCGCGATCGGCTCTTTCGCCGACGCGTTGCCTTTTCCTAAAAACCCAAGATTCATTGGGAACGCTTCGGCGGCTTCAAGCATCCGGTAAATATTCCACTCTCCCGGCGTGCACGTCGTGGCATTCGTTCCGGTCGCCGGTCCGGTCCCGCCGCCAATCATCGTCGTAATGCCGGATGACAGGGCGGTTTCGATTTGCTGCGGGCAAATGAAATGGATATGGGCATCCACTCCTCCAGCGGTCACGATTTTCCCTTCGGCCGCGATCACTTCCGTTGAGGCGCCGATGACAATATTGACGCCGTCCATTAACAGCGGATTCCCCGCCTTGCCGATGGCGGCGATGTTTCCATCTTTGACCCCGATATCGGCTTTGTAAATGCCGGTGTAATCAACGATGACAGCGTTCGTCAACACTAAATCGACCGCTTCGTCGCGGACAGCGAGCGGATGCTGCCCCATCCCGTCGCGAATCACCTTCCCGCCGCCGAATTTCACTTCATCGCCGTAAACCGTATAGTCATGCTCAATTTCAATCCATAAGTCTGTATCCGCCAACCGGATGCAGTCCCCGGTCGTCGGTCCAAACATATCCGCGTATTGCCGTCTTGACATGGAAAAACTCATTCTCTTGCTCCCTCCTTCCCGTTGTCATCAAGCGGACCGTTGACCATATTGTTTAGTCCGTACACCCGGCGCTTGCCGGAGAACGGGACGAGCTCCACTTGCTTCGCATCCCCGGGTTCAAAACGGACCGCTGTCCCGGCTGGGATGTTCAAATGTTTTCCGTATGCGGCCTGTCGGTCAAATTCGAGAAACGAATTGACTTCAAAAAAGTGAAAATGGGAACCGACCTGCACCGGGCGGTCGCCGCGGTTTATGACCGTCAGCTTCGTAACCGGCTTTTGCCGGTTGCACACAATCGGTTCGTCGCGCAATCGGTATTCTCCTGGAATCATAGGACCACTCCTTTAATCCACCTTTATCGGAATCGGCCGGCGCTATTACGACCGGATCGGCTGGTGGACCGTGACGAGTTTCGTGCCGTCCGGAAACGTCGCCTCGACTTGAATCTCGTCGATCATGTCAGCGACGCCTTCCATCACATCATCGCGCGTCAAAATCGTTGCGCCGTATTGCATCAACTCCGCCACCGTCCGCCCGTCGCGGGCTCCTTCCAACAGCTCATACGTAATGAGCGCCACCGCTTCCGGATAATTTAGCTTCAAGCCCCGCTCTTTCCGGCGGCGCGCCAAATCAGCGGCAACGACGATCAGCAGCTTTTCCTGTTCACGCGGAGTCAGTTTCACTCATCTCTTCCCCCTCTTGAATGCTCCCGCCTATACTCGCAGGTTCAAAAAATCTCTCATTCGCTAACACCGCTGTCTGCTGCTTAAACAGCAAGAAATGATTGAATATAATTCAAATCAGCCCCATCGACATCCCCTTTCGCCACGACAGCGCCGCGATCCAAAATATAGAAACGATCGGCACAAGAAAACGCCAGCTCCACGTTATGTTCGACCAATATGATGCCAACCTGTTTTTCTTCGGCGATTTTCATAATCACATCATGAATCAACGCAACGATCGACGGCTGAATGCCTTCCATCGGTTCATCAAGCAAGAGCAGTTTCGGCCGGCCGGCCAACGCGCGGGCGATGGCCAGCTGTTGTTGCTGTCCGCCGCTTAAATCCCCTCCCTTTCGCTGGCGCATCTCTTTTAAGACTGGAAATAATGCATACATTTCCTCAAGGATCGGCTGAGGACGAACGTTCTCGGCCTGCGCTTCCAACCCGAGAAGGATATTTTCTTCCACTGTCAGCGCGGAGAAAATTTCCCTCCCTTGCGGCACATAGCCGATCCCTGCCCGCGCCCGACGCTCCGGCGGCCATCGCGTGATATCTTCTCCTTCCCATTCGATGACGCCTGACATCGGGCGAATCAACCCGATGATCGTTTTCATCAACGTCGTTTTGCCGACTCCGTTTCTGCCCAACACCGCCGTCACCCGGCTGAGAGGAATGTCCATGCGAACTTGATCGAGCACAACGCTTTCGTCATAGCCAGCGGTTACATTCCGGAGGCATAACACGCGTTTTTCCTCCCTCTAGAAATGTTGATTTATCAAGGCTTTTCGGCCCCTCAGGGGTGTCCAAAAAATATTTTTCGACAAAATCCCTTACATTCTTTTTCAGTTTTGTGGATATCTTACAGACCTAGGGTGCGCTTCGCGGCCACGGCTGGACATATTTTCCTGCCGTGGGAGGAAGCGTATTCGATGCACCCTTTGGATCTCCGCGTCGCTGATGAGGACGAACCCTCCCATGTCTCCGGGCGTCTTTGCGCCAACATTCCCTCGTTCGGTCTCGTCATCAGGCGGAGGCCGGCCAAGCTCCTTTGGGGACTCAAGGTCGAATGGATACAATCACGCCAGCTTCTCCGGTGTCATCCTGTTGTCCAACGATTCTTCCGTTCGCAGGGGGAGGCCTTAGGCCGCCCGTTGCACCTGGGACAAGACGTCCTGTTTCATTCGCTCCGCGTCAAAGGCTTGTTTCTTCGTACAAATCGCAAACAGCACATTCAACAGCTTCCGGCACAAGGCGACGATGGACTGCTTTCCGGTCAGCGGATTGACGGGGCGGGTCGTATAATACTCATGCAGCTCGCGAAACGCCTCGTTGTGCCGAATCAGCGGAATCATCGCCCGAAACAGCACCGATCGCAGCCGTTTCCGTCCCCGTTTGGAGATGTGCTTTTGCCCTTTGCGCTGGCCGGAGGAGTTCTCCTTGAGCGTCAGGCCCGCCAACTTCACCAATTGACGCGGGTCCCGATAGTGGGCGAAGCTGCCGATCTCCGCCAGCAGATCGATGATCGTGGCGTCTCCCAACCCGTCGACCGTTTTCAGCCATTGATACTCCATCGTCGTTTGAACCAACGCCTTCAACTCGGCGTCCAACGCGGCGATCTCAGCCTCCAATTGGCGGTATCGGCGGACGAGCGCGGCGATCTCAAACCGGGCCATCGTCGTCCCTTCCGTCACCCCAATCGAGTCCTTCGCGGCGTTGATCAACGCCTGAATTTTGGCCTTCTGCGGGCATTTCAGCCCTTCGCTTTGCCGGTACACCTCAAGAAGCTCCTCCACCGTCCGGCCGGCCATATCGGCTGGAAGCGGCGTCCACTCCAGCACCGAAAGCGCCGTTTTCCCCAGGTCGCGAAACACCGTCCAAAACTCTGGAAAATATCGGTCGGTCCAGCGGACGATCGCGTTTTTCACCGCCGTCTGTTCCTTGCGGAGCTTCTCTTTGAGCGTGCTCCCGACGCGCAAATCGGCTTCGATCTCGTGCAGCAGCCGGGGACGAGGAATCGTCCGTCTTTCGCCAGTCTGGCGATGACTAGGGCGTCTTTGGCGTCATGTTTCGTCGGCAGGTTGTCATCGAGTTCTTTCGACCGGCACACATGCGCCGGATTGACCATGACCAACGGGATCTCGTGCTCCTCAAGGAAGTAGGCGAGGTTCAACCAGTAGTGCCCGGTCGGCTCCACCGCGACGATCACCTCTGACTTCCCGAACGCTTGCATCGCCTCCTGAATCGCTTCATACAGCTGGCGAAAGCCCTCTTTCGACTGGAAGATCGGGAACGATTTGCGAAGCACACGCCCCCGGTCATCCACGAAGCAGGCGTAGTGGGTTCGTTTCGCGATATCGATGCCCACCACAAGCGTTTGTTCGGTGACTTGATCAATTTTATAGTTTTGTGTACAATTCATCTGAAGTCCTCCTTGGTATGGTGAGTGATGTGTTTGACACCCCTGCATCATACCAAGAGGGCTTTTTTTGATCAAGTCCCCGGAAAAGCTCCTAACGGGAATGCTCCTTCCAAGATACACATCGATGACTTGTTCGTTTTGCTGCACTTCATCCATCGATCCTTCGCACAATACTTTTCCTTCATGCATGACCGTCACTTGCTTCGAATAACGGCGGACAAAGTCCATATCATGCTCCACAATGATCACCGCACAATGTTTGGCGATTTCGTGCAACCATTCCCCCGTGCGCTCCCGTTCCGCCGCGCTCATGCCGGCAATCGGCTCATCCAATAAGAGAAGTTGCGGGCGCTGAATGAGCTGCATGCCAATTTCCAACCACTGCTTTTGGCCATGAGACAGTGAGCCCGCTAAGCGATGACGTTCATCGAGCAATCCAATTTTCTCTAGCTGTGCTGCCATCATTTCTTTCTCTTCTCCAGTCAGCTTCGCCCGCAAAACGGAACGCAGACGCCGATCTTGTCGCATGGCTAACTCCATATTTTCCCACACCGTCAAAAACGGAAAAATGGAAGGGCTTTGAAACTTCCGGGCGATCCCTATTTGCACGATCTCATATTCCGGCCGTTGCGTGATGTCATGGGAGAAAAACAGCACCCGCCCGTCCGTCGCTCTCGTCCGCCCGCAAACGACATCGAGCAGCGTCGTTTTTCCCGCTCCGTTCGGGCCGATCAAAAATCGCACTTCATGAGGGTAAACCGCGAGATCAACACCTTGCAAAGCACGAAATCCATCGAAGTCAACGACGACGTCACGACACATCAACACGGGCTTCACATTCATGCCCCCTTTTTGCTTTGATGCGAACGGCAGCGAGCGATTCATAAATGCCCGCCAATCCCTTCGGAACAAACAGCACAACAACGACAAACAAGGCGCCTAACAAAAGCAGCCATAGATCTGGATAATTTTCGCTTAAAAAGCTTTTCGCCGTGTTCATGACAACCGCGCCCATAATCGCGCCCATGAGCGAGTGGCGTCCGCCGACAGCGGCCCACAGCACCATTTCGATTGAAGGAATAATCCCCATCATTTCCGGAGAAATGAGCCCGACTTGCAGGACAAACAATGCGCCTGCCACCCCGGCAAAGGCGGCTGACAAACTATACACAAACACTTTATAGACGGTCGGATTAAACCCTAAAAAACGAACCCGGTTTTCAGCGTCGCGAATGGCAATGAGCACTTTTCCTAGCCGACCAGTCGTTAGACGGCGCGTCATAACGAAAATGAGGGCAAGAACAGCTGCTGTCAGCCAATACAACACAATTTGCGTAAGCGGCGATGATAACGAAAAGCCGAACACGGTCGAAAAATTGGTCAAGCCGTTCGTTCCACCCGTCCATTCTTGCTTGCCGATAAACAACGTAACAAACACGACAACAACCGCCTGGGAAAGGAGAGAAAAATAGACACCTTGAATCCGATTTTTAAACGTTAAATAGCTTAATAGCGCAGCGAGCAACGTAGGAAGAGCGATCGCGGCGGCGATGGCCACCATAGGATGCGCAAACGGCTTCCAAAACCACGGCAGTTCGCGCACGCCGCTCCACTCCATAAAATCAGGCAAATGCCCTCGCGAAGCTTCGAGCTTCAAATACATCGCCATGCAATAAGCGCCTAACCCGAAATACACCCCATGGCCGAGGCTCAAAATGCCGGTATAGCCCCAAATGAGAGAAATGCCGACCGCCACGATGGCAAAGCAAAGAAATTTGCCGAGCAAAGACAAGCGAAACTCCGTTAAATAAAATGGCGCCAAAAACAAAGCAACGAAAAACAGCCAGTATCCCCAACGTTTGTTCACCATGCTCCCCCCCTCAATCGAGCGACCGCGTTCTCACGCTAAGAAGACCGGACGGTTTCCATTGCAAGAACGCAATAATGAGAACGAACACAATGACTTTGGCGATGGTGGCGCTTGTGGAATATTCGACGAACGTCGAAATCAAACCAATGCCAAATGCCCCCAGCAGCGTCCCAGCCAGTTTTCCCACTCCCCCTAAAATGACGACCATAAACGCATCGACAATATAGTATGTGCCGATCGTCGGCCCGATCGGCCCAAGCAAGGTCAACGCACATCCCGCCACCCCCGCCAATCCTGAACCGATCGCAAACGAGTATACATCAACTTTCTGCGTGGCAATGCCGAGACAGGCCGCCATCGGCCGGTTCATGGTGACAGCCTGAATGCGTCGGCCAGCTCTTGTTCTCGTTAAATACATATAAAGAAAGAACACGATCGCCAATACAAGACAGAGAATAAACAACCGTTTATACGGAAACACCGCCCCAAACAAGCGGATTCCACCATCCAGCCAGCTTGGCGGCACAACCGCCACGTTGGGCGCCCCAAAGATGAGACGGGCCGTCTGTTGCAAAATCAAACTGATCCCCCATGTCGCCAACAAACTGTCCAGCGGGCGGTGGTACAAATGGCGGATCAAGCTTTTTTCCAACCCCCATCCAATCAGAGCGGCGGCCAAAAATGACAATGGAATGGCGGCGACAAAATACAGCCCTGCCGAGTGCGGCATATGGCTAGTGAACCATTGCTGGATGACATAGGTCGTATACGCGCCGACCATCATCAGTTCACCGTGCGCCATATTGATGACACCCATCAGCCCGAACGTGATCGCCAACCCAATGGCGATCAAAAGCAAAATCGAACCGACGCTCAGCCCGTTGAATAATTGGTCAATGAACATCGCCATCCCCCTCTCATGTCCGCTGGGCGAGAAGGAAGGAAATCCCTTCCTTCCAAGTGAACTATTCACTTAATCCTTTCGCCCATGGGTAGCTTTTTAAATACGGATCTGGCTTCACCGGCTGGCCGGAATTCCATAACTCTTTGAATTGTCCGTCCGCTTGGATTTCGCCAATGCGCACCGTTTTCCATAGATGCTGCGTTTCCCCGTCAATTTTCACCGTTCCTTCCGGCGCCTTGTATTCAAGGCCGGCCGCCGCTTTTTTCACTTGATCAACATCAAAGGAACCGGCTTTTTTCACCGCTTCGGCCCATAAATGAACGGCCGTATACGCCGCTTCAATCGGGTCATCAGTCACGCGGTCTTGTCCATACTTTTCTTTATACTTTTGTACAAATGCCTTATTCTCCGGTGTATCAGTCGTCTGGAAATAGTTCCACACAGCCAAATGACCGGCCAACACATCCGGCCCGATCCCGCGGATTTCTTCTTCTGCAATGCTGACGGACATCACCGTCACGTCTTTCGGTGTGATGCCAGCGTCTTTCAACTGTTTGAAAAAGGCAACATTGCTATCGCCGTTGAGCGTATTGAAGACGACAGCCGGTTTCACTTGTTTGATTTTGCTGATAATGGTGCTATAATCGGTATGGCCGAGCGGCGTATATTCTTCCCCGACCACTTGCCCACCTTCGGCCTTCAACTGGGCCTTGATGATTTTGTTCGCTGTCCGCGGAAAGACGTAATCCGATCCAAGCAAGAAAAACGTTTTGCCGCGGTTTTTCAAGAGCCAGCTGACCGCCGGAACGATTTGTTGATTCGTCGTCGCCCCAGTGTAAAAGATGTTCGGCGACGACTCCATCCCTTCATATTGCACCGGATACCAAAGCAGCCCGTTGTTTTGCTCCACAACCGGAAGCATCGCTTTGCGGCTCGCCGATGTCCAACCGCCAAAAATGGCGGCCACTTGATCTTTTTGCAGCAATTTTTTCGCCTTTTCGGCAAACGTCGGCCAGTCCGACGCCCCATCTTCCACAACCGGTTCAATCTTCTTGCCGAGCAGCCCGCCCGATGCATTGATTTCCTCGATCGCCATTAACTCGGCATCGCGCAGCGACACTTCACTGATGGCCATCGTTCCGCTTAACGAGTGCAGGATTCCTACTTTGACCACATCCCCTTCTTTTCCAGCCGAAGATGAATCATTTTGATTCTCGTTTTTGGCTTGATCCACTGCTGATGACGCCGCACATCCCCCAAGAGCAAAAACACTGACGCATAAAAGCAGCCATAATTTCCACATGAATGCTGGTTTCATTCGCACACCCTTCCCCTATTCATTTGAAACATCGATGAATTCCTGCCCCTCGTTCATCTAAAAGAGCGCATCCCTCCCTTGTTCCTCAAAAGCGATGCATGTTCTCCAGGTTGAGGATTTGTTCTTGATTAGCAGTATAAGGCCCACGTTTCACGGACTCAACATATTTGTCATATTTTATTACATATTTTTGTTATATTTATTATCAATCATCTTCCGACCAATCAGCCAGGTCGAAAAACAAAACATGCCCCAAAAAGGCACACATGCGCCTTTTCAGGGCGTCTTTCATTTCGAAAGCGCCAAATCCGCTCCGATGACTCCGACAATTTGACCGTTATGATCCGTAATGGGAGCGGACACCGTGACGCAAAGATGTTTCGTCAATGCCGATACATACGGATCGGAAACGTACACTGTTCCTCCGCTGGCTTCCTGAAACCACGACCGGACTTTGGCGTTGACCAATCCAGCTGGCGGGTTCGAATAGACAAACGCCCCATCAAGACGATTCGACCAGACGGCCTCAATTTCTCCGTTCTCGGATAAAAATCGGTCCAATACTCGTCGGTGCATGGCCTCATCCATTTGTTCCAACGGAGCTGACTGAAGCAAAGCGGATAGTTTCTGAATCGTGTTTTTCACCACCGCATCATCGACAGAAATCGTTTCTCTCATCCAATCACGTCCGACCGTTTGTTGCAGCTCCTCCGCTGTCTTTTGCAGCGCTTCATTAATGCGTAAAATCTGTTCGACGCTTTCATGCTGTTCGTTCATATCCGCCGTCACTCGCTCGACAAACCGTTGATTTTCCCGGCTCAATTGCACGATTTCTTCAAGCAGGCCGGCGATTTCTTTCACGCTGTCCGACTGCCCAGACGCTGACCGGACAGAAGAGGAGACGAGGTCCGTCATATCATTCAGCTGTCGCTGCAGCAAATGAAGGAACGACATAATCGCTTCCATTTCTTTCTCTTCGACATCGATTTGCTTTGTTTCTTCGCGAACGATATCGGTCGTCGCTGCGATTTCGCGTTGAATAAGGGACAAAATATCCTGTGTTTGCTGGACAGCTTCGGACGTTTGGCTCGCCAGCATGCCGATTTCCCGCGCGACGACCGCAAACCCGCGCCCATGTTCTCCCGCACGAGCCGCCTCAATATTGGCATTGAGCGACAAAATTTTCGTTTTCTGCGAAATCTCGCCGATCGCTGATATAATTTCATTGATGCGTCGCGAATGATGAACGAGATGGTCCATTTGTTCCAATAACGTTTCATGATGGGAGCGTAGTGTTCGAATTTCTTTTTGCAACGTCTCCAATGAATTCCATGAATGCAGCCATTGTTCAGAAAACTGCCGGCTGCTTGCATGAATGTCGCTTGAAGAGGCAGCAATCTCTTTCGCCGCTTCCTCGATTGCCCGCATTTTTTTCGCCACTTTTTCTGTATACTCCACCGTTTTCTCGCTATGGTCCATCAGCTCTGCCGCACTATTCCGGCTTGAATCGGAAATGTCATTCAGCGAAAGTGCCGCCATCTTCATCTGTTCCATCGCCGCCTTGAGCTGATCGACGGCCACGACAATTTGCCTTGCCATTTGTTGTGATCCTCCCTGCATTTCCTCATGTCGAGGCTGATCCAATTCACGCTTTGTTTTTCGCGCCGCACGTCTCGCAAAAATCAATGGGTGTCACTCCTTATGTAATATTTTATTACATGATTATAACATAAAATGAATACAAAACAAACTTTCAACTAATGATAGGCACTCACCATCCTCCATTGAAGGCTTTTCTTTTGTAACGCCGCACCATACCAAGCGTACAAAAAAAAGTGAGGGTGTCCCAAAAAGGATTGGAACACCCTTTCTTATTACTGTATATAGGCATAAAGCAGTCACTAAGAAAAGAAACAATATGTCGTGTTTTGTTTGAGGAAAATTCCCCTTTTGGGCCAGCCCCTTTTCGCCTGCCTTTCCTCACCGTTTTCTGACTAAGTTTATCTCTCCACTTCTATAGCATGAAGAAGTCAACCGGCTTTTCAAAAAACGACGGATACTCTTGAGCAAGAAACCTCCGCGTGATGGCCTTTTCCCTTATTTAATACTATTCCGAACTGCTCCACGCTGATAAGACGGACTCGTTTACTCCTCTTTCCGCAACAAGTCATACAACGTAAGAGCCACGATTTTGGTTGCTGCAATCAAATCATCTATCCGAACGTGTTCATCCGCCCGATGGCCGTTCGCTTCAAGCAACGTGCGCGGACCAGCGCCAAATAGTACAACCGGAACACCCGCTTCCGCAAAGTGCCGTGCATCAGTGTAGAGCGGAATTCCATGAATTTCTGGTTCTCCTGTCATGATTTCCTTCCAATTTGCCACAAGCGTTTGAATGAGCGGGCAATCGGACGGTGTCGGCTCAAAACTTTTGGCCAAAAGAATTCGATCGCATTCTACTTCAATCCCCTCATAGCGCTCGGCTGCCCGTTTGACTAACTGTCGAATCTCCATTTCCACTTGCTCTCCGTCTTCTTCAGGAATCAAGCGGCGATCAATGCGAATAGCGCATTGGTCAGGCACAACGTTCGTGTTAATCCCCCCGAAATCAACCCGACAACTAAAGTAGGGGAATCAATCCCCGGAACCCCGAACGTTTCTGTTGCAACGTTTCCCGATAAGCATAAAGGGCCTGCAATACGCCCGTCATCGCCTCAACGGCATCATACCCTGTATATGGCGCCGCTGCGTGGGCCGACTTGCCTTTCGTGCGAATTTCAAGATGAAGGCAACCGTTATGAGAGTTGACAATCGAATGCGTAAATCCAGCTGAAATCGCCATAGACGGCTGAATATACCCGTTTTCTATCATCCATTTCGGGCCAATTTCTCCGCCTGTTTCTTCATCAAAGTTAAAGGCAAGCGAGACGGTCCCCGAAAGCTTTTCACCCACTTGCCGAAGTGCCATGACTGCAAACGTATAGGCGGCAATATCCGATTTCGATACCGCTGCTCCGCGCCCGTATATTTTCCCGTCGACAATTTCCCCGCCATACGGATCATACGTCCAGCCAAGCCCCGGGGCTACGACATCCCCGTGGGCGTTGAGGACAATTTCTGGGCCATCGCCAGATCCAAACGTCGTTTTTGCTACGACGTTCGCTACCCGTATCATCCCTCGTTCCCTTACTTTCTCGGCCTCCACCTCCAGCAGCTCGGCATCATAAAAGGAAAATTGCTGCAACCGCTTATAGATATGTTGGGCAATGGCATAGCAATCACCAGGTGGATTGTCTGAAGGAATGGCGACCAACTCGCGGAGAAATTCAATAATTTCTTTTTTCTCCATCTCGATCCAATCGATTATGTTTTGTTTCTCGTGAGATAGCATAATACGGCCTCCTTTATGCTGTTAGTTTCCGAATGACATCTAATAAAACATTCGTGCCTGTTTCAATATCTTCCACAGACACAAACTCGTCCGGATGATGGCTCAGTCCATCTTTACATCGTACAAAAATCATGCCCACATCGGTAATGGAAGCTAACGCCATCGCATCATGCCCAGCCCCGCTGACAAGCTTAACCGGAGCCATTCCGTGCTCTTTTAAGACATCGGTAATCACATTTGTGAGATGACCCGAACATAATACAGCCGGAGAATCCATCACTTCCGTAAATCGGCAAACGAGTCCCCGTTGTTGGGCAATATTTTCACATTTCCTTACGAATTCATTGATCGCACTCTTCCGCAATTCATCATCAATGGAACGAATATCAACCGTCCCTTCCACCGCTCCAGGAATGACATTGCTTACGCCCGGAAACACAGATAATTTCCCTACTGTCATCATCAGCTGATCACATTGGCTCGCCATTTGTTCGGCTGCCAGTATGACTTCCGCCGCTCCGGCAAGCGCATCTTTCCGCCATTGAATAGGAACCGTACCCGCATGTCCTGATTTTCCTTCGATCCGAAACGTATACCTCGACTGTCCAGCGATGCCAGACACCGCTCCGCACGCTTGGCCGATTTGCTCGAGCACCGGCCCTTGTTCAATGTGTAGTTCAATATAGCCACGAATGGTGCGAGGATCCCGGACAGCGGCGCGATAGTGATGCGGATTCATCCCGAGCTGTTCCATCGCTTCCGCTAGCGTCGTTCCCTGGTCATCTTTGGCCAACAGTTCTTCCGGACGAAGATGGCCTGTCATCGCCCGGCTTCCAAGCAGTGTCGTATGAAATCTTGCTCCTTCCTCATCCGAAAAACCGACGACTTCAATAGAGCAGTTGGGCCGTATGCCATGCCAATGCAGTGTATGAACAGCCTCAATCGCCGCTACGACCCCAAGAATGCCGTCATATTTTCCGCCTTCAACAACTGAATCGAGATGCGATCCGACAAGCAAAATCGGCGCATCGCGATCTTTCCCTTCGTATCGGCCGATCAGATTGTTCATTCCATCTTTTCTAACATCCATTCCTGCCTCTTTCATCCATTGAGCGACCAATTGATTAGCCCGTTCGCTTTCTTCGGAAAATGAAAGGCGTGTCACTCCTACTTTTGTTGCACTGCACCGGGCCAACTCCTCAATTCTCTGTACAATTCGGCTAGGATCGACTTGCAGATTAGGCATCGTCATTTGCTGTACACCTCTGCTTAAAAACATGAATTGTCATAAAAGATCGCGAGACTTGTAATATAGATTTTATTTTATCTTGCCATTGAAAGATATTCATTGGTAAAATTGCTATAAATTCAACACTTTTTTATACAACTTGACTAAAAAGGAGCGTGAATGCTAATGAAAATTTCTGATTTATTCCGCTCAGTCCCTGCCTTCCAGTCAGCTCGATTAGTAGCCGGACAAAAAGGAAAAGACCGCGAAGTATATAGCGTGAACATGATGGACGCCCCCGATATTGCTGATTACTTAAAACCAAACGAGCTGCTTGTCACAACCGCCTACCACTTAAAGGATAAACCGAACGATTTGCTCGAATTAGTCCAAAGCATGGTCAATCGACAATGCGCAGGACTTGCTATCAAAACAAAACGCTTTTTACATGAAATTCCGCATGAGGTGCTTGCTTTTGCGAATAAAATGGAATTCCCTCTTATCGAACTGCCTATTCATATCGCCTTAGGCGACGTCGTTACGCAAACATTAAGCCGTATTCTTGATAAACGAACAAACGAGCTGTTGCAAGCGATTGAAACCCATCAAAAGTTTACCGAGCATATTATGAGCGGAAAAGGCATTTCTTCTTTATTAAAAAACTTATCGTCTATTATTCGCCATCCTGTTCTATTGTTAGATAAATACCTTCGCGTCATCAGTTCATCGCATCCTGATTTCCATCTTCTTGTGGATTTAACAGATCTGCATAAAAACGGATATCGCCTGTTTTTGCAAAAAACACCCTATTCTTGTTTTTCGCTATTAGGCAATAAAAAAACTTTTTCTGCTTTCCCAATTTATACTCACGAAGAGAAAAGCGGTTGCTTAATCATCGTAGGAACAATTCCTTTTTCAAAACCATCGCTTGTTTTAACGGTTGAACAAGCAACCAACGTTATCGCTTTTGAGTTCATGAAAGAAAAAGCATTGAAGCAGTACGGAAAAAGAGTGCGCAATGAATTTTTTAACAACATCATAGAGGGGGCTTTCCACTCGCAAGAAGAAATCGTGATAAAAGCCAAAGAATTCCAAATTGAAAATGAACAGCCATATGTTTGTGTCGTTGGCAAGCTCGATGAGAACCTAGCATCGTTGAGTTTCATCCAATCACAGAAGGAAATAGATATGATTTTTGAATGGATCGAAGACGAAACGAAGGTTTGTTTTCCATCTGTTCATCATTTTGTGAAAGGAACGACATGCGTTTCCTTATTTCCGATCTCCCAATCGTGGAACGAGTTCCACACAACCGTTTTTCCATTTTTGAAAGAATTGCAGTACAAAATTAAGAACACATACAATCGAACCATTTCGTTTGGTGTTAGCAACTTATGCACACAATTTTTAGACGTGCAAAAAGGGTTTAAAGAAGCATTAGAAGCGTTGCAAATCGGCCAATTAGCAAACCATCACCAGTTCATCCAAATTTATCGCCGAAAAGACATTTCCGAACTATTGCAAATGATTCCTCCAGATTATTTAAAAACCTTCTATTATGAAACATTTCAAAAGTTGGCTCTTTCTTCAACAAATGAACGGGATATGTTGTTACAAACGTTATTCGTGTTTTTAGAAAACCATGAACAAATTTCAGAAACTGCGAAAAAACTATATGTTCACCGGAATACAGTCATTTATCGACTGAAAAAATGCGAAGAACTGATCCAGAAAGATTTGAAAGATCCTGAGACGACATTCCGCCTCCGCCTAGCTTTTCGGATCAAACACCTGCTTCACCTGTAAATGAATCTCTCCCGCCTGCACTCTATTCGAAGGCGGGAGCTCTCTCGGGGATAGTGTTAAATTATCATTGTTATATTTTTTGACAAATACCGATATTGGTTTAATAACAACAGATAAATTTACATTATGCACCTTAACTTTTCCTTTAAGTAAAGATTGGATAGGTTGACTAATGACATTGCCATCTCCGCGTTTTAATATGTTATATAAAGTAACACCAAATGTGATGAAAAAAGGGGGCAGATCGTGAATCGTGAACCTAGAAAGTCGTTCTTCTCACCGTTTGTATGTTTAATGTACGTTGACGCCATGTTGTGTCGTCTATGGATTGAAAACGTGCAACATTCACCAATTCATAATACTTGAAACAAGTTCGTTCCTTAATCTATGACTGGAAGATCCAAGGCGGCTACATCCCTCAATCATACTGAATCAAGTGAACGTGTAGCACATGGCACTGATGAATGAGGGAGAATGAGTTTTCCGATTGTCGCTACTGGCTGGCCGTTATAGGCTCGCCTCTTTCTTATCTTTATGTTAGGCGACCTTGGCCAAAAAACAGACAATGACAGCAGAAATGCACAAACATTCAAAAAAAGGTGTTTTGTCAAAAAAATATTTTTTGACGCCCCTGAGAGGGCATCAAGCCTTGATACATCAATATTTCTAGAGGGAGTTGACAATACAATGTCCGTAAATACAAATGTGGAATCCGTGATTCAACTTGCGGAACATGCAGACGAATCACTGCAGCCAAAGACCGATAGAGATAGAAAAGTCGGACCGCTAAGTTACGTTTTTATGTGGATTGGCGACGGTGTCAACCTGGGCAATATGACACTTGGAGCTAGCTTGATAGTAGCTGGGACAGCTACACTTAACATTTTCCAAACTTTTGCCGCCGCAATTATTGCCATCGGGATTATTTCAACCATTTTCGCCTTAAATGACCGACTCGGGTACAGAACGGGAATCCCTTATGTGGTGCAGCTCAGAATGTCCTTTGGCCTGAAAGGCTCTGTCATTCCATCCCTTTGCCGAGGCATCCCGGCCATCGTTTGGTACGGCTTCCAAAGCTGGATCGGCGGTACCGCCCTGAACGAAATTATGAAGATTATCACAGGCGGATCTTTTGACAACGTAGCCATCTGTTTTGTGGTACTCCAAATCGTGCAAATTGTACTTTCACTGTATGGCTTTCACGCTATTAAATGGGTGGAAACCGTCGTATCAGTTGTCATTGGATTAGCCCTCATCTATGTATTTGTTGTTCTTCTTACATCATATAGCAATGTGATTGTCGAAAAATGGGTGCATACAGAAGGGTCATGGGGATTGCCGTTCTTTGCCTTTATCATGATGTTTATGGGCAACTATGCAGCAATCTTCTTAAGCGCCGCGGACTACTCGCGGGAATTGAAGCCCGGCATTAGCAACACAAAACGTGGCTTTTTATACTTTTTGCCCATTTTTGCAGCATACGGCTTGACCCTCACAATCGGTGCCATGCTTGCTTCCGCAACTGGTGTCGCCAATCCGGTTAAAGCATTTGCGATTGTGGTAGACAACTCATACATTACATTCTTTGTATCCACGTTTATTATTCTCGGGTCTATTGGGGTGAATATGGTTGCCAATATTGTTCCGCCCACCTATGTCATTCAGTTGCTGACAAAACTAAAGTATAAACCGGCTGTAGCCATAACCGGATTGCTTGCGTTATGCTCATTTCCTTGGGTACTCGTACAAGATTCATCCTCTAAAGGTCTAGGAATATTCATTCTCATCTATTCTGCGTTTTTAGGGCCGATTGTTTCTATATTATTAGTTGAATATTATATATTGAGAAGACAAAAAGTGAATGTTTCAGATTTATACAAAGAAGACGGCCCATTTGCCGGGTATAATCCAGCCGCAATCCTCGCTATGTTTATTGGTGCTGGCGCAGCGTTTATCGAAGTGGATTTGGCATGGATCATCGGCTTTGTTGTGGCTGGAATTGCTTATTTCCTTCTTATGAAGTTCGCTTTTAAAGATTCGAAATTCAAAAAGGGAACGATCTTCGAAGTAGAAGATCAGGATATTTCACCGAAAAATTCTGAATATAATGGTTCATCACCAAAAGTTGTACTTGCACCTGTCATGAAAGTATGTTAGCTGTTTCTAGCCGAACCCGCAATGCAAAACGCTGGATATTTCTGTATCCGTATCCCCGACGTTTCATCAGCTTGATCTTGTTATTTGTTCCCTCCATTTTCCCATTTGAATAAGGGGATAAAATGCACGATATGATTTCGTCTGTTCGTTTGACGAGTGATTTTGCGATGGCGCGAACAGCAGAACAAGGACAAAACAAATACCGATGAACCCAGGCGTTCAAACGACGTTTCGCTTGTCGCTCGCTTTGGCTTTTGGATACATAACGAAAATGTTGAAGGGATTGATAGACAGCCTGCAAGGAATCGCTCTCTTTCTGCCACTCCCGCACCGTTTGGCGCTCCTCCTCGGTGAGTTTCTCGGGGCACTGGGTCAATAAGCGGCAAACATACCGAACATGCCCATGTTTCTTGTTCCCTTTTCCGAAGGATTGGCGGCATCGATCCAACGCTTCCGTAAACAATTGAATCACATGAAAATAATCGACCACATGCTTCGCTTCCGGACACACCCCTTGAATGGCTTTTTTCATCGCTGGAGCCAAATCACTCACGACATACTGAACAGAACCAGACACAGGAGCCAACACACGTCCAATGGCTTCCTCGTTCTTTCCTGCTTCAACGGCATACACTTCTCCCGTTTCGGCATCCATGACTGCCACTCCGTAATCATGTCCTTTTCGAAACGCAAACTCATCGACACAAACTGCCTTTGGTTGGATGTCATTCGATAGGAAGGAAGGGGCATGGGTATAAAACCAGCGTTCGACGGTCGTGTACGGAAGCTTGAGCATACGAGTCACCGCCTGAATGGATGTTCCGATGCAAGATTGCGCCACCCATTGCTGAAACGCATCCGTCGCTGCACTTCGAGGGGAAATTCCGGGATAAGACGTGCTGAATGTCATGCCACATGTACAACAACGTCTACGCTCCACAGGGAGTTCCACCCAAAAGATGCCGATCCGTTGAGCATACCCATGCATCCATTGCTTCTTTTTTCCTGTCATTTTGATCGTGCGTTTCAAGCAAACAGGACATAACGGGCATTGTTCGGGAAGAGAAAGTTCGAAAATCCAACGTTCTTCTTCTTTTCGCACCTTTTGAATCAAAACATCTGGTAAATCGATGAGTTCTTTGATAAACTGAGCGTACATGCGAATTTTCCTCCAATGGTTTGGTTTGGACACCTTTACCATACAGGAAAATTCGCATTTTTTGTATCCTCTATTTTCCCTATGCATACCTATCTTAAAATCTCAAGTACAACTTGTGGTGAAGAGCCAATATAATTAATAATATTTAAATTATCAAGGAGGGTTCGCATATGCAGTTTGATCTTATTATAAAAAACGGGCTGGTTGTTTTCCATGATGAAGTCAAAAAGGCTGATATTGCCATCCGAGACGAAAAAATTTGCGGTATCGGAGAAGAGATCAACGGGAACGGCGCAGAAATCGTCGATGCTAAAGGACAATACGTGCTGCCCGGCATGATTGACATCCACGTTCATATATGTGAACCCGGACGCACGGAATGGGAAGGATTCCGAACGGGATCCATGGCGCTCGCCGCCGGCGGCACGACCGCCTATGTCGACATGCCTTTAAATGCCCTTCCTGCAACTACCACAAAAGAGGCATTAGAGTTAAAGATCAAGGCAGCCGAGGGGAAAAACTATATAGATTATGCTTTTCATGGCGGCCTCATCCCTGGAAACCTCGCTCATCTTCAAGAACTCTCCGATAGCGGGGTCGTCGCGTTCAAATGTTTTCTATCCACTTGTGGCAGCGACATCCCCGGCGATTTTAAAAACGTGGACGACTACACGCTCTATCAAGGGATGAAGAAATTAGCCGAACTGGGCCATGTATTATTAATTCATGCTGAAAACCCATCGATCACAGATCGCCTGGCTGAAGAAAAAATAAAACAAGGAAAAGTGACGGCCAAAGACTACGTCGACTCGCGCCCCGTTATTGCAGAAGTAGAGGCGGTGAAACGCTCCTTGTTATTCGCAAGAGAGACGGGATGCAAGTTGCATTTTGTCCATATCAGCAGCAGAGAAGCGGTCGAAGAAATTGTGAAAGCACGAAACGAAGGCCAGGATGTCACGCTTGAATCATGCCCGCATTACTTTACATTGACGGTCGAACAATTCGAAGAGCTGGGCGCTATCGCCAAATGTGCTCCCCTTTGCGGGATGAAGCAGAACAGAAAAAACTATGGGAAGCGTTGAAACAAGGAAAAATTGATATGTTGGCATCCGATCACTCTCCATGCCCACCGGAAATGAAACAGAGCAATACCAATAATATGTTTGAAGTTTGGGGCGGGATTTCCGGTTGCCAAAACACTGTGGACTTAATGTTTGACGAAGCCGTCAAAAAGCGCCATGTTCCAGTTCCTCTTTTTGCCCGGATGATTGCGACGAATCCGGCCAAACGGTTCAATTTAACGACAAAAGGCGAGATTGCTATATCGAAGGACGCTGACATCATCCTAATTGATCCGAACCGGTCCTATACTGTGTCTGACGAACATTTATACTACCGCCATAAGCATAGCCCGTATATCGGCCGCACCATCCATTGCCAAGTAACAAAAACATTTGTTCGTGGTCATCTCGTCTACGACGTTGAAAAAGGCATTTTGGGAAAACCGGTTGGACAGTTGCTGAGAAGCAGAAAAACATTGCAAAGCATAGGGTAAATGAGTGCATTTTTAGAAGGCTAGTGCAAAACAACCTTGTTCCTTAAATCGAGGGTTATTGCGTGAAGAAAGGAACAGGTGTCGCATAGTTTCTCAAATAGAAAAACCTTACTGTTGAGCCATTCCGTTAAATCAGCAGCCTTTTAGATTTCAAATGACAAATCTATTTGCTCGCTTGTATGCGATTGCTCCATTTTCGACCATTCCAATACACCTTTTGTACAGGCCGACATCAAACTCGTCTAATAATTTTAGAGGGATAGCAAAGCAAAGGCAATGGTTGCAGAAAGCTATGGACAATATAAACACCCGCCCCTTAACGATGCAGGGCGGGTGTCGTTCCACATTCAAGAGCAAGACGAAAATAAACGCCACCACCGAAATAATCGTCTCCATCGCCGTCCATGTCATGAGCGTTTCTTTGACGGTCATGCCGAAATATTCTTTGATCATCCAGAAGCCGGAGTCGTTGACGTGCGACAAGATCAAGGATCCGGCTCCAGTCGCCAAGACGAGCAGTTCCACGTTCGTGCCCGGCATGGTGGCGGCAATCGGTGCAACGATGCCGGCAGCGGTCATCATCGAGACGGTCGCCGATCCCGTCGCTACGCGAATGAGCGCCGCAATGCCCCAGCCTAACAGGAGCGGAGACAAGTGCGAGTGTTTCGCCACTTCCGCGATTTGTTCGCCGATGCCGGAATCAAGCAGCACTTTGTTGAATGCGCCGCCCGCCCCGATGACAAGCAAGATGTTCGCGACCGGACCGAGGCAGTCGTTGGCGAATTTCAGCACGGCATCGCGGTTGAAGCCGCGGGCGTAGCCAAGGCTGAAGAACGAATAAACCGTCGCGATCAAGAGCGCCACAATCGGGTCGCCGATAAAGCGCAACACTTTCGCCGCTTCTGACTTTTGATCAAGCGTCACGTTTGCCACAGAGGCAATCAACATCAAAATGACCGGAAGCAAAATCGTGAACAGCGTATTGCCAAAGCCAGGGAGTTCACGTGCTTCTTTATGCTGCACAAGCTGTTCGGCGATTTCCGCCGGCACTTTTTTATACAGGCGCGAGCCGATCCATTTACCGTACAGCGGCCCAGCAATGATCGCCGTCGGTAGACCGACGATAATTGAATAGAGAATCGTCTTTCCGACATCCGCCTTAAAAATGCCGACTGCCGCCATCGCCGCCGGGTGCGGCGGAACAAGGCCGTGAACGACCGATAAACCGGCGACAAGCGGAATGCCGATCGTGACCAGTGAAATGCCTGTTTCCATCGCAATCGTAAAGACAAGCGGAATGAGCAGGACAAACCCGACTTGGAAAAAGACCGGAATCCCGACTAAAAAGGCGACGACCATCATCGCCCAATGGACGCGTTTTTGGCCGAAGCGGTCGATCAACGTTTTCGCAATGCGCTCAGCGCCGCCCGATTCAGCCATCATTTTGCCAAGCATCGTCCCGAGCGCCAGAACGATCGCTAGAAAGCCTAGCGTATTGCCAAGCCCTGCTTTAATCGAATCGATGATGCCCGGCATTTCCGGCGACGGCGCGATAAGCGGCATGCCCATCGCCAGCCCGACGCCGACGGACACTAAAATAAGGGCGACAAACGGATGCATTTTCGCCGCCGTAATGAGCAATAACAAGACAATAATAGCGGCCACAACAATGGCAATTCCCATCATGCACTCCTCCTTAGCTTTTAGATAAATCGATTTAGTATACAAAGCAAGCGGTTTCAAGCTTTCGGAGAAAAAGAGGGGGGATAAATCGATTTAGTCGCCCCCATTATAAGGCTACACCGATTTCGTTTCCGACCTCTTTTCCCCATTCCGCCGTTGAAACGCGGCGATGATGTTAAACTCCTCTTTCAACCGCTCATACAAGCGGGCATACAAATCAAACAGTTCAGCGTAAAGGAGCGTATGTTCTTCCTTTGGTTCATGACGGGCTGTCGTGTCGATCCACGTTTTCACTGTTTCGAGCGACGGCAGCTCGCCTAACGCGTAAAGCGCCACCGCAGCCGCCCCTAACGCCGACGCTTCATGCGTCTGCGGCACGATGAGCGGTTTGCCGAGCATATCAGAAAGCATTTGCCGCCAAAACGGCGACTTGGCGAATCCGCCTGAGACGCGGATTTCCGTCATCGGCCCCGTGACATCGCGAATGGCCAAGGCGACAGAGAGAATGCTGAAGCAGACGCCTTCCATGACAGCGCGGATGAAATGCTCGCGCTTATGATGCAGGCCGAGGCCGAAAAATGTCCCGCGCGCATTCGCGTTCCAATGCGGCGCCCGCTCGCCTGACAAAAACGGCAAAAACACAAGCCCTTCCGCCCCGGCGGGACGCGTTCGGCATATTTCGTCAACAAGTCATACGGATCGATGCCGAGCTTTTTCGCCACTTCCCGCTCGTGGGCGCCGAACTCGTCGCGCAGCCAGCGAAGCAAGATGCCGCCGTTGTTCGTCGGTCCGCCGACGACCCAATAGCCGGGCGTCAACGCATAACAAAACGTCCGCCCTTTTTCATCGGTTGTCGGTTTTGCCGCAATCGTCCGCACCGCTCCGCTCGTTCCGATCGTGATGGCCGCTTCCCCCGGAAGCACCGCCCCGACGCCGACGTTGGCGAGCACGCCGTCGCTCGCCCCGATGACAACAGGCACATCCGAAGCGACTCCCATTTTTTCCGCCCATTCTCTTTTCATCCCAGTCATGATGTGAGTGGCGGGAACGAGCCGCGGAAGTTGCTCGCGGCGAATGCCGACAAGGGCGAGCGCCTCCTCGTCCCAATCGAGCGTGTCCAACCGGAATAACCCCGTCGCCGATGCCATGGAATGGTCGGCGACATAGTCGCCGTACAGGCGATACAGCACATAATCTTTCACCGACACAAACCGCCGTGCTCGCTGAAATACGTCCGGCTGCTCTTCCTTGAGCCAAAGCAATTTCGATAGCGGCGACATCGGATGGATCGGCGTGCCCGTCCGCCGATAAATGGCAATCCCGTTTTGCTCTTTCAACAGCCGCTCCGTTTGAGCCACGCTTCGGTTGTCCGCCCAAATGAGGAGGCGGGTGAGCGGCCGGCCCGACTCGTCAAGCGCCATAATCGAGTGCATCGCCGCGCTCAAGCCCATCGCTTTCACCTGCTCTGGGCGGATGCCGTGGCGAATCGTCACCGCCCCGACCGCTTGAACGACCGCCGCGAACAGTTCATCCGGATCCTGCTCGGCAAACCCCGGATGCGGCTGGATGATCGGATAGTCGACAGCGTGAGAAGCCAGCACCTTCCCCCGCCCGTCAAACACGACCGCTTTCGTGCTTGTCGTCCCAATATCAATCCCAATGACGACGTCCCCGTGAATCGCCATCGTTTCTCCTCCCTTCTTCATGCCTTCTCCCGCCTGATCGATGTCCGTTCCATCAATGTCGGGGAGAAACGAAATACGCGCGGATCGTCGGCTTTTTTCGCTTTCATTTGTTCAAACACGCGCTCAGCTGCTTTCTTCCCCATCGCAAACGTCGGCTGGGCGATGGTTGTCAGCGCCGGCGTGTAAATGTCGGCAAACGGCACATCATCGATGTTGATGATCGCCACCTCATCCGGCACACGAACCCCTGCGTCTTTCACAAACCGCAAAACCCCCATCAACGTCAAGTCGTTGATCGCAAACAAGGCATTGGGCCGCTTCGGTTCGGCAAATCGCTGTTTCAACACTTTCGGCAACGCGTCCGGATCAGCGGCGATAATGTTCCCATCTTCAACGTCCAGCCCTCTTTTGCGCATAGCTGCCCGAAACCCTTCCAACCGCTCCATCCGCGGCACGTTGTAAGGGATAAGCGGAGGGGTGACAATAGCGATGCGCCGATAACCGTTGGAAGCGAAATAATCGACTGCCATCTCCGCGGCAGCGAAGTTATCCAGAAGCACGCTGTCCGCCTCCACTCCCGACACCATCCGATCGACAAAGACGAGCGGAAACCGTTCCTCGACAAGACGGCGGTAGACGTCCTCGTTCCTCCCTGTCGGAAACACGATCAGCCCGTCCACTTGCTTCGCCAGCAGCGTATCAACATACGTTTTTTCCTTATCCGGATCATCGCCGGAATTGCAGACAATGACTTGAAACCCGCGCTTTTGGCATTCCTCTTCAATGGCGTGCAGCACTTGCGTTGTCATCATATGAAGCATATTAAAAACAATCACGCCAATGGTCGCTGTCGTCTTTTGCTTCAAACTGCGGGCGATGATGTTCGGCTGATACCCAAGCTCTTCAATCGCCTCGGCGATGCGCTTTCTCGTCTCCTCGCTCATATACTCATAGCGCTTATTTAAGTATTGCGACACGGTGCTTTTCGAAACGTTGGCCAATTTCGCGACATCGGCCATCGTTACTTTTTTCAAAAGGGATCCCTCTCTCGCACTAAATCGATTTAGTTCAAAAGCGTTTTCATAAACCGGTTTAGCTTTATTATAAACCAAGTGAAAGCGGTTTACAATAAGTTTTGTTTGAAATCTAAAAACCAATGAACGGTATACGGCCGTGACAGCTTGCCGATCGAGTGATGCCATTCCGCCCGAATGGATCGCGCCAAACGGCTTTGAAGAATCGCCGATATCACTTTAAACATCAGAAGAGGCAATCTTTTTATGCCATAAAGCTCTGCACTTTTTTTGCTGCAGAAGTCTGTACTTTCATTTTGCACTAAACGATGAATTGATTCATTTTTATGAACAAATACCTATTTCGGATATGGTAATAAAGTTCCTTTTTTTAATTTCTAATAAAATTATAATTGTAAATATATAGAAGATCAGTGAAAAAGTACACTCGGGATTTAGGGGGCTTATGTCGAAATGAAAACATTTCTAGAAGGCCGGTGAAAAACGGCTGCCACGAGCAAATCAGCGGCATTTCACCAAAAAAGAAGGCTGATTTCGCAAGGCTTCTCTAATTGAGAAAAAGATGGAATAGCGGTATTTTGTACTAAATCACCGGCCCTCTAGAGGGGAGTGATTTTTTTGAGGAAAATTTTTATGATCCTGTCGTTTGTTTTAGTATTTTGTACACTATCGTTTGGCGTTTCCGAAACATCTGTGAAAGCCGCAGAAGAACATAATGAGTTTGTTAGAGCCTCACAAACACAATTTGACTTATCTTTATTAAAACGACAAGAACAAAAAATTTATAATGAAAATGGTGAGTACGTAGGGACTCTTGGTATTGAACCTGTACTCTCAGCAGAATCAAATGACAAAATTATGTCAGCTTTAGCTTCATATAAAATCGGTACAGGGAATAGCACTTGGAAGATTTATTGGTACTCTGGAACTGTCAATTATCATTTTTATGTGGATATTAATATTGGTAGTACTGGGTTAGCCACAATAACACGAGCTTATGATGGATGGTATTTTATAACTCCGCCTTACACTGTTAAAAAAGATTGGGTTTCTATTCTTAGAAAAACAGAAACATATACTTTGCCGGCTGAAGCTAGATATCATCTAACCCTTAATAGCATTTGGGGCGGAGAATGGACGATTTATTTATATGCCCGTGTGAAGAATCACACATTGTATACCGGTACTAATTAGAGAAAAGGAGAATGGGACATGCTGACCACCATTACGTCTATTTTAGGCTACCTTTTTATAGGTGTCGTTATTTTAGCTGTTTTTATGGTTTTTAAATTCGTGAGAAAACGGTAAAAAATTAGAAGACTGATCATAAAAGAAAAACGCCGTTCATAAATCGAAAAAGTTCCCAAAACACGGCGTTTCCAAAAACCTCCCCTGGGAACGAAACGTCCGAAGGCTCTAACAAGACGGCCGCCGCCCTTTATGAGGGATTTGAGGCCATTGCGGGCGGCGACGTTCGCTCCAGCCAGGTGGCATCCGACTTACTGCCTCACCTTTTCAATCGTCTCGACCGGCAGCCCAGTCAGTTCGTGAATCGTGTCGATATCGTACCCTTTCGCCAGCATTCTCTTCACCACGTCGAGCTTCCCTTCCTCGATCCCTTGTTGGCGTCCTTGCTTCATCCCTTGCTTTAACCCCTGTTCGATTCCTTGTTGGATTCCCTTTTCCATCCCCGCTGTTCGTATGAGACGATGAGTTCCATCACACGCTTTGCTTCCTTCGTTTCCATTTGGCTCACCTCGTGTCGCAGTTGGATTTCCTCCTCTTCGGACAACGGCAAATACGTCTCGAAAAAACCGAACAACAGCCGCTGTTTCGCTTCATCCAGCTCGAGACGGACGAGCATGCGCAAAAATTCCTTTTTCACTTCCACCTTCTCCTCCTCATTATACCCCATTTTGCTTAACAAGGCAGCGGCGACAGGGTTGTCATGGCGGATGTACGCGCGCCACGGCAGTTTGCGCAGCTCCACCGTCAAAAAGCGGAAGTCGAGAACGGTCAAAAACGGAAACTGGACGACCAAGGAGGAGGGTTCATCGTATAGTTCGTCATAGCTGAAGATGGCGATCGGGAGAATGCGGCGGCGGTATTTTTGAAACAAGCGGCTGAAGTAGAGAAACATTCGCTCGGGGAAGGTCCGCTGGGTGTAGCTTTGATGCTCGACATGAACAATGACGAGTCCGTCTTCCCCTTTTACCTTTGTTTCGACCAACAAGTCGACGCGGTGCTTCTCTCCGGCCGTCACATCGGTGAACAATTCTTCGGAGAGGAAAGAGAGATGGTGAACGTCGATGTGCTCGTACACGTGGGGAAAGAAAAGAAGCAAAAACTCTTCAAAAAACGTCGACAGCAACTCTTTGAACAACCGGTCATGGTCAATTCGCTTCTTCGCCACGTTTTTCCTCCCTGCAATGTCAGATTCACCATACTGTATTCGCTCTTCGCGGCCGAATTCCTTCTTGTTTCCCCCGCGTTTTTTTTGGCATGTGCTATTTCGCATTTGTCCTTTTCCTATGTCGAGCGGTAAAACAAGCTGAACTCAGCGGTGGTTCAGCTGTGGCAGGAGACAGTTTCAGTTCCTCATGGGTACGATAAAAACAAAAGGAGAGGTTTTATATGTCACTATCAAAAAAATAGTTTCAATCCCTCATAGGTACGATAAAAACTCGTCTCAGCCAAGAAGACTCCCGCTTCAACGAAGGTTTCAATCCCTCATAGGTACGATAAAAACCGATACGTATCCTTTTGATTGGTACTATGATGTGACGTTTCAATCCCTCATAGGTACGATAAAAACGGATGTTGAGAATACAGATGATGGGATTGCCGTATTGTTTCAATCCCTCATAGGTACGATAAAAACCTTCTTCGTTTGCATATTCATGATAATAATTTTTCTTAGGTTTCAATCCCTCATAGGTACGATAAAAACTCGTGGCCGCGGCGTATGGTTAATGCACCGCGACGGTTTCAATCCCTCATAGGTACGATAAAAACTTTTCCATTGTTTTGGAAAGCGGCAAATTGATTTCGTTTCAATCCCTCATAGGTACGATAAAAACAACCGAAGCTCAAAGTGAAGAAGCCTAGAAAGCGGAGTTTCAATCCCTCATAGGTACGATAAAAACAGGGCGGCCTAGGGCTGCCCTTCGTCTTTTTCATAGTTTCAATCCCTCATAGGTACGATAAAAACTTGAATAAATTGATCGTTATGATCTTTGACCGCTTCGTGTTTCAATCCCTCATAGGTACGATAAAAACAACAAATTCCACTACATTAACACAAGAATAGCCGAGTTTCAATCCCTCATAGGTACGATAAAAACACAAAACCGGCGCGGCTATGATTGGGGCTGTCGTCGGTGTTTCAATCCCTCATAGGTACGATAAAAACTTAGCCGCCCAAAAATCGAAGAAACTCTGGAGTATTAGTTTCAATCCCTCATAGGTACGATAAAAACTGGGTTGCCGCTCGCTATGATACAATGAGGATCTTGTTTCAATCCCTCATAGGTACGATAAAAACCAGCAGGACGTTGGGGTAGCGGCCAGTCCCAGCAATGTTTCAATCCCTCATAGGTACGATAAAAACTTTAAGGATTGAATTGCATGTTCCACGCTGGTAGTCAGGTTTCAATCCCTCATAGGTACGATAAAAACTCATCGGCGAACAGGTATAATCGGTACGGCTTCTCTACGTTTCAATCCCTCATAGGTACGATAAAAACAAAGGGGAAATGAGTAGTGAGATTAGAACAATTCATGTTTCAATCCCTCATAGGTACGATAAAAACCCCAAAAGGAGTTAGCTTCTTACTTGGGTATATCCGTGTTTCAATCCCTCATAGGTACGATAAAAACTTGCAAAGGCCAACTGCAATCGTTTCCGGCGCTTCTGTTTCAATCCCTCATAGGTACGATAAAAACAGGTGGCTCTTATCGGAACTCCCGCAGAAAAGGAGGTGTTTCAATCCCTCATAGGTACGATAAAAACCCCCAAACCATGTGCGTAAAATCAAGCTTTTCCCCTTTTGGCTGTTTTCAGAATAACACGTTTCAAAAATTCTGTCAATACTGTTCAGCCGTGTTGGTTGTAGGATTTTGACGCGAAAAGACATTGTCGTCGATCCCCCGGGATTTTTGCACGATTGGGGGTCGACGACAGCTTACCTCCGTTTTCATCCGCCAATCGGAAACAGCAGACGGGCCGCATATACTGTGCCTGTCACGGTAATGGCGCTCAACAAGGTCGACACCAGCACTGCCTGGGCGGCGTAATCGGGGTGGCAGTCATACTCGAGCGCATACAGCGCCGTATTGCGTGAACATGGATACGAACTGGCAATGAGCAATGCCTGAGCCGTCACGCCATCCATTCCTAATAGAAAGATCAAAGACGCAGCCAACAGCGGCGACAAAATCAAGCGCCCGAACACACTCACATACACAAGCGGCGGCAAGGCAGTAAAACGGGCGTAGGCGATTTGCGCTCCCAACGTAAAGAGGGCGATGGCTAAAAACGCATCGGCGACCCGCTGAAGCGGCGCCCATAAAAATGATGGGATGGGGATATGAAGCCATCGACAAACTACGCCAAGCAACAGCGCGTGAAGAACGGGATTTTTCCATATCTCCGCAGTCCATTTCCCTCTTTTTCCATTCCCGGATACGAACTGATATACCCCATATGTATTCGTCAAGAAATTTTGAAAGATCGTCACCATAATTTGAATCGTCGCCCCGAGCGGATGTTGATGAAATACAAGCTGACTGACCGGGATGCCGAAATTACCTGAGTTGTTCAACACAATGGTGTTTTGAAATACGGCTGACAAACTCCGTTCCAATTTGAACAACTTGGCCATCATCATACTCAAAACGATCAGTCCGCTGTTTTGCAACAAGAGAAATCCTAAGATGGCCGCCAACACCTTTCCATTCAACTCACTGTCATACACGTTGATGAATGCGACTGCCGGCAGCAGGACGTACATGTTCAATTTGGATAACGTATTGAGGTCAAGATGAAAGAAGCGGTGAAGCCCTGCCCCCAAGCCGACAATCAATAACATCGGAACCATCACTTGCAATAAAATGCCGCTAAAAACAGCCAAGACGCTCTCCTCTCTTTCTTTCTCCATATAATAGATGTTTCATTTTTGAAAATCTATAAGGCTGGTGAAAAACAACTGATTTCGCTGAATCCATTGTTTTCGGCCGAAAGAGAAGCGTTGATTTTGCAAGACTTCTCTATTTGAAAAAAGTCCATTTTCTGTGATTTTTCACGAAATCACCGGCCTTCTGTACCTACATTTTCTTCTTGTAAACTCGTTCCGGCCGCCCAACGGATCCGTAGGCAATATCGGCCGTCACCTGGCCTACGGAGACGAGATACTCCAAGTAACGGCGGGCCGTCGTCCGGCTGGTTCCGATTTGCCGCCCCACTTCTTCAGCGGTGATGCCTTCTGGGCACTGTCTCACAACCGTTAACACTTTTTCTAAGGTCAATGGCTGAATGCCTTTAGGCAACATGGGCTGGTCCTTAACGGACACTTCTCTTCCCATTAAGGCATCAACCTCTTCTTGGCCAATCCACTCTTTCTCTTTCACCCACCGCTGCATTTTGTCATAGTACTCTTTATATCGATGCAATGTGTCGGCGAATCGGTCAAACATAATCGGCTTGATGATGTAATCAAACACTCCGCCATGCAACGCTTGCTTCAGCGCCTCCACTTCTCGTGCTGCGGTGATCATAATAATATCGATATCGGAAAAACGCTCTCGCACCCATTTCAAAAACGAAAGGCCGTCCATGTCGGGAAAATAGACGTCAAGCAACAACATGTCTGGCCGCAGCACCTCCGTCAATTCCCTTGCCTCTTCAGCGTTCGTGGCGATGCCGACCACTTCATAACCGTTCACTTTCTCGACAAAGCGCCGATTGATTTCCGCAATGCGGCGGTCGTCTTCAATAATCAGTACACGAATCGGCAACATCGGTTCCCTCCTTCTAGCCTTGGCGGCACTGCCGACCGACATGGTCCGGTCGCTTTGGGATCATGATGGTAAATACCGTGCCTGCTCCTTGCTCCGATCGATGCGTCATTTGCCCCCCGAGCATTGTCAACGCCCGGTTCACTAGATCAAGCCCATACCCTCGTCCTCCGGCCGCCTTCGTTGAAAAGCCGCGCTCGTAGATCCGTTCCGCTACAACTGGGTCAATGCCTAATCCGTTATCCTCGACCTCAATAATCAAATCATCGCCGAGGTCAGTCAAAAAAACGGCCACTCGTTTCTCTTCCTTTCCGTTATGGAGAACAGCTTCCATGGCGTTATCTACTACATTCCCAATAATGGTTACTAGATGGTCCCGGTCCATCCATGACGGCACATCACGGAAACTGCTTTCCCGATCAATCTCAAACACAATTTTCAGCTCGTTGGCGCGATTGAACTTGCCGATCAGCAGCCCGCCGATGATCGGATCGGGAATTTCTTTCATGACAAACCGGACGATGTTTTGTTGCAAGTCGGTTTCTTTGGCGATCAGTTCAAGCGCTTCCTCATACGATTCCAGTTGAATAAGACCGGAGATCAAATACAGCTTGTTGGAAAATTCGTGTGTTTGCGCGCGCAAAGCATCGGCATAGCTTCGCAGCTGTGACAGCTCTTTTGTCAGGCGATACAGTTCTGATTTATTGCGAAACGTCGACACCGCTCCGATCACGCGGTCCGCTTTATCTTTAATCGGAATGCGATTGGCAATGACCGTTTCTTCCCCTAACACCATTTCATCGTCAAATTCTGCCTGCCCCGTCCGAATGACTTCAGGCAGCCTCGAGTGGGGAATAAGCTGCAAGATCGGCATTCCCAGCACATCGCGTTCGTTCTCATACCCAAGCAGCTTCAGTGCCGTTCGGTTGACCATTGTAATCGTTCCCTCTTGATTGATGGCCACAATTCCTTCGCGAATCGCCTCTAAAATCGCTTGCTTTTCTTGGTAGAGCAAACCGATTTCTTCCGGTTCAAGGCCATGAATCGATTTCTTCACCGCCCTTGCGATCGCCACAGCACCCACCGCTCCGAGCAAAAGGGCAAGAACAGAAAAGAGAAAAATCTTCAGGCTATATGACCACACCGTTTGTCGAATATCCTCTAGCAAAAAACCGACCGAAACAATGCCGATCACCTGTCCGTTTTCATCCAACACCGGCGCTTTTCCACGAATCGCCGGACCGAGTGAACCGACCGCCTCTGAAATAATGGCCTTGCCTTTAAGCACCTCACCGTTATCGCCCCCGACCATCGGCTTGCCAATCCGATCCGGCAGCGGGTGGGCATAGCGGATTCCTTGGCGGTTGCCGATGACGACGTATTCCGCCCCTGTCTTTTGGCGGATGTGCTCCGCAAACGGCTGCAAGCGCACGGACGGATTCGGGTCGTGGAACGCCTCGCGCACAAGCGGGGTGGACGCGACGGTTTCCGCCACGTTCAGCGCCCGCATGCCGATTTGTTGTTTGATCGTCTCCGCGAACATATGTTGGAATAAAAACGTAAGAAACACGATGACAAACAAAAGCAGCGAACAAACGATCATCATCAACCGTGTTTGCAGTTTCATCGTGCTGTCCTCCAAACGGAAAAATGAAAAGAAAGACCATCCTCCACTAAAGGAAGAAAGCCTTTCTTTCTATTATTACATATCTTCATTGACAATGACGGTTTTTCCTCGTAATTTCATGAAAAACGGCACGGCAATCCACAATAAGGCGATGACTAACAAGACGAGCGAAATCGGCTTTTCAACGAAAACGAGATAGTCCCCGTTGGATGCCGTCAACGCCCGGCGCATGTTGTTTTCAATCATTGGCCCCAACACAAGCCCCAATACAAGAGGCGCGAGCGGGTAATCGTGTTCCGCGAGCCAATAGCCGAGCAAGCCAAATGCCAACAACAGAAACACATCAAACGTCGTCACTTGCACCGCATACACGCCGAATACAGAGATGGCAATAATGAGCGGCAACAAATACTTCGTCGGTGTTTGGATGATTTTTGCGAAAATTTTTACAAGCGGCATGTTCAGAATTAGCAACATCACATTTCCGATGAACATGCTGGCGATTAACCCCCACGCCACGTCTGGATGTTCATCGAACAACAACGGACCCGGCTGGACGTTGTACATAATGAGTGCACCCATCAAAATAGCCGTCGTCCCGGACCCCGGAATCCCTAGCGTCAACAGTGGAATCATCGCGCCTCCAGACGCACCGTTGTTCGCCGACTCGGGCGCCGCGACGCCGGCGATCGTCCCTTGGCCGAATTTTTCTGGATGTTTGCTGATTTTCTTTTCAAGAATATAAGAGAAAAACGAGGCCAATGTAGCGCCGGCTCCCGGCAATACGCCGATGAAAAACCCGAGCAGCGACCCGCGGGCGATCGGTCCGGCGCTTTCTTTCAAGTCCGATTTGGTTGGCAACACGCGGCCAATTTTCGCAATTTCCCCGCTGTTCATTTCGTCGTGGAGAATCGACTTGAATACTTCCCCAACGCAAACAGCCCGACCGCTACGGTTAAAAACTCCAGCCCCCATACAAATAGGAAATATTGTACGTGAAGCGTGCGACGCCAGAGACGTTGTCGAGCCCGATCGTGGAAAGCAACAAGCCGAACACCGTCATGATCCACGCTTTCGTCATCGATTTGCCGGCAAGGCCGCTCACCGCGGCGAGCCCCAGCAGCATAAGCGAAAAATACTCCGCCGGACCGAACTTCAAGGCGACATTGGACAGCGGCTCCGCTAATAATACAAGACCGATGAGCGACACAATCCCCGCCACAAACGAACCGATCGCCGCAATCGCCAGCGCCGCCCCGGCCCGGCCTTGCCGCGCCATTTGGTAGCCGTCCAGCGTCGTGACAACAGACGATGATTCCCCGGGCGTGTTTAACAAAATTGACGTCGTCGACCCGCCGTACATCGCCCCGTAATAGACGCCGGCGAGCAAAATAATCGAGCTCGCTGCCGCCTGTTCCGGACTAAGGCCGGACGTCATCGACGCCGTCACCGGAATGAGCAGCGCCACCCCGCTCATCGGCCCGATCCCAGGAAGCACGCCGACCGCCGTGCCGATCAACACCCCGATAAACGCAAACAGCAAGTTATGCGGCTGAAGCGCCGTCTGAAATCCGTCAAACAAAAACGATAGTGTGTCCATGATGCCCCTCCTTTCATTGGAACCAAATCGGCCAGCTCGGCAATGTTCCTTGCAACAGTTTCACATAAAGGCCATATACGCCTAACGAAAAACCAGCCGCAATGGCGATCGATTTCCACAGCGCCCCTTTTTCCATCGTTTGAAAGCCGATGACAAGAAAGAGAAATGTCGTGATCACATATCCAACCGTTTCAAGCAACGCCGCATAGAAAATGGCGGCGATGAAAATGACAAGAAACTTTTTATATTGCCGCGGCAGTTTCTCCCCTGTTGCGCCTGAATAATTTCTTGTCTCAAACAGCAGTTTTATGCTTAATAAAACCAACACAAGTCCAAGCAAAAACGGAAACACATTCGGCCCGACAGCGCTGCCGTAGGCGCTTTTCGATATGCGCAAACTTTCCACCATAAACAAAGCACCCACAGCCAAAAACGCCACCGCCGCGATCCGGTCAGCCGTTTTGTTCATCGCTTTCCCTCCCGCTTTTGGAAAAAGGGGAAGAATGCTCTTCCCCCTCGAGTTATTTATGCATCCCAAGCGACTTCAGCAGGTCGCCGACTTGCTGCTCTTGCTCTTGCAAAAATTTCGTAAACTCTTCCGAATTGCGGTACTCTGCTTCCCAACCTTGTTTTTGCAGCTCTTCTTTCCATTTTTCATGCTCAGACAGTTTTTTCAATGTTTCTTCCCAAAACGCTTTTGCTTCCGAAGACATTTCCTTCGGCCCGAACACGCCGCGCCAAATCGTAAACTCGGCATCAACGCCAAGCTCTTTCATCGTCGGCACGTCTTTCAGCACTCCGCCGAGGCGTTCTGGAGCCGAAACCGCCAACACCCGCACTTTGCCGGCTTTCAAATATTCGCCAACCGAAGACGCATCCGTCGCAATCACATCCGCATTGCCGCCAAGCAGCGCCGCCATCGCTTCTCCGCCGCCATCGTACGAAACATACTTGACTGATTTTGGATCGATGCCCGACTTATAGATCGGCAAAATCGCCACTAAGTGGTCCATCGACCCTGGCGCCGATCCTCCGGCAATGGTGACGGATTTCGGATTTTGTTTAATGGCGTTCAGCAAGTCGGTCAACGTTTGAAACTTCGAATCGGCTTTAACCACAATCGCGCCAAAGTCTTTCGTCAACTGGGCGAGCGGGGTCGTGTCTTTGTAGCCGAACGGGCTGTTCCCTTCTTTTTTCAAGTTATTGATGATAATCGGCGGTGAATTGACAAACAGCTTATAATCGTTTTTCACATCCTGGGTAGCGTATTCGGCCATAAAGACTGCCCCGCCGCCGCCCGGTTTGTTTTCGACCGTCATCGTCTGTTTGACGAGCCCCGTCTCATCGAGCACCTTGGTGATCGCGCGGGCCGTTAAATCCCAACCGCCGCCCGCTCCGGACGGAGCAACAATCGTAATCGGCTTCGTCGGATAGTTTGAGGCCGATGAGCCAGAGTTCGAACCGGACGATTTCGATCCTGATGCATCGTTGCCCCCACAGGCCGCCAGCGCGAACGTCATCATCCCTGCAGCGAGCAATCCCCACCATTTTGTCTTCTTCATTTCTCCCTGCCTCCTTGTTTTTGATAACGTTTTCAAACTCAACCTTACCATGCCCAAGGGTGAACGTGAAGTTTTTGAAAATAAAATGAATTTTGTGCATTTTGTTCATGGACGTATAATCAACATGACCTGATATGGCCAAGACGCCTCGGGGAACGCTGGAGTCTCAAAGCAAAAAAAAGACCGCCAGCCTTCAAGGCCGACGGTACATAAAACGTTGGTACAGTGCATACTTTCTGACGTTCGTTCCTCATCTTTCATGTGGCAGGACGATCATTCGTTTTTTTACAATCGATCACTTACGAATCAGTGATTTCATCTGCCTCTTTTGCCGCCGCCAACTGTCCTCGTTAGATGGCCGCCACTTGTATTTGATTCCCCTACTCTTCAAGCAATTCCCAAACATCTTCCTCTGGAAGATCCACCAACCTAGCAATGTCTTCCGCCTTCATTCCTTTGCGCGCCATGTTGCGGATCAGCTGTTTCATTCCTTGTTTTATCCCCTGTTTCCTTCCCTTTTGCTCATAGGAAATGATCAGCTCCAACACTTGCTCTTTTTCTTTCGTTTCCATCGCCCTCACCTCTCTTTGCAGTTGTTGCTCTTCCTCCTCCGACAACTTCACATATGTTTCAAAAAAGCCCAAGAGCAGCCGCTGCCTCGCTTCATCCAGCTCCAATCGCACCAACATGCGCAAAAACTCTTTTTTCAACTCGACTTTCTCACTTTCAGTATACCCCATTTTGCCAAGGAGGGCAGCCGCGATCGGATTGTCATGCCGGATGTAGTCCCGCCAATGTTTCTTGCGCAGCTCCACGGGGAAAAAGCGAAACTGCAGCACGTCGCCAAAGGGAAACTCGATTGAGAACACGGACGGTTCCTCGCGAAGGGCCTCATAGCTGAAGACAGCAATCGGAACGATGCGGGTGCGGTATTTTTCAAACAGACGGCTGAAATAGACAAACATGCGCTCTGGAAACGATGGTTGCACGTAGCTTTGATTCTCCACATGAACGATGATCAGCCCGTCTTCCCCTTTCAGCTTCGTCTCGACCAATAGATCGACGCGGTATTTTTCACCTGCCGTGACATCGGTAAACAGTTCTTCGGACAGGAAGGACAAATGGCGGAAATCAATGTGTTCGTGCATGTCGGGGAAAAAGAGGAGAAGAAACTCTTCGAAGAACGTTTGAATCAGCTCTTTGAACAATCGGTCATGGTCAATGGCCATTCGATCACCCCTCTTTGAACGTGTTCGATTCTATCCATTCGCAAGCAGGGGGTGAAAATCCTGCATGGGAGACAGAAAAAGTTGTGCCGTACTACACAGTGTTTCAATCACTGATGGGGACGATAAAAGCCTGAAACAGTCCGATTGGAACGGTACGTAGTTTCAATCCCTCATAGGTACGATAAAAACGGAAATATATTGAGAATAAACATTTAGATTTACTCATGTTTCAATCCCTCATAGGTACGATAAAAACCGTCTCGCCGATTGAATCGTTAAATGGTTTCTTGGGTTTCAATCCCTCATAGGTACGATAAAAACGCCGACTACATTTGGTGCGGAGCTGGCGACAATCCTGCGTTTCAATCCCTCATAGGTACGATAAAAACATTCTTCTTTGAAGCCTTATTGATTTGCCTATATATGCGTTTCAATCCCTCATAGGTACGATAAAAACGCAATACAAGAAGAAACCGAAAAACTCAATAACACGCTTGGTTTCAATCCCTCATAGGTACGATAAAAACGCGTTAGGCCGCTATTCACCCTTAACGCCTTTGGTGAGTTTCAATCCCTCATAGGTACGATAAAAACTCGGTGAACTTTGACTGCACGATATTTTCATTGGTATGTTTCAATCCCTCATAGGTACGATAAAAACAGAAACCTCGCATTCATACACCTTCTTTTTCCATCTGAGTTTCAATCCCTCATAGGTACGATAAAAACGGCCGGCTTCCTGCCGGCTGTCCCGACGTCGCTTGCGTTTCAATCCCTCATAGGTACGATAAAAACGGTTTCGTACTTGCTTAAACATCCGAGCAATACGCCGGTTTCAATCCCTCATAGGTACGATAAAAACATGAAGCGGTTAAAAAATACTTTGGCCATGTTGGTTGTTTCAATCCCTCATAGGTACGATAAAAACGTGTGACTATCGTTTCCCTGTCGCGGCGTTGAAACCTTGGCACGTTTCAATCCCTCATAGGTACGATAAAAACGTGGCCCAAGTTGCAATTGCATTACCTGCGTTTGTTGCCGTTTCAATCCCTCATAGGTACGATAAAAACGTGTAAGAAATGACCATAGATGGCTGACACCATCTAAGGTTTCAATCCCTCATAGGTACGATAAAAACTGGGTGATACGCACATCTACTTGAATCATATTGAAGTTTCAATCCCTCATAGGTACGATAAAAACACAAACGTCGCCGTAGATTAACATGGGATGAGGCATAGTTTCAATCCCTCATAGGTACGATAAAAACGTGTAAGAAATGACCATAGATGGCTGACACCATCTAAGGTTTCAATCCCTCATAGGTACGATAAAAACTGGGTGATACGCACATCTACTTGAATCATATTGAAGTTTCAATCCCTCATAGGTACGATAAAAACACAAACGTCGCCGTAGATTAACATGGGATGAGGCATAGTTTCAATCCCTCATAGGTACGATAAAAACTACGCGGACAAGGTTGACTCAGGTAGTGTGGTATAGGTTTCAATCCCTCATAGGTACGATAAAAACTAAAGACAAAGTGAAAGGTCCTTTCATCGCCACAGAGTTTCAATCCCTCATAGGTACGATAAAAACCCCAAAGAATGCGCATAAAATCAAGCTTTTCCCCTTTTGGCTGTTTTCAGAATATCACGTTTCAAAAATTCTGTCAATACTGCTGAGCCGTGTTGGTTGTAGGATTTTGACGCAAAAAAACATTGTCGTCGATCCCCCGGGATTTTTGCACGATTGGAGGTCGACGACATTTGAAAGGCGGTCAGCTTTTGTTTTTCTCCATTCTCCCGTACTCTTCCCTCACCGCGGCCGCAAGCGGGTGCGCACTTTCGAGCCCGGCGTATTGCCGAAGCGCCTCTTCGACCCCGCGTTGTCGGATCGTTTGTTGGAGCTCGGCCGCCTCGCTGTCTTCCGGATGATCAAACAAGAGCAGCGCGGCAATGCCCTTGGCAAGACCAGCGGGGACGCTGCCCAATAGCGCACAGTATTGCGTTGCCGGAGCGACGAGGCGGTCGTTCGGCCCAAGTTTGCGGATCGGCGAGCGGGCGACACGGATGATGTCGTCGGACAGCGCCGGGTTCATGAAGCGCCCGATCGTCGTCTCGATATACGCGCGGTGCTCATCTGCCTTCCAACCGTGCTTTTTCACCAACACCGCTCCGGATTCGCTGAGCGCCTGTTCGACATCCGCCCGAATGGCGCTGTCTTTCATCGCGTCTTGCACGGTTTCGTATTGCTTGAGGTAGCCTAAGTAGGCGGCAAGGGCATGGCCGGTGTTGACAGTAAATAACTTTCGTTCAATATACGGCCCTAAGTCAGCGACAAAATGCGCTCCTTGAATCGGCGGAACCGCGCCGATGACGTTGCGCGTTTCAATCGCCCATTCGAAAAACGGCTCGACCGTCACCGCCAGCGGATCATCGTTCGTTTGGTTTGGCACGATGCGGTCAACCGCGCAGTTGAGAAAGCCGACCGACTCGCCCGCCAGCTGTTGTTCGGCCTCGGAAAGATGGGCAAACACGTGCCGCTTCAACGTCTCCGTGCCGCCGATCATATTTTCGCACGCGATGACATGAAGCGGAGCTTGCTGGACGGCCAGCCGCTGCTTGAGCCCTTCAGCAACAAGGGGGGCGATGGCCGGCAAAATGTGCGGGCCGACGGCGGTCGTGACCAAATCAGCGGCGGCGATCGCCGCGATGACTTGCTCCCGCTCTGTTTGGCTGTTCAACGCCGAGACGCCGCGCACCCATTGTTCTTCTCGCTGCTCGCCGGCGACAATGACGCGATACTCCCCCGCTCTTTCAGCAAACGGACGATTTGTCCATTGACATCAACGAACACGACGTCATATCCCGACGCAGCCAGCAGACTGCCGATAAAGCCGCGGCCGATGTTGCCGGCGCCAAAGTGGACGGCCCGCATCAGCCGTTCACCTCATGGAGCAGCGCAAGAATTTCTTCTTCTGTTTTGGCGTTCGCCATTGCTTCTACATGATCCGCTTCCGCACACACAAGCGCGAGTTGGGAGAGAATGTCCAAATGTTCGCCGTCTTTACCGGCAATGCCGATCACGATCGTGGCCATGTTGCCGCCGCCAAAATCGACGCCGCCTGGAACTTGCACGATCGAAATGCCGGACTGTTTCACGAACGCTTTGGCCGCTTCCGTTCCGTGCGGAATGGCGACGTTGTTGCCGATATACGTTGATGTCAGTTCTTCCCGTTCAAGCATCGCATCAACATATGCCGGGGCGACATATCCTTGCTTAACCAACACCTCGCCGGCGAGGCGGATCGCCTCTTCTTTCGTTTTTGGTTGTGCATTGAGCACAATGTTTTCTTTGTTTAAAATCGAATGGGTCAACATCTATTTCACTCCTTCATCGATATCCAATAATCATCGAAAAATTGTTCCAAATGACCGCTAATAAGTGAATACACTTCGTCTTCGCCGCCATAAGCCAACGTGGCCGCGCTTTGCTCGTCCTTTACGAGCAACGTGCTCACATGGCTTAATACTGAAAGCATCTCTTCATCCGCATCAGCAGGGCCGAGAAGCAACACAACCGTGTTGATCTCCATCGGCTCCCCGTCCATGCCGGGCACCGTTTGCGGCGCATCAAGTCGGTACATCGTCAGAGATGGACGAAGGACAGCGAAGCTTCGAGCGTGGTAAAGCGCCAGCGTCGTGCCAGGGACGCCAAGCCCGCCAAGCGACTCGCGGCGCCGCAGCTCCTCGATGACGACATCGGCATCGACGATGACGCCGCTTCGTTCGAGGCGGCGGCACGCGTCCGTCAATAGTTCATGAACAGAGCGCCTCTTGACCACCTCGAGGGAAAAACCGTCCAACAGGTGGACGACCGTCTCGCTGATGCGCCGAACCGCCTTCATCGCCTCGAGCGCTGGCCTGTTTCTCTGTGCGATTGACTCTTTCCTCATCCGCTTTTCAGCGGCCGATTTTCGCTCTAAAAATTCACGAATCGCCCGCGCTTCCTCTTCCGTCAACATCGGGCTGACGGTGAAATATGGGCCGCCTTCATCGGCCAGCGGCACGGTCGAGACGACAAGGTCATACGCGCTTGCATCTTTCTCTTTCCATTCAAACACGGACGCTTGTTCCAGCGAAACAATGTCCGGAATCTCTTTTTTCAGCCTCGTCGCTAAAATTTTCGCCGTCCCAAGCCCGCTCGAACAAATGACGAGCACCCGCCAGCCTTTTCTCTCCCGCATGAGCGCGGAGGCAAAATGGAGCACTAAATAGCCGATCTCCTCCTCAGGCATCGGGACGTTGCCAAACAGTTGCTTTGCCCCTTCTGCGACAATGGCGAACAGCTCCGCATAGTCCCGCTTAATTTGCTCAAGCAGCGGATTGGACACTCCCATTCCGTGCTCCAAGCGGTACAGGGCTGGCTTCAAGTGGACGACCAAATCTTCATACAGCGTGCGGTCGGCGGACAAATCGACGCCAAGTTCGCGGCTGACAAAGCGGATGAGTTGCTGGGCTTTCATGCCGACAGCTAAGCTCGTTTCCTCCATCATCGTCCCTTGGCGGCTGCGCCATTTCGCTCCCATCAAGTGCATCGTCATATAGCCGATCTCCTCGCTGGGGATGGCAACGCCAAAGACTTTTTCCAACGATTCGGCGAGCACGCGAGCGATTTCGTATTCGTTCGTCGCTTGAAGCGTCTGCAAATCCCGCGGATCGAAGTGGATCGCTTCTCCCCGCTTGATGCGCTCGATCGCTAGAGCCAAATGGACGACAAAGGCGATGTACGAGCTATCGGCCATCGTAAACGGGAGCGTTTCTTTCACTTGCTCGATTTGCTGCTCAATGATGGCAAGCTTTTTCCGGTCGATGAACCCGAGCAGTTTTTCCGCCATCGTATCAAGCGGTTCGTCAGCGCGCCTTTGGATCGTCTCTTTCATGAGCGCCAAAAATTCGTGTTCATCAACATGGCGGAACAACAAGTCGCTGATCAGGCGCCGTTTCGCCGATTCTGAACCGGCCAGTTCCACCCGTATCCACGCTTGCGGATGAGCGAAAGCCCATACGCTTCGATTGTTTGTTCCAATTTGTCCAAATCAAAGCTGACGGTCGCCACCGTCACATTCAAGTCATTTGCCAAGGAGACAAGTTTCACCGGCTCGGCCGCTTCCAACAGGGCGATTAAAATCATGAGTTGCCGCTCTTCGGGGGTGTATTCATGATGAGAAAGGCGAAACAGCTCTGCGGCCAGCGCCTGTTTGTTTTCTTCCTTCCCAACAAGACGGATGCCGACCCCCGCCTTTTTTACGAGCTCGAGCCCGTAACGACGCAACACCGATTCGAGCCCTTGCAAATCGCGGTGAACCGTACGGGCGCTGACATTCAGCTCCTCGGCCAGTTCGCCGACGGTCCAATCACGGTCGCTTGCCAACAAACGCTCAAGCAGCTTCCGCTCCCGTGCCGATACGTACATCGCCGTTCACCTCCCATCTTCGGTCGTATTGTTGACAGTTTTAAATTGATCAATCAGTTCTTCATTTCTTATTGTAAGAGCTTTTTTCTTGATTTGACAATGAAGAGATGTTTCATTTTCGTCATTGTTATTGTTGACAGTTTTTAATTTCACATTCATGATTCCTTTTTCGGCGCCAAAACCAACCCTGCTGGCCGGAAAACCGACTCGAAACAGCAGGCTGCCGTAAAACAAAACGCAGGGGGAACGCCATTTCCCCTGCGTTTCATGCCGACTTACGCGTTCTTTTTCAATTGTTCAATCAACTCATCGTACTTCGGGCTGTTTAAGAAGTTTTCGACCGATACGTGGTAGGCGTTCGGCAATTTTGCCTTCGCCCGGTCGGTTAAATTTTGATGGGTGACGACGATGTCGGCGTCGGCCGGAAGCTGGTTGATCGCTGTATTCGTCACTTCGATATCGAGCCCGGCTTTTTGCACTTTGTTGCGCAAAATCGATGCTCCCATCGCGCTCGAGCCCATTCCGGCGTCACACGCAAAGACAATTTTTTTCACCCGCACAGGGACGGCCTGTTCCGCCACCGCCGCTGCCACTTCCTCTTGTTGCTGCAACGCGGCCGCCACTTGGCTTTGTTTCCCTTTTAACTGTTGCATTTTTTCTGCCGCCTTGGCCAAGTCTTCTTCCTCTTCGTTTTGTTTCGCCGATTTCAAGAACACCGACGCGACGAGGAACGATACCGCTGCGGCGACGAACACGCCGGCTAGCACGCCAAAGTAATTCCCTTTTGGCGTCATCGCCAGCAAGGCGAAAATGCTTCCCGGCGACGGCACGGCCACAAGCCCGGCGTTGAGGATGGTAAACGTGAACACCCCGCTCACGCCGCCTGCCATGGCTGCCAAAATCAAAATCGGGCGCATGAGAATGTACGGGAAGTAAATTTCATGAATCCCGCCAAGGAAGTGGATGATGACCGCCCCCGGCGCCGATTGTTTCGCCATCCCCTTGCCAAACAGCCAATACGCGAGCAAAATCCCCAACCCTGGACCAGGGTTCGTTTCCAATAAGAACAAAATCGATTTCCCGGTTTTTGCTGCTTGCTCGACGCCAAGCGGACTTAAAATCCCATGGTTGATTGCGTTGTTCAAGAACAGCACTTTCCCTGGCTCGATGAACAAGTTCGCCAGCGGCAACAAATGCCAATCAATGATTTTTTCCACTCCGGCCGCTAATGTTTTGCTGATGAGCGAGATGACCGGGCCGACTCCTTTAAAGGCAAGGAGCGTCAACACGCCGCCGACGATCCCGGCCGAAAAGTTGTTGACAAGCATCTCGAATCCTTGCTTGACTTTCCCTTGGAACAATCCATCCACTTTTTTGATCACATAACCGCCAAGCGGCCCCATGATCATCGCGCCTAAAAACATCGGGATGTCCGAACCGACGATGACCCCCATCGTCGCCGTCGCCCCAACGACGCCGCCGCGGACGTCGTAAATCATTTTGCCGCCCGTATAGCCAATCAACAGCGGCAGCAAATACGTAATCATCGGCCCGACGAGCTTCGCAAACGTCTCGTTCGGCAGCCAGCCGGTCGGGATAAATAGGGCGGTAATCAGCCCCAGGCGATAAACGCGCCGATGTTCGGCATAATCATGCCGCTCAAATAACTGCCAAACCGCTGAATCTTCACACGGAATCCTGTTTCATTTCCGGTTGTATGCGTCATAACGTCGCTCCTCCTTTTGCTTGACTGTATCTTTATCTTAAAACGCTTACAACCGGCCCTTCAATGATAAGTAAACGCGATTTTGTCAAGGGGGTTGTTGACAGGGGTTAAAAAAGAAACCCCCGCGCGGGCGGGGTTACGGCGTTTCTTCTGCCAACGACAACGCCTCTCGATAGAGACGTTGGGAGAGATAAAATCCATTGTCAAGCAGAGTGTCTAACAGCGGCTTGACTTCCGCTATTTTCCTGTTTTTCTTCCCTAGAATCAAAACTCCAATTGTACCGATAGGCCGTGAACTACCCACCACCTACGCTTCGCTTAGAGATGGGGGCTTCAAGCGACTTGTGTGTGTTCGCCGAACGGTAAGCCACACACAAGAACCCTTTACGCTTCCCTTCGTTCCGAAGGTGTCCGTTCTAGCCATATTCTATCCTATTCGTTGGCTGACGCCAACCGACATTCATCTCCCACTTTCACTTCGTTTCAAAGTGGGAGACTTCTTTCGGAAAGATGTTAAAAAGAATTTGTTTCGACAATGGTCTATCAGCATGCTCATCCATCACAACGGCTTGAGCACCAAGTTCTTTCGCTCCAATAATAACTTCTAACTCCCCGGCATGGAATTTTCCATACAAACTTTCAACAAGGCCGCGATTTTTTACATGGTATAGTCGAAACACCCCCTCGTTGACCAATCGTTTGAGCTCTTCTTTTCCATAATGGCGTGGGGCATGGTGATGAACAATTTCTTGATAGACAGCTTCCGGAACATATACTTCATCAAATAGGTCAGACAAAAGAGTCAATTGACCAACGATCGACAGACCTATAATCGGTGTAGAGTTGACCGTAACCCTACTCATTGCGATCCCTATTTTCATTGCTCAATTGTTGCACCGTGTCCCAATCATCTTTGATGTGTTCCTCCGTATATTCCATCCAAGGAATCGCCTTCGAACGCAATACATCGATAAATTCCCCTAAGGATTTTCCTGCCAATTCAGCCGCTTTCGCTAGCGTCACCTGTTTTCCAACAAACAGCCCAATCGCCAATGAAAGCTTTATTTTCGCCTCAACGGTGCTGCCTTCCAATTCATTAATGGCGGGCAAAAACTCTTTCGGCAAGTTCACCTGAAAGTAGTCCATAGCCATGAAACTCACACCCTTTTTTATTTTATTCTATCACACTTCGCGCCTTTTGAATGCCGTCACGACTCAGTGTGAGGTGATAAAAAAGCAGCCCGAATCCAAGCGGGCTGCTTCATTGTTTTCCTATTCATATCTCGCCGTCACCATTTTCTTTCTCGTATAAAACTCGACGCCGTCGCGGCCGTTGGCGTGGAGGTCACCATAGAACGAGTTTTTGTAGCCTGAGAATGGGAAAAACGCCATCGGCGCTGGGACGGCGACGTTGATACCGAGCATGCCAGCGTCGATTTCTTCACGGAACTGGCGGATCGCTTTGGCGCTGTCCGTGTAGATGCAGGCGCCGTTGGCGAATTCCGACCGGTTGGCGATCTCAATCGCTTCGTCCAAATCGCGGGCGCGGACGACCGACAGAACCGGGGCAAAAATTTCGTCCGTCCAAATCGTCATGCCCGGTTTGACATGGTCGAAAATCGTCGGGCCGATGAAATACCCTTTTCCGCTCGTCGCCGAGTCGCGGCGGCCGTCGCGGACAAGGAGCGCCCCTTCTTTTTCGCCGATTTCGATGTATTTGATCGTCCGTTCTTTGTGCGACTCGCGGATGACCGGGCCTAAAAAGACGCCTTGGTCGAGCCCGTTGCCGATTTGGATGCGATCGGCGGCTTCTTTGAGCCGTTTCACTAACTCATCAGCGATATCGCCGACAGCAACGACGACCGAACACGCCATGCACCGCTCACCCGCCGAACCAAAGGCGGCGTTGATGATGTTCGTCACCGCCATATCAAGGTCGGCATCCGGCATGACGATCGAATGGTTTTTCGCACCGGCGAGCGCCTGTACGCGCTTGCCGTGGGCGGCGGCCGTTTTGTACACATATTCGGCGACCGGCTGTGAGCCGACGAACGAGACGGCTTTAATATCTTTGTGCTCTAAAATGCCGTTCACGACTTCATGCGCCCCATGAACGATATTGAGCACTCCCGGCGGCAGGCCGGCTTCGGTGAACAGTTCCGCTAATCGGTTGGCGAGCATCGGCGTCCGCTCAGACGGCTTCAACACAAACGTGTTGCCGCAAGCGATGGCAAGCGGGAACATCCAGCACGGCACCATCATCGGGAAGTTAAACGGCGTAATGCCGGCAACGACGCCGAGCGGGTAACGGTACATGCCCGATTCGATGCCGGTCGCGATATCCGGCAGCTGTTGGCCCATCATAAGCGTCGGAATTCCCGCCGCAAATTCGACGCATTCGATGCCGCGCTGCACTTCGCCGTAGGCGTCTTCGTACACTTTGCCGTTTTCCAATGTCACAAGGCGGGCAAGCTCCTCCCAATGCTCGACAAGGAGCTGCTGGTAGCGGAACAAAATGCGGGCGCGGCGCGGAACGGGCACTTTGCGCCATTCGCGGAACGCTTCTTTCGCAGCCGCCACCGCCGCATCAAGCTCCTCGCGCGAAGAGAGCGGCACTTTCGCCAGCACTTCTCCTGTCGCCGGGTTCGGCACGATTTCTTCTTTTCCGGATGTTGACGCGACCCATTGGCCGCCGATAAAATTTTTCAATGTTTTCGTTTCGGTCACGGAACTCATGGATGAAACCACCTTTCTAGTCGATCTTTCAAAAGATTGGTTCATGAACGCACACAAGGGCTATGGATGATCGACGAGCGCTTCCTTTCGCGGAAACGGCCGGCGGGCTGAACGCTTCCAAAAAGCGGCGTTCTTTGCTGTCCGTTTGCTGCTGGTCGCTGTCATGCGTCCTGCAATCACCATCCCAGCCGTCGGACTCATTTACGAACTTACGGTTTTGGTGTCGTACTGATAGTCATAGCAATAATGGTACAAGGCGACGATTTCCTCATGGGTCGGCACTTTCGGATTGTTGCTTGGACTGCCGCTCGCGAGCGCATCGGCCGCCATTTTATCAACCGCTTTGTCAAACGCCGCTTTGTCGATGCCCCACGTTTTCATATTCGGAATGCGCAAATCGCGGCAAAGCTGCTTCACTTCTTCAACAAGCGCCTCAGCCGCTTCCGTATCGGAAACGTCTTTGAGCGGCGGCTTGATGATGCGGGCGATCACCGCCAATCGTTCGATGGCGCTGTCTTTTGTAAACTCGAGCACCCCCGGCAGCAACATCGCGTTCGAGACGCCGTGGGGCACATGGAAGAGCGCGCCGATCGGCCGCGACATGCCGTGCACAAGCGTCACCGAGGCGTTGGAAAACGCCATGCCGGCTTTCATGGCGGCGATCGCCATTTTTTCCCGCGCTTCGATGTCTTCCCCGTTTTCGTACGCCCGGCGCAAATGGCCGACGATCGCTTCGATGGCAGAGAGCGCCAGCGCATCGGTCACGGGATGGGCGCGCCGGGAAATGTACGCCTCGATCGCATGGCAGAGCGCATCAACCCCAGTCGCCGCTGTAACGGACGGCGGGCACGAAACCGTGAGCAACGGGTCGACGATCGCCACGGCTGGAAGCAGCTCCGGTTGGGAAATCATCATTTTGACGTCCGTCTTCGTATTGATAATGACCGTTACTTTCGTCACTTCCGAACCCGTTCCAGCCGTTGTCGGAATGGCGATGAGCGGCAGCGGTTTTTCGGCAAACCGCTTTTGATTGCCGATATAGTCGCTGATCTCCCCTTCATTTGTCATCATGACGGCGACCGCCTTGGCGGCGTCGATGCTGCTGCCGCCGCCAAGAGCGATAATGACATCGCACTGCTCGCTCCGGCAGACGTCAAGCGCTTCCTTCACATGGACATCCGTCGGCTCGCTGTCGACTCCTGTATACTTCACAAACGGCAGCCCCGCTTCTTGCAAATATTGCTCACAGCGGGCAACCACCCCGATGTTCTCCATCACCGGGTCGCTGACGATGAGCGCTTTCGTTCCGAGCGCTTTTGCCTGTGGGCCGACTTCGGCGAACGTATTGCGCCCATACACAACCCGGCTGGGCACCAACAATTCGTACATCGCGTCCCCTCCTGATTTTGATAACGGTTTCACCTCTTTTAGAAAGCAAGTTTCGTGCCAACATACAAAGCGCACCGCAACAAGGAAGCCGATTCAAAACAAAAGCGCCATCACCGACACAAACAAGACATCTATCAAACAATAACCAGACACTAATCCGACATCACAATCGAGTAGGAGGGGGCGGCTAACCCCCGTCCCCTCACACCACCTAGCATGCGGGTCCGCACTAGGCGGTTCGTCAACCTTGACGGAGTTCGAAATATCGTTGCGTCAAACTCTTGAGCCCCTGAGTGGTCCAGTAGGTCTTGCCCAGGGCCTGGTGGAGTTGCGGCGTTTTCGTTGTTCTCCAAGCTCCTTTTCGGGTATTGGCGATCTCCATCACCGCTGTTTCCTTCAACCCCAGCGCCCTTAACTCACGGATTCTGGTTCTGACCCGTTTCCATTGAAGCCATTGACAGAGTCGAAGCCTCCTCCGAATCCATCCTTCGATGGTCTGAAGGACAGACGGGGTTTCGACGAGCCGAAAATACCCGATCCATCCCATGACGTATTGATTGACGCGATGAATTCGTTCTGGCATCGATATGCTCCAGTTTGGGTTGGTCAGCTGTCGGATCCGCTGTTTCAGACGTTGAATCGACCTTGGGTGTAAATTATCATTTTATTTCAGCATAAAACGCCCATTTTTTTGCACATTCTTTCAGAAAGCCCTCTCCCCTTTTCTGAAGGAATGTGCTAAATTTTTTGTGAATTGTTTCGGACGAAGATTTCCATTCGTTTCAAGGAGGGGGGGGAGGAAGTGTGATCCAGTTTCACGACTTTGGCATTGACATTCAAACGTATACGGATCGTGGGAAAGGGAACGATTTTCCTGACGTGAACCAATGCCCCACTGTCCATCCCGCCGCCCTTGCATCGTCACGGATACTACCAACGCTATGCGTTGACGGCAGAGGGGGAGTATCACCTTTGGATCGCACGATATCGCTGTCAAGAGTGTCGCAAAACCGTGAGTGTGCTGCCTTCTTTCCTCCTCCCGTATGTTCAATATACACGATCGGTTATTTGGCAAGCAGTCAAAACGTGGCTGGAAACGCCAAGGCGAGGAGCGAAGACCAAACAGGTTGGTTTTCCCACCAAGGAGGTCATCTTGTTTTATGTCCGACGATTTTTACGGAATCTCTCTCGCTTGCATCACGCGGCGGCGAGAAGGTGGGGGATCATCGGCCCTGTGGGGAACGCAAGAACAGAACGGGCGGTTTGGTGGATGCAGACCTTGGAGGGACGGGGGGTGGGCTCGATCATCCAAGACCTATGGACAAACGAGAGGTGGCATCCGTTTGCGGATCAAATTTCTTCCTGATTTTCCACTTAACACCAAAAACGGATATGATTGATGTTCCCACAAACCCTTCCTCTCGACGAATCTCGAGCCGTTTCGTAAGATAGGAGGCAGAGGGACCGGAACGGTCCAACATCACAGGGAGACAGGGAGGAGATCCGGATGGATGAATCGATGAGACACGACATCGCGCTGTTTCGGTACGGGCTGATCGCTCCGTTGGTGAATGGCCAGGTGGAGCCCAAAGCGTATTTGAATGAGGTGGGCGGGCGAGTGCATTCGATTCCTCATCAAGGGGACAAGCCCATTGCGGCGAAGACGATTCTGGATTGGTGCGCCCGATACAAAAAAGGGGGCTTCGACGCCTTGAAGCCGAAGCGCCGTTCGGACCGCGGCCGCTCCAGACGTCTGTCCCCGATGATGAGGATCATATTCTAGCATTGAGGAAGGAACATCCCACCATGCCCGTGACCCTATTCTACGAACAACTCACCAAGCAGGGGGACATTCCCACCACCCTCTCATACTTTACTATATACCGATTGTTGAAAAAACACAACCTGGTGGGAAAAGAAGAGTCAGTCAAGACTTTGTGGAGAACATTTTTTCGATTCACTACGGGCGTTGTCAATCACTAGTTAGCGAACCATTTTCAGGAATTCATATCGTAAGCGCTTTCGGACTCTCATCCCTCATCTTGAGACGATGATACGATATTCCATTTTTTTACACCCAACCACCATCCCGGAGCGCCGACAACGCTTGATGGATCGGCGTCCCGGATGACTGTTGCAGACACGGTATATTCTGACGCACCACATCCGCCCACAACTGTCCGGCCTTCCGTTTGGCCTGTTCGATCCGCTTGGACTTTGTTGAGGCCGAGACGGTCGACTGGGGCTCTTGCTCCTCCCACCGTCCCTTTCTCCACCCGATCCCGTCGATTCGGGCTGCCATCGCCCTCAGAAACGCCCGAAGCCCTTGGTCTTTCCAGCTGCGGCGGGATTTCACCCGATGCGCAAACCGGCTCATCACACTCTCCGCATGGCCCATCGGACGCATGCCGGTCGTCTCCACCCCTTGCTCCGACAGCCACCCCGATAGTCCCGGATGCATCCCGGCATCGACTCGATCCGGCGGATCATGGCAGCCAGCTGCTTCTCTTTCGCTTCGTCCTCCAACGTGCCGACCGCGCTGTTCAGCTCTACGAGAAGCCCTTCTTCATCTTGTTTCGCCAGCTTCTTCCGCACCTCCCGCCAACGCGGATGGCCGGACAGACACTGACGCAGCTCCCGCGCCACATGAAATCGATCCAGCTGAAAGCACGCCCGCTTCCCAAAATACTCCCGGCAGGCCGTGATCCACGACGCCGCGTCGCCGTTGATGACCAACAGGTCTTGGCACGGATCATAGGCATATTCCTTCATCAGCCACTCCTCAAACTGTTCCCACACGTCCCCGTCCCTTCATGGAGGTAGTGGCGCCGGTTCACCAGCTCAAGCTGCGACCCGTTTCGTCTCCATCCCTCGTGAACCGCCAGGATTTTCTCTTCTTTCGCCCGTTTCCCTTTCCCCTGGCGGGAAATAAACAGTCCATCGGCCTCCACAAACAGCACCCGGCCGTGCCGTTTGGAAACAGGGTGATGCAGCGAGACAGGGGCCTCCAGCACCAGTTGGCGAATCGCCTCGTGGCTGAGGACCGCATACCCCACGATCGACTCCAGCGTGCGAGCCGCTTTGCGGTAGGAAGAGCACTCGACGGCCAACTCGACCGCCGTTTCCTCGAGGCAAGGGCTGATCGACTGCGCTCCATCAAAGCCCAGTTCGGCATCCAGCAAGAACGTATACGCCCCCGTTTGTCGATCATAGTAGTAGTTCCGTCGGAACGTCACTTCCCCAAACAGCGTTTGGATCGTAGTCGGCCGTTTGTCTTTCAGCTGATACCGGCGCTTGTCCCGCGCTTCCGCCAGTTGTTGATCGATCTCCTCCAAAAGGGCCGCCAACAAGACAGCGAACACCTTTTGAAGAGTTCTCAACAATTGTTCCTCCAACTCTTTTAATAAAGGCCATTCTGTGGTAAGATGTTTCATGGACTCTCTCCCTCCTGTTTTCGGTTGATGTTGACAATCACCATCATAGCAGGGAGAGAGTCCTTTTTGCATGACATTTGCTTGTTCTACCGCGCTTCGCTTGGTGGCCCCGACGAGCGTCGCGAACAAAAGTTCGCAACCCTCGTCGGGGATCATTTCGGAATGTCACCCACAAATATTTTACTCACACGGAAAAGAAATCTTGCCGATGCCGGAGCGAAAGCGTTTTGCGTATGACCAGATCAATGAGCTATGGCAAGGGGACTTATCCCATGGACCCACGATTCGCGTCCATGGGAAAGCCCAGAAAACGTTTTTGATCGCGTATATCGATGACTGCTCGCGGTTGGTGCCGTACGCGCAGTTTTTCCCCTCGGAGAAATTTGACGGGCTGCGGATCGTCACAAAGGAAGCGGTGCTTCGTTGCGGGAAGCCGAAACGCATTTACTCGGACAACGGGAAAATTTATCGATCCGAGGTGCTGCAGTATGCGTGCGCCGAGATGGGGATTACGCTCATCCACACTCAGCCGTATGACCCGCAAAGCAAAGGGAAAATCGAACGGTTCTTCCGCACCGTACAGACGCGGTTTTATCCGCTGTTAGAGCTGAATCCGCCGAAGTCGCTTGACGAGTTGAACGAGCGTTTTTGGAAGTGGCTTGAAGAAGAGTATCATCGAAAACCGCACGCCTCACTGGACGGAAAAACGCCGCATGAGGTGTTTCAGTCCCAAGTGGAACGAGTGGTGTGGATCGAAGACATCGATTGGCTGGACGCGATTTTTCTGAAACGGGAGCACCGCAAGGTGAAAGCCGATGGCACGATCACCCTGAATAAACAGCTATACGAAGTGCCGCCTCGGTTCATTGGGCAATCGATTGAGCTCCGCTATGACGAACGAGGCGTCTATGTGTATGAAGATGGCAAACGGGTGGCGGAAGCCATTCGGGTGCGTTTGGAGGACAATGCCTATGTGAAGCGCCACCGGTCGCCGTTTGCGGCGGTTTCGGCGAAGGAGGGCGAACAGGATGTATAAAACGTTTTATTCCCTCTCGCGGGAGCCGTTTGCGAAAGAAACCGACCCATCCGAGGCGTATCAAGGGGCGGCGTTTCAAGAAGCGCTGCGGGCGCTGGAGTACGTGAAACGAACCCGGGGAATCGGGCTGTTGATCGGAGAGCCGGGGGCGGGCAAGACGTTCGCCCTTCGGGCGTGGAAGGAATCGTTGTCCCCTTCGTTGTATCATGTGGTCTACTTCCCGTTATCGACCGGAGGCGTGATGGATTTTTACCGTGGGCTGGCCCTTGGGTTGGGGGAAGAACCGAAATACCGCAAGGTGGACCTCTTCCGCCAAATCCAGCAGGCGATCGAGCGATTGCATCATGAACGACGGATCACGCCGGTGTTCATTTTGGACGAGATGCATTTGGCCAAAGATGCCTTTTTACAAGACATCGCCATCTTGTTCAACTTTGAGATGGATTCGACCAACCCATTTGTCTTGATGTTGGCCGGGCTGCCCCATTTACAGGGAAAGCTGCGGCTCAATCAGCACCGCCCTCTCGACCAGCGGATCATCATGCGATGCCGGATGGGGCCGCTGGAGAAGGAAGAGGTGGCGGGCTACATCGAGCATCGGATGAAACAGGCCGGGGCGAAGCATCCGATCTTCACTCCATCGGCGTTAGAGGCGATTGCCCTGCAATCACGTGGTTGGCCCCGTGTCATCAACACGTTGGCCACGACGTGCCTGTTATACGGGCATCAGCTGAAAAAGGACGCCATTGACGAAGAAGTGGTGCGCATGGCCGCAGAGGAAATGGGGTATTAACATGAAAGGGGCCTAATCGGCCTCTTTTGTGCTTCCTCTTTTTCATCGGTCCATCAGGTGAGCTGGAAATCTTTATCTGAAAGAGCGTGCAAACGTTCCGAAAGAATGTGCAAAATCCGGAACAATCCGCAAAAATTTTGCACATTATTTCGGAATCCATCTGAAATAATTTGAAAAAGGGATTCTGAAATAATGTGCTAATTTACACTTGGGGCGAGCCGGATTCGCGCTTTTCGTTCCGGTGTGAAGCTAAACCCCAGAAAGGCCCGTTTCCACGGGCGGTCCACCGCACTTTTCTCCTCGTTTACTTTGAGTTTGAGCGTTTTCTCCAAGAACCGTTGGATGCTTTGTTTCACCCGTTGTCCTGCCCGCAGACTTTTCACATAGATGTTGCAGTCATCTGCATAACGGCAGAATTTCAATCCTCGCTTCTCCAATTCCTTGTCTAAATCGTCGAGAAGGATGTTCGCCAGCAGGGGGCTGAGGGGGCCGCCTTGCGGCGTCCCCTCCTCGGTCTGCACCTTCACCCCTTCGATCATAACGCCGGCTTGCAGGTAGGCACGGATCAGTTTCAGCACACGTTTATCCTTGACTTTTCGGGCTACCCGGCTCATCAGGATGTCATGATTGACACGGTCAAAGAACTTTTCTAGATCTATGTCAACCACGTACCGATACCCTTCCTGGATGTAGCCTTGCGCTTGCCGCACGGCATCGTGGGCGTTGCGGCCGGGACGGAATCCGAAGCTGGAAGGGGAGAAGTCTGGATCGAAAATGGGTGTGAGTTCTTGAAGAATGGCTTGTTGGATCAGCCGGTCCACCACGGTGGGAATGCCTAGCTGCCGTGTGCCGCCGCCCGGTTTCGGGATTTCGACCCTGCGGACAGGCGCCGGCCGGTAAGTTCCCGCCAAGAGTTGGGCGCGGATTGTGCTCCAGTGAGCGCGGATGTAGTCACGGAGTTGATCGGTTGATACTCCGTCGATTCCCGGTGCTCCTTGGTTCGCTTCGACCCGTTTGAGCGCCGTGATGAGGTTGTCTCTCGCTAAGATGCGTTCCAACAAAGCCATCGTGATCTTCTCCTTCCGCGGGATGAGATTCAGGTCTTGCCGGGTTGCGCTCAGCCCTCGACCTGAGGCCCTCTGGGCTTCACCCTTGCTTCCTCAGATGAGTTCCGAAAGGAATTCTGCTTCGACACGCAACATCTCGAAAGAGTCTGATTCATCCCTGAGTTGACGTTCGGCCCTTCCTGTTTCAGGCGTCCCTTACTCCAGTACTATGGCCTCTGCTGACTCCTGTACGTTCAGCAGAGCCTTTCGACTCTGGTTGCCATCGTCAGAAGGCGTTCCGTACAGGCCTCCCCGGATAAGGATGGACACTTTCCACTCATGTACCTGCCCAATCTACCTCCACAGCCCTTGGCGGCTTAGGACTTCGTCTTGTTGTGCAGACTCGTCCGACTGTGACGGCCTCCCATTGGGTTCGTGTACCTCAGGTCGAGTGTTTGCTTCCAGCTTCCTTCAGATTCCACCTCGCGGTGGACACCCTTGCTTTCAGCTAACGGTAGGCGCTCGCCAGCCCCCGTTCGGGACTTTCACCCTATAGCGTCGCACCCATGCCGGGCGTACACAAAAACAACGGCTGTTCCGCCGTTGTGTCTATAATCCGTATTTTTTCAGTTTTTCATATAACGTCGAGCGGTGAATGCCGAGCCTCCTTGCCGCTTCCGCCTTATTGCCGCCCGCCGCCACCAGCGCCGCAGCGATGCGCTCACGTTCTGATTGATAGACCATTTCTTTCCACCGATCAGCCATCTTCACACCACCGTTTGGCAAAGACGAGGCTGCCGGTTGAACGGTCGACAAGTAAGACGGTAAGTGTTCGCGTTCGATCACATCTCCTTCGACCATGCTGATCAGCCATTCGACGACGTTGACCAGTTCGCGGACGTTCCCCGGCCATGAATAGTGGACAAGCACTTCCATGGCCTCTTTGGTAAACGACTTCAACGCGACGCCAAACTGTCGGCATATCCGTTCCATATGGTAAGCCAACAGCGCCGGAATATCCGTTTTCCGCTCGCGCAACGGCGGAAGATGAATGCGAATGATATTCAACCGATAAAACAAATCTTCGCGAAAGGTTCCATTCCGCACCATCTCCTCAAGCGGCTTGTTCGTCGCGGCAATAATGCGCACGTCCACCTTGGTTTCGTATAGTCCGCCGACTTTTTCCACTTTCTTTTCTTCCAAGACGCGCAAAATTTTCGCCTGCATGGCAAGCGGCATATCGCCGATTTCATCCAAAAACAGCGTCCCTCCATGGGCGAGTTGAAACTTGCCGGGCTTGCCCCCTTTTTTCGCACCGGTGAACGCCCCATCTTCATAGCCGAACAGTTCCGCTTCCAACAACGACTCAGGGATGGCGGCGCAATTCACGCTGACAAACGGTCCGTCCGCATGTGGCCCCGCTTCATGGATCGCCCGTGCCACCACCTCTTTCCCCGTTCCGCTTTCACCGGTAATGAGCACCGTCGACGGCACGCGCGCCGCCCGACGAATCATCTGCTTCACAGCGGCGATCGCCGGGTTGCGGCCAATGATCCGCTCGATTCCTTTCGGGGCGGAGTCGGCCGTCTCCTGTGGTTTCGCTTCTTTCTTCTCCTTCCGGCTTGCCTCACGCGACAGCTCCTGCAGGCGCCGGAAAATTTCATATACTTCCGATACCCCTTGGAAAATAAGCATCCCGATCGCCCCGATCACCTTGCCGTCCCGCCAAATCGGGATGCGGTGCACCACCATCGGCTGGCCGTAAATTTTTTGAATATATCCTCTTTCTGGAATGCCCGATTGAGCACAAATGTGCAGACGGGTGTTTTCGATCACTTCCGTCACATGTTTTCCGATCGCTTCTTCCCGGCGAATGCCGAGAAACTGGCAATACGCCCGGTTGATTTCACGAACCACGCCGTCTTCATCGACGACAACCACCCCTTCGTACGCCGCATCCAGCACCGTTTTCATCGTCTCAGCCAGACGGTGCGCTTCCTCCAACTCACGCCGCAGTCGCCCGAGCTCATTCGTTGCTTTGGAATCGCTTTCGGACATTAGCATTGCAACGCAGACGCCTTCCTGTTTCGTTTCCCACTTGTCGGAAAATGCCGTCAATACTTCCCCTATCGGCATGGAACGATCGAGCCCATCCGCCGCCGCCCGCAGCATCATCCGCCACGTGCACCGCCCCACCGTCCGGCCATGCTCATCGATCACGTTCACCGACTCAAGCCCACGAGCCGCCATCAGTTGCATGACTTCTTGCAACGTTTGGCAGCGACTGACCATCGGCGAGGTGTCGCCATTGCTCGTCATCGTCATCCCCCCTTTTCGCCATCTTTTCCTTTTCGTATCGTTCGTCGTTGGCATGGAAAAATCCTTCTGTTTGCTTTTGCTTGAAAATCATCCATGGGAGCATACGTATATTCCAAGTACAGTGCGTGTTGACGCCCACAAAAATAAAGGCAGGCCTTCGCCTACCTTGATTGTACCGTATTATCAACCTCTTTATTATCATATACACCAAATGGTCTCAAACGCGGACTCCCCAAGACTGTTTATACATAAAGCCCTTTCTCTTTCAAACGCATCTTTTCCTTGACGTTATGGTTGACAAGATAGGTCGGATAATATCCCGACAATACATCGGCAACGTTTTGAGCGGTTTTCCGTTTTAATTCTTTTTCCGATTCCTCAGAATACCAGGCTACATGAGGAGTAATGACCACGTTTTCCATTTTCAGGAGAGGGTTGTCCGGTTGGATTGGCTCACATTCCGTCACATCGAGCCCAGCGCCGCTGATTTTTCCCTCTTGTAAAGCGCGAATTAAAGCGGATTCATCAATGACCGGGCCACGAGCCGTGTTGACGATGATCAATTCCTTTTTCGCCAAGTTAAATTGTTCGTCGCTGATCATTCCTTTTGTTTCTTTAGTCAACGGGGCATGAACGGAAATGTAGTCCGATTGTCGGAACACATCGTTCAGTCCAAGCAGTTGAACATTGAGCTCGTCAGCCACTTTAGCGGGGACGTACGGGTCATAGGCAATAACGCGCAGTCCAAAAGCTTGGGCCTTTTTCGCCAACGCTTGCGGAATTCTTCCCAATCCCACAAGACCGAGCGTTCTCCCCCGCAGCCGGTAAATCGGCTTGCCGACATTAAAATTCCATGTACCACTCTTTACTTCGTGATTCAATTTGACGATTTTGCGAGCTAGCGAAAGCAACAGCGCCAGCACGTGATCCGAGACCTCATCGATCGAATAGTCCGTTACATTGGCTACAATAATACCCTTTTCGGTGGCAGCGTCTACATCAACTGTATTGACACCGACGCCATATCGGGAAATGATTTTGCACTTTTCCAGTTGTGCGATTACCTCTGCAGATATTGGAGCATACTGGTTGATAATGGCGTCGGCGTCCCTGCACGCGGAAATGACTTCCTCCTCTGTACGACACTGGGTGGCGACAAACTCCACATTGAGAGATGAAAGCACTTCTTGTTCAGGTGCCAACGTTTGAAATTCGTAGTCTGTCACCACAACTTTAAATCTATCCATATCGTTCTTCCTCCATTTCGTGAAAAATTCGGATTTATCGCTGAAAGACGTGCTTGGTTTTTAGACAATCATGATTGCAATGTTGCTCCAAACAAGATGGAACAAAAAGGAGAAAATCCATTTTGATTTTCTCTATCATCGAGTCTTTGAGTCTGTTTTTGTTAAGCATATTTTGTGGGTGAAAAGCCGAAATCCCAAAAAACTGCTTTTATATCTACCATTCAGCAACGGAACCGTCAGCATGACGCCAAACGGGATTTTTCCAATTATGTCTAACCTTTGCCATTTCTCTCACATACTCTTCGTTAATCTGTATTCCTAAACCGGGGCCTTGTGGAATTTTGACATACCCGTTTCGATACTCAAACACAGAGGGATCCACTAAATAGTCAAGAAGATCATTCCCTTGATTATAATGAATGCCAAGGCTTTGTTCTTGGATAAAAGCGTTGTACGACACAGCATCCACTTGTAAAGAGGCTGCCAGTGCAATCGGCCCCAACGGACAATGGGGAGCTAAAGCAACATCGTATGCCTCAGCCATTGCAGCAATTTTTCTTACCTCGGTAATACCGCCGGCATGAGAAAGATCAGGCTGAATGATATCGACGTACCCGTCAGATAAAACCGTTTTGAAGTCCCAGCGTGAAAACATTCGTTCGCCGGTTGCGATCGGAATATTGGAATGTCTAGCAATTTCTTTTAACGCTTCATTATGTTCGGGTAATACTGGTTCCTCAATAAACATTGGGTGATATGGTTCAAGCTCTTTCGCTAAAATTTTCGCCATCGGCTTGTGAACACGCCCATGGAAATCGACTCCAATTCCAAATTCGTCACCTGTCACTTGACGTACCGCGGCCACCCTTTCGACCGCTTCCTCAATCTTTTTAAACGAATCAATATATTGAAGCTCCTCTGTTGCATTCATTTTTACTGCCGTAAACCCCGTTTCTTTCGCTTTTTTAGCCGCTTCGGCAACGTCGCTTGGACGATCGCCGCCAATCCAACTGTAAACCCGAATAGAATCGCGAACCGGGCCGCCAAGCAATTGATGAACCGGGGCGTTGAAGTATTTCCCTTTAATATCCCAAAGCGCCTGATCAATTCCCGAGATGGCGCTCATTAAAATGGGGCCTCCACGGTAAAATCCCCCCCTGTAAAGAACGGTCCAATGCTCCTCAATTGCCAGTGGATCTTTGCCGATCAAGTAGTCGCTGAGCTCCTCCACCGCTGCTCGTACGGTACCGGCTCTTCCTTCGACAATCGGCTCCCCCCACCCCGAGATTCCTTCATCCGTGCTGATTTTTAAAAACAGCCACCGCGGCGGGACAAGAAACGTCTCGAACTTCGTTATTTTCATGTTCATTCTCCCTCTCTTGATAAAGCGTTTCTGACCGTTTCAACAAATTTTTGCGCTGTTTCCCTAATTACATCAAATCTCTCTTCTTCAATAGCCCGTTTATCTAATAAAGCGCTTCCTACCCCTACAGCAACCACACCGTTGCGGATAAACTCCGCCGCATTATCCAACGTTACACCACCTGTCGGCATCAGTGGAATATGTCCCAGCGGACCGCTTAGCTCCTTAAAATATTTCGGGCCTAAAGAACCGGCTGGAAATACTTTCAACAGGTCAGCTCCCATTTGATACGCCTTAACGATTTCCGTCGGGGTCATCACGCCAGGAATAGAGATTTTCCCGTATCGATTGGTTAAAGAGACCATTTCTTGATCGAAAATAGGCGAAAAAATGAAGTCTGAACCAGCTTCTATCGCCCGTTTGGCTGTCTCCGCATCGAGGACAGTCCCTGCGCCAACGATCGCCTTATCTCCGAACGTTTCCTTCAGTGCAGCGATCATCTCAAAACTGCCAGGGCTATCCACCGTCACTTCGAGCACCTCGACTCCCCCGTCGATAAGAGCCTCAGCAATCTGAAAAATTTGCGACCGTTTCGGTTTTCGAATTACCGCGACCAATTTAGATTGCTTCAGCCGGTTTAAATGCTCAAGTTTATCCATACTTGTCTCTCCCCCTTTATCGTTTTACATCTCGTTGGTACGCGGCACCTTGCAAAAATTCATCGAGTTCTTCTCTAGTTGGCAACCCTTCAACATCTCCATTCGTCCCCACCACGATCGCACCGACTGCATTCCCTCGCCTAACCGCCTCAGAGATTGGCACGTTCTGCAAAAGTCCACTAATAACCCCAGCAGCGAAGCCGTCTCCCGCTCCCACCGGATCCACGATCTGCGTCACAGCAAATCCTCTGACATATCCTTCTTCGCAGCCAAACTGATAATACGCCCCACGCTCTCCCAGCTTAATGATGACCAGTTTTTCCTCTCCAAAAAAACGGGCAATATCCTCGGGGTATTTCGACCGGACAGCAACTCTCCTTCATCAAGACCCGGCAAGATAATATCTGCCTCTGCCGCGATTTCCATAAGCACCTGTCTTGCCTTTTCAATCGTCCATAGCTTCAGTCGAATGTTCGGGTCAAACACAATTTTGACACGATGCCGTTTCGCTATTTCTATAGCTTTGAACACCGTCTCTCGGCACGACGTGCTGAGGGCGGGGGTAATTCCCGTAATATGAAGAAACTTTGCATTGGCGATATACTCTTCATCCAAGTCGTCAGGAGACAGCAAACTAGCTGCCGAGTTCCTGCGATAATAATAGACTTTTATATTCGAAGGCGAACGTTTCTCTTTAAAGAAAATCCCTGTTGGAGCTTCATCCGTATAAATGCATCGGGATGTATCAACTCCCTCGCCCCTCACAAATTTATGGATATACCTTCCAAACGGGTCATTTCCTAACTTGCTAAACCAGCCGACGGAATGGCCGAGTCTTTGTAACCCGATGGCGACGTTCGATTCAGCTCCCCCAATTTGTTTCGAAAAATGACTGCTGTACTCAAGCGGAGTCATGGCTTCGGATGTAAATAAGACCATCGTTTCTCCAAATGTGACGACGTCGAGCGTTTTCATGATGAGCCCTCCAAGCGTTTGCTTTCATCATCGACCGAAACATCGGTTTAAAATGTCGGTCCAATTCTCCAAATACCAAAGTCGTGCTGTTTTAAGATCTCAGATTTGGTCAGCTTTCCCGAGGCAGTAAGGAGCAATTCATCGAAAATTCTCCTCCCTACGGATTCAAGCGACTCTTTTCCTTCGATAATTGTGCCAGCATTGACATCCATATTTTCCCTCATCCGCTCAAACATTGGGGTATTCGTAGCGATTTTGATTACCGGTGCAATCGGCGATCCGGTTGGCGTGCCGCGCCCACTCGTAAACAATACGATCTGCGCCCCGCCAGCAACCATTCCTGTCAGCTGCTCAATATCATGCCCCGGAGTGTCCATCCAAACGAGCCCTTTTTTTGTCGGACGCTCAGCATAATTGATCAGCTCTTGCAAAGGTCTCGTTCCAGCTTTGGCTGCTGCTCCAAGCGATTTTTCTTCGAGAGTGGTGAGTCCCCCCTTTCGGTTTCCAGGGCTTGGATTCCCAGTGCGGATGTCCACTCCCATCATAATGGCCCGTTTCTCCATGGCTTCAATGACTTCATAGACCCTTTTCGCCACTCGATCATTAACGGCACGGCTGGCTAAAAGGTGTTCGGCTCCAATCAGTTCAGTCGTTTCCGCTAAAACGACCGTTCCCCCTCTATCGACAATCATGTCGCTGACATACCCAACCGCCGGGTTAGCGGAAAGACCGGAGCATGCATCGGATCCACCGCACTCCGTTCCAACAATCAATTCGCTGACATCAAACGGCTCGCGCATGACTGTCGAAGCATCTTGCACCATTTTCGTGGCGATTCTCGCCGCTTCGGCAATCGCCCCGAGTGTTCCACCATGATCTTGAATAGATACAAGCTCAACCGGCTTGCCGCTTTTTGCAATTTCTTGAGCCACGCTTCTTCCTTGATGGGTTTCACAGCCAAGCCCCATCACCACGACGCCATATACGTTCGGATTTGTTCCCATGCCGACATACGTACGGAACGTCTGTTCATAATCCACTCCTACTTGGGCGCATCCGTGCTGATGAATGAAAGTGACCGTGCCATGGACCAGCTCCGTCACTTGTCTTGCCGCCTGAGTAGCACACACAATGGTCGGTAAAATGAGCACATGGTTTCGAACTCCCACCCGTCCATCAGGACGTCTATACCCCCAAAATTGAGCGTTTTCCATGCTTTCGATCTCCCCTTCCCCTTTTTCCTTCCACGTTATGGACGTGAACGTGCTCTCCTTCGGCAATATCATTCGAAGCAACCCCGATTACTTCCCCATACTTTAAAACATCTTCTCCTTGTTTGATTGGCACAATGGCAAACTTGTGCCCAAACTCAATAGGTTGCTTTATGGTGATGTCCTGTTCCCGGTTTTGATAGGTAATTTTTACGACGCTTCCAGCTGGAATAAAATCCAAGGCAGTGGCGACGTTGTCTTTTGGGTTTAAGATTACGAAACGATAGGGCGACATTGTATCCCTCCCTCTAGAAATGTTGATCTATCAAGGCTCCTTTCCTACTTAGACCTTGGCATTTTGCACGCCTGTCACTGGAACGCCTAACCCTTCAGCGCCTAATTTTGACGTAACCGCTTCCGGATAATATTGTTCAACGATCCGCATTCCTAGCGCCGCCCGACGCACTCGTTCCCGACATAATTCAATGTTCACCGATTCCAAGTGTTTCCCGGATGGATAGACGTCTGGATGGTTGCGCAAACCGAACTTAATATAAACAGGCGCCAAAATACGGATGATCTCAGGGATCTCATAATGTCTAATGAATCCACCGAATCCGTCGGGTACTTCCACGTACACATCAAGAGGAAGGTTAACCGTCTGGCGGATCGCTGCCAGCTTCGGCAAAGTTAAGGCAGTCGGAACGTTATATGTGTCAGCCCCCAACTGCTCCATCAGCTTAATTGATACCGGATTTGAGGCCATCATTTGTACCGACACCTTGATGACAAAGTTTTGCGGCAATATCCCTCGATGTTTCATTTCTTTTGTTAAAAGCAACAACCCTTCATCTGCCACTAAAGCCCCTCTTACTCCTAACTGGGCTGCTCGTTTCAGGTCCTCAATAGCATAAACTAGCTGATCCATTCCTTCATGGCGAAGCCCAGCCGCTTTTCCAGAGGAAGTGAACGGCAACGCACTGATGTCCCAAGTGCCCCTCGGGCCGACGAACAGGCTGAGTTCAATCCCCCGGCTCGCGCACATTTGACACATATCGCTGATCTCCTCATCTGTCAAGAGCATGATTCCACTTCCCTGCGATACTCGGTGAATCGTGACCCCTAGACGATCCGCTTCCTCAAGCACCGCCTCAAGCGCCCGCGGCCCTTCAACGCTCGGAATCTCCACGCGATATTGTGCCCCATCGGGGAAGCGTTTGGCGGAAGTAGGAAGATCGTAACAGTCACCACCTGGATAACCTAGCGATTCAAGAAACTCTCGTGTTTCCTTCATAAACATGTTGACCACCCCTTCATTTTCTATGTAGCCATTCTGAAAACGCTCTTTTCTATTTTCTCACTTTGTTTATATGAAGATTATGTTTTTTCAGAAAAATACGGACACGTTCTTTCAAATCCGCGCACTCTTTTAAAGGCAGCCTCAGTGCTGTCTGCCGACCTAAAATCAACTGATGAACGGCCTCTTTAATCGCAAGAAACAGCGGTTGAGAAAGCTCGTAAATCTCCATAAGCTGCAAAATCGATGCGTTTACCCTGAACGTCTCTTCATATTGTTGGGCTTGAAAGCTCTCAAACAGCCTGACGGACAGCTCGGGACAAAACACAGCCGTACCGTTGATAGCGCCGGCAGCCCCCATTTGCAAGGATGGAAAAAGAAGATCGTCAAAAGCGGCAAACACGACGAAATCCTTTCTCTGTTCCTTAATGCGGATCAACTGGCGAATATGTCCTAGTTTCTCTGTCGTGTCTTTAATTCCAGCAATATTTTCCTGATCCAATGCGAGCCTCAACACAAGATCCGAAGACAAATCCTGCCCAGTCAGCAATGGGATATTGTAAATCAACAAAGGGATACGAATGCTTTGAGCCACGCTTATATAGTAGTCATATAGCTGGCGCTCCGTATATTTCCAATAAAACGGGTTAACAACGAGTACACCGCTCGCTCCGATCGATTCAGCATGTTGTGATAAAGAAATTGTCTCCTTTAGCGATGTCGACCCTGTGCCAATGAGAACTGGAACACGTCCATCTATGTATCGTATCATCCGCTCCGCAAAATTTTTCCTCTCTTCGGTCATCAAAGTGGAAAACTCCCCTGTGCTTCCCATATAGAGCAATCCGTGAACGCCTCGCTCAATCAAGTAGTCGGCGAGAAGATAATTTGCTTCCCAATCAAACTCGCCCTTCTCATTGAATAAGGTGACAACTGGAGGAATAATACCTTTCAAGTCATAAGACATTTTTGTTTCCCCTTTCATATATGGCAGTATAAATAATATCCTCCAAAACAAAGGCTGGCCAATGCTGTTGTAAACTCCAGCGCTTTCCCTATATTGAGACGCGCCCTGCCCAGCACAATAGGAAGCGCTAAAGCAGTAGTAAAACAAGCCATTCCAATAATGGTTCCTGCACCAAAAACCAAAATGTATAAAGCCGCGACAGCAACATTATCTACTGTTGACAAAACGAGAATGGTTAAAGCTGCACTTCCTGCTAGGCCATGTATTCCGCCAATCGCGATCGATTTAGCGTAGATCATGTTATTTACTTTATCCAAAGAAAGATAACCACTTCGTCTATTCATGGCAAACAACGAGCTTCCCCCTAAATAAACAAGCATCATCCCAACCGCGATTTCAAAACCTGATTCAATTTTCGGAGGAATTTGAAATTTTAGCACAATAACCAACAAACCAACCATAATCAAAACGAAACTATGACCTAATCCCCAACATACACCCGCTAATAAAGAACGAAACAAACTTTTGCTTTTGCTTGCAATAGTTGAAACGGCTATCACGTGATCCGGCTCGAAAGAATGCTTTATCCCCAACAACAGACCAGCTATTAACGTTGAAACGACCCCTGCCTCCATTCGTCATTCCCCTTTTATCCTTCTTCTAGCCTGTTCCGCAGCTTCTGCATAAACGTCTAAAAATGCTACCTGATGAGTGAGGGCTGCTTCCTTCACATCCTCATACTCCGGCATCTGCCTGATCACCTTTCCCTTGTGTATAGCCTGTTTAACGCGAATATTTCCGTACAATGTAGCAACGGTCACAACGTCTCTTTCTAAAACCTCTCGCACCCAGATATCTTTTCGAATGCCAAGAGTCGTTGTCTCTTTCAGCATAAATTGCTCGCACTGCTCTACATGAGTTGCTGAAGTCAAAACCGTCAAAAGAACACCGGGACGGTTTTTCTTCATAAAAACAGGAGTATAAAATACATCAAGCGCTCCTTTTTGAAAGAGCCCATCCATCACATATCCAAGCGCTTCTCCTGGCATATCGTCCAGCTGACACTCAAGAATATAAACCGTCTCTTCTTTCGAATGGGATAACGGCAGACTATCCAATCTTGTATGAATCCTCTCCCCGATTACTACCCGCAACACGTTTGGTTGATCGGGCAAGTCACGTGTTCCAGCACCGTATCCAACTGCTGATATTTTCATTGATGGAATTGGTCCGTATGAATTCACTTGACTTTTGATAATCCCAGCCCCAGTCGGAGTCGTCAATTCAAACGGCAAATGGTTAGAAATGACTGGCACGCCCTGAAGAATTTCTAACGTTGCCGGGGCTGGAATGGGATATATGCCATGTGCACAACGAATGGATCCGTATCCTAACGGGACAGGTGCAGAAACAATATAGTCGACATGAAGTTCCGTGAGTGCAATCGCTGTAGCGACAATGTCAACAATAGAGTCAACAGCTCCAACCTCGTGAAAATGAACTTTTTCAATGGGAATGCCATGGATTTTTGCCTCTGCAACAGCAATACAATGAAAAATTTGTTCGCTTCGTTTTTTGACTTCCACGTTTAATTCCGAACGCTCAATCATATCGACAATATCTGAATAATGCCTATGAGCATGATGTCTTTCATGATCATGACTATCCTCGATGTTCTCTAGCATAATGACATCGAATTTCGTAGCAGAAATCCCTTTTTTCATCACCTTGCCCCATTGCAATTGATAACCTGACAGAGGTAATTTTTTCAGTTCCACCTCAATTTTCTCCGGTGGCACGCCCGCATCCACGAGAGCGCCCACCATCATATCGCCGCTGATTCCGGAAAAACAGTCCAAGTACAAAATCTTCATTTTTCTTCTCTCCCTAACGTTTTGGCCTCAGCAACAGCCTGCTCAATAACGGCCATGACTGTAGCAGCATAATACCCCGCACCAAACCCGTTATCAATATTCACGACGGAAACACCGCTTGCACATGAATTCAACATAGTAAGCAAAGCTGAGAGCCCTCGAAAGTTTGCACCATATCCAACACTTGTAGGAACAGCGATAACCGGTTTGGAAACAAGTCCACCGACCACACTCGCGAGTGCTCCTTCCATCCCAGCAACTACAATGACGACACGGGAACGTTCAATCATTTCGATTTTGTCGAGTAATCGGTGAATACCCGCAACGCCTACATCATATATTCGCTTTACTTCGCACCCTAATAACTCAGCCGTTACCGCCGCCTCTTCAGCAACAGAAAAATCTGATGTCCCCGCGCTAACAACCGCTATATAACCTGGTTTTTTATTTCGACATAATCATGAGAAATCCAATAAAAAATATTGCAATCATTCCGATACTCAAAATGTTCCGTTGGATAACGTTCCTTGAGGTTGGCCGTCAGGTAAGAAGCTTTCTCTTGATCAACGCGTGTAGCAACCACCTTTTTATGAAATCTCATTAATCGTTCAAAAATACCAAGTAAATGCTCCCTTGATTTCCCTTCTCCAAAAATGATCTCCGGAAATCCTTTTCTTCGCTCCCGCTGAATATCTAATGTGGCATATCCGAGATGATCATAGGAGGCTAGGGTTCGATATGCTTCCTCTACCGAAATGCTCCCTTCTTTTAACTTGTTCAGCGTTTCTTTTATAACCTCGCTCATTTCACCATTCCCTTTTCTAACATCTCATTCATACTTCCAGATTTATATCCTCTAAGATCAAGGGTCACATATAAAAAACCTAACTCTTTCAACTTGTTATAAATCGTTTGACGATGCCTGATCACCATTTCCATCTCTTCAGGCAACACTTCGATTCTCGCTATTTCTCCATGGTGACGAACACGAATCTGACGGAAGCCGAGATTGAAAAGGAATTCTTCAGACTGGTCCAGTTGCTCGATTTTCTCTTTTGTAATTTTTTGTCCATAAGGAATGCGAGAAGATAAACAAGCGAACGACGGTTTATCCCATGTTTCCAGGCCCATTTCTTTCGATAAAATTCGAATCTCTTTCTTGTATAGCTCCGCTTCTTGAAGAGGACTCCGAACCCCGAGCTGCCTAGCCGCCTGAAGCCCTGGACGATATTCCCCTAGATCATCCATGTTGGAGCCATCAACAACAGTGTAAGTCTCACTATATTTTCTAGCTAATTCTCCTAAATGGGTGTATAAATTGTTTTTGCAGTGGAAACAGCGATAAAGATCATTTTTGACAAAGTCCTCATTCTTGAGTTCATTAATTTGAATTTTTATATGTTTAACCCCTATTTGCTCCGCCAGTTTAGTTGCATGTTGCACTTCACGAGTTGGAAATGTTTCCGAAACAGCAGTCACGGCAAGCACCTGATCGCCCAGTACCTCTTTTGCCATTGCCAATAAAAACGTGCTATCTACCCCGCCGGAAAAAGCAACTAATACATTTCCCATTCCCTTAAGAATATGGATGAGCTGCTCTCTCTTCTGCAATAAATGTTTCTCCAACCCACTCTCCCCCTTTCCGTTGTCATTGTCCATAAAACTATTCGGTGAGAAGGTGTCCCCTAGTAATGGGACACCTATGTGCTATTCTGTAAAACCTATTGCTTAATTAGGCTTTCACAAATACAGTTTTGATTGTTGTGAAAAACTCAATGGCCGCCTGTCCTTGTTCCCGAGAATGTGAGCTTGATTGCTTCATTCCGCCAAACGGTGCTTGGTACTCAACCCCCGCTGTTTCTGCGTTGACTTTGACCATTCCCGCCTCAATATCCTTAATGAAGTCAAGAATATTCCCAATGTTTTTCGTATAGATCGAGGCGCTCAGCCCATATTCTGTATCGTTGGCCAATTCAATCGCCTCCTCAATGCTGTCGACTGGAATCAACACCAATACTGGGCCAAAGATTTCTTCGCGGGCAATCGTCATTTGAAGGTCGACCTCTTCAAAAATCGTCGGCTCGACGTAAAAACCATTGGCCAGTTCGCCTTCTGTACATCTATTGCCTCCATAAATCAATTTGGCGCCTTCAGCTTTTCCCTTTTCAATATAGGATAAAACCGTATTAAGCTGCGATTCACTGGCGCATGGCCCCATCCACGTTTCAGCATCCATGCCATTCCCGATTTTCAGCTGTTTCACCCGTTCAAGAAGTTTTTCTTTAAACGGTTCGTACACTTCCCGCTCAATAAAAACGCGGCTTGTGGCTGTACATTTTTGCCCCGTTGAGCGCAAACCACCGCTGATCGTCCCCTCAACAGCGAGATCCAAATCGGCGTCTTTGGCCACAATAACCGGGTTTTTCCCCCCCATCTCGAGCTGGTATTTGGCCCCGCGCTCAAATGCCGCTCTTCCGACTTGTTTTCCAACCGTGTTGGAGCCGGTAAAGGTGACGCCATCAACATCTGGATGGTTCGCGATCCCTTGACCAATGACGGATCCAGAACCGCACACCATATTGACGACCCCTTTCGGGAAGCCCGCTTCATGGAAGCATTCAATCACTTTCGCCGCTGTCACAGCTGTTTCGCTTGCCGGTTTGAGCACGACCGTATTTCCGTACACAAGCGCCGGCGCCATTTTCCAAATCGGAATCGCGACGGGGAAATTCCACGGTGAAATGACGCCAACCACACCAAGCGGAACGCGGGTTGTGAACATGAGCCCTCCACTGTCGCTCGATGGGATGACATCGCCAATTTTCCGCGCTCCTTCACCCGCATAGTAACGCAATATATGAACGCCCCTCATCGTCTCCGCTTTTGCCTCGGCCAAAGTTTTTCCCATTTCTCTTGTCATCGTTTCGGCAATGTCCTCAAGGCGCTGCTCTAAAAGAAGCGCCGCTTTATACAAGTACTCTCCTCTCTCGATCCCAGATCGCTTCCACCACGATTTCTGCGCCTGTTTGGCCGCAGCTACAGCCGCGTTTAAATCTTCCAGTGTCGAGCGCGGAACATACCCGACAATGTCATTTCGATTTGCTGGATTGATGCTCGGTTCGACGTTCTTGCTCACCGAACCGACCCAACTACCATCAATGTAGTTTAAATACGTTTTGATTTCTGTTTGCACAGCCATCTTTTCTCCCACTCCCTCTTTTATTTATTAGCAATAGTTTGTTTTACCGGCGATTTTACTGGATTGGATAACACCCCGATCTCAGGAACCTCAATTTCAATTCGATCCCCGTCTTCAAGCGTGAACTGATTCGGTGGAACAATGCATGTTCCTGTCAATAATACTGTGCCGTCAAACACCTTATTGTCGCGAAGCAAGAAAGACACTAACTCATCGTATCTTCTTTTCAACTGTCTTGTATTGGCACTTTCCTCAACAACAAGTTGGTCGTTGCGGTAAATGCGACAAATAATTTGCAAGTTATATGGGTCTTCCACTGTCTCCGCTAATCGGATCGCCGGTCCAATGGCGCACGAATGTTTCCATATTTTTGCCTGCGGTAAGTATAATGGATTTTCTCCCTCGATGTCTCGGCAACTCATGTCGTTTCCAATCGTATATCCTACGATTTCCCCTTCTCCGGTGATCACCAATCCGAGTTCGGGCTCAGGGATTTGCCAATTTGAGTCGCTGCGCAAATAAACGGGGGCATTCGGGCCTACTGTACGGGCAGCAGTAGATTTAAGGAAGATTTCCGGCCTTTCTGCATGGTAAACCCGGTCATAGCACGTCTCTTGACCGTCTATTTTTTCAGATGTTTCGTAGTTCCTCGCATCCCGACTTTTCTCATACGTGACTCCGGAAGCCCATACTTCAGGAGCGACGATGGGAACGAGAAGATGCAATTCGGCTAATTCTTTTTTCACCCCCTGCTTCCCACTGATTATGGTTTGAATGTAGCAAAAAACGGACAGTTGATTCTTCTTGGCCTCGCGGACGACATCCATTAAATCGGCAAATGGCAGTGGATATATAGTATGATCGTCCGTCATGGCAGCCAATACAACGTGCGAATCTTCAATATAGCGGATAATTCTCATAGTCCTCTCCCCTATCGTTTTATATTAAAAAACTAGGTTTTATCATATTGTCAAAAAGAAATCGCACAGTTTAGACAGAGAGATGTCCGTGCTGAACGTATCCCATTTCTCGTGAAATTTGTTCAGCGGCGCTTTGAAGCAGACGAATTTCCGTATTAAGGACAAGATCGTCCACTTTAGCGGAAGGCTGGGATATGCTGATCGCTGCAATGACATTCCCTGAATGGTCACGGACAGGAACAGCGACGCATGTGATGCCCGGCTCGTTTTCCTCTCTGTCTAAAGCATAACCGTTGCTTCGCACCCGCTCGAGCTCCTGAAGAAATTCCTCCTCGCTTGCAATGGTATTGGCGGTATGTCGTTTATACACATACCCTCGCAAAAGTTCTTTCAACTCTTTCTCGCTTTTGAAGGCGACGAGCGCTTTCCCGACCGCACTGCTGTGAATCGGAACCCTCCGTCCAATTCTTGAATACAATACCGTCCCCGATGTTCCTTCGACTTTATCGATATAGATTCCTTCTTTACCATCAAGAATTACTAAATGGACCGTGTTCCCCGTTTTGATAGAAAGATCAATCAAATGCTTTTTGGAAACAGAGCGAATATCGAGATGACGGATGACTAAATTCCCGCGTTCAAACAACTTCATCCCGAGTCGATATTTACCATTTTCTGGATTTTGTTCAATATAATGGTGGTGTTGCAACGTTTTCAACAGTGAATGCACCGTGCTTTTATGAAGCTGCATCCGTTCGCTGATATCGGTAATTTTAAGCTCTGTCTCATACTCGTCAAATAAATCTAAAATACGGAGAGCACGGTCCACAGCTTGAATCAATGGCAATGCCTTCACCCTCTTCTCTAGAAGTTTTCTGCATCATGTTAGGAAATCAGCTATAGTTCTATTATAATACGTGAGGGTGAAAAGCACGAATCCCTTTGGTCCACCCTTTATATTTTTTTTACTGTCGGAAGAACGACATCCTTTTTGTAATCATATACCGCCTCTTCGGCAATATGGAGCGGGACAACCCCATGGGCAGCATCGGTATGCCCGATCAACCGGTTGCTCGCCGCGATGCGCCGTTGCCGTTGGCGCATGTTGGCCATGCGTTGATTGGCTATTTCCGCTCTCTCTTGTTTCACACTTTCAAACTCGAATACCAGCTTTCCATTTTGGAACAACCATTCATTCACGAATTCAATTTTCCGCTCGCGAAGCCCGATATATAAAAGATCGCCTGTTTTCAAGTACAAAATTCCCCCGCCGCGGATGGCCTCAGGAGTCATATGTCCGATGGCCGCTCCGTATGTGACGCCTGAATATCGTCCATCACTAATCAAAGTCGCGATCCGTTTCAATTGCCGATTTGCGTTAATATGTTGCATCGGGGTAAACATCTCCGGCATTCCGAACGCCTCCGGCCCTTGGCCGGCAATAACCACTGCAATTTTCAACACACCTTCTTTGGCCATTGCATCAAACAAATCATCATATTCTCGGTCTTTCCATTCGTCAAACAAGTGCGGAGCATTGTGCTGCAATGCAGCCAATAAGCTTTGATGTCGGAAACAACGGCTGTGCTTTAGCTTTTCCAACAAGTGAACATCAAGCAGCCCTTGATTCGCCTCATCCTCGTTTTCGTAATACAAGACAAAGGCCACTTTCTTGTCAAACTCATCGATTTGCTTTGTCGACATACCGCTGATTTTGACAACCGCACTTTCAAAGAAGTTCCCCGACAAAACATCAACACCACTGAATGGTCGTCTCGGCTTGGATAAGATGATTGGATTGTTTTTGACGTTTTCAGCGGGCAACTGTTCCTGATTGACAGAAAGTCTTTCTCTCCACGTCGTCCCCGTAACGGTCGGGGCATCGACATCCATCGGCACCCCATTGCTTAGTAATTCGTGGAATACCGTTTCCATCCCTCTGATTTTCCCGCTGCAACATTGAATCGCTAATGCAAAAATGTCTCGTCCTTCCGTTAAACTGTAATCAAATAAATCGGGCACCGGCACTTCATGATGGATATTGTCATACTCCCATAAGTCAAATTGATATCCACCATAAAGCATCGCCGCAACAATATGCATCATAATGTTTGTCGATCCACCGGTAGCGCTGTGAATGCGAATCGCGTTTTTAATGTTCGCCGCCATAATATTGGCTGCCCCGTACACCGGATCATTCATTAAAAGCGCCAAGCTATCTAAGGCAGCATTAACTTGCTCCTGCGTCGGCGGGGCGGTCAATAATTCCAAGGCAGGATGAATTAATCCTAACCCAGCAATCAAATGCCGCGAACTGTTGCCAGTCCCATTAAAAGCGCACACTCCTCCTTGGCTGTCGCATGTCGCTACGGCTAGCCGTTTTTCATAGTCTTCGTGTTGTTCTTTTGTGATAATTCCTTTCCCTCTCGCCCGTTCGAGAACTCCTTGAAAAGCCGTATTAGAAGAACACTGCAAAATGTACGATAATGCATCCCGCAAATCGTAGGCAATATCTTCTTCACCTGCCAACTCCGCTCTACGGGCAACCTCCTCCAGTTCGGCATATAACTTAGGAGGAATCGTTCCTCCTTTTAACACATGTGCGGGTGCAAACGTAGCGAAGAAAGGCGGCTCTCCCCGCTCCCGACGAACGCGGTCAAGGTGTGCCAACGCGCTGACTACTCCAAGCGGTTGCTTGTCGCATCCTTGGATGACAAACGCTCCGTGATAGCTGTGCGCTTCCAGCTGGTTGACGATCATTTGTGCTACGGCGTTGCGGCTTTGCAACGAATAACTCATCCCTTGGTTGCTCTGCGCCGTTCCATCACACATCACCGGTGTTGAAAACTGAAACGGCACACCTCCGTTTTGCCAAATGCGAATCGCTGCTCGAGCGATCGTCTGATAATCCATAATGTGCGCCGGGTGGTCTGATGAGCCACCGATAATCGCAATCCGCGGAGCGTTATGGTGCAACCGATCGTAAATTTCCTCGAGCGTCCAATCTGGTTGCATCCCCTTTAACTCGGAACCTAAAATTTGCTTCGAACGGTCAAGCAGCCCAGCGACACATATCGGCTCATTAGCCTTTCCTTGCACATTATCCCGGTATGGGTTGACCTGGCTTTCAATTCGTGGATAAACAACCGCTGGCATTATGAATCTCCCCTCATCCCCATGTTTGTTCGTTTGAAAAATCCATCTCCATCGGCGCCGACAAAATCTCTATCCCTTCTGTTTGGCGCGCTTCATCTAAAAGACTTTCGGAAATCCAAATCTCTCGAAGCGCCAGCGTATTCTTGATTCTGACCATTCTCACCTTTTTGAGATCAAACGCATTGCATGTTTTGATCGCTGCTTTCACCGCCAGCTCTTCTGTTTCCAAAAACATCGGCAATTTGACAACAGAAACGACAGTGCTTGTCAAGGCGTTTGCAAAACCTTTTTCCCAAATGATCTGTTCTTTCACTTTCTTTGTTGTAATATCAGCTAAGCCGATTCCATTAGCATTGCCATCCGTTTTTTCTGACAGACCCAGCACGACGATTCGTGTGACGTCCGGACCGCCGCTCGCATAAGGGGTCGCGTACCTTCCTGTAATGTTCGGGTCCATCCCGTCACCGGAAATATCTTTTCCAATTTCATCGACGACAAGCACATCAATTGGGTTAAACATGATTCTCGGCATGAGCGATTTCGCCTCAACCAACAGTTCAGGTTCCACCGTTTCAAACTGCTCGGCTGGCACTGCTACAATTTTGGCGGGACGGTCGTAGGCATTTTCTAACACAGCGACACCGAAAATAATCGGCGCTTGTTGAATCACAATCTTCGCCATATCGACTACGTGCCGGGCCATGTATTTGAAACTGTACTGATGGGCTGCTTCCGCCCCTTTTTGCTTGCCGAGCCCGATCGTAATCATTTTCATTAATCCGCTTTCCACCAGTCCGCGAAACGCCGTATGGGGCTTAACTCGATTGATGACAATGATTTTGTCTGCCTCATAAGCGAGTTTGTCTATGTAGACCGGCAATCCGTTGTCCAGCCTCCCCACTTCAACAACATCCATATTCGAGTGAATCGGCGCCCCGACAAATTCTTCTGTTACCCCTAAATGAGCGAGTACCTCTTTCTGTCCTTCCGCTGTCGCCCCTCCATGGCTTCCCATCGCCGGCACGATAAACGGGATGCCCCCGCTTGCTTTACCGCATTTACGACTTCCCGGACAATCACCGAGATATCGGCAATGCCCCGGCTTCCAACAGCGATAGCGACTTGGTCGCCCGGGGAAATCCGTTCCAAAACACCTGCTTGGTTGATGCTCTGATGAACTGCTTTAGGGACATCGGCAATTTCCGGGGCGTAAAAATTTTGCCTTACCTTTATCATTTTAGGAATGGGAATATTTTTGAGCATATCATTAATGATTTTCATCTGTATCTTCCCTCGATCTCTAATTGATCGCTTAATCCTCAGTGCATTTCGGAAGGAAGAGGGCAAACGCTCATTGCCCCCTCCTCTCAACTGTCGGCCTATTGTTTTCACTGCCGTACTTTATCTAATTCGCTGTAAAGTTCATTCACAAGATCTTCACCAAATTCTTTCGCGTATTTCTCAACGACAGGTTTAATGATTTCAGCCATTTTTTCACGTTCTTGATCGCTGACTTCATTGATGTTTATACCTGTCTTTTTCAACTCTTCCAATGCCTTTTGATCTTCTTCCCGACTCAGTTGACGTTGATATTTTCCGGCTTCAACCGCAGCGTCCTGCAAAATCTTTTGTTCTTCAGGTGATAACTGATCCCAAAACTTCTTGCTGACAAGGAACACGAATGGAGTGTAAACGTGCTTGGTCAAGCTCAAATATTTTTGTACTTCGTAAAACTTATTTGACTTAATCGTTGCCAATGGATTTTCCTGACCATCAATTGTGTTGCTTTCCAACGCTGTGAACACTTCCGAGAAAGGCATTGGCGTCGGATTGGCGCCGAGCGCTTTAAACGCATCAATATGCACTTCATTTTGCATCGTCCGCAACTTCAATCCTTTAAAATCGCCGGCTGTCTTGATGGCATGTTTGCTGTTTGTTACGTTCCGAAATCCATTTTCCCAGTAACCAAGCCCAATCAACCCGTGCTCCGGCAGTTTCTCCAACAATTTTTGGCCTATCGGCCCGTCTAAAATAGCGTCAGCCTCTTCAGGCGTGTTAAAGAGGAACGGAAAATCGAAAATACCGAACTCTTTGATCATCCCAACAAGCGGTGAAGTCGATGGAATTGTAATTTCCTGAGTCCCGCCTTGAAGTGCCTCAGTCATTTTCAAGTCGTCACCCAAAGTAGCACTGAAATATGTTTGAACTTTGAGTTTGCCGCCGCTTTTTTCCTCAACAATCTCTTTGAACTTGAGCAATCCTTGGCCTTGCGGATGGTCTTCGTTCAAGCCAATTCCCGCTTTAATCACTCGCGGTTGAATTCCTTTCGATTCGTTCTTGCCAGCATCCCCTCCTTGAGTCGTTCCTGAACTGCACGCGGTCAGGAAAAGCAAGCCCATAGCTATGCAGCAGGTCATGATCTTTCTGATCACATTTCTTTTTTTCATAGCCCTCGCAACCCCCTTACTATTTAATAGGAATATTCATCAACTGCCCGTAAACCACCCAAGCGGCACAGTGACGAGAGACGGGAAGAAAATCAACAGAAGCAACAGAAGCGTCTCCACAAGCAAAAACGGCCAAACTCCTTTCATGATGTCTTCCATGTTGATTTTCGCCACTCCGCAGGCGACGTTCAGCACCGTGCCGACCGGCGGCGTGAGCAGCCCGATGCAGTTGTTTAAAATAAACAATACCCCGAAGTACACCGGATCGATTCCCGCTTTTTGAATAATCGGCATCAACACCGGCGTCAAAATGAGCACCGTCGGCGTCAAATCCATCGCCGTTCCGACCAACAGCACCAACGCGTTAATGGCCAAAAGCAGCGCCAACGGATGATCGATAAACGGCGCAAGCACATCTGTCACGATCGCCGGAATGTTGGCGACCGTAATGAGCCAGGCCGACACCATGGCCGCCGCCACCAAAAACATGACGACGCTTGTCGTTTTCGCCGCGGCCACGAGCACGTGAAACAAGTCTTTCACCTTCAGCTCACGGTAAATGCACAAGCCGACAATCAACGCGTAAAACGCGGCCACCACCGCTGCCTCGGTCGGCGTAAACACTCCTCCGCGCAGCCCGCCGACGATGATCACCGGCAGCAGCAGCGCCCAAAACGCCTCGCGGGTCGCCCGCCAAATTTCTTTTGCCGATTGGCGCGGGAGCACCTCGACTTGATCCCGGCGCGTCACCCACCACCAGCAGATGGCCAGTGAAATTCCAAGCAAAATCCCGGGAACAATGCCGGCCATAAACAGCTTCGTGATCGACACGCCGCTTGTCACCCCGAAAATGATCATCGGAATGCTCGGCGGGATGATCGGCGCGATGATGCCGCCGGCGGCGATGAGGCCGGCCGACCGGTTGCGATTGTATCCGGCTTTGACCATCATCGGGATGAGAATGGCTCCAAGCGCCGCTGTATCAGCCACCGCCGACCCCGACAACCCGGCGAACAGCACGCTCGCGATGATCGCCACATACCCGAGCCCGCCGCGGATATGGCCGACAAGCGCCATCGCAAAGCGGATGATCCGCCGCGAAATGCCGCCGGCGTTCATGAGCTCCCCGGCCAGCATAAAGAACGGAATCGCCATCAGCGGAAAGCTGTCCGCGCCGCTGATCAAGTTTTGCGCAATGATTTGCGTATCAAAAATATCCAAATAAAACATCAGCGCGACGCCGCTGACCAAGAGCGCAAACGCGATCGGCATCCCAAGCGCCATGACTCCTAGCAGCGATCCGATAAAGACGACCAACGCCATTTACCGCTCACCTCCAGCAGCGCCTTGCTTTCGTTCGATCGACACCTCTGTCGTTTCGTGTGGAGAGGCAGTGATGATTTCTTCTGATTCTTTCATTTTCGTCAGCTCATCAATCGCTCCGGGGCGAAACAGCGCCTGATACAAATGATACAAAATGATGAGGCCCATGCCGATGCTCACAACAAGCCCGGTCCCGTAGATGAACGCCATCGGCAGACCGGTGGCCGGGGCCCGGCTCCCGATGCTGCTGAGCGTAATTTTCCAACTCCCATCAAGAAGCAGGTAGAGCACATAGAGTACAATGGCATTGCTGATGACAAAAACCACCTGTTTGGCTCGGGGCGGCAGTTTCCTAAGCAGCGTGTCGACGCCTAAGTGGTCGTTGTCTTTTAAAGCGCCAATGGCTCCAAGAAACGACATCCAAATGAAGAGAAAGCGCGACATTTCTTCCGACCAGGTGATGCCGGAGTTAAACCCATAGCGGAGCACGACGTTGCCGAATACCAAAATGCACATGAAAGCAAGCGTCGCGGCCATCAATACATTCAGAGCACCATCCAAAAATTTCCCTGCCTTTTTGAACAATTCCATCACCCTTTTGACTTTTGGCTTATCTTATTCCGCCTCTGCTTTGATTCTCTTATACAAGTCTTCAGCCCAGTCATATTTTTTGAACAGCTCGTCATATAGCGGCTGCACAGCTTTTTCCATTTGCTTCACAAACTCATCGCTAGGAGTGGTGAATTTAATCCCATGTTCTTGCAAAAACTTCTTGTCTTCCTCGTAGCTCTTTTCCATCAGTTCAAATTCATAGTTGGCTGCCTCTTTAGCTGCTTCTTGAATAATTTTCCGTTGTTCGTCCGTCAAACTGTCCCAAAACTTTTTATTGACCACATACACATTCGGGCTAAACATATGCTTTGACTCCAATACATCTGTTTGAACTTCGTACCACCCGGAAGCCCGCAATGTCGCAATTGGGTTGTCTTGCCCGTCTACCACTTTTTGCTCTAAAGCAGTGAACACTTCCGAAATCGGCAATGGGGTCACGTTAGCTCCCAACAATTTTCCAATCGTAATATAGTTGGGGATATTAGGCATCCGCAGGCGCAATCCTTTAAAATCGTCGATTGAGTCGATCGTTCTATTTGAAGAAAACATCCGGAACCCATTTGCACTCCACGCCAGCGGAACAACACCATGTTTCGCCTCAAGCTCTGCAGTAATTTCTTTTCCGATCGGACCATTCAACACTTTTTTCACATGTTCAAAATCTTTGAATAAGAACGGCCATTCAGGAACTCCCATTTTAGGGATGTCATTTTGCATAATCAACCCCGGAATCCCCATCTCAATCGTGCCATTGCGAACACCGTTGTAAAACTCTTGCTCTGCACCTAAAGCACTATTGGGATAAATCTCGACCTTAAGACTGCCGCCGGATTTCTCCTCAACGATCTTTTTAAACTTTTCACGCAACGCAACATTTTGTGGGTGACTTTCGGCAAAATAATTGGCCACCTTGATTACCCTAGTTCCACCTGTTTTCCCTCCGACCGTTGATTTGGATCCGGAGCTCCCGCAGCCGGAAAGCAGCAGAAGCAACAAGGATAAGATTGCCGAAAAAACTGCCATTCGTCTCATGATACCATCAACTCCTTTTGCAACACTGTTTTTATTAGAGAAAAATATGAGGGTTAACTACTATTAAGCCAGATATTAAGCGCTTTCAGAAAGTGCTTTCAAAAAGCAAGTTTCTGAACCCGTTTCTAAACGTTGGAAGATACCTGTTTAAAAAACTAACATCGTGCGGTTTGATATAGTAGAACTCGGTTTTGAAAACAGCGAAAAAATTAAAAGGCGTCTAATTGATTATGTTTTATATTATAAAACGAAGTTTATCAATGTAGTTCATCAGGCCTGATATTTTTATGTTAATCAAAATTTTCCGAACAGTCAATATAAAAAATGAAATTTGCCCTTATTTCTGTACAATGGCGCTGTTTATTTCAACAAAGGAAAATAAAAGTCCTCCTGAACACAATTAACAGCCATAAAAAATGCCATCCTCCCGACCCAAACCTCATCTTCGGGAGAACGGCTCGTTGGCCTGCTACGCCAAAATCCCCTCAATTTTCTCCAACACATCTTCGCTGAGCACGACATCGACCGCTTTGACGTTCTCTTCGACTTGTTCCGGGCGGCTGGCGCCGATTAAGGCGCTGGCGACGTTCGGCTGGCGCAGCACCCAGGCGAGGGCGAGCTGGGACAACGTAATGCCAAGCTCAGCCGCGATTTTTTCGAGTTGTTCCACTTTCGTTAACACTTCGTCATTGAGCAATCCTTGAATAAACGTATTCGCTCTTGGATCAGCGGCGCGGCTGTCCGCCGGCAACGCTTGACCTCGTTTGTATTTGCCGGTCAGCACCCCTTGGGCGAGCGGCGAGAAGACGATTTGACTGATGCCGTTTTGTTCGCACACCGGGATGACTTCCTTTTCAATATAACGGTGAAACATGTTGTACTGCGGCTGGTTGACGACGATCCGATCGAGCAGGTAGCGGTCGGCCACGCCGAGCGCCTCTTGAATTTGTTGGGCCGTCCATTCGCTCACGCCGACATACAGCACTTTTCCTTGGCGGACGAGGTCGTCGATCGTGCGCAACGTCTCATCGACCGGCGTTTCTTTGTCATAGCGGTGGCAGTAGTAGATATCGACATAATCCAGTTGCAGCCGCTTTAAGCTCGCATGGAGCTGCTCAAACACATGCTTGCGCGACAGGCCGCGGTCGTTCGGACCATCGCCCATCGGCCAAAACACTTTCGTCGCGATGACATACGATTCGCGCGGATATTTGCGCAGCGCCTCGCCGACGATTTTTTCCGCTTCCCCGCGCGCGTAGACGTTCGCCGTGTCAAACGAGTTGATGCCAAGTTCGTACGCCTTGTCAATGACGCGGATCGCGGTTTCTTTTTCCACTGAATTTCCATATGTAAGCCAGCTGCCTAAACTAATCTCACTAACTTTCAGCCCCGTGCGGCCGAGTTTTCGATACTTCACCTTCGCCCCCCTCTCCTTTTGACGGCAATCAATTCCAAATTCTTCATGTCCTAATTATAATCCTTGGCTGTTTATTTGCAAAGATATTTGCCTCACTATTCAAAAAACATGTAATGTCTGAGAAAACGGGCCAAAACGGCGCCGAATCCGACCTACAGCCGCAAGGGCAGTCAGTTCTTCTTCAAGTTTCACATCAGAAAAACAAAAATTTTTGTAGATTTCCGTAGATTTTCGTAGATGCGCATTTACAATCAATTCGAAAAACATTCACAAATTTGTCACAAAGGAGGGGGGCTATTGATTTATTTCCACCAAGTCAACAAATACTACGGCGATTTTCATGTGTTGAAAGACATTAACTTGACGATCAACCAAGGGGAAGTCGTCGTCATCATCGGGCCATCCGGCTCGGGCAAAAGCACGCTCGTGCGCTGCATCAACCGGCTCGAGACGATCTCAAGCGGCGAATTGATCGTGGACGGCGTCAAAGTGAACGACAAAGGCGTCAACATTAACGAACTGCGGCGCAATATCGGCATGGTGTTTCAACATTTCAACCTATACCCGCACATGACTGTTTTGCAAAACATCACGTTGGCGCCGCGCAAAGTGCTCGGCATGTCCGAAAAAGAGGCGAATGAAATCGCCATGTATTACTTAGAAAAAGTCGGAATCCCAGACAAAGCGAACGCCTATCCGTCCGCGCTGTCCGGCGGCCAGCAGCAGCGCGTCGCCATCGCCCGCGGATTGGCGATGAAACCGAAAATCATGCTGTTTGACGAGCCGACATCGGCGCTGGACCCGGAAACGATCGGCGAGGTGCTCGATGTCATGAAGCAGCTGGCGAAAGAAGGGATGACGATGGTTGTCGTCACCCACGAAATGGGGTTTGCCCGCGAGGTGGCCGACCGCATCGTCTTTATGGATCAAGGGCGCATTTTAGAGGAAGCGCCGCCTGAGGAGTTTTTCGCGGCGCCGAAAGAGGAGCGGGCGCGCGTGTTTTTAAGCCGCATTCTAAACCATTAATTCCGGTCAATCAAAGGGGGTTTTGTTCATGAAAAAGAAAACATGGAAATGGTGGATCGCCGTCGCCTTGACGGCCTTATTGAGCGCTGTCGCGTTGACGGGCTGCAGCACGACGGACAAAGGGGAAGGCGGAACATCGTCAGAAAAAACGGAAGCGGCCAATACGCTTGAAAAAATTAAACAACGCGGCAAGCTTGTTGTTGGCGTCAAATACGATCTAAACTTATTCGGGTTGAAAAACCCGGAAACGGGCAAAGTCGAAGGATTTGACATTGATATTGCCAAAGGGCTGGCGAAAAAAATTCTCGGTGATGAAAACAAAATTGAATTGAAAGAAGTGACGTCCAAAACGCGCATCCCGATGTTGAACAACGGGGAAATTGATGCTATTATCGCCACGATGACGATCACCGAGGAACGGAAAAAAGAAGTCGATTTCTCGGATGTGTACTTTATGGCAGGCCAATCGCTGCTTGTGAAAAAAGACAGCCCGATCAACAGCGTGAAAGACTTGAAAAAAGGCATGACGGTCTTGACAGCGAAAGGATCGACATCGGCGGAAAACATCCGCAAAGTCGCGCCGCAAGTCAACGTGCTTGAATTTGAAAACTACGCGGAGGCGTTTACCGCATTGAAAGCCGGCCAAGGCGATGCGCTCACAACCGACAACGCGCTGCTTTGGGGCATGGCGAAACAAGATCCGAACTATCGCGTCCTGGATGAAACGTTCACCGAAGAACCGTACGGCATCGCCGTCCGCAAAGGAGACAAAGAACTGCTGCAAGTCATCAACGAATACTTAAAAGAAATTAAAGAAAACGGCGAATACGATAAGATCTACGAAAAATGGATCGGCAAAAAGCCGCAACAATAACAGGCGAAACGGTGGGCGGAACATATCCGCCCACCTGTTTGCCCAAAGGACAGGCCATGAGTCAGCGAGGAAAGGAGGCGTTTAGCCTTGTTGCGCTATTCTATTTTAGTTGAACATTGGGATTTGTATATGCAAGGGTTTGGCCATACGATCAAGGCCAGCGTGCTGGCGCTGATCGGCAGCTTGGCTTTAGGGACCTTCATCGCCATTTTCCGCATCGCGCCGATTCGCCCGCTCAATTGGATCGGAACGGCGTACGTGGAATTTATCCGCAACATCCCGCTTGTGTTGATCGTGTTCGTTTTTTTTATGGGCTTGCCCGCCGTCGGCATTCGCTTTGACTCGTTTACCGCCGGAACGCTCGGACTGATGGTGTATACCGCTGCTTTTATCGCCGAAGCGATCCGCTCGGGCATTCAAGCCGTTCCGAAAGGACAAATGGAAGCGGCGCGTTCCTCCGGGTTGACCTACTTACAGGCGATGCGTTACGTCATCTTGCCGCAGGCGGTGAAAATCGTCATTCCGCCGCTTGGCAACCAGTTCATCAACTTGGTGAAAAACTCTTCGGTGCTTGGCGTCATCGCCGGATTGGATTTAATGTATTACGGCGACTTGATTTCCTCGAAAACGTTCGTCACCTTTGACGTTTATATTTTCGTCGCCTTGTTTTACCTCGTCTTAACGATCCCGCTCAGCCTTGGCGTCGGCTACTTAGAGCGCCGGTTGCTCAAGGCGCGGTAGGAAAGGAGGCCAAATGATGGATTTTGCCGGTGCTTACGCGCCCGCCCATTTGAAGTTTTTGCTTCAAGGGTTTCTCGTCACATTGGAAGTGGCGTTCATTTCGATTGTGTTGAGTTTTGTCTTTGGCATTATCATCGGGGTCATTCGCTATACGAAAATTCCGGTGCTTTCCCAATTGCTCGCCGTGCTGGTCGAAACGATCCGGAATTTGCCGCTGTTATTAATCATTTTCTTTACGTATTTCGCCCTTCCGGAAGTTGGATTAAAGCTGGATAAACTATATGCCGCCATTTCGGCCTTGGTCATTTTTGAATCGGCCATGCTGTCGGAAATCGTCCGCAGCGGCCTGCAGTCGATCGATAAAGGGCAAATCGAAGCAGCCCGTTCATCAGGGCTCACGTATGGGCAGACGCTATGGTACATCATTTTGCCGCAAGCATTGCGGCGCATGGTGCCGCCGATCGTCAGCCAGTTTATTTCCTTATTGAAAGATACGTCGCTGGCCATTGTCATTTCGTTGCCGGAATTGATGAACCATGCGCAAATCATTAACGGCCGCAACGTCAATTTTGTCATCCCAATTTTCATCCTCGTGGCGTTCATGTACTTTATCGTCAACTATTCGCTGTCGCTCGTTTCGCGCCGGTTGGAATACCGCCAGCGATAAGGAAACCGTATCCCCTTTTTTAGCTGGGGCATACGGTTTTTTCTTGCCATTCGCTGCACCGCTCGCTCCTTGAGCGTTCATTTCCATCACTCGTTGAGGCGCCAAAAGGGGAATGAAGATTTTTTCACGAAAATCATCCGTTGTTTTCGCTTTCCTGTTATATAATAGAATTGGAGATTCGTTCACGACTTTCACAAAGGCGGTGACGTCCACTGACACCAGCGAAAAAAGAACCGCTTTGGCTTCTTTTGCTTTTGCTTTCGGCTGCTGCGTTTCTCGGTGAAATGAAAATGAACCCGTTTGACAGCCCGTTTCGCGTCTCACTCGGCAGCGCCGTCTTTTTTCTCGGGCTTGTCGCCTTTCGCTCCCTTTCACCGCTTGTCATCGGCGCAAGCACCGGAGCAGCGGTCGTTGGGTTTCGTGTCTTTCTGGACTCGTTGACCGGAGAAATGTCGATTTCTGAGAGTCTGCTGACCCATCTCCCGGCAGCGGGGTATTATATCAGCTTTTCCATGATGGCGGCTGCTGTTCGGTTTCGCCAACGAATGGCCGCACCGATTCGGGCTGGAACGGTTGGAGCAGCGCTCGACTTTTTGGCGAACACCTGTGAACTAGCGATCCGATATGGGATGGGCGAGCCGTTTGCCCTAAGCGGCCAAACGATCATCGTCTTATGGTTGTTCGCCATTTTGCGCAGTTTTTGCGTGATTGGCGTTTACAATATGTGGGTGACAAAGCATGTCCGTTCACTCGCTGAAGCGAGAAAGCAAGAACTCGAGCGGCTCATGATGGTGAGCAGCGGATTATACGAAGAAATGTTTTACTTGCAAAAATCAATGGCTCTCATGGAAGACATGACGCGCCAAAGCTATGACCTTTACTCGCGGCTGATCGAACGAAAACACGTTGAACCGCGCGTCGCCCTGGAGCTTGCCGAACATATTCACGAGACGAAAAAAGATATGCAACGTATTTTCGCCGGCCTGTCTAAGCTCATCGGCCGCCAATCGGTGCGCGGACGCGTGCCGATCGCCGAACTGTGCGCCATGGTCATTCGCGCCAATGAAAAATACGCCAACTTATCCGGAAAAACGATCACCTTTTCGTACAACGGCCATATCGATCTTATGACCGATCAGCTGTATCCGCTTCTTTCCGTGCTCAACAACTTAGTATCCAATGCCGTCGAAGCCATTGAGAAGGCAGGCGACGTCACCTTGCATGCGCGTCTCCGCGGAAGCGAGCTGATCATCGAAGTGGAAGACACCGGCCCCGGCATTGCGGCTGATGACATCGCCTGGATTTTCCAGCCCGGATTTACAACGAAATACGACCGCCAAGGCAATCCGTCAACAGGCATCGGTCTTACCCATGCGCGCGATATCGCCCAAACACTTGGGGGCATCTCCAGCTTGTCAAAAGCGAGCCGGGGCAGACGGTGTTTCGTCTTGCCGTGCCGACAGCCCGCCTCCTGCAAGACACACCGTCCGCCGCCGAAATGTTCTCCGATCGCAACGCTGATCGGCAAGGAAATGCCGTCATATAGGCAAGTCAAGGAAGGGAGAGAACAGGAAGATGGGGCTCCGTTTTTTTCTAATCGAAGATGACCCTGTTGTGAGAAAGATGCTTGAAAAATTGATTCATGAATCCGGGCTCGGCGAGGTGGTCGGCTGTGCAGAAGATGGGCTAAACGTCCGCGCGGCCGACTTGCTTCACGTAGACGTCGTGCTCATTGACTTGTTAATGCCGGGGCGCGACGGAATTCAGACGATCAAAGCGCTGCGCCAAGAAGGATTTCCGGGGACATTCATCATGATCTCGCAAGTGGAAAACAAAGAAATGATCGGCCAAGCCTATTTGCATGGCATTGACACGTACATTCAAAAACCGATCAACCGCTATGAAGTGCTGTCCGTGCTGAAACGCGTCGCCGATCATCTCTCCGCCGTCCGCTCGCTCGAGTCAATCCGTCAAGTGCTCAAAGGGCTTGAGCCGCAAACGGCTGACACCGCCGTTTCCAAGCCGTCCGCCATGGAACAGCAGGCTGAGCAGCTTCTCCTTCTTCTCGGGGTCGCTGGCGAAGCGGGCAGCGCGGATGTGCTTCTTGTTGTGCGCTGGTTGGCCGAGCAAGAAGCAAAAGGCCTTCCCGTCCGTGAACTGCCGCCGCTGAAAGAACTGTATGCAGAACTCGTCGAGCGGGAATACGGCCTGTCCCCTGGCGAAACCGCCAAGGAAGCGCGGGCGATGGAACAGCGCATCCGCCGCCTCGTCCTGCAGGCGTTCACCCATCTCGCTTCCCTCGGCCTGACTGACTACACGAACCCGACGTTTGAGCATTTCGCACCTAGGCTGTTTGATTTCGGTGACATCCGCCGGCGGATGAATGAACTCGAGCGCGGCCAAATGGAGACGGAATGCCGGATGAATGTGCGGAAGTTTTTAACGGCTTTTTTTCTCGAGCTGAAGCGCGTCTAAAAGGCTGGTAAAAAATAGCTATTTCTTTTCAATCGGCGATCCTCGGATGCGAAGAAGAACAACGTTTTATAAGGTTTCCCAATTTGAAACGAGGTATGATGAAGCTGCGCTTCCTTTTCAATCACCAGCCTTCTCAATCATGATGATGCTGCCTTGAGAACAGGTCAATCTTTTTTTCCGTCGCCATGCCAACAGCCAACTGCGCCTCTCTTCACTAGCGACGAATGAGACAAAACGAACGACGCTCGCTTCACTTGTGTCAGCCGCCTGAGCCAAATCCTTCGTCGTCATATTTGGCACGAGCTCGGCATGATCGAGAATGTAGGCGGCTACCTTTTTTTCCGCCGGTGAAAACCGTTCCATTTGCTGTTCAATTTTCGCTAAAATGCCAAGTTCATTCATCTTTTTCTCCCTTTCCGTCCACCGTTTCATCTTCATCTTATCATGGATGGGCGTCTGTTCTCCACGCCAATAAAAACTTTAATAAAAAATATTTGAATTCGAGATATATGTTTGCTATGATAATGATGTGATCATTACGTGAACAAGAGGAGGAGAACGATGACGACCTTTCAACTCGACAAAGCGCACAGCTCTGTCGCCTTCCAAGTGAGACATATGATGATCTCCAAAGCGAAAGGGGAATTCACCAACTTTGACGTTGAGGTCGAAGGCGACATCAACGAACTCGAGTCGCTGAAAGTGAAAGCGACGATTGACGCCGCCTCGATCGATACGAAAAACGCCGACCGCGACAATCATCTCCGCTCGGCCGACTTTTTCGATGTCGAAAACCATCCAACGATCACCTTTGTCAGCGAATCGGTGCGCAAGCTGTCCGACACGGAATATGAAGTGACCGGGAAGCTGACGATCCGCGGCGTGACGCGAACGGAAACGTTCAAAGTCGAGTACAACGGCCAAGTGAAAAACCCGCTCACCGGCGGCATCTCGGTCGGTTTTGATGTCGAAGGAACGATCAACCGCGAAGACTACGGGTTGGTATGGAACGTCGCGCTCGAAACTGGCGGATTCCTCGTCGGGAAAGAAGTCAAAATCCTCGCGAGCTTTGAATTCTCTCTTAGCTGAACGACCAAGCAACAAGCCCTTAGCCTTTTGCGAGGCTAAGGGCTTATTGCGCTTCATTGCGCCGTATACCCGCCATCGATCACGACCGCCTGGCCGGTGACGCCTTTAGCTTGTTCGCCCGCCAAAAAGAGGACATAATGGGCCACCTCTTCAACCGACAGCAGCCGCCGCTGCGGCACAAGCGGGTAAATCACTTCCTCCAGCACTTTTTCAAGCGGCACGTTTCTTGTCGCCGCCAAATCCGCGAGCTGGCCGCGGACGAGTTCAGTGTCCACATAGCCCGGGCAAAGGGCGTTCACCGTAATGCCGTATGGCGCCCCTTCTAACGCCGCCACTTTCGTTAAGCCAATCACCCCGTGCTTCGCGCTGTTGTACGCCGCTTTGCCGGCAAACCCGACGAGCCCGTTGATCGACGCCATATTGATGATGCGGCCGTAGCGCTGTTGTTTCATAATGGGAAACGCATGCTTGATGGCCAAAAATGGGCCGACAAGCATGACGCGAATGAGCTGTTCAAATTTTTCCGTCGGGAAATCCTCGATGTTCGCCACATGTTGCAATCCGGCGTTGTTCACGACAACATCAAGGCGCCCCCAACGACTGACGGCCTCGTTGATCGCTTGCTTCACCTCTTGTTCAACCGTCACATCACATTTCACGCCGACCGCTTCATAGCCCAACTCCCGAAGCGACTGAGCAGCTTGCTCGACTTCTTCCTGGCGCAAATCAACGAGCACCACGTTTGCACCATGTTCCGCCAACGTTTTCGCCACTTCATAGCCAATCCCCGCGCGGCTCCCGTGATGAGTGCCACTCGCTTTTCCATTATTCCCCTCCACCCTGCTTCATCTGGTTATACACCTCATCATACTGCTTCGCCAAGTCAAAATCGAGCTTCGTCAGCCCTTTCGCCCGCCATGAGGACAGTTTCACGGTGATGAGCTTGTAGTCGATCGAAATGAATGGGTGGTGGTTGGCGTCTTCCGAAATCGCGGCGATTCGCCGGACAAACTCGATTCCTTGCAAGTAGTCTTGAAAACGGTATTTTTTCACAATCCACCGCTCATCGGCCAGCTTCCAGCCGTCCGCTTTTTCAAGCAACTCTTGCACTTCCGCTTCTGTCAGCCGCATCTTTACCCCTCGCTCCCGATATTTTGAAATACGTCAGTCAACGGAATGGACAACTCCACAAACAAAAATGAGGCAAGCATGTCGCCTTCGCCAAAGACGCTCCGCTTCTCGTACCCTTTCTCACCGCGGCCGTACACTTCCACCGTTCGATGCAGCGGATCGACGATCCAATACTCCTTGACGCCAAACTGTTCGTACAACATATACTTTTCGTTCCGATCTTTCAACGCTGTACTTGGCGAAAGCACTTCCACTACCAAGTCATGCGGACCATCGCAGCCTCGGCTGCCCATTTTGCTTTGATCGCAAATGACGGAGATATCTGGCTGCACGACATGCTTCGCCTGTTCATAGTCCGCCTGTTCATCAAGGCGTACATCAAATGGCGCCATGACAACCGTGCATCCTTTTTCACGAAAAAATGCCCGCAAAGCGACATACAATTCACCGACGATAAACTGGTGGACAAATGAAGGGGCCGGTGCCATGTTGTAGGGCACGCCGTTGATCAGCTCCCACCGTCCGTCCCACTTGACATAATCTTGATACGTATACCGTTCCTTTTGCCGCTCGGGCGGCTTCACGTCCATTCCCCCATCCGCTTGCTTTACCCTTATTATACCATCGGACATCCGCGGCCGTCATACAACATAATGCGCTTCTGTGAAAATGCACGTGCTGGGATGGGTCATTTTTATCCTTGGGTAGAGGGCAAACCGTTGCCCATGGACCTTTTCCGTGAACATGCATACTTCTTGATAGTCATTTTCATCCCCGGGTTTAGGGGAGCGAGTCGCCCATGAGACTTTTCCGTGAACATGCAGGACTGACGCGTGAATTTCATCCCCGGGTGGAGGGCAAAGCGCGCTGCCCATGGAACTTTTCCATAAAAAGAGCCATCCGATCGAGATGGCTTTTTTGCAAAATACTCGTTTTAAGGCTGCAAGCTCGCCAACTGCTCGGCAAGCCGCAAATAAAAGGCGCGAATATCAAATGACGGATTCGGGTCAACGCCGATGATTTCCAAATGGTCGACATTGTACGTTCCCATATCATTCCAAACCCCTTTTTTCAACGTCCCGTCATACGGCACGATCCGATCGTTTGATCCACGCTTCGGACCGTTCATCGAAATGGTATTGACAATGCCGTCGTTCTCAAGCCAATGACTGTCAATGCCAAGCGTCGGATTGCGGTACGAACCGAGAAACGGAGCGCATACGACCGCGCTGAATGCATTCATCCCCAGTTCGGGATAATAGTTGCCTGTGAGCGCTCCGCGATACGTCCGTTCTGTAGAGAAACTCAAATAATACGTATTCGGGCTTGCTTGCACCCATTGATTCAACTTCTCAGCTCCGGAAACGGATAAATCGTAGCGGGCGGTATCGGTCGATGTCCAGACAGGGGAGCGCTTGAGCCGTTCAAAATAATGGTCGAACGATTCGCCCGGCTGACGGCGCAGTCCCCATTGGTCGAGCTTAAAATCGTATACTTGACTCGTGTACGGCACGTTGCTGGCGACAGCCGCCGCTTCCAACACCGCTTTTTGCAAGTCAAAAAAGCGATCGGTGAAATCAACCATGTTGACAAGCGTTGTCCCGTCATGAGGAGTGGCGATGGTCGTCACACTCAACACAAAATGATGTCCACCTTCAAACAACGGTGACAACGACACGTTGTGCGCCTTGGCGTACTCCCGCTCTTCTTGGCTTCCGTTCTCTAGGAGCGAGACAAGCATGCGGGCCGTCTGCCCCCCTTGGCTGTGGGCGATGATATGGATGCGGCCACCCCTTTTCAATTCCGGCAACAGGCCGGGATAAGTGCGGCCAAACCGCGCATGGCCGTGCTTTGCCGCATGGGCTGCCCCATAATCGACCGTCCCGCCGACAAGCTGAGCATACGCTTCACACGCCCGGTCCCAGTTGCTCGAGAGCGGTCCGACCGCCAGCGTATACGTTCGATAACCGTTGTCGTTCAGCCATTGTTCGATATCGCCGCGCACGCCGCCCCAATACTTGAATCCAAACATTTCCTCTCGTCCCCATCCGGTAAACCCATGGAGAAGCACAATCGGCGCATCATTGGCGCGTAGGGATGCCGCTTCCGTCCGCCCTCCCGGGACCGATAGGCCGAACACAAAGCATAATCCGAGCAACACAACCATCACCCGGCAGCCTTTCATCATCCTATCCTTCTCCTCCCCTCACATAAACGGAATCTTTTTGTTCATAATTACCTGAATATTCTATATATATCAACCAACTGATTCAATCCCGGCAATTGTCGGGTTTTTCTGTGAGAGAAAGAGAAAAGCGCATGTTTGTGCCGTCATATTTCGTTTCTCGCTGACAGCGAGAGGGTGATGCACTATGCCATGGCAGCGTTCCATCACCGCCTCGTACGGACGGTTGGCTAATCCACAAACGGTCCGAACTTTTGCTCATAGTGGGCGAGCGCCAACAGCGGAAAAATGTAGCGGTAGCTATGATAATGGATGTAAAAGGCGCCGGCCATTCCTTGCCCAACGGGATACGAAGCCGTCCAACTCGGATGGCGAAGAAGGCGAATAAGGGAGCGAAAGCCGGCTTTCATTTCCGGGGTCGTCTGTTTGGCGGCGGCGATGAGGGCATCAAGCGCCCAGGCGGTATGGACCGGCGTGCTGGCGCCAAGCGGCACATACGTCTTGGCTCCGTCGCTTTTGCACGATTCCCCCAGCCGCCATCAGCATTTTGGATGCTTAAAAGCCAATGAACAGCTTTTTGCATCGCCGGGTGATCGATTGGAACGCCGACAGCCGAAAGCCCCGTCACCGCCGCCCATGTGCCATACACATAGCAAATCCCCCAGCGCCCATACCACGAACCGTCGGCTTCTTGATGGTCAAGCAGCCACTTGACGGCGCGGGCGACGGCGAGGTGGTCTTTCGTTAACCCGGCGAACGTCCCGAAATATTCGAGCGCCCGGCCGGTCAAATCGGCTGTTGATGGGTCCATCAACAAAAATTCCGCTCCTTCGATCGGCAAATACCACCAAAACCGTTTGCCGACGTTCTTTTCAAACGCCGCAAACCCGCCGTCATCGTTTTGCATCGAAAACAGCCACCGATTCGCCCGATCCCATGCATGGCGAAACGCCGTCTCTTTCGCTGCCGCCTGGCGGATGGCGCGCAGCGCAGCGGTCGTATCGTCAACGTCCGGGTTCATCGTATTCACATCAGAAAATCCCCAGCCGCCCGGTATACCGTACGGGTTGTGCACCGCCCAGTCGCCATAGCGGATATGCTGGCGCGACAACAAATAGCGGTTCGCTTTTTCAATCGTCCGATCGGTCGGCGGCACGCCAGCTTCCTGCAGCGCATAGCTCGCCAACGCCGTGTTCCAAACGGAAGCGGTGGTATATTGCATATGCACATGCCCGTCGATCTCGGTGCGAAACGAACGCAAACCACGGATAGCCCGCTGAATATACGGATCATCTTTCGGATAGCCGAGCGCGAGCAGCGCAAAAATCAACAAAAACGTCGAGCTGAAATAGCTGTACAGCGTTCCGTCCGGCTCAATATGATCAAACATATAACGGACGGCGCGCTGTTCGGCGGCATGATGCAGCTGGTTCGGAAGTCCGATGAGAGATCGCCTGATGTACGACCATAGCGATCGGCTTTCAGGCAGCCGCCAGTCGTTGCGGGAAACAACCAAATCGGACAAGTCTGGGCTTTTCGCCGTCCTCCGGCTGTACCGTCGCTCCGCGGCGACGAGAAGCGGAATCATGTTCGCTCTTCCGTACACGGAAAGGTCATACATATTGAGCGGAAACGACGGGGGAAGAAGGAAAAATTCAAGCGGCAACGGAAACCGTCTTGGCCACGGGTGCTGTCCAGTCAATGCGAGCATCACTTTCGTAAACAAGTGGACGCGTTCTAGGCCGCCCATTTCCAAAATGCGCATTTTTGCCTTTTGCATGTGCGAGTCGATTTTTTTTCGATATCCAGAGTAAAGCAAGGCATAATACGCCTCGGTTGTCGCCGTCACGTTGCCATCGCCTTCATCGGCAAACAACTTCCACGCCCCGTTCGCTTCCTGTCGGCTTTCGATCCGTTCGACAAGCGCTTGAATCAACGGTTCATCATCGATTCCGAGCGTCCGCAATAAAATGATCATATAGGCATCGGTGGAAATACCGGTTTCAAACGGAAACCGCCACGATCCGTCGGCGCTTTGCGACCGTTTGAGCGCATCGATGAGCGCACTTCGTTCATCCGTCACTATTCATCGCCTTCCTTTTTCGAAAATCTGCTTCTTTCCATATTTATTCGATTCGCAAACCCGCGATGCGCCAAGAGGGGGATTCATCATGCGTTGCCGAAAATCAAAAACCTCGTCTCTTCCCCTTTCTCTCGTTGATCTTTATCGGGAGCTGAAGAAAAAGAGAAAGAAAGGAGCAACAACGATATCACAACGCGATCTAACAGCCAAAGAGCAGCAGCTCATCCGCCGCATCCAGGCGATGACGGCGGAACAAAACGAAAACAATGTCACCCGGACAGCGGCTTACCTTGCGTTTTACTTGCGCCATCGCGAAATCCACTGGGCGTTTTTAGGGCATATGGTGTCGCGCAACGGCGGCTGGAATATGACCGACTTAAAAGGGGAACTGCTCATGAGGCTGCTCTCGGAAGGCGAGCGGCAGTCGTTTTTCGCCTTTTTGGAGCGCGGCAATTGGCTCATTTTTCAAGACATTTATCCACAGTTTTTGTTGTATGAGGAAAGCAAAAAGCGGGGGAGCCGTTATTTTATTTATTGCCGTGGCTTGGCGTCTCAACGTTTATGGAAACGGTATGGCGCCATTTTTGGAACCGCGGCGATCCGTATACACTGGCGATCGCCTTGGTTATTAATGAACAAAGCTACTTAGAACAGCGGGTCATCCAACATCCTGTGTTCCGGCAAACCGTCTTTCGGACCCTCGAATTTAAATTGCAAGAGTTGCTTCACTTCAACCATATTTTATTTCCGCATGACGATGGCCAGGGCGGCACCGCCTTGATCGGCCAAACACTCCACGAGTTTGAGTCGCTCCATGAACGCATTTTGCTTGGCAAACGGTTGTACTCGATTTTGTTTGACGATGAAGAAACATTGGAAAACGCTGTGCGCTGGGCGGTGCGCCATCCGCACACCGGCTCGCGCAAAGACTATTGGCCGCAGCTGTTTAACGACGTATGCGAATCGTTCCCACGGGAGCCGTACCGCCGCCGCATCCGCGATTGCCGAATCGTTCCCGGCGCCCCGCGCCTGTACAGCCCACAGCTTCGTCACGCGTGGAAAAACGTCGTCCATGAAGCAGCCGAACCCGGCGATTGGTTTACCGACCCGCACGTTGTCGGCTACCTTGTAAAACCGGAACGACCGACGAATGGAGAGATTGTGGATGCCTATTGTGAAACGCTCGAAAAAATGGAGCTGGCGATCATCGCCAAACACGCCTTCTTTCATGCGCGCTAGCCGCCGTCGCGCCTACGTGGCTTCCGCGCTGCTCGCCTCATGGATTGGGACGTACTTGGATTTATATTTGGTTGAAAAAGGGCTGTATACGTTCCCCAAACGGCCCTTTCCCTCCGTCTTTTCGATCGATATTTTCTTTACGGCCGTCGTTCTTCCGCTTGGCGCCGTCTTCTTTCTTGGCCTCATGGAGCGGCTTGGCCGCTTTGGGCGCATTGGGCTCATCGCTGCATTGGCGGCATTGGCGGCCGCATTGGAAGCCAAAGCCGAAATGTACGGCTTGTTCACCCACACGGCCGAATGGAGCCATTGGTATTCAGTTGCCGGTTACGCCCTTTTTCTTACAATAATATGGCATTTTTACCGCCGATTCCAAACGGTTGACTAGCACGAATGGCGCATAAAGGCCATGGCGGCGAGCAACGATAACGGGGGAACAAACCGAAAAGACGAGCCGCTGCCGGATAGGAGGAATCCGATTGAGAAGAAAAAAAGCCGCATTCCTTTGCTTGGCTGTCATCGCCGCCGGCGTTGCCCTCATCGCCCAACCGGACACGGACGGAAAAGCATCCAAAACGGGCGGACGGGCCGTCATAACGATCTACTTGGCGGGCGATTCGACCGTTGCCGCCGCTCCCCGCTCCCGCGCCCCGCGCGCCGGATGGGGTGAAATGCTCGGCGCTTGGTTTGATGACAACGTGATCGTCAAAAATATGGCCGCTTCCGGCCGAAGCGCGAAAAGTTTTGTCGAGGAGGGGCGGTTGGCCCGCCTGTTGCATGAGATGAAAAAAGGGGATTACTTGTTCATCCAGTTTGGTCATAACGATGAAACGGTGAACGCCCCGGAGCGCCACACCGAGCCGTTCACCACCTACCAGGCATATTTGAAACAGTATATTGACGGCGCCCGCACGAAAGGAGCAACCCCTGTCCTCATCACTCCGGTCGAGCGGCGGCGCTTTTCTGCCGACGGACGAGCGCTCAACTCGCATGGACTTTATCCTGCGGCCATGAAGGCGCTTGGAGAGAGAGCACGTTCCCGTCATCGATTTGACGGCAAAAAGCAGAAAACGGTTTGAACAGCTCGGTCCGGAGCGGACGAAACGGTGGTTTTTATGGCTCGCACCGGGCGAACATCCCAATTACCCGAACGGCATCAGCGACAACACCCACTTTCACCAGCGAGGGGCGAAGGAAATCGCCCGGCTCGTCGTGGAAGGAATTGTCGAACTCAACCTTCCTCTTCGCCACCACCTCATCCGTTCACCGGAACGGGAACATGCGCCAAGCCGCTAGGCCGGCTCAGCCCTGTCCCTCCACCGCAGCAGATCCATCGCCCATCCGCGAACTGATGCCGCCGGCAACGCCTTTCTTTGGCTTGCTGCCCATGCCCGTCCGGTCTCGGATGAGCAGTCTTTTTGGCCCCTCGCTCCCTCGCCGGACGCCGCTGTCCGCCTACCGGGCGCTTTCGACAAACGACGCCTGACGGCCCGACGACAAATGATACGTTTTGTCCAGCAGGCGATGGTACATCGACGCGAGCACTTGCTGAAACAGCATGCCAAGCACAACCGGCACGCTCACCGGCGGCGGAAAGTAAGTGATCGCCAGCACCGCGCCGGCGCTGATGTTGCGCATGCCGCCGGTAAACGTCAACGCAATGATGTCCGGCGGGGCAAATTTCAGCCAGCGGGCCGCCATCCAAGAAAGGAAATAACCGGAGCCCGCAATTACGAAGACGAGAAACGCCATGAAAACCAAGCGGGCGTCAGCATGACCAAAATACGGAGCGACAACCGCGCTATTGATCATGACAACAAGGACAAGCGCCAATTTGGAAAACGGCGACAATACCATGGCAAGCCGTTCATTTACCTGATTGGACAGCCGTTCGCTCACGAACATGCCGCCTAGCGACGGCAAAATGATCATAAAAAACAACCCGAGCATCATCTGCCAAACATCGATCTCAACCGCGCTTCCCACAAACAGCAGCAACGTCAGCGGCACAACAGCCGGCGACAAAAACGTATCAATCAAAATGACGGACAGCGCCAACGCCAAGTTCCCCCGTCCGAGCGACACCCAGATGAAGCTCGTCACCCCAGTCGGAATGGCCGCGGCCAGCACAAAGCCGATCACCGTCAGCCGATTGTGGCCGAAAAACAAATGCCCAAGCCCAAACGCCCAAAGCGGGATGACGAGGTGAAGCAAACATAACGCCGCCGCGATCGGACCAGGGTGGACGAACGCCTCTTTCAAATCAGCCAACCGCAGCCGCAAACTGCCGCTAAACGTCATAAACGCAAACAGCCACGGCACAAGTTCGGCATAATCGTGCAACTCTTTAGACAGCCATAAACCGATCGCCACGCTCGCCGGCGTCAGCAACGGCAACACCTTCTCAAGCCGGCGGTTGATCGATTGCCACATTGGTTTCATCTCCCAATCTGGTCATGAAGGGGTGTGCTCGCCTTTGCTATACCTACACCTCCCCATTATACACCGTGATCGCCCCATTGGAGCGACAAATTTTCGCCAAAACCGATGGACAACGATCGGCCAGCTCCTTAGCTATTTCGCCACTTTTTCCTCTAACCGTTTAGCCGGCAAGACGACCTCTCCTTTCTTCACATCATACAAACCGTACGGGATGAGGCGAAGACCTGGCAAAAAGTCGCACGTTAAAAACAAGAGCGTATACAAAATATCATGAAAAGGAAATCCACGTTTCTGGAGGACTGCAAGCAGTTCGTCATGGAAACGGACGGCCGTGCCAAACGAATGGTCAGTGGTCATCATGCCGGTAAACGGCAGCGGAATTTCCACCACTGTCTTGCCGTCATCCACGACGACAATCCCGCCACCCATCTCATACACTTTTTTCGCCGCTGCCGCCATCGCTTTCGGATTCCGGCCGATGACAAGCAGTTCTGTCGTTGTGTTGTACGTGGACGCCATGCCGTCGATGTCCACGGCAAACCGTTCCAAAATGGCTTGCGCAACCCATTGGCCATTGCGAGCGATCAACGAAGCGTACAACAGCCCTGGATGTCTGGAAAGGTCGGCATAACCGTTGACGGACGGAAGGTGGACGTCTTTTCGCTCGGTAATGACGTTGCTTTTGAAATAAGCGACCGGCACCGGCTTGTTTGGCCCTGGATGCGGATAGCGGTATAGATGCTCGTCCTCAAGCCGCTCTTTCGCAAACAAAAACGGCTTTTTCGACACATACCGATTCCAGTCGATGGCTGGCAGCGACGCGAGCAGCTTGCCGTCGCGGGCAACGATGCTTCCTTTGGAAATGACAAGCGACGGCTTGAACGTGACCAAATCTGGAAGCAGAAGAACATCAGCCAGTTTTCCGGGAGCAAGGCCGCCGATGTCATCATCAAGCCGCAAATATGTCGCTGCGTTGATGGTCGCCATTTGCAGGGCGGTCATCGGCGGCACACCGAGCTCCACGGCCTTCCGAACCAACCCGTCCACAAACCCTTCTCGCTCGATAAAACCCGGATGCGGACCGTCTGTTGTCATCGTGATTCGGTGCGTGCTGACCTTTTTCTCTGTGATCAAGCGGATGATTTCCGGGAAATCCGGGCGGAGCGAGCTATGACGAAGCGTCGTCCATAGGCCGAGCCGCAGCCGATGGAGCGCCTCTTCAGCCGTGATAGCTTCATGGCAGGCGCTGACGCCGCTTGCGGCAATGCTGTTGAGTTTCTCATACGAACAGCCGGCCGTGTGGCCATCAACGACTTTTCTCGCACGTTTCGCTGCTTCAATCGTATCGATTAAAAAAGGATCACCTTGATACAACAGCGGCCATCTTGTCACTTCCGCCGTCCCGACGACTTCATCCATCTCGAGCAGCTTTCGAATTTCCTGCGGGTCGAACCAATCACGCTCCCCTGAAAAATCAGCTTGCGACACCAAACGGACGAGCCAAAAGAAATTGCCCGGCAGCGCCCGCAAATCTTCGATCATCTGCCGAAAGCCATCGACGCCAAAGTGCAAATAAAAAAACAAGTCGTCGTTCACCGTCGTCGTCGTGCCGAGGGGCAACACTTTGGCCGTCATGCTGACGGGATTGTAAATCACCCATGGGTGAGCGTGAGGCTCGATGAATCCGGGTGAAACATACATCCCCTCTGCGTCGATGACGATCGTATGTTCATCGATCGCAACTTCGTTTTCCCCGACATAGGCAATTGCATCTTGATAAATGGCGACGTTTTGACGCAAAAATTCGCCCGAATAGACGTTGGCTACCGTTCCACCCTGAATGACGATATCGGCCGGACGGCGCCCTTGCGCCACTTCAATCAACTCCGTCCGCTTCGCTGTTCGAATCATAAGCCCTTTCCCCCTTCCTCAGCTTAGAGAAAAAGCAAGCCAAGACGCAGCAAGGCGAACTTGGCTTTCCCATTCCTTTCCCATTCATTAGGCATTCAGCAACGGATTCATATGGACACATGCCCCTACTCCGTCTTCCTCCAACAACTGCCGGACATCGTCGGGAATCGGCACGGCAAACATGCGCCCGTTCTCCTCTTTCACCCATCCTCTTAACTCAAAACCGTGGCCGGTCCGCACCTCTTTGCGAAACACTTCATGGCGCAGTTTAATCGTTTTGCGGTTGACCTCCTCCACCGTTGTCCGAATCGTAATAATGTCGTCGTAATACAATGGACGCTCAAACGTGCAGCCAACATCCAGCAACGGCAAAATGATATTCTGTTCTTTCATCAATTTCGCCGGCGGCAGCCCGATGCTACGGAAAAACTGATGTCCGGCAATATCGAACCATTTAAAATAGTTCGGATAATAGACGATGCCGGCTGCATCGGTATCGCCAAAGTTGACGCACAGCTGAAACTCGTTTTGCTTCATAGCCGATCGTTCCTTTCGCCTCGCTCATCGTTGTTTCAATAGTTGCCGCAGTTTAAATCGCTGAATTTTTCCAGTGGCTGTTTTCGGGAGTTCGTCGATCAATTCGATGATGCGCGGGTATTTATAGTGGGCCAGATGTTGCTTTGCAAATTGCTTGAGCTCTTCTTCCTTCTCGGCTGAACGAGGAACGCCGTCTTTCAACACGACGAACGCTTTCGGAACCACCAACCCGTTTTCATTTTCCATGCCTACCACGGCCGCTTCCAACACGTCGTCATGCCGCAGCAGACAGTTTTCCACCTCTATCGGGGAGACCCAAATGCCGCCGACCTTCAACATGTCATCGGAGCGCCCGCAATACCAGTAATACCCTTCTTCGTCGCGGTAATATTTATCGCCGATATACAGCCATTCCCCAACGAATTTTTGCTTGTTTTGCTCGTGAAGGTTCCAATATCCATGGGCGATCGAGTCGCCGCGAATGATCAAGTCGCCTACTTCATTTGGGGGCAGTTCATTCCCTTGTCCATCAATGATTTTTACTTCGTAGCCCGGGACTTCTTTTCCGGAGCTGCCCGGTTTGACGTCGCCAATGCGGTTGGAAATGAAAATGTGCAACGCTTCCGTCGAACCGATGCCGTCTAAAATGTCGACCCCAAACAGCTGTTTCCATTTATAATAAAACGATGGCGGCAACGCTTCGCCAGCAGATACGCAAACACGCAATGAGCTAACATCAAAGCGCCGGCCCGTTTTTTCGACATAATCAATCATGGCGCCGTACAACGTCGGCACGCCGAAAAAAATCGTCGGCTTGTACGTTTCAATCGCCTGAAACATCACCTCCGGCGCAGGCCGCTCTTTTACAAGCACGGTCGAGGCGCCGACGCCTAACGGAAAATACATTCCGCCGCCAAGGCCATACGCAAAATACAGTTTCGACGCCGACAGACAGCGGTCATTTTCGTTGATTTCCAGCACTTGTCTGGCGTATGTGTTTAACGCATATTCCATATCGTGCTGCAAATGGATGATTCCTTTCGGATCCCCAGTGCTTCCTGAACTGAACAGCCAAAACGCCGCATCATCCTTGTTCGTCGGCGCCGCTGCCAGCTCCCGATCCGCGCAGGCGAGCAACCGATGAAAGGAAAGTGTGCCCTCGACGGAACTGTTAGCGTTTTCATGAATGACGATGACATCTTGCAAAAAGGCGAACCGCTCGCGAATCAACTGAAGGCGCTCCCATAAGTCTTCATGAATGACCAACCCTTTTGCACGGCTGTTGTTTAAAAAATATTCGTAATCTGACGGCTGCATCATCGTATTGACTGGAATCGGCACTGCTCCAATTTTGATGGCGCCAAAAAACGTATAGATAAACTCGGGAGTATCGTGGCAGATCATCACCAGCCGATCCTCTATCCGGTAGCCAAGCCTCCTCAGCATATTGCCGGTTTGGTTCACCTTTTCCTGCAATTCCCGGTAAGAAATTTGCTCATCGCGATAATAAATGGCTGTCTTCTCGCCCAATCCGCCCTGAACGTTATGGTCAATAAACACCCCTGCCGCATTGTACAGCCTTCCGAACCCGCGCAATTCCATCGTTCACCATCCCATTCCTCATGAAATTGAACTGCCCGGTAAATCGGCGTGCCAAACAACTGGGCAGCGAAGCCCTCGAAAGGATGAACCTGCCCCTTCATAAGGGCTCCGCTAACCACACATTAAATGCCTTTCCAATTCGGTTGGCGTTTTTCCAAAAAGGCGCTCAGCCCTTCTTTCGCGTCTTCGGAGCGGAACAGCAAGTTTTGCAGCTCCCCTTCATAGCGGATCGCCACATTGAGCGGCATTTCTTTCCCATTCATGATCGCCAGCTTGATGTTCGAGACCGCGTACGTCGCGCTATTCGCGAGCTTGCGTGCATACTCCCGCGTCCGCTCTCTCGTTTCCGCCTGCGGGAACACCCGGTTGACCAGCCCAATCTCCAATGCCTCCTGCGGCGTGATCGTTTCGCCCGTAATGTTCATATCGAGCGCCCGCGAATAACCGATGAGCCGTGCCAGCCGCTGCGTCCCGCCCGTTCCGGCCAATACGCCAAGCGATACTTCCGGTAGCCCGATTTTTCCGGCTTCATCGCCCATAAACCGCAAGTCACACGCCAATGCCATCTCCAACCCGCCGCCAACCGTATGCCCTTCTAAGCAGGCGATGTACACTTGCGGCGAACGCGCGATTTTGTCGAGCGTCTCATTGCAGAACAGGCAAAATTGCGTTTTAAAGCGCGGGTCAGCCGACCGCAAAAAGTTGATATCCGCTCCGGCCGAGAAAAACTTCGGCACATCACTCATGACGATGACGACTTTGATGTCTGGGTCAAAGCGGATGTCATCGATCGCTGCATTGAATTCTTTGTAAAATTCCAAATCATACGAGTTCGATTTGTTAATGTGCAAGTGAATCTCGGCAATCCCATCCTCTTTGACAACCGTTAAATATTGTTTTTTCGTTTCTACAGCTGTCATTGTTCATTCCCCTTCCTTCAAAAATGATTTGATTGTTTCACGCAGACAACGACGGATAGACATTGCTTTGAAAAGTTCATTTCCCTTGCGCTTCAAGAGAGAGAAAGAATACCGTCTGTTCCTCACCTCCTTGTGTGCCGTTGTTATTTCAACTGAACGAAAGGTTCAGCCGCAACCGTTTTCAATTCCTGCTGCAGCCGTTCAACGAGTTTGACTCCGTTCGGCAAGTACCCTTCCTGCTGCAGCTCTTCCTTGCTTTCAACCTTTTTTAACCAAGCCGCCGTCTCGTTCGCTGCAGCGTTCAACGCTTCGCGGAAACGATGCGGAACAGCGCCGCGGTCATGAACGAGCTGTTGAGCCCAATGTTTGGCGTATACAAGATGATCTTGTTGTTCTCGGATCAACTTCTGGATTCGCGATACAATGGCAGGATGGTTGGCATCAAGTGCGGATTGCAAAACAGCGTCAATGGCGGTGTTTGTTGCGTATAGTGCAGCGATGAGCGTGATCCAGTTATGCACGTTGACGGCGCTGGCCAGCGCTTTTCCGGTTTGTCTGTATATTTCCGGCTTTCTTCCTTTCAAACCGCGCAAATCAAAACACCAGTTGTATAACAAACGCGCATGTCCCAGCTCTCCTTGCGCCATCGCGATCGATGCCAGCGTGGCTTCCAAATTCGGACCGCTGACCCCGACCTCAACGAGGCGGTCGCCAAGAACGTATTTATTGTCAGCGATCGTTTCGAGCAACTCAATCAGCGAATGCACAGCAGACTGCCTTTGTTCCATTGCGCCTCCTCCCCTTTTAGGCAAATAGCCACTTCGGTTTTCTCACCCAAATGAGCTCGCTGCGGTCGACAACGACCATTTCCGCCCAATCTTCCTCATCGTACGTGTAAGAAGCATACACTTTCGCCAACTCCTCGTTTTCCGCCTCCACCGTGCCGATGTGGGACAGTTGGTCGCCCCGTTTCACCCGTGCGAAAATGTCAAACGTTTTTCGTTGTTGGACCGCTGTCATGTAGAGCTCACCCCCCAATATTTCAATTTCTCGCGCCCTTCCGGACTGATCCTGTCGACCGTCCACGGTGGATCCCAAACGACGTGAATATGCACGTCGCGAATCTCTTCTTCCTTGAGCAGTCGATCGCGGATGTCTTGCTCGATCCACTCCATGCAAGCGCATGATACCGCTGTATACGTCATGGTCACATGGAGCTCGTCATCCATTTTTTCAATGCGGTAAATGAGCCCCATATCGACGACGCTGATCGGAAATTCCGGATCCATCACTTCTTTCAGCGCTTGCCAATACTTTTCCGTTTCGGTGTTCCGTTTGTCCATCACACCGCTTCCTTTCGCAGTTGTTCGAGTTCCTTCGCCCCGCGTTGAATCCGTTCCACGAACTCTTTATTTTTCGGGCCCCGATGTTTAAATCGCTTGATGACGTTGTCCCATGTATCCGGCTGGTCAAACAGCCATTTTTTGTTCACCGGGTCAAACTTGCACGGGAACGGCACATCGAGCACGTATTTTTGTTGCTCCTCATCGTAATGGGCTGGGACTTTTACGCCGATCGATTCGCAGAATGGAACGGCCGTTGACAGCCATTTTTGCCGCAGTTCGTCATTCGTCCGCCCTTTTAAGCGGTACTCCAGCTGCGCTGAGCGGCTTTTCAACCGATCCTCGACCCCGAAAAACTCGAGCGCCATTAAAAACATCCAGTCAACCGCTTTTTGCACTTCTTCGCGCAAATTCGGATCCTGCATCGCTGTTCTCATAATGATCTCGCCGTTGCGAAGATGAAACAGCTCCTCTTTGTCCACTTTGACGAGCGCCCGCTTCCATGGCCCGTACGATGTATGCTCGAACGCATCGCCAAGAAGGGTGTAGCCCGCGCGATCGAAAAAGGCGTTAAAGACGCCAAGTTCAATCCAGTTTGAGAGTTCGAAGTCGAAAGCATACGGATTTTTCCAGCAGTGCGGCTCTCGTTCATAGAGCAATTGATCGACGTCTTCGCCCAAATCTTTCAACAGCCGATAGGCGATGTGGGCATGGCCGATTTCATCCTGCATAATGGCCAGCGCTGTGATTTTGCTGTTTAACGTCGGCGCTTGATCGTACACCGTAAGCAGCGGCGGGACGCTCAGCAACTCGGTGTCGCCGACGATCGTCAGCGTCTGTTTCAACGCGTTTAAATACTCTTCATTCATATCGTCAATGCCTTCGACGATAAATCCATTTTGAACTTTTTCCTTTAGCAGCGTTGCTTGATCCATATTCTCACCCTCCTTATTACGTTTTTTTAACTATCGTATTATATGCATAATGTTAATACAGCGTAAATAGTGTTGTCAACATAAAAATAAGAAAAATCGGAAAATTATTTTTAGTTGGGAATCCTTTTTTCTGCTGATCAACCGTCTATTCTGTCTCTTTGTTCCATTCGGTCGTTTTTCAGAGTATACAACATTTGTTTTCCGTTCGTGTAATTTTCATGGATTCACTAGTTGCACAACTAGGCAAAAAAAAGCCAGCTGTCTAACAGCTGGACATCGGTCATTGTCGATACATGATCGTATGTCGATGCTCCTCTTTTTGCAATTCGCCGACAGACACCAAATATTCCAAATGCGCCAGCGTCTCGGCCACCGCAAACCGCCATTGGTGCGCCGTCAACGGCTTATGGCCGAACACACAATGGGCGACTTCATAGGCGGTGCGCCCCGCTCCTGCTAGCGCTTTCATTTTTTGCAACCGTTGTTCGTGGTGGCGGAAAAGATCACCGATCCGCTCGCGAAATTGGCGAATGACCGCGCCATGGGCAGGCAGAGCCACATCCACCTCCAGTTCCTCCACTTTGCGAAGCGAGGCAAAATATTGCTCGAGCGGGTTCGGATGGGCGCCCGGCCATACACTAATGTTCGGAGTGATGCGATCAAGCACATGGTCCGATGCAAGCAACTGGCGCGATTCCGGCTGATAAAAGCTGATCAATCCATCGCTGTGCCCCGGGACCGGGATGACCGCCCATCGCCGCTGCCCCAGCACAATTTCCGAACGATCCAAAACGGTTAGCACCGGAAACGGGCTGACGCGCAACGACAGCTTCCACATGCTCTCCTCAATGTCCGTTACCAACTCATCCGGCACGCCATGACGGCGAAACATGGCACCCACTTCGCACGCCTGGACGCTCTCTTCCCCCCACACTCGTTCCGCCATCGCATAATCCGGCTCGCTGATCCAGACAGGCGCCTCCGTCTGCTGTTGCATCCACCCGGCCAAGCCAAAATGGTCCGGATGAAAGTGAGTGATGTAAATGGCGCGAACGTGCCGCGGTTTGATTCCAAGTTGCCGAAACACTGCTTCCCAGGCGCGAATCGCCTCAGGATCGCGAAAGCCGACGTCGACGATGCTCCATCCATCCGTTTCCCGACCTACGTAACAATAGACATACTTCATGGGAAACGGAACCGGGATCGGAACACGGTAAATTCCATCTCCCACCATTTCTATTTCAATCTGCGCCATCCTTTTCCCCTCCCCCTGATCTTTTTCTTCCCCGTTCACGCGCTCCCTTAAGTGGACATGCTAAGCGCCGACATCCGAAAACCTATTTTTTGGACGCCTAAATCATTTCCATAAATGGATTAATCGCCTTATCGCGGTTAAATGTCACCTCACGATCCGGTGCGGCCTCAAACAATGTTTCAAAATAACGGATGGCCGGAATGGCGAGCAACTGGTGGACATTGAAAAACAGCTCCCGCGCTCTCGTTCCGCTCCAATCATCAGGCAACAAGTCGTTCGGGAATCCTGGATCGATAAAGAAAAAGCTCCGATACTCATGCACGAGCTTCGTCCGTTCAATGAAGCATTCGCGGTCGGTCAGTTCATTGTTCCAAGCCCGATGTTGGAACTCTTCGTACTTTCGTTCGTACGTTTCAATAAACCGGTCATACTCCTTGGCGATGTACGGGAAATCCCAGCCGCGCTCGATGATTTGCTCGTTGTTGTGCGACACGATGGAGCTCGCCGTAAACAAAATGACGTACGGCTCCAAATGATAGTCTTTAACCCATTCCATCACTTGCGGTTCGATCGGATTCGGACTCGCCCACGTCCCGTGGGAGATGAGGCCAAACCCCATCAAGCTTAATTCTTTGCGGATTTGGCTGCGCAGCTCCCGTTTTTCTTCGGGAACGGAGTACGTCAACACCCGCCATTGGCCGTCCCACTTGTAGTTCCGCTGCGAATAGACGCGGTTGAACCCGTCCATCATCGTCCGTTTCCCTTTCGGCGTCAACGAATAATAGCTGTTGTTGCCGATTTTCCGCACTTCAAAAAATCCCTGTTGCACCATCCTTAGCGCCGCTCCGCGGATGGACGACTCGGAAATGCCGAAGTGGGACATCATTTGGATCAAGCTTCCGATCCATACTTCGTTCCCATAATGTTGAATATATTCCCCAAATAACGTAAACATGAGCGCTCTCGGCTTCACTGCTGTTCACACCTTGTCTTTTTTTTGAATTTTTCTTTTATTATGGTACGAAATCACCTTCCCTTTCAAGCGCTAAATTTATGTTTTCATAAAAACATATCGGCCGAAACGGCCGATATGCACTCTGAATCATTGAACTCCTTTCCAATTCGGTTGGCGTTTTTCCAAAAAGGCGCTCATCCCTTCTTTCGCGTCTTCGGAGCGGAACAGCAAGTTTCGCGCCTCCTGTTCGTAGCGAATCGCCACATTCAGCGGCATTTCTTTCCTGTTCATGATCGCCAGGTTGATGTTTGGAGACCGTATACGTCACGCTTACTCGCGAGCTTGCGTGCATACTCCCGCGTCCGCTCTCTCGTTCCCGCCTGCAGAAACAACCGGTTCACCAGCCCAATGTCCAACACCTCTGGCGGCGTGATCAAATGCCAAATAGGTTCAACGGTTTAGCGCCGATATAAGAAACAACGCTTTTGGTCTCGGTATACAAGTTCAACGTCTCAAGAGCCAGCTCGCGGCCAAATCCCGACTGCTTGTATCCACCAAACGGCGTGCCTGGGAAAGCGGAAATCGGCGAGTTGATCATGACAATTCCAGCGCGGATGCGCGCGGCAACGCGATGGGCTTTTCCGTGGTCTTTCGTCCAAACGGCTGATCCTAATCCAAAAATCGTGTCGTTTGCCAGCTCGATGACCTCTTCTTCATCGTGAAACTTCATGACGACGACAACCGGGCCGAAAATTTCTTCCTGCGCCACCCGCATGTCATTTCTTACATTGCCGATAATTGTCGGCATGTACCAATAGCCTTTTGCAAACTCCTCACCTTCCGGGATTTTCCCGCCGTATAAAATTTCGCCGCCTTCCTCAACCGCCAGCTTCACATAGCTGTCGATCACTTGCTGATGGCTTCGCGAAATGACCGCGCCCATATGCACCCCTCTTTCAAACGGGTTGCCGACGCGGATGCGGGACGCTTTTTCAATCAATTTCTCCATAAACTCATCGTAAATGGTTTCATGCACAAACAGCCGCGAACGCGCTTCGCACGACTGCCCCGTGTTGTAAAAAATGCCGTAAAGCGAGCCGTTGACCGCCGCTTCGATATCGCAATCATCAAACACGATGTTCGGTGATTTCCCGCCAAGCTCCAGCGTCACCCGCTTCAACGTCTCCGAAGCGCGCCGCATAATATCCTTGCCCGTTTCCGTCTCCCCGGTGAAGGCGACTTTGTCAATTCCAGGATGTTCGGTCATATACGGGCCGATTTCGGAACCGCTTCCAGCAATGACATTGACGACGCCGTCCGGAACCCCGGCCTCTTGGCAAATTTCCGCCAACATATAAGCGGTGATCGGCGTATAGCTTGCCGGCTTTAACACGACCGTGCATCCGGCCGCCAATGCTGGGGCGAGCTTCCAAGCCGCCATCATCAACGGATAGTTCCACGGGATGATTTGACCGCATACACCGACTGGCTCTTTGACCGTGTAGTTGAAAAAGCCATTTGGCACTTGGTTGACATCGCCTTGTAACGTAATTGCCGCGGCCGCATAAAATTCAAAATCCTCAATCGCTTGCATAATTTGTCCTTTGGCCGCATCAACCGTTTTACCGCTGTTTAGCACTTCCGCATACACCAAGTCATCGAATCGCTCTCTCATCAAGTTGGCAATTTGATTCAACAGGCGCGCCCGCTTCGCCCCCGTCATTTTGGGCCATTTCCCCGATTCAAACGCCGTGCGCGCCGCCTCGACGGCATGGTCTACATCTTCTTTCGTCGCTTTGGCGACGGTCGCAATCACTTCTTCTGTCGCCGGATTGACCGTTTCAAACACTTCTCCGTTGCTGCTCTCGACATACTGGCCGTTAATAAACAGTGGATAATGTTGCTTGATCCTCATCAGTGGCTTCCCCTTCCTCCTTGGCATCGTCTCTCCATCTCACCCGCTCAAACACGCTTTTGCATTGATGGCAATAGTATTGCGAAACGAGCTGAGCGGTCCCAAACATCGATAGCGGCGCTACGTTCGTTGAGCCGCAAAACGCGCAGCGCACCTCCCCGCGTACCGGCATCGGCTAGACACCTCTTATTATTATGTTTTATTTAATATCGTCAGTTTAACATAATAATACGGAAATTCAAACGTGTTGTCAATCATTAGACTGAAAAAAATGAAAATTTATAATCTTTATTGTACCCTTTCATTCGACCCGAGGTGGCTCATGGCTTTTGAATTATATGGAACAGAAACGGTCGTCTTGATCAAGAAAAAACGACGGGACGCGTTACATCCCATCGGGTTTCCTCAAAAGCCTTGAAACAGTAGAGCAACGTTGCTCCACTGTCTGACTCGTTTCCCCACATTTGTTTTTGCCGTACACTCCCTTACGCCAACTCGCCACGTTTCATTCCGTCGTTTCCACTTTCAAGAAGTGATAACACCCATTCTTTTATATTGATCTCCGAAGCAGGATACATCAATGAATCGGTTCACCAACATCACAACCCGTTTCTTTCCGTCATCTGCTGGCACTATTGAATCCCCTTTTCACCATGATTTTGTCCATTCACTGCAGCGTTCGTGTCGCCCATATGCACGAACCATCAAACCAGGCGACATAGAAAAAGCCGGCGAGCGCAATACCGCCGGCTTGTGGGACACGCAAAAAACCGTTATTTGTCCTGCTGATTGCCCGGACGCTCTGGAGTCATTTCTTCGGCAAACTCCGCCGCAGCAGGCTGCATCGTTCCCATCCGCCGGCTCATCCAGCGGTTGAGGCCGCGAATCACGTTTCGCATCGGTCCTTGCGTCATCGGCGCCATGCGTCCCCCTTGTCTCGCCCCCAACATCGCGGCTGCCACCGCTCCTAAGCTTACACTGACGAGCGTCCAAATGGCGTTATGGTTTCTTCGCCGTCTAACACCCCCCAACCATGGATTCCACAACCCGCGGCCGCGCTGAACGCGGAACAGACGGAATAAGCGATCCATTGTACCTCCACCTCCTTTTGCTCGACAGCTCCCGTTCAACGGTTAGCATACGTTGCCTCTAAAAAGTCATACGTGGAAAACATTAGATGTAAACAGGGAGGGTGTTCTATATAAAAATTTCCATATATTTCACTATTTTCGTCCCTTTCATGTCCCTATATACTGAATTCGTATATACAAACAAACGGAGGTCACGACATGAAAAACATCGTTCCTTTTGCCTTGGCCGCATCCATAGCCACTGTATGGCCAGCTTCAGCGTTCGCCATTGAACGCAACGATCCAGCTTTAGAGCAGTATTTAAATGAAGCAGGGATCACAGTCGAAGAGCTGGAAAATTATTTGGACTATGAAGGCTATTCGCTCGATGAGTTTGACAGCGTGGACGAAATGCGCCGTGAGTTCGGCGAGCCGCTCACGGAAGAAAATTTAGCTCAGTTGCTCGCCAAACACGGATTGACCGAACAACAGCTTCGACAAATGCTCATCGACAATGGAGAAATGGAAGAGTCACAGGCCATTACTGATGTGTTTTTATTTTACAATGATCTGGAAGAATATATCGAACTGTTTAAAGATTACTCCGTTCCGATCACGGATGAAACGTTGGCCGCCTTTCTAAACGAACGCGGAATGACAAAGGAAGAGCTCATCGCCCTTCTTGATCGGCATGGCGAATCGTTGGCCGATTACCACTCGATCGGCGAGCTGAAAGATATCGTCGATTATTATCGAAATTTGACGCCGTTGACCGAAGAAACATTAAACAAATTTTTACAAGAAATTGGCATGACGAAAACGCAATTGGAAAAACTGCTGTCTAAAAACGGCGATTCGCTTGACAATTATGCGACAGTCGAGGAACTGTCGGAGGCCGTCATCGACTACTTGCTTCCGGATTTAGACGAGCTTGGTTTGACGGACGCAGAGTTGGAAAAGCTCTATCACCATTTTGAATCGCTTAATATGGAAGATCCACAATTCGCCGAGAAAATGGAAGAAATCGGTCAACGGCTTGAGGCGATCGGTGCGTACGATTTTACAAGCGTTACGGAGTTATCGCCAACGCAAATCGCTGAGATCGCCAATGTATGGACCGACCTGCTTTCCACATTTCAGCTGGAAGCGAAGTTTTATTTGACAAACGGTGGCGAGAAAAAGCCGCTCAGCCTGTCGACGCTGCTGACAATGGAATCAGCGAACGGCTACGATTTGCTTGTTGAAATTTACAGCACCGAAGGCGAGCTGCTGGCTGATTTTGTCGTGACCGAAGAGATGTTTGCCTCCGACATATTCGATGAAATCGGCGAAGACTTGCAACAGAGCGGCCAGGCAGCGAAAATCGAAAAAGTGGTGAAATCGGCGCCGCCGAAACCGCTGAAGCGGACCGAAGCCGGAGCGAAACTGCCGAAGACGGCATCCCCGTATGCCGCTTATATGCTTTTTGGTTTGACCTTAATCGGTGCCGGCGCATTTCTTGTCCGCTTCCGCCAAGGAGCCGAGGCGAAATAAATGAACCGGAAACGGCTCGTGCGCTTTTTTGGAGCAAGCTTGATCGCAGCAGGAATCGCCGTAGCCGCCGTTAGCGGCTTGAAGTGGAAAAACGGCCTCGAGGCGGTCAAACCGCTGTCTGTTGAAATAGAGAGACAAACAGGCGCTGCGCCGATGCAAATCCAAAGTTCACTCTACCCAAAACAGCCCAAAATCGGCGAACAAATCGGCGAACTCATCATCCCGAAGCTCAACATGAGCCTAGCGATTTACCACGGTACAGATGAAAACGAGTTGGAAAAAGGGGTCGGCCATTACGCCGGCAGTGTCCTGCCAGGAGAGGCGGACAACTGCGTGCTTTCTGGCCATCGCGACACGGTCTTCCGCCGTCTTGGCGAAGTCGGCCAAGGCGATATCTTGATCGTCCGTACGTCCGCCGGCACATTCACCTATAAAGTGCGCAAAGTGCGCATCGTCGACGCCGACGACCGGACGGTCATCGTTCCAAAGCCGAAAGCGACACTCACCGTTTCCACGTGCTATCCGTTCCGCTACGTCGGCCCTGCTCCGCAGCGGTACGTGCTCGTCGCCAACTTAATCAATGATCGCTCTTAACCTTGCAAAAAGCGAAAGGATGGCCGAAACAAGGGCCATCCTTTTTTACTTCACTTCGTACGCGGTCCAAGTCGGCTTTTTGATTTTCGCCGACAGCGAGACAATTTTCCGTTTCACTCGGGCTGCTTCCCCTCCCGCTAACGGCATCGGCTGATAATTGTTTCTTGTCGTCACCGATGAAATGCGAAATGGGATGACGCGGATTTCTTTTTTGGCCGTCCGCTTCCCGTTTTGAAAAGAGAACACTTGCTGGAAGACAAACGTATCTTTGTCGCTCGGATTTTTGTTTCCGCCGAACATAAAATTGCCGAGGCTGTAGACGATGAACTTTCCTTTATACTCCTCAATCCCTTGAATGACATGCGGATGATGACCGACGACCAAATCGGCGCCGCTGTCAATCGCAAAGCGGCCGAGCGCCTTTTGCGTGCTGTTTGGCACATAGCTTCGTTCCACTCCCCAATGAAAATGAACGAGGACGAGATCGGCTCCTTGGTTCCGCAAGGCGCGGATGTCACCAGCAATTTGTTTGCGCAGTGCACTTGTACTGCTCCAGCCTTCATAACCAAGCGCTCCAATTTGAATGCCCTTGACCGTTTTCAACAGCCGAAGCGTCCGGCCGAAATAACCGACCTTTTCTTTTTTCAGACTGGCGATCGTATCTTGATACCCTTTTTGCAAGTAATCGTATGTATGATTATTGGCCAGATTCACCGCATCAATGCCGCCATAAGTTAAGATTTTCGCATAACTCGGGTGGCCGCGAAAACGAAATGTCTTGCTTGCCTTCCGCGTCGAGGTCGTCAGCGTCGTTTCCAAATTGACGGTCGTAAAATCGTCCTTTTTGAAGATCGGCTCAATGTATTTCGTAAAATAGCGCAAGCCGTGCTTCTTCGCTTCTTCATCAAACGAATACGCATAGCCATAATTTCCATCGCGCCCGAGCGTCACATCGCCCGCCGCGCTGATGGTGATGCGCACTTCGTTCGGGTTCGGCGCCGCTTGTTTGGCAGAGGCTGACGCTATCACCATCTTATCGATCGGACTCGGCAGCGGTGGATGCTCGATTGTTTGCCCCGCCAGTTCGTTTGGCGCCGCCAGCACTTCCTCGACGCCGCGATCAGCCGCATTGCTGCAGGAAAATAAAAAGATGGACGCCATACACATACACATAAGCGCCGCATTTCTCCCCTTGATCCATGCGTTCATGTTCCCTCTCCTATCCATCTATTTTCTTCAAACTACCACAACTTCTGCTAATGACGTATTCAACACACCCCCTATTTATCCCTTTTCTTTCCCTCAATTTAGGAGTGATGGCCTAGCCAAGCCATGATATAATGAGCTTGCAGGCGTTTCCTCTCCTATTTCCACATCCTGGACTCCTCACGTTTCATAGTTGAAACGCCCCGAGTGAATCCCATCTCGATAAGGAGGTTTCTTCATGGAAGAGCTGTTGCGGCAGTTAACCACACTTGTTCAAGGACTTGTCGATGACATGTCCGTCCTGAAGCAAGACATGCAAACGGTGAAGCAAAAATTGGGTCAACTTGAACAACGGGTGGACAAGCTAGAGCAGCGGATGGACAAGCAGGAAGAAGAGCTGCGCTGGCTGAAAGAGCAGATGAAAGAAAACACGGACATGATCAAAGCGATCCGCGACAATCAACTCGAGCAGCGCAGCATCCAAGACGGCATGCGCCATGAAATCGCCAGCCTCCGCGGAGAAATGGCCGGCATTCGCGAGCAGATGGCGACAAAAGAAGACATCTCCCTCATTCATCAGCGGCTTGATTATCAACTTAGCCGCATCGCGAAAGTGGAGGAGGAGATGTATTTGCTGAAGAAGGCGAAGTAACACGGCCGATATAACGTTTAACCTTCTATATATAAATGCAACTGGAAGGTTTAACATATCGTTGACCCTAAAGCGTGTTGTCCACTTTTCCTAACTGCCGGAGGCAAGTTAAGGCGTAACAGAAGACCGAACAACCAACCACTTCCTGAACCCATGGATAAGTCCGGAAGTGATGTTGCTCAATCACCCAACAGTCGGTAAAATACCAGCTAGTTCCATAACAGAGCGTAAACATTAACGTTTCAAATTGCTTGTATCCTGAAAATACCCGAACTCCAAAATGTGTAAAACCCGTGGCGCTAGATAAACTCAAACAAGCATAAAAATAGCCCTTGCATGAGGATCCCCTTAAAATGAAAGTACAATCAAACATTGGAAAGGAGAATCCCCATGCAAGAGCACTTTCATGTTCCTGCAGGTCGGGCCAAGATTCAAAAGCAATAGGTTGCCATTTGAGCGCTAGCGTTCAACTAGCACCACGGGTGTATAAAATTATGATATTCAGCAAAAGGACATTTTCATCCTTCCGTTAGCGACGAATTTTTTTCGTCATGGGAGTCTATATAGAACGCATTGTCTTTTTGTTTGTTTTGCCATCCGTTTAGAAGTTAACGGACCGTTTATTCCTCACGGTTTTTCCCGCATGACGCGCCGATCTGTCGTGTCCATCGACGCTTCAGACGGCGACATCTGTGCAACACTCCGTTTCTCTAGCATGACAAATCCCGCTTATATTTTCCTTTCATGCTTGGCCCAATAAGGATCCCTTAACCAACGCCGCACTACTTTCCCTACCGGGCTTTTTGGAAGTTCATCAACAAATTCTACTGATTTCGGTTTTTTATAAGAAGCTAAGTGCTCCTTACAATACTCTATAATGTCCTGTTCACTCACGGTAAAACCTTCCCGCAACACAATAAATGCTTTAATTGTCTCTCCCCATGTTTCATCTGGCACACCTACTACTGCCGCTTCCAATACAGCAGGGTGTTGATAAAGAATGTCTTCTATTTCACGCGGATAAACATTAAACCCACCGGTAATGATCATGTCCGATTTGCGGTCCACAAGGTACAAATAACCTTGCTCATCCAAATATCCCATATCACGCGTATAAACCCATCCGTGCTTAATAGTTTCTTGTGTTAGTTCAGGAGCTTTCCAGTATCCAATCATTGCTTGATTGGTTTTTACTACAATCTCTCCTATGTTTCCTGCATCAACTTCATTATCATTTTCATCAACGATTTTAATTTCCACATTAGGGGTTGCACGTCCACATGATAACAGTCTTTGTTCAGCATTGCTTCCATCTATGATATGATCACTTGCTTCAAGTAAAGTTAAAATAAGAGGTGCTTCGGTTTGGCCATAGTATTGAATAAATTTCGCTCCCCATAATTTGATGCCACGCCGCAATGCTTCGCGCGGCATCGGAGAGGCACCATAGATGATATTGCGGACTGATGAAAATGAGTACTGCTCTACCTGAGGATCGTTTAACAACATGATAATCATAGTAGGAACCAAATTGAGTGTAGTCGCTTTAATTTTATCGACTTCCTCTAAAAATTCTCTTGGAGTAAAACGCGGTAAAATGGCATTTGCCGCGCCTCGAATCCAGTGTGGGAGAACCAGCGTGCCTGATGCGTGTGTTAATGGTGCGGCATGCAACATGACATCCCCTTCTTCTATCCGAATCGCATGCAAGATATTGTTACAAATTGCGGCCCATGTCTCTTGAGTATGCACGGCTGCCTTAAGAGTTCCGGTTGTACCAGAAGTATATTGGATTGTAGCAAGATCATCTTCTTTAACCATTATAGGTGGATCATCGTCCGTTTCGTTCTTCGCAATTTCCTCAAGAGATAAAATCCAAGAATGATTAGGGGTGCTATTCAATTGAAAATAATGCTCTACGGAAGATAATGTTGGCTTTAATGCTGTGACGCGATCCGTAAACTCTTCCGTGAACAAAATAGCTTTTGCATCGGTTTCGTTAATCATATGGCGATGTTCATTTTCTGACAGTCTTGTATTAAGAGGAACACGTACAAGTCCGCTTAATAATAAAGCGAAGTCAATTTCAACACTTTGAAGAGAATTCGATAATAGGGAAGCCACTCTGTCTCCTTTTTTCAATCCCATCCTTAGTAAGGCATTAGCCAATTTATTGCTCCTGCGAAGTACCTGTTCGAATGTTAAACTTTTCCCTTGGAAAATCACACCTGTATGATTCGCATAATATTTTGCGCCTCTTTGAATTAATTCGCGTGCATGCATATCATAAACCCCCTTTTTTCATCGCTATTTTGTCTGGCAAAAACAATTAGAATCGCCCGTGTCTTCCTTCTCCCTCACAAAAACGCTGGGCGCCTTGTCTCGTTTCACCACTTTGGATCACTTTCATGCCCAATTGGAATTCCAACTCCATTGCCTTTTGCAAGTCCAAACCTATTCCTTCGTAAACAGCTTGCCGATCACTGCGTAAACAAATTTGCGGAAAACTCGCTATTTGTTCTGCCAACTTCTCCGCTTCTATTCTTGCTTGGCCAGTAGGGACAACACGATTCGCTAAACCAATCATTAACGCTTCTTCTGCCCCTACCGGACGTCCCGTTAAAATTAAGTCTAAAGCTCTGCTCATACCGATTAGGCGTGAAAGGCGCTGAGTGCCCCCATCGATGAGAGGGACGCCGAAACGCCGGCAAAAAACTCCAAACACCGCATCTTCCTCGACAACACGTAAATCACACCAACAGGCAAGCTCTAGGCCTCCTGCCACCGCGTATCCCGCTACTGCAGCAATAACGGGTTTTCCTAATCTCATTCTTGTCGGCCCCATTGGGCCCTCTTGGCTCATGTCTATGTTTAAACGGTTAACTCTTTGTTCGTCTCCCACAGAAAGTGCTTTCAAATCGGCTCCTGCACAAAAATTCCCCCCTTCCCCCCATAGCACCGCAACATATAAATCATCATCTTGCTCGAAGGTTCGGAAAGCATGTGCCAACTGCTCAGCTGTTTCGCGGTCAACCGCGTTCCTCACTTCCGGCCGACTAAGAATAATCGTACAAAATCTTCCTTTTCGCTCTAGTCGAACCACCATTCATCTTCCCTCCCGCAATAAATTACAACGATGCATTTTTTTGGCTAGAGGCGATATCTTCGATCGATACAAATTCTTCGGATATTGGGCGAATTTTCTTCGAACCTATTAAAAAGTAATAAGCGCTGCCCAGGCCAAATACGAACAAAATGATAGCGATTAATGGGATTTCGATTCCAAAAAACGGCAAATTAGTAGTTAACACACTGTACTTCAGTACGCAAAAGAACGAAACAATCCCTAAAAAGAGTGCGATTCCTGGAACAACTGGGTAACTCACCTTGAACGGTCGCTCCATATGCGGTTCCTTTTTTCTTAATACAAAGAGCGATATGAGACTCAAACAATACATCGTAATCGCACCAAATACAGATAAAATGATCAATGCATTGGCAAAGCTGGCAGAACCGGCACTAGCTACTCCTATGATGCCAGGTACAATTAATCCCCAATGTGGAACCCCTTTTTTCGATAAGCTAGCTAAAAATCCAGGGAGGTACCCTGCTCTGGCTAATGCAAACGTTTGTCTAGAGTAGCCAATAATTATGCCATGTAAGCTTGCAATCAATCCAAACAAACCAATGATAGCGACTGTTTTAGGCAAAATATGTTCTTCGCCATAAACACTGGATAGAGCTTGAGGAAGCGGATAATCAGCAGGTTTTCCTTCTCCTCCACCAAGCCCGGCTGTTACAAGCAACGTAAGAACGGTGGCAACTGCTAATGTCAAGATTCCCGAAATAAATCCTTTTGGTATATCCTTTTTGGGATTACGCACCTCTTCTGCTGCCATCGCTCCCCCCTCAATAGCAAGGAAAAACCAAATAGCAAAAGGAATAGAGGCAAATATTCCTGTCCAACCTTTAAAAGCTGACATGTTGCTAAATATGGCTGAGCCATTTACATGAGGCAGTCCAGCAACATAGTAAACGCCTAAGCCAATCAAGGCTAAAACCGTAGCCACCAGTTCAATGATCGCAGCCCCTTTTACTCCTATAAGATTAATGAAAATAAAGAATAAAAAAACGGCTACTGTAGCATACACAGCATTAATACTTGGAAATAAAAAGTTAATATAGGCTCCTGTTGCTACAGCAATGGCCGGTGGAGCAAAAACAAATTCAAGTAAACATGCTAACCCCGTCATAAACCCCATATAAGGGCCCATTGCTTTTCTTGCATAGGCCGATGGCCCTCCAGCATGGGGAATAGATGTAGAAAGCTCTGAATAGCTAAATATAAAAGTCGTATAAAAAACAGTCACAATAATCGCAGCAATCGCTAATCCTATCGTTCCACCTTGCTCAAATCCGTAATTCCACCCGAAATACTGACCTGAAATCACCATTCCGACTGCAATACCCCATAAATGAATGGGTTTTAACTCTTTATGCAAATGGTTATTCGTATTGTTGGCCATGCTATCCTTCCCCCTTCAAATGATTACTATAGCTCTAGACGCACCCCACTAGCTTTTTGCTCAATCATTTTTCTTAAAACCGTACCAATATAGGCACCGGCTTCAACGGGAGGTGTGCCTCCTGAATGAATATTGGAAACCACAGTTCTGTCTGACTCTACTGTTCCTTTTCTCGGTCTATAGCACATATACGCACTCATGGAATTGGCAGAAACAAGGCCCGGTCTCTCTCCAATCAAAAGAACGAGTACTTCTGGTTGCAAAATTTCACCGATATGATCCATACATGCTACTCTTCCACCTTTAACAAAAAAGGGAGTTCCTTGTGTTAACCCGTTTACCTCTAATGAATCCAACAATGCTGGATAAATATCTCTAAGATTTGCTTCAATCGCACTTGCACTTAATCCATCAGAAACAACAATTTGTACTTGAGGTTTTTTCACACATTTTTCTTGAATGGTTTTGACTGCTTCTTCCGTAAGAACGCGTCCTTTGTCTGGTCTCTTTAAATAAACTTCTTTGTTTTCATAACAAGTCTCGACCGTAAATAAACCAAATTCTTCAAGTAAACTATCAAGAACTTCTCCACTCACAGCGTCAACGGCAGCGGCATGATCAAGTTGTAATTTTAAAATCGTTTTAGTCAACGGGCGTGTTCCTGTTCTCCATACCCCTATACGCGCGGGCGTGACTTTTCGCAATTCGTCAATTCCTTCAGGAAATTTCGGATTTGGAACGGAGGTTAACCAATCAAACGTCGTATAATGAAGCTTTTTTTCACATTCTTTTTCATCAATGTTTTCTTTTAATTGTCGAGATACTCTAGTCTCTAATTCCACCATCACTTTCTCAACAATTCGTTGAATATCCACTTGATTCATTTTCGCAGATCACCCGCCTTCAGAACTTTATAAAAATAAAGTGGGATCACCAGCCATTGATGTTAACTTTCCGTTCTCCATAATTCCCATTTTTTCTAACCATCGCTCGAACTCCGGAGCGGGCCGCATATGGAGCAACTCCCTTAATGTAGCAATATCATGGAAACTAAGAGATTGATAATTTAGCATACAGTCATCTGCCATCGCCACCCCAATCAAAAAGTTCACACCTGCTGCAACGAGCAGAACGGCTAAGTTTTCCATGTCATTTTGGTCTGCTTTCATATGATTGGTGTAACAAACATCTACTCCCATCGGCAAACCATGAAGTTTCCCCATAAAGTGATCCTCAAGTCCCGCGCGAATAACTTGCTTACTGTTGTATAAATACTCCGGTCCAATAAAGCCCACTACCGTATTTACCATAAACGGGTTATATCGTTTCGCCAGCCCATAGCACCTAGCTTCTAATGTTAATTGATCTATACCATGGTGGGCATCTGCGGATAGTTCTGACCCCTGTCCTGTTTCGAAATACCATACATTTGGACCAGCAGCCGTCCCCTCTTTTAAAATTAATTCATTTGCTTCATCTAGCAATTCCACACTAATGCCAAATGCTTTGTTTCCCAGTTCTGTACCGGCCAAGCTTTGGAACAATAAATCTGCTGTTCCTCCTTGTTTGATTGCTCGCATCTGCGTCGTGACATGCGCTAAAACACAGTTTTGTGTAGGAATACCCCATTTCTCCATCAATTCTTTTGTCATATTTAAAATGGCTTTTACACTATCTGCTGTATCGATTACAGGATTAATTCCAATAACGGCATCTCCAACACCATAACTCAAAGCTTCGAAAATGGCTGCCTTGATTCCTTGTAAATGATCATTCGGGTGATTGGGCTGCGCTCTTCCCGCCAATCGCCCTTTTTGGCCGATTGTTGTGTTGCAACGCGTTTCTACCGTAATTTTTGATGCAGCTTGTATCAAATCTAAGTTTGTCATAATCTTTGTTACAGCAGCGATCATTTCGCTTGTTAACCCTCTACGGATATGAGAGATTTCATTGTTCGTGACGTTCGGGACAAAAGGTACTCACGAAGTTCCGCAACTGTCCAATTTCGAATGGATGCATAAATTTTTTCATTAACTCCTTCCTCGATGACACGCGACACTTCATCTTCCTCGGGCGGCAAAAGAGGGTTGTTTCGAATATCAGCAAGGGTTAGGTCTGATAAAACATGTCTCGCTGCAATGCGTTCTTGTGCATCTTGGGCATGAATGCCTGCCAGCTGGTCACCAGATTTTTCTTCATTTGCTTTTGCCATAATTTCCTTTAAACTTTTAAATTGATATGTTTTTCCCGTTAGAGTGATCGTTGTTTTCAAATAGAATCACCTCCTAACTCTTCGTAAAAGCTAATGTTTTGACTACTACAGGGACCATACTTTGATTGATTGTTTCCCCTATGTCAATGTAATCACCTTGTTCAACTATAACTTGATCAATTGAAATAATATCTACTTTATTTTTCGATTGAAGTACTAGCAATTGTCCAAACGCTTTCGCAATATCGTCTTCACAAATGACAACTATAATCGAATGATTGGGGAAATTCCTTTCATAAAGTAAAAACAATATCTTGGCTATTTCTTTTAATACAGAATAAGAGCAATGAAAAATCCCCTTCATACAAATCGCAAAAGGAAGTTCTTGATCTTCTTGGATGTATTGCTTCCAATCCATCATGGCTTGTTTGATTTGCTTATACACATAATCTCTATTGTTTATCTGGTGATGATCTAGCTCAATCATCATAATGGGTAAATTACGAATAGGGAGACGCGATGAAGCAACATGTATAGTAGCCCCGCTAATTTCTGTACTTTGCATCCCGGCTCCGATTACGGTTGCACGAGATGTTTGCGTTGCTTTGATTAGTTTTAATGAACACTTTTCAATTGCTTTTACTACTTCATGAGCAAGAAGCGGACCAACATCTCCATAGATAGCTGTATCATAGATTGTTTTAGGTGCTTCTTCCTCAAGCAACCGACCGATCCCTCCCGAAATCATCACTTCATCGATAGGTGGAATCACTTGAAAGCTCGTACTGTGAATTAGTGAATCATCCGATCGAATCGGTTGCTGACCAGTTAACGAATCTAACATATCGTTGCACATTTGCTGGACAATTTGCTGGATTTCTGCAAAACTAATTTTTTTGTTTATATACAGTCGATAATTTTTTGAATCCAACCAAGATTGAATAGATGGAGATATAAATGTAATTTCTCCATTCTGACTTAATTCGATTAGTCTCCCACCAACATGATAGGTAATAGTACCTAATACTTTTCCTCTCTGAAAAAGAACAACATTCGCTGTTCCTCCCCCTATATCAATGTTAGCAATGATTCCTTTTACTTCTTTAGATCTCGAAAAAGCACCCGATCCTTTGCCTGCAAGTAGTGCTTCCAAACTGGCGCCAGCTATGGCAACTACAAAATCCCCCGATTTTTCAGCCAAATAATGCAAGATGCTCTCCGCATTTTTTTTCGTCGCCGTTTCGCCTGTTATAATAACAGCTCCAGATTTTACATCACGTATGTCGACCCCTGCTTTTTGATATTGGTCTTCAAGCCATCCTACAAGGGTTTCCAAATCAATTTCATCCCGTTTCCCTTTTAGCGGTGTTGAGTACATCGGACTCTCATACACAATGTTTCTTTCAACAATTTCATAACGAGGCAACGAAAAATGGTTGGATACTTTTGCATATTTTAAATGACTGACAACAAATTTTGTCGTACTTGTTCCGATATCAATCCCTACACTAATAATTGTTTTACCTTCCACTATAATTACACCTCAGGAAATGATTACATATCATTTATTCGTCATCGAATTCTCATATTTTTCGAGAATTTTTTCTGCCAATTTAAACATGGAAATACGGTGTTCCATGCTCTTTTTTCTCATCCATTCATATGCTTTTTCTTCTGAACAAGAAAATCGTTTCATTAGCTTGCCTTTTGCCTTCTCGATTATTTTTCGTTCCTCTATTGACCTTTTTAATAGTTGGATATCTCTTTCTAACAAGCGGAACTGCTCCTGTTGGCTTTTCGCAATCTCAATGGCTGGAATTAAATCCTCTTCTGAAACAGGCTTTACTAAATAACCGGTTACTCCTGCCTCTTTTGCATCATTTACGAGCTCACGTTGACTATAAGCAGTTAGTAAAACAACAGCACATAGATTGAATTTTCTGATTATTCTAGTTGCCTTTATCCCATCCATTTTTGGCATTTTAATATCCATAATAACAATATCCGGTTTGAACTGATATACTAAATCAATGGCCTCCTCTCCATTTCTCCCTTCCCCCACCACCTCATATCCCGCTTGCATGAGCATTTCCTTGATATCCATGCGAGTGATTGGATCATCATCTACAACAATAAGTTTCAATGTACTCATGTCACTAGGCCCTCCTTGGGAAGCGGAAAAGTAACGGTCACTTTTGTCCCAGGGTGATTATTTTCAAATTCTAAAATTCCTCCTAAATCTTCCGAAATGAGCGTTTGACATATTTGAAGCCCTAGCCGTCCTTTTTGCTGTACTTTTTCAACATCAACCCCTACACCGTCATCTGTTACTGCAAGGCTTACAATTTGATTTTGTTTTTTCAACTCAATTCGGATAACTCCCTCATCAAGATTGATAAACGCATGGTTAATGGCGTTTTGTACCAATTCATTAATGACAAGAGCTAAAGAACTAGCCTTTTGAGAAGGTAAATAAAGAGAACATCCTTCTACTTGAATTGTAATCTTTTGTTCTGATTGTTTCATAGATGAAATAATGGCATTCGACACTAATTCAATCACTTCTTTGCATTCAATCATATCCGTTCCTTCCAATGAAAGAACTTCATGAATAATTGAGATGCTCGTAATTCGATTGATGATTTCTCGAAAAACTTTTTCAACTTCCTGGGAGTCTATTCGCCTCATTTGTAATCGCAACAAACTGGAAATCGTTTGCAAATTGTTTTTAACACGGTGGTGAATTTCTCTAATAACAGCTGATTTAATCATTAATTGCTTTTCTTTTTCTTTCAATTCTGATAAATCCCTCAAAAGAAGCACCCCTCCTACTGTTCGGTTATTTCGTTGAATCGAAACAGCTTTTAATTGAAGAAAATGCTCTCCTAGTTCGAATTCATGAAAAAACATTCCTTTTTGTATATTAAGTCCTTCTTTAATCATGGAACCAAAAGGTAGTGAATCCACTTTCTTGCCAACTAATAAGTGTCCATTTGCTTCAAACATCTCTTTTGCTCGATCATTGGCAAACATAATTTGATAATCGCAGTCAAATAATAGCAACCCTTCATGCATCAAGTCTGGAATTGCAACTTCTGACATTGCTATGTGATAAAGAGTTTCACTTAATTGCTCTGTTGTTTCCATTAACAACTCTACATTTTTCTCCTGTTGTATTTTTTCAGTAATGTCTTGCTCCATGATTAATACACCTATTATCTTTCCAAATTCATTTACGATGGGCATTACATTTTGCTGCATGTTTACATTTTCCTGAGAAACCCCTCTTGATCCGATAACAGGTCTGCCGGTTTTAAAGCAAAAGAATACCCCAGGCTCGTTTTCCTTATAAGCAATTTTCCCAACAACTGGTTCTCTATAGAGTGATTTACCTGTCATTGGATGAGCTTCAGCGACAACGATCGCTTCTTCTCCCCTGGTAACAAGCAATCAATAAACACATCTGATTGTGATAGATCAGAAAATAACTGCAAATACTTGGACAGCTCTTCTATAATTTTGATATCCTCTTTTCTTAAAAAAGAAGCCAACGCAGATACCTCGAGAATCAAGTTTCTACAACTCCCCTTCTTTTCTGTTTAGTTATCTTTATTTTTTCATTTTTTTCACAATTGGTAAACAAAACTTTCTAGACAACATTTACTAAAGGTACGACAAAATTCGATCTTTTAATTCCTTTATTCCCGCAAGAGTAACAGAAGAAGTCAAATAAATATCTCCTACAGGCAGTACAGTTCTTAAAAATCGGGTGGCTGTCTCGATATCTGCGTTAGGATGATCTATTTTTGTTATGACTCCAATAGGATTAAGAGGAAATCCAGATGCAAAGTTCGGGGGTAAAGCACAATCCCTTCGTGTAGCATCTTGAACAATTAATAAAACTTTTGCCCCCAACGCTGTCGCCATTAATGTACGATAATACATTGGATTTTGACTATATTCCCCAGGGGAGTCGATAATCCAGTTTGTATATTCCAACGATTGTGTCTTCTTGACTGGAACATCTTCCATGCCAAGAAGTCTTTTCGTCAGCGTAGACTTTCCAGATCCTACCGGACCAATAACAAGTACTTTTCCTTTGTTCATGACCTTGTAATCTCCGCAGTTGAGAATTTTAAAGTTTTAACAAAAAACTCCTTTATGTTTTGTATCGCTGTTTCCACATCAGAAACATTGCCGGTAATAACGACTGAACCTGTAAAACGATCTAAATAACCGATCTCTACATCGGCCGATTTTGTCGCGATATCCGCAGCAATAATGGCGGTCTCGGTTGGAGTCACCGTTAAAATTCCAATAGCTCCCGCCTCATTTATACCAAGGCGTGTATATAACGATTCATCAGGATTGGCAATAATATGAGCTAGATTCAATTGTTTTCCAGGCACATACTCTTGAATAATCCGCTCTTTTCTCTCCATATCTTTCTCCTTATTCTTTGCAGTATTCGAAAGAATCTACAATTCCTACAACAACTGCATCAACAGGAGAGTCCTTACTGATTAATATTCGAGCAGAGCTTCCCCTTGAAACAATGACCGTCTCACCTTGTCCCGCACCTATACGATCAGCACATATAACTTGTGTGCCTGCATCCGTTCCATCGGCGTGGATGGGCTGAACTAACAAAAGTTTTAAATGTTCCATTCCGACCTCTTTTTGCGTTGCCCAAACACTCCCCACCACTTTCCCAAGAAACAAGAGGATCACTCCTATACAAATTTGACATCAATCCTCTTTTCATTTAATAGGTCTTTTGCTTGCGGTGTAATTAATACTTTCTTATTAACTATCAGTGAATCATTTTCCTCCAAATAGTAATGTACCCAGTCTGCTGTTACTACGTTTCCTTCAAATCTTTTTCCTTTGTCCCCATTCTCTGATGAATGTGTTGGAGAACCGCTCAACTTTTCTAAAATTGCTTCGTATATTCGTTCTTGTTTTGTAAGGATCACTCCCATGTTTTTCAAATCTTCTTTATATTGAATGAAAAGTTTTTGGTAAGCGGGCGGCAAGGATAATTTTTTTAATGTTCTTCGATCAGCACGCTTAATCCCCGGCACATCCTCACCAATGATGACTGGCTTCCCCAAAGTTAATGCAGAAAACACAATCTCCGCTTTAACCGAGCCTTTGAGCCCAAGTGCTATCCTTGCTGCATTATCTAAGTCAATTTCCGGAATTACTACTGCCTCATATTCTTTCGGAAGTTCTAAAGGAGCAGGAGCCAATTCGTCCGCCGCAATCACCTTCGTGGACCCTGTCGACTCAATTTGATGAAGGCCAAGCCATGCGGACGTCTCCCCATCCAAGAATAAAAGATCGTATCCAATTTCTGTATTATCAAGTTGGATTAGCTGATCTGTAAATAATTCGTGGGCTGAACTATCACAAAAGATGAATAATACCTTTTTGCGCACCTTTTGAGCACTATTAGCTTTTTCCAAAAGGTCACGCACAATTGTTTCGACTAATGCTTTCAACTCTAAATTCGTATTATGCTCCATTTCATCACCTCTAAGCATTTACGCTAAAAGGTTCGCCATTTCTCCCGATTACTTTTACAAAATCCCCTGTCTTTAAGTTCGCCGCATTTGCCTCATCGGTATCAATATGGAAATCAAGGGTAAATCTCTCGTTTACTCGAACAACGACTTCTGGAAAAATAATCGATCGATCTGATATGGCTTGAACAATAAGTCGATCGCCGTCTTTCACATTGAACTCCTTTGCATCGTTTGGAGACATATGAACATGATTTTTTGCAACAATAACACCTTGTGAAATCGTTATAGAACCAGCTTTTCCAACAAGTGTAATACCAGGCGTCCCTTCAATCGAGCCAGACAGACGGACGGGTGGATGGATTCCAAGAGTAAATCCATCAGTGCGCGAAATCTCTACTTGAGTCAGTTCTCGAGCAGGACCTAAGATCCTCACTTTCGACAGAACGCCTTTAGGCCCAACAAGAGTCACGGTTTCCTCGGCAGCAAACTGTCCTGGCTGTGAGAGTGAACGGTATGGCGTTAATTCGTATCCTTTTCCAAATAAGACTTCCACCTCATGGTGCGAGAGATGAACATGTCGATTAGAAACTCCTACTGGAATCCTCAATTCCTTTGATTTAGCGATAGTTCGAATGGAGTTGCTGCCCATTACCTCAATTTTTATTCCTCGATCACGCAAAAAGTCTTGGGCAGCGGGCGTTAGTCGATGTTGATGCGAAATGAAATAAGGATTTGATAACGTTCCTTTTAACATTTCCGATCTTAAATACGTTTCCGTAATTACCGCCATTGACTTCTAACCTACTCTCCCGCTTTTGGAAGAAGAAGTTCGATATCTGCATGGGGACGCGGAATCACATGAACAGAGATCAATTCTCCAACCTTTTCTGCCGCTGCAGCACCCGCGTCTGTTGCTGCCTTTACCGCACCAACATCTCCTCTTACTAAAACTGTTACCAATCCGCCGCCCACTTGCACTTTCCCAATTAACTTTACATCTGCAGCCTTCACCATTGCATCTGCCGCTTCAATGGCTCCAACTAATCCTTTTGTTTCAATCATCCCAAGCGCCGAATATTCTCTCGCCATGTTGAATAACCTCCCCAAAGTTTTATGATGTTAGATTTTCATTTCCGACAATATTCTCTTAACAATCTCTGCAATCTCTTCTCTGCTGACTGTTACATTCCCGCCTCGATCTACGGAAATGTTTTTTTCCGTTTCAGAAGCATCCGCCGTTTTGGCTGGCTGCAAAGTTCCATTCTTAGTAGTCTTGATCATCATCCCCTTTATACCAAATGCTACTCGTTTTATATTTATCAAGTGCTGTGGTCCGATGTTATCAGATGTAATATTGTTTCCATAAGAGCCACATCCAAGTGTCAAAGATGGAAAAATTCCTGTTGTTGCTCCTATCCCTCCAAATGCCGTTCCAGAGTTCACCACAATTCTTGAAGCTGGTTGCTTTAAAGCAAACGCTTTGATTACTGCTTGATCTTGACAATGGATCCCAAATGTATGTCCTAATCCTCCTGCCTCTAATAATTTAATGCAAACATCGCATCCTTCCTCCCAACCATCTACTGTATACAAGGCTAAAATCGGAGAAAGTTTTTCAATCGAAAAAGGAATATTTTTTCCAATCTCTTTTTCTTCCCCTATTAGCACTTTGATCTCTGCAGGAAAAAATAACCCTGCCATCTTACCGATTGCTTGAGGTGATTTTCCTACAATTTTCGGGTTTAAGGTTCCGCCAGTGAGGAGGATTGATTCGATTCTTTCTTTTTCCATTTCCGACAATAGATACGCACCATATTTTTTGAGCTTATCGATAAAATCCTGTTTGATTTCTCTTTCTACAACAACAGCTTGTTCTGAAGCACAAATGGTGCCATAATCAAACGATTTGCTTTCAATGATATGCCGCGCCGCCTGATCCAAATCGGCGCTTGTGTGAACGTACACAGGAACATTTCCTGGCCCTACCCCATAGGCAGGCTTGCCAGAACTATAAGCTGCTTTCACCATCGCGGGACCGCCGGTTGCAAGGATGACATCCGTCAATTTATGCGACATTAGTTCCCTCGTTCCCGGTAAAGATGGATATTCCATACACTGAATAATATTTTCCGGTGCTCCAGCCTCTTTTGCAGCTTTTTCCATAATCTTTGCAGCTTCTAATGAACACTTCAGTGCTGAAGGATGAGGACTGAAAACAATCGCATTTCGTGATTTTACCGCAATAAGAGATTTAAAGATAATGGTGGACGTCGGATTCGTCGAAGGAATCACTCCTGCGATCACACCAACAGGCTCTGCTATTTCCCAAACTTGTTTATTTTCATCAGTACCGATAATTCCGACCGTTTTCATATCTTTAATGGCAGCATAAACCTCTTTTGCCGCAAAAATATTTTTTATCGTTTTATCTGTTTCATTGCCGAATCCGGTTTCTTCCGCGGCCATTCGGGCTAAAAAACCCGCCTGTTTTTCTGCTTCTAAAGCCATACGTTCCACAATTCGATCAATCTGTTCCTGAGACGATTCTGTCAATTTTTTCTGTGCTTCCCTAGCTTTATAGAGAAGATTCCTTGCTTCCTGAACCGATAATAAATCAAAGTCTGCCATTATCATTGAGTGTCTCACCTCCCTGAGCAGTATACATATTGGCTGCTTGTGCTACATCAATACTTTTACTATCTCTAGCTCGACTTTTTTTCCTTGTTTCGCTCTTTTTTCTCTCTTTATTAACCAGTTCATTAATTACATCACTACTAGGGCGTGGAATGACATGAGAGGTACGATACTCTCCAATCTGTTTGGCCTTCTCTACTCCTGCTGAAACAGCTTCTCTCACAGATGCTACATCCCCAATAAAATAAACTGTCACAATTCCTGCATCGGGTTTATGATATGTAATTATCTGGATATCAGCTGCTTTTGCAGCTTCATCAGCCGCTGCAATTAACGAAGTCAATCCTATTGTTTCAATCATACCAAGTGCATATTTTTTCATCGTCATGCCCCGTCATCATCCCTTTTTCTAAAAAGATTTATGAGGGTGCCGTGCAATATCCTGTACTGCTTCCGCAAAAGCATGAGCTGCTGCTGTACATGCAGATTGACTTCCAGTTAATAATCCTCCTCCAAAATTTGTTTCAGTCGGAGGGGCATACAGTTCACAAATTTTCACATCAGAGGCCTTTAGTGCCGCATCTAATCCGTACATTGCTTCAAGGGGGGCGCTATTAAATAAGCTAATGGCTCACCTTGTTGAATCCCAGCAATCTTTGATAAGTAACTGCCTGTTCTCGATATTGTACAAGCATAATATGCATGGTCGCCTTCCTCATTTAATGAATAAAAGCAAGGGCCATTTTCAATCACCTCGAACACTGCTTCCAATCCACTCTTTACGTCAGAAGGATTTTCTGCCCCCAAAATCCCGATAAACTCTCCAGAGAGGGGCCCCGATGCATGAGCAGAGCCAGCATAGAAGGATTTGGCATATACTACTTCGACCGCTGCCTTTTTGGTAGCTTCATCTAAGGCCGTATATCCAACATCATCAATTGTTAATGTAACTAAAGCAAGACTTCGAATATGGGCTGCTAAATTTAATTTAATTGCTAAACCAGGATCAACATTTGAGATGATTCGACTAGCTAACACTTTCGCCCTAATTGGTTCTCCAATCACAATATTTCCACCTCCCCGAAACAAAAAGGTGCCTATATACAGAGGATATTCTCTGCATATGTAGGCACCTTTGCCTTACCACTTATGAACATGTAAGCATAGACCAAAACAAATTTCTAATAATCAGTATATTCATAATAAATTTATTTGTCAATATTTTTTAAAATATACTCTATCCCCATGTCCAGTTCTAAACACTCTATTTCCATTAGAAAAACCACTTCATCAAATATTCCAACAAGATCCCCCACGATTCCAAGATTTTAATCCCCAAACGTCGTTCCTTCAAACCCAAGCAAACCAAGTACCGGAAGCAACAATGCCGGCAGGAAGGAAATCAAAATGCCGTTAGCAAATGCCCCCAGCACTACTACCCATCTGCCTCTTATGGCATTGCCGAATACACTGTAGCCGCTCCAGCGAAATCTTGAAAAGATAAGCCCAAATTCCAACACCCCAATTGCGCAAAAATTGGACTGATTCAATAAAAAAGCCACACGATCGACTTGTGTGGCACCATCTAAACTATCTGCCCCTTCCCTGTCCGAACTCCTGCACTAACCGTGCGTGGACGCTTCCTAAGAAGGAGTGACCGTAAGGCAGTTGTCATTGCCCCCTGTTTTTCTTCGACTTATCTTTGCACGATCATATCCCGATCGTAAAGAATAGTTCAATTCTCATCCATTAAATATCGTTCCCATTCATCGTCGTCAGACGAACGATGAGGTTCATATCCGCTTCCTGTTCCTATTAACCGAAGCAGCGCGATAATTAATGCCAAACGGATCAGAATACGCCGTAGTCTTCCTCCAATATTCACCCGCATAACAATAAAATCATCGCCAACTCCCAATAATGTTCCGTGGAATTTTCCATGCACCGTCACAACAGTCACACGCTGCCCAACTAGCTGACGGGCTTGATGTTTAAAATCCATCGTTTCTCCTCCTTTCTACACTAACTATGTAATGTTTTGCAGGAGAAAAAGGTATGGTCATGATAACTACTGCAACAGCGGATTTTTTAACATCACTTGTCAAGAAGTCTCCCGCCTCTACACAAAATGTAGGTGTAAAAAATCAAAAAAATCCTCCCAGCCAATAAAGGCTAGGAGGATCAGATTCTTTAACGAATCCCTTTCATCAATCTCCCGATTCTTGGTGCAATGGCCAATAAGATCAAGCCTAGCACAAGCGCCGCACCGCCGATCGTGCCGAAATAGGCCGTTTCGTTTTCCGGCGTATAGAAGCGGACGAGCTGGGCGTTGATCGCTTGCGCGGCGGCGTTCGATAAAAACCAAAGGCTCATCGTTTGCGCCGAGAAGGCCGCAGGCGCAAGTTTCGTCGTCGCCGACAGGCCGACCGGCGACAGGCAAAGTTCACCAAGCACGACGATGAAATAGCTTAACACAAGCCAGATCGGATGAACGAGCCCCCCGCCGCTTAAATGGCCCGGCACGAGAATGACGATGAACGACAGGCCGGCGAACAACAAGCCGAGCGCGAATTTTTGCGGGATCGTCGGCTGCCGTTTACCGAGCTTCACCCACATCCATGCGAACACCGGAGCCAAAATGATAATAAATAACGGGTTCAGCGACTGGAACCATGCAGGCGACAAGTGGATGCCTGCGACATCCAACTGTGTCCGCTTGTCCGCATAGTTCGCCAAAATGGTCGATCCTTGTTCTTGAATCGCCCAAAACATCGCTGAAGCGACGAACAACGGAATGTAAGCGATCACGCGCGACCGCTCCTCCGCCGTCGTTTTCGGGCTGCGGTACATGACGACAAAATAGATGATCGGGATGATGATTCCTAAGATGCCGACAAGGGAAATAAACGTTTCCACAGTGAACCAACCGTTCGGAATCAAGATGGCTAGCAGCACGGCCATCACGACCACCCCCATGGCCATGATCGAAGCCGCTTTTTTCTTTTCCGCTGGCGTCAATGGATTCGGCACATACGTCCCGGCCAACCCGAGGTTTTTCTTTCTTGTCGCCACAAATACGACAAGCCCGAGAAACATCCCGACGGCCGCAAGTCCGAAGCCAAGGTGGAAGTTGTACTTCATCCCGGCAGTTCCAACAACAAGCGGAGCCAAAAAGGCGCCAAGGTTAATCCCCATGTAAAAAATGCTAAATCCGGCGTCGCGGCGGTCATCGCCAGGCTTGTACATATCGCCGACAATGCTCGAAACGTTCGGTTTCAACAACCCGGTTCCCAAGACGATGAGCGCCATCGACACAAACAGCGCCGTCACCCCGCCCGGAATCGCCAGGGCGATATGACCAGCCATAATGAGAAGGCCGCCGTAAAAGACCGCGCGCGACGTGCCAAACACCCGGTCGGCAAGCCAGCCGCCAATGATTCCGGACATGTACACAAGCGCCCCATAAATCGACATAATCGCAAGCGCCAGATGCTCATCAAGCCCGAGCCCGCCTTTCGATACTTCGTAATACATGTAGTACACTAAAATGGCGCGCATGCCGTAGTACGAAAAGCGCTCCCAAAACTCGGTGAAAAAGAGCGTAAACAGCCCTTTCGGATGGCCGAAAAAGCCCCGCTGGGGAACGCTGGCAGCGATTTGTTGCTTGTCAATGGATGACATAACCACTACCTACCTCCTTTAAATTCTTTTAATATAATAATTCATTATGTTTATATTGTCAAAAAAATTTTGTATGATTTATAGTAAGGTAAATAAAACAATAATATTAAGAAAAATAATATTATTTAAATAAAAATTCCAAAAAATATTTCTCCCTTTCCGTTTTCTTCGTTATAGAAAAAACCTTTTTCCTCTTTTCGTTGATCATGTATAATCAATGGCAGGGAATCGTCGTTTCCCCAACAGCACCATTTCCTCTTTTCCATCTCATCTGCATCTTTGTGTTCACCGCAATTGGTACATGAATCGACGCTTCTTTTAAGGGAAAAGATATCGTGCATTCCGCTCCTTTCCGTCCCCGTGCAAAATGTGTTATACTTATCATGACACAGTTCACCAAATGAAGGGGGATGTGGGGATGCTATACCCGTATAACGGAAAACGTCCGAATGTTCATGAAACCGCATTCATTGCCCCGGGAGCCTATTTGATTGGAGACGTCACCGTTGGGCCGGAATCGACCATTTGGTTCAACGCCGTGCTACGCGGCGATGAAGGGCCGATTACGATCGGCGCCCGAACGAGCATTCAAGACAATACGACCTGCCATTTGTACGAAGGGTCGCCGCTCGTTGTGGAAGACGAAGTGACGATCGGGCATAATGTGATCCTTCACGGCTGCACGATCCGCCGGCGCTCGATCATCGGCATGGGGTCGACCATTTTGGATGGGGCCGAAATCGGTGAAGAATGCATCATCGGCGCCAACACGTTGATTCCGTCCGGCAAAAAGATTCCGCCCCGCTCACTCGTCATTGGCTCGCCTGGAAAAGTGGTGCGTGAACTGACGGACAAAGACCTTGCGCTCATCCAGCTGTCGATTGATACATACGTGCAAAAAGGAAAAGAGTATCGCGAACAGCTGGCCAATCATCGGTAATAACGCCTTGAATGCTCTCCCACCTACGCTAAACGCTTAAAGGTGGGAGATTCTTGAGAACACCCGCCTCACGGCAAGCTGTTAACCAAGCCATCCCCGCCCACTTCAAGTGGGGGGCTTCTCGGCGCGAGATGATCAAAACAAAATCATCAGAGAACAGATGGTTGCACGAAAAAACGATATTCGCGGCCATCTGTTCGTACAGCTTATCGTTAAAAGAAAAAGAGCCAGCCAGAGGGCATGGCTCTTCGTTTATGATTCATCCGTGTTTTGCACAATCATCTTCCACACTCGAAAAACCGTTTCAATGCGGCGAGGCGGTGTTTTCCGAACTTGCTTTCTGTTTCATTGGCAAAAGATGAATGATTCCTGATCTCAATGCTTCTACCGCTTCTAACAAACATTCGTTGCTGCTTGGGTGCGGACAAAAAGGGAATTTCATGTCTTCCTCTCGCGCCGCTAGAAATTCATCACTTTTTCGATGGCATGCAAAACGCGCGCTGGCGTTGGCAAATAATCGTCTTCATAAGCGAAAAACGGCACAGGAACGTCAAATCCCGTCACCCGTTCGACCGGCGCTTTTTGATAGAAAAACGAAGTATCGTTGATGACAGCGAGAATATCATTGGCCAATCCACCCGTCGCATGCGCTTCCTGAACGATCACGGTTCTCCCTGTCTTTTGCACCGACTCGGCAATCATATCTTTATCGAGCGGGTAAAGGGTGCGCAAGTCAATGACATCGGCATCAATCCCTTTTTTCGCCGCCTCTTCCGTCGCCTTTATGGCGACCGGCACCATAGCTCCCCAGGCGATGACGGTCACGTCGTCCCCTTCGCGAAGTTTTTTTCCTTTGCCAATTTCAATCGCATATTTCCCTTCCGGAACGTCCTCGCGAAACGCGCGATAACTGCGCATCGGTTCTAAGAAGAGAACAGGGTCCGGGTCTTCAATCGCGGCGATGAGCAACCCTTTGGCGTCGTACGGCGACGCGGGACAGACGACTTTGATGCCCGGCATATGGGTAAACAGCGCTTCCGTGCTGTCGGAATGAATTTCCGGGGCCCGCACCCCTGCGCCGTACGGGGCGCGAATGACCAAGGGCACGGTAAAATGCCCTCTCGTCCGCGCACGCATGCGTGCCGCATGGGTCATGATTTGTTCATAAGCTGGATAGATAAAACCTAAAAATTGAATTTCGACGACCGGCCGAAATCCACCAAGCGCCATTCCAATCGCTGCACCAGTAAATCCTGCCTCGCTTAACGGCGTGTCCATCACCCTCTCCTCACCAAATTCCTCAAGCAATCCTTCGGTGGCGCGAAACACACCACCATTTTTTCCAATATCTTCCCCGAGCAGGATGACATCCTCATGCTCTTTTAGCATGGTACGAAGCGCATCATTGACCGCTTGCACGATGGTGAGCGATTTGACGCCTACTTTGGTGATCACCTTTCCATCCCCCGCTTCCATTGAAGATACGCTTCTTTTTGTTCGGCGATCGTCCATGTCGGTTGGGCGAACACAAAGTCAAACATGTCAGATACATTCGCTTTTGGATAGCTCTCCATTTCCACAACCGCCTGCTCGATTTCCGCGTCCACTTCCGCTTGCACTTGATTTGCCCACTCTTCATCCCACCAGCCTTCCCGCTGCATCAACCGCTCGACCCGCTTGATCGGATCGGTCGTTTCGCGCCGTTTCTTGCTCTCTTCCTGGTCGCGGTATCTGGACGGATCATCGGATGTCGTATGGGCGCCATAACGCCATGTCACCGCTTCGATTAACGTCGGCCCCCCCTCCGTTTCTCGCCCGCTCGAGCGCCTCTCTCGTTTTGAAATACACCGCAAACACGTCATTCCCATCGATGCGGATGCCGGGAATGTCATACGCCAGCGCCTTTTGGGCGATCGTTTTTGTCTTCATCTGACGGGTGATCGGAACGGAAATCGCATATTGGTTGTTTTGGTTGAAAAAGACAACAGGTGCGTCAAAAACGCTCGCAAAGTTCAACCCTTCATGAAAATCCCCTTCCGATGTCGCGCCGTCGCCGAAGTACACAATCACCGCATTTTTCGTCCCCTTCCATTTTTCGGCGCACGCCGCCCCCGCTGCATGAGGGAGTTGCGTGGCAATCGGAACGCTCGGCGGAACGATTTTTTTTCCCTCAGGTGGAACACACCCTTCCGTCCGCCCTTTCCAGTATAAAAGCGTTTGCGTTAAGGAACGGCCGAACGTCATCATCGCTCCATGGTCGCGATAAGTAGGAAACATCCAATCCCCATCGTTGAGCGCGAGCGCACTTCCGACTTGACACGCCTCTTGCCCTTCGTACGGCACATACGTCCCGATGCGCCCTTGCCGTTGGAGACTGACACATTTTCGGTCAAACGTCCGCGTTCGAATAAGATGACGGTACATCGTCATCGTCAACGGTTTTGTGATTCGTTCACGATACTCAGGCTGCACGACCGTTCCGTCTTCATTCAATACTTGCACGATCGGGAAGTTGAGTTCCATACCATTCCTCCTCATCCTGACAATATCAACTCAATACCGCGCGGTCGCTTGCGAGCTGTTCCCCACGAATGCGCCGAAATTCCGCCAACAGCTTCTCCACCGTCAAGCGCTTCTTTTCCGCTTCATCCACTTCCAAAATAATCTGCCCTTTATCCATCATGATGAGGCGGTTTCCTAACTCGATGGCTTGCTGCATATTGTGGGTGACCATCAACGTCGTCAGGCGGTAGCGCTCGACAATCTCTTTTGTTAAGTTGGTGATCAACTCTGCTCTCGCTGGGTCGAGCGCCGCTGTATGTTCATCGAGAAGCAAAATGGACGGTTCGGTGAAGCTCGGCTTCAGTTTGATTCCTTGCTTTTCGGCCGCTTGTTTATTGATGACGAGCTTCAGCTTTTTCGGATATTCCGGCGTGACGCCGATCGTAACCGTTTTGTTCCCCTTCCCTTCTTCTTTTCCGCCATCGGTCGCCGCCTTTTCCCCTCCGCTACATCCCGAGAGCACGAGAGCCCCAAACAAAACGGGAATGGCCAATCGTGACAACATCTGTTTCATGATCCTTCTCCCCCCACGACTTCTTCTACTTTGTATTTCGAATGATAATACGATTATTTATTTTCAGATAAATCTTTTCGCATGAATGCACGTTAATGGCGAACATCCCACTTCGGCCGCTTTTGGTGCGTGAAAAAATGATTGCGGCGTTTGCGCTGCTCGAGCCGCTCTTCGCAAAATTGGTCGGCTGCCTCAACCGTCGTCATTCCTTCTGATTCAGCCCGTGCATAAATGGCGAGCAATGTATCGTAAATCGCTTTCGTTTTCGCCAACACCCGCTCTTTGTTCGCCCCGTACAGTTCATCAGCCACTTGAATGAGGCCGCCGGCGTTGACGATATAATCGGGGGCGTATACGATGCCTTTTTCCTTCAACATTCGGGCGTGGCGTTTGTCGGCCAGCTGATTGTTCGCCGAACCGACGACCGCTTTCACCCGCAGGACGGCGATCGTGTCATCGTTGATGACGCCGCCAAATGCGCACGGGATGAACACATCGGCTTGGACGCGATAAATATCCGTTCCGTTCACCGGCTTGACGGACGCCCCGATTTGCTTGCCGTACGCCATGACCTCTTTGACTGCCGCTTCGTTTACATCGCACACGTACAGGTCCGCCCCTTCCTCAAGCAAGCGAAACGCCACTTTTTTTCCGACTTTTCCGAGCCCTTGGATGGCATACGTTTTGCCTTGCAAATGCCGGCTGCCAAACACCACCTGGTTTGTCGCTTGAATCCCGTACACGACGCCCTCGGCCGTCGGCACGGATGAGTCGCCGCTTCCGCCATACGCTTCCGGAACACCGACGATGCAATTCGTCTCTTTCATGGCGTGCACGAAATCATCCGGCGTCGTCCCCATATCGGTGCCTGTGTAAAACCGGCCGCCTAATGACTCGACAAACTGGCCGAACGCACGAAACAATTCCGGTGATTTGTCTTTGCGCGGGTCGCCGATGATCACCGCTTTGCCGCCGCCAAAATCGACATCTGCGGCCAAACATTTATACGTCATCCCTTTCGACAGCCGCAGCGCATCGGCAAGCGCCTCTTCCGTCGTGGCATACGGATGCATCCGGCAGCCGCCGAGCGCCGGCCCAAGCGCGGTGCTGTGAATGGCAATGATCGCCCTTAGGCCAGTCGCTTCATCGTGGCAAAACACGACCTGTTCGTGTTCGCGCATATGGAAAAACAAATCGAAGCTTTGCGACATGTTTGGCGATAACATGACCTTCATCGCGTCCCCTCTCCTTTGCTTTACTGCTTGAAAGCGTTTTTCAAGTTAATATAACAAAAAATATTATTACGTTATAATAACGTTATACTATTTTTATAGTAACGATGTTGGTTACCCGTGTCAACCCTCTGCCAACCCATTTTTCATCGCCAAAAAAAGACGCCGTTTGACAGGCGTCTTTCGTACATCAGCGAAACAGTTCGGACAACGATTGCCACTGCGTTTTCGCTTCCGTCATCATTTGTTCAAACAGCTCGGCCACCGTCGGCACGTCGTCGATCAAACCGGCGATTTGCCCCGCATTGATAAATCCTTCGTGAAAATCGCCAAGAAGGGCGCCGCGGCGATGACGATCTTCCGATGTATATTGTTGAAACTCGTCAAGCGGCATGCCTTGCTGTTCATACTCCAGCAGCTTCTCGGCATACGGCGTGCGCATGATGCGGCGGATGCGCCCGACCGAGCGGCCGACGATGACCGTTTCATTTTCTTTCGCCTCGACAAGCCGCCGTTTATACGCGTCATGAAACGGCGCTTCCTTCGTCGCCACCAGCCTTGTGCCAAGCTGCACCCCTTGGGCGCCGAGCGCGAAGGCGGCGAGCAGCCCGCGCCCATCGCCGATGCCGCCCGCGGCGACGACGGGAAGGCGGACGGCGCTGGCGACTTGCGGAATGAGCGTCATCGTCGTCAACTCAAGCGGTGAGTTGATGCCTGCCGCCTCATACCCCTCGGCGACGACGACATCCGCCCCGGCCGCCTCCGCTTTTTGCGCTTGGTTGACCGAAGCGACGACGACAAGCACCTTGATGCCATATTCCGCAAAACGCGGAATCCACGGCGCCGGATTGCCAGCGGAAAGGGAAACGACCGGCACTTGATGGCGGATGACAAGCTCGGCGATCTCCGCGGCGTGCGGCGTCACTTGAAGCGGAATGTTCACCGCAAACGGGCGATTCGTGCGCCGCTTCGTTTCAACGATCAGCGCCTCCACCTCATCAGGCGGCATCGTCCCCGCGCCGATCGTTCCGAGCCCCCCTGCTTCCGACACGGCGCTCGCCAGCTCGGCGTTGCTGATGTTGCCCATCCCCCCTTGAATGATCGGATAACGAAGATTGAGCAAACGGCAAATATCATTCATTACATTCACACTCCGTAAAAAATACGTTATATATAAACGATACCATATTTTTTAGACGATGAGAATGGATGATGAAGAAAAAACGAACACCAATTCACCCGTATGAATTCCGTTTGAAGCCTATTTTTCGCCAATGAGACTGGCTCAAGTCATCCCCCCGCAGCGATGTAAAATCGATAACGCTTGGTAGGCCCACCCGCACTAACGATGATTGTTTGAACCACAACATACTTCTTCCACACTCCTATACCAAACGTTCCGTAAACGGCAACCGGGATGCCCAGCTGCTGTTGCGCCGTGCATCCCGGTTCATTCCACGGAGGTCTCTTCCTCTTCTTTTTTGTCAAGCTCTGCCCCTTCTTGAAACACCGCTTCAAAGAAACGGCTAGCCGGTGCGGCGAGCTGTTGGTAATAGTCGTTGAACAAGGCGGCGGCATGGCTTCCCATCCACTCGTTCGGCAGCAGCTCTTCCGGCAGGCCGGGGTCGATGAACAAAAACTTCCGGTACTCATGAACGAGCTTCGTTCGCTCGACAAAACAGTCCGCATCCGACATTTCGCCGCGCTCAATTTTATGTTTGTCAATGACATATTTTTGGCTGTAGACGGCAATAAACTGCTCGTATTTTTGGTTGATCTCATCCAAGTTCCAGCACTTTTCCACAAGCTGCTTGTTCGTATGCGGACCGTCGTATTCGGCCAAAAAGAAGTCGACATACGGGCGGATGTCATACTTGTCGATCAAGTCGTACACTTGTTGCTCCAAATTGTTCGGGGACATCCAGCAGCTGTTGGACATCGTGCCGAACCCGCTCCAAACAAGCTCCTTTCGCAGTTCGTCGCGCAAATGCCGCTTCTCCTCAGGAATCGTATAGATCAGGATCCGCCATTTCCCGTCCCAATGCTCGGGACGCGTTTTGTAAATGCGCCGCGCCGCCTCTTCCATCCGCTTGACGCCGCGCGCCGTAAGGGAATAGTAGCTTTTATTGCCGCGTTTTTCTGCCTGAATCCATCCTTGCTTGCTCATGCGCGACACCGCCGCCCGCACCGCTTGGTCGTTATGGCCGAATTCGCGAAGGAGGCGGATGAGGCTCCCGATCCAAATTTCACCGCCGTAGCGGCGGATGTAGTCGCCGTAAATGGTAAAAATGAGTGAGCGCGTATTCATCCAATGAAACTCCCTTTATCTTGTTTTCGAACTATAATCGTAACAAACTTTTCTCACGCTGGCAAGACGGACGAAAAACAAACGGAATAAAAAAGAGCCGCACCGCTAAAAAGCAGGCGGCTCTCAGCGGCGCGCCAACGGGCGGCCGCAGCCCGATCCGGCGGCATTTCGCCAAGCCGCCGCGACAAGGCCAACCTGGCGAAATACTCTCACCGTTCGTCTGCGTTTTTCACAATGGTGGCGATTCCTTGGCCGACGCCGATGCACATCGTCGCCAAGCCATAGGCGACGCCGCGTTTTCGCATTTCGTAAATCAATGTCGTCAAAATGCGGGCGCCGCTCGCGCCAAGCGGATGGCCGAGGGCAATCGCTCCCCCGTTGACGTTCACTTTCGACCGGTCGAGCTCTAGCTGGCGAATGCACTCTAGCGCCTGTGAGGCGAACGCTTCGTTCAGCTCGACAAGCCCGATGTCGTCAAGCGACAACCCGGCGCGGCGCAACGCTTTGCGCGTCGCAAAAACCGGGCCGATTCCCATGACGGCCGGTTCAACGCCGGCGACCGCTGAAGTGACATAGGCAGCCAGCGGCTTGAGCCCGAGTTCTTTTGCCTTTTCGGCGCTCATTAACAAAAGCGCCGCCGCCCCGTCGTTAATGCCGGACGAGTTGCCGGCTGTCACCGTGCCGTTTTCAAACAATGGGGGCAGCTTCGCCAGTTTCTCAAGCGTCGTATCCGGACGCGGATGCTCGTCTTTATCGACGACAACGCGGTTGCCTTTTCGATCGTGGTATACAACCGGCACGAGCTCATCCGCAAACCGATTCGTTTCGATCGCTTGTTTCGCTTTCATTTGGCTTTCATAGGCAAACTCATCTTGCGCCTCGCGCGTCACGCCGAACCGCTTCGCCACGTTTTCCGCCGTCTGCGGCATGCTGTCGGTGCCGTACATTTCATGCATTTTCGGGTTGATAAAGCGCCAGCCGATCGTCGTATCGTACATCTCGATGTTGCCGCGCGGGAAATCGCTTGCCGGTTTCGGCATGACAAACGGAGCGCGCGTCATGCTTTCCACGCCGCCCGCGATCATGATATCCGCCTCTCCAGCCAAAATCGCCCGCGCTGCATAATTGACCGCATCAAGCCCTGAACCGCACAGCCGGTTGACCGTCACCCCTGCGACTTCAATGGGCAGCCCGGCCAACAGCGCCGCCATGCGGGCGACGTTGCGGTTGTCCTCGCCGGCTTGGTTGGCGTTGCCAAAAACGACATCATCAATTTGTTCCACCGGCAAACCCGGATTTCGCTCGATAAGCGCCCGGATGACAACAGCCGCCAAATCATCCGGCCTGACGTCTTTCAACGCGCCCTTGTAGCGGCCAATCGGCGTGCGCACCGCATCGACAATCACGACTTCTCTGCCCATGTTCTCTCCCTTCCTTTTCCAGCGAATCAGATGTTTTCCCGATTCGTATAGTCATAGACGCCGCGGCCTGTTTTGCGGCCGAGCCGCCCCGCTTTGACGTATTGCTCCAACAGCGGCGCCGGGCGGTATTTTTCGCCCAACTTTTCATGCAAATATTTTAAGTTATTCAACCGCGTATCGAGCCCGACTAAGTCGGCCAGCTCAAACGGGCCCATCGGGAAATTGAGGCCGAGCTTGATCGCTTTGTCGATCTCTTCCGGCGTCCCCACGCCTTCTTGCAGCATATAAAACGCTTCATTGCCGACAAGGGCGCTGATCCGGCTCGTGACGAATCCCGGAAATTCATTGACGACAACGGTTTCTTTCCCCATCCGCGCGGCGACTTCCTTCGCCATTTGCGCCGTTTCGTCGCTCGTCTCCAAACCGCGGATGATTTCCACAAGCTTCATTTTATGAACCGGGTTGAAAAAGTGCATGGCAATCACCCGCTCCGGCCGCTTCGTGAACGAACCGATTTCGGTCGGACTCATGGTGGACGTATTCGTCGCAAAATAGCACGACGCCGGCGCATGGGCGTCAATCGTCTCGAACACTTGCTTTTTCCATTCAAGTTTTTCCGGCACGGCCTCGATCACCAAATCGGCATCGCGCACAGCGGCCGCCAAATCAAGTGAATACGACAGGCGCGCCTCGGCTTCTTGCCGCTCGCCCGTTGTCAATTTCCCCCGAGCGACCGCTTGTTCAAAAATTGAAGCAATCTCCTTCTGGGCGCTCTCCAATTGTTCTTGCTTAATGTCCACTAAGGTCGTCTGAAACCCGCCGACAGCGCCGACATACGCAATGCCTCTCCCCATCACGCCGCTGCCGACGACAACAAGACGTTCGATCATCGTCTTCCCCCTCCCGTGTGTTGATGTACGGTGGCTGATGCATCGAGCTAGCGTTCTCTCTCACCAAGCGGCGGACGCCGTCAAATGAATGGGCACCCCATCACGCGCGACGGGGTGCTCAGCAAACGGACAGGCGCGTCTCTTCACGCTTGCCCGAATTCGCTCTTGCCTTCAAGGGCGGCAACTTGAACGTTGCGTCCAAGGACGCGACCCGCTCTCGTATGTTGGCAAACGCCAAACGGCAAAAGCCCTTAGACGCCAAACGGATTAAGCGGACGCGGCCCGTAATACGACAGCACGCTTTTCGTTTCTGTGTACAAATCAAGCGCCTCGACAGACAGCTCGCGCCCGAATCCGGACTGTTTGTAGCCGCCAAACGGCGTGCCCGGGAAGGCGGAGAATGGGCTGTTGACCATGACAATGCCGGAACGCAGCTGTTTCGCTACGCGAACGGCGCGGCCATGATCTTTCGTCCAAACGGCGGCGGCCAGCCCATAGTCGCTATCGTTCGCCAATTCAACGGCTTCGGCTTCATCGCGGAATTTCATGACGACGACAACCGGTCCGAAAATTTCTTCGCGAACCGCTTTCATTTGATGGCTCACGTTCGTCAAAATCGTCGGTTCATACCAGTAACCGTTTTCAAATCCCTCGACTACCGCTTCTTTCCCTCCGGCAACGATCGTCGCTCCGTCGGCGACAGCCGATTGCACATATTCATCGATCACTTCCAGCTGCCCGCGGCTGATGATCGCCCCGACATGCGTGCCGGCATCAAACGGGTTGCCGAGTTTCAGCTGCTTCGTTTTGGCCACGAACGATTCCATAAAGGCGTCATAAATGCTTTCATGCACATACAAGCGAGAGCGCGCCTCGCACGATTGTCCGCTGTTGTAGAAAATGCCGAACAATGAGCCGGCGACAGCCGCTTCCAAATCGGCGTCCGCAAATACAAGGCTCGGCGATTTGCCGCCCAGCTCGAGCGTCACCCGTTTTAATGTTTTCGACGCTTTCTCCATAATTTCCTTCCCGACCGGCGTCGATCCGGTAAACGCGACTTTGTCGACGAGCGGATGCTCCACCAAATAGTCGCCGACTTCCGCCCCGGCGCCGGTCACCACATTGACGACCCCTTCCGGCACCCCGGCCTCGTGGCAAATTTCCGCCAGCACAAGGCAGGTGAGCGGCGTCAGCGACGCCGGTTTGACGACAACCGAGCATCCCGCGGCAATGGCGGGCGCGATTTTCCAAGCCGCCATCATGAGCGGGTAGTTCCACGGAATGATTTGGGCGCACACACCGACCGGCTCCTTTTCCGTATAGTTGTGAAACGCCCCCGGCATCGGGTTGACCGCCCCGCGGTGGCCAATGATCGCTCCGGCAAAAAACTCAAAGTCTTCAATGGCTTGCATTACTTGTCCTTGAGCTGCTGACAGTGCTTTTCCGGTATTCAAAATTTCCAATTCCACCAATTCATTGAAACGTTCGCGCATGATGGATGCAATTTGGTGCAAGATGCGGGCGCGTTTTTGCACCGGGAAATGACGCCATTTCCCATGATCAAACGCACGCCGCGCCGCCTGCACCGCCCGTTCGGCATCCTCGCGCGTCCCCTTCGCAACGCGGGCGACCGGTTCGCCAGTGGCCGGATTGATCACTTCAAACGTCTCTCCCGAAGCGCTTTCCACCCGCTCCCCGTTCACAATCAAATGATAGAAATCGCGTTTGGTCGGCATCGGTTCCATTTTCTTTTGTTTCACAGTCGCCATCGTTTCATCCCCCTTGCTTAGTTTCCTCGGAATAATGGTTTTCGTTTTTCAAAGAACGCCTTGACGCCTTCGCGGTGATCTGCCGTCATGCCGGCAATGCGTTGGCATTCCGCTTCCCGTTCCAAGTAGCGGTCAAACGTCGTTTCTTCGCCTTCGCGAAGCAGCCGTTTGATGAGTCCAATCGCCTTCGTTGGCATGGCAGCGAGCCGCTCGGCAAACTGCTTGACTCCCTCCTCCCAATCAGAGAGAGGAATGACCTTGGTCGCCAGCCCGAGCGAGGCGGCCTGTTCAGCGGAGATTTTATCCCCGAGCACCGCAAGCTCAAGCGCCTTCGCCCGTCCGACGAGGCGCGGCAAATAGTACAGATGGCCCGCATCCGGCACAAGACCGACGTGAATAAACGCAGGAGCGAAACTCGCTTTTTCCGAAAGAAGCCGGAAATCACACGCCAGCGCCAAGCTCATGCCCGCGCCGGCCGCCGCCCCGTTCACCGCCGCGACAACCGGCTTTTCAAAGCGGTGAAGCGCTTTCATCATCGGCGCGTACCGGGTGCGCAACACGTCGCCGTGGTTCATTTCTTCCGTCACGCCGCTTAAATCTTCCCCGGCGCAAAACGCCCGCCCTGCGCCTGTGATCACCATACAGCGGACGTTTGGATCCGCCCCTGCTTGTTTGAGCGCTTTCGTCACTTCTGCATTCATCTGCTCCGTAAACGCATTGAGCTGATCCGGACGGTTGAGCGTCAGCCAGGCCACTTGCCCCTTTACTTCATACCGGATCGTTTCGTACATAAAGCGCCCCCCTTATTTTCCTTGGAAGCGCGGCTTCCGTTTTTCGAGGAAGGCCGCCATCCCTTCTTTTTGGTCTTCCGAGGCGAACAATAGGTAAAAGTTTTTTCGCTCAAATTGCATGCCTTCATAGAGCGGATAGTCGACCGCTTTTTGCACCGCCTCTTTGATCAGCCGAAGAGCCAACGGCGGCTGTTGGGCGAGCCGCCCGGCCAACCGCATCGTTTCTTCCATTAGCAGCTCCGGGCTGACGACGCGCGTCACGATGCCCAGTTTGTGCGCCTCCTCCGCCGGCAAGCGCTCCCCGGTCCATAGCCACTCAAGCGCCCGCTTCGGTCCAATGAGTTTCGTTAATCGCTGCGTGCCTCCCGCACCTGGCATGACGCCAAGGTTCACTTCTGGAAAGCCAAATTCGGCCGCCGACGACGCGACAATCAAGTCGCACGAAAGCGCCAGCTCAAAACCGCCCCCGAGCGCCAACCCGTTCACCGCGGCGATCATCGGCGTTTTCACGATGGACAGGCGATCCCAATCGGCAAACTGGTTCAGCCACTCAAGGCGAATCGGGTCATCATCCGCCATCTCTTGAATGTCCGCCCCTGCCGCAAACGCTCGCCCGCGCCCGGTCAGCACGATGACGCGCACTGTTTCATCCCGGTCAAACGCTTCCACCGCCGCCACGATTTCCGCCACCATTTGACGGCTTAACGCGTTCAACACATGCGGACGGGCGAGTTCGATGATGCCGACCGCTCCTTCTTGCCGCACCGCAATGGAATTCCATTCACTCATGCTCTACTTCCTCACCGACCATAAAGGTGACGAGATCGCCGGCAAACGACATGACATCTTTGGCCGATGCTTTCGCTTCTTTCGTTTTCATCGCTTCTTGAAACGCCTCTTGGCTGTCGTAATACATTTCACACAACAAATAATACTCGCTTTCCGTCCCCATCGGCGTGCCGGTAATTTTCGTCACTGTGATTTTGCGCAGGCCCGGAATTTTTTCCGTCAGCGGCACATGCGTTCCGTAATAATGAGCGTCGAATTGCTCCTTATCTTTCGGCTGTTTGTACAAAGCGATCATTTTAAACATGGCGAACATCTCCTCTCCCTTTTCTTATCGTGAAACCAATACAGGCTTCATCGCTTCAAACGGATTTTTGCATTGTTTGCAGTAGAAAATGCTGCGGCAGGCGGTCGGGCCAAACAAATTTTCCATGACGGTCCGCTCCGCCCCGCAATATGGACACGCCACTTGCCATGCCCCTGACGGCATTTGCCGCGGCGGCGGGGCGATGCCGAACTGCTTTAGCCGCTCCCGTCCGGCTTCGCTGATCCGGTCGGACGTCCACGGCGGATGGCGGAGAAACTCCACCGTCACCGCCGAAGCCCCTGCCTGCTTCACCGCTTCCTCCACCTTGGCGCGGATGATGTCAAGCGCCGGACACCCGAGAAACGTCGGCAGCAGACAGACCGAGACCGCTCCGTCATGAACGTCAACCCGTTCCACCATCCCGAGATCGACGATGCTAACGGAATGGATTTCCGGGTCTTTCACCAACTCCAACGTTTTCCAAACCTCTTCCTTTGTCATGATTCTCCCTCGCATTTCCCAATCCGCCGCCGTTTTCCCTCTTTGGCTGCCTAGTGCCGCCAATGCTATGCCGTTTTGCTCCTTCAACAAACACCTCGCCGGCACAAAGAGGCATCATGCCCAACGCCGCACTTTGGCCAACAGCGGCGCCGGCATCACCAGACCGCATGCGGGACGGCGCGGTATACTTCTGACAACGTCGCCAGCGCTTCGTCCAAATCCGGCGTATGTTCGCCGTTGCGGCCGTTGCCATGTTTCATGCCAAACGGCATCGGCCAATCAAGCCCCACTTCGGCAAACGCCGGCGCCAGCGCGGCAATCGTCCGTTCTGTCAGCACCTTTTCGTCGTCAATCAATCCCCATCGCACCATGTCCGCTCCCTTCGCCCCAAGCGTCAACACGCCGGCAAAATCAGCGGCCACGTCTTGGATGGCTTTCGTCATTCGCGTCCGCGCTTCCAAAGGGGCATTCGTCAGCTGGACAAACCACGTATGCCAATGAAGCAAATGATAATGCAGCTCCACTTGAATTTTCGCCGCCACCTCGGCCAAAGGCGTATACACACTTTTTGTCAATGATTCAAGACGGATGCGTTTCGCCTGTGTATAAAAGTACTGGCGAACAACGGTGAATGCCCAGTCATAGCGAGGCTCGCGCAAATAATGCCCCGGGCCGTTTACCCGTTCGAGCAAAACCGCATTGCGCCGCGCCGAAGCCGGACGTGCGTGCGCCAGTTCGTCGGCTGATCCACAGCCAAGATCTTCAAGCAGCTGATAATACATGGCCGCATGCCCCATCGTATCTTGGCTGATGGAAGAAAACGCAATATCCTCCTCGATATGCGGCGCCAACCCAAGCCATTCCGAGCCGCGGTAGGCAAGCAAAAAATCATCATCCGCGAGCTGAAACAATAGCTCGACAAGCGCCTCTTGACCGTCTGGATGGAAGTGAATCGGTTTTTCGCTCATCGCCGAATCTCGCCTTTCCATGACAAAATTTCCTTCTCATCAAGCACGTTTTGCTCATATTTGCGCCATCGTTTCTTTAAATCCCCATATCCTCGCGTCAACCGGTAATCTTTGTTGTCAAGCCGCTTGAGCGCTGCTTTTTCCTCCTCACTCATTCGCCGGATATAGTCCCGCTTCACAACCCAAAGATCCGCGACCGGCTCGCGGCGCATAAAGTTTTCCTGCGCCATCACGAGCGCAATCTCCTCATTGGGGGCAAGCAAACTGAATTGATGCTGCATCGGTGCATCCGGCGCTTTGCGGCTGAACACTTCAAACACTTGATAAAATCCTTGTTCTTTTCCCGCCATGGCCATCCCTCCTCATCCAGCCGTCCGGACCGCGCCAAGCGCCTCACGCACCCACGCATTTTGCTTGTACGCCGTCCGCCGAAGCTCAAGCCGCTCCTGCGACTTCGGCCCGTTGTTGCGGATGATTTCTTTAAACCGCTCCCAATCCGGCTGCCGGTAAATCCATTGGCCCTTCTCTTTGTCAAAATGCATGGTCTCATCAGGAATCTTCAGTCCGAGCGCCCAAATGCGCGGCACGTATTTCGTGAAAAAGTCTTGACGCAGCTGCTCGTTCGTTTTCGTGCGAATGCGGTATTTGATCGTGATGTCTTGCTTTGACGTTCCCGTCGTATCGGCCGTCGGCGGACCGAAAAACATAAGCAGCGCCTCCCACCAACGGTTGAGCGCCTCTTGGAGCATCTCTTTTTGCTCCTTCGTCCCTTCGGCGAGCGCCAAAATAATCGACTCGCCGTGCTGGGCGTGAAACACTTCCTCGGCGCAAATGCGCTTCAGCGCCCGCGCATACGGTCCGTACGAGGCATCGAGCATGTTCGTCTGCGTCATAATCGCTGCTCCATCGACGAGCCAGCCGATCAACCCGGCATCCGCCCATGTCGGCGCCGCCATATGAAAGACATTGTGAAACTTCAACCGTTCGTTCAATAAATCTTCGAGAATATCGTCCCGCGTTTTGCCAAGCGGCGCCATCAAATCTTCCGCCACCCGCAGCAGCAGCTGGCCGTGCCCCATTTCATCCTGCACTTTCGCCATAATGCCAAGCTTGCGGCGCAGCGACGGCGCTTTCGGCACCCATTCTTTTTCCGGAAGCGCTCCCATAATTTCGCTCACCGCATGCATCGCAATGAGCTTGATCAGCGTCACCCGATACTCATCCGGCATCCAGTCATCGGCTTCGATCTTTTCTCCCGCCTCGATGCGCTGCATAAACCGTTCGTATTTCTCCTCATCTGACAGGCGGGTGAACATCATCATCGCTGCCATCCTCCATCCCCTCTATTAAAAATTTATTATATAACGTTTATTTAACGTTATTATATTTAAATGTTATAAAAATAGAAACTATTTTTCTCGCTTTTTTACACGGGATTCTCTTGTTTGCGGCGGTCAATAACGCGCACTGCTTTCCCTTCTGAGCGCGGGAGCGTTTTGGGAGGATGAAGACGAACGCCAATGGAAATCAAGCAATGCGTTTTTAACAACGACTGGATGCGCCGAACAAGCTCAATCGCTGCCCCGCTTTGCAAATCACCGCCAACCTGATTGTAAAAATATTCCGTCACCTCGGCATGCAATTCAAGCGCTTCGAGACGCCCGTGAAGAAACCGATGCAGCTGATAGTGCGGAGCCAGTTCCGAGACGCGAAGCAGATGGTGCTCAATTTCCGATGGAAACACATTGACGCCGCGGATGATGATCATATCATCAACCCGCCCTTTGACCCGCGACATGCGCGCCGTCGTCCGCCCGCAGCCGCTCAAGCTGGAGAGCCTCAAGCTCGCTGCGTGCAGCCGTCTCAATGTCATGCAACATCATCGTTTCCGCCCCCTCTATTAAAGCGCTTTCAAATAATGATAAACATATAACGTTATATAAACGTTATATGTTTAAACTATTATATTTAATTTTAAAATAGGTTAAATATTTTAAAATGTCAATACTCTTTTTTGAGGGCCAAGAAGAGGACGGATGGCAGTTTGGGCTTTTTAGATTGTTTCTGCTGATGGGAAAGTTTAGAAATGAAAAAAGAAGGCAGCGCTCATGCTGATGGAGCGCCGCCTTCCTTGATCCTATTTCGCCTAAATTTTCATAATCCCCCCGTGCTCGCCGAGGTGACGTGTTTCGAGTAGCGGGCGAGATAGCCGGTTTTCACTTTCGGTTCAAAGCCTTTCCAGTTCGCCTTCCGCCGTTCGAGCTCTTCATCGGACAGCTTGACGTTGATCGTCCGTTTCACCGTGTCAATCTCGATGATGTCGCCGTCTTGGATGAACGCGATCGGCCCGCCTTCGGCCGCTTCCGGTGAAACGTGGCCGACGGATAGGCCGCGCGAGGCGCCGGAGAAGCGGCCGTCAGTGACAAGCGCCACTTTGGTGCCGAGCCCCATGCCGACGATTTGCGACGTCGGCGCCAGCATTTCCGGCATCCCTGGGCCGCCTTTTGGTCCTTCGTAGCGGATGACGACAACATGTCCCGGCTTGATTTTGCCACTGGCGATGCCTTCAAGCGCCTCTTCCTGCGAATCAAACACGATCGCCGGACCTTCATGGCGCGTGATGCCGCCTTGGACCGCGCCGGTTTTGATGACGGCGCCGTCCGGCGCCAGGTTGCCAAACAAAATGGCAAGCCCGCCCGTTTCCGAATACGGGTTGTCAATCGGCCGGATGACATCGTAGTTTTTCACCTCGCAGCCGGCGATGTTTTCCCCGAGCGTTTTGCCCGTGACGGTGAGCGTATCTAAATGAAGCGTGCCTTCTTTTTTCGCCAGTTCGTTCAACACGGCCGAAACGCCGCCCGCTTCATGCAAGTCTTCGATGTAATGGATGTCCGACGCCGGGGCGAGTTTGGCCAAATGCGGCACGCGCGCCGCCACTTCGTTGATGCGCTCAAGCGAGTACTCGATGCCGGCTTCGTTGGCGATCGCCAGCGTATGCAGCACCGTATTCGTCGAGCCGCCAAGCGCCATGTCGAGGGCAAACGCATTGTCGATCGCTTTTTCGGTGACGATGTCGCGCGGTTTAATGTCATGCTCGATCAAATACATGAGCTGTTTCGCCGACTGGCGGACAAGTTCTTTGCGCGCCGGGTCGACCGCCAAAATCGTGCCGTTGCCCGGCAGTGCAAGCCCGAGCGCTTCAGCGAGACAGTTCATCGAGTTGGCCGTAAACATGCCCGAGCACGATCCGCACGTCGGACAGCCGTACCGTTCGAGTTCTTCAAGCCCTTTCTCATCGAGCGTTCCCCCTAAATACGCCCCGACGCCTTCAAATACAGATGACAGTGAAATTTTCCGCCCATCCTTCGTCACGCCGGCTTTCATCGGTCCCCCGCTGACGAAAATCGTCGGAATGTTAAGACGCATCGCCGCCATCATCATTCCCGGCGTAATTTTGTCGCAGTTCGGAATGCACACCATGCCGTCAAACCAATGCGCCGAGATAACCGTTTCGATCGAATCGGCGATGATTTCCCGGCTCGGCAGCGAATAGCGCATCCCGATATGGCCCATCGCAATACCGTCGTCAACGCCGATCGTGTTCATTTCAAACGGCACGCCGCCCGCTTCGCGAATCGCTTCTTTCACGATTCTCCCAAACTCTTGCAAGTGAACGTGCCCCGGAATAATGTCGATGTATGAATTCACCACCGCAATAAACGGTTTATCAAAGTCTTCTTCTTTTACGCCCGCCGCTCGCAATAGGCTTCGGTGCGGAGCACGGTCAAATCCTTTTTTGATCATGTCGCTGCGCCGTTTTTTCATCATCGGTCCCTCCATCATGCGGTTTGATTGATTGCTAGTATTGTACCACTTTTTCTAATAGAAAGACAATTACCTTTATTATGAATGCGTTTTCAAAATCTGCTTCGAAAAAACAAGTCAGAAAAATCAGCCTTTCCTCTTGACAACCGGAGCATTTGGCGTCATAATTTCTTACAAATTGCACTCCTTGACAAGAAAACAACAGGAACGGCACGGGACTAGTAAACCGAGGGAACGCGCCAGAGAGTGGAACCCACAGGCTGGAAGGTTCCTCGCGGGAAGCCGGTTGAACCTGCCCTAGACGGCCGCTTATGCAAACATAAGCCGCACGCCTGCGTTACAGGCTCGAGGGGGCGCTTTAGGCGCCAAAAAAGGTGGTACCGCGGAACGCTTTTCCGTCCTTTTGCGAAAGGAGGAAAAGCGTTTTTTATTGGCCGGCCGCTTCGCAGGACGGCTAGGCAATCCAACTCATGCCATTCAACACGCAAAGGAGGGAGGAACGCGATGAAACGGCAGCGCGTGGTGGTCAAAATCGGCAGCAGCTCGCTCACCGATCCGAAAGGCGGCCTTTGCCATGACAAGCTGTTCGATCACGTTGAGGCGATCGCTTATCTCAAACAGCTTGGCCATGACGTCATTCTCATCACGTCCGGCGCTGTCGCCGCCGGGTTCGGGCCGCTCGGCTACCCGGCGCGGCCGACGACGATCGCCGGCAAACAGGCCGCGGCTGCCGTCGGGCAAAGCTTGCTCATGCAGGCGTACAGCTCGGCGTTCGCCCGCTTTGGCTTCACGGCCGCCCAATTGTTGTTGACGCGCAGCGACTTTTACAGCCGCGAACGGTTTCGCAACTTGTTCGCCACGATGACGACGCTGCTCGAACACGGGGCGATCCCGATCATCAATGAAAACGACTCCGTTTCCGTTGAAGAATTGACGTTTGGCGACAACGATATGCTGTCGGCGCTTGTCGCCGGTTTTTTGCACGCCGATGCGCTCATGTTGCTTACCGACATTAACGGGCTGTATGACGCCAACCCGAAAACGAATCCACAGGCGAAAAAATACGCCTTTTTGCCGCACATTACCGACGAAATGATCGAAGCGGCCGGCGGCAGCGGCTCGGCAGTCGGCACCGGCGGGATGCGCTCAAAGCTTCTCGCCGCCCAAAAAGCGTTGTCCTTCGGCGTCAGCGTCTTTATCGGCACCGGGCGAGGCAAAGGAAAACTCGCCGATATTTTAGCCGGAAAAGGCGATGGGACGTACATCGGTGCCCCATTTCCGAAGCAAATGCAAATGCACAAGCAATGGATCGCGTATCACGCGCCTGTCGCCGGCACGATCACCGTTGACAGCGGCGCGGAGGAAGCGCTCCTTGCGCGCGGCAAAAGCTTGCTGCCGGCCGGCGTCACGGCCGTTTCCGGCGACTTTCATGCGATGGATGTCGTCGATGTTGTCAATGAGAAAGGGATCACGATCGGCCGCGGCCAAGTGTATTATGCCGCTGCCGATTTAGAAAAAGTAAAAGGACTTCCGAGCGAGGAAGCGCGGCAATACTCGTACTTGCACCGCCCGGAAGTCATTCACCGCGACAATTGGGTCACCTTGCGAAAGGAGAGTGTATTCAAATGACCGAACTGCTTGAAAAAGCCGAGCGTCTGAAAACCGCCTCACAAACGCTCGCGATGCTGTCAACGGAAGAAAAAAACGCCGCATTGGAACAAATCGCCCAAGCGCTTGACCGCGAACGCGCCTTCATTTTGCAAGAAAACGAGAAAGATATGGCCCAAGGCCGCGAGCAAGGGCTGTCACCGGCTTTGCTCGACCGGTTGCAGCTCACCGACGAACGAATGGACCAAATCATCGGCGGCGTCCGCCAAGTCGCTTTCCTTCCCGACCCGGTCGGAGAAATCGTCGAGGAATGGACGCGGCCGAACGGGCTTCGCATCCAAACGGTGCGCGTGCCGCTTGGAGTGGTCGGCATGGTGTATGAAGCGCGGCCGAACGTCACGGTCGATGCCGCCAGCCTTTGCCTGAAAACCGGAAACGCCGTCCTGCTTCGCGGCAGCTCGTCAGCGCTTCATTCGAACAAAGCGCTTGTCGCCGTCATGAAAGAGGCGCTCCGCGCGACGACCGTTCCGGAAACGGCGATTGAACTGCTCGAAGACACAAGCAGGGAAACGGCCCAGCACATGTTTCGCCTGAACGAGTATTTGGACGTTCTCATCCCGCGCGGCGGCGCCGGGCTCATCCGCTCGGTCGTCGAAAACGCCACCGTGCCGGTGCTTGAAACCGGCGTCGGCAACTGTCATATGTTCATCGACGAATCAGCCGAGCGGCAAATGGCGATTGAGATCGTCCTGAACGCCAAACTGCAGCGGCCGTCCGTCTGCAACGCCATCGAAACGGTGCTCATCCATGAGCGTTGGCCATATGCCGACGACTTGCTTGAGGCGCTGCACGCCCGCGGCGTCGAGCTGCGCGGCGACGGCCGCCTCGCGTCATCGTATCCGTTCATCAAGCCGGCGACGGAAGACGACTGGCATACGGAGTATTTGGCGCCGATTTTAGCGGTTAAGCTCGTCGCCGATGTCGATGAGGCGATTGCCCATATCCGCCGCTACGGAACGAAGCACTCGGAAGCGATCATCACCGAAAATGAAGCGAACGTCCGTCGCTTTTTCCAAGCGGTCGACGCCGCTGTCTTGTACCATAACGCCTCCACCCGCTTCACGGACGGCGAGCAGTTCGGCTACGGGGCGGAAATCGGCATCAGCACGCAAAAGCTGCATGCTCGCGGTCCGATGGGGCTTGTCGCCATCACGACGACGAAATCGCTCGTGTACGGGACGGGGCAAATTCGCGAGTCATAACGATGGCGCAGCGAAGCCGGCTTCTTTTTTCACCAAGTTTCGAAAAGGCTGGCAAAATCAGCGCTTCTCTTTCATACTGAAAGCAACGGGTTCAGCGAAATCGGTCGTTTTTCACCAGTGCTCTAAAAGGCTGGTAAAAAAAACAGCTGTTTCCCTTGATCGATGGGGGAACGTGTGAAAAGCGGTACCGATGCCACAGGGGTTTTCTATTTGAAAAATGATGCTGGGAAGCGACCTACTCCCGTAAATCACCAGCCTTCTAAAGCATAAAACGATCCGGGCCCAACGCATGGCTTCCGGATCGTTTTCTTATTTTCCCGTTTCCGCAAACACCCAATAGCGGCTGCCGATAAAATTCACCGCCATCCCGGCCATCGTCGCCGCCATTTTCGCTAGCCAGAGCGGCATGAACAGTTCGCCCGCCAATAAGACGCCAAGCGACGCGCCAAGCGACAACCCGTTGACGGCAAGAAAGCGCAAAACTTCCTTTATATTGGCCTTTCGTCTCACTTGAAACGTCCAACGCCGATTCCAAATGTAGCTGTTCGCCATCCCAGCGCCGTAGGAAACGACTTGGGCGGCCGCCGCCGGAGCGCCTGCGGCAGTCACCAAAAAAAAGACGACGAAGTCCACCGCGGTATTGCTCACTCCGACGACCACAAATCGCCATACGGTTTGGTTTTCTTTACGAAATGTATGAAGGCTTCCGTTCATGTTTCGTTCCGACTCCCCACGTTTCATTGACAATATAGAGCGGACGCTCTTTCACTTCATCGTAAATCCGGCCGATATATTCGCCAATCGCGCCGAGCATGAGCAGTGTCACCCCGTTGCCAAGCAGCATGACCATCGACAACGACGCCCAGCCGGCGACCGTTGAATGGGCAAACCATTTAAGGTAAAGGACAACGAACATCCCTACCACACTGGCCGCCGACAACAAGAACCCAAGCCAACTCGCCAGCTTCAGCGGCTTGTATGAAAAAGAAGTGATGCCATCAAGCGAAAACCGGATCATCTTTTTGAGCGGGTATTTCGTCTCGCCGGCGAAACGCGGCTCCCGCTCGTATTCAACCGCCGTCTGCCGGAAGCCGATCCAGCTTACCAGCCCCCGGACAAAACGGCTTCGCTCCCTCATATAGCGTAACTGATCACACACTTTCCGGTCAATAAGGCGAAAATCGCCTGTATCGACCGGAATGTCGATTTCAGTCGCCGCTCGCAGCAACCGGTAAAACACGTAAGCCGTCCATCTTTTGAACGCCGTCTCGCCCTTGCGCTTGACGCGCCGGGCATACACCACTTCATACCCTTCCTTCCAGCGCTCGATCATCTCTAAAATAAGCTCGGGGGGTCTTGCAAATCAGCGTCAATGACGATGATCGCTTGGCCCGAGGCATAGTCCATCCCTGCGGTAATGGCGATTTGGTGGCCGAAATTGCGGGAAAAGTCAATGTACTTCACGGTGTCATCCTTCACGGCCAATTCCCTCAAGATCTCCAGCGTCTCATCCGTGCTGCCGTCGTTAATGAACAACAATTCATACGGTTCGTCCGTTTGCTCCATGACGGTTTTCAACCGCCGGTACGTCTCGCGGATGACCAGCGCCTCATTATATACAGGGATAATGACAGAATAGGTCGCCATTCATGTCCCCTCCTTCGTTCGCTTCTTGCCTTTTTCTGCGAAAAGACAGCTCACACACGCCTCTATCCTCACACCCGAAAAAAGAGAGCGATGCAAACCGCATCGTTTTGCACCATCGTGCTCAAAGCGCAGCTTTTCGCGTGCGACGTCCCATGATTTCGCGAAAAACCGCACGGCGCTTCCGTTGCAAGTGAAAAAACGTTATCGAAGTATTCGCCAACATACTCGAGCACCAGATGCTAGCCGTTGTACACGTACAGCGTCATTCCTCCGCGGCCCATGCCGCCAAAGGTCTCGCTTTGCCCACCGCCCCATTGTGACGACGGCACTTCTTGACAATGCGTTTTGATCCATTGCACCAGCTCATTGTCGCCCCGTCCCTCTCCAGAGAGAAGGAAATACTTCACCTCGCCGTTTTGGACCATCTTCTCCAGCTTCGAGGGGGTCAACACTGGATCGGTTCCCCCAAATCCACCCATCGCCATCACCGCGCGGTCGGTATGAAGCATCATCTCCGCCGCTTCGGTTGCTCGAATGGTCGCGGCCAAGTATTTGGTTTTTCCAGCGTGTTGCTCTAAATAAGCCACTAAAGCGGCCAATGAATGGCGGCCTCCAAGCTCAGTCCCTTCATCCGACCGCACATCCCTTTGCCCTTGCCGCCAGCGCCCGTCCTGCCCCGCCGGCATCGCTGCAGTCAGCATGGCGCCTCCTTCCCGGCGCAAATCGGGCCCTGCATATGGAATCGTGCTGTTCGTTCCGTACAACACAGGTGTGAGCGACCAATACGCCGGCAGCACAAGCAAGCCAAACAACGCGGCCGCATAGATAATCCGCCGCCAACGCTCGCGCCCTTCCATCGCCAACCAGAGGCAAACGACCGCCAGTCCGTAAAATCCGACCGCCATCGGCCACACGGCCGACAATGAGTGGTTGTATTGCCAAGCAATCCATATATCAAACGCATAAGTGGCCAAAAGAGCTGTCGGAAACAGCCATGTCATTCGACGCTCACCGGTTCCAAACGAAGCGAGCATCGTTCCTCCAGCTCCCACCAACACTGCAATCGCCGGAGCCAGCATACTTAAATAGTAACGATGGTAAAACCCGGCGATGCTGAAAAACACCATCATCGGTCCAAGCCAAGCAAGCCAAAAGAGCAAGAAACGATGAAACAACGTTATTTGGCGGCGGCGCCATACATCAGCCATCCATCCGACAGCTACCACCATCACAAACGGCAGCAGCCAACTCGCTTGTCCGGCTAAAGGAAGCTGGAACAGCCGAAAAATGCCGGGATCGCCAATCTCTCCGCGGCCGATGCCGCCCATGCCGCCTCCTGGAGCAGAAGGAGGGGCTCCTGGCGCTCCGGACATCGAAGGCGGTGCTCCTTCTGAAGGAAATGCGCCATTCTCTCCACCGTTTGGCGGTGCAGTGATGCCGCTCGTTTCTGTCAACCTCTCTCTCCCATTCAAATCCGTCCCCATCCTACCGCCCGGCCCGGCCTCCCCTGTCAGCCGTTCAATGCCGTTGTAGCCTAGGGCCAGCTCCAACACCGAATTGGTTTTGCTGCCGCCAATGTATGGGCGTTTATCGGCCGGAATCAAAGCGACAGCTCCCGCATACGAAAGGGAAACGGCAAGCAGCACGACTGTGGCCATCGCCAAATGGCCCGTCCGTTTTTTCCACGATGTTTTCGCCGCCAACCAATAGAACAAGTAAAACGCCGGCAGCACCATGTACGCCTGCAGCATTTTCATATTAAACCCCACCCCAACGACCGCAAAGCTGCCGATCAGCCATGCGAGCCGCTTGGTCATGACGGCTTTCATCAACATCCAAACCGCGACAAGCAGCGTAAATACCAATACGGCATCAATGTTGTTCGTACGCGCCACGGCCACAAACACCGGGGTGCAGGAAAAAATGAAGCTTGCCCAGCGCGCCGCTATCCGACCCGCCCACGGCTTGACGATGACGTACATCATCCACGTCGAGGCAACCCCCGCCAACGCTTCCGGAAGAAGCACGCTAAAATCGCTCACTCCGAACACTTTCACGCTCAACGCCTGCAGCCAAAGCGCCGCCGGCGGCTTATCAACGGTAATGAATCCCTCCGGATCAAGCGCTGCGAAGAAAAACGCCTTCCAACTTGCGGCCATGCTTTTCGCCGCCGCCGTATAATACACATTGGAACCGCTGTTTCCCATTTGATAGAAGTGCAAAAAAGCTGACCAAGCCATGATCGCCGTAATCCATCCATCCCATTTCCATTGTATTTTCTTCATCGACTCTCCCTTTCCGTCATGTTCTTCGTCTCCTGCCGTTACGTTACCCCTTGTTGGTGAAAGTTTGGTGAAAAAATCGAGCGAATGGACAAGGTTTTCATTTCGCTGGCCGCAGACGTGTGCTATGATAAAAGGCGAAGGGAGGTGAATCGTGTGGAAGGAGCCACCATCGTGCAACAAATTTTAAAGGCGCTCGACTTGCATTCCGGAAAAATTCAACAACAAATGAAGGAAATGGAGGATCGGCTGCGCACCGAAATCCAAGATACAGAAAGCCGACTGCGTGCTGAAATTCAAGACACGGAAAGCCGACTGCGTGCTGAAATTCAAGACACGGAAAACCGACTGCGCGCTGAAATCCAAGATACAGAAAACCGACTGCGCGCGGAGATCCAAGATACAGAAAACCGACTGCGCGCGGAGATCCAAGATACAGAAAATCGGCTGTATGCCAAAATTCGCGAAACGGAAGACCGGTTGCACCAAAAACTCTTGGATCTGGAAAAACGCACTGACGCTCGGTTTGAGCGCTTGGAAACGAAAATGAACTATTGGCGCCTTGAATGGTCGGAAACACAGGAAACCGTCGACTTCCTCGCCCGCAAAACCCTCCAACATGAACGAAAACTCCGTTCCCGGGCTGGACAAAACGAAATCTCTTAAAAAACGAAAAAAGCCAAACCGGCCGCCCGCGCTTTCCTGCTTGACGGTTGGTTTGGCTTCTGTCTTCTGTTGTTTAAACAGGCGCTTGCTTTGATGAATGATCGCGATGTCGAGAGGAGGCAAGCGCTTTTCTTTTTATTCCGCTCCCTGCTGTGTTGCGATGCCCACGCGTGAAAACGCCTCTTTCATCACCTCATACGACCGCTTCAGCCGCTCATGATAGCGCGGCGCCTCCCACACCGGCCACGTGTACTCATAAAATCGCGCGGCCGGGAGCACATTCCCGTTCATCGCCGGGAAAGAAAACGAATCGTCTTCATCCTTGACGTACAAACCAAGGCGAATGCCTTCAATCATGACACGGCTTTTGAGCCCGCCTTTCGACCACATGTCGCCCATCACCTCGCGCCGGCTCGGATCGGTCACGTTCAAAAGCGCCCATGGCAGGCGGATTTCGTACATATCGCCATCGCGGCTGACGCTGATATCCGCGAGTGAATCGTACGCTGCATCGTCGGGATTGGCCGTGCCAAACCGCAACACCCCGGTTTCATATGAGTCGAACGGCACGGCCTTGCCGCGGGTTTCTTCCAATTTTTTGTTCAATGTCAGGCGAATCGGGTGGTAGACGCCGTTATCTTTGCGATTGGCGTACGGCGCCGCCGGCATCATATGCAGCTCTTTTCCGTAATGAAAGTAAAACGTGTCATAGTAGCTGTCGACAAGCAGACGGGCGCTCTGTTTTCCATGAATGACCAAGGCAAAGTCGATTCCCGCTGTCCGGACGCCAGACAGGCCGGGCAGACGCGATTGCCCTTGATTCGGAATCGTATCAAACGCCATGTAGACCGTCGTCCGATCGGTGATGCGCCCGCTGTCAAGCCGCACGTACAAATACCCTTCATCGCTTGTGACGTACAGCGCTCGCTTGCCCTCTGTCCAAACCGGACGGATTCCATTGAACGTCCAATCGTCTTTCCGCCCGTCGACCTTGATCATCGCGGCCGCGCTTGAACGTGGCTCAAACCGAAGCAGCCCAAAATGTTGTTCGTTCGTCTGCGCATTCAGCCAAAACGGCCGCCGGTTCGGGCTGTCGTACTCCATCGTGTTCCACGTCCGCTTGAACCATTCATCCTGCCAGGAAAACAACAGCCCTCCCGCCATCCGCTCATGGACGATGTCCTCAAACAGCTTCCGGTCGATCGCTCCTTGTTCTTGTTCCGACAAAAACCCCTGATTTTTCCCGTGCACATTTCGATGCGCCATGCCGCGCGAAGAAGGAACGCCAAATTCAGCGACCAAAATCGGCATCCGGTGCGCCGCCTTCATGTCGTGCAAGTAGCCGGCATAGCTGTTCTGCTCGCCGCGTTGGTCAACATAGCTGACGTACTTTTCCTCACGATTCAAAAAGTCAGGGTAATACGGATAAATATGGTATGACGCAAACAGCCCGGCGCGCAGCTCGTCAGTGGCGTACATGACATTCGGGTTGACGGAGACAAGATCTTCTTTGACAAGCGGCTCGGCCGGATGGCGGAGGAGGTCAGTCGTCACCCAATTCGTAAAACTGACCGGCCGCTGCCAGCCGTATGTTTCCGCTTCATACGCCACCGCTTCGTCGATCACCTGCGCCAACCATGCCTCAAACGGGCTCGCTCCTTTCGTGTACACGTATTTGCCGCGGTAGTCGCCCTGCTTCGGGTGTTTTTCGTTCGTCGCCGCCACGACTTCCGGATCCCACTCGACGCCGAAAATCCAGCCGAGAACATACGGGGAAAGGTCGTATCGGTACACCCCGCCGGCATGACCCGGCCGTTTTGGAATGCGGGCCTTGCCATGAACGAGGTCAATCGTGCGGCGAATATCCATGCGAAACGACTCACTCACCTCAGGCGACCACACATCTTTCGTCCGCAGCATCGCCCCTTCATCGATCCAAACGCCATGGAACAAATAAAGCGGCTGCTTCGCTATTTGGTTGTACTCGTAAAGCGCTTCGTAAAACGCAGGCGGATGGATCGTATAGACGCGGATGGCATTCGCCCCCATAGCGCCGATGTATTGCAGCCAGCGGAAATATTCTTCCTTCGTAATCTTCGCCTCTCCCGGAAACGCGCCGGGCTTGCTGATGCCGAGGTTGACGCCTTTGATGAGCAGCGGCTCCCATCTCCCGTTGTGGTATACTTGCAAATAGTCGCGCCCGACCGTTCCGGCCAAGTGGACCCCTTCCTGCTTGGCTGTTTGAACTTGGACTTGCAGCTTTCCTTTCTTTTTGTATCCCTCTATTTCGCGCAAAATCGCTTTCATCATCGGCACGTACGCCTTCCAGTAAAAGGCCGCGCCGTTGTCCGGGCGGCTGCCCGCCGTCCATTTGCGCCATACATCCAGCCCCACGGTCTGATAAACGGAAGGCAGTTCCCCTTGATCAGCGTAATCGCCGCAAAAGTAATACGACTGATACGTCTTTGTCTCATAGCGAACAACGGCTGGAAACGAAAGCGGCAGCCCGATCGCCCGCAGCTTCTCTTTCCCGCGCTCAGACAGCGACAACGTATACGTCGCCAACACCATGTGTTTATCAAGCGGCTTGACGATGTCAAACCAATACGCATACGGCGCGCGCATCTTGCCGCCCCAACGGGCTTCCCCCGCTTTTGTGAACGAAAACACGACACCATCGGCGCCAATATCACGCCGATCGAGGACAAGAAGGCGATCCGATTCATCGACCAACACTATACCCGGCCCGCGGAACGAAAACGGCTTTCCGTATTGCGCTTTGTAGTTTTCTTTCACCCACACCGGCACTTCCCGGCTTCCCAAGTCAGAAAAATAACGGCCGATCCAGCCGGTCCACTCAAGGCCGAACAGCTGGGCAAACGAGGCGCGCACTTCGTTTTCTGTCGGATGGGCCATCGAATTGAACTCAGCGATCAACGTTTTCCCGCCTTGGCGGGCAAACCGCCAAAGCGACTCCATCTCCTGCCGCTCAAGCCCGCCGTACACTTTCGCCGAACGGGCGCCGTCCATTTGCTTGCGGACGAACTCCTCCTCATATACCCCGTATGTGTCAACGATATAGACCGCATCGTACCGCTCCATCTCCTTTGGCAGCGGCCGCACCTCGTACGTTCCATCCTGTTTCGGCGCAAACCCGGCATAATCTCGCGCCGCCTCATACCGCTTTCCGCTGCTTTGAACGTATTTTTGCTGATTGAGCAGCCAAACGAGCCCTTGATGCTCGCGATACGACCGATCGGGCACCGTTTTGTCGACAATAAGCAAATCGAGCTTCGTTTCTGGTTTCAGCCACCAAAGCCAATAGGGCGCGAACAGAACCAGCACTGCCAAGACCATATACACATAAAGCCAGCTGAACACCCGCTTCTCCATCTCCCCACTCTCCCAATCTTTCACCTATTTCCCCTATTTATAACAAACGAAACGATTGTCCGGCAAGAACAGGCAGATGCGGCATTCGAAATTTCTTTTTTGGTCAACCGAAGTCCATTTCCAATCAAATGGCGGCAACCCTTGCCGATGAAAAAATCAAAAAAGCAAGCCCCTTTGTCTAGGAGCTTGCTTGCCTGCCGCTGGATCCTCTCAACGGTTCGGCTCGTACACATCCCACGTCCATTTAATCGACTGAACAATTTGGTCCGCCGCCTGTTCAGCCTCGAGCTCATTGATGATGACGCGGGAATGGTGGAGCGCATAGGCCGATTGGCGCTGGAAAAAGAGCTGCTCCACTTCTTCCAACGTTTTGTTTTTCAACACCGGGCGGCTGTCGACAATGAGCGGCAGCCGCTCTTCCTTCCAATGCTCCCACGACAAGTCAAGGAAAAAGACGATGCCGTGGGCCAAACAGGCGCGCCGCACCTCTTCCTGCAAATACGCGCCACCGCCGAGCGAAAGGATTTTCAACCTTGTATTCGTGCACAAATCAACGATCAGCTCGCGCTCAACTTGCCGAAAATACGCTTCCCCTTTTTGCGCGAACATCTCCGGAATCGTCATCCCGTGCTGCCGCTCGATTTCCGCATCGACATCGATAAAGTCGCGGTACAGCTTCTTCGCGACAAGCTGCCCGATCGTTGTTTTCCCCGCTCCCATAAAGCCGATCAAAATGATATTTCGCTCGCGGAGCGGGATGGCGGTTTGCCTCTCCACGTTGCTTCACCTCTTTTTACTCTCTCTTTCCGGAAGACTGGCGGATAACGAGCTCCGGATGCAAAATCGTCCGTTTCGGCTCGCCGTCATCCCCTTTCATGCGTTCGTGCAATCGCCGCGCTGCGCACGCACCGATCTTTTCTGGGAATGCAGCCACCGTCGTTAGCGGCGGTTGAAACAGCGCGGATTCTTGAATGTTGTCAAAACCGACGACCGCAATGTCACGCCCCGGAACGATCCCTTCCTCTTTTAAGCCAAGCATCGCCCCAAACGCGACGACATCGTTGTAACAAAAGAGCGCTGTCGGCGGGTTCGGGTGCTGCAACAGGCGTTTGACCGCCATCCGCCCGCCTTGCCTTGTCGTCGCCGATGGCACAAGCAGCGTGTCATCCATCTCGATGCCCGCCGCACGCAACGCTTCACTGTACCCCGACCGGCGCGCTTTCCATACGGACGATTGCGGAGACCCACCGATAAAGGCGATGCGCCGATGGCCGCCTTCGAGCAAATGCTCGACCGCCATCCGCCCGCCGGCCATATTATCGATCCCAATATAATCAAACTGTCCGGCCGGAAGTTCATCACGGGCAAACAATACAACAGGAATATCCCACTGCCGCAGCTGCTCGAGCATCTCTGCCGAACATCCGGGAACCGGGCTCATGATCACACCGCCCACCCGATGCTCCAGCATCGTCGACAATAAGGCGTCTTGTTTTTCCGGCCGGTCAAACGTCGTGCCTAAAATGACCGTATATCCTTCCTGATCGAGCGCCTCATGGACGCCAACGAGCAATTCGGAAAAAAACGGGTTGTCAAGTTCGGTGATAATAAGACCAACTGTCGACGAACGCTGCGAACGCAAATTGGCCGCCACGCGGTCATAGACGTAGCCAAGCTCTTTCATCGCTTGGAGCACTTTTTTTCGCGTTTCTTTCGAAATATTCGGACTCCCACGGACGACAAGAGAGGCGGTCGCCCGCGACACGCCGGCGTGTTTGGCGACTTGTTCGAGCGTCACGCGGGAACGCTTTTTATCTGACACCGTTCGAATCACCTGCTTTACCGTCGCTTTCACCTATCAAAAGTATAAAGGCTGGCGGCAAGCAGTGTCAATGCAAGGCGTGGGCTGCCGCGAAAACAAACTTCGAAACAAAAAACCCGGCAGCCTCGCACAAGGCAAGGAGCCGGGAAGGCGGCAAGCCGCCGTTCGTTCATTCATATGATCCCGTTTTCTCGCAGCCGCTCAATGTCTTCCTTGGACATGCCAAGCATCGTTTGCAAAATCTCTTCGGTATGCTCCCCTAAATCCGGAGCAGTGCGGCGGATGGCGCCTGGCGTTTTTTCGAATTTCGGCACAATGCCGGGCATTTTAATTTTGCCAAGGCGCGGATGGGCGACTTCGATGATGTTTTCCCTCGCTTGGTAATGCGGGTGCTCAAAAATATCTTTAATGCTCAAAATCGGACTGACCGGCACGCCATGCTCATCCAAAATGTGAAGCAATTCATCGCGCGTCTTCGTGCCGATCCAGTCGGCGACGATGCCGTTTGTCTCTTCATGATGAGCGAGCCGCCGTTCGTTTGTGCAAAATTTCTCATCCGTCAACATATCTTCCCGCCCCATCGCTTTCGCCAGCCGCTCGAACGTCGAATCGGTGCTTGTGACGAGCACGACCCAATGCCCATCTTTCGTCATAAACGTGCCCGCCGGGCTCGAATGGCCGGACAATCCCGGCGACCGCTCGCGCACTTTGCCCAATTGGTCATATTCCGCCACCAAAAACTCCATCATGCGGAACACCGATTCGTAAAGACCGATATCGACCATCTGCCCTTCGCCATTCGGATGGACATCGCGGTGGTAAATGGCCGTCACCGCCGCAAACGCCACATAAATGCCGGTAATGTAATCCGTCAACGAAAACGATGGGCTGACCGGCGGACGATCCGGATACCCTTGCAAATACGTAAACCCACTGAACGCCGTCGCCGGTGTGCCGAATCCGGCTTTCTCGCGAAACGGACCTGTTTGCCCGTAGCCCGAGACGCGAATCATCACCAGCTTCGGATTGATCCGCTTCAGTTCTTCATATCCGCCGCCCCATTTTTCGAGCGTGCCGGGGCGGAAGTTTTCAATGACAATATCGACGTGGCGGACGAGCTGTTTGAAAATGTTCATTCCTTCTTCTTTGCGCAAATCCAACGTGAGCGACCGTTTATTGCGCGCCAGTCCGGGCCAGCGGAGCGGCTCCCCATCCTTGAACGGCCCGACATGGCGGAGCGTATCCCCTTTTCCTGGCAATTCCACCTTGATGACATCGGCGCCAAAATCACCGAGCAAAACCGCCCCAAACGGCGCCGCGATCATCGTTGACACATCGAGCACTTTGACGCCTTCCAACGGCAAACGCGCCATGACAATCTCCTCCCCCATTTCGATTTATTGTCCGTATGTCATGATGACCGACAAAGCGGTCCGGACGTCTTCAATCGGAATTTGCCCGGGCGCCGAGCTTTGCCGCCCGACTGCGAAGGTGACAGCAGAGCCGAACAATCCGCCCGCCAGGCGGGTGATGGCGCCCAATGCCCCCATCGACATCGTGATGAGCGGAATTTCCACCTCTTGCCGCGCCTCTTCCGTCGCCTGCAGCAGCACGAGCACATCCCCCCGCGATTTTGGCATCACAGCCGCTTTCGCGATGTCGGCGCCGCATTGCTCAGCTTGGCGCATTTTCGCGACAAGCTCTTCCTTCGATGGCGTATGATCAAAATTGTGGTAAGACAACACAAGGCGCACTCCATAGCGGCGCGTCAGCTCCCGGACTGCGGGGACATGCGGCTCATGGACAAGCTCGTAATCAAGCAAATCGATCGCGCCGCTTTGGCATACAGTTTCAAACAACCGAAGCTTTTCCTCTTCTGTCAAGGAAATCGGTCGGCCGCCCTCCAGTTCGGAACGAACCGTAAACAAAATCGGGATGTCTCCGGCAATCGCCCGCATCTTTCTCGCCGTGGCCGCCACTTGCTGTTCGTCCCGAATCGCCTCGAAAAAGTCCGCCCTCCATTCAATGAGATGCGGCTTTTTCTCCGTGATTTGCCTTGTTTCCTCCAACACTTGCTTCGCGTCCGCTCCGACGACCGGGGCGCAAATGCACGGTTCGTCTCCCCCGATCAAGACATTGCGCACACGGACGGCGCGTTTTGAAATCGCCATATGCTCTCCCCCTTATGGTCGATAACCTAGTTTTTCTGAAATCGCTTGTGCTCCTTCTTTCACGATCGTTTCGAACTTCCCAAGCACATCCGGCGCAAACCGATGCGTCGGCCCGGAGATGGACAAGCAGGCGCGAACTTCCCCACGAATATTGAAAATCGGCGCGGCAACGGCTGCAGAGCCGACTTCCCGTTCATCGACGCTGGATGCCACACCGCGCTCCCGAATCACCTCAAGCTCCGCCGCTAGACGAGCCAAGCGTTCCTTTGTCGGCACTTGCGCGAAAATCCGCTCTTGAAAAGCAGGCGATTGATAAGCCAATAATACTTTTCCCCCCGCCCCCGCCCAAAGCGGAAGCCGTTCGCCGATTCTCACCATATGACGCAGCGCCTGAAGCCCCTCGCACTGTTCGACGCAAACGCGGGCATCTTGTTCGAGCACATACAAATTCACCGTCTCCCGCGTCTCATCGCGCAGCCGCTCCATCACCGGCCGCGCGATTTCCCGCACTTCCATCGATTTGCCGGCAATGTATCCTAAATAGTACACCCCTTGTCCAAGACGGTACTTTAACGTCTCCGGATCTTTGACGACCAAGCGGTTTTGCTCCAGCGTAGCGAGCAAGCGCGTTGTCGTCGATTTAGGAAGCGAAATCTTTTTCGCAATTTCCGTGAGTGATAGCTCTTGTTCCTCAAGGGTAAAACAATACAAGATGTCAATGGCCCGCTGCACCGTACGCAATCCGGCCTCATGCTTTTTTTCTTCCTTCAACTGTTTGTCTCCCCCCTTCCTTATGTTCCATTCAACGGAATTTAATTTCTTTCAGTGGAACCTTACTCCCATTTTAGCATCTTCGGTCACCGCCGTTCAAGCTTTTTTTTCGCGTTTCCTTCCTTTTCGGTTTCAACAAGGGAAAGGACGGCGAAGCCTCTTTTATATTCAAATGTCTGCGCGAAGAGACACATGCTGCTATGGCCCGTCTTCCTGTCCGTCCATTGGTTAAACGGATTGCATAAACAGTTCAAATTTTTCAACAAGTTATGGACAAACGAGAGCGAACTTTGTTATAATCCATTCAAGAATTCCATTTATAGAAAATGAGTTACACATAATGGAACAAAGAAAGGGGATGATCAGCGAACATTGGGGAATCGATCATTTCATGGGATGATGAAACATCGAAACGCGATGTCCATTGAAAGGGAACTCGCTATTTTTTCTCTCTAACACTGTATGCGTTTTCCCGCATCAACACAAGGATGGTGAACCGTGATGAAGCACAAACGACGTTGGGCGATTGCGTTTTTGATCGCGTTAGGCGTCATTATCAACTATTTCGACCGCATCAACATGTCCGTCGGCATTCAGCCGCTGGCGAAAGAGTTCGGCCTCACGCCCGGACAGCTCGGCATTTTGCTGTCTGCGTTTGCTTGGTCTTATGCCATTTTGCAAATCCCGGCCGGCGTGATTCTCGATAAAATCGGCGTCAAATGGGTGACGCGCATCGGGACGATCATTTGGACAATCGCGTGTTTCTTGACCGCTATCGCCACTGGCCAAGGCCTTGTCATGTTATCACGCGTCTTGTTGGGCATCGGGGAGGCGCCGTATTTCCCGTCAGCCGCCAAAGCAGTCGGGCAATGGTTCCCGCGCCATGAACGGGCGACCGCGATTGCCCTTTACGACGCCCAGTCGAAGCTGTCAAACGCCATCGGCACTCCGATCATCGCGTGGATCATCACCGAGTGGGGATGGCGGGCTGGGTTCTATACGACGGCAGTGCTCAGCTTCATTTACGCCATCCTGTTCTGGGCGACATACCGCGACCCACATGAAGACAAACGGTTGTCGAAAGAAGAGTACAACTACATCGTCCAAGGCGGAGCGCAAAAGTCGGATGAAACATCGGGAAACGTTTGGGAGACGATTCGGTATTTGCTGACGAAGAAAAAAGTATGGGCGACATTGATCGGGTTTGCTGCGTATGGCTACTCGTGGTTTTTGTTTCTTACGTGGCTTCCCGGCTATTTGGCGACGGAAATGCACATGTCGGTGCTGAAATCAGGCTGGTACGCCTCGATTCCGTGGATCGTCGGCACGATTTCGGAGATCGCGATCGGCGGATGGCTCGTCGATCGGCTTATCAACAAAGGAGGCCATTCAACGCGCGTGCGAAAAACGTTTTTGGTCATCGGCATGCTGCTTGGGCTGTCCGTCATCGGCGCCGCTTTCACGACAAACCCAAACATCGCGATCCTTTGCATTTCAATTGCGCTCGGCGGCCTAGTCATCACGTCCTCGATTGCCTACAGCATTCCGACATTTATTGCACCGCCAGGCACGGTCGGGACGTTGACCGGCCTGTTGACGTTCGGCAACAACTCGATGGCGATTGTCGCCCCAATCGTGACGGGGTTCATCGTTCAAGCGACCGGCTCGTTCATGTACGCGTTTCTCGTCGCGGCGCTCATTTTGCTTGCCGGCATTTTCAGCTATTTGTTCCTGCTGACGGATTTAGAGCCGATTGAGCCGATGGCTCAGCCGGACACAACGCAAAACGCAAGCATCGGACATATAAAAGTGCGATAGCGAAAAAGAAGCGCCTTCGTCCAACCCGGCGAAGGCGCCTTTCTATGCTGCGGATGTGCGGTGAATCAAGCCTTCACTCCTCCTCAACGCAACACCATCCGTTTAATGACCCGCAAACCACCCAAGCGGCACGGTCACAAGGGACGGGAAGAAAATCAACAAAAGCAACAGAAGCGTCTCCACCAGCAAAAACGGCCAAACTCCTTTCATGATGTCTTCCATGTTGATTTTCGCCACCCCGCAGGCGACGTTCAGCACTGTGCCGACCGGCGGCGTGAGCAGCCCGATGCAGTTGTTTAAAATAAACAATACCCCGAAGTACACCGGGTCAATGCCTGCTTTTTCAATAATCGGCATGAGCACCGGCGTCAAAATGAGCACTGTCGGCGTCAAATCCATCGCCGTTCCGACCAACAGCACCAACGCGTTAATGGCCAAAAGCAGCGCCAACGGATGATCGATAAACGGCGCAAGCACATCTGTCACGATCGCCGGAATGTTGGCGACCGTAATGAGCCAGGCTGACACCATGGCCGCCGCCACCAAAAACATGACGACGCTCGTCGTTTTCGCCGCGGCCACGAGCACGTGGAACAAGTCTTTCACTTTCAGCTCACGGTAAATGCACAAGCCGACAATCAACGCGTAAAACGCGGCCACCACCGCTGCCTCGGTCGGCGTAAACACTCCTCCGCGCAGCCCGCCGACGATGATCACCGGCAGCAACAGCGCCCAAAACGCCTCGCGGGTCGCCCGCCAAATTTCTTTTGCCGACTGGCGCGGGAGCACCTCGACTTGATCCTTGCGCGTCACCCACCACCAGCAGATGGCCAGTGAAATTCCAAGCAAAATCCCGGGAACAATGCCGGCCATAAACAGCTTTGTGATCGACACGCCGCTTGTGACCCCGAAAATGATCATCGGAATGCTCGGCGGGATGATCGGGGCGATGATGCCGCCGGCAGCGATGAGGCCGGCCGAGCGGTTGCGGTTGTACCCGGCTTTGACCATCATCGGGATGAGAATGGCCCCAAGCGCCGCCGTGTCGGCGACCGCCGACCCCGACAACCCGGCGAACAGCACGCTCGCGATGATCGCCACATACCCGAGCCCGCCGCGGATATGACCGACAAGCGCCATCGCAAAGCGAATGATCCGTTTCGAAATGCCCCCGGCGTTCATGAGCTCCCCGGCCAGCATAAAGAACGGAATCGCCATCAGCGGAAAGCTGTCCGCGCCGCTGATCAAGTTTTGCGCAATGATTTGCGTATCAAAAATATCCAAATAAAACATCAAGGCGACGCCGCTGACCAAGAGCGCAAACGCGATCGGCATCCCGAGCGCCATGACCCCTAACAGCGACCCGATAAAAACGACCAACGCCATTTACCGCTCACCTCCAGCGGCGCCTTGCGTTCGCCCGTGCACCCATTCTGCCGCTTCGTGCTCGACGGGAGCGGCCGTCATGATTTCTTCTTCCGATTCTTTCATTCTCGTCAGCTCCTCAATCGCCCCGGGGCGAAACAGCGCCTGATACAAATGGTACAAAATAATGAGGCCCATGCCGATGCTCACGACAAGCCCGGTCCCGTAAATGAACGCCATCGGCAGACCGGTGGCCGGGGCTTTGCTTTCCAATCCGCTCATCGTCATCTTCCAGCTTCCATCCAACAGCAAATAGAGAACGTACAGCACGATCGCATTGCTGATGACAAACACAACGCGCTTGGCACCAGTCGGCAGTTTTCTTACCAATGTGTCGACGCCTAGATGGTCGTTGTCTTTCAAAGCACCGACCGCGCCTAAAAACGACATCCAAATGAACAGAAAGCGCGACATTTCTTCCGACCACGTGATGCCGGAGTTAAATGCATAGCGGAGCACGACGTTGCCGAATACAAGAATGGACATAAACGCGAGACAGAACGCCATTAAGGCGTTCAGCGCCTTCTCCAGAACGGCTCCGATCTTTTTCATCGCTGTTCCCTCCAAGTCTGCAAGAATGGAAGGACTCTTAAGGGGATGTCCCTTAAGAGCCGGCTTTGCCATTCGGTTATTTTCCTGCGTTAATCAATTCGTTCACGAGATCTTGGTCGAATTTCGGCGCGTATTTTTGATAGATGGGCTGCACTTTTTCGACAAATTTTTGCTTCTCCTCCGGAGAAAGTTCGGTAATGACCATGCCCTGTTGTTTCAAATAGTCGAACATTTTCTCATCTTCTTCTTGGTTCAGCTTGCGCTGATAGTCTCTCGCTTCTTCCGCGGCTTTTTTGATGATGTCTTTTTCCTTGTCCGTCAACGTGTCCCAAAACTTTTTGCTGATGAGCAGCGGACTCGCATTGTAGACGTGGCCGGTTTTCGTCAAATATTTTTGCACTTCGTAAAACTTATTGATGGCCACATTCCCGACCGGGTTTTCCTGGCCGTCGACCACGTGCTGCTCCAAAGCGGTGAACAGCTCCGTGAAGGCCATCGGCACTGGTGTAGCGCCCAGCTCTTTCCACAAATCAATATGAAGATCGTTTTCCAACGTGCGGATTTTCAACCCTTTAATGTCGTCCACGCTTTTGACTTCCCGCTTATTGTTCGTCAAATGGCGGAAGCCGTTTTCCCAATAGTTCAAGCCGATCACACCGACAGACGGCAAATCGTTGAGCAAATCTTGGCCGATTTTCCCATCCAGCACTTTGTAAGCGGTTTCTCGATCTTTGAATAAAAACGGCAAGTCTAGCACCCCGATGCGCGGAGCGAATGAAGCGATCGGACCGGTCGACATCGTCGATCCTTGAATCGTGCCCATCTTCAGCGCTTCAAACACGGCTACGTCTCCCCCGAGCTGTCCATCCGGATACACTTCCACTTTGATCGAGCCGTTTGTTTCTTTTTCCACGATGTCCGCAAATTTGTACAATCCTTTCGTCAGTGAACGATCCTTCGATGTCGCGACGGCCATTTTCATCACTTTCGGTTCGGCTTTCTTCGCCGCGCCGCCCCCTTGCGGCTCGGATTTCGATGAGCACCCCGCAAGCACCAACAGGCAGGCAAACAACAACACCAACATCTTTTTCATTACGTTTTCCCCCTTCTTTCCTCTATAGTGCAATGGTTGATGCAGCCGAACGGATCAACCGGCTGGCATCGTTGTATGTTGAACCCGCATTCCCGTTTGGCCGCACGCCATTCTGTTCTCTCTCGACCGCTGCCGGTCATGCGGGAAACAACCAAATGAACAAACCATTTATTTCTAACAATGGAATTAATATATAAAATTTTCTGATAATTAAGAATGTCTATAAGGCAGCCTCCCGTATCGGAAGCGCTGCCATATTTCTCTGTTGACTAGTCACGCCGATCGATCGCTTTGCGTTGCAATATGACGGGCAAAATAGTCTTTTGCCGACTGCAGGCAGCGGCGTGCATGTTCTTCGTAGCCGAGCTCCTTGACACGTTTGATGTTTGGTAACTCGATCGAGCAGGGAATTTCCGGAATGCGGCGGACAATGCCGGCAATGTCGATCCCGCCTTCGCCGATGTACAGCCGCCCTTCGCGGAGAATTCTCGTCATCTCTTCTTTTGACGCCGGAATCTCGCCCGGCGCGTCGCAAAGATGGAGAAAATGGAACCACTCCCGCGGCACGGCTTCCAACGCTTCTGGCGAATCGCCGGCGCGATGAAAATGGTGCAAATCAATCATAATGCCAGCATTGTCTTTCTTTACCGTCTTTAACACATCGACGACTCCGGCCAAATTCGTCACCGCCGCAATCGGCACATACTCCAAATCGACCGTCAATTCATATGGCTTCGCCAGTTCGCACAGCTCGGCAAACTGTTCAATGTAAGCGCTTCGGTCGGCCGTCCAAATGCTGCTTAAGACGTGGCGGCCGCCCAGTTCAGCCGCCACTTCCAAAGCGGGTTCATACCGTTTTGGATCCGTATCAGCGTCAATACGGGCCAGTTCGATATCCAGCAGCTTGACGCCGGTGTCCCGCAACGCCGCTTTCGTCTCACGCAACAGCTGTGGATTTTCCGCCAACGCATAGTTCGGTTCTCCCGGAAGCCCCATGTAGATGATCCGGAAACTGACGTAATCATACCCTGCCCGGGCGGCAATGTGCGCCATCTCCGGCGGCGGACAGCCGAGCACGGTCAAATGGGCCAAGGAAAACGTTCTAGCCATATCTTCCCCCCCGATCTTGAAGGTTTCTCCTTACCGCTCTACGGCCACATGGTGAACACGTTTGCCTGGGGAATAGATATCCATAATATTCCAGTGGCCGGACGTCGGCGTCGGGACGTTGATCATTTCCACATCGATGACAAACGGTTTGTTCGCTTGGATGGCTCGCTCGAGCGCCGGTTTAAACTCTTCCGCCGAGCGGATTTTCACTCCTTCAACGCCGTATGCCCGGGCAATGGCTGCATAATCCGGCGAATACGGCTTACCGTCCTTTTGGAAAACCGTCCCGTGCGTCGTGCCAAAATGCGCCTTCTCGAGCCCGGCGATCGTGCCAAAGGCGTAGTTGTTCATAATGACCCACACAACGGCGATATTTTCCTCGGCGGCGGTCGCTAACACCGCCGGGTTTTGGCCAAATCCGCCATCTCCAACAAGCGACACGACGACGCGGTCCGGGCAGGCGATTTTCGCTCCAAGCGCGGCCGGAGCGCCAAAGCCCATCGTCGCATAACCGCCTGGCGTCAAAATCGTTCCTGCACCATACGCTGGGAACTGTTGGCCGACCCCGTTTTTGTTCCAGCCGACATCGGTCGTGATGATCGCATCTTTCGGCAGCACTTCCCGCACCTCATGCAAAATGCGTTCCGGACGCATCGGATAGCTGTCGTCTTGAATGTGCGGCGCGTTTTGCCGCCGGAATTCCTCCTTATAGTTAGCGATTCGTTCTTTCAGCGCCTCGTCCGTCCGCCCTTGCGGCACGGTTTGTTTCGCCACGCGGTTCAACACGGTAAGCGCTTGCTTGACATCGGCGACGATGCCGAGTTCCGTTGGATAGTTGCGCCCGATTTCGTTCGGGTCGATGTCAATATGAATGAGCTTCGTTTCCGGAATGTTGAACGTGTACTCCGGCTCCCATGAGCTGCAATCCGCTTCGGAAAATCTCGTTCCCAATGCCAAAATGACATCGGCGTTGCGGCACATGTCATTGACGAATTTCGTCCCCCAGAATCCGCTCATGCCCAGTGTCAGCGGATGGTCATCCGGCAGCGCCCCTTTGCCCATCAGCGTGTGCGCAACGGGGAGATCGAAATGTTCGACAAACGTTTTCAATTCTTCCGCCGCATCCGCCAGCATAATGCCGCCGCCGACGTACACAAGCGGACGTTCCGCCTGCATCAACTTCTCAATGATGCGTTTCGCCGTTTCATCGTCAATCGACGGTTTATGCAGCGTTTTCGTATGCCGCTTTTGCTTTTCAAACAGGGCAATATCCACTTCTTTTGAGAAAATGTCCATCGGCACGGAGACAAGCACCGGCCCTGGGCGGCCGCTCTCCGCCAGCTGGAACGCTTTTTCCAAAATTTCCGGGAACAAATCCGGCCGGTCGACCCGCCATGCCCGCTTCACAAACGGGCGGTAAATTTCATATTGCGACGCATCAGCGTGCAAGTTGATCTCCTGGTGCGGATGCTTTCCGTAATAATGACTCGGCACATCACCGGCGATGACGACCATCGGAATGGAGTCGAGCGCCGCATTGGCGACGCCTGTCGCCGCATTCGTCAGCCCCGGGCCAACGTGGCAGAGAACGACAGCCGTTTCCTTTTTCGCCCGCGCATAGCCGTCAGCCATATGCGCGGCGATTTGTTCGTGGCGGACGTTGACGAACTTGATTGAACTATGCTCCAAAGCCGCCAACACTGCGATGTTCGTATGGCCGCAAAGCCCAAAAATATGCGTAACGCCGCGGTCCTCCAAATACCGGACCAACTGTTCGGCTACTGGTTTTTTCATCGCTCTTCCTCCTCCTTGAAACGTAACACGACTTTGCCCGCATTGCCGGATGACGCCAGTTCATACGCCTGCTCATAGTCGCGAACGGGGAAAATGCGGGAAATGACCCGTTCGATCGGATGCGGCATCGTCCGCAAATAATGAATCGCTTGCAAATAGTCATCCGGGAAGCGGTAGATGATGGAACCATGCACGGTCACTTCGTTGCGGACAAGACGCACCACCGGAAACGTCGCTTCATTCGCCAGACCGATCAACACAAGATGCCCCCCTGGAGCGACAAGCTCCACCGCCTGTTCGACCGCTTCGCGCGCACCGGCCGCCTCGATGACAACATCAAACGTTTCACCCGACAGCGCATCAGGCGCAAGCGTGCGGATGTCGGCCATCGCTTTCACCGTCTCTAGTTTTAACGGATTCACATCGACCGCCGTCACATCCGCGCCTAAATGGCGGGCGAGGACGGCCGCCATCATCCCTTCATTTCCGCAGCCGATGACCGCTACGCGCATGGCGGGCTCGATCCGCACTTTGCTCAAAGCATGCACGACGACAGCAAACGGTTCGACGAGCACCGCCTTTTCATCCGAGAGATCATCAGGAACAGGAAGCACATACTTGGACGAGATGACGAATTCATGCGAAAATCCGCCGTCCGTGTTGATGCCAAGCGATTGTTTATGCCGGCAGATGTTCGTCAACCCTTTTTGGCACAAATCGCACGCGCCGCAATACGTGTTCGGCAGCACAACGACCCGCGTCCCGACGTCATAGGTCGCTTGCTCGCCCTTTTCGACAATGACGCCGACAAGCTCATGCCCGGCGCGAACAGGATAGCTTGCATATGGAAGTTTTCCTTTCAACACCCCAAGATCCGACCCGCAAATCCCGCCGTAGATGAGCTTGATTTTCACCTCATCCCCTTGAGGAGAACGGACGACCTCGAGGCGCCGCAGTTCTAATTCATTCGGCTTCGCCACATAAAGCGCTAACATGTTGCCACCACCCATCATCACTGTGGAAACTGCCATACAATCATCTTCATTTCCGTCATTTCTTCAATCGCATAACGCGGGCCTTCGCGGCCGATGCCGCTGTTTTTCACACCGCCGTACGGCCAATGATCCAACCGGAAATTCGAGGTGCCGTTCACAACGACCCCGCCGACATCAAGCGCCTCCGCCACTTGATGGACGATGTCCATCCGGTTCGTAAACAGCCCAGCTTGCAGGCCAAAGGCGGAATCATTCGTCTCGGCGATCGCTTCGTCAATCGTCCGGTACGGGATGACGCTGACGACCGGGCCGAACACTTCTTCACAAACGACTTTGCTTCGCTTCGGTGGGTTGAAGAGCACCGTCGGCTCCACCGTCGCCCCACGCCGTTTTCCGCCGCACACCAGCGTCGCGCCGGAAGCGATGGCTTCATCAATCCAGTTCATCACCCGATCCGCCGCCCGCTCATCGACCATACAGCCGACATCCGTATCGGGCAAGAGCGGGTCGCCGACTTTCAACGCCTCGACTTCCCGTTTGAGCAAGTCGGTAAACGGTTCAACGACCGACTCATGTACGTAAATGCGCTGGACGGAAATGCAGCTTTGCCCGGAGTTGCTGTAGCCGGTTTTCGCGCAAAGCGCGGCCGCCCGTTTCAAATCGGCGTCTTCATGGACGATCGTCGCCGCATTGCCGCCTAGCTCAAGCAGCACTTTTTTCATGCCGGCCAACGCGCAAATGTTGCGGCTCGCCACCACGCCGCCGGTAAACGAAATGACGTTGATGCGATCGTCTTTCACGATTTGCTGCCCAACCTCGGCACCGCCAAGCACCATGTTGATGGCACGCGGTGGAAGCCCGGCCTCTAGCAGCAACTTCAACAGTTCTGTCGCAATCAGCGGCGTCTGCGGCGCCGGTTTTAACACAACGGTGTTGCCCGCCGCAAACGCGGGTCCGACTTTATGGCAAATCAAATTGAGCGGGGCGTTGAACGGCGTAATCGCCACCACGACGCCGACCGGCACGCGAAACGTCACCGCCAACGCCTTCACCCCGCGCGCCGAGGCGTCGCCCGGAATCGTTTCCCCAAACAGCCGTTTCGCTTCTTCGGCCGACTGCTCGAGCGTTTCGATGGAGCGGGACACTTCATCCAACGTATTTTTGAGCGGTTTGCCGAGCTCTTCCGAAATATAGCGGGCAAACGTTTCTTTCCGCTCCTCAAGCAGCATCGATGCCTTTTTTAAAATGTGCGCCCGCTCATAGGCCGGAATTCTCGCGATGTCTTTTTTCGCCGCAAACGCAGATGCCAACGCCCTTTCAACATCATCCGGAGTCGCGAGCTGCTGTTCGCCGATCACTTCCCCGGTATACGGGTTTTTCACCGGCTCCGCCGCACGCGGTTCTTCCACCCATGTCCCGTTAATATACAGCTGTGCTTTTCTCACATTCATCACCTACTCTTCGAAATGACGTTTCTCCGGTCCGGTATAGCGGACTAAATCATCGCGGTTCGGGCACGGCCCTTTGATCAGCACGCCGTTTTGCCACTCTTCAAACGCATGGGCGACAATGCCCATTCCGCGCGAAAGGGCGAACACACCTTTCGCCGCCGCCGCCGGCACACCGAGCTCGCACTGGATCGCGGCCGCCACCCCGTCGATGTTCATCGTCATCCGTTTCCCTTTCGTTTTCTCCAAATGGGAACGATACGCTTCGGCGATCGCTAAATACCGTCCACTGATCTCCCCTTCTTCCACAAGCTCGCCCGCCAGCGCATACAGCCGTCTGACACGTGGGTCGTCATCATGAAGCTGATGGCCAAATCCCGGCAGCTTCTGTCCTTCACGGAGAAACTGTTCAAACTGCTCACGGATCACATCGGCCATGGCGCCTTCCCCGCCGCGAGCCTCGATTTGCTCGTTCGTCTCGTAAAACAGCGCCATCGCTTTCTCCACCGCTCCCCCGTGCACATCACCAAGTACGTTGATGCCGGTTGCCACGCACGAGTTGAACGAAATGCCGCATGTCGCCGCCATGCGGGCCGCCGCAATCGACGGCGCGCGCGGGCCGTGATCCGCCCCGGCGACAAGGACGCTCTCCCATAACTTCGCCTTTTTCTCGCTCAATATCTCGCCGCATAATAAGAGGTACAACATTTGCGTGTACGACACATTGCCGATTAATTCTTCAATCGGATATCCGCGAATGAGAATTTCATTTTTGCGGACGTCGCTGATCGACGTCTCCCACCACGCCCCTCCATCGGCGTACATATCGAGCGCACTTCGTTGCTTCATCTTAAGTCTGTCCTCCTTCGCCGCTCTTTGTAGATCGATCTAAAAGAACAAGAGATGATTAGATCGATCTAAAACAAAGAATGAAAGGTAATTAGATCGATCTAAAAAAGATCTACAGAGCAGACCATCTCTCTTTCTCAATAAGCCGATGATCCCCCAACACCCTGCCTTGACATCACCGATTTTATTAGATCGATCTAAAATAAAGTCTCACTTATCAAAAAATTCGATTGATTCAATCTCATTATACCTTTCTACTGAAAACGCTGTCAACCAAAAAATATTCTTTCCGCTAAACAGGCGATGCCGATTCCCACTGTCATATAGCCGAGAGCGAACGGAACATTCCGTTTGCCGATCCGGTACGGGTTATCCCAAGCTCCTCAGCCAGCAAGGAAACAGAAATATTGTACGGGCTATACATCACTGTCGCCAAACTGCAGCAAATGAGCACGATCGACAACGGCACAGCCGGAACAAGCAGCCGCACCGGCTCAAGCAGCGGCATGAGCAGCGTCAAGCTCACCAGCGGGTGAAATCCGACAAGCGACGTCGTGAAAAAATAAGCGGCAATCATCGCATACAGCCAGACGGAATGCTCCGCCCCGACGCGGAACCAACCCTCAAGTACGGCAAGCAGAGGGGATCGGGCCAGCATCTCGACAAACAATCCAGCCCCTAAAAACATGAAAAAGTAGTTCGCCAATCCTTCTGTCCGTTCTCTCCAATGGCGGAACGCCACCGTCGCATACCGCTTCCCCCGGCGCACAAACAGCGCCCATCCGAAGCAAAACGGGGCAAGCAACAAGACGACAGAAAACAAAAACCCTTTGCCAAGCCAATGTTGCAACAAGGAAACGAGCACGGTAAACACGACGAGCACCAACAGCAGCTGGGCTGCCTTTTTCCCGACCGAAACAGCCATTTTCCCATTCGTTTCTGCGCCGTTTTCCAACGGGATGCAACGGTACGAAACAGTGGCTGTTCCCCAATCGATCATCGCCATCATAAAAGCTAGAAACAACAAAAACAGCGCCACTTGATCATAACGCACGCCGGTAAAGTCAATCGTCGTGCTGATCATCACTTCCATCGGGCTCCACGTCAAACAAAGCGCGTACGCCCGCAGCAAATTCCGAACATAAAACGACTCCGCCGTTCCTCGGTCGATCGTCCGCAGCGCATCACGCAACGATCGAACAAGAAGCGGAATCGTAGCAATGTTCAAAAACAATCCAAGCAAATGGCAGACACTGAAACTGCGGCGGTATAACGAAGAAACGCTCTCGGCGTTCCGCTTCAGCCATTCGCTTAAACTATGGTCATACCGCCCGACGCGAATGAGCGTATTCATGAACGGAAGCACAAAAAACAGCGCCAACAGCCCCAACACCCGTTCAAAATGCAGGACAAACGTCGGCCATGCATCGCCATAGAACAAAAACAATCCAACACCAAATGCAAAAAACAGAGCCCCCGACACCTTATACACTCCGCGGGCGTAAAACGCAGATGCGACAAAGGCCAACAGCGCCACATCTCCCATCACATAGTGAATGGCCGCCACATCGGTGAACTGGGCGAGAACATACAGCACCACCGCCGCTGTGTACACCGGCACCCGCAGTGTTCCGATCATGTTTTTGATGCGATCGTTTGTCATCGTTCTCCCCTTTCTTTGTAGGTATATGAGATGATTATACTGCATTTTTTCAGCAAGCTGCAGACAAATGAATAAAAAACGGGTGCTGCTACACCCGTTTCGCAAGCACCCGCTCAAGCCCCGCCGCCACGCCGTCTTCTTCGTGGGAGGACGTCACCATATCGCATATGGCTTTCAAATCCGGCTCTGCATTGTCCATCGCCACGCGATAGCCCGCGACCTCGAACATCGACAAGTCGTTATGGCTGTCGCCAAAGGCGACCGTGTCGCGCAAATCGATGCCGTAATGGGCGGCGAGCCGCTTGAGTGCTTCACCTTTTGTCGCCCGTTCGCTGTTCATCTCAATGTTGTGCGGGTGCGACGAAGTGACCGTGACGCCAGGGAGCGCGGCGAACCGAGAGGCTGCGTCGCGCAACCGCTCGCGGTCAAGGGCAAAAATAAGCAGTTTATATAACGTAAGTTTTGGGTCGTCCCACACCGTGCCGATGTCATCGACGTACGTCACCCGCGCCTGCTGGAACTGTTTGTTCACGAGCCACTTCACCTCTGGCGCCGCATCGGCCATCCCGGAGGCGAGCGCTTCCCATTGAGCGCGGTTGTGGAGCCCGACGTACACCGCATCGCCTGTGTACGTCTCGCAGTACAAATCCGGCTGTTTCCGCACCCACTCAAGCGCCGGACGGACGATTTCCCGCTCGAGCGGCGCCTCGCTGATGACCGTGCCGTCTTCAAGCGTCACGACCGCCCCGTTTAAGCTGGCGATTGGGCAGATAATGCCCGCCTCGCGAAGCGGGGCGAGCGCGTCTTTGCGCGCCCTCCCGGTCACGACGGCGACGATGTGGCCTTGCGCCTGCGCCGCGGTGATGGCCGCCCGGTTGCGTTCACTGATTTTTCCTTCCCCGTTTAATAGAGTGCCATCCATATCAAGTGCAATCAACATCACTCATCCCTCTTTCTTTCGTCATGCCAAAAGCGGCTGGAAAAACGGTGTTCCGACAGAAGCAGGGGCTAGTGGAAAGTTGGAAATGTCCGCCCTCTTCTCTCCGCACGCCAGCGCCTGACTCCATCTGCTCTTGTTCTGCAACGCTTCCTTTTTATTCTGATAGCTGTCGGGTTCTTCGATCACAAACGGTGCGAACCATTGGCGCACTTCATCAGAACGAGGGGGATTTGTGCTCATCTTAACGCCCAGCTCGCAAAAGTGGCGCTTGCCCTCCATTATAACAAACGAATGGAAAAATGGTGAAATGTTCTCCCTTCTCGTAGTATAATAGATGAGAAGAATTCTCAAATGAAAGCGAAGGGATGCCCATGTGGATCGTGTATGCCGTTTTGGCGGCGGTGTTTGCGGCGCTGACATCGGTGCTGGCGAAAATCGGCATTGAGAACGTGAACTCCCATCTAGCGACCGCCATTCGCACCATTGTCGTGCTCGTGCTCGCATGGATGATCGTCTGGATGACAGGGGCTCATCACGGCCTAAAAACCATTTCGACGAAAAGCTGGTGGTTTTTATGCTTATCCGGAGCGGCGACCGGATTGTCATGGCTTTGTTTCTACAAAGCGATCCAAATCGGCGATGTCTCGCGCGTATCAGCCATTGACAAATCAAGCTTGGTGCTGACGATTTTGTTTGCGGCGATGTTTCTCGGCGAACCGCTGTCCGCGAAAGTGGTGATCGGGGTGTTGCTCATTACCATCGGGACATTGATCATGATGTTTTAGCCGGCCGCCTGCTCAAGCGTCTAGCCTGTTCTTCTGGAAGCATTGCCATCATGCCCAAATTTGGTATTTTTCCATCAAGCCTATAGACAGGACGATCCAAAAGATGTTACAATAATTTTTATAGTGACCAAGAGCTTTTCTCGCCCCTCCACATCATTTCGGCATAGAGGACAGCTTTTGGGATCACCTTATGAAATAAGGTCTTCGTTGCGACCAAGAGTGTGTGAATGGCCTTGCCGCTGCTTGTCAAACGGAGAGTAGTTTGAAAGGAGATCACTGAATGAATGATTTTCACCCGTTCGGCTGGTACGCGGCAAAAATGGCCCCGCATTTGCCGAAAAAAGCGTTTCAACCTGTGAAGTCCCGCTTGTTTGGAGGTCTGGCTTATGTAGGGCTCGTCATCGCCGGCATCCTCGCTGTATCACTTTTTCATCTTCACCCGGTATGGAACCTCCTCATCTCTGTTGTGCTTGGTTTCAGTTTTGCGGCGTTAGGATTTTTAGGACATGAAATTTTGCACGGCACCGTCGTCCGTACACCTTGGCTGCGCGATCTTCTCGGCGCAATCGCCTTTTGGCCGCTTTGCACCGGTCCGAAGTTGTGGAGAAAATGGCATAACGCCAGCCACCATGTGCATACCCAGCATGAAGAAAAAGACCCGGACGCGTGGCCAAGCATGGAAAAGTTAGCGAAAAGCCGCCTGCTCTCTTGGGTATACCGCATCCCATTTCCGATTCGCGCGTTTTTCGCGTTTAGCTCCTTGTCGGTGATGTTTACCCTTCACTCGATCCGGATGCTGTTTTACTTTTTCAAAGACTTTCGCCAGAAGAACCGCGCGGTTGTCCTGTTTCAATTTTTCTTGCCTTGGGCGACATGGCTCGGGCTGTTATGGCTGGTCGGCTGGGAGAAATGGTTTTTCGCCTTTTTGCTTCCGCTGCTCGTCGCCAACACGATCGTCATGAGCTATATCTCAACCAACCACCGTCTCAATCCGTTAGTGCCGGTCAACGATCCGTTGGCGAACAGTTTGTCGGTCACCGTGCCAAAGTGGGTGGATATCCTCCACTTTCACTTTTCGCACCATACTGAACATCATCTCTTTCCTGCGATGAGCTCGAAGTACTACCCGCTCGTGAAAAAACACATCAAACAAATGTGGCCCGACCGCTACCACGAAATGCCGATGGGAAAAGCGTTGGCCGCCCTTTGGAAAACGCCGCGCGTCTACTACGAGCACAACGAGCTCATCGAGCCGAAGCAAGGCCATGTGTACGGCACGCTCGGCAATGGGTTGGATCCCGACCGGATTGTGCATCGCGAGCTGGAAACAGAGAAACAACCGCGCTCAGCCAAAAAACGGGCAAAAACAAAAAAAGCAGCGGGGCAAGGGAATTTGTAGAAAGGATGGGCTTTTCAACAATCAGCCCCTATGTGATTCTCCTTTTGGATCATCGATCAAGAAGCGGCGGAGAAGGGAAAAGAGCGCTTTTCTTTCTGCAAACCTGCCTGCCGTGTATATGTGCACAACCAAAAGGTGCCCCTCACGCGGGACACCTTTTTCCTTTTCACTGACGGCATTGGTCAATGCAGGCGACCAACCTTTTCTCAATATCTTCCGCGATTTCCTTCAACGCCGGCTCGTTCACCATGCCAACAAGCATTGTCGGCTTCGGCATGCCGATTTTCGTTGTGCCGTTCTCTTGATAGAGGACGAGTTTGCACGGCAAAAAGTAACCGACCAACACGTTTTCATTTAACACCCGAGCCGCTTCTTGCGGGTTGCACACTTCTAAAATGACCATCGGCGTGGAAAAATCAAGCCCCTTTTCTTGCAGCTTCTCGGTCACGCTGAACCGCCAGAGCACGCCAAATCCTTCTTGTTTCAAGTTCTCTTCCAAACGCTCGATCGTTTCGTCCATGCCTGTGGGCACGTCAACCGTGTAATGGAACATCGTTCCTTCTTCCCTTCGTTATGTTTTCCCGTTGTTTAGCATGCCCAAATCGATCGCTCACCATCACGCAGAAAACGGACGGCGACACATGATCAGTTCCAGCGTTCACATGTCTTTTCCCGTGACCCGTCGCCTTTCAAGCGCTTCGATCATAAAATATCCACCCAAATTTTCACCGCCGTCGCCAAAATCAACACGGCAAGGATGACTTGCAGCACTTTCGTGTTCATTTTTTGCCCCGCTTTCGCTCCTAACGGAGAGGCAAGCAAGCTCGCGACGACCATGATGAGCGCTGGGATGTAATCGACTTGGCCGGTGGCGATTTTCCCGAACGTCGAGCCAATGGAGGAAATGAACGTAATGGCCAAAGAGGTGGCGATCGTCATTCGCGTCGGGATTTTCAGGACCACGAGCATGACTGGCACAAGCAAAAACGCCCCCGCCGCCCCGACGATGCCGGACCCGACGCCGATCAGAAACGCCAAGGCGGCCGCCATCCCTTTGTTGAACGTCACTTGGTCAAGCGGAATGTCATCGATCCCTTTTTTCGGCACAAACATCATGATGGCCGCCAATGCCGCCAAGATGCCGTAAACGACGTTAATCGTTCCCTCACTCATCAGCTTCGAGCCATAGCCGCCGACAAAACTGCCGACCAAAATGCTTATCCCCATATACAAAATGAGCGATTTATTCAAGTAACCGCTTTTTCGATACGCCCACACGCCGCCGATCGTGGCGAAAAACACTTGCACCGCGCTGATTCCCGACACTTCATGAGCGCTGAACGCCGCCAGCCCAAACAACGGCGGAAGATACAGAAGCATCGGATATTTAATAATCGACCCGCCGATCCCACCATCCCAGAAATAAACGAACCGACAAAACCGATTAAAAAGATGACAATGAGAAACGCGAGCGAAACATCCATCGATCATTCCTCCCTTTTGGTTTCAAAAAGGACGGGGCACGCCCCCGCCCCTGTCAATCTGTGCCGCTTCTTTAGGCATGGGCATGATGCAGCGCACAGCGGTTCGGGCCGATCTCAAGCTCCCGCTCTGTTTCGATATCCACGGTTTTGAGCCCGCGGTTGATGGCGACAATGTCTTCAAAGTTCGGCGGAGTCTCCGTATTGGCGCTTTGGATGACAAGATCGATAAATTCGTCTTTTGGTTTGTTTTGCATCATCTCATTGCGGGCGCGGATGCGGCCTAACGTATCGCCGACATACCCCTCCGCGTTGATTTCTTCATCTAAGTTCGCGTAGTGAGCCGGCAAGACGATCACATCATCCGCCATGGCTGCGACTTTTTCGTACACGGTGTCATACAAATCCGCCGCCCATTCCGCCACCTTGCCGCCGAGATCCGGCCGCCCGAGACCGCCGACAAAGATCGTGTCACCCGAGAACAGCCATTTGCCGTTGACAAAGAACGAGACGCTGCCTGGCGTATGCCCCGGCGTTTTCACCGCCAACACTTCCAAATGAACGTTTTCGAAATCGATCGTGTCATGCTGCTCGAGCGGCTCGAAATCAAACACCGCTCCCTCGCTTTTCATCAAGTAGTACGCAGCTCCGGTCCGCTCGGCCAGCGCCTTGCCGCCGGAAAGATGGTCGGCATGCAAGTGCGAGTCCACGATATGCGTGATCGTCACCCCTTCTTGTTGGGCCACTTGTTCGTACACATCGATAAACCGCAACGGATCGATGACAAGCGCTTCGCTTCCGGAGATGACCATATACGACAGGCATCCTTTGCCGACGCGGATGAATTGGTAAATTTTCAACTGATCATCTTCGTATACTTTCGCTTGATGGAGATGCTCACTCCACGCCTGCATCCCGCCAGCGAGCGTATAAACGTTGTCAAACCCGGCTTCCGTCAGCTGTTCGGCGACAAACGCCGCCGATCCGCCCTTCGCGCACACCACGACAATGTCTTGGTCTTTCGGAAGACGGTCAACAATCGCGTCCACCCCGTCGATCAACTCAAAATACGGCACATTCAAATAGTCAAAGTTTTCCCCTTCGATTTTCCAATCGCGAAAATCGCTTTCGTTGCGGACGTCCAAGATGAACAGCGATTCTTTGTTCAACACCTTTTCCGTCATCTGTTGCACGGTCATTTCTTTCACCATATTAACATACCCCCAATGTATATTTGATTGTTGAAAAAGGCCGCTCATTACGATTGAGCGGAATCAAGCGGCCCGTTCCATTGCGACATGCCTGGAATGACGTTGCGCACACGGTCAAATCCGTTTTCGGCCAGCTTTTGCGCGGCCAAATCGCTCCGCGTCCCTGTGCGGCACACGACATAAATCGTTTTGTCTTTCGGAAGTTCGGCCATCCGATTTTCAAGCTCCCCAAGCGGAATCGAAACGGCGCCCGGAATATGGCCAAACGCATACTCCGCCGGTTCGCGGACATCCAAGACAAACGAATCGGGATCGTGAAGTTTTTCTTGCAACTCTTCATTCGATACGACATGAGGGAATGTCGTTTCTTTGCGTGTTTCATTTTCCGCTGACTTGCGGATATAATGTTTCAAAACCCCATTTTCTTCAATTGTTCCTAAATATTGATGCCCTGTGCTTTCCGCCCATGCTTTGATATCGGCTTTGGATCCCTTATCCGTCGCCTGCACTTCCAGCACTTGCCCCGGCTGCAATTCATTGATCGCCTTTTTCGTTCGAACGATCGGCATCGGGCAGGACAGTCCTTTCGCATCAACGGTCATATCAACTTTAATCATGAACGAATCCCTCCTTACGGCTTATTCGACAGGCCCTTCCCAGGCGAGCATGCCGCCTGTCATGTTGATGACGCGGTAACCGCGGCTGTCAAGAAACTCCGCCGCACGGCCGCTCCGCCCGCCGGAACGGCAGACGAGAATGTATTCCTCTTTTTTGTCCAATTCATGCATGCGAAACTCGATCAAACCGAGCGGAATGTTGACCGCTCCTGGAATTTTGCCTGCAGCGACTTCCTCCGGCTCGCGCACATCGATGATATGAAGCGATTCTCCAGCGCGAAGCCGTTCTTCTACCTCTTTCGGTGTGATTGTTTTCATCATCATCCTCCTCTACTGCCAGGCGTTTAGGCCGCCTTTGACGTTCGTCACGTGCTGAAATCCCATTTTCTTTAACAATTTGCTCGCTTTTTGGCTTCGCATCCCGCTTTGGCAAATGACAATCACTTCTTTTTCTTTGGATAGTTCGTGAACGCGTGCTGTCAATTCGTGCAGCGGGATGTTCCGAAACCCTGGCAGATGGTAAGACTGAAACTCCAAAGGGGTGCGCACATCAATATATTGCACCCCGGGTTCTTTCAACCGGCGTTTCAATTCCGCCGCCGTCATCATCCGCACCCCTTTCGGCGGGATGAAGCGGCTGGTGAGAAACCAGACAAGCAAAACAAACAGGATGATGTTGAGGATCATTTGCGACATAGGATTCCCTCATTTGATTAAATGAATAAGTTCACATTTCCTTCCGACGCATCAGCCAAATACGCGGCAACGCCGGCAAACTCAACGCCATCGATCAATTCCTCCGGCTTCAGCCCAAGCAAATCGACTGTCATTTGGCAAGCGACGAGTTTCACGCCTTGCTCCTTCGCCATCTCGATCAATTGCGGAAGCGGCATGGCGTTATGCTTTTTGATCACCTTTTTGATCAACTTCGGGCCGATGCCAGCAAAATTCATGCGCGACAGCCCCATGCGGTCCGCGCCGCGCGGCATCATTTTCGCGAACATCTTTTCAAGAAACCCTTTTTGCACCGGAACCGGCGCCTCTTTCCGCAAGGCGTTGAGCCCCAGAACGTATGAAAGATCGTCACGTCATGGTCGTAGGCAGCGGCGCCGTTGGCGATGATGTAAGCCGCCATCGCCTTGTCATAGTCGCCGCTGAACAAAATGATCGTCGTCTTTTTCTTCGGCTGTGTCATCTGGCTGCCTCCTCTCTAAATATACATATATGGGTATATTAAAACCTAAAAAATTATCCTTTTTGAATCCAGAACGTCAACACACCGTTTTCCTCTTTCATCTCAATGACCGTATGGCCGCTCGCTTTCGCCCATGCCGGCAAATCGTTTTTCGCCCCTTTATCGGTCGTTTGCACTTCCAGCACTTCTCCCGATTGCAATTCGTCCATCGCTTTTTTGGCTCTCACCACCGGCATCGGGCAAGCCAATCCTTTCGCATCCAATACTTTCGCTACGTTCATGATGATGACCTCCTTCACAACAGATTTTTATTACCATTACCCTATGGGTATATTACTACAAGAAAAAGAACGTTGTCAACACCTTTTTGTTGAGCAACGCATTAACGGCTTTTCACAAGCAGTTCCACTGCTTCTTTGACAAGACTGTCTGTGCTTTCCCCTTTTTCCATGCTTTCACGAAGACAATGTTCCAAATTGGTGCTGACGATGACGGCAATGGCGCGGTCAATGGCATTGCGCGCCGCCGACAGCTGGGAAACGACGCTCTTGCAGTCTTTCCCTTGTTCCATCATGCCAAGGACGCCTTTAATTTGTCCTTCAATCCGTTTTAAGCGGTTTTTGATCTCTTTGTTATATTCCATCGGCTCGTTCGCCCCCTTTCTTGACAATCGCAAGCCGTGATCGAATAGCTGTTCACCTCATAGCCATAGCGGCGCAACAGGCGGATGCCGACGTTTTTTTCGATGTCATCCTGAACGATGATATGAAGCGGCTTTGGCGGAATATCCCGCGCATGCCGTTTCAAATACGCCACCGGAATATGCAACGCTTGGCCAAATATGGAGCCGTTGCTTTCATTATAATCGCGCAAGTCAAGAAGAAGCAAGCCGTCCGGCACCTCTTCTACCGGAAGGCATGGGATATGTTTGACAGGATAGTAGCGTCGATACAACGCTGCGCCCAAAAGAATGAGAAAGAATAACAAACTGCTAACGATCAACGGTTCACCCCCTCTATTCACCCTATGCACGATCATTATATACCCTATACGGTATAATGACAATAAGAAATATTTTCCTCAACAATTGGTTATTCCCAGCGAATCAAAAGACCATAGACAGCCGGGTGAAAACGGACAAGTTCCACGTTGCCCGCCTTTTGTTTCACATAGGAAAACAGTTCATCCGACGGAATCCGCTCATGGAGCGGCGGCCCCATTTCGCTTTCCATCGCCTCCCATTCGATCAACAGAAACTGCCCGTTTGGCCTCATCACACGGCGAATTTCGTCAAGGGCGGCTTCTTTTTGTTCCACCTCATGAAAGACAAATGCCATGATCCCTTTGTCCACCGAATGCGAAGGCAAGGCGGTCGAAGCGACATCCGCCACCCGATATTCGATGTTGGTGATCGCTAGTTTCTCGGCCCGCTGTTTTAGCAATTCAATCATTTCTGGCTGCACATCGACCGCGTACACTTTTCCGTTTGTCGCCTGCGCGAGAGGAATCGTGAAATAACCATTCCCGGCGCCAAGATCGACGACCGTGTCATCCGGTTTCACGGACAACATCGAAATCGCCTGTTGCGGGTCAATCCATTCCTTGCGCTTCGGATCGAGCAATCGATCCGCGTGTTCATACTGAAAACGGTGTCCTGCCATCTTTCTGCCTCCTATTCCATCACTTCGATCATAGTATAATACGCATGCTGGCCGTTTTCAAACAACTTCCGCGAACACCGCCAGCCCGCCACAACCGAAAAAGAAAAAGCCGGCTTGAAGCAAACGCCGGCTTTCTCTCTTTACCGAACGGCGCAACGGTTTGGACCGATTTCCATCTCTCTCTGCTCTTCTTCTGTCGGATTGAGTTTCCCCATATTCGTCTGCCGAATTTCCTTGTAAGCATTCGGCTGCGGCGGCAAATTTTCGGTGACAGTGCGGCGAAACTCTTCATCTTCTGAAATATTCAAACCGTGGTTCCGTTTATAAAGCACACCGAGCCGTTCGGCGACACTGCCGTCCTCATTCATTTCCTTTGGCCCCATATAATGTGCTGGCAAAACAACCAAATCATCAGCCAACCGTTTGTAGCGGTCGTATAACGTTTTCCGCAAATCACTAACCCAATCTTGCGCTTTCCCAGCCAAATCCGGACGACCGATCGAGTCGATGAACAAAATATCACCTGTTAACAAATATTGATCGTCCACAATAAACGATGTGCTGCCGATCGTATGCCCCGGTGAATACAACGCTTCAATCACGACATGGCCGACGCGGATGCGGTCGCCGTCTTGAATCGGTGTATACGTAAACGTCACTTCTTCCGCGTCTTTCGGCGGCAAGTAATACGTTGCCCCCAGTTCTTCCGCCAACTTGCGCCCGCCGGAAATATGGTCGGCATGCAAGTGCGTATCGAGCACATGCTTGATGGTAATGCCGTGTTCGTTCGCAAAACGGACGTACGCATCCGTCATGCGGTTCGTATCGATCAATGCCCCCTCGCCGTTCGATTCGACGAGATACGAGAGACACCCTTTGCCAAGGCGGACGAATTGGTAAATCGTCCCTCCGCTTTTCAGCTCGCCGATTTTCACTGGTTCCAAATGCTCGCTCCACGCCTTCATGCCGCCTTCAATCGAATAAACGTCCGTATAGCCCGCCGCTTCCAGCTGTTCAGCTACAAACTCCGACGAGCCGCCCTTCGCGCAAACGGCATAAATCGTTTTGCTTTTATCTTTTGGCAAACGGTCCAAATATGGTTCAATGCCATCCAACACTTCAAAATACGGAATATTGACGACCTCGACATGTCTCCCTTCAATCCGCCAATCGGCAAAATCTTCGGGGTTGCGAGCGTCCACAATGAACAGCTCCTCACCGCGAATGATCTTATTGGCGATTTCTTTAACCGAAATCGTTTTTGCCAACGATATCCCCTCCTGATCTCATAGTTTCGTCAAGGGTCCGTTATTCTCAACGATGATTCGCCTGATTCCACAATGCCATAATGGCATCCGGATCATACCCGAGCACCCAACGGCCGTTAATCTCGATTTGCGGCACGCCCATTTGCCCGGTCGTTTCCACCAGCCTCCGCGCCGCTTCCGGATCGAGCTCGACATTCACTTCCTTAAACGGAATCCCTTGGGCGCGCAAAAAGTTTTTCGCCATGACGCAATACGGGCATGTCGTTGTTGTATAGACCGTGACTTGTGCCATCTTCTCTTTCCTCCTCTCTCCTTCTTAGAAAGCCAATGTAATATCAGCGTCTTTCGCAAACTGCAGGAACGTCGCCGCCCCCGCCACCTCAATGCCATCGACGAATTGGTCTTTGTCAAGCCCCATGACATCCATCGTCATTTGGCAAGCGATCAGCTTCACACCCATCTCTTGCGCCATTTGAAGCAATTCGGCAATCGATGGAACGTTCGCTTTTTGGAACCCTTGTTGAAAATGTTCTTTCCCTTCCGGAATCGGCAATTGTTTGTGCGCTTCTTTATGGATGAGATTCAACCCCTCAAACGTAAAGAACACCCCGACCTCCGCGTCTGCCGCCGCAGCGGCCGTCGCGATGTTGAACACCTTGTACGCATCAAACAACCCGCCGTTTGCTGCAATAATCGCTACTTTCATGACAACAACCTCCTTCACGTATGTCGCTATTATATTTTGATACCCTCATAATATTTTATACACATATACACGCTGTATTATACATATACGTGTATATGTATTTCAATAATCATACTATCGCATCATTGTTTTCTTGTCAACAAAAAAACGCAAAATCCTATGCAACGACTTTTCAGCCAGCTTCCAAAAAATGCTTCCCACTTCAAATGAAGCGGGAAGCATCCATTTTCCCGATTTCCCCGCTGACTAGACAACCAACGGAAATGGGTGTTTCTTATACTTTCCGAACAGTAAAAAACTTTCGCACCAACCATGGGCCTGGCGCAAATCGCAGCCCCAACTCCCATGCACCGATGCCCGCAATCTGAAATTGGCGGGCCAATTTCATTTTCTGCCCTATGCTTCTGACATCTTCAAACCATACCTCATGAATGTTTCCAAGTTCATCCGTATATCGAAAAAAGGGGGATTCATATTGAAACGAATATTGAATCGGCGATTGGTAACGCATGGCGGTTAAAACCGCCTCTTGGTTGGAGAGGGCCTCCGCCAATGTCCCAGGCTGGTACGGAATGATCCAATCGTATCCATATAAAGGGAGTCCGAGCAAGATTTTTTTTCGGGGGACGCGCTCGACGGCAAACTGAAGCGTCGATCTCACCTCACTAATAGGAGCGACTGGACCAGGTTCACTTGTTAAATGGTGCCAATCGTACGCCATAATAAACATATAGTCGACGACAGCACCAATGCCGCCGTAATCGTAGCCCCTGAGCCAAGGGATCTCCTCGCTCGTTTTCGCTGGAACGGCGATCGTCAAAACATACCCAGCCGGTTTTAACCGATCGCGCAACTGGCGCAAAAAACCCGTAAACAAATCACGATCCTCTCCGCGAACCTGCTCGAAGTCAATATTGACGCCACCATAGCCTTTCCGTGATACTAAATAAAAGATGTTCTCAACCAAGTTCGCCCTTGCTTCCGGATTGTTCAGCACTTGGCTTGCCAGTCTCGCACTAAATCCTTCTGATGTTAGGTTCGTCACTACCGCAATGGGTGTGACGCGGTTTTGCCATGCTGTTTCAATCGCTGCGGCGTCATCCCGCGTAGTGACAATGTCGCCATTAGGGGCAAAGTGATATTCGAACAGGGCAATGTACGATGAATACGGGGCAAAATCTCGCACGAACGTCCGATCTAAGTTCGGTTCGCGGAGAATGTAATAGGCTAACGTTATAGCCTGATACCAGGAAATATCAGGAATATAAATTTTCATTCCCGGATACATCCTGTACGGATCCACCGCCGGATTGGCTGCCCGCAACTGTTCGACCGTTACAAATGCTTTCTGTGCAATGGCGCTTAGCGTGTCTCCTGGCTGCACTGTATACGTATAGCTAGGAACAAGCAAAGCTTGACCAGGAACAATATTCGTTTCAACTAAGCCATTGACAAGGCGCAGACTTTCCAGCGGATAATCGTATCGCCTGCTGATTGAAAAAAGCGTATCTCCAGGTTGAACAATGTGGATAAACATGACCATCCCCCGTTGAATCAACAAAGCTTCGGCGCTGGCATCATGATAAATATATATATGCTTATCGACCGCAACCGCACCTTGTCTTGACATGGCTAGTTTGCGATTCTTTTGCATGTTCCTAACGCGCAAGTCCTCCACGCACACCAATGCTCACACGTGGAAGCGGGTGTCTTCTCGGTTCAGGATAATAGAAAGCGGCCAAAAAGCCGCTATTAAAGCAAGGTAAAAAAATAATATCCAAACAATCCGGTGATCAGCAGCAACAGAGAAGCCAAAAACCAAATAAGCGGGCGCGACGGCCGGAACGTTTGTTCATTAATTTGTTTGGTCTTCATGACATAACTAATAGTGGAAAACACAATCGTGCAGATGGAAATGACCACAGCTAATGCTCCGATCAATTGGACAATGGCCGCAGACAATGCGCTTGCTGTCGTCTTCTCGTACAAATAACACAAAAGAGCGCATGAGGATCTCCCGTTTTCCGACCCAGATTCTGTTTTCTCTTATTGGAGTGCCTGTCAAATGAACAACATAGGCAGGAACAAGGGAGGAAAATGCAAGGGGAAAAGAAAGAAAGCGCTCCTGTAACGAAAGCGAATATCACGGACATGTTTCTACAGAATCAAGCCGGACTTCAAAAAAACATATGCCGCCATTTTCTTTTCTGTCTCTGCCCAACTGTCATCGATTCAGATGCATATTCACCACCACAACCGCCTGGTCAATCAGGAAGATGTCGCGGACATGGCGACTTACCTTTCAGGAAAGTTGCTGAGCTTTTCTTTCGAACGGGCATGACATCACTTTGCCACTGTTTTCAAAGTTTCATCCAGCCGCATACGTGAATAGACTCCAGCAAGAAAGGGGAGCAAGGCCACGATCCCGATTGCCCATGTAACTCCTAATAAATCTGCTATTATTCCAGCAATTAACGCCCCGAACGCATAACCACTATCCCTCCAAAAACGGTACACTCCCATTGAAGATGCACGCCAGTTAGGTGACGCAACATCACCAATTGCTGCCTGCAAGGTCGGATAAACCATTGCTGTACCCAAACCTAAAAGAATAGCACCTAAAATCCATAAAGAAAAACTGTTAACAAATAAGATAAACCAAAAGGCAAATGCTTGTGTCCACATTCCATAGGTAATTAATTTTTTCCTTCCGACTTTATCACTCAATACTCCCGTAAACAACTGAAAAAATCCCCATGCTGCTGGATATACAGCTACTATTGTACCTGTTTGGCTAACACTTAAACCTACAGTAGTAAAATATAAAGGAAATAGCCCCCAAGCCATCCCATCCTTCAAATTCGTTGCCAATCCAGAAAAACTAATACTAGAAAGGTTTTTATCTTTCCATGTTGTTAAGTTAAATACCTCTTTGGATGATAAATTATTAATGCTTTCATTTTTTGTAGCATGATCTCGAATTTGAATCTTTAAATGTTGCCCAGTATCCTTTACAATTAAAGATAATAAAATTCCAATAATGACAATACCGATCCCTAAATAAAATGGTTCTGGTCTTAATGAGTAGGAAGAAGCAACATAACCTGATACTGCAGCCATTATTGCCACACCAGAATATCCCGCGAATTCATTTAAACCTACTGCTGTTCCTCTTTGGCTCGCTTTGGAAATGTCTATCTTCATATTAACTGTCATTGACCAAGTCAGTCCTTGGTTAATACCTAACAAAATATTTGCAAATACAATTACCCACCATGCATGTGCGAAAATAGTGAGAATCGGTACAAATAAACCAACGGCCCAACCTAACAAGAGAACCCTTTTCCTGCCAAACTTATCAGCAATTTGCCCTGCAAAATAATTTACAATCGCCTTCGAAAAGCCAAAACTAACGATAAAGGAAAGGGCTGCGCTTGTAGAAGCCAAACCAAACTGTTCCTCACCTAATAACGGTAGAACCGTCCGTTCGATCCCCACCATTGATCCAACAAAGAAATTGGTAACGACTAATAAAATAAATTGATATAAATTTTCCTTGATCCCGTTTTTTTTAGACATTCCTTTCACCTCTCAAGAGAGGGGATGTCCCAAAAGGATCGGGACACCCTCTTTCGCCTTTATTATACACACACTGACCGCTTCTTTCGCACTATATTTATATATTCAACAAAGAATCATCCCCTTGATCTCCAATCACATGCATAGAATAATTACTAAAATTTATAAATTATCGCACATTCCCCGACATTTTCATAATATACAAAAAACAACCCCGGATATGCGCATAAAATAATTTTTATATAAAAATTGTAAAATCATTAATTTTTAGTCGGTCAAATCGGGCTTATTTCGAATTTTTACTCAGAGTGGGAAATGTGAGAATTATACTAAATCTGCAATCTGATTTTTTAAAGCGTATTGAATGAGCTGATGTTTTTCCTTAATTCCAAGCTTCTGCATAATGTTCGCTTTATGGCTTTCAACTGTTTTAGGACTGATTTTTAATTTGTTCGCAATTTGATTATTGGTATATCCCAAAAATGTCAACCGAACAATTTCCCGTTCACGATTTGTAAGAGGAGATCTCGGTTCTTTTTCCATGATTATTTTTTCTAGTTTCTCTTGTGGAATATGTGTACGGTAAAACCGTTCTCCTCGACATACCGCCTTCAATGCTTTGTACAAATCGTTCGTTTGGCTATTTTTTAGCAAGTAGCCATGAATGTTATGTTGAAGGGCTTTTTGCACATATATTTCTTCATCGTGCATGGTTAAAACAACGATTTTGGTATCCAGTTCATCCATGATTGTTTTTGCAGTTGTAAATCCGTCAAGTCCTGTCGGCATAGAAAGGTCCAGCAACACAACATCAGGATGATGCTTCAACGCGAGCGTAATCGCATCACAACCGTTGCTTGCTTCTCCAACGACTTCAACATCTGGAAATCCTTCGAGAAGTAGACGAATGCCTTTGCGAATTAAATCATGATCATCGACGATTAACACTTTCATCCTCTTCACCCCCTTCGATCGGCACACATACAAAAATCGTTGTTCCTTTCATTGGTGAAGACGTAATGATTGTTTCTCCACCTAAATGAGAAATACGCTCTTGAATATGTTTTAAGCCAAGCCCTTCGCGTTTTTCTTCAACCTCGAAACCGACTCCGTTATCTTTAATAGATACATGTAATTCTTGCCCCACTCGCTCGATGGTTATACATACATCTGTTGCCTTTGAGTGCTTCATGACATTGTGCAATGCTTCTTGAATGACACGGTAAAGATTAATTTCCACTGTTGGTGACAAACGCATGTATACATTCGTTTGAAGAGAAAACGACATATTTGGCATTTTTGATTGAAAAGAATGAATAAGGGATTGAATAGTCGGAACGAGCCCAAGTGCGTCTAAACTTTTTGGACGAAGTTGTTGCGCATATAGCTTCACATCCTCCATGACACGGCCAAGTTCTTCCCGCACCTCTTTGACATATGCGTGCAACTTTTCATCCTGTATATGTTGTATGATATTATCTAAAGCAATAGAAATGCTGTAGAGCGATTGACCGACACCATCGTGCAATTCTTGTGCGAGACGTTTATGTTCTTCCTCTTTTGCCTCTGTTAGTTTTTTCACCATCCATTTGGAATGCAGCACTTCTTCTTCTTTTTTCTTCGCCGTTTGGTCACGAAGTACAAGCAAATAATATTTTGCACCGTCTTGCTCAAGGATAAGCGCTGTGCTCATTTCTACATCAATTAAGTGTCCATGATAAGTTGGCATTTCAGATAAAAAATACGGCACTTCTTCGGTAGAAATTAAATAGCACCGCTCTTCGCCTTGACGTACATCACGCTTTTGACAAAACGAGCAATATGGAACTTTTTCGCCAAGCCGCCATCCAGTGAGTCGTTTAGCAGCCGGATTCATTTCGACAATTGTTCGCTCATGGTCCATTACAATGATCCCGTCTTGAATGTAAGTAAAAATTCTATCCAAAAATCTCATTTTTACCTTCATTCCCCTATTAGAGGTTGAAAAAGAAAAAATCGAAAGAAAGGACTGATGAAATCAGTCCTCATGCTTTTCTGACAATTGGAAATTTTTCTCGCACCCACGCTAAATACCCACCTTTTAAATTCAGCACCTGTTTTACCCCTTTTGCTTGTAAGATACTGGCGCCAATTGCTGAGCGTGCACCTGATTGACATTGAACAATGTACGTTTTTCCCGCTGGAATCTCGTTTAAACGATCCACAAGCGCGCCGAGCATAATATGTTGGGCCCCTTCAATATATCCTTCGTCCCATTCTGCTTGATTGCGCACATCAATAAGGTGATAATGCTCGTCTTGTAAATATTGCCGCAATTGTTGCACATCAATTTCTTCATATCTCTCTACTTCACCGCTTAATGCAACGATTGGTTCAATGTAGGCAACAATGCGGTCCAACCCAATATAAGCAAGGGCTTTGCGAATCGCTTGTACATCTTCTTGACTTGCGATCAATACAATGTCTTGGTCATCGTTAATCAACCAACCTGCCCAGTTTGTAAATGATTTGTTAAACGGAATGTTGATGGATCCTGCATAATGTGCATTCGCAAACTCTCGAGAAGGACGAATATCTAAAATAAATGCTCCATTTGCTCGATACTCGTCGAGTTGCTCACGCGTTGACAATGCTGGCACTTCTTCTTCATTCAAATATTCAGGACCCATTTTATTCACTTGTTTCATCATGGCAAAATATTTTGGCGGCTCCGGTTGCCCTGCAAGCAATTGCTTTACAAACTCTTCCTCATCTTCAATTTTTAGCGCCCAATTGGTTCGCTTTTCATATCCAACCGTTGAAAAAGGAACAGCGCCAAGCGCCTTTCCACAAGCGCTTCCCGCCCCGTGCGCCGGCCATACTTGCAAGTAATCTGGAAGCGCTTTGAATTTTTTCAATGACTGAAACATTCGGCGAGCCCCAACGTCTGCTGTCCCAACAACCCCTGCCGCTTTTTCAAGCAAATCCGGCCGACCTACATCCCCAACGAACACAAAATCACCCGTAAAAATGCCCACCGGCTCAGTTGAACCGCCGCCTCGATCCGTTAAAAGGAATGAAACATGCTCTGGTGTATGCCCTGGTGTATGAAGCACCTTAAATTCGACATGTCCAACGGTAAAGACACTTCCTTCTCTCACAAGTTCGTGATTAACCTCATCTAAATATTGATATTTCCAATTTTCATCTCCCTCATCCGACAAATACAATTTTGCTCCACAACGTTTGGCTAATTCTTTGGCACCGGAGACAAAATCTGCGTGAATATGTGTTTCAGCGGCTGCAACAATTCTCATTCCTTCTTTTTTGGCTGTGCCGATATACTGATCTACGTTGCGTCCGGGATCGATGACAATCGCTTCCCCTGTCCGCTGGCAACCAATTAAGTAAGACATGTGGGCCAGCTGCTCATTGAAAAATGAACGAAATAACATGTCACATCCCCTTACAAACGATGTTGATGAATAACATCCAAAAGCGTCTCTATATATTTAACACCATCTTGGATCAACGGGTGTTTTAACAACCGATACATGCGCAACAGCGAAACAGTAGATGAATCACGTTCGCGCTGAAAACGTTCATGGGTCTCTTTTAAAATGGCCAGCCCTTTTTCAACAGGAACAATCTCTTTCGCTCCCTCCACGATATACGTCATCGACTCACGGTCACGAAGTACACTAACGGAAAACGAAATGAGTTCCTCTGCTTTTTGCAACCATTGAACAAGTGTCGGCAGCAACTGAATGAGCGTTGCCATCGCTTCAAGGTGCGCGGCCGTCAATCGGAATGGCTCCATTTTTTCCTCGAACTCGGTAAACAATGCTTCGAGCGATTGCTTATCGTTCATGACATGTTGGACAAAGGCGAGTTTGTCTTCCGCAGACTCCATCGCTTTTTTTAGTTCTGGGAGCTTTTCAATCAAATACCGCAGCGCTTCGCGTTGTTCATCTTTTTCGAGTAGTTGCAACACAGGTTCGAGCGACATCTTCTCCCCTCCTTCACATCAATCCTTTTAACATCCCATCCCAATACACAATTGGCAATAAGTGTTTTTTCATGATATACATGCTGAATCGCTCTTTCGACTGGTCAAATGGAAACGTTTCATGCGGATTTTTATCGTAATCAAATTCAGCCAAAACAAGTCGATTGTAACCAGTTACGAGCGGGCACGATGTATAACCGTCATAGCGAGCGTGCAACGGCTTCCCGCGCATGAGCGCAAGCAAGTTTTCTGCCACGACCGGCGCTTGTTTCCGGATGGCCGCTCCCGTTTTGGACGTAGGCAAATTCGTGCAGTCGCCAGAACCGAACACATTTTTGTACGTTTTATGTTGCAGCGTATACGGATCGACATCCACCCATCCATCAGCATCAGCTAATGCACTTTTCGCAATAAAGTCGGGGGGACCCATCGGAGGTGTAACGTGAATCATATCAAAACTTAGCGTAAAACGTTCATTGGTATCTAAATGTTGGAACGTCGCTTTTTTCTCTTCTCCATCAATCTCAACTAAGTCTGCGCGATACTTGGTTTCAATATCTTTTCGTTGAATGACTTCTTCAAGCGTATCTGCATATCGTTTGACAGCGAAAATATTAGGCAACCCTGAAACAAACATGATCTTTGTTTGGTCACGCACACCTGACTGGCGGAAATAATCATCGGCGAGATACATGATTTTTTGCGGTGCGCCGCCACATTTGATCGGTGTGCTTGGTTGAGTAAAAATGGCTGTACCGCCGCGAAAATGACGGATGTTCTCCCATGTGCTCCGGACATAGTCATAGGAATAGTTGCTGCAAACTCCATTCCTTCCAATCGTTTCTTTTAGACCTTTAATGCGTTCCCAGTTGATTTGAATTCCAGCCGCTACGACAAGATAGTCGTAATGGATTGTTGAACCTTCTTTCGTCCTCAACTGATTGTGTTCCGGAGAGAACGTTTCGACAGCTTCTTTGAGCCACTTTGCCCCTTCTGGAATCAGTGAGGCTTGCTCCCGTACGGTATCTTCTGCTTTTGCTGCGCCACCGCCGACAAGTGTCCAGAGTGGTTGATAATAATGTTTATCTGATGGATCAATGAGCAGCACTTGACCATGTAGTTCACGATTTTTTCTTAATAAACGTGCTGCAATCGAAATCCCCGCTGAACCTGCTCCAACAACCGCAACTTTTACATGATGCACACCAGACATTTACAATCACTCCTTCATATTCGGATTCAAATCTATTTAACCAACTTAATTACATTATATATATCATACATTCATATACCCATAAGGGTTTTCCCTGATTCTCTTTGATTCCCCAAAAAAGAAAGAGGGTATTTTTCTATCCCTCGATCAAATGAAATATGCAACAGTATGTTGTTCAAAAGACCGGAGCGAATAGCCTGCCTCCTTCGCTTTACCCACAGCCTTTGGTGAAGCGTTGAATCCTTTCACTCATGGGCATTGATTCTCTAACCGCCAGCCGGACGAAAACTTGTTGAAGTTTCCCATGCCATCAAAGCAAGCTAAAAAAATAGTAACCGAACAATCCGGTAATCAACAACAACAAGGCCGCTAAAAACCAAATTAACGGACGTGACGGCCGAAATGTCTGCTCATTAATTTGTTTCGTTTTTATAACATAACTAACAGTCGAAAAAATAATGGTACAGATGGAAATAACGACCGCCAATACTCCGATCCATTGGACAATCACCGTAGACAATGCGCTACTCGTTGACTTTTCATGCAAATTGATAACCAAAAACGCGATCCCGACCACCGCGATCGACGTGCGAATCCAGGCAAGAAAGGTCCGTTCGTTCGCTAAATGTTGTTGAATGTATTTAGAATCCTCCGTCGTCTGTCGTTGTTCCTTTTCCATCTCCGATATCCCCTCCACATATTGATTTAATCGATCTGTTTCATCTGCTCCATCATCCAATCTTTGCTCATTGGTCCAATCATTTTATTCCGTATGATTCCCTCTGAATCAATCACATAGCTTGTCGGAATCGCCTGGGCTTGGTATCGTTGGGATACTTCTCCTTTTTCATCGAGAACGACTGTGAATGTAATGCCGTACGTTTCAATGAAGCGCGTCACCTGTTCTGAATTCTTCTCCGATTTAGTCAAGTTTACCGCTACAATTTCTACTCCTTGATTTTTGTATTCTTCATAAAACGCTTGCATATCCGGCATTTCCGCACGGCACGGCGGACACCATGTTGCCCATATGTTCACAATTACTTTTTTTCCGCGAAAATCGGACAGTCGCACTTCTTCTCCGTTGAGCGTTCGCAATGCAAAATCAGGCGCCCTGTTTCCCACTTCAAGTCCTTCAACTGCTTGGCTGTTGCTCATTCCTCCTATTTTTTTCTCAAAGTTGTTTTTTTGTAAAAACGCATCGTAGATCGCCCATCCTGTCAACACGAGAAGCACCAATACCACGGCTGCTTTTTTCAATTTTCCTTCCTCCTCCACCTTAAAACGAAAAGATCGAATAACTTGACAACAAGGCGCTAATTTTCGTCATCTGCCCCGTATAAAGCAACCCCCAAGCACAACGAGCAACCAGCCGTTCACTTTCGCCAACACCGGAATCCAGCGATTTACATTTTTGATAATTTGCAATGATTTTGTCATGACGAGAGAAATAAACAAAAACGGGACGCCCAATCCAAGAGAATAAAGCAAGAGAAGTGCCATTCCACTATATAGCGTTTCCGTTGAACTCGCCAACAACAAAATGGATGACAGTGTCAGTCCCACACAAGGAGTCCAACCCGCGGCGAACGCCATTCCGACAAATACAGAACTGAGCCACCCTCTCGTTTTATTCGCGCTTGTATCCCAACGTTTTTCCTTCATCAGCAGACGAAAAGAGAGAACACCCGCCATTTGCAGCCCAAATACGATAATAAATAGACCTGCGAGTTTTTCCATCAATCCTCGGTATTGAATCAACATTTGCCCGATCGCGCTTGCCGTTGCGCCCATCAGCACAAAAATGATACTGAATCCGCCAATAAAAGCAAGGGAGCGAAGAACAATTTCCTGTTTTCGGGCTTGAATTTTGTTTTCTGCCACCTTCGTCCCCGTCAAATGAGCGACATAAGCAGGAATAAGCGGAAAAATGCAAGGAGAAAAGAAAGAAAGAGCACCTGCAACAAACGCGAAAATCGCTGACATATGGATCAACATCCCTTCTTCTTGATTCCGGTGGCATCCTCCCACCGCCTACGCTCACGCTTAGAGGTGGGGGCTTTCCGGGTCATTCCCTCTCACGACGGGAAGTGGACCGAGCGATCCCGCATGCCCCACGCTTGGGCTGCCTTACAAAGACAGCAGCCAAAGCCCTTTCTGCAAAAGATTCCGAGCATCGTTATGGTCCCAATCTTTCATTCAGTTAGCGATTTTTACCTATCTTTTCTTCCTTTCACACTAGAAGGCCGGTGATTTAAGGGGAAATTAGGGCAAATCGCACCTTTTCAAATTGCGAAGTCTTATAAAATCGGCGTTTGTTTCTCGACGAACTTCAGCGATTTTACAAACATCATCGTTTTTCACCACCCTTCTAGACACCGATTACCGGGCGATCATCCAAATCAGCCATTGACCAACGCCCCATACAGCGAAAAACCAATATGGACCGTCTACTCTTTCAATCGGCTTTCTTCGACCGATCATCCACAACATGACCAATACGGAGAGCAGCAATTGATATAAATGGATCGGATGGCGAAAAAAAAGAGAAGAATGACTCATCAGCTTCCCGTATTGCCGCTCAAACAAATAATATATGAAGTGAGCACCCAAATAAACAGCAATGAACGAATTCGCTACCACATGCCAGGAAATGTTTCGACGATAAGTTCGAAACACAATCATGGCCGCCGACGCAGCCATCCCCCACAGCACTCCTTTGCTTCCGCCCGGCAAATATAACACGCCGAGCGGATTGCGCCATAACAAAGAAGGATCTGCAATGGCCGGACTCAGTTTCCATACAAGTATATAGATCGATACGCCGTCTATAAATAATTGCTCTATCGCCCTCCGCTGCTCGCTTGAACCCGTCCAAACCGCCCACCAAAATAAATACCCTCCCACACCGGCAGCAAACCAAATCATCCAACTTGTGCGAATCAGCAACGGCCCTATGGCAATGACATCACCCATATGCGACACTCCTGCCATCAGATGCTTTCGAACGAGAAAGCATCTTGTTTTACAACTACCCCTACAGGTATATTAGCCATCTGTTAACTGATTGTCAATGTTTGCTGAAAAAACGGGTCGTTCGAATGAAAAACGTCTTGCCGCTTTCGGCAAGACGTCCTATTTGCTATTGTTTGGCAACAGCATACAAGCGATACCCGCCATCGACGTTGATCGCGCGAAACCCGTGCTGCCGCAAAATGCGGACGGCAATATATCCACGCAACCCGGCTTGGCATATGACATAGATGTCTTTCTCTTTAGGAAGCTCTTGCAAACGATCGCGCAATTCATCGAGCGGCACGTGGATCGAACCGGGAACCATGCCCTGCATGATCTCTTCTTTCGTGCGCACATCAACCAACACGCCGCCTTTCGCAACGATGTGATCTATTTCATGCCATGACACGGTCTCGACAAGACCGTCCATGATATTCGACGCGACGTACCCTGCCATATTCACCGGGTCTTTCGCTGAAGAAAACGGCGGGGCATAGGCCAGTTCCAAGTCCGGCAGATCCCGGACGGTCAATCCCCCTTTGATCGCAGTGGCGATGACGTCAATCCGTTTGTCAACCCCTTCTTTTCCAACCGCCTGTGCGCCGTAAATACGCCCGCTGTTGCGGTCAAAAATCAATTTGAACATCATCGGCGCAGCGTGCGGGTAATACCCCGCATGGCTAAGCGGATGAATGTGTATCGCCTCATACGGAATGCCTAGCGACCGCAACATTTTTTCGTTCAGGCCTGTCGCCGCGACCGCTAATTCAAATACTTTCGCAATCGATGTTCCCAACGTACCGCTATATGTCACGTCAAAACCGTGGATATGGTCGGCAACAAGCCGCCCTTGTCGGTTCGCTGGCCAAGCGAGCGGAACGAACGTTTCAAACCCATGAATATAATGTCTCACTTCCACCGCATCGCCAATAGCATAAATCGACGGGTCGGACGTCTGCAAATGTTCATTCACTTTGATCGCGCCGCGAACCCCTAATTCCAATCCCGCTTCCTTGGCCAGCCAGCTTTCCGGCTGGACGCCGATGGCCAAAATGATCATATCCGTTTCGATCGCACGTCCGCTCGTCAAAACGACACGGCGGCCGCGCTCTTCTATCGCTTGCACCCCATCTTCTAGCAAAAGCTCCACTCCATGTTCCCTCATATGGTCATGAACCATAGCGGCCATTTCATAATCCACCGGTGCCATCACTTGATTGGACCGTTCGACCAAGGTCACCTTGATGCCGCGTCGGACTAAATTCTCCACCATTTCCACGCCGATAAATCCGCCGCCGATCACAACAGCGCGCCGCGGTGTTTGTTCGTCAATATACGCTTTAATGCGGTCTGTATCCGGCACTGTGCGCAACGTAAACAATGCCTCCGCCTCTTCGATTCCCGGAATCGGCGGGACAATCGGCTTCGCTCCCGGCGATAAAATCAACGTATCATATGTTTCTTCGTATTCTTCTCCCGTCTTCCGATTTCGAACGGAAACGGTTTTGCGGTCGCGGTGAATAGCGGTCACTTCACTCAGCGTACGGACATCGATGCGAAACCGTTTCGCCATCCCGTCCGCGGTTTGCACAAGCAGCTTGTCTCGCTTTTCAATTACTCCCCCGATATAATACGGCAAGCCGCAATTAGCAAACGAAATGTATTCACCGCGTTCAAATAAGACAATATGATCCTCTTCGCTCAGCCGGCGAAGGCGCGTAGCCGCCGTCGCTCCCCCTGCCACTCCGCCGACAATAACAATTTTTCTCATTTTGCTCCTCCTCCTCATTCGTTTCATCCATCCCCCATGGGCAATCTCCCCCTTAAACCGATACCCCCATATGTATAATAACACTCATGAAGAAGGGGAACAGTGACATTTCTCACACATCCCCCTTCTCTTGCCTCATCAACATAAATCATGCCAACCCATTCGACTATCTTCTATGCAAAGCTAACAGTTGCCATACCGTTTGTTCCTTCGATTCGCCATCGGTAGCCTTGATTCGCTGAACAACCGCTCCGTTTTTCATAAAAAGAATCATATCTCCGGCATCCGCAGCTACATCCATCATATGGGTCGAAAATATAATGATCGTTCCCTCATTTTTTCGCTGGTTTAAAATGTCGATGAACCGGTCGATCCAAAACGGATCGAGACCATTTGTCGGCTCGTCAAGAAGCAAAAGCGCTGGATGACCTAATAACGACTGACCAAACAATAACCGCTGCCGCATTCCTTTGGATAAACGCTTGATCCATTCATGTTTTTGCGCCTCTAATCCGATGTCACGAAGCGTTTCCTCCACCTGTTCCCACGGCACCTTCCGCAACGACGCATAATACGAAAGAAATTCCCAAACCGTCATCATCGGTGGTGCCTGAAACTCATCGGGCATGTAGCCAATGTATGAAAGGTATTGTTCCCGCTCCCTCCATAAAGAAACACCATGAAGGGTGACCGTTCCGTCTGTCGGCGGCAACACTCCTGCTAAAATGGAAAGAAGCGTGCTTTTCCCCGCACCGTTTCCCCCACACAACACGATGCATTCCCCTTCCTCGGCCTGAAAGGACAGCGGAGACAACGCGGTTTTCTCCTTATATACTTTTGATACTCCCTTCACCTTGAGCCCGGTCATCGTTGTTTCCTCCTCGTTAACTTCCACGTTGCGATCAACCATAACACGCCTAAATAGCCGACTCCATAGATCAACCATATCAAACCGAATCCGTTTTCCCCTAAATTAAGCAAATGATCGTACGCTTGTCCGAAAATGGCGCTTCCTCCTAATTTAACGACAAACGCCACACGCAACCCCTCAGCCGGATTGAAAAGGGTAGCTGCTTGCAGCAAGGGGGCAATGAGCGGGTACGGAACGAAAGAAAGCACAGCAATCAACAACGTCGGCCAAATCATGATGAATAAAAACCACACTCCAACCGATATGGTCAACGCTTGCCACCGGGTCGACGTAAATGCACCGATCGCTACTCCGAACATGAGAAACAAAGCTATGAGCAATAACGAGAAACTATAGAGTACCGTCATCCATTTCACTGGGATCACAATTCCAAGCAAAGCACTTAACGCCACACTCACGCCAAAACTGAACGTAAACAATGTTGTTTGCCCAAGCCATTGCCCGAGCCATTTTCCCGTCACGTACATACGCTGTGGCAGCGGATACGTGCATAACAAGCGCCATTGGCCGTTTTCCATCTCCCCTGCAATCGCAAAAGAACCGGCAATCATCATTAACAAAGGCAACAGATACAAAATGACGTTGGCGATCGTTCCCGTCATATTCGTATATCCAGCTAAATCCGCGTGATTTTTCGCCATAAGAAACAACATCGACAATACGATGACCCATAACAGCACAAACGAATAAGATGAACGTTGGCGCATGAGCAGCTTCCATTCCATCCGTGCGATTTTCCACATCCTCCCCTGTCCTTTCCATACGATATTAACAAACGAGGGCATGACGGCTGATCGCCGAAATCTTTCGCCAATAGAGACATCAAACGCTTGAAAATTACGAATTTCAAACGAGGGAGGAAAAAAGGCAACTGGTATTCAGTTGCCCATATGATCATCATGCTGGCCTTGCTGTTGATCCATTTTCATATGTTTTTTCTTCATTTCCATCATCATCTCTTGATTTCGTTCCCATGAATGACGGCTGAGTTCATCATGCGTGAAAACCGTTCCGCCATGCTGGTCAACAAATTTCTTGGCGCTTTCTTTATCTTTGAAAGAAATGACATTGTATGCCATCGGCGTGCGAATCGCTCGGTCGTATACGTATGTCGCTTTCTCTGCCTCGAGCCATTCGCCCGTTTCATAATCACGCACGAAAGCGACTTCTACCGTTTCGTTTTTATGTTCTTTCCTCCACTCATACATGCATCCGATATCATCAAACTTAAGCACTTGTCCATGATTCAATACAAGTTCAGTTGCAAACGGATTATTTCCTACCGCCATATGACAAACTTCACACTTATCCTTGTTTTCATCAATCGCGACCGGCTTAGCCTGTTGCTGACACCCCATCATGCTCACAATTAGCAACATAAAAGCAACCAACCATTTTCCTTTTCGTTTCATGCTCGCTTCCTCCCTTTGATGAATCCAGTGAGACTTCCGATAATCATTCCGGCACTGATCACGTACAACAATATTGTCGGCTGAGAAGGATCGTCCTTCGTAGCCGTTGGCGGCTCTATGAGCGGAGCATCATCCGTCAACACTTGTTCGTCAGGACTGCGAAGCAGCTTTTGCAAGACAATCATCCCTGGCGAATGGAAAAACAATTGGTATTCCGGAATGCGCGTCGTCAATGCGAGAAAAAACGGATCCATTCGGTACGGAATCGCGCTTTCTCCCTTGCCTGTGACATCTAACTTGGACGCTGCATCCCAGTAGTTACGAACGATGACGTTATCCGCACTGCGAACGGCTTGCCCGTCATAAACATTGCCGATGAATGAATTGTCTGAAACGTGGTTGTTCGATGACTCATTCCACTGCATACCGATAAAATTGTAAGAAACATCGTTTCCTGTAAATTCATTATCGTGAGCGCGTTCAACATACATTCCGATCCGATTGGTCGCGATCCGGTTGTTTCGCACCTTTGTTTTCTTCGCATCATACAGCAAAAGGCCTTGCGAGTGAACGTGCTGGTGATTTCGTGTAAACACGTTTTGTTCCACTATCGTTTGTTCTGTCCCCATCACCATCGCTCCAGCGATATTTTTTTCGGAAATGTTGTGTCGCAGCACGATGCGATTCGAAAACATGACATGAATGCCATAGCGGGCATTGTCAATGTGATTGCCGCTTAGTACGTTGTTATGGCTGTTTTCCATGTAAATTCCGTCTTTCACCCGCTCAATCGCCGTATAATGAATCACGTTTTGCGTCGATTCCCATAGATCAATGCCATTGCCGTTTTTCTCGCCTTGAACAGCGCAGTGGACAATGGTTGTATGATGCGCGTGATCAAGCTTGACGCCTTGCTGATTCGTCAACACGCGCACACCGTCGATCGTATGATCATGTCCGGTTACGTAAATCGCCGGCATATCGGGCGCATCACCACATTGCACCACACGAATATTTTTGAACACAACATGCCGGCCGTATATCGCAATGACAGGAGACTTGCGGCACGAACGAATCGTCACCTCCCCAATCCCTTCCAACGTAAGGGGTTTCGATAATACGATCGCTTCATCATAGACGCCGCTCGCTAGCCTCACCACCCCATACTCCGGCGCTTCGTCGATGCGGGCTTGAACGGTTTCTTCCGCACGCGCTGGCAACGGAAAGACAAGGAGCAGCAATAGGACAAGCAGCCAATGATCTGCATATCTCCTCATCGGCTCACCACCTTCTTGTGATACAATACCAAACAATGATGTGAACTTTGTGAAAACCGTTTGTCAATTGTTCAACATTCACGTTTATTATTTTTGAATCGTTGCGTTGATTGCTTTGCGTTCAAAAAACAAATGCGACACCGTTTTCGTATATTTTTCCGCCAATGGTTCTCTTCACAACAATAAATATCTCTCGTCTTCGCACTGAAAGCTGCTTAGTCATTCCATTTTCAAAAGTTGAGACAGTAAGTTTTGGCAAAAGAAAGAAATGGAGATGATCGCTCTGTATTAGAAATACCGATTAGAAGAGTTGACCTTGCCTGCTGAACATGGTCTGCATGCGAAAAAAGATGATCATCAAATTTCAGGAAAAATGAAACTACCTGTTTCCTGTAGAGTTCAGGAAAACAGGTAGTTTAGATGCAGAGCCTCATTTCAAGATAGACCCCCATGCCGAAAAAATTTCGGCGCCATCGGGAGGATGAAAATACCGTTCTGTTGAATATCCAAAGTTTATCCCTTTTGGAATTTACGTATTTTCAGGATAGTTGCACGATAACAAGCGGAAAAACGTTATTTAGACAACCGTTTCATGAGAGCCGCTTTTTCCGCTTCAAAGCCCGGTTTGCCAAGTAAGGCAAGCATATTGTTTTTGTATGCTTCCACTCCCGGTTGGTCAAATGGATTTACACCATGGGATAATGCTTCAACAGCGGCCCTTGCCCCTAAATAAGATCCGCCAATGCCGATGACGACAAGAGCATCTGAATGATTGCGGATTTTTTCGGCTGCTTGCTTGATTCGCGCAAATTCGTCCTTATCATAACGAATCGGCCAATCCACCCAACCAAGAAAATCGGATCCTGGGCCTTTCTTTTCATGAAGCATATGATGAGCCGCTTTTACAAATTCGCTTAAATAATGTAGTTCACTCTCTTTCATAAATGGCAAGGCATTGGAGTAATCAAAAGAGATAGCCATATACACTTCTCCTTTCTCATTCTATTTTGCAGCGCATGTCCATTGTATGCCTTCCTGCAAGGGGATTTTATGTTATTTCTTCTCATTTTTTTCTACAGCATGTCCGCCAAATTCATTGCGTAGAGCGGCTACCACTTTTCCTGTAAATGTATCGCTTTCTAATGAACGATACCGCATCAATAAGGCCATGGCGATGACAGGAGTGGCCGTTTGCAGATCTAATGCTGTCTCGACCGTCCATTTTCCTTCGCCGGAAGAATGCATAATTCCTTTGATTTCCTCTAATTTTGCATCTTTTGAAAACGCGCGTTCTGTTAATTCCATGAGCCATGAACGAATAACCGAACCATTGTTCCACACTCTCGCCACTTTTTCATAGTCGTAATCGAATTCGCTTTTTTCTAATATTTCGAATCCTTCGCCAATGGCAGCCATCATTCCGTATTCAATCCCATTGTGGACCATTTTTAAGAAGTGGCCACTGCCTGCTTTTCCAGTATATAAATACCCATTTTTTACAGCAGTGTCGCGAAAAAGAGGCTCGACCATATTCCAAGCTTCGGGATCGCCTCCAACCATGTAACATGCTCCGTTTCGAGCGCCTTCGACTCCGCCAGAAGTTCCCGCATCCATAAAGTGAATTCCAATTTCCTTTAGCTCGTTATAGCGGCGAATCGATTCTTTGTAGTGAGAATTGCCACCATCGATCACAATGTCTCCTTTGCTTAAAAATGGAGCAATTTCACTAATCACCGAATCAACAACGGTATGGGGAACCATTATCCAGACAATTCTCGGTTTTTCTAATGATAGGGCGAGTTCCTTTAAAGTGGATGCGCCTTTAGCACCGTATTTTTTTATTTCTTCCACCGCATTTGCATTTATATCGAACGCCACTACTTCGTGCTTATGGTCCATAAGATTTTTGCCTAAGTTTAATCCCATTTTTCCTAAACCGACTAGCCCGACTCTCATGCTGACTACCTCCTAAAAATATCTTGGTCAAAGAAGATTAGCTATTCCTATTTCATAGTTAGTTTATCCAGAAATTATGTTTTCAGGTTTGCTCCGGAAGAGCTTATTTACCGCCAATAAAATCCGTCTTCTTTCAATAATTGATAAGACGCCTCTGGCCCCATCGATCCTGAACGATAGGAGTAAAGAGGAAGGAGGTTTTCCGCAAATGCCTCTAAAATAGGTTGCAGCCATTTCAAGATAGTTCGACCTCTTTCCAATGGGCAAAGAAAGTCGAATCGCCGTGCAAAGCGTCAAAAATTAAGAGTTCATACGCTTCAGGCACCTCTTTCTGATTCGTTGCGAAGTCCATATGGACAGGCTCCATCTTTCCGTTGTTGAATACATTTTTACTATTGAATTGCAGCGAAACGCCTTCGTTCGGATTGATTTGAATCACCAAAAGATTAGGAGCTGTTTCTTCATTTTTTGGCAAGTACCATTCCTTTAATGGATTTTTAAACTCCATCACGATACGTGTGGACTTTTCCTTCATTCTTTTACCTGTACGGATGTAGAATGGCACCCCGCTCCAGTTTTCATCATCAATCCACAGACGGGCCGCAACAAACGTCTCCGTTGTCGAAGAAGCATCGATGCCAGGTTCTTCTTTATATCCAACCACTGGTCTGCCATCGATTTCTCCAGGACCGTATTGGCCGCGAACAACGTGCAAGCCTACTTCTTCCTTCTGTATTGGTCGAAGAGATTCCATAATTTTTCTTTTCTCGTTACGGATGTCTTTTGCGCTAATTTGTTTTGGCAAGTGCATGGCTGTCATCATCAACAGTTGCAACATATGGTTTTGAAACATGTCGCGAATGGCGCCTGCTTGATCATAATAGCTTGCTCTTTGTTCTACCCCAACGGTCTCGCTAGCTGTAATTTGCACATTGGCTATAAATTGATTATTCCATATCGCTTGAAACACAGGGTTGGCGAATTTTAAAGCTTCAAGGTTTTGCACCATCGGTTTTCCAAGGTAATGATCTACCCGATAAATTTCTTCTTCCTCGAAAGCTTGGCTTAATTTTTCGTTTAAATCTTGGGCCGATTGGATATCGTGGCCAAACGGTTTTTCGATAATCAGACGTTTCCAACCTGTTGTGGATCCTAATCCGCTTTCCTTGATGTTCGACGCGATCACATCAAAAAATTCCGGCGCAACAGATAAATAAAACATGCGGTTTTCAGGAATATTCAATTCTTTTTCCCGTTGTTGAACCATTTCAAGCAACTTTTTATACCCTTGTGCATTCGTTACATCTAGAGAAATATAGCGAAACGCGCGAAGAAACTCCTTCATTTTGGAACGGTCATTTGCCAAACGTCTGGAAAAGGTTTTTACCGAATTTTCCACATATGTTTGAAACGCTTCATCGGACAATTCTCTTTTGCTTACGCCAATAATGGAAAATGGCTGCGGCATTTTTTGATCAAGAAATAAATTATATAATGCAGGGAAAATTTTTCGTTTCGCTAAATCACCTGTTGCTCCAAACAAGATAAAGGTCATTGAATCCAATGTGATCCCCCCTGACTTTTCGAAACATTTTCCCAAAAGAATAAAGTGGATAGAGCAGATATAACAACGTTTACTACATTGCTTGAATTGGTATTTTTTATGAATAATGCCCATTTCAGGGAGAAAGTCTTGTCCATGTATTTGTCGTGCATGAACGTTTAAACAAAATACATCCGCTAAAAGGCAAATGATTAAAATAACCTAGTACCTTTTTTAAGGCATCTATGGTAATATAAATATAAAAGCAAACGGTGGGATAAAAAGATCAGATTCAATGGAATCCGATCTTTTTATCGCTGGTAAGAATGTTAGTGACAGGCTTTGCTTTTTTTATTTGTTTAGAAGTTGACATCTAGACCATAAAACGCTGCGATATATAATTTTTTCATTTCTTCTACAGAAGTTTCACGCGGATTTGTGCTTGTACAAGGATCTTTTACGGCATTGGCCGCCATTTCATCCACGTGTGCGGTGAACGTTTCTTCGGACACTCCGTATTCTTGAAGTGTATTTGGAATATTCATCTTATTATTCAAGTCACGAATCCAAGCAATGAGTGAATCCACCAATTCTTTGTTGTTTTCCCCATCCAGACCGAGCCGTTTGGCAATTGCTGCATAACGTTCCTCGACTACCGTGCGATTAAATTGGATTACATATGGTAAATAAATCGCATTGGCACATCCATGCGGAATGTTAAATATTGGGCCGCTTTTGTGTGAAAGACTGTGCACATTTCCTAGCACCGCGTTAGCAAAGGCCATTCCAGCCATCGCCTGAGCGTAATGAACTTGTTCGCGGGCTTTAGCATCTCCGTGGTAAGAAGCAAGAAGATTTTCTTTCAGTACTTGAGCTGCTTCAATAGCCAAGGAATCTGTGAAAATCGTACGAGGCTTTGCTACGTATGCTTCAATACTATGTGTGATTGCGTCCATCCCGCTGTAGGCTGTAACGTGCTTCGGCATGGATTGGACCATAATCGGATCAATAATCGCCATGTCTGGCGTCAGTTCAAAATCAGCCAGTGGATATTTGACCCCTGTTTCTGCATCAGTAATAACCGATAAATTGGATATTTCCGATGCACTTCCGCTTGTCGTTGGGATTCCCACGAACTTTGCCCTTGTGCGTAAGCGTGGCAGGCTAAATGGACGTGTCGCTTCTTCAAATGTCAATTCTGGATGTTCATAGAACAACCACATCGCTTTTGCCGCATCCATTACTGACCCGCCGCCAATCCCGATCACCCAATCTGGCTGAAAATCATTAAGAATGCGCACTCCTTTTTTTACCATTTGGGTGGTTGGTTCTGTCGTAATTCCGTCAATCACTTTTGTTTCTATATTGGCTTCTGAAAGAAGTTGCTGAATTTTATCAAGATTTCCGTTTTTCTTGACGGAGCTGCCGCCAATGACGAGGGCAGCTTTTGTTCCTTCCAATGTTTTTAAAACATCGAGAGCATTCTCTCCAAAATAAATATCGCGAGGAATAGTAAAACGATTCATGCTGCTCCCTCCAGTACCCGTGATTGTTTACAGATGCTAGTATAATGTGTATAAAACTTATTGAGAAGTACGCACTTTATTATCATGTAGTGACAAAAATATAATATAGTGTAAAAAAATATACTTAATGATATAAAAGGCATCCAGATGCAATGAATGGATTGTATTATCCCGAAGGAATGAATACCATTTGCAATGAGTGAAAATAACAGATATATAACATTTATTTGTAAGTATGTTCTTTATGATCATAAAGTGACAAAAAGTATACTATCGCGTTATAATCAACATGGGGGTGAAATGATGGGACACGTTTGTGGCAAGACGTATAATTGTGAAAAAGAATTAACACTCGCTGTTATTGGCGGTAAATGGAAAATGCTTATTTTATGGCATCTAGGAAAAGGGGAAAGAAGCGGTTTAGCGAACTAAAAGCCCTCATGCCTGGGATCACCCAAAGAATGCTTGTTAACCAGCTGCGGGAGCTGGAGCAAGATCAAATTGTTCATCGCGAAGTCTATCCGGTTGTTCCGCCAAAAGTGGAATATTCATTGACCGAACATGGAAAAAGTTTGATGCCAATTCTTGATGCGATGTATGAATGGGGCAAAAACTATATGGAGACGGTCGTAAAGGGGCAAGTAAAAATCAATGAAGCAGCCAAGTAGAAAGCTTTCTCCGTTATGAAAGCTTCGAAAACGATCTGCGTGTATGTTATATGCACTTTTCTTTTTTTGCTGGTAAACAAAGAAATACACACATGAAAGATAATGAGGAAAGCAATAAGTTTTATAATTAGACGCGAAAAACCAACGGACAACCATCTTTATGAAAGAACCGCTGTCCGTTGGTTTTTCTGTATATGCGTTGATGACTGTTGATGGAGTCCCGAAAATGGCGTAAAAAGAAAAACGGCAAAAAAGTGCTTTTGTTTTCCAGTGATCCAAGTTCACTGGATGGAGAATGGATTTTACACAATAATGTGGACTAGGCATGGCTGTTCGAATGCGAGGAAGGTCTGGAAAAAATATTCCGAATTGGCTCTTCACCACAAGTTGTACTTGATCATTGAAGATCGGTGTGCATAGAGAAAATAGAGGGTACAAAAAATGCGAATTTTCCTGTATGGTAAAGGTGTCCAAACCAAACCATTGGAGGAAAATTCGCATGTACGCTCAGTTTATCAAAGAACTCATCGATTTACCAGATGTTTTGATTCAAAAGGTGCGAAAAGAAGAAGAACGTTGGATTTTCGAACTTTCTCTTCCCGAACAATGCCCGTTATGTCCTGTTTGCTTGAAACGCACGATCAAAATGACAGGAAAAAAGAAGCAATGGATGCATGGGTATGCTCAACGGATCGGCATCTTTTGGGTGGAACTCCCTGTGGAGCGTAGACGTTGTTGTACATGTGGCATGACATTCAGCACGTCTTATCCCGGAATTTCCCCTCGAAGTGCAGCGACGGATGCGTTTCAGCAATGGGTGGCGCAATCTTGCATCGGAACATCCATTCAGGCGGTGACTCGTATGCTCAAGCTTCCGTACACGACCGTCGAACGCTGGTTTTATACCCATGCCCCTTCCTTCCTATCGAATGACATCCAACCAAAGGCAGTTTGTGTCGATGAGTTTGCGTTTCGAAAAGGACATGATTACGGAGTGGCAGTCATGGATGCCGAAACGGGAGAAGTGTATGCCGTTGAAGCAGGAAAGAACGAGGAAGCCATTGGACGTGTGTTGGCTCCTGTGTCTGGTTCTGTTCAGTATGTCGTGAGTGATTTGGCTCCAGCGATGAAAAAAGCCATTCAAGGGGTGTGTCCGGAAGCGAAGCATGTGGTCGATTATTTTCATGTGATTCAATTGTTTACGGAAGCGTTGGATCGATGCCGCCAATCCTTCGGAAAAGGGAACAAGAAACATGGGCATGTTCGGTATGTTTGCCGCTTATTGACCCAGTGCCCCGAGAAACTCACCGAGGAGGAGCGCCAAACGGTGCGGGAGTGGCAGAAAGAGAGCGATTCCTTGCAGGCTGTCTATCAATCCCTTCAACATTTTCGTTATGTATCCAAAAGCCAAAGCGAGCGACAAGCGAAACGTCGTTTGAACGCCTGGGTTCATCGGTATTTGTTTTGTCCTTGTTCTGCTGTTCGCGCCATCGCAAAATCACTCGTCAAACGAACAGACGAAATCATATCGTGCATTTTATCCCCTTATTCAAATGGGAAAATGGAGGGAACAAATAACAAGATCAAGCTGATGAAACGTCGGGGATACGGATACAGAAATATCCAGCGTTTTGCATTGCGGGTTCGGCTAGAAACAGCTAACATACTTTCATGACAGGTGCAAGTACAACTTTTGGTGATGAACCTCCGAATTTCTTTTTTTATTTTTAGGTATAATTTTTCACACTATGTAACACGAAAGTATCTACTTGTTAAATGGAATGATGTGCCTAATAATATCAGTATCGCCACATGAATGGGCGATACGTTGCTAGATGGATAATGAGAGAGGAGGGGTAAGAATGTATCGAAAGGAGTTTTATGTCTTTAACCAAGATCGTCCTGTTCCAGCGGTGATCCGAAATTATGAAGAAAAGGACTTTCCTGGATTAATCCGCATTCAACAGGAAAGTTTTCCTCCGCCATTCCCGTCTGAATTATGGTGGAATACGGAACAGCTGAAAAACCATGTGACACTCTTTCCAGAGGGAGCCTTATGTGTTGAGGTGAATGGCGAAATTGCAGGGTCAATGACAGGGCTTATTGTCGACTTTGACCCCAGCCATCCGGACCATACATGGGAAGAGATCACGGATCATGGATATATCCGTAACCATAACCCAAACGGGAATACGCTTTATGTCGTTGATATTGGCGTGCGCCCTGCCTACCGCAAATGGGGGCTGGGAAAATGGCTGATGCTATCCATGTATGAAGTGGTTGTTCATTTGGGACTAGAGCGGCTGTTAGGCGGAGGGAGGATGCCTGACTATCATAAAAAAGCGCATGAGATGACAGCGGAGCAATATCTCGAAGCGGTAGTAAAAGGCAAATTGAAAGATCCTGTTATTACCTTCCTGCTTCGCTGCGGCCGCACACCTGTCAAAGTGGTGGCGAACTATTTAGAAGATGAAGAATCGTGCAATTATGCTGCACTGATGGAATGGAAAAATCCTTTTTATCGCGCAAAATCTTAAAGGAGAATGATGAAAATGGAGTATCGCAGAATTACGAGCATTGAAGACCCTTTGTTTAAGAAAATGCATCAATTGATGCAAAATGTATTTCCTCCGGAAGAAGTATTGGCATTTGATTTGTGGAAAGAGCCTCTGGAAGATCCGGGAATTCGTGTGTGCGTTGCTGTTCACGAAGGAGAGGTAGTAGGCGCAACGGAGTACCGTTATTATGAAGATTTAAATGTCGCGATGACAGATTTCACCATTATCGGCCAAGCAGGACTGGGGATCGGCCGGTTTTTAGCCAAAAAGCGGCTGGAGGATTTGCAAAATTGGGCCGCTGCAAATGGAAAGCAGTTGTATGGCATGTTCGCCGAGATTTATGATCCTTATCGGGTGAAGCATTATGAATTTGGCGGGATTAAGCCGATGGATCCATATGTTCGTCGTGAGGTATTATCTCATTTGGGATATAAGCGGCTTGACTTCCCTTATGTCCATCCATCTTGGAACAATGATGGAGAAGCCGTAACCGGGCTTGATCTTTGTTTCCTTCCGATGGACGATAGCGTGAATGAACTTCCAGCGGATCTTGTTGTGAAGTTTTTGAAACGTTATTATTCTGTCTTATCGAACAAACCAAGGGATTGGTATGAAATGATGGAAAAACTAGAGGCGAAAAACACCATACCGCTATTACCGATTTAAACCTTAATAAAAACACCATGCTTATGGAACCTTAAAAAAATTCTTCCAACTTCAGCGCGTCTTTTATCGTTTCCCTATCGAAAGCAGCAAAAATGCTATTTCGATGCTGGAAAGGGGTATGGGCCTAGAACGGGTGGCCGAACAGCGCTGTGAGGTTTGCGCGGGGCGCGGCATTGTTCTGAGGGTGTGAGTAAAATATTTGTGGGTGACATTCCGAAATGATCCCCGACGAGGGTTGCGAACTTTTGTTCGCGACGCTCGTCGGGGCCACCAAGCGAAGCGCGGTAGAACAAGCAAATGTCATGCAAAAAGGACTCTCTCCCTGCTATGATGGTGATTGTCAACATCAACCGAAAACAGGAGGGAGAGAGTCCATGAAACATCTTACCACAGAATGGCCTTTATTAAAAGAGTTGGAGGAACAATTGTTGAGAACTCTTCAAAAGGTGTTCGCTGTCTTGTTGGCGGCCCTTTTGGAGGAGATCGATCAACAACTGGCGGAAGCGCGGGACAAGCGCCGGTATCAGCTGAAAGACAAACGGCCGACTACGATCCAAACGCTGTTTGGGGAAGTGACGTTCCGACGGAACTACTACTATGATCGACAAACGGGGGCGTATACGTTCTTGCTGGATGCCGAACTGGCTTTGATGGAGCGCAGTCGATCAGCCCTTGCCTCGAGGAAACGGCGGTCGAGTTGGCCGTCGAGTGCTCTTCCTACCGCAAAGCGGCTCGCACGCTGGAGTCGATCGTGGGGTATGCGGTCCTCAGCCACGAGGCGATTCGCCAACTGGTGCTGGAGGCCCCTGTCTCGCTGCATCACCCTGTTTCCAAACGGCACGGCCGGGTGCTGTTTGTGGAGGCGATGGACTGTTTATTTCCCGCCAGGGGAAAGGGAAACGGGCGAAAGAAGAGAAAATCCTGGCGGTTCACGAGGGATGGAGACGAAACGGTCGCAGCTTGAGCTGGTGAACCGGCGCCACTACCTCCATGAAGGGACGGGGACGTGTGGGAACGTTTGAGGAGTGGCTGATGAAGGAATATGCCTATGATCCGTGCCAAGACCTGTTGGTCATCAACGGCGACGCGGCGTCGTGGATCACGGCCTGCCGGGAGTATTTTGGGAAGCGGGCGTGCTTTCAGCTGGATCGATTTCATGTGGCGCGGGAGCTGCGTCAGTGTCTGTCCGGCCATCCGCGTTGGCGGGAGGTGCGGAAGAAGCTGGCGAAACAAGATGAAGAAGGGCTTCTCGTAGAGCTGAACAGCGCGGTCGGCACGTTGGAGGACGAAGCGAAAGAGAAGCAGCTGGCTGCCATGATCCGCCGGATCGAGTCGATGCCGGGATGCATCCGGGACTATCGGGGTGGCTGTCGGAGCAAGGGGTGGAGACGACCGGCATGCGTCCGATGGGCCATGCGGAGAGTGTGATGAGCCGGTTTGCGCATCGGGTGAAATCCCGCCGCAGCTGGAAAGACCAAGGGCTTCGGGCGTTTCTGAGGGCGATGGCAGCCCGAATCGACGGGATCGGTGGAGAAAGGGACGGTGGGAGGAGCAAGAGCCCCAGTCGACCGTCTCGGCCTCAACAAAGTCCAAGCGGATCGAACAGGCCAAACGGAAGGCCGGACAGTTGTGGGCGGATGTGGTGCGTCAGAATATACCGTGTCTGCAACAGTCATCCGGGACGCCGATCCATCAAGCGTTGTCGGCGCTCCGGGATGGTGGTTGGGTGTAAAAAAATGGAATATCGTATCATCGTCTCAAGATGAGGGATGAGAGTCCGAAAGCGCTTACGATATGAATTCCTGAAAATGGTTCGCTAACTAGTGATTGACAACGCCCGTAGTGAATCGAAAAAATGTTCTCCACAAAGTCTTGACTGACTCGTTCTGAGGCCGCCTTTTGACAGCGTCCTTGCTGCTTTTCAAGATATCGCAGCCATGCGGCCCAAGGCGACGCCCGACTTTGACCAAGGGTATGTGACGCCCGAGACAACCGTTCGGCGGCTGGCACTGATGGCCCAACAGGGAGATCTGATGGGGCGAGACATTTTGCTGCTGGGCGATGATGACCTTACAAGCATTGCGGCTGCGCTCTCGGGGCTGCCGCGGCGCATCTGTGTCTTGGACGTGGATGAACGCATTGTCCGCTTTGTACGCGATGTGGCTCAGGACCAAGGTTGGGACCACGTCCACGCCGAGGTCTACGATGTGCGGGATGAATTGCCGTCCCATCTCCGCGGCCAGTTTGATGTGTTCTTCACGGACCCGGTCGACACCGTCAAGGGACTCCTGCTTTTTCTAAGCCGCTGTACAGAGGGGGTGCGTGGGCCCGGTGCCGCGGGCTATTTTGGACTCTCTTACTTGGAGGCCTCTTGGTGGAAATGGCGGCAGATCCAGCAGGGCATCCTTGACATGGGCTTTGCCATCACTGACATGCTGAGCGCCTTCCAAGACTATCTGTTAGAGGATATTGTGTTCCTAGACTGGGCGCACATGGCACCGGCGCCGGTCAAAGAACCCGATATCCCCTTCTACGTCAGCACCGTCTATCGCTTAGAGATGGTCGAGGAGCCTCGTCCCCTCTTTTTCGGGTGGGTGGAGTTTGAGCAGGACTTCTATTACGACGAAGAGTTCTGCGGCAAAGAATAGCGATAAAGACTGCCCGCCTTCTGCAGCGGGAATACCCGTTGCCGAGGGCGGGCGTTTTGTTCGCCGTTTCCTGACATCTGCATGCGGAGTTGCGTTCTTCAAGGTTTGCTGAATGACATTTGCCACCATCGCACGATTTTACCGATGGATTATGGAAGGCAACAGACTTTTGAGAGTTTTTGACGCCGCGTGCAACCATGAAAGGAGTGGTCATCGATTTTGCAAAAAGTCTTGGCACCCCCCCCCCCCCGCGTTCTGACTATAACCGACTTGATTTGTAATGATCATCGAGGGAATGCTGATAGTGGGAGAGCGGCTGATGTGCACGAAGGGAATGAACGATCATGGATCGATCACAAGAATCCAATCTCCCGATCAAAAAAGACCGCAAAGCGTTTCTTAAAGAAAGCTTTGCGGCCTTTTCTCCTTTCCCCCGTGATTAAGTTGAAAATTTCGTTTAAATAGTTTAAAATTTCGAATGGTTAAAGATGTCTGCGCAGCATTCCTTATACTCTATTCCAGATTGGCGTGTCTTTTGAACATGGTATTGGAGTCCAATCCTTTTTTCTCCATGCATCTTAATATGATCGCATCATAAAACAGCAAGAGGGTTTGCTCAAAAAGCGATCCCATCGGCTGTATCGTTTTGTATCCGTTATCTGACTGGTCTTTAGGCGAGCCAGGCAATTTGACCGTGATATCAGCCAATTGTCCAATGGTCGATTCAGGGAAAATGGTCACTAACGCTACGGTTGCCCCTAAGCTTTTCGCTTTTTCAGCCATGGAAACTAAACTTCTCGTTTCCCCTGAACCCGATCCAATGATCAAAATGTCGTCTTGTTCTAGGTTAGGGGTGATGGTTTCGCCTACGACATAGGCGTCTAGCCCCATGTGCATCATTCGCATCGCAAAAGATTTGGACATAAATCCAGATCTGCCTGCGCCAGCTACAAAAATTTTCTTTGCTTCGAGAATCTCATTCACCAATTTTTCCGCTTCTCCCGCGGCGATTAAATCGGCTGTCCGATTTAACTCTTTGATGATTTCTCCTAAATATTGCGTAGCTTGCATCATTCATTCACCTTGTTGGATCATTTTTTTCATTTCAGCAGCTACAGCGCGTTTGTCTTCTTGGCCAGTAATACCGCCGCCTACGATGATAAGATCAGGTTTTGCTTTAATGACTTCAGGCAATGTGTTTAATTTAATGCCGCCTGCGATCGCAGTTTTTGCGTTTTTCACGACACGTTTGATTGTGGCAAGGTCTTCAAGAGAGTTTTTGCCGACTGCTTGAAGATCATAACCTGTGTGTACGCAAATATAGTCGACTCCAAACCCATCTACTTCTTTCGCTCGTTCTTCTAAATTTTTAACCCCGATCATGTCCACCAATATTTTTTTGCCTTGTTTTTTAGCTTCTTCCACAGCACCTTTGATGGACAAATCTTCAGCAACTCCAAGTATCGTGATAATGTCGGCTCCGGCTTCGGACGCTTTCATGACTTCATATGCGGCGGCATCCATGATTTTTAAGTCTGCCAATACTTTTAAGTGAGGAAATTCTTGTTTGATTTCTTTTACAGCTCTAAGACCTTCATTAATGATAACTGGAGTGCCGATTTCTACAATATCCACATACTCCTCAACTTCTTTTACTAATTGTTTCGCTTCTGGAATGTTTACGAGATCCAATGCTAATTGTAATTCCATGAATCCTTCACCTCTCATAAAAATTTTGCAGGTTGCATAAGCAGTAGCATTTTTATGTGTTTATCTCTTACACACTGATGAGTATACTATGTATGTTTTGCCTTTAAAAGTACGCACTTTATTTTTACATAGTATCAAAAAATATACTATTGTTCATTATGTATACTATTTGGGAAAGAGGGGCTCTCCATTTCCAGACAAATTTTATTTTGAAATGGCCCAAAAATAAGAAAAGCAATATGCTATCCATTGCTTGTGGCATTAACTGAAGAACTGTTTCTTTGTCAAGCCATATGTAAAAAGGGCTATCTCATCTTTGTGAGACAGCCCTAAAACGCCGGATTTTATTTCCTGAGTTCGACAGTTTTGAGGCCATTTCAGGCAAATGAACATGGCCAAAATGCTGTGATATCGCGGTAAAGCTGGCCGTACGAAATGCCCGTCAGCTCAAGCAGTCCTTTTTTCGAGATCAATTCTTGTTCCATGAGCCGCACACCCCCTTCCTTTTGTTAATTGCAGCATAACATTGTTACGTTATAAAGAGAGGCGAAAACAACAGCGCCATACGCATGGCAAAAAACGAACCAAAGCGGTTGACAACTTGTCAGCTGGCTCATTACAATGAAACCAATTTCCGCCGATGATCAGGCGATGGACATGAGGAAAGGAGAGTCAGCAGCATGAATTCGATCTTACAAAAACAGCTAGCCACCGCAGCGAAACAAACCAAAGCGGATCTCGTTGTCAAAAACGGGAAAATCGTCAACGTGTTTACGCGCGAAATCATCGAAGGGGATCTCGCCATTGCGGAAGGGATGATCGTCGGCATCGGCCGCTATGAGGGAAGGAAAACGATCGATGCCGAAGGGCGTTATATATGCCCGGGGCTGATTGACGGACACGTGCATATCGAATCGTCGATGGTGCCCCCGAGCGAATTCGCCCGCGTCGTTCTCCCGCATGGCGTGACGACCGTCATTGCCGATCCGCACGAAATCGCCAATGTCGCTGGCGTCCGCGGCATACAATTTATGCTCGACGATGCGAAACGGACGCCGCTCGATGTGTATATGATGCTGCCGTCGTGCGTGCCCGCCACTTCGTTCGAACATGCCGGAGCCTCCTTATCCGCGGCGGAACTGGCGCCGTTTTTCGCTGATGAGCGCGTGCTCGGATTGGCGGAAGTGATGGACTATCCGTCATTAAAGGAACAACAACCATCGATGCTTGACAAACTGGCGCTCGCGGCAAACGCCAACCGCCTCATCGACGGCCACTTGGCCGGCCTTGATGCCAACGCCATCAACGTCTACCGAAGCGCCCGCATCCATACGGATCATGAATGCGTCACCGTCGACGAAGCGCTTGAACGCGTTCGCCGCGGCATGTACGTGCTCATTCGCCAAGGATCGGTCGCCAAAGACCTCGAAAAACTTCTTCCTGCCGTCACGGAGTACAACGCGCGCCGCTTTTTGTTTTGCACAGACGATAAACATCTCGACGACTTATGGTTCGAAGGCAGCGTCGACCACAACGTGCGGCTCGCCATTCGCGCCGGGCTCGACCCGCTTCTTTCGATCCAAATGGCCACGTTAAACGCCGCCGAGTGCTACCGGTTGTCGACGAAGGGCGCTGTCGCCCCGGGGTATGACGCCGACTTTTTGTTCGTTGAGGATTTGGAAACGCTGAAAATCACCCATGTCTTCAAACAAGGGGCGCTCGTCGCCGAACATGGAAGGGCAACGCTTTCCTTCCATCCGGCATCCAGTGAAACCGAACCGAAATTGCTTCAATCCATTCGTTGCCGACCCGTCACCGAATCGGATCTTCGCATCCCGATGACGAAAGGAAACAAAGCCAATGTCATGGAGATCATCCCAAATCATTTGCATACGAACCATCTCGTCACCGAGGTGGATGTCCGGGACGGGGCCTTTTCCCCTTCGGTCGAGCGGGATTTGCTGAAGCTTGTTGTCGTCGAACGCCATCGCGGCCTCGGCATCGGCCTTGGCATCGTCCGCGGTTTCGGATTCAAAGCAGGCGCCATCGCTTCTTCGATCGCGCACGATTCACACCACATCATCGCCGCGGGAACAAACGATCGCGACCTCGCCGCCGCCATCGAACAGCTCCGCCGGCAGCACGGCGGGCTTGCGGTCGTCAAAGACGGAGCGGTGCTCGCTGGATTACCGCTTGAGATCGGCGGATTGATGACAAGAAAAGATTATACTGAAGTGTTAAATGGATTGAAACAGATCCATGAAGCGCTGGACTCGCTCGGCTCAAGCCATGCCTTCAACCCGTTTATCACACTGTCCTTCCTCGCCTTGCCGGTCATCCCGGAGCTCAAGCTGACCGACCAAGGGTTATTTGATGTGAACAAATGGGAATTCATTCCTATTGAAGCGGTTTAAACCCTCCTATTTGCGCTGACGCTTCGAAGCGATAAGATTTGGCGAGCACCCGCCTTACAGAAAGCTGCCACTTAAAGCCGACCCGCCAAAAAACCAAGTCCCTTCATCTCCTCCATTTATCAGCCAAGGGGATGAAGGGATTTTCTTCGCCCCGCCTATTTTTCTCTTTTTTACAGCGCCATGCGGCATTGGCATAAGCACATTCCTGCATGATTGTAAAGCAGCAACATGGTCGAAAGGAAGGTGCAAGGAAATTGATCACCATCAGCCTTTGCATGATCGTCAAAAATGAAGAAGACGTCCTTGCCCGCTGTTTGGACAGCGTCCGACATCTCGTAGACGAGATCGTGATTGTGGATACAGGGTCGACCGATCGCACGAAAGAAATCGCCCGATCCTACACCGCACGAGTCATCGACTTTCCTTGGAGCGATGATTTCTCTGCGGCGAGAAATTTCTCCTTTTCCCACGCCGCAATGGACTATATTTTTTGGCTGGACGCAGACGATATCCTGCCGGCAGAAGAGCAAACAAAATTTCTCACACTGAAGCACACCCTTTCTTCTGACATCGACTCCGTCATCATGATTTACAGCCTTGCCCAAGATGAAGATGGAAAAACGATTTCCAGCGTCCGCCGCAACCGCCTCATCAAACGAGCCAACCGCTTCCGATGGCATGGGGTCGTTCACGAATATTTGGAAGTATGGGGAACCATTCTCAATAGCGACATTACCATCATTCATCAACCTACTCATCACGCTTCAGACCGAAATTTAAAAATTTACGAGAGGCAGCTAGCACAAGGAATAGAACTTTCGCCAAGAGATCTATTTTACTTTGCCAACGAATTGTTTGACCATCTACAATACGAACAAGCCATTCAGTATTACGAACAGTTTTTGCAGACAAAAAAAGGGTGGGTGGAAGATTGCATCGCCGCCTGCGGAAAGGTAGCGGATGGTTTTGATGCGCTCGGTGATGAAGAACAGGCATTGCGATATGCGTTCCGATCGTTCGAATACGATACCCCTCGGGCTGAATGCTGCTGCCGGCTCGGCTATTACTTTCTTCAGCGCAAGTAATATCGGCTTGCCGCATTTTGGTACCATTTAGCCACTCAGCTCACAATGCCTTCCGACAGCTGGGGATTTGTTCATCATGCTTGTTGGACTTGGCTTTCCCACTTGCAGCTTTGTGTATGTTACTTTTACATGGGCGAGTACGAGTTAGCATACCAACATAACGAAAAAGCCAAACAATACGTTCCTCATCATCCCGCGGTTTTGCACAACGAATGTTTGCTGCAATCCATTCTCGCCGCCGAAAGCACGTTCCACCAAGCCGATGAATCGCGATGAAAGGAGGTTATGCCGCTTGTCTGACCGACGTCCTATTCGAGTAAAATGTCTTTCCCCTTTATGCGGAACATGGCCGCCGATTGTAAAAATCTATACCGGACCTACAGGACCCACGGGACCTACAGGACCCACGGGACCCATTGGACCCCAAGGACCGACCGGACCCACGGGACCTACAGGACCCACGGGACCCATTGGACCCAAGGGCCGACCGGACCCACAGGACCTACAGGACCCACGGGACCCATTGGACCCCAAGGACCGACCGGACCCACGGGACCCATTGGACCCCAAGGGCCGACCGGACCCACGGGACCGACTGGACCTACGGGACCCATTGGACCCCAAGGACCAACCGGACCCACAGGACCTACAGGACCCACGGGACCCATTGGACCCCAAGGGCCGACCGGACCCACAGGACCCGCTGGAGCAGGAGCCATCATTCCATTCGCTTCAGGAACAACGGTTGTCTTGGCCGCCACTATAGCTGGGTTGGCCGACACCGCAAGTTTGATCGGATTTGGAAACGCTGCTTCAAGCATCAGTTTAGTGGGAGGAACCATAAACCTTGGCGGCACATCGAATTTTTCCTTTACCATTCCGCGTTCAGGAATCATTACTGCTGTCGCAGCCAATTTTTCCGCCACAACGGGCACGGCGCTTTTAGGAACAGCTACGATCCGCGCTCAATTGTACATCGCCACTTCTCCATCCAGCAACGTATTTTCGCCTATTCCAGGCACGCTCATTACATTAACGCCATCAATCACCTTTCCCATCTCCCTAGCCCAAAACGCCAGCGGCATCATCACAGGATTAAACGTGCCTGTCAATGCTGGCGACCGGCTGCTCATGGCGTTTTTCATCACCACTTCCGGCCTTTCAATCGCCGCTTCCGTCATGGGATATGCGAGTGCAGGAGTGGCGATTAGTTAGCCAACGATGGTGAAAAAGGGCAGAACATCACCAATCGGGAAACGGGAGATCGAAAACAATAAGCAGGCGGCTTCACGTGGACACCGCCGTGAAAGTCCGCCCGCTTTCCTCTTAATTTATGATTGTAACATCGAAAACACTTGCTCGACATCTTTATCTCCGCGCCCCGACAAATTCACAATGATGATTTGGTCTTTGCTTAACGTCGGCGCGAGTTTGATAGCGTACGCCACCGCATGGGCACTCTCCAGAGCGGGGATGATTCCTTCCGTTTTGGACAACAGTTGGAACGCTTCGAGCACTTCCTCATTCGTAACCGTATAATACTCAGCCCGCCCGGACACTTTCAAATGGCTGTGCTCCGGACCGATGCCCGGATAATCGAGCCCAGCGGCGATCGAGTATGTGGGCTGCGGGTTGCCGTTTTCATCAAGCAACACGAGACACTTGAATCCGTGAAGAACCGCCGGAACCCCTTTCGTCAACGTCGCCGCCTTCTCCGGCTCGACACCGATGAGCCGCACGCTTGGTTCATCCAAATAATGGGCGAACGCCCCGATGGCGTTGCTTCCCCCGCCAACGCAGGCCACCACCACATCCGGAAGCCGCCCTTCTCTCTCTAAAATTTGCCGCTTGCTCTCTTCGCTAATAACCGACTGAAAATGTTTCACCATCGACGGATACGGATGCGGACCAACCGCCGAACCAAGCAAATAAAACGTAGTCTTATAGTTTTGTACAAGATCGTTCAGCGCCTCGTCCACGGCATCCTTCAACCGCCCTTGCCCTTTCGAGACCGGCACGACTTTCGCCCCTAGCAGCTCCATGCGGAACACATTGAGCGCCTGACGCTTCGTATCTTCTTCTCCCATATAAATGGTGCAGTCCATGCCAAACATGGCGCATGCGGTAGCGGTCGCCACCCCATGCTGGCCTGCGCCGGTCTCCGCAATGACCCGTTTCGCCCCCATCCGTTTCGCCAACAAAATTTGCCCGATGACGTTGTTGATTTTATGCGAACCAGTATGGTTCAAATCTTCGCGCTTCAAATAAATCTTCGCCCCGCCGAGCCGCTCCGTCAACCGCGCCGCAAACGTCAGCGGACTCTCGCGGCCGACATACTCCCGCAAGTAGGTTCGAAACTCCTCATTGAATTCCGGATCATCCTTATATTTCAGGAACTGCTCCTCCAAATAATCAAGCACTTCCTGCAGTTCAGGTGGAACAAAGCTGCCGCCAAATTCGCCGAAATAGCCTTTCTTTTCCTGCGCTACACTCATGGCTCATCTCTCCTCTGCTAAATGTCGTGACAGTACCAGCATAGACTGTTTGGCCACATAAGTCAACAAAATATTTTTGAAAAATTTAAAAATACAGAACTAACCTACAGTGTTTCTTCTCTCCCATTGCACAGCCGGATGATCCGTTCCTTACCGCCCGAAGCGTTTGGGAGGACGCCATTGATTTTCAAAACCGTTGATGATGGAATAATCACTCACATTTCGCACCCTAACAAGGTCCCGAGTTCGACAGTCACTAGGCAAACAAAATGCCTCTCGCCCCTTGATGCAAAAGGGACGAGAGACATTTGGGCACACTTTGGGCGTGTATCTAGGCGCGAGGATGGATGCCTAGGATCTTCGGAGGAGGCTCCAGCCCTATAGCCGCAAAGAGCTGCGCTTGTTTGGCCGTCAGTTCGGTTCGTTGATCAAGGTCGCCGTTTTTTGTAGAAAAATGTCCAATCATGAGACGTTCGCATTCGTCTCTTACTTCTCGCCACGATTCATGAGTCAGGAGAAAGGAATCGCGAAATGCTTTTGGCCAGACGTTCCAAGACGGCGCGATCCACTTCATCTTCGCGCCCAAACGAATCAATCACCTTCGCTTTCGCCTATTTGGCCTTCGGATCCCATTCGTTGTGAGCAAGCTGGAGATAAGCAACGGTTGTTCCATCCTTGTTTTTTCGTGTGACTCGTCGTATGTACATGCCTATATCATAACGTATAAACTTTATTTTTAAAAGAAAAAATGAATAAATCGTGTGCCTATGAAATTCGGCGTTTTTTTCTAGGATCCGCATGACGAAACCCTTGATATAACAGCATTTTGGTCATTTCCATTTGTCTAAAATGACCTCAAAGCTGTCGAACTCGGGGTGCAGAAACAAAGGATTTTTTATTCATTTTTTTAAAATATTTTTTGAGCCAACACAACAAGCGATGGCAATCCTTTTTTTACCATCGCTCATCATTCCTTATGAGATTAGACATAAATGCTTTCGTCCATTCCCAACTCTTGCAGAATCCTTCGCTGCTCGTAGGTGAGCGGTTTACCTAACGCGCGTTGGATTTGCCCATCCGGCAGCTCCAACAGGACGACTTTCACATACCAGAACAACTGAAAAATCGCCTGCCCGGTCGGACGGGTCAGCTTGCGGCCTCCTACGCCCTTTAACGGGCGCTCCGGCGTAATAAACTGACGCACCCGGCGCTGGAAAACGCGGTAAATGGCCAATGCGAGGAGAAACAAATAGCCCAACACCGCCACTCGTTCCGGTTTTTTCACGTAAATCTCGTCCGTAAAGAACGGATCTTTCAGGAAGGAGAAGTTCATTTCCACCGAGATCTGCCCTTTATACAGCTTCAAGATCTCTTTCGCGTCCATTCGTCGGTCCTTCCATTCCTCCGGCACCGTCGTGACGAGAACAAACCGGGACGCTTTCCGTCTCGCCTGTTCCCACGCGTCTTGGTCGAATTCTACGCTCAGGCGAAGGGTGTACAGCGTCTCCATTTCCGGTTCCGCCCCTTTTTTCGGCCGTCCGCGCCGTTTTTTCGGACGCACGATCTCTTCGACGACGGCCTCCACTCGATGGAACCGGGGACGAAGGGATGCCTTGAGGGATGCCAAGGCTTGTTCGGCGTCTGAGTCAGTCAAGACTTTGTGGAGAACATTTTTTCGGTTCACTACGGGCGTTGTCAATCACTAGTTAGCGAACCATTTTCAGGAATTAATATCGTAAGCGCTTTCGGACTCTCATCCCTCATCTTGAGGTGATCATATTACATTCTATTTTTTTACACCCAACCACCATCCCGGAGCGCCGACAACGCTTGATGGATCGGCGTCCCGGATGACTGTTGCAGACACGGTAGATTCTGACGCACCACATCCGCCCACAACTGTCCGGCCTTCCGTTTGGCCTGTTCGATCCGCTTGGACTTTGTTGAGGCCGAGACGGTCGACTGGGGCTCTTGCTCCTCCCACCGTCCCTTTCTCCACCGGATCCCGTCGATTCGGGCTGCCATCGCCTTCAGAAACGCCCGAAGCCCTTGGTCTTTCCAGCTGCGGCGGGATTTCACCCGATGCGCAAACCGGCTCATCACGCTCTCGGCGTGGCCCATCGGACGCATGCCGGTCGTCTCCACCCCTTGCTCCGACAGCCACTCCCGATCGTCCCGGATGCATCCCGGCATCGACTCGATCCGGCGGATCATGGCAGCCATCTGCTTCTCTTTCGCTTCGTCCTCCAACGTGCCGACCGCGCTGTTCAGCTCCACGAGAAGCCCCTCTTCGTCTTGTTTCGCCAGCTTCTTCCGCACCTCCCGCCAACGCGGATGGCCGGACAGACACTGACGCAGCTCCCGCGCCACATGAAATCGATCCAGCTGAAAGCACGCCCGCTTCCCAAAATACTCCCGGCAGGCCGTGATCCACGACGCCACGTCGCCGTTGATGATCAACAGGTCCCGGCACGGATCATAGGCATATTCGTTCATCAGCCACTCTTCGAACCGTTCCCACACGTCTCCCTCCCCTTCATGGAGGTAGTGGCGCCGGTTCACGAGCTCGAGCTGCGAACCGTTTCGTTTCCATCCCTCGTGAACCGCCAGGATTTTCTCTTCTTTCGCCCGTTTCCCTTTCCCCTGGCGGGAAATAAACAGTCCATCCGCCTCCACAAACAGCACCCGGCCGTGCCATTTGGAAACAGGGTGATGCAGCGAGACAGGGGCCTCCAGCACCAGTTGGCGAATCGCCTCGTGGCTCATGACCGCATACCCCACGATCGACTCCAACGTACGGGCCGCTTTGCGGTAGGAAGAGCACTCTACGGCCAACTCGACCGCCGTTTCCTCGAGGCAAGGACTGATCGATCGGGCTCCATCAAAGCCTAATTCGGCATCCAGCAAGAACGTATACGCCCCCGTTTGTCGATCATAGTAGTAGTTCCGTCGGAACGTCACTTCCCCAAACAGCGTTTGGATCGTAGTCGGCCGTTTGTCTTTCAGCTGATACCGGCGCTTGTCCCGCGCTTCCGCCAGTTGTTGATCGATCTCCTCCAAAAGGGCCGCCAACAAGACAGCGAACACCTTTTGAAGAGTTCTCAACAATTGTTCCTCCAACTCTTTTAATAAAGGCCATTCTGTGGTAAGATGTTTCATGGACTCTCTCCCTCCTGTTTTCGGTTGATGTTGACAATCACCATCATAGCAGGGAGAGAGTCCTTTTTGCATGACATTTGCTTGTTCTACCGCGCTTCGCTTGGTGGCCCCGACGAGCGTCGCGAACAAAAGTTCGCAACCCTCGTCGGGGATCATTTCGAAATGTCACCCACAAATATTTTACTCACACTCGGCGTCTTCCCGGCACGAAAACGGGTGGCGCTCCCAACGGGCTTGTTCCTCGTGAAGAAACTCCGCTTCTTGTGCTCGTTCTTTTTCGAGCGTCTTTCCTTTCCGTTGGTCGAGGGCGCTCGATTCGACGACGACCAGCCGAACCGGATGGCCTTCATACGTCGATGCCGTTTCCCATACCCGATACGTGGCGCCGTTTTTCTCTGCCAGCGAAAATGGATCGCTCCACGTCGTGTCCCTGGCATCGGCTTCGGCCAGCGCGGTTTTCACGATCCGGAGCGACGACGGGCCTCTGGTGATCAAAAAGGCGTTCGCCGCTTTCGTTTGCGCCAGCGTGTCCTTCGTCATCGCGGCGGAATCTGCCACGTAAATCCATTCGTCCTCGATCTTCGCTTGCTTCAGCTGCTCATGGACACGGGACAGCACCTCGGGATTCCACGTTTTGTCCGGCAGGTTGCCGTCGTGCACATCTCCATAAAAAGGAACGCCATCCTCGTTGCCGATCAGTCCGAAGCCGATCTGCTTTTGCCAACGGTGTTGTCGGTTGTAGCCCATGGGCAATATGCAGGGTATCCGGCGAGGCCGATTCATACGTGCCGTAAACAGATACATCGGTCGTATCGGCATGGAACACCCGAAGGGGGATGCCTTCCTTCTTGTAGATCTGCACAAGGCAAGCCGAAATGACTTGATGGATGTTGGCATCATACAGGCGATCCAGATGGCGGGCGATGGCATCGTCATTGAACCAAGAAGGCTGGAGCTCCGGCCGGATCAGCTTGGGCAAATCGATTTCATGCGCCCATCGTTCCAAATGAACCAGCGCTTGACGGCCGCTTAAGATATCCAGGATGAGCAGCCAGACAACATCGCTGGCTCGGGTGTGGCATTGGGGATCCACCGGAACCAGCCGGTCAATCAGCTGGGGGAGGCCAAGATCCTTGAAGATGGCACTTATTATATTCAAATAGGAACTTTCATAAATAGCACGAATTCGAACGTCCATGGTGTGGAAACTCCCTTGCTTTCCTTGTGTACCAAGGACCTATTCGACATCGGGATGAAAAAATCCTCCCGATTTTCGTCGGGAGGGTGCGAAATGTGAGTTACACGTAGATGCTCTCATCCATGCCCAATCCCTGCAGAATCCTTCGCTGGTCCGGGTTGAGGGGGCGATCCAGTGCGCGTTGGATGCGCCCGTCTGGCAGCTCCAGCAGGATGACGTTCACATATTGAAACAGCTGAAAAATCGCCTGTCCCGTTGGCCGGGTCAACTTGCGGCCTCCCGCGCCCTTTAACGGGTGTTCGGGTGTGATGAACGGGCGCACCCGGCGCTGAAAAACGCGGTAAATCGCTAGAAGGCCGGTGATTTAGTGAAAAATCGCGGAAAATGGACTTTTTTCTCAAATAGAGAAGTCTTGCAAAATTAACGCTTCTCTTTCGATCGAAAACAATGGGTTCAGCGAAATCAGTCGTATTTCACCAGCCCTCTAGAAATGTTTTCTATTGATTTGTTCGTGTTGAGCTATTTTATCCTGTATTTCTCCTGAAGATTTGAAATCCCTAAGCCCCCAGTATCCTTTCCCCTTCCCTTTAACCGCATAAAAGAGATCATCCTCCCCTTTAAAAATGTCACAATCGCTAGAATGAAGATAGATATGTTTTCTTACCTGCGACTTCCAATCAGTATAGGAGCTCAGATCAATCTCACTGTTTTTTTTTACTTGTTCATAAATTTCATGTAACTTTCCGACTCCCCCAAGTTTTTTTAGAGCCTTAATTATTTCATTTACCCATTGTTGCTCCATTTGCTCTTCTCTTCCCTCTATTAAAGAGAAAAATACAGTCCAAACCTGCAAGTATAAAACAAAACACAGAGTAGTGAAAAAACCATGTTCCCCTCCATTCAAGGCAAACAAGAGTTTTGCCACAAGGAAGAAAAGGGAACTATAGCTCCTATACCAAATGGAATCCTCTCATCTCACACACATCGGATTATTCGTTTATGAATATGAACATACACATGGAATTGTATCATCCTGCGTTTTTAAAAACCGGTCGACTCCCTCTCTCTCTAATTGATCTCTATATTGACGCAACGTAAAGGGTTTTCCATCCTTTTTTAAAATGGATACATCTTTTTGGAAATACGCTCTAAATCTTTCTTCCATCTCTTCTTGCTCTTTGTAACGTTCAGGCCAAATTTTGTATAGTTGAGCATAATGATAAAAGCCACCACGAACGCAACGCCCCCCACAGTTCGCATGTGCAAAGCCCAGTTTGTACATCCGGGGAAGGCGGATTCCCCATTCATTTTCAATAATCGACTTCACGTCAAGATCAGATGTAAATGTTTCGATCATAGGAAATCGAGTTTCTACCGGTTCAAGAGGGACATGCTTGTAAAACTCTCGCAAATTGTCTGCCCGATGCTTCTCATGCGGGCCAATCCCAAAATATAAAATCGGCTCCAAATTTTGCTCATCACGCAACTCTTCAATAAACATCACTGTTTGTCTTACCTTAAGTTCCTCAGAACATTTAGCTAGTCTCGCATTACCTAAAAACCGGTAATCATAAAATACTTCCTCTGGAGTACGCCCGTCGATTCTCTCTGTAATTTCAATCCCTATATACTCGGCCACTTCCTCCATAAATCGATAATTGTCTTCATCTTCCCAAAGGGTATTGGTGAAGAAAAGAATACAATTCTCTTTTCCATATGCTTGCACCATACGATACGCCACATAAGCACTCGCTGCACCGCCACTAAACATGGCCACGTGGACGGGCTTTCTATTCAATGTAATCACCTTCTCTACTTAATAAATTCCTCAACAAGTTTGTAAATTAAATATTCAATTTCTTCACGCGGAACGGTTCTCCCTCCACTGGTAATGATACGGTGAATATTTTGGTACAGAGTTTTGGATTTTGGAGACAGTTCAGTCTTAGTGACTGCTTTTTGACGGCCGTCAATTGATAATAAAACACTATCCTTGGAATAAGATACATCGTAGATTTGATCAATCTCATTTCGCACTTGCACTAGAAACATATCAGCTGTATTATCGGACCAGTCCTCAAAAGAGACACCAACCAAACGATCCACTAATACATCAAACCAGTTTGTCGATTCTAATATAGAAATGATTAAACGATTTTGTTTTTTATGGACAGCATTTTGCCTGTTCGCCCAATCAAATAGCTCTTCATCTGTATTAACGCTCAACATATGAAGTACATTTTTCTTAAATTTTTCTTTTTGCGTCTCACAATGTTTTTCTAATTTGTTCACATGGATTTCTAGCAACCCTAGATTATCTCCGTACACATTTACAAGTTCTTCTAATGCTTGGTTTGGATTGACCTCCACTTTTCTTATTATCGTTTTTAGATAAAGAAGTTGTTCATCCATCTTTCTGCTGATCTGAGTGAATCTAGGTAAAGAGCGCAACCATTTTAAAATAAGATTCGCTGCTCTTAGATGTCTCGGCAGTGAACTCTCTATTGCATTTGACATAAAAAGTTTCTCGATTTGCGAAAATAAGTTTTCATATTCCTTGCCAAATTCATAATAAATGTACTGATACTGTTCAGCTTCGTCAAACATACTAAAAAGCTTTTCTCCGTTAATCTCAGGAACGTACATATTATTTCGATAAAACGACAAGTAGTCCCATTTATCCCTCAGCAGACTAACAAAATAAATAGGAATAAGCGGTTCCCTTACTCCGAAGGGCGGCTTGCTAAAGATATCCTTAAACGATTGCAAAGAACCTATAGGCTCATCACTTAGTAATTGTACCAATTTATCTCTCATTATTCTAAAATTTTGATTCGGAATTTTATTTAATTTTTCAAGATCTAAATCATTATTCTTGAAAACGGTGGCATAAAGCAAATAGTCTGGCCCGTTCCCCTTGATATTGAACTGTGGCGAGTGCCAGTATTCTAATATATGATCAATAACGCTACATCCCGCTTTCCATTGAACACGGTTGATACTTCTCCTATTATAGGAGTCATTTCTTACTTCCGGGGTCAATGGATAAAGCTCCATCATGGCATCTGACAATATTTTTTCTAGAACGAATTCATTTGGTATATGGCGTATCTCACCAGCTATAATCCATACTAACTCCTCATTAAAATCAATATACCGGGATAAAAACTTGCGAATAGCAAATGCTGTTTCTTCCTTTTTTAAAACTAATTCTTTTTTTAGATTCGGATCCGTTTTGAGCAATTCTTTATCTTTTAAAAGAATATTGCTAATCAGTTCAAAAACTTCAACATGGTTTTCTAATGATTTATAACTAAAATTCGGAACACAATATAAACGGTCTATATCTCTATGCGTTTGCAGTTTTTCAATCACTTTATCTCTATCATTCTTGTCATCTAGCAAAACCAAGTAAACTATTGCATCTGCTCGATTACTCACCGAAACCGCTGGTAACCCCTCGGTTAAAATATCGGAACTGAATAGCAAACGTACCGAAGCAAACCGCGTCATACTCTTTGTATCATTATATTCATTTGCCAAATAAAATTTCTTTTCAAGATGTTCCTCAAGAATCTGTAGCTTTTTATCTTTTTTGAGATAAAATCCCTTTATTTTTTCTCCAATTACTTCTTCAACATCTAATCCGCTTCCTTCAAACAGCTCCCAATATCCTAAGATGCTGTTGTATCTGATAGCCTTATTTCTTGCCAGTTCATTTAAAACAGTTTCTGTCTCATCATCATGATAGTCCATCGCAAATGCAATTAAATCCGAAGTTAAAGGATAGGTAGCTTGAAACCCCGTTATATTCCATAATGTTATAAATTTCAGTACTGCTAAATGCCGATTATCAAGATTCGGGATCTTTTTTAATATTTTTTGGTATATTCCTAGTTCCTCGACCCCTCTTCTAATTCCAACTCCTCTATATTTGGAAAAAAATAATCAAACAGATGTGCTGCTGTATATACTTCCTCTTCTCTTTTTTTAATAAAATACATCAATCCACCGATTTGACGGCTTTCTAAAAAAGTAAATAACGTTCTTTCATTTTGGCCAAACAAACTAGATACTTTGGGTAATAAAGACAACGCTACAGGGTGCATTGGATATGCCCCTTGAATTACAAGTCGCTCAATTTCAACTTGATTAAACTCAGAAAAAAGAGGGAATTTTCGCAAGTAGTTAATATAGGTACTTTTTCTAAACTCACTTATATTTCCTTGGCCGTATAGTTCATTAATAGCATTTTGAATAAGTCGAATATAAGTTGCTCCATCATTCTCGATATGATATATATTGTAACGTTTTTCAATACGTTGGAATTCATTATGATATTCTTCACTATATTTCGAGAAATAATGACGTAGATTTTTATGGGTAATGTACATAATATGAAAATTATCGCTTCCATGATCCGCTAGCTCAGCAAGATCTTGAATGTCCTGCATTGTCTGATAAATTTGGTTGACAGGGACATTTTGCAAAAAACGCCCAAATTCATCATGCACAATGAAAAGGCCGATATGTTGTTTGCTTAGTTCATTTAAAATATATTGGACTTGAAAAACAAATTCTTCCTCAAAGTCAAATATAAGCTCTGCCCCAGAAGTCAATGTTGGATAAATATCTTGGAACCATTTGATTTCTTTTTCATTATAATTTAATATCTCTATCCGCCAAAGCTCTAAATCTTTATTCTCGCTGCTAAGCATTTGTACAAACTTTTTATACGTTTGTTTATACTCCTTCTCCCACGTACTAATGGTTCCTAGAATGCGACTAATAACTCCCGGAGCAACAATGGGAAGGTTGTTTTGTTTTAAGACCCTCATAATGGATGACAGAATGGCCTGACGAAAATTTCCTTCATACCCATTTAAGATCACAGGCAGGTAGCGATACGGATGATCAGACATATTACCCAATTCGATATAAATCTCATCATCCACCTGGCTAAATTTCTTTCTTAAAATATCGAATGTAGCTGGGTCTACCATTTTAGAAACAATTCCTGCAATAATTGTTCCTAAAAGCGACTTGCCAGTCCCGTATGGACCTACTACAATATGGGCTCTAGATTCTTGGTAGTTGATTCCCCTTAACACCCCTCTTAATACCTCAGCATGTGATGGAGTAGGCATATATCTCTCGAAATATTCTCGTTTTCCTAAGTCGAATCTAATGTTGATACTTGACTTAAAAGTCATACTAAACTCTCAACCTTTCTGGCATATTCAAATTGTAAATATTCAATTGGCGAAACATCCGGAAGTTTGACAGTGTCCAAATTATTTGTCCGGGTAAATGAAATGTGATATAGCGGTCGATTAACAAGCAACTCTAACGCATTCACAACGCTAGAGCGATCCATATTGAAAACTTTTCCCCATAGCCCTTTTTCGTTTACAATTTCATCTACTGAAACAGTATCGATTCCCTTTTTTGCTTTATAGTCGAGTAACGAATACATTAAGGCAGTAATCCCTATATCCTTTATATCAGGAATTTTTTTATAAATAATGTTGTTATGTTCTTCAATCAATCCTATCTTTTGTATAGGACTATGTATAACCTCCTCAGGGTCAAATGTCGATTGTCCTGCCGTGTAAAGTTTTAATAGGCACTCTATATCCCGCTTTAGCGACTTTATGGATACTTCTCGTGTTTCTTGCTCATTGACCCAGTAGACAAAAAACTGAAGTAATTCATCTTTTGAAACAACCTGTTGAGGAAATATATTAAAAAACCAATACCATGCAGTCGCCGGTTCTTTCTCTTTTGTCATTTCATAGTGCAGAATAGCCGCTGTTTCGTTAAATCGCACAAACCGGTCAAACTTATAAATTACTTCCCCTAAAGGAGTGATGTAATGCACCCTTTTTTGATCTTTGTCCACTTTTTCCTCAACTAAGCGAGTGGCGATAACCCAGAAACGCAATGACTGCAACATATTCTTTCCTAACCCGACTTTTTCGAATGAATCCTTATTATAAAAGAAACGTTTATCTCCCATTAAATGGCGAAGACCTTTACTTAACCATCGATCCCGCAAATAAAAACTTTGATGTTGACCATATGCCATCTCGACTCACCTCCTATATTGATGGAGCAATTTATCCAGTAGCGCTGAAAATCGAAAAAGAGGCATCTAGACACAAGATAGTGCCTAGATGCTATATACTTTTTTCTCAAAGTATTTTAGCAGAGCTCTTTTAACTTCAGGTGTAAGAAACGGACTTTTGCCACGAATAACCCCATCTGAACCAACCTTTGCCAAAAAATCTCCTTTACCTGCTAGCTTCTCTGCACCTTCTTGGTCAATAATTACGTGAGAAGCTACACCGTCCGCTGCTTTTAATGCCAATCTCCCCGGCAAGTTGGCGCGTATTTTTGTGTTCACAATTTCAGCTTTCGGATATTGAGTACAAATGATCAAATGTATCCCGGCCGCCCGTGCTTTTTGACCTAGCCTTTGTATAGCCGTTTCAACCCGTTTTGCGGTCTCTTTATCCTGACTCATAAAATCAGCAAACTCATCAAACACAACAACAATTCTAGGAATGCTTTTTCCGGTCAAACTCAAAAATTCTTCGAGATTGCTTACATACTCTTTATTCATGGTTGCATACCGTTGTTCCATTTCCTCAACTAGCTCTTCTAAGGCCTGTACAGCTTCCTCGATCTGAGTGATTACTCTCCGAGTATGTGTCTTGCCTTCGTAGAAATTAAACTCCACTTGTTTCGGATCGATAAAAACAAATTGGACATCCTTACTATCGTATAGACACATAATGCTAAGAATAATGGAATTTAGCGTCACACTTTTGCCACTTCCGGTCGTTCCCCCGACGAGTAAATGCGGTGACACGGGATTAGCTAAATCTATACTTACCACCTTATTTAATGGATCAAGGCCTAACGGTGCAATTAACCCCATTCGTGTAATCTTCTCACCAAGCTGTTCTCTAACTAGCTTCATAAATTTTTCAAAATAAATCGTTTCAGGATCGTCCCTTATAATATCCATATACATTCCATTTTTATCAATTGCAAAGGTCGGCTCATTGTTTAATCCTAACCATATTTGAATATCCTGAGAGCGGGAAGTGACCTTTTTGGCAAGAATGTCTCCCGGAATATCTAAATAAAACCTAATTACACTTGACCCAACTATACTCTTTTTGATTTTGATATCCAGACCGTTTTTTAGAAAATTACGCACTAACTTTTTTTCTAGTTCGTGCAATCTGTCCGTATAGTCTTGTTTAACATTTTGATAATTGAGCTGAAGTTCCTTTAGTGCTACAAGTTCCGGGTAATCACCCAACTCATTATCATTCCGTTTATAATCTTCTTCACCACTAGTTTCTGGTTCTTTCCCCTGTTCTCCCTATCTACTTCCTTGTTATCTCCACTTGTTACCTCATCCATATTTGGAGTCATAGGAGTAGGTTCAATGAACTCTTCATCCTTCTTAAAAAGTTCGTCATAAGAAGGAACCTGGTGCTCATCAGCCCCTAGTTGCTCAAGTATATAGTGACGTCCGTAAATATAATTACAGTAATTATCGCCTATTGTATCGACATAAACTCCTTTTTCGATTTCTTTAAGCTCCTGATCAGTTAAATTAGATGTATAGCAGTATACATCTACAGAAGCTGAAAAATTCACTTTTATGTCTTGTGCACGGGTATTTTGCAGATCTTTTAAAAGTTCCACTTCAAACGGTAAATAGGCTTGTTTTTCCACTAAGTAGTATACTAATTCACTTTTCCAATATTCTGCATCGGCATGATTATCATCGAACGAAAAACGATGTTTGTACTCTTTCAGTCCAACATCGATTTGTTGGATAGCATCTAATGTTTCTTTGTCCAAAATATGATGACTTACAAATTTGAGCTCTATTAATTCAAAATCAATCATTAACTGCCCATCCTGCTTATAAATAATGGAGCGAACAAGGTCAGGTCTTCTCTTATTGCTAGCAAACCATGGGAGCTCATCACATAGTGACCAGACGGTTAACGAATTCTCCCTGTGATCGATTCGGTCTCTTCGCTTCGTCGTCAGGTAGGTAGCCAACATCTCATGTGCATACTTTCCTGGGCCAATTACTTTTAGAACTAATGCTCCCGAGATATCCTTTACTTTGTCCACTGCTTCGATAACAGTTTCTCGCCGAATCCTATCATTTTTCAAAATGTCCGCCAGCTTGCGATGTAATCGATCGTAATAGGCATAATCCTGGGTTTGATGACTTAACCTTCTTATATATTTAGATGAAGACAAAATGAGTTTAAAGTTTTTGTTTTTCCCTGCTTTCGACTTATATTGAATAATTTGTGCCTTGGAAGAGATTTTTTGTAACAAAGATTTATCTATGAAACGATCCATGATCATAACCCAGTTAAAGTGTTCATGTATAAAGTCAATCAACGTACCACTAAAATGAGTAGGAGAAATGGTCACATTTAGTAAGTAAAGCTCATCTTCGCTAGGCATGGACTTGCTATGAACAATATACTGCATTTGATAAAAATGTTGAAGTGTTTTTGGTAAACTTTCACTTACATAAGGAATACGCTTTAACGCCTCTCTAATGGACAACGGTTCTTTATAAGGCTCGCTGAACCAGTCGTTGCTAGGTAACGGATTAACCTTATTAAAGTTATATCTCACCTGTCCATTTTGTCCAAAGTAATCCATCAATACTACCAAATCGGTATCATTCATCTGTTCATCGATTTCATCAGCAATCTCACTAATATCTGCTTCACTGATCACGTTTATCTCCACTTTAGGAAACATCATATTAAAAGAAGGACTTTTGTACTCTTCTTTTAATTCAATCCAGTTATTCAGTTCTTTATGCAACTGAGCAGGTTGATTACTATGAATTGTTAACTTCAACTTCGATAAACTTGGCACACGTTTCATTAACTCATCAATCGATCGAATAACAATATCGGTACTTTGGCAATGTAAAAATAACAAGTCAAGCCCATCTTTAGCGTAGGGATATACCTCTAGATAATTCTTTACCACACTGACTAACTCAGCAGGTAACTCTCTAGATAAGTGCGCACTAAAATTTGCTGCATGTGTATTTATAACAAAGTATCCGTTCCCAAATCTTTCATAGTCCTCTATTAAATAGGTCTCTTCATCCTCATTAAGCATATAGCGAGGGGCAAGGTGGGAATATTTATCTATAATAAAGATGAGATAATCATCTACTCGATAAATTTCAAAGTTACCATCTTCCGCTCTTTCAAGCCATTCTTCAAGACAGTGATTGATTGATTCTAAACGGCGCAAATAGCTCAACAGCCGAATCGGATTAAATATTGTAACAACTCTTTCAATAGGCGCAGCTATTGCTTTTTCCTGTATAGAATTGAAAGTATCGATCGATCCGATATAATGCAACGCTTTATAAATAGATTTTGTAATATTAACAGAGGAATATATACCAGATAGCAATTCCTCTAACATCGCATCTAGCGTGTCAGGATTTACACTACACAATCCATTTTTTAGAACTTTTTTCAATAGCAAATCGTATTCGCTAATAAAGACATTCCATTTTTCGAAGTGTGACTCCATCCCCTCAGTTTTAGCGGCTAGATAATATCTTATATTATCGCCTACTAGTTCTTTTACATCTATCTTATCTACTGCGTACTGGGAATAATTTTTTACGTACGGTAATATTCCTTGGTCTATTTCATCAATCAAAGAGTAAGCAATATTACTTGAGAAACTAAGAAGTTTAAATTTATTTTTTCCTAACACATTGTTATCCTTAACCAATTCCAATTCAAAAATAATTCCATCATTTTTTGCCGTTTCATCGCATTCTACTGGAATACTTTTCTCATCGAAATCTATAATGGGGATAATATTAGAAAGCCCCTGAAATACATGTTTAATAGTTCTAAATCTTTTTCTGTTGTCTTAGACGTGACAACTTTTAGGCGGAAGTGCGCATCCTTTATAATTGATTGCTGTGCATCTTCATTTGAATAATACTCGTCGATTAATAAAAACGATTCGTACAAAAGCGCCCTGTAAATATCATCATATTCAGCGGGGTGACGCAACTTTTCAATTAACCGATTGATCCGCTTAACTATTGTCGGTGAAGAGATCTCTTTTCCGTATTTATCTAAAAACTCTTGAATATCATCAGGATCCTCTTCCTTGCGAATCGATTCAATTCCCAACTCAATTTCTTTTTTCTCTTGTTCTGATTTATTATGCAGATTGATGGCCTCGCTTACCTTCTCGGCTAAACTCGAATTCACTTTGAAATTAAAAACCTGCTCAATAATTTCAAATTCATACTTAAGGAATATCTTGTTGCCTGTTTGGATAAACTGTATCGCTTCTTGCCGAAAAGCATCAGGCTCAACTTCGTCCCATAGCTCGCTGATCCAGTTTTGCTTTTCTTCATGTTCTAAAAATGAATCTAGCTTCTCGAGAAGTTTTTCCCCGTCAAGCAATGAGGCTCCCTTTTGCAAGTTAGCCAACATGTAGTTGTTTTTTAAACGTTTTGTATAGCGATCCCCCATTTTCAGCTTAGAATCCCTAAAAAACCCCAATGAAGGCAAATGCTTTTGGATTTTGTGCGTTATTGTTAACATGTTTTCATTTATAATTAACACAATAAATTGTAATAGCGTTCGTAACTGGGGTTCAGTTACTTCCTGAAGCATCGTGAAAAATGTTTTTAACTCCTCGATTTCATCCGAGGCAAATCGAAATTCTTGAACTAATAATTCGTAAAGTATATCAAGTCCTTTTGTAGATAACAAATACGATTCGTCAACAGTGAATAAATTCTCCAAGCTTTGAGCTTCCGGAGTCATCTCATTAATAATTAATACTAGCGCTTGGTTGTCCTTAATATTATTTCTCAGCCATGTACTCGTTTCATGACCACGGAACCCATACTCCTCAAATCCAGAAACAGTAGTAGTTGTACGTATGATGGGTTCATAGTACTTCTTAAATACATCTATGTTATTACTAAATTCACCTAAAACAAAATGCACATCATTATTTGAAAAACCGCTGAGTTTAATGAATATTTTCTTTGCACTGTCTTTCTGCTTTTTAAAATGCTCTAAAACTGTGACGTTAACCCATTTAGCTAAAAATTGCTCACTTGTTATCATAATCCCACCTTTTTCCTACAAAGAATTGTAAGGGTTTCTAATCATCGCCGTTGCGTCCGAATATTCAATAAGTAAGCCGTTGCTTTTCAGTTTTTCACGCAAAGATTGCTCGTTTTTCTGAAAATAATTTACATTCAACTTTGATTTATCATATAGGCCGCTTATCTTTGCTTGTTCCTCACCTATAACAAAACCGTATTTATTATAGATTTGGTGAAGGAATTCAGTAAATTCTATTGATTGTTGAGGAGAAACATTTACTAAAACTAACATCTCTAAAAATTTATCGGTCATAAAATAGCGGTAGTTGGTTCCCGTACGGAATCCGCCCATCCCACTGTCCCTTACAATTCCGCGAATAATAGAAAGATAATGTTTTTTTAGTTGCGACGACACTGTTTCTTGCACGATTATCGAGATTTCCCTTATAAACTCCTCAAATGATTTTGTCTTGCTTAAAGCCTTAATAATTCGCTGTTTTCCGGCTCTCACTCGTTTCAACCCCAAAGCCTCAAATAGCTCTTCCGGATCCTTCCGCCATTGCTCAAGTTTTTCAGTTGCCCCATGAATGGCATTTATCTTTTCTGTTAAGAGTCTCTTGAGTTCATGTTCGAACTTTTCCCTCACCATCGTCTCATTCTCTTGGAAGGACTGTGCTGATAATTTTAAAATTTGGTTCACTTGCCCATCTAAACAGTCAAAAAACATAATCGGGCGACTGTGATCATCTTTTTTAGTTCGTTCATACATGTACTGAACTAACTGAAAACCAATTAGACTAATCAACAAGTGGAACATCTCAAAAATATCAAGATTGAGATGGATAAGTTGATAATACTCTTGGGCAAATCGGTCAAAAAGATGATGCTCTGTTATAGGCAACTTTGGATATTCACGATTAACGTTCTCTATCAGCCTCAAGGGACTATAGTCGGATTCCCTTTCCTCTGTATCATTATCTAAAATACTAGTGATTTTACTAACTATCTTTTCGATCGCCTTATTGCGCCGCAACAGTTCTTCCATTCTAACTTCAATTTCTTTCCTTAACTCTGGTTGTTTTTCTGTCCCGTAAGATAACATAAGATAATACAATTCTCCACCACGTGCAAAAAAGTTTCTTTCATAGCTGGCAAACTTTTCTTTTCCCCTTTTTCTTAATTCAAAAAACAACAAAGACTCGTGAAGAGGATACAAAGTTTTTGCATACCAAGAGCGGTCCGCTAAATTTCCTCGCCCATCGTATAAAGGAATTTCTAAATTTCTAAAAAACTCCCTAATGACCATCGCTTTATCTTCTCCGCCAACTTCCTTGTATAATAGTTGGCGCTCCTCTTGATCTAACTGAACGATATCATTTTTACTTCCCTCTTTATCGCCTTCAAAAACAAATTTTCTGAATCCCTCTGCTCTTCTTCTCTTATATTTGTCAGCGTTCAATGTATAGTCAGCCCCTACTAGGACGTTTAGAAACTCAAGAACGTACTCAGGGCCTCGCTGACCATCCATGAATCGATGTCCCCATATTTCTGATGCCAACTGGGCTGCAAATCCTTCCGTTCCTGCCGCCATTGCTTGTCCTTCCCTTCATCCGAAACTGTTTTATATTCACTCATCTAGCTCATGTTCGACATAAACACCGCTGTCCCTGTCCAAACGATATATTTCTAATACATCCATATCTGGTTTGCTAATTCTGATTAACTCGTTTCTAAATGTATTTAATAGGATTTCCACTTCTTGACTAAGGATGTTATGTGTACCTCCCGAACTTAATCTCATCAAATACTCAAAAACCGATAGATTAATTTTTAGTTTTACCTCTCCATCAACAACAAGGAAAAACTTAGAAGGTAAATGATCTAGATCGCTCCTCTCATCCTCCTGCAACAACTCTATTCTTCTTCGATCAAACGACCCATAAATCATCAGTGTCTCATTAGAAACCTTCAGATAGAAAGAACCTTTCGATTTGAATTTCTGTATAAGTCTACGGGAAAATGCACGATTTAATCCATTTATTAATTCTTTTCGAATGCTGTTTTGAGCGTTATTGTTATTAAATAAACTAATATATTGCTCCAAGTATTCAAACGGAAGGAGTTTCAAAGTATTAAGATATTTCCTGTCTTCGAGCTCAAAGTATACTTTCCTTCTTAATCTGGGCATCCAATGCTCAAAAAAGGATTGATCAATGTTTTGCCCGTACTCTCTATAAAATCTAATTTTTTTTCTAAAATAATCAAATTCCATATCTAAATCGTTATCAAATACTCGATCGTATAATCTCTCTATTTCTTCATCTCCATTAATATCTCCATGTATAATAAAATCATCGACTTGAGAATAAGAGTACAAACCTGGATCTAAGGAACGAAATATCCTTAATGCTTTCATTTCAGAAAAAGCTTCCTCACCAATTCCTACGCCGTAAAAGTTCTGATAATAAACCTTTTTAGATTGATCACAGATCTGAGTGTGATCTGCTTCTAGAATATCTTTACAGATATATCCTCCAGTAATTAAATAGCTTACATGTATTAGCATTTCTCTTAAGGTGATATGCGCTTCTAAGTAATCAAGCAGACGGTACTGATCCACTATTTTTTGCTGTATAGCAGGCCTGGATGTGCGCCGATGATTTAAATAAATAATGCACTGTGTTTTCTTTTCACACTCTTCACAGGATTTCCAATATTCTTCTTTGTTCCATTCATTTAATACTCTTTCAACATAAACAGAGGAGGTGACATCTAACAAGTTAATAACACTTAGCTGATCATTATTGTTTTCATGCGAATCAAATCGTTCCATAATATGTTGACGCAAAACACTTAATTCATTATACCGCATCAGTACCTTTGAGAGCTTCCCCTCGTTCGCCGCAATCAAAAAAAACACACTCTCTTTATGCCGATTACAAACATAACACTGCAATTCCGATAGAATGTCGTATACAACTTCCTCTTTTAACTCTGATAAATCCTTGACAATCTTGATGGTTCCTTTTTCATACTGGACAGTTATAATTCCGTTCTCCGGCCAGCTCATCAAAGGGTTGTTGGAGAATTGGTCATGGATTAAACGGCATAATCTAGTCTTCCCGTCACCAGCGTTTCCTGTTAAAATGACGCTGTGAGGACTCCGTAAAAAAATGTCTTTTAAATGTTTCTCAATTTTCGTTGCAATAGTAAATTCAAATGATCCTTCCGACTCAGCATCCCGATTATACTCATCGTAGATTTTAGAGTGGTTAGGGGAAAGTACGTTGAACTTATCTAAATACATCACAAATGGATTTCCGGTCACTTTTTGTTCCACCTCTAAATAAACAGAATTTATTATGAACAAGAATTAACAGATGACAAAATCGTTCTTTCCTTATATACTCTTGGAATAATTTTAATGTAAGGAATTTGGAAGTGTCAACGATTTACTGGCTATATAGGAACCAGTATAGGAATTAAAACCTAAATAATTGGTAAAAAGGTTCATCACCAAAAGTTGTACTTGCACCTGTCATGAAAGTATGTTAGCTGTTTCTAGCCGAACCCGCAATGCAAAACGCTGGATATTTCTGTATCCGTATCCCCGACGTTTCATCAGCTTGATCTTGTTATTTGTTCCCTCCATTTTCCCATTTGAATAAGGGGATAAAATGCACGATATGATTTCGTCTGTTCGTTTGACGAGTGATTTTGCGATGGCGCGAACAGCAGAACAAGGACAAAACAAATACCGATGAACCCAGGCGTTCAAACGACGTTTCGCTTGTCGCTCGCTTTGGCTTTTGGATACATAACGAAAATGTTGAAGGGATTGATAGACAGCCTGCAAGGAATCGCTCTCTTTCTGCCACTTCCGCACCGTTTGGCGCTCCTCCTCGGTGAGTTTCTCGGGACACTGGGTCAATCAGCGGCAAACATACCGAACATGCCCGTGTTTCTTGTTCCCTTTTCCGAAGGATTGGCGGCATCGATCCAACGCTTCCGTAAACAATTGAATCACATGAAAATAATCGACCACATGCTTCGCTTCCAGACACACCCCTTGAATGGCTTTTTTCATCGCTGGAGCCAAATCGCTCACGACATACTGAACAGAACCAGACACAGGAGCCAACACACGTCCAATGGCTTCCTCGTTCTTTCCTGCTTCAACGGCATACACTTCTCCCGTTTCGGCATCCATGACTGCCACTCCGTAATCATGCCCTTTTCGAAACGCAAACTCATCGACACAAACTGCCTTTGGTTGGATGTCATTCGATAGGAAGGAAGGGGCATGGGTATAAAACCAGCGTTCAACGGTCGTGTACGGAAGCTTGAGCATACGAGCCACCGCCTGAATGGATGTTCCGATGCAAGATTGCGCCACCCATTGCTGAAACGCATCCGTCGCTGCACTTCGAGGGGAAATTCCGGGATAAGACGTGCTGAATGTCATGTCACAGGTACCACAGCGTCTGCGCTCGACAGGAAGTTCAATCCAAAAAATCCCGATTCGTTGAGCATACCCATGCATCCATTGCTTCTTTTTTCCTGTCATGTTGATCGTGCGTTTCAAGCAAACAGGACATAACGGGCATTGTTCGGGAAGAGAAAGTTCGAAAATCCAACGTTCTTCTTCTTTTCGCACCTTTTGAATCAAAACATCTGGTAAATCGATGAGTTCTTTGATAAACTGAGCGTACATGCGAATTTTCCTCCAATGGTTTGGTTTGGACACCTTTACCATACAGGAAAATTCGCATTTTTTGTACCCTCTATTTTCTCTATGCACACCGATCTTCAATGATCAAGTACAACTTGTGGTGAAGAGCCAGTTTTTTAATTGAATCCTTTTCATAAGGTGATTGTATTATTTGTTAAAATATATTACATATAATTGTTATAAATAACATCATTCAAAAGAAATTTAGTTAAAATGCACAAAATAATATTCAAAATTGTAAATATCCTCTAATGTTAAACTATTAAAAAGCGTATATAATAAGAATATATTACATGTAATGTTATAAAAATTAACATAAAATTGAGATTGGTATAAGGGGTTGAACAAATGAGGACATTATTAATAAAAAATGCCAAAAACATCATTACGATGGACGAAAAGCGAACGGAATACCCAGGCGGCAGCATGTATGTTGTTGGACAAGAAATTAAAGCGATCGGATATGATTTGCCTTTTGAGACAGCGGACACTGTTATTGATGCACGTGGAAAAATTGTTTATCCGGGGTTAATCAATACACATCATCACTTATATCAGACTTTCACTCGAAATATCCCTTGGGTGCAGAATGTTGAGTTGTTTGATTGGTTAATCACTTTGTACGATATTTGGCGCCATTTAAAGCCAGAAGATGTGTATTTAAGTGCTATGGTCGGATTAGGCGAATTGCTTAAAAGTGGCTGTACAACAACCGCTGACCATTTTTACGTGTTTCCAAATGGAGTAAGTGGGGAATTAATCGATGAAGAAATACGGGCAGCTCGTGAGATTGGAATTCGTTTTTACCCAACTAGAGGTTCTATGAGTTTAGGTAGATCAAAAGGGGGATTGCCGCCAGATGAAGTCGTTCAAAGCGAAGATGTTATTCTTCGAGATTCCATGAGGGTTATTGAAACCTATCATGACCCTAGTAAATTTTCAATGTTGCGGGTAGGTGTTGCACCATGTTCGCCATTTTCAGTTAGTAAAGACTTGCTTCGTGAATCAGCAAATTTAGCCCGCAGTTATGGTGTTCGGATGCATACCCATTTGGCGGAAACGATCGATGAAGAGGACTTTTGCAGAGAAAAGCTTGGCATGCGTCCGTTAGAATTAATGGAAGAAACAGGTTGGGTTGGCGGTGACGTGTGGTATGCGCATGGAATTTGGTTTAATGACAAGGAAATTGCAAAGCTGGGTGTTTGCGGCTGCGGAGTTGCTCATTGTCCGAGCAGCAATATGAAAATGGCATCCGGAACGATGCGAATTATGGACATGTTACATGCAGGAGTAAAAGTGGGATTTGGTGTCGATGGTTCATCTTCCAATGATTCATCTAATCTATTACTTGATTTAAAAATCATGAACTTGCTCCATAATCTTCAGCATGGAACAACAGCGCTGAGCGCTGAAGATTGTTTATCGATTGCAACGAGAGGTTCGTCTAAAGTGCTTGGTTGGGAAGATGCCATTGGTTCCTTAGAAGTCGGCAAGGCTGCAGATATGTTTTTGATCGATACGAATCGATTAGAGTTTGCCGGTGCTCTCTTTAATGATACGGCGCTTCCGATTCTTGCGGGCACACCGCAAGTTGATATGACCATCGTTGGCGGGAAGATTGTTGTAGATGAAGGGCGTCTCGTGAATATCGATGAAGAACAATTTGCCATTCGGGCGCAAAAAGCTGCCGAAAAAATGCTGGAAACGGCTGCAAAGCATACAAAAGTCAATTATAGAAAATCGAGATTAACAAACTCAGCTATTCTAACAAAATAATTATGAGGAGTGATAGCGGTGGACGCAATTCAAAACGAAGTTGTCTCATTTCAACATGTTAGTAAGATTTACAATACTGGCACTGTCGCTTTAAGCCAATTTCATTTTTCGATAAAAGAAGGGGAATTTATAAGTTTTCTCGGTCCATCAGGCTGCGGGAAATCAACGGCATTAAGAATGGTAGCAGGATTAGGCGAAGCTACTGAGGGCAAGGTAAAAGTGTTTGGGCAAAACCCTAAAGAAATTATAAAAAATACAAATGATATTGCGTTCGTTTTCCAAGATGCTAATTTACTTCCATGGAGAACAGTGCTCGAAAACGTATTATTACCGTTAGAATTAAGGGGGCTGATAAAAAAAGACGTAAAGAGGATGCGATCAAAGTATTAGAGATGGTGGGGTTAAAAGATCATTTAAAATCTTATCCTAGGCAGTTATCCGGCGGAATGAAGATGAGAGTGTCTATTGCTCGGGCGTTAGCTGCAAAACCTAAAATGCTTTTAATGGATGAACCGTTTGCTGCATTAGATGAGATTACAAGACAGACTTTGCAGACGGAACTGCTCGAAATATGGAAAAGGGAGAATATGACGATTTTGTTCGTGACCCATAATGTATATGAAGCTGTATATCTTTCTACTAGAATTGCAGTGTTGTCAGCGCGGCCTGGCAGATTATCCTCTATTATCGATGTCGACCTTCCTTATCCAAGGGAGCGAACAGATGAAAGGTTTACAGAGTATGTCAATATTGCCGCGCGAAGTCTTGAGGATAGTACAACTCGAAGGGAGTTGGGATAAATGTCTGTACAAACAGCAACTACTCAAACGAAGGAAATTGTCACTCAACCCAATAATACTGGCAGACTTAAAGTACGGAACAAGTCAAAATGGAAGTTCATTGGTCCGATTGTTGCGCTTGTTGTTTTTCTTTCTTTATGGCAGTTTGTTCCGATTATGGTTGGTGTGAAGCCATTTATACTTCCAAAACCGACAGATGTTATTCAAGCGGCGATTGAAGATTGGGATTTATTATGGCCAGCCATAAAAATAACGGTAGCTGAATCTGTGATTGGATTTTTAATAAGTGCCATCATTGGGATTGGCGTCGCGGTTTTATTAGCTAGTTCCAGAATTTTAGAAATAAGCATTTACCCATATGCGGTTATTTTACAAACGATACCAGTTGTGGCCGTTGCACCGATCGTTGTTATCTGGTTCGGTTCAGGCTTCAACTCGATTGTGATGATTTCATTTTTAATCGGATTTTTTCCCATCATTTCAAATACTTTAATGGGATTGAATTCAGTCGACAAAAACATGAGCGAATTATTTACTTTATATAATGCGTCAAAATGGCAAAGAATGTGGAAGCTTCGAATACCAGCTGCTATGCCTTACATGATGACCGGGTTAAAAATATCTAGCACACTATCTATCGTTGGTGCTATTACGGGTGAATATATAGCAGGGATTGGCGGAGGGAAAGGTGGTTTAGGTTATGGTATTACGGTCGCAGCTGTTCAATTAAAAACACCATATTTATTTGCTTGTGGAATTGCCGCTGCTATTTTTGGGATTGTCTTTTACCTTCTCATAAGTTTGTTTTCTCATTTCATGCTTAGATCATGGCACGAATCAGCGATGAAGGGAGACAAATAAAATCTACGCAATGCGCGTTTAAAAAGAGATTTATATAAATTTAACATAATATTGCTTATTACTGGCATGAGTGGAATTAAGTTTAAAATCAGAGCAATTAATAGCCAATGGCTTGCTGAATTAAGGGATAAAGTTGGGAGCAGTTTAATATTTTCAAAACTACAATTTTGGTAGTAAAAAACAAAGTGCTATACGAGGGGGAAAATAAAATGAAGGCATTGCGCAAAGCAAATTTTTTATTAATTGGGATTATATTCATGTTTATCCTTGCCGCCTGCAGTGGGCAAGAGTCGAACAGTTCGACAAGCGAGGGAAATAGCAATTCAAATGAAGAACAAAAAAACTTAAAAGATGTAAAAATTGTATTAAACTGGTTCCCTAAAGCGCAGCATGGCGGTTTGTATGCAGCACAAGAAAATGGATTATTTGAAAAAAAAGGTTTAAAAGTCACGATTGAACCGGGCGGGCCGCAAGTATCCTCTATTCAAATGGTTGCATCTGGAAGTGCTGACTTTGGACTTGCACATGCTGACCAAATGGTTATTGCTAGAAATCAAGGAATTGAATTAGTCGCCGTAGCTGCTGCCATGCAAGGAAGCCCGCAAGCATTAATGTTCCATAAAGGGAAAGGAATCAATGATTTTGATGAATTAAATGGAAGAAAAGTGTATATTCAACCTGGTATTACGTATTGGGATTTTTTAAAATCAAAATACAATTTAAATAATGTACAAGAATTGGCTTATACTGGCCAACATTCGAATTTTATTAGCGATGTCAATTCCGTAAGCCAAGCCTTTGTTACATCAGAGCCGTTCTTCTTAAAAAAAGATGGAGTAGAGGTCGAAACGAAGTTAATATCTGATGCAGGGTATAATCCGTATAACATAGTCTTATATGTTACAAAAGACTATTTAGAAAAAAATGAAGAAACTGTAAAAGCTTTTGTAGAGGCTTTTGTTGAAGGATGGTATTTATATAAAGATTCTTACGAAGAGATCAATAAAGTGATTCAGAAAAACAACACTGATATGGAGTTAGAATCTTTGAAATTTGAAGCGGAAGCACAAAAAGATTTTGTATATGGAGGGGATGCAGCAGAGCATGGAGTCGGGTATATGACTGAAGAACGCTGGGCAACACTTATTAAACAGTTGTATGATCTAGGTTTATTAGAAAAGACGTTTGATGCAAAAGAAATTTTTACAACCAAATATTTGCCAAGACGTGAATCGAAGTAAAATCTGAAAACAAAAGCTGGGCAGCTTCATGGTTGCTCAGTTTTTTGTTTTATAAATGTAAACGTCAAATAGCCCCCACCTTTTTTGAAGGCCGGAGCTTAAGGTATTATTTAGTTAGCTGATTAAAAGCAATACATGTAACAGGGAGTGTGGTTGACCAAGGAAGCATTTGATCCAATGCATTCTTGTCTGACAAGCGTTTGTTCGGTGACTTGATCAATTTTATAGTTTTGTGTACAATTCATCTGAAGTCCTCCTTGGTATGGTGAGTGATGTGGTTGACACCCCTGCATCATACCAAGAGGGCTTTTTTTGATCAAGTCCCCGGAAAAGCTCCTAACGGGAATGCTCCTTCCTAAGAAGCTGCTCATAGTCTTCCGGTGTATCAATATCACTTGGGAATGGTTTATCGATTCTAGCAAAACAGATCTTATTCGAGAACATTTTTAAAACAGATCTCGCGCCTTCATCGCCTGTTACATTGAAAAGATGTGGAAACATCGAGCAATCAAACAGAACAGGATGCCCTCTTTTCGATTGATAGCTTGCTTGGACAATGAGGGGCCGCCATTCGATTCATAACATTCAATTACCGCATCTATATCATCTGATGAGACAAGCGGCTGATCACCAAGCAACACAACAGCAGCATCAGCCGTTAAAGGCAGATTCATCAACCCTGCTTTTAACGATGTTGACATTCCTTGTCCCGCCTGTTCATTCAAAACGAGTTTGCTCACGCACGACCTAGAAACTTCATTTCTAAGCTCGGCAACCTCGGGATTGACTACGACAACCACACCGCTTAAACGCGACTCCATACTTTCATCAATCACATGCCGGATAATAGGTTTACCTTTGTACGGAAGAAGCAGCTTTGGTTTTCCCATGCGCTTTGAAAAACCTGAAGCTAAGATAATTCCCCATATGTTCTTTCTCATCTTAATAGACTGGCACCTCCTTCATACAGAATGCGCCATAGATGCCAGTTGCGACAGTTTTCTTCCAGTTCCTCCTCTATATACCATCATGATTTCAGCCAAAATACTGAGTGCGATTTCTTCTGGCGTTTTCGCTCCGATATCCAGTCCAATCGGACTATGGATGCGATAGACATTTTCATTGGATAGGAGGGTGTTGCTTGTCGCAATCAATCTATCCGTTCTTTTTCTCGGTCCTAATAGTCCGATGTAGGCCGCATTTGAATTTAAAATAGATTCTAAAATTTCCCTATCATGCAAGAAGTTGTGTGTCATAATGACAACATATGAGTTTTCATGAAGGGAAACGTTTGGTACGCTACCAGCAGGATAGACATGAATGAAATCGGCTTCTGGAAAATTTTCCTCATTGCAATAAGATGAGCGATAATCAAGCACAGTAACTAGCCACTTCAAATTTTTCGCCATCTTGACAAGTGGAATGGCATCAGGACCCGCGCCGAAAACGATAAGATGAGGCGGTGGACTTATTGATTCATAATACACGTACAAATCTTGCTCGCCACCTAAATAAACCATTTCATTTTTCAAATCCTTTTTTCTCATCATATAATCGACGGCAATCTCCCGAACAGAGATAGGTATGTCGCTATTATCGAAAGCACTATCAATGACCCACATTTTCCCTTGCAGCGATTCGTCTTTCGCTTTCACAATCGTGACAGTGTGTAACGTTTTTTGAAGAGAGTCCGAAAAGTACCGATCAATAATAGCTGCCTTTTCAGGTTGTTTGGCAGGAAGATACGGCTGTAAAAAAATATTCATTTTTCCGTTGCAACCAACCCCAAGACCCCAAACGATGTCATCGTCTCCGTAAAAATCATAATGGATGATGGTCGGTTTTCCAGTCTCTAGAACTTTCATGGCGTGTTCAATAATATCTGATTCCACGCATCCGCCACTTAAAAGCCCAGTAAGCTTCCGGTCTTCTGAAATAAAACATTTTGCTCCTGCTTTTTGATAAGTAGATCCTTCTGTCGAAATAATCGTTCCAAGTACTCCTGAAAGCCCTTCCTTTTTACAACGTTCCAATTCTTTTTTTATAGCAATCACGACTTTACCCCCTTTTCCTGAAAATAGAATTGCTCCCGATATTCACTTGGCGTTTTTCCCACAATTTTTTTGAAAGTAGTCGCAAAGTAGCCAGGATTAGAAAATCCCGTATTATGAGCTATGACTTCAATCGGCAGACTGGAAAATCTAAGTAAACTTTTCGCTTTCTGCACTCTAACAAACGACAAATATTCCACTTTTCCAAACGTCGGAATGATTCGTTGTTTTCCTTTGACAAACCATGTTTTTTGAATCGCTTGGTAATCACGAATCATCGACTCATCTTGAAAGAGGACATGGGCGATGTTCCCATCTACCAGTTTTTTTTACTTCAGGGAAGGTGATTTCGACGAATTCTTTTTGTTTCTCTTCATCGGCATTGGCTAGTGTATAGGTCGGTTTCGTATAGCTTAGCCCTAACCGATGCAGAATGTCACTTTTATTCTGAATTTTTATATTTCTTCAAATATTATCCATTCATTTTCTTATCATTCTACTCTTTAGCTGAAATACTCATACCATTTTCTTAGAAGAAGAAACAGGCTATAATTTATACTATTTGCCCAGAAATGTTGCTGTCAATTATTTCACCTCTTTGAAAAACAACCCTTCCGCGAAGAATTGTATGCGTTACTATCCCCCGGAAACTTTTCCCTATATACGGACTTTGTTGATGCCGATATAAAAGATCTGTTTCCTTCAGGACAAAAGAAGATTGCAAATCGACCAATGTCAGGTCAGCGTCACTCCCAACGGCAATAGTACCTTTCCGTGGATACAGACCAAACCGTTTTGCCGGATTGGTCGCTGTTACTCGTACAATGACTTCCAAGGGAATTCCACGCCGCCAATACCCCTCCTCAAGCATAACATTCAAGGTTGTCTGTGCGCCCGATATTCCGCCCCACAAACTGAAGAAATCACCGTTATCCGAAGCAACTTTCATTGCTGGAGGAGAAGGAGAATGATCTGAACCGATGATATCAATTTCACCGGATTTTAAAGCTTCCCACAGCGATTCTACATCCTCCCGTTCCCGCAGAGGCGGTGCACATTTCGCCATTCCGCCAAGCCGTTCCAGATCCTCAATGGTAAAAGACAGATAATGGGGGCAAGTTTCAACAGTTATATCAACCCCCCTTTGTTTTGCTTCGCTTATATACTTGATGACCTTACCACTGCTTGCGTGTACGATATGCAACTTGCATCCCGTAATTTCCGCATATGCCGCTGCCCTGCCTACAGCTTCGATTTCTGATATAACGGGACGGGAAGCCACATAATCCCGTGCAGTCCGATTCCCTTGTGATTTATACCAATCTGCGAGTTGTTTCGTAATGACATCACTTTCGGCATGGAGGGCCAGGATGGAACCCAGCCTTGCAATTTTTTGCATTCCTTTAAATAAAGTACAATCGTCTACGTGAGGGAACTCATCGATGCCGCTATCGGACATAAAACCTTTGAATCCAATAACACCTAAATCTTTAAGATGTTCCAGGGAATCCAGATTTCCTGGAACAAGTCCTCCCCAAAGGCCAAAATCAAGAATCGATTTTTGTATGGCCGCTTCTTTTTTGACTTGAAAGCCGTATGTCGATGTAGTCGGGGACTGCTATTAAGAGGCATATCAAAGAAAGTTGTGACTCCCCCCGCAGCCAAACTTCGGGAGCCTGTGTAGAAACCTTCCCAGTCCGTCCGACCGGGTTCATTAAAGTGAACATGGGTATCGATCAAACCGGGCAAGACGTGCAGACCGAAAGCATCAATCTCTAGCTTGGCTTTTCTCCCTGACGGTATAGATCCAATTTGAACGATTTTTTGCTCGCACACGGCAATGTCCCCTTGAAATATTCCATCTTCGGTAACAATCTGCCCATTGCGTATAATAAGATCGTAACTACTTTCTTTCACGCCAATCCCCCTTTTACTCGATTACAGATATAGATTGAGTTTTATCCACAACTATTTGTTGATTGCGTTGCATTAATCCGCGGTAGGCGACGGCAGAAATCATTGCACCAATAAACCATGAAAAGGGAGCAAAATATGAAAACATTGGAACTAGTGCGACAATTGCAGCGAAAATAGATCCGATAATAAAGGCAGCCAACGCCTGTAGGTTAAACCCATTTTTATACCAATAAGGGATGTGGCACCTTCCTTATAAAGAGAGTGAACATCAACTTTTTGCTGCTTAACTAAGTAATAGTCAATAACCATTACTCCGAAAATTGGACCGAGGAAAGCTCCAAGCCCTCCCAAGAAATAGTTGACAGCTACAGGGCTCCCATAAATTTTCCAGGGCATGACAAGAACGGACAGAATCGCGGTAATAATCGTTCCTTTCTTGAAATTTATATGTTTCGGCGCTGCATTGGCAAGATCATATGCAGGAGATACAAGGTTCGCGACAATATTAATGGCTAACGTTGCAACGATGAAAACAATTGCTGCAATTAAATTGACCACACTATTCTCAATCTTTTGCACGATCAAAACAGGATCAACAATTGCCTCACCAAAAACTGTAATTGTACCTGCTGTAATAACTACAGTAGCCAAGGAAAACACAATTGGATTCCATCACATTGAAAGGATTTTGGGCACTCCTTGGTAGGCAATTCTGTTTCCACAACGACCAGCCAACTCGCGGTACCAAGGAGTCCTCTTTTGTTGTTTAAAGCGCAAAGAGAATAAAGTTATTTGTCTGTCCGAAGCAAATCATAAAGAGTAAGTGCCACAATTTTTGTTGCTTTGACCAAATCTTCAATCCGGACATGTTCATCCGCCCGATGGCCGTTGGCTTCCAACAAGGTCCGAGGACCCGCGCCAAACAGGACGACAGGAACTCCGGCTTCCGCAAAATGTCTCGCATCGGTGTACAACGGAATTCCGTGAATCTCTGGCTCTCCGTCCATAATTTCTTTCCAGTTTGCCATAAGCGTCTGGATCAATGGGGAATCTACCGGTGTCGGCTTGAAGCTTTTCGCCAGCAGTATGCGTTCAAACTCCGCCCGGATTCCTTCATAGCGCTTAACCACCTGTTCCACCAGTTCACGAATTTCCATTTCCACCTGTTCCCCGTCTTCCTCCGGGATCAACCGGCGGTCAATCCGGATTGTACACTGATCCGGCACCACGTTAGTGTTGATTCCTCCCGAGATTAATCCGACTACTAATGTGGGAGACTCGATTCCAGGAACACTGGAACGTTTTTGATCTAACTTCCGGCGATAGTCGTACAGTGCCTGTAGCACACCGGTCATCGCTTCGATGGCGTCATGTCCTGTATACGGCGCTGCTGCATGTGCCGACTTGCCTTTGATTCGTATCTCAAGGTGCAGACATCCGTTATGGGAGTTTACAATCGAATACGTGAATCCAGCTGAAAACGCCATATCCGGCTGAATATATCCCTTTTCGATCATCCACTTTGGACCGATTTCTCCGCCTGTCTCCTCATCGAAGTTAAACGCCAAGGACGCTTTACCCGACAACTTCTCTGTCACTTGACGAAGGGCCATGACCGCGAAGGTATACGATGCAATGTCCGATTTGGATACGGCAGCACCGCGACCATACAGCTTCCCGTCAACGATTTGTCCGCCATACGGATCATACGTCCAGCCAAGTCCCGGCGCCACCACATCTCCATGAGCGTTGAGGACAATTTCAGGCCCTTTTCCGTCCCCAAAGATGGTTTTAGCGACAACGTTTGCCACCCGAACCATCCCTTTTTCCCTGACTTCCTCCGGGTCTACTTCCAACAGCGCGACATCTTCAAATTGAAAATCATGCAGACGTTTATAAATGTGCTCTGCGATGGCATAACAGTCGCCCGGCGGATTGTCCGACGGTATGGCGACCAGTTCCCGTAGAAATTTGATGAGGTTGTGCCTTTCAGATTCAATCCATTGCAAAATTTCCTGCTTCGCTTGACATTTGATAGTTGCCATTGATGATTCCCCCTTCTAATCTTAAGACTTTTTTATGATGTCAACTTCAGAGCAACATCCAGCAGCACAGAGGTTCCTATTTTAATGTCCTCGGCTGCTACAAATTCGTCAGGATGATGACTCAGACCATTTTTGCATCTGACAAAGATCATGCCAATGTCAGTTATAGAAGCTAATGCCATCGCATCATGTCCCGCTCCGCTAACAAGTCGAACTGACTTCATTTTGCGCTCCTCGAGAACCGAAGAAATCACATCGATAAAACGACTCGAACATAGCACAGCAGGAGATTCCATGACTTTTGTAAACTCGCAAACTAATCCCCGTTGTTTGGCAATCTCCTTACATTCCTCTATGATTCGGTTCAGTGCGGTTCTTCTAGTTCCATCGTCAATCGACCGGACATCAAGTGTTCCTTCGACCAATCCCGGAATCACATTGCTGGCCCCCGGAAATACAGACAGCTTTCCTACGGTAGCCATCAGATTCTCATATTGGAGAACGATCTGTTCGATTGCCAGGATCATTTCCGCTGTTCCGGCAAGTGCGTCTTTTCTCAGCGGCAACGGTACGGTTCCCGCATGCCCCACTAATCCTTCCACCCGGAATTTATATCGGGACTGTCCAGCAATCCCGGATACGACCCCGCAGGCTTGATTCATTTGTTCAAGAATTGGACCTTGTTCAATATGCAATTCAAGATAACCAAGGATTGTTTTCGGATGACGGGCAGCCGTGTGGTATTGAAATGGATCAAGACCGATCTCTTTCATGGCTTCTGCCAATGTAATCCCATTTGCATCTTTCGCAAACAGTTCTTCTTCCCGTAGATTACCCGCAATTGCCCGACTGCCAAGCAGCGTTGTATGAAATCTAGCACCTTCCTCATCGCAAAAGCCGATCACTTCAATTGGATTGTTGGGTCTCATACCGTTTTCATATAGGGTTTGAATCACTTCAATCGCTGCAATCACGCCAAGTACCCCGTCATATTTCCCAGCTTCAATGATAGAGTCGAGATGCGACCCAATGAGCAGTACTGGCGCGTCAGGCCATTTCCCTTCGTAACGACCGATGATATTATTAAGACCATCCCTGCGAACTGTCATGCCTGCTTCCTGCATCCATTGCGCCACCAGCTCATTAGCCATTTCGCTTTCCCTTGAAAAGGAAAGGCGGGTCACTCCTTTTTTAGTCATGCTGCATTTCGCAAGTTCTTCAATCCGACGTACGATTCGATCTGCGTTTACTTTTTGATAAAGCGTCTGCATCCCCACTCTCGCCTCTTTCTTTTTCAAATGAAAATAAATGTTATATAAAATGTTATAAAACATAACATATTGTGTTATATAAGTTGATTTTAGCTTGATTTTCCTCTATAATCATTGGTAAAATCGCTATAAATTTTATAATTTTTTGTGCAATTTAACCAAAAGGAGTGAGGAGTATGAAGATTTCAGATATATTACATATACCTGCTTTCCACAATGCAAGATTAATCGCGGGCATAAGGGAAAAGAAAGAGATGTGTATAGTGTAAATATGATGGATGCTCCCGATATCATCTATTACTTAAAACCGAATGAATTACTTGTAACTACAGCATATCACCTTAAAGACAACCCACACGACTTACTTGAGTTAATCAAAAGCATGGTGGAACAACAATGTGCAGGTCTTGCCATTAAAACAAAACGGTTTTTAGAAGAAATTCCGGAAAACGCTCTTGCCTATGCCAATGAAATCGGATTCCCCATCATAGAACTGCCAATAGATATTTCATTAGGAGAAGTTGTCAACCAATTATTAAGTTATATTCTTGATAAACGAACAAATGAATTGCTCTTAGCTATTGAAACGCATCAAAAATTTACCAAGCATATTATGAGTGGCAAAGGGTTAACATCCTTGCTCAGAAGCTTATCTTCCATGATTAAATATCCAATTATATTACTGAATAAGCATTTTCGAATTATCGGTTCTTCTCATCCGTTCTCCAATCTTTCTGATGAACTCAGGAAACTATACACAAATGGATTTCGCTTTTTTTTACCAAACACTTCTTATTCTTGTTTTTCCATTATATCTAACCGAGAGGTTGTTTCTGTATTTCCAATCTACACCCATGAGGAAAACAGCGGTTGCTTAGCTGTAATAGGTATGATTCCCTTTTCTAACCCGTCAATGATTTTAACCATTGAGCAAGCAGCCAATGTTATTTCCTTTGAATTAATGAAAGAAAATGCATTAAAACAATACACAAAAAAAGTGCGCAATGAGTTTTTTATTAATTTTACAGAAGGGCATTTCAATCCCTAGAAGAAGTGACTATTAAGGCAAAAGAATTTCAGATTATCAACGACCAATCCTATATTTGTGCAGTTGGAAAACTTGATGAGAGCAGGACGATGTTAAGTTTCACAGAATCCCACAAAGAAATTGATACTATTTTTGAGTTTATAGAAGAAGAAAGTCACATCTTTTCTAAATCCATTCATCATTTCGTAAAAGGAAATATTTGTATTTTACTATTCCCTATCACAGAATCTTGGACAGAACTCAATACGATCATTCTCCCTTTCCTAGAAGAGCTACAGATTAAAATCAAAAACAGATATAATCGGACTGTTTCTTTCGGACTTAGCAACTTATGCCAACAATTTTTAGATGTCCAAAAAGGATTCAGGGAAGCTTTGGAAGCATTGCAGACTGGCCGGCTGTCAGGAAATCGCCAGTTTATTCAAATCTATCGAAGAAAAGATATTTCCGAACTTTTACAGATGATCCCCACACAAGATTTAAAAGATTTTTACAACGAAACATTACAAAAATTATCAGATCAGTCTATACACGAAAACCAAATCCTATTGCATACATTATTTGTATTTCTAGAGAACCATTGTCAAATTTCAGAAACAGCGAAGAAACTATACGTTCATCGAAATACCGTAATTTATCGTTTAGAAAATTGCGAAAAACTAATTGGAAAAAGCCTAAAAGATCCTGATACTACCTTCCGCCTTCGTTTAGCGTTTCGCATCAAAAATTTACTTCATTTATAAAAAAAGTCTTTTTTATAATTGTTAGATTTTGTAACATCGATATTTACCTACTCCGCCTAATTTCATACTGAACTTTTTGTTTTTTATGCAATTTGTCAACTCCTCTAAAAAATAATTGTACAAATTAACTAATGACATCTACATCACCTTACTTTATTATGTTATATAAAGTAACAATTAATGTCATTTTATTTACAAAAAAGAGGAGGGAATGCCATTGAACAAAAATCTTGGAAAGGCCCAAATCTTTTAGAAGATGGAATTGTAACAGGCAGCTTAACTGCTATTATCTTAAACTTGTTTTTTAATCTTTCATTAAAGGAAAAGCCAACTGTTAATAACACTTTAAAAACAACAATAGAATAGAATCACAAGAAAAGGGGAAAATGATGCGATTAGAACAATTAAACGAAATGAGTGCTTCTGAATTTATTAATCAATTAGGAGGGGTTTTTGAGCATTCTTCATGGGTGGCAGAACGGGCAGAGCCCTATCGTGTGAGTAAAATATTTGTGGGTGACATTTCGACATGATCCCCGACGAGGGTTGCGAACTTTTGTTCGCGACGCTCGTCGGGGCCACCAAGCGAAGCGCGGTAGAACAAGCAAATGTCATGCAAAAAGGACTCTCTCCCTGCTATGATGGTGATTGTCAACATCAACCGAAAACAGGAGGGAGAGAGTCCATGAAACATCTTACCACAGAATGGCCTTTATTAAAAGAGTTGGAGGAACAATTGTTGAGAACTCTTCAAAAGGTGTTCGCTGTCTTGTTGGCGGCCCTTTTGGAGGAGATCGATCAACAACTGGCGGAAGCGCGGGACAAGCGCCGGTATCAGCTGAAAGACAAACGGCTGACTACGATCCAAACGCTGTTTGGGGAAGTGACGTTCCGCCGGAACTACTACTATGATCGACAAACGGGGCGTATACGTTCTTGCTGGATGCCGAACTGGGCTTTGATGGAGCGCAGTCGATCAGCCCTTGCCTCGAGGAAACGGCGGTCGAGTTGGCCGTCGAGTGCTCTTCCTACCGCAAAGCGGCTCGCACGCTGGAGTCGATCGTGGGGTATGCGGTCCTCAGCCACGAGGCGATTCGCCAACTGGTGCTGGAGGCCCCTGTCTCGCTGCATCACCCTGTTTCCAAACGGCACGGCCGGGTGCTGTTTGTGGAGGCGGATGGACTGTTTATTTCCCGCCAGGGGAAAGGGAAACGGGCGAAAGAAGAGAAAATCCTGGCGGTTCACGAGGGATGGAGACGAAACGGGTCGCAGCTTGAGCTGGTGAACCGGCGCCACTACCTCCATGAAGGGACGGGGACGTGTGGGAACGGTTTGAGGAGTGGCTGATGAAGGAATATGCCTATGATCCGTGCCAAGACCTATTGGTCATCAACGGCGACGCGGCGTCGTGGATCACGGCCTGCCGGGAGTATTTTGGGAAGCGGGCGTGCTTTCAGCTGGATCGATTTCATGTGGCGCGGGAGCTGCGTCAGTGTCTGTCCGGCCATCCGCGTTGGCGGGAGGTGCGGAAGAAGCTGGCGAAACAAGATGAAGAAGGGCTTCTCGTGGAGCTGAACAGCGCGGTCGGCACGTTGGAGGACGAAGCGAAAGAGAAGCAGCTGGCTGCCATGATCCGCCGGATCGAGTCGATGCCGGGATGCATCCGGGACTATCGGGGGTGGCTGTCGGAGCAAGGGTGGAGACGACCGGCATGCGTCCGATGGGCCATGCGGAGAGTGTGATGAGCCGATTTGCGCATCGGGTGAAATCCCGCCGCAGCTGGAAAGACCAAGGGCTTCGGGCGTTTCTGAGGGCGATGGCAGCCCGAATCGACGGGATCCGGTGGAGAAAGGGCCGTTGGAGGCAGAAGAGCTCCAGTCGGCCGTCTCGGCCTCAACAAAGTCCAAGCGGATCGAACAGGCCAAACGGAAGGCCGGACGGTTGTGGATGGATGTGGTGCGTCAGAATATACCGTGTCTGCAACAGTCATCCGGGACGCCGATCCATCAAGCGTTGTCGGCGCTCCGGGATGGTGGTTGGGTGTAAAAAAATGGAATATCGTATCATCGCCTCAAGATGAGGGATGAGAGTCCGAAAGCGCTTACGATATGAATTCCTGAAAATGGTTCGCTAACTAGTGATTGACAACGCTCGTAGTGAATCGAAAAAATGTTCTCCACAAAGTCTTGACTGACTCGCCCTATCGGCCATTCTCCTCATTTCAATCTCTATATGATAAAATGGTGGAGATTGTCGAAACAGCTTCGGAGAACGAAAAATTAAAATTAATTAGAATGCACCCACATTTAGGCACTAATGCAAAAGTAACAGATTTCTCTCAAAAGGAACAGAAACATGCTGGATTAAATGAATTAACAGAAGATGAACATAATCATCTAATGCTACTCAACAAAGAATATATGGATAAGTTTGGATTCCCTTTCGTAATGGCAGTTCGCGGAAAAACAAAACAAGATATTTATAGAACGATAAAAGAAAGACTAAAAAATAATTATAGAACAGAGTTTGAACAAGCATTAGAAGAAATAAAAAAAATCGCGATGTTTCGTTTACAAGAAATAATTAATGGGGAGAGATGATTTCTATGACCAATAATAAAGAAAGAGTCATGTATTATGGAAAAGGAGACGTATTTGCCTACCGCACAAATTTAAAACCACTTACAGGGATAAGAACGATTCCTGAATCTTCTTTTTCTGGTCGAAACAATATTATTTTTGGAGTAAATGTAAAAATAGCAGTGGGAGGAGCAAAGTTGTTAACCTCTTTTACGGAAGGAGATAATAGCTTAGTCGTTGCAACGGACTCGATGAAAAATTTTATTCAAAGACATTTAGCCAGCTATACAGGAACAACGATTGAAGGATTTTTAAAATATGTAGCAACTTCATTTTTAAAGAAATATTCTCATATTGAAACTATTTCATTGATTGGAGAGGAAATTCCATTTGAAACAACTTTCACATTAAGTGATGGAAATATAACAGCTAGTGACCTAGTTTTTAAAAGATCCCGAAATGAATATTCCTTTGCTACTTTAAACATGGTTCGAAGAGAAAATGACAGTATAGATATTATCGATCAATACAGCGGAATTTCTGACCTTCAATTAATTAAAATTAGCGGTAATTCTTTTGTCGGTTTTATTCGCGACGAATACACAACCCTTCCAGAGGATACAAACCGCCCGCTATTTGTTTACTTAAACATCAAATGGAAATACAAAAACATTGAAGACTCATTTGGTGATAATCCAGAATATTATGTTGCAGCCGAACAAATTCGCGACATTGCCACTTCGGTATTTCATGAAACAGAAACACTTTCCATCCAACACTTAATTTATTTAATCGGTCGCAGAATATTAGAAAGATTCCCTCAACTCCAAGAAGTAAACTTTGAATCTCAAAACCATACATGGGATAAAATTGTTGAGGAAATTCCTGGATCACAAGGAAAAGTATATACTGAACCGCGACCACCATACGGATTTCAATGCTTTACTGTTACACAAGAAGACTTGCAACACAAAAACATTCCTATGCTTTCTGCTGAAATTCAATAATAAAGGAGCACTTAGATGAGCGGGTTAACGACACATATTTTAGATTTAACACATGGAACACCAGCCGAAAATGTAAAAATAAAGTTGTTTCGTTTCGATGATGAATTGGAAACAAAAAAACGGTTGCTGCAAACGACTATCACAAATCAACATGGTCGCGTTGACCGGCCATTATTAGATGAGCACGAAATCGTTCCAGGGAAATATGAACTTGTATTTTACATCGGTGATTATTTTCTGAGAAAAGGCCTAAAATTGGATGAACCTCTATTTTTAGATAAAGTTGTAGTTCACTTTGGAATTTCCCAACCTAATTCCCATTACCACATTCCTTTGCTCATCTCTCCGTGGGGATATCAAGTATATCGAGGAAGCTAAAAATATATGGGGCTGATTCAAATACACGTTGAATCAGCCCTTTTGTTACGCTATGAAACCGATTATAAAAAGATCTCCCGCAAACTTGCGGGAAAACCCGTACTCTTTATATTTTTATAATTGAGCCAGTTTCTGAATCGCTCTGATGATGCCGCCATAACCGGTACATCTACAAAGATTTCCTGATAATCCTTCGAGAATTTGCTCCGCAGTTGGATTGGCATATTGATCAAAAATGGATTTTACAGCCATTATCATTCCCGGTGTGCAGTATCCGCATTGAAAGCCTCCTTCTTCCAAAAAAGCCTTTTGAATCGGATGAAGTCCATTCTTTCCTAAACCTTCAATCGTTATAATCTCCTTCTGATCTGATTGATAGGCCCTCACTAAGCAAGAATTGACTAATTTTCCATCCATAATGACTGAACAGGCACCGCATCGACCAATTCCACAAGAAACTTTTGTGCCCGTTAATTGCAATTCTTCTCTTAGTATATCAACAAGACGCATAGTTGCATCTACAAACAGTTCCTTTGCTTGTTCATTAACAATAAGCGAGATTTTTATTTTTTCCTCCAACGGAGGTTTAGCTTTTCCTACAATTTTGTTGTCAGCCACTCTCTCATCTCCCTTTGATTCACTGCTTTTACAATTTCCTCACGAGACACAGGCAGCTTAGTAACCCACAAGCCAATCGCGTCATAAATAGCTTTAGCAATCGCCGGAGCAACGGCCACCGTCCCAATTTCGCCTACACCTCTTGGACCATAAGGATCTCCCTCGTACAATTCTTCTATAGCTGTTATATCCATAGAATGCGGAATATCATTTATGGTAGGAATAAGATAGGAGTCGAAATTTTCTGTTACGTACTTTCCCTTTTCCATTATCGCTTCTTCTAGTAACGTATATCCTAATGCCATAACTGAGCCACCTTCAATTTGCCCCAAGTAGCCTGTTGGATAAATCACCGGACCTGCAGCAACCGCCTGCTCCAAATTTTTCACTCGCACTATTCCCGTTAATTCATCTACTTCGACTTTTACCGCACAAGCGGCAAAAGAATATAAATAGTGCCCGCCAGGAATGGAATGAGGAGTCGTTGGAAAATGAAATTCCGTCTCGATTTGGATGGGATCATCCTTCGTTTCATGGGCTATTTGCTGATAAGTGATGAGAGGCTCAGAATTCAATCCATCGCAGGACCAAATTCCAATGGGACCTAAATACAATTGAGTGGCTGGCACTCCAGTGCATTGAGAAGCTTTTTCTAATAATCTTTTTTTAAAAGGATCTTTCATCCGTTGAAGCGCATGCCACACCATGCTTGTTCCCCGTGAAGCGGTAGAAGAACCGGAGCGGGGAACGCGATCAGTATCGCCAATCGTGATTTTTATATCATTTGCTGAGCAGCCTATTTCTTTTATTACTAGCTGTTCAATGACAGAAAGCAGCCCTTGGCCAAATTCTTCGAAGCCGAAAGCAATTTCAATTTTTCCATCCTCATTTAACGATAGACGACCCCCTGCTGGGTCTAAACGTCCATATCCAAGTCCTCCTCCGTGCATCGCAATGGCAACGCCTATACCTGTTTTTTTCCATCGATCAGTGCCTTCTCCCCACTCTATGCTCTCTTTTTTATTTAAAAGAGGAGATTGACTAATCGCTTTTAAAACTTGTGCTGCCCCATCAGTAGGTGCAATCTCTTGACCTACTGGACCTAGATCATCGGCTTTGCGGAGATTTCTTTTTCTCAACTCCATTGGACAGATTCCAAGCTTGACCGCCAAACGGTCGATTTGCCCCTCCAACGCAAAGGTCACTTGATTTCCTCCAAATCCTCTAAACTCTCCAGCAACACCATTGTTTGTATAGACACTTAACCCTTCAACATGCACATTTGGGATAATATAAGGTCCTGTTGCATGCTCAACCGCAAAATCTAATACAGCCGGACCTAACGTAGCGTAAGCACCCGTATCCGCAATAATTCGTACTTGATGAGCAAGAATTTTACCATTACGGCTGGCACCTGTCTTCATCGTAATCTTCATTGGGTGCCTTTTTAGTCCGGATCTAACAGATTCGCGTCTGCTTTGGTGAATTTTCACCGGACATCCAGTTTTTATCGCCAATAATGCACCGTACGGCTGAATATTCAACTCATCTTTGCCGCCGAAAGATCCGCCGATTGGACTGGAAACCACCCTGATTTTACTTTCAGGAACATTTAAAATTCGGGCTAATTGGAAACGATCTTTATATCCATGTTGTGTTCCGACATACACAGTAATCCTTCCATCCTTTTCTGGAACAATCACCCCTCCTTCCGTTTCCATATACGCGTGCATTTGACGAGGCAACTCATACGTTTCTTCCACAATCACATCACATGTTTGAAAGGCTTCTTCTACATTTCCTTTTTGATAGGAAGCTTGATGAAGAATATTTCCGTCAGGATGTAATCGAGGTGCTGAAGGAAGAAGAGCCTGTTCCGGATCATCGATAACAGGCAAAGGCTCATATTCCACTTCGATTAGCTGAAGCGCTTTTTCCGCTATTTCTTCCGTTTCTGCTGCCACAGCAGCAACAGCATCTCCTACATATCGAACCCGCTCATCGCACAAAACCGGCTGATCGGGAAAAATTAACCCAAATCGATTTAATCCCGGCACATCTTTACTAGTAATAACAGCTCGCACTCCCGGCAACTCTTCCGCTTTTTTTGTAGAGATAGAAATAATTTTGGCATGAGGATACGCACTACGTAAAATTTTCCCATGAAGCATATTAGGAAAAGAAAGATCTGTTAAAAACTTTAATTTACCTGTTACCTTATCTACTCCATCTGGTCGTATAAGGGATCTCTGTAAATTGTTAGAATAGGTAAATTTCATGATTATCCCTCCAATCTACTTAATTCGGAAATAATGATATTGGCCGTCACCCATCGCCGATAGTCATCAGAGTAAAAAACATCAGAAATGGGATGAAATTCATTAAGGATCGTTTCATATACATTCCTTAACAACTTGGGATTTATCATTTGATCTATTAGCAATTGTTCTGTTGCTTTTAAACGATGAGGACGATTATCTCCTCCACCTACTGCTAATCGAACAAAATCGATCACCCCTGCATCATTTTTGCCTATCACTCCTGAAACCGTCACAACTGATCCTGAAAAAGCCTCTCTCCGTCCAACCTTTTTATAAAATTGAGTAACAAATGAAGAGTGACGATATTCTGGCAGAATGACGCCAGTAAGGAGAACCTCCTTATTTTGTCTTGTATTCAACCAATGATCTAGTTTTTCGGTTTTTATTGTTTTTCCATCAAAGTATGACACTTCCGCATCCATCGTTAAAAGAGCAGGAATGGCATCACCAAATCCATAGGCTACATTTCCACCAATCGTTCCTAAGTTACGAATGGCTGGCGCAGCAATTTGCTGAATTGCTGTTGATAATAAAGACCACTTTTCTTTAATAACAGGATGATTGCGACAAGTGGCCAACTTGGTCATTGCACCAATCTGTAGAAAACGTTTTGTTCCTTCCGTTTTGTAGTTAATCCCCTCAAGTCCTTCTACTTTTTCAAGACTTATCAGTTGAGGAGGATACGGTACCCCCTTTTCCCACTGAGTTTGTAGCAGTGTCCCTCCAGCAACAAAGCATGATTGCAAATGAAATTTTTCCCTTAATGTCCATGCCTCTTTAATGTCTGTTGGAGTCCAAACTTTTGCAGCCAGTATCCTCATGCTCATTTTTATATCCCTCCTTCTCTCGCCAATTGGTAATCTTCCTTTGTATCAATATCAAAAAAGCCTTTCGATCTTCATAGATGATGGAAATCCCGTTTAAATCGGGATTTTGGCGTATAATTCCTTGTGCACCAGCATCTCCTGTGAGTGTTATCAGTTTTAGAAAAAGATTTTTTGATAGTAAAACAGGCGGCCTTAATAAGTTCCCGAACATCGCGGCTACAAAATCTAGTTTTTTATGGTTGCTTACGTATTGTTCGTACTGAAAGATTAGTTCGTTAATCATTTCTGTTCGAATAAAAGGCTGATCAGCAAGGAGAACGACCACCCCATCTGCTTTCTCCTCTTTTGCCCTAGATAAACCCGCTTTTAAAGAGAACGATTGCCCTTTTTCTGCCTCGCAACAACGGACAATCGTCCAGCGATTTTTCAATGCTTTCATTCTTAACACCCAATCAATCCAATCTAACGTGTCATCCCCTCTTGTAATTACAAAGATATGGTCAAGTTCAGATGTAACAGCCGCATACAGAGATAAACTTCCTATCGTCCGATCCCTGATGGGAAGGGAAAGCTTATGTGTCCCCATTCGGCTGCTTTTTCCCGCCGCTAAGAAAATCCCAAAATTCTAACGGATTTCATAAAAATGGCACCTTGCTTTTTAACAGCATCTTTTTTACGTGAATTAATTCAGCAAGAATACTAATAGCAATTTCTTCAGGGCCTTCAGCTCCAATAGTCAATCCGACCGGTGTGCTGATTTGAAATGGCAATTCTCCGAAGTTAAGTAATCGAGAAGTTCGTTGTTTAGAACCCATGACCCCGATGTACCGCAAGTCTTTTTCCACTATCAATTGCAACAGTTCTTTATCTCGTTGAAATTGATGAGTTAAAATGACAACAAAATCCCGAGGGGTAAACTGTAATTTCGATACTGCTTCTTGCGGGGATCCAACAATGAGCTGATCTGCATTAGGAAAAATTTTTTTATTGCATAGCGCTTCTCTCCAATCACATACAGTAACAGAAAAGCCGGTTTTTGCTGCAAAACTGGCAAGAGAAACCGCATCAGGGCTGGCGCCGAAAATAATAAGCCGAGGTTTTGGTTGGAAACAGTGAAAATAACAAAAAGAAGTAAAACGGGATACCCTTTTTCGCGAGCACCCTCTTTTCGTTCTATTCTCTTAAGAACACAAAGTAAGCAAGGAAAACAAAAAACAATACATATAGAATTGGGTGAACTTCTTTGCCGCGGCCCTTTAAGATCATAGTGATTGGATAGAAGATGAAACCGACCGCAATTCCCGTGGCGATGCTGTAAGAAAGCGGCATCGTGATCAGCGTGAAAAAGGCTGGGACAGCAACCTCTAATTTTTTCCAATCAATCTCCCCAATTGAAGACGCCATTAACACCCCGACGATAATTAGAGCTGGCGCTGTTACCGGAGCAGTAATAACGCTTAATAACGGCGAGAAGAATAACGCTAACAAAAATAAAATCCCTGTGACAACGGCTGAAAATCCTGAACGTCCGCCTGCCGCAACACCTGCGGATGACTCAATGTAAGAAGTCGTTGTTGATGTTCCGAAAATCGCTCCGACCATCACTGCTGTCGCATCGACAAGCAGTGCTTTTCCTGCGCGCGGCAACTTGTTGTCCTTTAACAATCCCGCTTGGTTCGCCACCGCTAAAAGCGTTCCGGTCGCATCAAAAAAGTCAACGATAAAGAACGTTAACACAACCCCTAACATTTTTAAGGTAAAAATGTCGTCCAAATGTTCGAACGCCACTCCAAAAGTAGGAGAAATGTCAGGAATCGCTCCAACAATTTTATGCGGAACTTCAATTAATCCAACAATCATTCCTACAACAGCGGTAATCACCATTCCGTAAAAAACACCGCCATTTACTTTTTTCACCATTAAAACAACAGTAACAAACAAACCGAAAATGGCCAATAACGTATTCCCGTTTTTAAAATCACCTAAACCGACTAACGTCGCTGGATTGTCGACAATGATTCCAGCGTTTTGGAATCCGATAAATGTAATGAATAGACCAATTCCCGCTCCGACCGCATATTTTAATTCTATCGGAATCGCATCAATAATTTTTTCGCGAATACCTGTCAACGTTAAAACTGTAAAGATCATTCCTGAAACAAATACGCCTGCTAACGCTGTTTGCCAAGGAATTTGCATATGCAATACAACCGTAAATGCAAAAAACGCATTCAATCCCATCCCTGGCGCTAACGCGATCGGATATCTTGCTAAAATCCCCATCAAAATCGAGCCGTACGCCGCAGCCAATGCGGTTGCGACAAACACCGCACCTTGATCAATTCGAAGTTCGTTCGGAAAATCTTTCACCGCTCCCAATGAAAGCGTGAACGGGTTTACAAATAAAATATAAGCCATCGATAAGAACGTCGTTAACCCGGCAACGATTTCTGTCCGGTAGTTTGTGCCGAGTTCATCAAACTGGAAATACTTTCTCACTTCCTTCTTTGTCCCCCTTTAGTATATAAATGTTCAGTTGTGCCTATTGAGACTAAGTAAAAGTAAAATACCGCTCTCCAAACAATCGACCTCCTCACGAAATATTAATGATTCGATTTCGATTATATTTTTTTTTAGAATTTTTTATCATTTAATTTGTTATTTTTTATAACACAAAAAATGAAATAATTTCGAATACGGCTAATTTTATTTTCCGCTTTGAATACATGTAATAATTTGTTACATATTTGTTGAAATGTATTTATCTTTATTTTAGGATATCGTTATCAACGACGAATACATATGCTTGTACACCAACCATAGATTAAAAAACATCAGTAAAACGAGTTGTTAAAACGTTTCACTCATGCTGAAAAGTCAATTTGCATTCATATAAACAGCTATTATTTACGCTATGTTAGCCAACAATAAAATAGTTGCGACAAGCAATGGGGGGAATCGAATGGGAACTTTGTTAATTAAAAATGCACAAATTATTACAATGAATCCAGCTAATGAGATTATAATTGGCGACATTTTCATAAAAAATGACACGATTCACTCAATCGGTTCAGAATTAAATCCAAATCATGTTGATAAAATCATCGATGCGAAAAATCGTACCGTTATACCGGGATTTATACAAACTCACATTCACTTATGCCAAACTCTTTTCCGAGGGAGAGGAGATGATTTAGAGTTACTAGATTGGTTGAAAAAGCGAATATGGCCATTGGAAGCAGCACATGATGAAGATTCAATCTATTATTCTGCAATGCTTGGAATCGGGGAACTTATTCAAAGCGGGACAACGACGGTAGTCGATATGGAAACAGTCCATCATACAGAGTTTGCTTTTCAAGCCATCGCCAAAAGCGGGATAAGAGCTTTGTCAGGAAAAGTGATGATGGATAAAGGCGATGATGTTCCAATTGGATTACAAGAAAAGACGTCTGATTCTATACAAAAAAGCGTCGATTTGTTAGAAAAATGGAATATGTTTGATAATGGGAGAATTCGCTATGCCTTCTCTCCTCGCTTTGTCATTTCATGTACGGAAGAGTTATTGAAAGAGATCAGAAATTTATCAGAAGAGTATAATGTGAAAGTCCATACCCACGCAGCAGAAAATCGAAAAGAAATTGAAATAGTGCAAAAAGAAACAGGCATGAGAAACATTGAATATCTTGATTATCTGGGGCTGGCAAATGAACGATTGATACTAGCCCACTGCATATGGCTAAATGAGCAGGAAAAGAAAATAATCAAAGAAAAAGGGGTTCATATCAGTCATTGTCCCGGATCAAATTTAAAACTGGCATCAGGAATCGCTGATATTCCAGATTTACTCAGCATGGGCGTTTCTTTAAGCCTAGGTGCCGATGGAGCCCCATGCAATAACAATTTAAATATGTTTAATGAAATGAGACTAGCAGCACTTATCCAGAAACCTACATACGGACCTACAGCTATGAATGCCAGAAGCGTCTTCGAAATGGCCACAATTGGCGGTGCCAAAGCAGTAGGATTAGAGAATGAAATTGGAAGTATTGAAGTTGGCAAAAAAGCAGATTTAGTTATCTTAAATTTGAACAATTTCCATACGTATCCTTCCTATGATGTCGATCCCATTTCTCGAATCGTTTATTCTGCTTCGAGAGATGACGTCGAAACAACCATCATTAACGGACAAATTGTCATGGAAAATAAAGTGTTAAAAACTATTGACCAAAATATTGTTTTATATGAAGCAAACCGTTCCATTAAAAGACTTTTAAAAAGAGCAAGCTTTATTTATATAGATGCACATTGAAACATTAACGTCCGTATAAGTGGCTTCCACCCCGGTTATACTGCTCCTAGGTACTTCACGAAGAAAAGGAGCGGAAACGGAATGAAACGATTGAAAATCACCAATGACCATGGATGGACGCCACGAACCCTTCGAAAGGAAGAGAAAAAAATCAAAAACATTTCCCTGCGTCAACGCGTCATGGCCGTTCGCCTCGTCATGGAAGGGTATCTGGGGAAAGACGTCGCTTCCATGCTCAACCTGTGCCGCCAAAGCGTCGCATTTTATGTCTCCTTATTCAACGAAGGAGGGCTCGATCTCCTGCTCGATCGGAAATATCCGCCGGGCCGGGAGCCGTTTTTGACACTGGAACAGCAACAGGAACTGAAACAGACGATCTTGACCCACACCCCGGCCGAACTCGGTCGGGACATCGCTTCTTCTTGGAATACGCGGATTCTTCAGTCTTATATCCGCGAACACTACGAGGTGGACATGTCCCGGGAAGGAATTCGCAAACTTTTACATCGAATGAGATTGTCTTGGACTCGTCCCACCTATACCCTGGCCAAAGGCGATGCCGAACAACAGCAGGCGTTTGAGAAACAAATGGATCTCATTAAAAAAAATTGATCACTCCCGATACGATTCTTTTATATGCCGATGAAACTCATGTCCGGTCTTATCAAATCCTGCGGGCCACTTGGTCGGAGGCAGGCCGACAAAAACAAGTGCCCACGTACGGCCATCATGCCCACGTTTCTGTATTTGGGGCGGTGAATGTGCTCAATGGGGACACCGTTCTTCATCGAGCAGTCGCTGCGAATGCGACGACGTTTTTGGATTTTTTAAAGATCTTGAAGAGCCGTTATCCAGACCAGCTGATCGTGCTCGTGCTCGACAATGCCCGCATCCACCATGCCAAAATGGTGAGAGATTTCTTGCGCCAAGAAGGGGAATCGTTTCACTTGATCTTTTTACCTCCTTATTCCCCACAGCTGAATCCCATCGAACGCTTGTGGAAATGGCTCAAGGATGCGGTCATTGCCAATGTGTTTCACAAAGATCAAATGGATATTGACCAAGCCATTGCCCGGTTTATGGAATATATAGATCAACAACCGGAAGAGGTGCTTCGACGCTTGGGGTGTGCAGCGTGATGCAAAGGTTAACTTTTCAAGGTGCATTTATAATGGTTTGGTCACCTTTACCATACAGGAAATTTCGCATTTTTTGTACCCTTGATCAGAAAACAACCTGATTGTCAAGTATATTTTGTGGTGAAGAGCCTACTATTTTACAAAATTCCACTTTTTTTCATAGGACAGAACATACATAAGACCATCACTTCTAAGGCCTATTGCCTGTTGCAAAATGAAAACACCAAAAATTTCACATACTCCCCCCTCTTTCATCCCATGCTAAAGAAAAATCGACATCATTCGCATCCAGGGGGCGATCATGGAACAATGGATTCTCTGGGCGCTTGTTGCGGTGGGCATCGGTTTGCTGGGGCTCAGCTTCCGCGTTTTTTCACCAAGGGAAGTATGGCTTTCGTTTTTGCTCAATGCATATGCGGCGAGTTTTTTCGGTTCGATCGTGGCAGGGGCCGGGCTGCTCGAGTATCCGGTCCGTTTTTTTTTTTGCTTCTTATACAAATAACAGCGTCATTTTTGAATATCTTCTCTATCCGGTTGTCAGTGTGTACGTCTATGCCACCTCGCGCCGGGCGCGCTGGCCGGGTGTGGCGGCGCAATGCGCGGGGTATGCGGCGGTGCTGACAGCCCTTGAGGTTGTCTTTGAACGGCATACGGATTTGATCGAATATCATGGTTGGAAGTGGGAATACTCACTCGTTACAATGTTTCTGTTGACGTTGGCCGTTCGGTTGCTCGCTGGGCGAATGCTGAGACGAAATGAGTGAGCCAGCATGTCTATTTTTGCCCGTTTGGCGCTATACATATAGTATCATGTCCAAAAGGAGGCAAACGGGATGGTGCTGTTTGACATCAAACACCGCCTGTATTATGAAGCCATCAATTCCGCGCGTCCAAAAATGGCGCCGATCCGCCAAGACCGGGCGTGGGGTATGTATGGAAGACCGTAAATGGCGAGGCGGTGAAGTTTTGGATCGATTTCCGGCGCGGGCGGTACATGTATTTTGAGTACGGGCGCAAGTGGTACCGGGTCGCGTACTTGCAGGCAAACGGAAAAAAGTCAGGCGATGATGTGTTGGATGGCGCGATGATCGATTTGACGGTGGACGGGCACCGGCTGCTGTTCATGAAAGGGCGCGTTGGCCGCGAGACGGCGCAAGTGGTCTAAAGCAGGTGCGCCTCTTGGCAGGCGTTGGAGGGTCTTTTTCGCGCTTACGCTGAAACGGCGGGCGGCAAGGGATCATTTTCCCTTGCCGCCTTCTTTTTACGCCCACCACATCTCCGGCAGTTCTTCTTTGAACAGCACCTTTTTCAAAAGCGCGACGGCTTTGGACAGCCCTTCATCGATCGAAGCGAGCATGTCTTCATGTTCGATCGACAGCACGTAGTCGTAGCCGACGGCGCGCAGGGCGCTGACGATGTCGCGCCACATTTTTTCGCTTTGTCCGTAGCCAACGGTGCGGAACACCCACGAGCGGTCGAGGATTTGGCTGTAATGTTTCGTATCGAGCACGCCGTTTTTGCGGATGTTCGCTTCGTCTAGGTACGTGTCTTTCGCATGGACATGGAAAATCGCTTTTTCGCGGCCGAGCAGTTTGATCGCCTCAACCGGGTCGATGCCTTGCCAAAGCAGGTGGCTCGGGTCGAAGTTGGCGCCGATCGCGTCGCCGACATGTTCGCGCAGTTTGAGGAGCGTTTCCGGGTTGTAGACGACAAAGCCCGGATGCATTTCAAAGGCGATTTGCGTGATGCCGTGCTCCTTGGCGAACGCGGCTTCTTCGCGCCAGTACGGAATGACGACTTCTTCCCATTGCCATTTTAAAATTTCCAAGTAATCCGGCGGCCAGGAGCATGTGACCCAGTTCGGGTATTTGGCGCCGGGATGGTCGCCCGGGCAGCCGGAGAAGGCGTTGATGACCGGGACTTCGAGCTGCTCGGCGAGCCTGACCGTTTTCCGCCACGTGTCATGTGACTGTTTCGCGAACGTTTTGTCCGGATGAAGCGGGTTGCCATGGCAGCTTAACGCGCTGATGACGAGGCCGCGGTCGGCGACAGCTTTTTTCAGCGCTTTGATGTTTTCCGGCTGATCCAACAGCGCGTCGGGATCGCAATGGGCGCTGCCCGGGTAATTGCCGGTGCCAAGCTCAACGGCTTCGATGCCCATGGCGGCGACTTTGTCCAGCATCTCCTCAAACGGCAGCTGTTGATACAAGACGGTGAATACGCCTACTTTCATTTTGTCATTCTCCCCCTTTTGACGGCGCGCAACGGCCGGACGGCCGCCGCGCCGCGCTGTTGTTGCTTCTCGTCGGATGAGCGGATCGAACGAACTCCCACGCTTATTCCGCCACCCGCACCCATTGTTTCGTGCGATGGCTTTCCAAAATGGCGTCGACGATCCTCATCGTATGGTGGCCGTCGGCGATCGTCGCAAACGGCAGTTCCCCAAGCGCCTCGCCGCGTTGTTTCCGGATGATGGCGCCATAAAAATCACGGAACAAATTTTTCAGCCCGTCCGGCCAGCCTTCTTCATGGCCGCCCGGGTAATGGGCGTAAGCGGCGGCTGGCGGCGACAAAAGCGCCGGGTCGCGGACGATTTCTTCGTTCGGGCCGCTGCGGCGCCCGACCCAGAGGCGGTTCGGGTGCTCTTGGTCCCAGGCGAGCGTCATCTCATCGGCGGCGATTTCAAAATAGAGTCGGTTTTTCCGGCCGGCGCTCACTTGCGAAATCGTAAACGCCCCGTGGGTGCCGTCGTCAAAATGGACGAGCACGCTGCCGCCGTCTTCCGTGTCAATCTGGACGGGCTCGGCGTCTTGGCTGCGGCCGGATGCAAACGTGCTCCCTTCCTGCTTCGGCTTGTAGCGGACCGGATGGACAGTGCGCAAGTCGGCGAACACTTCGACGATTTTCTTGCCGAGCACGTATTGCACCGTGTCGCACCAGTGCGAACCGATGTCGGCGATGGCGCGCGACGGGCCGTTTTGCGCCGGGTCGAGCCGCCAGTTGTAGTCCGTGTCATACAAGAGCCAGTCTTGCACATAGCCGCCGTACACGAAATGAACGCGCTTCGCCTCACGGGCGAGCCGCTCTTTCGCCTCGACAACGAGCGGGTAGTGGCGGTAGTTGAAGCAGACCGCGCTAAGGCTTTCGCTTTGTGCAGCGAGCCGCTTTAATTCCGCTGACTGTTCGCTGTCCATGGCGAGCGGCTTTTCCGACAACAAATGTTTTCCCGCCTCAAGCGCGGCCTTGTTGATCGGGAAATGGAGGACGTTGCGCGTGCAGTTGTGCACGGCTTCGACGTCCGGGTCGTCAATTAAAGCGCGGTAGTCGCCGTACGCTTTCGGAATCCCGAATCGGCGCGCGGCTTCCTCTGCTTTTTCTTGGCTGCTTGAAGCGATGGCGACGATGTTCACAAACGGCAGGCGGCGGAGCGCCTCAATATGGGAAGAAGCGGAAAAGCCGGTGCCGATAATGCCGACGTTGATCGGTTTCACTGCGTCACTCCTCCTTGTTTCGCTTTGATCGGCTCAAGCGGCTTGACGTTGCCGAAAACGATTTCCCCGCGGTTGACCGGCGCGGCCCAGCGGACGGCGTTGGCGATCACTTTCAGCACATCCGGGTGATGGTACGTCGGATACGTTTCATGGCCGGGGCGGAAGTAGAAAATTTTCCCTTTCCCGCGCGTGAACGTGCAGCCGCTGCGGAACACTTCCCCGCCTTCAAACCAGCTGATGAAAATCGTTTCGTCCGGCTCTGGGATGTCGAAAAACTCGCCGTACATTTCTTCCTGCTCAAGCTCGATGTACGGTCCGATTCCTTCCACAATCGGATGGCCCGGGGCGACGACCCAGAGACGCTCTTTTTCATCCGCCTCGCGCCATTTCAAATTGCATGTCGTCCCCATCAGCGTTTTGAAAATTTTCGAGAAATGGCCGGAATGAAGGACGATGAGCCCCATTCCTTCGAGCACGCGGCGGTGGACGCGTTCGACCACCTCATCTTTCACTTCGTCATGGGCGATATGCCCCCACCAGACGAGGACGTCGCACCGGTCGAGCACCTCGTCGGTCAAGCCGTGCTCCGGTTCGTCCAAGACAGCGGTCGCGGCGTCAAATCCAGCTTCAGCCAAGTAGCTCGCGATGACGGTATGCATGCCTTCCGGATAAATGGCTCTTACTTGTTCATTTTTCTTTTCATGGCGAAATTCGTTCCAGACGACGACGCGAATGGGTGTAGTCATTCATGGATCCCCCTTGTTTTTTTCGGATTGCGTTCATAAAGGCAAGGACGGCTTGTTTTTGGTTCACAGCTCGCGGGAAGCCAGAACCGCTTCTCACCATTCAATGCGGACTTGCCGCCCTTGTTCGGACGACTCGTAAATCGCTTCCAACACTTTAGCGATCATAAGCCCTTGTTCCGCCGTGCAAAGCGGTGCCGTCTCCTCCGTGATGCTCGTGACAAAGTGGTCAAGGAGCGCCACCCGTTCGCCCTGGTCCTCAAAATGGAGCGTGACATCGGCCGGAACGCCGTGTTCGTTGCGGAACCATTTCACTTCTTGGCGGTTGCCGGCGATGTTCCACTCCCAGCGCACGCCGCCTTCCGTGCCAAGAAATTCGACATATGCCCGCTCTTCTTCAATGTGCGACGCCCAGCTCGTCTCCAGCAGCACCGTCGCGTCGTTTTCGAGCTGGATGAACGCCGCGGCGAAATCTTCGACCGTATAGGCGGCATCAGGCGAAAACGTCGTTCCCGGCCATGCCCCTTGGCGACGCGGGCCAAACTTCGCGTACGTTTTCCCCGTCACGGCAACCGGGTTCGGATTGCCGAGCAGCCAAAGGGTCACATCGAGCATATGGACACCCAAGTCAATGAGCGGACCGCCGCCGGAGCGCTCGCGGTCAAAAAACCATGCCCCCCATGCGGGAATGCCGCGGCGGCGCACCCAACCCGTTTTCGCGTAATAAATCTCGCCGAACGCACCGGATTGAATTCGCTCATGCAGCCATTGCGCCGCTTGGCGGAAGCGGTTGTTCAACGACACCATAAACTGTTTTCCCGACTCATCACGGGCGCGGATGATGGCGTCGGCCTCTTCCGCTTTCGTCACCATCGGCTTTTCGCAAAGCACGTGTTTCCCGGCCCGCAAGCTGTCGACCACCACTTGGGCGTGCAAAAAATTCGGCACGGTAATGATGACGGCATCGACATCTGGTGAGGCGAGCAGTTCCTTGTAGTCGCGATACACTTCACGGATGCCGTACGTTTTCGCTTTCTCCGCGGCCGCTTGTTCATTGACGTCGCAAATCACCTGCAAGACGACGCGCTCGGGCAGGGTGAGCGCCGCCTTGATGTGTTCATTGGAAATCCCTCCGGCTCCGATCAAGCCGAGGCGGATTGGAAGTGTGTTTCCCATGTCCTTTTCCCCCTTGCGCTCATTTGTTTTCTCTGTCGCATATGCTCCACCGATTCGCCGTCCGTTTTCTAAAACAACGGCTAAGCAGTGATGTAATCGATTACATCACCATACTAAAAAAATCCGCCCGTCCCCAGGACCGGAACGGGACGCTCTGTCCAGTTCTTCAGACAGAGCGCCCTCCTCCACACGAATCGCGAATGACGAGCCGATCGGGAAGAACGAGCTGGCGCCGCTCGACATCGATTCCTTCAATGAGCCGAAGCAGCAGCTCCATCGCTTTTTGGCCGATCTCAAACATCGGCTGGGCGATCGTCGTGAGGCTCGGTTCAAAAATCGAGGCCATGTGAATGTCGTCAAATCCGACAACGGCTACATCGTCGGGAACGCGTCCGCCGCGGTGGCGAACCGCTTTGATCGCTCCGATCGCCATCTCATCGTTGGCGGCGAAAATCGCCGTCGGCGGCTTCTCAAGGGCGAGTAGCTTGAGCGTTAAATTATATCCGGACTCATAGGTAAAATCACCTTCCTGCACGAGCGCCGCATCGACTTCGATCTCGTGCTGCGCCAACGCTTGATAATAGCCGCGCAGCCGGTCGCGGCTTAAAATGACGTCCATCGGCCCGGATAAGTGGGCGATGCGGCGATGGCCGAGGCGGATCAAGTGTTCGGTCGCCTTACGGGCGCTGCTGATGTTGTCGATCGAAACGGTCGGGATGTCCGCCCCTTCCAAATACTCGCACGCCAAGACGATCGGAAACTGCCGCGCCATCTCTTCCACCAGCTCTTTGCGGATGCGGGCGGTCAAAAAAATCATCCCGTCGACTTGCCTCTGCGGCAACAAATTCAAATACTGCTCCTCAAGCCGGGCATCGTTTTGCGTATCGCCAAGCAGCACCTGATAGCCGTGCTTGAGGGCGACCGCTTCAATGCCGCGCAGCACCTTTGAGAAAAATGGGTTCGTAATATCGGGCACGACGACGAGCACCGTCTCGGTCTCCATCCGCCGCAAATACCGGCCGAGCACGTTCGGCTGGTAGTTCAGCGCTTCAATGGCTTCAAGCACGCGCTGCCTTGTCTCTTCGGTGACATTGCCCGTGTTGCGCAACACGCGCGACACGGTCGCCGTCGATACGTTCGCCCGTTTCGCCACATCTTTTATGCTTGCCATTGGTCGTAGTCCTCTCGATTATGTAATCGATTACATCACCATCGTATCGGAAAGACAGGACGGTTGTCAAGCGTTGTTTTTCCTATCCATCTCAGACATGGGTTGCTCCTTCTTTTTGGCGAAATGCCGTTGATTGGCTAGTGACAGCCGTTTTTCCACCAGCCTTCTCGTAATCGATTTTTTTATATATAAGTTGTAATAAAGATTTTCCGATTGCTCGATTCTGTTTTCCTTCATACAAGTCAGTTTGATAGAATGCGGCGGGCGCTCTACTGGATGTAAAACAAAGTTTCAACTTATATATTTTCCATGCAGGATTTTTTCTTCTGCTCACGAACAAGTTTATCATGTAACGTTTCAAAATGAGGTGATCGAATGGCCATTGACCATGACCGATTGTTCAAAGAGCTGATTCAAACGTTCTTCGAAGAGTTTCTTCTCCTCTTTTTCCCCGACATGCACGAGCACATCGATTTCCGCCATTTGTCCTTTCTGTCTGAAGAACTGTTCACTGATGTCACGGCAGGTGAAAAATACCGCGTCGATCTATTGGTCGAGACGAAACTGAAAGGAGAAGATGGGCTGATCATCGTTCATGTGGAGAATCAAAGCTACGTGCAACCATCGTTTCCAGAGCGCATGTTTATCTATTTCAGCCGCTTGTTTGAAAAATACCGCACGCGCATCGTTCCGATCGCCGTCTTCAGCTATGAGGCCCTTCGCGAGGAACCATCCGTGTTCTCAATCGAGTTTCCCTTTGGCGACGTGCTACAGTTTCGCTTTTTCCCCGTAGAGCTGCGCAAGAAACATTGGAGAGACTACATCCGGCATGACAATCCGATCGCGGCTGCCCTCCTTGGCAAAATGGGGTATACTGAAAGTGAGAAAGTCGAGTTGAAAAAAGAGTTTTTGCGCATGTTGGTGCGATTGGAGCTGGATGAGGCGAGGCAGCGGCTCTTGTTGGGCTTTTTTGAAACATATGTGAAACTGTCGGAGGAGGAAGAGCAACAACTGCAAAGAGAGGTGAAGGCGATGGAAACGAAAGAAAGAGAAAAAGTGTTGGAGCTGATCATTTCCTATGAGCAAAAGGGAAGGAAAGAGGGATTGGAAGAAGGAATGAAACGCGGGATTCAACAAGGGATCAAGCAAGGAATGAAGCAAGGAATGAAGCAAGGAATGAAGCAAGGAATGAAGCAAGGAATGAAGCAAGGAATGAAGCAAGGAATGAAGCAACTGATCCGCAACATGGCGCGCAAAGGAATGACGGTGGAAGACATTGCCCGGTTGGTGGATCTCCCAGAGGAAGATGTTCGGGGATTGCTTGAAAAGTAGGGAAATCAAAAGCAAGTGGATGGCCCTGGAAAATACCGAAAGAAGACGGTTGGCGGCGACAAGCGGCCAACCGATCGTCGTACGAACAGCATGGCCTAAAGATGCCCGGAGATCGCCGTGTTTGTGAAGACCGTGACTTTCGAAGATCCAGTGCCTAAAAAAGCCTAACCAACCATCTATGAATCGTTGGGAGAGGAGAACTCCATGGAAATTAGAAAACCAAGCGATTCGGAATACAAAACGATTTTATCACTCACACCACAAGCATTATTCGATGGCACATTAGGCGAAGCAAAACCGTCAGATGAAAAAGTCAAACAACTGATTGAGCCATTATTGCAGAAAGGGAGCTGTTATTTGATCGCAACGGAAGGCAATCATCTGATGGGTTGGATTTTAATCGGAGCAAGCCAAGACCCGCTTACTGAGAAAAGATGTGGATTCATCTACGAATTGTTTGTGTTAGAAGAATTTAGAGGAAAGGGAATGGCAAGGAAATTAATAGAAGCCGGCATCGAACATTTGAAACAAGATGGATATTCAGAGGTTCGTTTGCGTGTATATGCAGGAAATCAAGCGATGAAACTGTATGAAACACTCGGATTCAAGCACCACACCATTATCATGAGCATGAGCGTGTAAGGCAAACATATCCCGCCCACCGTCATCCTTAGCAGGCGGCAAGAAGAAGCGCCTTTGCCCGAACGCAAAGGCGCCCATCATGGAGTTCAGTCCGATTCATCTAATCAATCGCCTGGCGCGCACGGTCTTGCAGCATTTTCACCCCAGCGAGTGAAACCAAGCCCATGACGACGATATAGAAGGAGATGGCCGTGGCGCTGCCGTATTTGTGCAAAAGCCATGTGCTCACGAGCGGGGCTGGGCCGCCGGCGATGATCGAGGCCAGCTGGTAGCCGAGCGAAGCGCCGCTGTAGCGAAGCCGCGTCGGGAAGTTTTCCGCGATCATGGCCGCCTGCGGGCCATACAGCATGCCATGGAACACCATGGCCACGACCGTTGCCAAAAAGATGAGCCCGACGCTTTTCGTATTGACCAGCCAGTAATACGGAAACGCCCAAAGCATCAGCAAAATCGTGCCCGTCATGTAGACGCGGCGGCGGCCCCACCGATCGGATAAATGGCCGGAATAGACGATCGAAAGCGCGTTGATCACCGCAGCGATAATCGTCACATTGACGAAAACGCTTTTTTCCATCCCCAAAAATGTCGTCCCATAGCTGACGATAAATGTGACAAAAATGTAGAATGACCCGTTTTCAATCACCCGCGCAAGCGCTGACCATAGAATTTCGCGCGGATGCTTGACCAGCACCTCGCCGACCGGCATCTTGCTCGTCTCTTGTTTTTTCATCGCTTCTTGGAACAGCGGCGATTCGAGCACTTTCAGCCGGATGTACAGCCCGATGGCGATGAGAAGGAAGCTTATGAGAAACGGAACGCGCCATCCCCACGCATAAAAGCTGTCGCCGCCAGCCGCAAGCATCAGCGTCGTCACAAGGGAAGAGGACAACAGCCCGAACGGCACGCCCATTTGCGGCAGCGAGGCCATAAACCCACGCCGTTTGCCTTCTTCCCACTCCATCGCAATCAAAATGGCGCCGCCCCATTCCCCGCCGACGCCAATGCCTTGAATGAGACGCAGCGCGGTCACCAGCACCGGCGCCCACAGGCCGATTTGTTCATAAGTCGGCATCAGGCCGATCAGCGCGGTCGCCAACCCCATCAGCAACAAAGTGGCCACCAACGTCGCCTTCCGCCCGATGCGGTCGCCGAAATGGCCGAAAATCGCGGCGCCGACCGGCCTGGCGATAAATCCTAACGCAAAGGTGGTAAAGGATTGCATCAGGGCGACGTACGAATCTCCTTGTGGAAAGAATAATTGTGGAAACACGAGAGCGGCCATCGTCCCGTAAAGGAAGAAATCGTACCATTCAATCGTCGTACCGACCACACTGGAAATCGCCGCCCGCTTTTTTTGACGCTTCAATTCCACCGTATCCATCATCGTTACAGCCATTCACAACACCCCTTTCACGCAATCAAAGTGCGCGCATCTCATGGAAACGGAAAAACAAATGGATGATAGCAAAAAAACGAACATAATGTTAGCGCTTCCAAAAACAAACCGTCATGGACTCGTTTCTTTGTCAGACCGTCATGACGTTTCACAAGCCCGTCATGGAGCTTTCCCTTCCCGCGCAACAAGCACATACACAACGACATCGACGACCGTCTCTTCCCGCTGGTTGACGATCCGCTGATGCACCGTGACGAGCCCGGCTTCCTCGCCCCGTTCCGTCAACCGCTTCACTTCCGATTCCACGTAAATCGTATCGCCGATTTTCACCGGACGGACGAAGCGGAGCGCGTCGATGCCGTAAAAAGCGAGCACACATCCCGGCTCCATCACCCATAGTCCAGTCGCCACCGACATTGTCAGCATCCCGTGGGCGATCCGTTCGCCAAACCGCGTCTGCCGTGCGTACTCGCGGTCGAGATGGAGCGGATAAAAATCGCCGGAAACGCCGGCAAACTGCACAATATCAGCTTCGGTGATCGTTCGCCCGCGCGAACGGTGGCGCTCGCCAAGCGCATACTGTTCAAACGGACGGTCAAATCGCACGCCTTCCCCTCCTCTTGATTGGTCCAAAAAAGAGTAAAATGAAATTCCACCCCCTTCCGGTCTGACAGTTATATTTTTCTAATATTCAGAATATTGTCTGTGTAGATTTTCCTTTGCGCATCCCTCCCCGCTAGTCGTCTGTCATTAACATATGAACGGAGTGAAGCGGATAGAACTGCTCCTCCTCTGTTTCGTGTTTCAAAATGGGCATTACCCAAAAAACAAAAGGATGCTCACCTGGCATCCTTTTTCATGTTCGTTCTTTATTCTTTTACCGAGCCGGACGTGAGCCCAGAGACGATGCGGCGCTGGAACAACAGCACCATGATGACGAGCGGGATCGTCACAATCACGGTGGCCGCGGAAATTTCGCCCCACGGGATCGTATACTGGCCTTGGAACATGGCAATGCCGACCGGAACGGTTTTGTATGTTTCCGCCGTATTGATCGTCAAGGCAAATAAAAATTCGTTCCATGCAGCAATGAAGACGAGAATGGACGTCGTAAACACCCCTGGCACAGCGAGCGGCAAAATGATTTTAAAATACGTCTGCATCGGCGTCGCCCCGTCCATTTTCGCCGCTTCTTCCAAATCAAACGGAATCTTGCGGAAAAAGGTGACCAACAGCCAAATCGACAACGGCAAGGCAAACGTCGTATACGGTATGATCAATCCTAGGTAGCTGTTCGTCAACCCGAACTTTTTCACAAACATGTAAATCGGAGAAATGGTCGCAATTTGCGGAAACATCGATACGGCTAGCACCAAGCCGAGAATGACCGTCTTGCCTTTAAATTCAAGGCGTGCAATCGCATAAGCCGCAAACGCGGCGACAAAGACCGTATACACCGTCGTAATGGTCGCCACGACCGTGCTGTTCCATAAATAGCGCAAAAACGGGTAATTGACAAAGACCGACACATAGGATTTTAAGGTCGGATGGCTCGTCAACCAATCGAACGCTTTGTCGCCAAACAATTCGCTAAGCGGCTTAATGGAACTGAGCAAAACCCATAAAAACGGAAACATCATAAAGAACACAAACAGGGCTAAAAACACGTAAAAGAGCGGACCTGCTTTTTTCGTCATGATCCCACCTCGCTTATCGTTTCACACTCGCGCTGTCAGACAGCAAATCCTTTCCAAGCCACTTAATATAAATCATCGAAATGATGGCTACGCAGAGAAATACAACGACCGCCAGCGCCGACCCCGCGCCGAAATTCGTCTGCGAGAACATGACTTTATACGCTAAAATCGAAATCGTCTCCGTCGAGTTCGCCGGCCCTCCACCGGTTAAGACGTAAATCAAGTCGAACACGCGGAACGCATCGAGCGTGCGAAACAACAACGCGACTAAAATGCTTGATTTTAACAGCGGCAGCGTGATTTGGGTGAATTGCTGCCATTTGGTGGCCCCGTCGATCGAGGCGGCTTCATACAACGAACTCGGAATCGTTTGCAGCCCGGCCAGCAGCAAGAGCGCCATATAGGGGGTTGTCTTCCATACATCGGCAAAAATGACCGCAAACATCGCCCCCGCTTCCGTCGTCAACAAATCCCCCATCCGATCGACCAAACCGATCGTTTCAAAATAGTGGGCGACAATGCCGTTTTGTCCATCGTATAAAAATTTCCACATCAGCGCCGATACGGCAGTCGGAATCGCCCACGGAATCAAAATCGTCGCCCGCACCAACCCTCGGCCAAAAAAGGCCTTATTGATGAGCAACGCAATTCCGAGCCCTAACACCAGCTCAATGGCGACCGACACCACCGTAAAGAACGTCGTATTCCATAACGCTTTCCATAAGCGCATGTCGCTGAAGCTGTCCTTATAATGCTTGAGGCCGACAAAGTTCGGCTCGATCACAACCCCTTCGAGCCCTTCGGCCAAGCCGACGACTTTATCCGCCTGCTGAAGTTCGCCCGCTTTTTTCATCTCCTTCAGCGCTCGGACGACATCATGAACCGTGTCGGTCAGCCGCTCGGCCGTCTGTTTGTCCAGCTCGGCGATCTTCAGCTCATCGCTTGGCGTCTCGAAATTGTCGAGCACTTCGTTCACTTTGTCATATTGCCTTGCCACTTGATCATTCGAACGGATCGCCGCGTCCAGTTTCGCAAGCTTTTGTTCGATTTGCGCCAACGTTTGTTTCGTTTGTCCATCCGCCGCCGCCATTTCCTGCTTAAGAGCGCTTTTGAGGAACGGATAGTTTTGCAGATATCCTTCCAGATCGAGGCTGTAACTCCAGTGAATCGACGATTTGGTCGGGTCGTTGAGCCGATAGTCGAACAAGCTGTAATAAAAGGACTGGATGACAGGCCAAATGGCAATCGCCAAAATGAGCAGCATGGCCGGCGCGACAAGCGAATAGCCTAATAGGCGCTCCATTCGCTTTTCATTCCTCATCGCTGTTCTCTCCCTTCTGCTTGGAAAAGGATATTAGCCTTCAGCACCGGGCAGATGGCGGCCTGAAGGCTAATGAACCGAAAATGGTCAAACAACATGGCGTTCTTTGTTTGACTGATGGGGCATTGGCCGGCGTTGGCCGGATTCGGATCGGCTGCGGCGCGCCGGCCCAGTCATTCGCCTTACTTATTCAAGGCTGCTTTCATTTCTTTTTCCATATTGGCCACAGCTTGTTCGACCGTCAGCTCCCCGGTCAGCGCTTTCGATACGTTGATTTGGATGATTTCCGAAATTTCTGGATAGTTCGGGACGACCGGGCGCGGCACAGCGGCGTTCAACGCATTGACAAATCCTTCTTCCGCAAAGAACGGATTGGCTTTTAAGACATCCGGATCTTTAAACAATTCCGGAAGCGTTGGCGCTAAACCGCCGTAAATCGCAGAAATTTTTTGCCCCTCCGGCCCCGTCATAAATTTGACAAATTCCCATGCTTCTTTCGGATGTTTCGAATATTTGTTGATCGCGGTCATCCAGCCGCCCAGCGCGGCAGCCGAACCTTTGTCTCCGGCCGGAAGCGGAGCCACGCCGACTTTGCCGACGATTTTCGATTGTTCTTTGTCGTTCGCTAGCGCGTATTGATAAGGCCAGTTGCGGATAAACGGCGATTGTCCTTCAATGAACGCGGTATGCGATTCTGGTTCAGTGAAGGTGGTGATGTTGCTCGGCACAACATCGGACTTGACGATTTCCACCATTTTCTTCAGCCCTTTGATCGTTTCCGGGCTGTTGATCACGACATTCCCGTTTTTATCGACAATTTGCCCGCCATAAGAGGCGATAAATTCAACCGCGTTGCACACCAATCCTTCATATTGTTTGGCCTGCATCAAATAGCCGAATTTCGTGCCGCCTTTTCCCTTCAGTTCTTTGGCCTCTTTTAAGAGTTCATCCCATGTTTTCGGCACTTTGTCCTTTGGCACCAGGTCGGTGCGATAGAACAGCATGCCGGCATCAATGAATTTCGGCATCGCCCATTGCTTGCCATTGAAGTTGCCGGCCGCAAGCGCCCCTTGGTTGTATTTGCCGAGGTCAATGCCGTCTTTCTCAATAAAGCGGTCGAGCGGCAACGTATAACCCGCTTGAGCAAACTCAGCCGGCCAAATGACGTCGAGATCCATGACATCGATTTCCGACGACTGCGCATTTAACATCGTGACATACGCATCATGCTGCTTCCCGGTGTCAGCCGGCATTTCGCGAAATTCCACATCGATGTTCGGGTGCGTTTTCTCGAACGCTTCAATGATTTTTTCGGTGGCTTTCGTGGAATCTTGGCCGCGGGCATAGACAATTTTCACTTTTTCAGACTGGCTCGTTTTCCCTTCTTCGTTTTTGCTGTCTTTGCCCGTCTGGCTCTCGCTTTGGCCGCCGGAGCATGCCGCGAGCCCCATCGTAAGCGCTAACAAAACAGCCGATGTTTTGAACGTCTTTTTCATCGTCATTCTCCCCCTTTTAATTTTGGATTTGTCAAACACCGCATGGCATCGCGTATAGTGGTTGCTTCGACTGCCCCAATCACCTCCTGGACATGACATCGATTGACTTTTGACTTGGCATCCCCCACTGCTTGTCTATGCATCGATTGTTTGTAATCGATTACATACAAATGGGCGAATCATCCTCGTTTTCGTTTGTCTGTTCTTTTCTCGCCAAAAGCCGAAAAGGGAACACCGTCTATCCGTTTCTCCTTTTCAATGAAGACAACTTGTCTATCATCATCGCGCCCCTTATCCGCTTTGTTAGCTTACTATGTAATCGATTACAAAACCATCTTACATCGCCGAAAAATCGTTCGTCAAGCCCCTAAATTCTTTTTTTGTCCTATAAACAAAGAACCCCAAGCCGTTTGGCTTGGGATATGCCTCACACCTCCACCGTCTTCCCTTCCTCCACAATATGGTAAAGCAAATGCGCCAAGTGGTGAATCGGGCCGTATTCCTCTTCGCCATCTTCCGCCATTTCTTCTTCGTCAGCGAATTCAAGGTCGTTTAAGTAAAGCGCCATAAATTCGTAAAAGTCTTTCAGCTCAAAGCTGTAGCACGCGCTCGGGTCTTCGTTGTCTTCCTCGTATTGAAGCATTAAGTACGACACGTTTCCTTCCTTATCTTCGGCATCAAAAAAGACGAAATAGCCGATATTCGTGTCCAAATCGAACAAGTGCCGCGTCCCACCTTCGGTCGCCTTGTCGAACTCGTCTTGATTCAACTTGCCGACTTTCATCGCTTCCACGTCATCTTCGCGGTGAAACTGGACCGTAAATGTTTTCATGGTTGTCTCCTCCTTAAAAAATGCTTAATGAGTATGTTTTCGCCAGCCGCTCAAGCAGCTTGATCCCGGTCAGGCTGTTCCCTTTGTCGTCTAGCGCCGGACCGAAAATGCCGATGCCGCACCGCCCGGGCACGGCGGCGAGAATGCCGCCCGAGACGCCGCTTTTCGCCGGAATGCCGACTTTGATGGCAAATTCCCCGGATGCGTTGTACATGCCGCACGTGACCATGAACGTTTTGCAAATGCGGGCGACATCAAGCGGCATGAGCGGCTCACCCAAATGCGGATCGCGTCCGTCGAGCGCGAACACCAAGCCGATGCGCGCCAGGTCGATGCACGTCATTTCGATGGCGCACTGTTTCGTGTACAATTCCATCAGCTCTTCGACATCTTCATCGATAATGCCGTGCTGCTTTAAAAAATAACAGAGCGAACGGTTCAAAAACGCTGTCTCAAACTCGGACCGGGCCACTTCGTCGGAGTACGAAATGCATTCGTTGCCAGCGAGACGGCGGACGAACGCTAACAGCCGTTCCAGCCGTTCGGACACCGAGCCGCCTTGAATCATCGATGTGACGACAAGCGCGCCGGCGTTAATCATCGGATTCAGCGGCTTGGCAGGCTTTTCCTCTAATTTGGCAATGGAATGAAACGGATAATCCGTCGGCTCCATGCCGACTTTATGGAACACTTCATCTTCTCCGTGATCCATCAACACAAGGGCCAGGGCAAGAATTTTGGAAATGCTTTGCAGCGTCACTTTCACCGTCACATCCCCGGCGCTTGCCACCTTGCCGTCCGGGGTATATCGCTTTGCCTAGAGCGGGAATGTAATCGGCTACTTTTCCATAGCGGGCGTACTGTTTCGCTTCTTCGACAAAGCGGATCAGTTCTTCTTCGTTGTACACAGGCATCACCGATCGTTAGTATCGCCTGTTTTTTCCTTTTCTATGCCCAAACGATGCAAACAGCGGCGATTTCAGACAAGGGGGCGCTTGGCCCTCGCCAAGCGGACCGCCGGCAAAAACCGCCCCGCTCTCCTCCAGTCGGCGGCCTGAACCTGCTGTTTGAACAGCAGCCGTTTTTCTTATTCTTCTTCGGCAAATACGTTTTTTAATTCGATCGCAAATCCGGGAAACAGACGGACAGGAATCGTATCATTGCGGACATACATCCCTTGATGACGGAATCTTCCTTCTTCGAGCACATAGACATCAATCGTCTCATTCATCGGATCGGCAATCCAATATTCTTTCACCCCTGCCCGCTCATAACGATGAAATTTGACAATTTTGTCCTTGCGCACCGTCGATTTTGAAATAATCTCCACAACGAGATCCGGCACGCCGACAATTCGTTTTTCGCGAATTTTGCTTTTGTCGCAGACAACGACAAGATCTGGTTCAACCCATTCGCGAATTTGTTCCGGATCATCCCGATCCGCCAAACAAACGTCGATCGGAGCACCAAATACGGTGCATTCTTTCCCCCGCAAATATGTCGCAAATTCCACCAACAATTCACGTTGCACGGCCTGATGTTTCGGCGTCGGAGCGCAGGACATGTTGAAGACTTGGCCGTCAATGACCTCATAGCGTACATCTTCGTCAAGCATCATATATTGCGCATAAGTGAACGGCTGCCCTTTTCCCGGCGCTCGCATGAAAACGGCCTCCTTTCCTCTTTTCTTTTTAGTATACTTGAATACCACCTGGCAACCTAGCGTTTTCTTTTTCTCCACAACCCGTTGCAAACAAAGGAGAACCGTTTCAAGTATAATGAAAAAGAGGTGAGGAGCGTGCAAGAAGCCATCAACATGTCCACATCCCCGTCATGGGAACATCAAATCGTTTGCGCCAATCTTGTTTCCGTGATCAAAGGAAAAAGCCCATGTCAACCGATTTCCAACTTATCCGTGAAACTCGAGAAGAACGGAAACGTGATGAACGAGTTTATCCAGCCGGATGTCGCTGTCTATTGCGAACGGCCGGAAAAGATCATCGGCGGCTATAAGGGGCGGCCGCTCATCGTCATCGAAGTGGTCAGCCCGTCAACCTACAAAATCGATGTGACGCTGAAAAAAGATTTGTACTGCGCCTACGGAGTGGAAGAATACTGGATCGTTGACCCATACAACAAAACGATCCGTCAGTGCACACGCGAACATGATCGATACGCCGAGACGATCATCGCCTGCGGAGAAACGTTCGATTCTGTGATCGGAACGATGGACACCGCACTCGTTTTCCAAGGTGTGTAGAAGACGGGGAAAACCATTCTTTTCGGCCTATCGGCGGTTTTTGTGGCCGAAGGCGAATCGATTTTGCAAAGTTCCTCAACTTAAAAAGAGTCTCTGCTGAACAACTCGTTTCCAATCACGAGTTCTTTAGCGGGACATCTTGCATGCTTTGTCGTATAATCAATGGCGAATTCTCTGTCGCAAAAGCAGGGGCGGACAGACAGAGGAAGATACGTTCAAAGGAGCATGAAAACAGAAAAAAACAGACTTGTCAGCAACAAGGATGCCGCTAGTCTTTCAACGGCATCCTTTTCCAACTCAACGCAAAATTCGCCATTGATTTTGTCCTGCTTTTCTTGTATAATTGAAGATGTCTCACCATCCATTTCGGGATGTAGCTCAGCTTGGTAGAGCACACGCATGGGGTGCGTGGGGTCGCAGGTTCAAATCCTGTCATCCCGATCGAAGGAAACCAGCCGAAAAAACGTCCGGCTGGTTTTTTGTTTCATAAACTTTATTGTATTTCATACAAATTGGCAAAGTTTAAAAAAACATGACTTTTTCCTTTTTTTATATTATTTAGATGAATAAAACTTTCTTCTCTTGGATTGTTGTTAATGAACAAGAAAAACCGTTCTTTGCTAGACCCGAGTTCGACAGTGACTAGGCAAACAAAATGCCTCTCGACCCTTGATACAAAAGGGACGAGAGGCATTTGAGCACACTTCGGGCGTGTATCTAGGGGCGAGGATGGATGCCTAGGATCTTCGGAGGAGGTTCCAGCCCTAGAGCCGCAAAGAGTTGCGCTTGTTTGGCCGTCAGCTCGGTTCGTTGATCAAGGTCTCCGTTTTTGAAGAAAAATGTCCAAGCATAAGACGCTCGCATTCGTCCCTTACTTTCGGCCACGATTCATGAGTCAGGAGAAAGGATCACGAAATGCTTTTGGCCAGACGCTCCAAGACAGCGCGATCCACCTCGTCTTCGCGCCCAAACGAATCCATCACCTTCGTTTTCGCATATTTGACCTTCGGATCCAATTCGTTGTGAGCAAGCCGGAGATACGCCACGGTCGTTCCATCTTTATTTTTGCGTGTTACTTTCCGCATGTACATGCCTATATTATAAACGATATTTGGCTATTTTAAAAGGTTAATTTGTCAATTCGTGTGCCTATGAAATTCAGCGTTTTTTTCTAGGATCCACATCGTGAAATCCTTGATATTACAGCATTTTAACCATTTTCATTTGCCTAAAATGGTCTCAAAACTGTCGAACTCGGGCTAGACAAAGTGATTTCTTTTGGAATAGGGATGATAAAATCCTGATCTTTTGGTTGTTCAAGCGTATAAGAACGAGGTTGTTTTCCTTTTACTCCATATATATTTCCTTCCATATCAAAAAACATGATCTCCTCCACCATTTTGTGCGGACTTTGATCAATTCGAACATACCGTGCTTTATGAACCTCTTCTACTTTTAAAGGAGTGAAACGATCATTTAGCAAAACAACAGATGGCAGACCAAACTTGTTGCTTTTACTATTTTCCTTCTTAAATATCTTTTGAACATTATCCAATTTTATATGTGATGGTATTTCAGAGAAATCTTTATTCCTTTTACTGACTAATATCTTCGTTACAGGTATGTTTTCTGTAAAAAATTGTTTTTGATCTTTATCAATTAAAATAGGCAAATACTCACTAAAATCATGATTATTTGATACCTGGACACGAATCGGAATTTTTAAGGATCCGTTTCCTTTCATGTGAATATCATAATACGTATATTTTTTATTGTTGATCGAAAATTTGATAAATTTTTGATTATGGAAAATAAACAGACGAAAGTGACGATCTGTATCTTTTAGACTATCAATGATAAAGTTGAACGTGAATTGTTTCATTCCAGGTTTTAAAGAAACTATATCAACCGATTCATTATCAATCATCCACTTTTTTTTCAGTTTCGAATCAACTGTAAATGAAGTTGCGGTATCAGGAATAAATCCAAGCTGTTCCTGCGCATTATTTGGTATAATAAAATGTTCATTTTCATGGAAAGAGATAGTATCACTTGTATGTAAGGGTTGTCTATTTTCTTTTTTTAAAAAATTATCGCATCCTGAAAACAGCAATACAGAAAGCATGACGAGTACTATAATCAAATAGCTTTTTTTTCGACCCATTTTATCATTTTCCACCTTCCGTTTTCATCTTGATGAAAAAGCCCAAAATGCTGAAGCATTTTGAGCTTTTAGTTTTTATTAAAATCTTATACTATCTCCTGTATCAGCCATATAAGTATTAGTAGAAGTTGATAATGTGTGATGAGAAGTAGCTCGATATTCCCATCCAGAAGGAACACTTCCTGGATAATGAGAAACTGTTGCTGTATCAGTAGTTTTTCCTAACCCAGTATCTTGCTTAGTGCCTAGAGAGTTTCCATTAAGCATTAACGTCGTAGTTACTCCATGAGATGAAAGGGTAACTTTACTCGTCGTTTTTCCAACAGCCTTCACTTCACTAACAGGATACGCATTTGGAGTAATTCCTTTTATTGAAGATAGCGAGGATTCTGAAACATAAATATACGTGGAGCCTGTCCCTACCGTGGATATAGAAGTTGATCCTTGAGCCGTCACTTTTCCGTTTTCTACTACTGCTCTCAAGTTTGCTTCATTGTTATAATGGATGGCATTTTCCCATAATTTCGAAACACTGTCTTTATTCTCTTCTGCAAAAACTCCTCCTGAAGAAAAAGAAATCAAAGAAGCGGACAAGGCCGTGGCAAGTCCGAATCCCAAAAACTTCATTTTCTTCATTCCCTATCCTTATTTCCTATTTTTTATAATTCCATTATAAATTGGCTCTTCACCACAAAGTGTACTTGACAAAGAAAGACGATTATGATAGAGAAAATCAAAACAGCATTTTTCCTTTTTATACCACACATCTCTTTGAGCAACATTGCTATCATGTTTGTCTTTAAAAGTCAAGTGCATCTTTTGGTGATGAACCTATAAATTATTAAAAATAAACCTTCAATAGTAAATTTCCGAAAAATACACTTTATATCTCACATTTCGCACCCTCTCGACCAAAATCGGGAGGATTTTTTTCGTCCCGATGTCGAATCGATCCTCGGTACACAAGGAAAGCAAAGGGGTTTCCACACCATGGACGTTCAAATTCGTGCGATTTATGAAAGTTCCTATTTGACGCACCTTTTGAATCAAAACATCTGGTAAATCGATGAGTTCTTTGATAAACTGAGCGTACATGCGAATTTTCCTCCAATGGTTTGGTTTGGTCACCTTTACCATACAGGGAAATTCGCATTTTTTGTATCCTCTATTTTCCCTATGCATACCTATCTTAAAATCTCAAGTACAACTTGTGGTGAAGAGCCAAAAAATCCTTTCTTTCAGCCCTGTTAGGGTGCGAAATGTGAGTATGAAATCAATCCGATCTGCTTCCCCGCCAAAGCGATGCAGTCAACCGCCATATCAATGTCTTCTTCCGTCATCGCGGCGGTGATGGAAAAGCGAATGCGCGCCGTTCCCTCAGGGACGGTCGGCGGCCGGATGGCGACGGCCGCGATGCCAGCTTCTTGCAGCAGCTCGCTCATGGCCACGGCCCGGTCGTTCGGACCGACAATCACGGGAACGATCGGCGTCTCGCTGCCTCCTATGTCAAACCCAAGCCGCTTCAGCTTGGTGCGGAATCTTTCGCTTAGAGCGTGCAGCCGCTCGCGCCGCTTTGGCTCGGATTGAACGATATGAATAGCCGCTTCATTGGCGGCGAGAACCGCCGGCGGCAAGGCGGTGGTAAAAATGAAGCTGCGGGCGCTGTTGATCAAATAGTCGACCAGCCACGGCTCTCCTGTTACATACGCGCCAAAGCTGCCAAGCGCTTTGCTGAAGGTGCCGATGGCGATCACATCCTCTTCCTTCTCAAGCCCGAAATGGTGAAGCAGCCCTTCACCGTTCGGTCCGAACACGCCGCCGCTGTGCGCTTCATCGACAATCAATATCGCGCGGTAGCGCCGTTTCAACTCGACAAGCTCCGGTAGTGGCGCCAGGTCGCCGTCCATGCTGAAGACGGCATCGGTGACGATCCATTTCCGCTTATCGGGCGGAGATTGCTTCAACAATGATTCCAGCTGATCGATGTCGTTATGCCGATAGCGGAAACAGGCGGCTTTGCTCAAGCGGATGCCATCAATTAAACTCGCATGGTTCAACTTATCGCTAAAGATAAGATCATCTCGGCCAATTAAAGCTGTCAACACGCCGATGTTGGCCGTGTAGCCGCTGTTGAAAATAAGAGCCGCCTCTGCTTTTTTCCATTGTTTCAACGCGGCTTCCGCCCGCTCATAGAGCGGATGATTGCCGACGACGAGCCGCGACGCGCCCGCTCCGGCTCCGTAGGCCCGCATCGCCTCGCAGCCGGCTTCAATGAGCCGCCTATCATCCGCCAACCCTAAATAATTATTGGACGCTAAATTCAACATCGGCTTTCCGTTCAGGATGACCGTAGCGCCTGAAGCCTCTGCCCGGCGCAGCTGGCGTTTTTGCGCTTTTTGTTCCCATTCGTGCAGTTTGACGGCCAGTTCGGTTTTCATCCCTATCCCCTTGTATGTAAACCGTTTATAAAAAATAGTTTACATTAAAACCCGCAACTCGGCTAGGAAAAGATGGTCGGTTTTGTTAATTGATTATTTAGCACATTGTTTTGGAAATTATCCTTTTCCGCCCTCGACCGCATGCATAGTTCAATCGCAGACATGTCATACTATGCGTGTTATCGGCAAAAAGGAGGTGGTGGAAATGGACGTCCGTCGGGCGCAAGAAATCGCGTCGTCGCCGGTGATGGCAAACGTCACGTACAACGGCCAGCGCATTTACATTGAGCATGTTGACCAACAAAAAGGCGTAGCCACGATCCACCCGCTTGACAACCCAAATCAAAAGCAAAGCGTGCCGGTCGCAAGCTTAGAGGAGCATTCGTAACGAAAAAAGCGAGAGAAAGGACGCGCCCTTTCTCCCGCTTTTTGATTGAATCGGCCGTCAGTTCTTCCCGCTCTTTGTAGGCCTCTTGCACCGTTTGTTCCTTCATCGCTGTCCGGCCTGCCGTCCGTGTGTAGGCGGCGCGGGCCGGATGCCCGGCGCGTTGGTTGTCCGGGTTCCGTTTCATCGCCCTCCCCTCCTTCATCCCTAGCATGCCCCGAATGAGACGGGTTTACGATAGCGAAGGGGAAAGAGAGCATTCTCGCCTCAAACACTATTTTACCTTATTTTTTCCAACAGCTCGATCCGGTTGCGGAACGGATCGCGAAACGAAAAGCGCTTCACCCCTGGGATCGGTTTTTCGTCTTGCGTCGCGACGCCGTGCTCTTCCAAATAACGGCGCGCCGCTTCCACATCTTCCACTTCGAAAGCGGGGTGGCTTTTGCTATTGTAGCCGTCGCGTTGTTCCGTCCCGATATGGAGCTCGATATCGCCGACTTTGTACCAAAGCCCACCGTTTCCTTTCAGCGATGCCGGCTTTTCGATTTCTTGAAAACGAAGCACACCGGTGTAAAAGGCGCGCGCTTCGTCTTCGGCGCCAAACGGAATGCAAATTTGCACATGGTCAAGCCGTTTTACACGAATCATCGTTTCTCTCCTCCCTGTTCGAATGCTGGTTTCATGCGGCGGATGAACGAAACAGCGGCGATCGCCCAAACGAGCAGCACCGCTTCGACCGCCCAAACGTTCGTGACCACTTTCGCTTGGTAAAGCGCCGGCATCACGTCCATCGCCGCATGGATCAAAATGGCGTACAGGACATAGCGGAATTGCTTCTCCCGCACCCCAAACAAAACGAGGAGCGACAGCGCCACGTGCACTGTAAGCGCAAACAGCCGTTCCAAGCCGCCTAACACGTACATCGCAAACGGCGTGTGCAACACTTGCTCCTTGATCAGCTCCGCCTGTCCTGCCGGAAGCGATGGGGCGATCGTTTTGTCGAATGATCCGGATTGAATCAGGCTCGCAAGCACGATGACGTTGACCGCGCCAACCGCCCCGAGCAATACCGCTTCCGTCCCGCCGTGCCCAAGCCCGAATGATAAACCATCGCCATATCCGCGATGTTGCTTTAGCAGCCAACGGAACCCGACATAGCGGCCAAGTTCTTCAAACACGCCAGCGGCGAGCGCGGCGTACAACACAAAGAGCCAGACGCTGTCCGTTCCCTTCAGCGCCGGGCGCCCCGGTTCGAGCACGGCAATGTGGAGCGCCTTTTCCAACACTTGCGAGAACACGAGAAAGATCAGCGCCCCGACGCCGAGCGCTTTCCATGAAAGCCATCCTTTTTTTCTCCCGTACCATGCGAGACCAACAGGAACAAGCAGTGAAATGGCAAGCTGCACCGCCGCACCGATCATTCCCACGTCCCTCTCCCCCTGCCGCGTATTTATGAACGGTTGCGCTGTTCTTGCTGCTCATAAAGAAACGATTGAACGATGAGATACAAATTGCCGACAACGATGATGACGAGAAACAAAACAGCCCTCATCTCTCCGCGCCAAAACGCGGTGAGCATCGACAAAATCCCCATCGCGATAAACACTTTGCCGCCAAGACGGTGCGTCTTATGCCAAACCGTCTCACTCGCTAATGTCCACGGTGTGCGAATGCCGATGAAATAATTGTGTTTGATTTTCGGCATGTAGTTTCCAAGCACGATCAACAGCGCTCCGACGCCAAGCGGCACGAGACGCCCAATATCGACCGAAACCCCAAGATTGTACGCCAATGTTGCGATATGCAGGAGCAAGAAAAAGCAGGCGAGCGCCGCGTTGACAATACGATAGCTTTTTTGAAAGCGGCTGTAGTTGGCTTTTTTCGGGTCGAGTTTCGGCAGCACTCCCATCAACATGATGAGAGGTGTCATCAATAAGGGTGGAAGGAAGGCACCCAACCATTTGTTGCTGAAGCCGTCGGCTTCACCCGCTGCGTTCCAGTGAATGGCCACTTGATCCGGCAAATAAGGAATGGCAGCCAGACTGATGACATAGGCGAAAACTGTAAGCATGATCGCAAGCCGATTACTCTTCCACATGTTTCTCTCCCCTTTCGACAAAATCGTAAAACCAGCGCAGCAAATCTTGAAACACCGTTGTGTTCAGAGAGTAGTAAATATGCTGTCCCTCACGCCGGTCTTGCACCAAATCAGCCTGCTTGAGAATTTTCAAGTGATGCGAGACGCTCGGTTTTTGCATATCAAAATGCGAAGCGATCTCCCCTGCTGTCAACTCCCCGTTCCGCAACAGAGATAAAATTTTCCGGCGCGTCGGATCGGCGATCGCTTTAAACGCTTCGTTGAATGACAATGGCGATCCCACCTTGCAAACGAGTTTCGTTGGATGAACCGCTGAGGGGCATTTTTCGTTTATCACAGCTTCGTATGCGGCGCATGCAAACGATTTTTCATGCCGGTCTATAGTTAGACATTTAGAAAATTATCTAAATATGGACAAAAACATTCGATATTTAGACATCTTTCTAAGTGACATACTCCCACCACCTACGCTTCGCTTAGAGGTGGGGGCTTCTCGGGTAATCCCATCTCATGATGGGAAGTTGACCTAGCGATCCCCGTGTGCCCCACGGTTCGAGGACAAATTAGACGATCGCCAATCGTTTCATGCCCTCATGTTTGATATTGATGGCCGCATTGACGTCCCTGTCGCTCTCGAATCCACATTCACAGCGGAATGTCCGTTCAGAAAGCGATAGAGACTCCTTGACTCGACCGCAGCACGAACACGTTTTGGACGAGGGGAACCATTTGTCGATTTTGATCAGCTTCTTCCCCTGTTCTTCCAATTTGTACCGAAGGAAAGTGATAAACATGCCCCAGCCGTTGTCATGAACGCCTTGACCGAAATGGAGGGCTTGTGACATCCCCTTCATGTTGAGGTCTTCGATGACCACGCAATCATACCGTTTCGCTAATTTGTGCGACTCCTTATGCAGAAAGTCCTTGCGCTGGTTGGCAATTTTCTCATGCAGCTTTGCCACTTTCAGACGCTGTTTGTGCCAACGATTCGAGCCTTTCTTTCTGCGTGATAGAATGCGTTGTTCCTTCGCTAATGTTTCCAATGCTTTGCGATAGAATCGAGGATAATTGGCTCTCTTACCCTCGCTATCGACATATAGCGTACTCATGGAAAAGTCAAGCCCCACAACCGTTTGCACTTCTTTTTGCACAGGTTGATGCTCATATTCGGTGAGAATAGAAACATAATATTTTCCTGTTTTGGTTTTCATGATCGTACAAGACTTGATGATATGGTGGGCAGGAATCTCCCGATGTTGCTTGAGCTTGATCCATTTCAGTTTGGGCAGCTTGATATAGCCATCTGAAAGCTTGATGTTGCCATTCACCACATTTGTGGTGTACGACTGTTTCGCCTTGCGGTTTTTGAACTTGGGAAATCCAGCGCGGCCGGAAAAGAAGTGTTGAAACGCTTTCTGCAAATTTAGTTGAGCATTTGCCAGCGCAAGGCTGTCCACTTCTTTTAGCCAAGGAAACTCCTTTTTGTACTTGGCAGGGGTCGGAAATGTTTGCTGTTTCAAGGATTCTTGATCGTCCTTGAACTTTTCAAACATTTGTATGCGCTCTTCAAGCATTTTGTTATACACAAAACGGACACAACCGAAGGTTTTGGCGAGCCGTTGTTCTTGTTCTTTTGTTGGGTACAGACGGAACTGATAGGCTTTGTTTGCCATATCGACACCACATCACTTCATACCTTGATTTTCTATATATTTTTTTATTCCTTCAATGGGCGCACTACCCGTTGTAAGCAGGCAAAAGCTTCTTGACCAAAAATATTCTTTCCACAGTTTTCTTTTCACTTGCGGAAAATGCTTTTTGATCAGTCGAGAACTTGCACTTTTATAGGCATTGATGAACTTGGATCATTCACGATTTGGATGTGCTTTGAACAAAATATGCACATGGTCCATATCGTGATTCCATTCGACCAAGGAAATATTGTAATTTTTACCCAATCTCACAAACATATCTTTTGCATAGTCAGATATGGTATCATCAATCACTTGTCTGCGATATTTTACAACCAGCACAAGATGATCATACAACAGGAACACTGAATGGTTATTATTGTCTAATTTCATTGATACAACAGCCTTTCATTTTTCTAAAACTGATTATATCATAACACACAAAAAAGAGACAATTTTAGGCTATACCTAACCGAAATTCATCTCCCACTTTCACTTCGTTTAGAAGTGGGAGACTTCTTTCGGAAAGATGTTAAAGAATATTCCATTTCCATTGGATTGTCAATGTATTTTTCGACTTTTCACCTCTCACATGCGGCATCCGACCGCTGTCCCTCGATGAAAAAGAAACAGCCAAGCGCCACCCCGTCCGCCACTGGCGGAGGGGATTTCCCATTAGCTTCCATTAAACCCCGTCGGCCAAGCGGCGAGCAGCCGCTCGCTTTTTTCGCCATCAGTTCGTCTGTTAATTGCCGCAAATTGTCCACCGTGATCCCCCTTTTCCGGAAAAGGCGGGGCGGCCCGCGCCAAAACCCCGCCGCGATGTTATTCCCTTGGAAGCAGCTTTCGCAATACTTTGCCTGACGGCGTCGCCGGCAATTCATCGATGAATTCGATATAACGCGGATACTTGAACGCCGCCATATGCGCTTTCGCCCATTCGATCAACTCAGACGGCGCCACCTTTCCTTTGCGCGAATCATGAAGCACAACAAACGCTTTCGGCACTTCCCCTTTCATCGGGTCAGGCACGCCGATGACCGCGCATTGCTTGACGGCCGGATGTTCGTTCAACAGCGCCTCGACGTCTTCCGGAAAGACGCTGTAGCCGGACACTTTGATCATTTCTTTCAACCGCCCTTGGAAATACAAATAGCCGTCTTCATCAACATACCCGATATCGCCCGTGTACACCCACCCGTCTTTCAGCGTCTCGTTCGTCGCGTCATCGCGCCGGAAGTAGCCTTTAAAGACACCTGGATTTTTGACGACAATTTCCCCCGACTGCCCAGGCCCAAGCTCCCGTTTCGTTTCCGGGTCGATGATGCGAATGTCCGTCTCATATGTCGGGATGCCGCACGATCCAAATTTCACACGGTCATCCGGCATAAACGTGTCGCACGTATGCGTCTCGCTCAACCCGTAGGCGGCTTCGTACAACAGGCAGCCGCCGGTCGCTTCCGCCCACCGCTCGGCAAGGTCTTTCGTCACCGGCAGACCGAAGCTGGTGGCCAAATTGCGCTTTAAACTTGACACATCAGCCGAAGTCGTAGGCAACACTTGCAATATAGCAGCGTTCATCGGCGCGATGCTGTACCAGGCGGTCACCTTGTACGTTTCGATGGCCTTGATCGTCGCCAACGGGTCAAAGCGGGTAAACAGCACGCACGGGTGGCCGGTATACACCGGGGTATTCAACCCCATCACCATCCCGGCAATATGGCAAAGCGGCGAATGGGCCATCAGCACTTCCGCTTTTTCCGTCAGCCGGTTCGCCTGCGCGGATGCAGCCGTCTTAAACAGCGCGTTGCCGTATGTCAGCATCGCTCCTTTCGGCCGTCCGGTCGTCCCTGAGGTAAAAATGATCAGCCCGACATCGTTCCATAAGTCAATAGGGGCGGCTTCATCAAACGGCAAATAAGCGGCGATGATGGCGGCGAACTCATCCACGCCTTCACACGCCTGCTTCGGTTGCAGCACCTCCTCGCAAAGTGGGATCTCTCCAGATGGATCAGCGTACTCGCCGTAATGGCACGATACGGTAAACGACAACGGCGCTGTTTGTTGTTCCGCTTGTCGAACGCGCGGCACTCCTTCCTCTCCGGCGATGATGCCGGCAAGCGGCACTTCAGCGAAAAAATAGGCGAGCTCGGATTCGCGGTACATCGGGTTGAGCGGGACGACAATGCCGCCGAGCTGCTGAACGGCAAAGTGAGCGATGATGTATTGCGGGCAGTTTTGCATGTACAAAGCGACATAGCTTCCTTTCCCCACCCCTTTTTCCCGCAAATAGCGGGCAAAACGGTGAACGTGATCGAGCAAGGTTCCCCACGTGATCACCTTGTTATAGAAAATGTACGCCGGCTCGTTTTCCTCGCGTTCGCCGCGATGGCGCAAATAGCCATAGAGCGGCTGTTCGCCGAGCTCATAGCGGAGCTCCTTTGGCAGCCCGCTCGGCCAGTATGGGCGTGTTTCATTCATTCGTTTCACCATCCCTTATAAAAAATACTGAACGGTTAGTATGTTACCTTGCAGAAAACGCTTTCAAATACTTGTTCATGTCTCCTGCTTCATCCATATGCATATCATTTCGCCGTCATTCGTCAATTTCCTTTCTCAAACAGCCAACCATTTTATCCGACGCGGTAAACGGCCGCCCCTTCCATTCGGAGAAGGAGCGGCCGTTCGGAAAAGGAGGAAAGTCCGGCGCAGCTTACGCGGCTTGATGGCGGTCATTTATGCGCTGTGGCAGGACGGTGTGGACGATGCGTTTTATCCGTCCACCAGTGGCGGAGATATGGCAGCACCCAACGGTCCAAGCCGTATCGTCCCGCATTGGCTCCGGCGACGAGGATGAAGACGGTGAGCAGCACCATTTGCGGGTTCGTGCTCGTCGTGCCCGAGAACATGAAGGCGAAGTTCATAACAGCTCCCATGAGGGCGGCAAACGTCGTAAACAATCCGAGAAGGAGCGCGATTCCGACGAGAAATTCACCCCATGGCACGAGGAAGTTGAACAATCCGACATTCGGCAGCGCCACGTGTTCGATAAACGCCGCCCACCAGCTTTGCACAGCAGGATGTTCCCCAGCGGCTTTCGCCAACGCTCCTTTTAAAAATCCGGTGGCGTCAAACCCTTGCGTGATTTTCCCCCATCCCGCCATTACCCACTCATACCCTAAATACAACCGGAACACCACCATCAACCACGACGCTGTGACGTGTTTGCGCAACCATTTGACAACCATCGTATTTCTTCCCCTTCGTTTTAGAAAATGTTCTTTACACTTTTATCTTAATCGTTTTTTCGCCTGGCGGAGCATATTTGCTCATTATTTCACAATATATTCAAAAAGTTATGGTGGAATTATGACTACGAGATCCATTCACAATATTAAGCATTAGGTCTTTATCCATAGGAAAACGGATTGACCGGCATCGCCAACCGCCGTTCATTCGATGAGCGCCTCGTCCGCGAGTGGGAACGCACAAAGCGGCAGAAAGCGCCGTTTGCCGTCATGATGGTCGACATCGATGCGTTCAAACGGTTCAACGACACGTACGGCCATCAATGCGGGGACGACTGTTTGCGCAAGGTCGCCTTGTCGCTGAAGCAAACAGCAGAGCAATACGGCGGGACGGCAGCGCGCTATGGGGGTGAGGAATTTGCCGTCATTTTGCCGCACACTTCGCCGTCCGAAGCAGCGGCTGCCGCTGAGGCGGTGCGGGCAAACGTCGAACGGCTCGCCATTCCGCACGATTCCTCGCCTGCTGCTTGTGTTGTTACGGTCAGCGTCGGAGCCGCCGTCGCCGTCCCACAGCCAAATGAAGGCACGGAGTCCCTTCTTTCCCTTGCCGATCAGGCGCTTTATCGGGCCAAGCAAAACGGGCGCAACCGGACGGGTGCGGCTGTTCCGCTTCGCCTGGGATATGGCGATGAGCGCCTTCGGGACGCGGCAAACGCTGTATGAGCGGTTTTTCTTCGGCGATCCGGCCCGATTTGCAACGACGTTCTACCACCGGTACGACCGAGAGGCATGCGCCGAGATCGTGCGTCAGTTTTTGGACAGCGAACAGCCATGACGGCGATGCCTCCCCTGACGCGCGGGGGAGGCATCCGTATCAGCCGCGTGGCAGGCTACTTCGTCCGTTGCCGGTCAGGGAACAACAGGCTAAACAGCACCCCGGCCGCCAGCGCAATGGCAAATGTCGTAAACCGCGAGCTAACGATGGCCTCAAGCGGAGAAGAAATCCAAATGACCGTGCTGACAAAACCGGCCACAATCGTCGCGATGACGCCGATGCCGGAATACCGCTTCCAGAAGAAAGAGAGCAAAATCGCCGGCGACAACGTGCAGCCGATCCCTGCCCATGCCCAGCTGACAATAAAATACACAAGCGACTCGGATGTCATCGCCAACACCAAGCCAAGCAGCCCGGCAACGACCACCACCGCCCGAGAAAGCGCGACAAGCTGTTTTTCCGACAGGCGAAGGCGCAAAGAACGGCGCGCAATGTCTTCGCTGATGGCGCTCGTGATCACCAGCAGCTGTGAATCGGCCGTTGTCACGATGGCGGCCAAAATGCCCGACAAAAGCACTCCCGCGAGCCACGGCGGCAATAAATCGAGCGCCATGTGCGGCAACACCGTCTCAACATCGGCGAAAGGCTGATTTTGATAAAGCGCAATCGCCGCAAGGCCGATCAAAAACGCACCACCATACGCCAACAGCGTCCAAACGATGGCGACCGTCTTCGCCGTTTTCGCCTCACGGGCGTCTTTTAGAGCCATAAAGCGGACGCTCAGCTGCGGCTGGCCGCCTAGATAGCCGAAAAACCAGGCAAAATTGTTAAACAACAATAGCCCAAGCGCCACACCGGTCACTCCCCCCGTCCATGAGTCGAGCCCTGGTTTCGCGTGATGGAGCGCTTCACTGATCGACAACCCGCCGCTATAAATTTCCACGAGCGCCGCAATGGGCAAAATGACGAGCGTGGCCAACATGAGCACACTTTGAATCATATCCGTCCAGACGACGCTGACAAACCCACCAGTGTACGACAAAAGGATGACAATCGCCGCGCTGATGACCATGCCAAGCGCGGGGTCGATATGAAACACGGCAAACAACGTCTTGCCCGCTCCCGCAATTTGCGCGCTGAAGTAAAACATCATAAAGCTAAAAATAAGGACGGTCGAAAGCCATAAAATCGTTTGCCCGTGGGCGCCGAACCGTTTCGCTAAATAGCCGGGCAAGGTCAGCGCTCCATGTCGCTCCGCTTCTTGACGGAAACGGTCCGCCAAAAAGAGCCAGGCGCACACAATGCCGATGATAATGCCGACGGCCACCCAAATGGCAGAAAGGCCGCTTGCAAACACAAAACCCGTGTAGCCAAGCAGCAGCCATGCCGATTCGCCTGTCGCCCGCTCGGAAAACGCGAGCGCCCAGCCGGGGAGTTTTTTTCCGCCAAGCAAAAAATCGGAATGGCTCATCTCCTTTTTCCCATACCAATAGCCAAGCGCCGCCATCACAAGACAATACAGCACGAGTTCCGCCAAGATGATGCCATTCATCGCTGTTCCTCCCTGTTTGTATGGTTTTGCGCAGGCGCACACTTGATCTGCCAGTACATCCCCCTCCTTTTGCCCTACACCCCCTTTTCATAAAAATGGCACTATCATCAGGCTGCGACGATAGTGCCGGTGACAACGACAGTTGGTGGTCTTCACCATGGAACCTTCTTTACTCTTTACATATGTGTCAACTCATCCTATTATTCCAATATGAGGCGCGTCCTACATCGGAACGTTTCGCTCTCGTCCGGACAGCATCCACATGTAAAGCTCCCTAAGTTGCGAGGCGGCGGGAATTATAATAAAGTGGAGATGAGTCAGTCCAAAAAAGGAGTGAGGAAGATGAACCGTTGGGAGAAGGAATTGGACAAATACGCCGAACTGGCGGTGAAAGTCGGGGTGAACATTCAGCCCGGGCAGACGCTGTTCGTCAACGCCCCGCTCGAGGCGGCGCCGCTCGTCCGCAAAATCGCCAAAACGGCGTACGAAACCGGGGCAAAGCATGTGTATGTCGAGTGGAACGACGAGGCGCTTACATACATTAAATTTCACCACGCCCCAGAGGAAGCGTTTTCCGAATATCCGATGTGGCGGGCAAGAGCGATGGAAGAACTCGCCGAACAAGGCGCTGCCTTTTTATCCATTTACGCCCCGAATCCGGACTTGTTAAAAGACGTCGATCCAAAGCGGATCGCGACCGCCAATAAAACAGCGGCGCAAGCGCTCGCCAACTATCGGAGCGCCATTATGGCCGACCGGAACTGCTGGTCGCTCATTTCCGTCCCCACACCGGCGTGGGCGCAAAAAGTATTTGGCGATCTGCGCGATGAAGAAGCCATCGACAAATTATGGGAAGCGATTTTCCGCATCACCCGCATCGATCATGACGATCCGATCGCTGCCTGGCGCGAACATAACGACCGGCTCGCCCGCATCGTCGATTACTTAAACAACAAGCAATACAAACAACTCGTTTATGAAGCGCCCGGCACCAATCTCACAGTCGAGCTCGTCGACGGGCACGTCTGGCACGGCGGCGCGGCGACGAGTCAAAGCGGCGTGCGCTTCAATCCCAACATCCCGACCGAAGAAGTGTTTACCATGCCGCATAAAGACGGCGTCAACGGCACGGTGCGCAACACGAAGCCGCTCAATTACAACGGCAACGTGATCGATCGGTTTACGCTCACGTTCAAAGACGGTCAAGTCGTCGACTTCAGCGCCGAACAAGGATATGAGACGCTTAAGCACTTGCTTGACACCGATGACGGGGCGCGCCGCCTCGGGGAAGTCGCCCTCGTGCCGCACCAATCGCCGGTGTCGCTGTCCAATCTCATTTTTTACAACACGCTGTTTGACGAAAACGCCGCTTGCCATTTGGCGCTCGGCAAGGCGTATCCGACCAATATCGAAAACGGCGCCTCTCTTTCCAAAGAGGAGCTTGACCGCCGCGGCGTCAACGACAGCCTCGTCCACGTCGACTTTATGATCGGCTCAGCTGATCTGAACATTGACGGCGTGACGAAAGACGGGAAGCGCGAGCCGATTTTCCGCAGCGGCAACTGGGCATTCGAACTGGCGTAATCGGTTTCGCCAGCTCTAAACAATAAGGCTGCGCCAAACGAGCGGCCAGATCCGACCGTTGGCGCAGCCTTATTTCGTTCAAACACGGTTTTGCACGGAACCATTAGACCGAACGGATTGGTTTGTTTTCGTCCTGCAGCAAGTGCACAGCGGCAGATGCCGCCTGCGCCAGCTGCTCGCATTGCCGCAAACGAATGCCAAAGAGCACGAGCGGGTCGCGGTACGCCTCAGGGTTTTTGCGCATATGTTTGAGCTCGCCTTCCTGGGCAGCGATCTCCAGCTCCAGCCGTTTCAACGTTTCATCGAGCGCCGTCAATGGCGCATGGAAAAATTGAGTGACATCACGCTCAAGCGATTTGGCAAACCATTCAAACGGCAGCAGCAACTGCTGGATGATCGCCTCCACCGCCTCAGCGTAATCTTGCGTCTGGATCAACTGCTTATACTTTTGCGCCAGCATCGCCTTGTTTTGCGCAAAGGCACCGAGCAGTTTGCCCGCCCCTTTCAACAGCAGCTGGCTTGGCGTTCTCCGCAAGAAAACGTTCACCTTGCCCACTTGCACCCCGTTGATCAACCGATCCGTATCGCGCCGCCAATCGGCGAGAATGCGAAAATCGCATTCGAGCTTGAGCCGTTCCTGGCCGAACATGGCGTTAAACCCTTCGCCCATTTCATGCAAAAACACCTGGCATTCGTTGAATTCGTCTTCCGTCGCTGCAATCCACTGTTCCATGGCGCGGCGCAGCTTTGGCAACGCCTCTTCATCAAGGTAAGCGCGAAGCCGTTCGTTCGCTTTGTTGTTCAGTTCAAGATGCAAGCGGGAAAAATCGCTGTCTTCGCTCACAAGATCCGCCATGCTGCGCAACAGATCGGGAATCGCCGTCAACAGCTCGCCCCGCATTTCCGCCAAGACGGTGTGGAACGACTTTGCCGTTTTGGCCGTTTTCTCCTCTTGCAGGTCGCCAAGCTGATGAATGGCGCCGCTGAGTTTGGCCGCCATTTCTTTTTTCCATACGACCAGCTCCGCCAGTCGGCTTTCCGCCTCGGCCCGCTGCCGGAACAAATGAGCGATGAACTGGCGGATCGTCGTTAAAATCGCTTCCTCGCGGCGGACAGGGGACACGCATCGGCGCATCTCCTCAAGCCAGCCGACGAGGGCTTGCTGCTGCTTGCGGCTTGGCGCATGCGGCGAATAGACCATGACATTGGCTTCCGGAACGATCGTACGAACGTGTGCTTCCACTTCCTCAACGATTCTCGCCGTCTCCTCTTCATCCACCATCCCATCGCCCGGAGGAAGCAAAACGTACATCGGCGCAGACGGCGCCCGCTCGCGAAGCTGCAGCATCAACTGTTCATCGGCGCTAGAAAACGGATCCTCACCGTTGAGAAGAAAAAGAATGCTGTCAGCAAGCGAAAACGACACAAGCGCTTCATGGTCGAATGAAGCGCGCCCGCCGAGCGGGCCGATATCCAACAAGACAATCCCTTGCGGCACGAGTGAAAACGGCGCCGTGCATTCAATGACAGCGTCATCGGAGAATCGGCTTCCGCGGCCGCCCGTTGCCTGTTGAAATTCGTCAATGCTCGAAAAAACGGTAAACTGGTCGTCGCTGATTTTCGCCACTTCCATCTCCCCGCCGTTTCTCCACGCAAGCACCGGCGCAGATGGCGCCGCCAACGCTGCCTCGCCGACCAACGTCCGCAAAAACGCCAACCGCTCATGGCGCGACGCCCCAGCGACCAAAACGAAATGCGCCCGCGAATCGGACAGTTGCCGCACGAACCAGCGGAAGCGGAAATGCGAGCCCGCCCGCTGCTCTTCCGCCCAATCGGCAATTTCTTCAAATAGCGACACACCCGCTTCCCCAGCTTGCCGTTTCGCATGGACGAGCCGCTTAGCGGCGTCGTTGACCATCTCTTCTTCAAACGCCTCAGGAAATTTCTCGCTCCACGCCAACAAGGCAGCCGCGGCCACCGCTGTCTCCGGACCGTCGGCTAAACTCACCCAGCTTTTGACAAGCGGTGGCACCACTTCCACCAACTCTTTCAATCGGTACGGCCCTTTCATCAATCCTGCATAAGCTTCCCCTAAAAGGCCGGGAATTCGCTTCCAGTCGTAGTCGCGGCCGATCGACAACTCATCATAGAGGCGGTTCCACTCTGCGAGCCACGAAAAATAGAGGTCACCATCCCGATAACCGTTCCATAGCGCCTGCACAAGCCGTTCAAACTTCACCCGATCCGTTTCGTACAACAGCGCCAGGCAGCGTGAAAACCGCGCAGGCGCCATCGTTCGCGCATGTCCTTGTTCCACATAACCGGTCAAGATGTCCGCCCAGCGGCGCGCCGACGTCCGCACCGCCTCTCCTAAAGCAAGCTCGAGGGCGCTTTCCCAATCACCTTGCTCCTCGAAAAAGGCGCGCGCCCATTCGGTCATGTTCGGATAATCCGGATACAACGTCACGCCGCGCTTAATCATATCATCCGCTTTCGCGTTTTCCCCCAACTCACGGTAGAGCGAAAACAGGCGCAAAATGATTTCCGCATGCAACGTTTCGCTTTCCGTCTCAATCGAACGGTACAGCTCCTCGGCCAGCTCGAGCCGTCCAAGCTCATAGTAGCTGTCGGCGATATTTTTTTGCGCCCACGGGCGCAAATCGTCGTGATGGACTTGTTCCCATTTAAAAATGGCCGCTTCATAGTCGCGGCGGTGGAAATACACTTCCCCTTGGGCAAAGCGAATCGACGACAAATCCGCGCCATCCCGATGCGCCGTGAAAAACATATCGCCAAGCGCGCTGACAACGTCGCGTTCCACCGCCTCGACGAGCGTCTCGTAAAATGTTTTATGAACAAGTTGCTGTTCAAACCCCATGTCGATCACCTGACTCGTATATTTGCCATGCATGTTCATTGTATGGCACGTTTTCTAATTTTATTTCTATCCTATACATTTTAACAAACTTTCGCCGAAAGGAACGTTTCAATTTGTTTTCATTTGCAAAACAAAATTCGACCCAATATGCGATGAGGCCAACCAAAGGAACTTTCAATGGTGGTTGCGGCCGCGAACCGCTTTGTTCTTTAACGTCTACAAATGCTAAAAAGACGAGGAAAAATAAAAAAGCACTCAACCACCTAAATGTGATTCAGCGCTTCTAGCCAATGACTTCAGAGGGATCTTTTGATGCCAAAAATTATATCATATGTAAAAATGTTTTAAATGCTCTATATCCAAAGCTTATACCAAATCCAATCAAAGAAATCCCTGCGGCAACAGATAACCATTTTAGCCACTTTTGACTTATCATTTTTCTTCCCAAATGTACAGAGAGTGCTACTGTAAAATCCCATAGTGCGATCCCCAGAAATATCGCACTACTTTTAGCAAGTGCATGATACCTTTCAATAGAATTCAATTCCATCGCTAATACAGATCCATAGATGCTAACCCAAAAAACAATATTAAGTGGATTCGATATAGCTATAAAGAAGCCAGAAAGATATGATTTGAATAAACCTTCTTTGTTCACCTCTCCGGTTATTTCAACCTTTTTAAATGCCTCCTTTATGCTATCATAACCCAAATAACACAAAATGAAGAAACCAGAAAACCACATGATGAGCTGTACAACAGATTTTGTTAAAAAAACGGATAAGCCAAAAAAGATGGCAAACATTAGTACTATATCCGCTGACATTCCTCCCAATCCGACAACCCATGAATGAAAAAATCCGTACTTTATTCCCCGCTTCACCATTTCTATGTTAATAGGACCAATCGGAATTGATAAAGATAAGCCAAGAAGAACCGAAGCAAAAAAACTACTTAGCATATATGAATCTCTCCTTTTTTAATGGACACCTCATCACACTTTCTTCATTTGTATCAGGTAATATATACTGTTTCCATTCTCTTTTGTCAGGGGCTCCATAATCGCCTATATCTGGATGAGGAGGAATTGCATCGTATTGTTTTAATCTGGCTCTAATCATTTCTCTTACTTGTTGACCTCTTGGAGTATCTCCTGTTATATCATCAAGCGTACCTCTCGGTTGGAAAGTAATTTCAAGCCCATTAGACGTGTATCTGCTTTTTCTTGCATGATAAATAGGAGCTCTGCAGACAACAAAAATAGGTTCTCCCCCAAAACAATACTCCCATTTAGGATGATTTGGATCTGTTGGAATGTCTCTAGGCCATGGTTCTGGATCATGCTCCATTAAAAATTGTAACACTTTCCAAAACTGTCCTTTGTAATATTCTGCATACACAACTTCTTTCGGAGGTTTAAAAAATGTTACTAAAGTAGTTCGTTTCCCAATGTTTCTATATGTCTTAAACCCGTGGTGCTAGTTGAGCGTCAGCGCTCAACTAGCCCTAGTGTGACCAGGGAATACGCCAATAAGATGCCATCGAGTGCCACTTCAAACCCGGCAATGGAATTCGCTCGAATGTCGGTGATCCGGTATTGGTCTACGAGAATCGAAAACACTGTCTCGATGACTTTGCGTTTTTTTCGGATCCATTCTTCCCATGCCTTGGATGGGCCGTGCTTTTGATTGTGTCGAGACGGTGTCCAGAACGCAGCTTGGTGTTCTTCGTACAGCTTTTCTCGAAGAGCGCGGCTGATGTATCCTTTGTCCCCAAAGTTGTAGGGATGAGGGATTTGAGTCATCACCGTTTCAGCGGCTTTGACGTCGTGGCAGGACGCTTCCGTCACGACATAGCCCATGGCCAGCCCTTGATTGGTCACTTGAAGGTGCAGCTTGAAACCGTAGTACCATTGCTTTTTGGAAGCACAATACCCCATATCCGCGATCCCTCGAAATCGCTTGACGCGCTGCATTCTCGCGGGATGGCACAACGGAAGAGGCAAACTGTCGACAATGTCTAGCATGGTGTTGGCCACGTTTCGCCAGTTCATGACGAATCCATTTGACCGCGAAGCCAAGAGCTCGGCAGCGGCGGTTGTATCGGGAGCGTTCAAGAAACGAGCCGTTTGTGAACAAATTTCCCGTGACAAAGCGATGCCAGGCTCGTTCGGAAGAAAAGCCCAGCAGCTTCCCCAAAAGGTGAACCGCCATAACCACTTCGTCTTCTTGCTTGACCAAGTGACGGTTGCGGCGATGAAGATACATTTGAATCAACGACAGTTGGGCAGAAACAAAACAGAAAATGGCGGCATATTGTTTTTGAAGTTTGGCTCGATCTGTAGTAAAATGAAAGTGCTCTTGCATGGGGGATCTCTCCTTTCGAATGTTGAGTGACACTTTCATTCTACTGGAGATCCGCCAGCAAGGGCTATTTTTATGCTTGATCAAGTTTATCTAGCACCACGGGTTAACCAAAAAATTATTGTAGAAAAATCTGATGGTGAACGGCTTATTATAAACTTAGATAGGCCAGATTTTAAAGATAGACTTAGTGATAATCTGATCAAAGATATAGCTGAGCAAGCGGACATTAGTGACAATGTAACTATTCATGATATTATTGAACCGTCTTCTTGTATAACAATCCCAAACAATGCAGGAATTCTAAATTCTAAAAACAATCGATTCTCTCTTAATGCTGCTCAGCCGGAAAGTTTGCTTTATCGATACGAGGTGACAAAGAAGTATACTGATAGGTCTCCGCTAGCTGCACAATTGATTATAAGTGTTGCTTATGGTGAAACAGCAACTTTAAAATCTTCAATAACTGTTACTAATTCTGCTACTATTAGTGGGGCGACTAAACTGCCGGACGAAGGACTTGCAGAGCTAAATGCATCCCTAAATGCGTCAGTCACTTATACTTATGAGAAAGGTAGAACTTTTTTAGGTCCTTCAAAAGGGTATACAAGTAGACAATATTATTCAACTAGATTTCATGATAGAGGAAATTATATTGTTCGAAAAATAAATCGCATAACGGGCAATGTATCAGAAACCTACACTGGTACTTATGGAGAACCTAGTTTACAGGATCCGATTGTAAACTGGTCCAGAGATATCAAATAACTTACGTTTTTTGGGCTATGCATTGCTTGTGATAAAAATACAGAATATTCGTATTATTATTCTGCTTATAACGCACTGAATTTTAGCTATTTTCAGCTGGTCTTTCGCTTGACGGAAAAAACATTCGATCGACCAACGCTCGGCATAGTAGCGCAAGATGTCTTCGTCGCTTAGCTTTCGATCGGTGCTCAAGACGCAATGAAGATATTCGGGTGTCATCGGCTGATCGGCTTTCCAAGCGAGTAGCACCACCGCATCATCGAGACCGTTCAGAGCGCCTTCGCAGCGATACACCCGATGACGCTCTTTTCCCACCGTGACGAGGCGGGTGTCATTTGGTTCGATATAGCGGGCAAACTGCTTCGCTTGGATGGCGATGCCTTTCGGGTAGAGAATTCGGTTCGTCTTGAGCATCGCAATCACGTGGAATCCCTTTTTCAGACAAGCTTCCACGAGCGTTTTGGGATGGATACCAAGAGTCCATGAGCACATAAACAGGGCGACCTTTTCCCAGCCGTCTTGTCGTAGAGGCGAAAGGCAAAAGGAAACGCTTGAGTCATCGTATGAACCATGAGCCAAACGAGAGAATGTCCCCAGATCGACTTTTTCTCTGTGTGAGAATCGTGCCAATCACACCTTTGAATGGCGTGTGTTGCCCGTGACGAGGGCTTCGTTTTTTGGCAAATCGTATCATCGATCGAAACAAAAAGGGGGAATTCTCTCGTTTCGAGCTGCGTTCGACACGACGAAGGATCCACTGCTGGAGTTTGCACAGCAACGTCTCTTCTGCTCAAGGGCTTTTCGTAAAAAATGCCTGTGTGTCGTGCGATGGTTCGGATGAAAGCTCCCATGATGAAGATCGGTCAACGTCCCTAAAAAACCTTTCGTCACCATCGCATCCACGATATGAACGAGATGCTTCATCACAGGTTTCGAGAAATAAAGCGCCAACCCTAACGTTATGAAAAACTTGTGGATTCCTTGATGATGTGCTAGTCTATTCATGAGACATGAACCTCCTTGTGAATGGTTTGGTGACACATACATAGGAGAGGAGAAATGAGTCTTGAATAATTTTATTGAAAAAGGTTTTATGTACGGTTTTGTCATAGGAATCACTTTAGCATTGATATTTGTCCCCTATAAAACAGTAACATATATGTCAGGAGGGGTGACAACAACGGAGTATAAAGAAATACCCGAATATATTATAAATGTACTTAGAGTGAGTTTTAGCAGCGGACTGATTGCCTCTACAATCAGTCTGGCTTTATATAAAAAACGAAAAACTAAAAATTAGCACGGTTGTTGATTATTGGCTCTTCACCACAACATGTACTTGACAAGCAGATGCGAAAAAATCAGGCTCTTCGCCACAAAGTGTACTTGACAAAGAAAGACGATTATGGTAGAGAAAATCAAAAACCTGAATCCGTGACAGAAGTGTATCAAAAATGTTGGAAAACCCAATCATGCCAAAGTATCAACTCAATTCCGAATATTCACCTATTAGGTGAAGAACCCTGAGCACAATATTTGTTGATTTATCAAGTTTTCTTGGCAGTTTGAACGCGTCTTTATCACGGATTCAGGAAAACAGCATTTTTCCTTTTTATACCACACATCTCTTTGAGCAACATCGCTATCATGTTTGTCTTTAAAAGTCAAGTACATCTTTTTGTGATGAACCTCTTCATAATATCCTAATGTAAATTAGCACATTATTTCAGAATCCCTTTTTCAAATTATTTCAGGAGGATTCGGAAATCATGCGCAAAATTTTTACGGATTATTCTGGATTTTGCGCATTCTTTTGGAACGTTTGCACGCTCTTTCAAATGAAGATTTCTACTCTCACATCATAGACGAGAAGGAACAAAAAGAATCGCGACAGGTAGATCAAACCATGATGGAACTCTATAATGCCCTGTGATCACCGCGCAAAATTCGTGCAAAATTTTTTCGGATCCTATCGTTTTTTCGAGATTCCCAAAAAAATGAAAAACGACCGCAAACGCGGCCGTATCAAGGGTTTTGAGGATTTTAACCCGAACGAATCGTATGGAAATGGCGTCCCAGGAGAGACTCGAACTCCCGACCGACGGCTTAGGGCCGATGCCCCTTCCTCTACAAGCTTACTCGAAGAAGATGGATGCGTCGGGGCAACTCGCAGCTGTTTCATAGAAGCCTTTGCTCGTTGCTCTATCCTGCTGAGCTGCTGGGACATACCAAACATGGCACTCTCATTATTCCGCTGCCCCTTCCTCTACAAGCCGATTCGAAGAAGCCCGATGCGTCGGGGCAACTCGCAGTTGTTTCATAGAAGCCTTTGCTCGTTGCTCTATCCTGCTGAGCTACTGGGACATACCAAACATGGCACTCTCATTATTCCGCTGCCCCTTCCTCTACAAGCCGATTCGAAGAAGCCCGATGCGTCGGGGCAACTCGCAGTTGTTTCATAGAAGCCTTTGCTCGTTGCTCTATCCTACTGAGCTGCTGGGACATCATCGACAGAACACGCCAATATTCCCACTGTCGGCTCTTATAACCAAATAAAAAATTCCCCTATCGCACATGGAATCAATCTTCTTCCCTGGCGATCGGAGAACTTCGTTCCAGCGCCTTTTGCGCGTTCTTTTCGTATGGAAATGGCGTCCCAGGAGAGACTCGAACTCCCGACCGACGGCTTAGAAGGCCGCTGCTCTATCCTACTGAGCTACTGGGACATAGCAATCATGACACTCTCATTATTCCGTCCAAGTTGCTGGAGCATCATCAATAGAACATAATACTCCACGATATTCGCGATAAAATAAAGGAAAGCGGGTGATGGGAATCGAACCCACGACTTCAGCTTGGGAAGCTGAGGTTTTACCATTAAACTACACCCGCATGATCGATATCATTAAACTTGTCCTCAACAATGATTGCAATTAAGAATATAATCGCTAATTGTTTTTTTGTCAATATCTTTTTTAGAATTCATTAATAAACGCGCTCGAGAGGATTCGAACCCCTAACCTTCTGATCCGTAGTCAGATGCTCTATCCAATTGAGCTACGAGCGCATATTGGGAAGCGGAAGACGGGACTCGAACCCGCGACCCCCACCTTGGCAAGGTGGTGTTCTACCACTGAACTACTTCCGCATCATGAGAAGAATTCATTCCTTCAAAACTAGATAACCGTCGGAAGAAGCCGCTCGCCTGCGCTTTTCTTTGTCCAGTTCCAGCGCCTAGCTCTCTTCTGCCAAATAACCTTCCCCCTCGGGGTGCAAGCACCCCTGCGGGTGAAGAACATTTGGCTTCGAGAGCTAATCGCGGCGCTTTCACTTTTCTCACTAGGTTAAGCCCTCGATCGATTAGTATCCGTCAGCTCCACGTGTCGCCACGCTTCCACCTCGGACCTATCGACCTCGTCATCTTCGAGGGATCTTACCCGCCTAACGCGGTGGGAAATCTCATCTTGAGGGGGCTTCACGCTTAGATGCTTTCAGCGCTTATCCCGTCCGCACATAGCTACCCAGCGGTGCCCCTGGCGGGACAACTGGTACACCAGCGGTGCGTCCATCCCGGTCCTCTCGTACTAAGGACAGCTCCTCTCAAATTTCCTCCGCCCGCGACGGATAGGGACCGAACTGTCTCACGACGTTCTGAACCCAGCTCGCGTACCGCTTTAATGGGCGAACAGCCCAACCCTTGGGACCGACTACAGCCCCAGGATGCGATGAGCCGACATCGAGGTGCCAAACCTCCCCGTCGATGTGGACTCTTGGGGGAGATCAGCCTGTTATCCCCGGGGTAGCTTTTATCCGTTGAGCGATGGCCCTTCCATGCGGAACCACCGGATCACTAAGCCCGACTTTCGTCCCTGCTCGACCTGTCCGTCTCGCAGTCAAGCTCCCTTGTGCCTTTGCACTCTCCGAATGATTTCCAACCATTCTGAGGGAACCTTTGGGCGCCTCCGTTACCTTTTGGGAGGCGACCGCCCCAGTCAAACTGCCCACCTGACACTGTCTCCCACCCCGCTAAGGGGTGCGGGTTAGAATTTCAATACCGCCAGGGTGGTATCCCACCGTCGCCTCCACCGAAGCTGGCGCTCCGGCTTCCCAGGCTCCCACCTATCCTGTACAAGCGATACCAAAATTCCATATCAGGCTGCAGTAAAGCTCCACGGGGTCTTTCCGTCCTGTCGCGGGTAACCTGCATCTTCACAGGTAGTATAATTTCACCGGGTCTCTCGTTGAGACAGCGCCCAAGTCGTTACACCTTTCGTGCGGGTCGGAACTTACCCGACAAGGAATTTCGCTACCTTAGGACCGTTATAGTTACGGCCGCCGTTTACTGGGGCTTCGGTTCGCACCTTCGCTTCCGCTAAGCGCTCCCCTTAACCTTCCAGCACCGGGCAGGTGTCAGCCCCTATACGTCGCCTTTCGGCTTCGCAGAGACCTGTGTTTTTGATAAACAGTCGCTTGGGCCTTTTCACTGCGGCTCTTCAGGGCTCTTCACCCCAAAGAGCACCCCTTCTCCCGAAGTTACGGGGTCATTTTGCCGAGTTCCTTAACGAGAGTTCTCCCGCGCGCCTTAGGATTCTCTCCTCGCCTACCTGTGTCGGTTTGCGGTACGGGCACCTCTTCCCTCGCTAGAGGCTTTTCTTGGCAGTGTGAAATCGGGGACTTCCGGATCACTCCGTCGCCGTCACCGCTTGGCCTTATGATCCGCGGATTTGCCTGCAGATCAGCCTCACGGCTTGGACAGGCTCTTCCAGCCGCCTGCTCGCCCTATCCTCCTGCGTCCCCCCATCGCTCAAACGGGAAGAAGGTGGTACAGGAATCTCAACCTGTTGTCCATCACCTACGCCTTTCGGCCTCGGCTTAGGTCCCGACTAACCCTGAGCGGACGAACCTTCCTCAGGAACCCTTAGGCTTTCGGCGCAGAGGATTCTCACCTCTGTTTTCGCTACTCATACCGGCATTCTCACTTCTAAGCGCTCCACCAGTCCTTCCGGTCTGGCTTCTCTGCCCTTAGAACGCTCCCCTACCGATGACCAACGGTCATCCCGCAGCTTCGGCGGCACGTTTAGCCCCGGTACATTTTCGGCGCAGAGTCACTCGACCAGTGAGCTATTACGCACTCTTTAAATGGTGGCTGCTTCTAAGCCAACATCCTGGTTGTCTTTGCAACTCCACATCCTTTTCCACTGAACGTGCACTTCGGGGCCTTAGCTGGCGGTCTGGGCTGTTCCCCTCTCGACCACGGATCTTATCACTCGCGGTCTGACTCCCAGGCATAAGTCATTGGCATTCGGAGTTTGACTGGGTTCGGTAACCCGTTTTGGGCCCCTAGCCCAATCAGTGCTCTACCTCCAAGACTCCTAAACCCGAGGCTAGCCCTAAAGCTATTTCGGGGAGAACCAGCTATCTCCAAGTTCGATTGGCATTTCACCCCTACCCACACCTCATCCCCGCACTTTTCAACGTGCGTGGGTTCGGGCCTCCAGCCGGTGTTACCCGGCCTTCACCCTGGACATGGGTAGATCACCTGGTTTCGGGTCGACGACGACGTACTTGACGCCCTGTTCAGACTCGCTTTCGCTGCGGCTCCGCCTCTCCGGCTTAACCTCGCACGCCATCGTCACTCGCCGGTTCATTCTACAAAAGGCACGCCATCACCCATCAACGGGCTCTGACTACTTGTAGGCACACGGTTTCAGGTTCTCTTTCACTCCCCTCCCGGGGTGCTTTTCACCTTTCCCTCACGGTACTGGTGCACTATCGGTCACTAGGGAGTATTTAGCCTTGGGAGATGGTCCTCCCTGCTTCCGACGGGATTCCTCGTGTCCCGCCGTACTCAGGATCCGCTCGGGAGGGAACGAAGTTTCGACTACAGGGCTCTCACCTTCTCTGGCCGGCCGTTCCAGACCGGTTCGTCTACCCCGTTCCTTTCTCACTCCCATCGTGAGCGGTCCTACAACCCCAAG